>CAVZJI010000024.1:0-87272 GCA_963775405.1 uncultured Alphaproteobacteria bacterium
GCCGGGCACAATGTCGAGTGTCACGGGCGGCAATTCGGCCTCACCATGGGTCAAGCGCTTCGACGAGGCCCTCCGTCTTCGGATCCACGCCGAACAGCGCGGCGAGCCTCGGCTTCCTCAAGTTTGCATCGACAAGGAGAGTTGGAACCGCCATCTGGGCGAAGGACAGCGCCAGATTGGCGGCGAAATTCGTTACCCCGACCCGAGCATGCGGCCCGATCACGGCAAAGGCGTTCTTACCCTGCGAAAGCGGCCCGGTTGCGAGCGCAGACCGCACCGACCGGAAGGCTTCCGCAGCGGTGCTGAAGGGCTGGTAGCCGACGACCAACTCGCGCGAAAAGCGGCCTTCGTCAACGCCGAAATTCAGAACCGGATAATTGTAGCGTTTCGATAGCGCCAGAAACAAACTGTCGCGCCGCACCAAGCCCAGCGCGATCGCTGCTTCGCCAAACGTCAGCCCTTTGCGCCGCTGAAATCCGCGGATCGCCTCGACCTGAGCCTCGCTCAGATGCCCGCCGCGAGGATCTGCTGCTCAATCGGATCCTTCGACGTCTGGACGGTGACAACATTCTCCGCCTCTTTCTGATAATTTGATTTAATCGCCATGGACTCAAACTCTCAATTATTCGACTGTGGATCGGGCGCCTGGCGAGGCCCGCAAAAGACGTTACCCCCCAATTGTTTTCCGAACCGTTCCAGGCTTTTGGGACCGGCCCTCGGCCGCCCAAAACCCACCTTTAATACGGCCGCGCCCTATCGACCTTATGCGGGTCGAAGGCTACGTCGTGATGCGCCAATTCGTGACTTCGCGCGTCCCGCGTTGCCTAGAGCGCCCAAGAACGGCGCAGGGGCCGCATGCTCCAGATCGATTGGAAAGCGAACCCGCCGATCCGCCGCTTCAGCAAGAAGCGCAAGGATCAGCCCGAGCGCGAGGCCAGCGGCGATCCCGACCGGCATCACGACAAACGGCTTTGGAAACGCCGGATCGACGGGCGGGGACGCCTTATCGAGGACCGTCATATCCGAAAATGTCAGCTTGCTCTTCAACTTAGCCTGCTCGGCCGTCCTCTGGCGGGCGCTAAGTTCGTCGGCGCGGAAGCCGACCTCGCGCTGCAATTGGTTGAGCCGGTCGCGCTCACCCTGAACCGCGATCAGCGACTTCTGCGCTTTGTCTTGCTCGACCTCGAGCGAGGCGATCTGCGCCTGCGACAAGGCGATGCGCTCTTTCAGATGTCCGCGCATTTTCTCAGTCGCGTCGCCGATCTGCTTGCGAAGGGTGGCGAGGTTCGTCTGTTGAGCCACGATCCTTGGATTGTTGGCGCCGTACACGCCCTTGGCGGCCACAATGTCGGTTTCGGCTGTCGACAACTTCTCTTTCAAACCGGAGAGAATTTGCAGATCGGGATCCGACGGGTCATTCGACAGGTCGGTGGAGCCGCTGGTCAAGCGGGTCTGAAGGGCGGTCAGCCCCGCTCTGGCGCCCGACAACTGATCGGCTATCGCCATGTATTGGGTGGTCTCCTTGTCGCCGCCCGTCCCGGGCGCAACCATATTCGCTTTCGCTTGGAAGGTTTGAAGCGCCGTGCGCGCATCCTCGAGTTCCTTACGCAATTCGTCGAGTTGCGGAGAAAACCACTGCGCGGTCTGGTCGGCCTCGGCGGCTTTCATGGCCACGGTGCCGTCAATCGTCGCCGCGAGAAACGCATTGGCGATCAACGCCGCCTGGTTCGGGTCGCCCGACTTATATCTGATCGCCAGGACGTTCGTTCCCATAGTGAACTTCGGATCGACATTCCTCACTAAGCCAGCAGCCATCCATTCCTCGATGCTTTCGCGGCCGAAGGAGGGTGACTTTCGGAAATTCTCCTGCACTGCCGGATTGTCGGTCAAGTTCAACCGCTTAACGACGTCGACCCCGACCCGCTCGCTGGCGACGAGTGCAAGGATGTTGCCTTGGACTAGCCCGATTGCGCCAAGGCCGCCCCCCGTGTCAAGCGGATCAAGATTGCCGGGGTCCATGCTCGCGGTTGCGGTGGCGTCGTAGCGACCCGGCACAAACAGCAACACCCCACCGGCCACGATCACGGTGGTGAGGAGCGCCAGCGCGACGATCCACGACCGGCGTAAGAGGATCACCAGAATTTGGCTTACCGACACGATCCAACTCCTGCGCTCTAGGCCAACTCAGAATGAGGACCTAGCAGAGCTTAGTGACTAGAATATGCGTTCGCTGACGATAATCGTATCGCCTGCTTCCACTTGATCGTCAAGTGAAGCCGGGACTTCGTAAGTTTGGCCGTCGCCCGACTTACGCTTGATCCGGATCCGCCATTCCGATCCAAGGGGCGACACGCCGCCGCCAATCGAAAGGGCTTGCTGGACGGTGAGACGACGAAGCAAAGGAAATTCGCCCGTATGACCGACAAACCCATATAAGTAGTAGAACGGCGCGAGGTCGACAAAAATCTCATCGTTGTTAGCGATCCGCAAACCCGCGCCAGGCCCCCGCCCCTCCTGGATGTCCTTGGAATCGAACTTGACGACCGCGCCGCTGGCGCGGCGGACACTGATCGTGCCGCCGACGCCGCTGTCCCTCAGTCCGCCCGCGCGAGACAGCAGTTGCGTGAACTCGTTGGCCGATCGAGCGTATACATGCCGGGCGCCCCCACCTGGCCTTGCACGCTTGCTTGCGTGCCGAAGGAGCTGATTTCGACTAGCACATGGGGCTCGGTGACGATCTGACGCGCCGCCAACTGTCTTTCGATTGCGCGCGCCACCTGGTCTTCACTCAACCCTGCCGCCCTGATCCGGCCCACATAGGGAAAGCTGATTGTCCCATCCGTTTCGACCCGGGTCGTGGTGTCCATGTCGGGTTGGTTGACGACCTTGATGGAAACGGTGTCTTGCGACGTGAGAACCCGGCCGCCGGCGGCGAGCGCCCAGGCCGGGACAACCGCGCCGATGGTCAAGACGGCCAGCCACAGCGTCCACGCCCGGGCCATTCGCATCGTTGTCAGCATTGCTTCCGCTCCCATTTCGGACTGCTAGTACGGTCTATAGCTCAGGCTTACTGTCACCACATCCTCCGGGGTAATGAAACCGTTTCCGACCCGCTCGGTATATGAGGCGTTGAGCCCGGCTGACAGGAAGGGCGTCATGGCGTAGGATAAGCCGGCATTAAGGCCGTAACTCTTCTGGGTGCCAACGAAAAAGGGTGAAAGGCCCGCCTGCGCCAATGCCGACGTGAATGTCGAGGTGGAATAAGAAATCGAACCGCCGGCGGTGGCCGTCACCTTAGGCGTCATCTGATACCCCAAACTCACGAAAGCGTCATAGCTGGTCTCCGCGTTGGCGACGACCGTCGTCGGAGGAGCAACTGTTTTTGAGGCAGACGCAGTCAGGGACAACTTTGGCGTAAACGCCCACGTTGTCGACAACGTATAGATCGGCAAGAGTGACTTGGGCAGAGCCAAGGTGAATCCGCTCGAGGTCCCGACCAGTCCGATTGTTCCGCTTACGGAAAGGTTATCATTGATGTGTCGAGTATAGTTTAGAGTGAAACTATGAAAATCGGTGACCGAGGCCAGTCCGAGCGCGACTTGCACTGCGCTTCGGTCGGTGAAGGTCGTTTCGGAATTGCTAGCCAGCGCCGTCAGCGTGCTGTGGCCTTGCGCATATTCTATGCCGGCCGAGAGAAGCGTGCTCCGAGCGTTATTCACCGCGTCGATCGGATTTGTATTCGTCGTGGTTGTTAAACCGCTGTTGAATACCAAGGAATATCCGTTGGAGACTGCGCATTTCCCGGTTTCGTTGAGTGCGGTCGTCGTCGCGTAATTGACGCCGACCCCGATCAGATCCGTAAGTTCGACAGGAGACTTGGAGAGGCTCAAATTAAGAGCTCCTGAGCACCTCGACGTCACGGTCCAGTCAAGGCCCGCGTTCAACGAGTACACAGTCGAATCAAAGGCGACGTGATGAAGATACCGTATTACGCCGAACGTCGCGTCCAAAAACAACTGTTGACCGTACACATTCGCCTTGGTTGAGAATCCAAAATTGGATGTCGCCGTGAAATCGCCGAGGAGCTGGCCAGGTAAAGCGACGCCTACCGGGACACCATTTACGTTTGAGTTATAAGACACGGTCTCGGAAGCGGTCAGCCTCACCGGCAAATCGGCCCAGTTCTCTGGGACAGAAGGCAGGACAAACCCGTCGAACAATGACCCATTGGCCGAGGTTACGGAGCCCGATAGCTCCTGCCCCTGGCCGCCGGTGACCGCGCCAAGCGTCAGGACCATCCCGAGCGTCAAGGCCCCGCTCCGCCTCATACCACCCCTTTGCCTCAAAACGCATGCACGCGTACGAACAACGCCTAGTCTCTGCCGATATCGTGCGTCACACTCGCGAGTCTCTGTAAGTCTCGACTATACAGGCAATTCCACTGGTGTCGTTCTCGGCCTTAGATTGATGAGGTTGCCAACGCCTACCACCAGAACCGTGTTGACCCCACAGCGCCTACGCCCTGGTTGACCGCAGAGACCGCAACCTTCGGACCCACAAATCCAAGTGTTGCGATCGACATAGAATAGCCATGCATACGCATATTCGGCCTCCCCCGACAAGACGACAAAAGCCACAGTTGCGGACAAAATAGGTCGGGCTATGACCATCGGGACATCGTTGTCTAGACGTACTTCGATCAGGTCTGTAGCACGTGGACAGGCGCTTCGGTTGAGGGCCCCGCAAATGAAAGCGCGCTACCGGGTCGTTGTTATCGGCGGGGGCGTGGTCGGGGCGTCCGTCCTTTACCATTTAGCGAAATTTGGCTGGAGCGACGTGGCGCTGGTCGAGCGCTCGGTCCTCACCGCGGGCTCGTCGTGGCACGCCGCCGGCGGCTTTCACGCTCTCAACGCCAACCCCAATATGGCGCTCCTCCAAGCCTATACGATCGATCTCCTGAAGGAGGTCGAAGCCAAGTCAGGCCAGCCGATCGGCATGCGCATGACGGGAGGCATTTCCGTCGCTTCCGCGCCGGAACGGTGGGAGTGGCTGCAGTCGTCCTATCGCCGCTTCCAGGCCATCGGCATCGATGATGTCCGCCTGATGACGCCGGAGGAGATCAAGGCCCGCTGCCCGATCATCAGCGTGGAGGGCGTGCTCGGCGGCATGTGGGCCGACCGCGAGGGCTATGTCGATACCACAGGGACCGTCTGGGCTTATGCGGGAGCAGCGAAGAGGCGCGGCGCGACCGTAATCGAGCGCAATCGGGTGCTGGAGCTCAAACAACGCCCCGACGCCTCGTGGGACGTCGTCACTGAGTCGGGAATCATCAACGCCGAGCACGTGGTGAACGCCGCAGGCCTGTGGGCGAAGCAGGTCGGGCGGATGGTCGGGCTCGACCTTCCCCTCTCGCCGCTGGAGCATCACTACCTCGTGACCGAGACAATCCCCGAGATCGCTGCGCTCGAGGCCGAACTCCCGATGGTCGTGGACCTGGAGGGGTTCACCTACATGCGCCAGGATCAGAAGGGCATGCTGATCGGCATCTACGAGACCCGTCCGCAGCACTGGTCGATGGACGGCGCGCCGTGGGATTACGGGGTCGAGCTCCTGCCGGAGAATATCGACCGCATCGCCGAAGAGCTCGAGCTCGTGCACCGCCGCTACCCGGTCCTGCAAACGGCGGGGGTGCGCAAATGGGTCAATGGCGCCTTCACCTTCTCGCCGGATGGCAACCCGCTCGTCGGCCCCGTCGCGGGCAAGCGCGGCTATTGGCTCGCTTGCGGCGTGATGGCTGGATTTCTGCAGGGTGGCGGAGTCGGCAAGTCGCTGGCGGAACTGATGATCCATGGCGAGGCGTCGACCGACATCTACGGCCTCGACATCGCGCGGTATGGCGCCTTCGCCTCCAACCGCGAATATATAAAGCAGACGACCGGCGAGTTTTACGCCCGCCGCTTCGTCATGACCTACCCCAACGAGCAATTGCCCGCCGGCCGGCCGCTCAAGACGACCCCGGCTTACGATGCAATGACGGAGGCGGGCTGTCACTGGGGAAACTCCTGGGGACTGGAGATCCCGCTCTATTTCGCCCCGGCAGGTTTTGAAGAGAAGCCGACGCTGAAGCGTTCGAACGCCTTCGACATCGTGGCAATGGAATGCTGTACGGTGCGCGACGGCGTCGGCCTCCTCGATATTGCTTCGTTCTCGCGCTTCGAAGTAGCCGGCCCCGAGGCTGGGCGCTGGCTCGACTGGATGACGGTCTCCCGCCTCCCCAAGCCCGGCCGGGCGCGCCTTGCGCCGATGCTGTCTGAGACGGGCAACCTCAAGGGCGACTTCACCATCATCAATTGGGGCGACGGGACCTTCTGGATCGAGGGCTCCTACTATCTTCGCCAATGGCACATGCGCTGGTTCGCCGACCGCGCCCGCGAAGGCGTCAGCGTTCGCGACATTTCTGATGATATGATCGGATTCTCGCTGTCGGGGCCGAAATCCGGGGAGTTGCTCGCGCGCGCCACCCATCATGACGTGTCGAACGTCGCCCTGCCCTTCATGGGCGCGGCGGCGCTGGACGTGGGCCTCGTACGGGCGAAAGTCGCGCGCGTGTCGGTGACCGGAGAACTCGGCTACGAGATCAATTGCCGCGCCCTTGAACACGCCGCCCTGCGCCGGACCCTGCTCGAGGCCGGACGGGAACTCGGCGTCAGGGAATACGGCTATAACGCGCTTTTGTCGCTGCGGCTGGAAAAGAGCTTCGGAATCTGGTCAGCGGAATTCACGCAAGATCGTACGCCGCGCATGACCGGCATGGACCGCTGGATCGCCTGGGACAAGGGCGATTTTCTCGGTCGCAAGGCGGCGCTCATTGAGAGCAAGGGACCGCCGCCCGAGCGACAACTGGTCACGTTGGAAATCGACGCCCTCGATGCGGACGCGACCGGCTACGAGCCGGTCTGGCGATCGGGCGCCCTCGCTGGCTTCGTGACCTCCGGCGGGTATGGTCACACAGTCGGAAAGAGCTTGGCTATGGCTCTGGTCGCCTCGGAAGCAGCCGAAGTCGGTTCAGAACTTAGCGTGCATATTGTCGGCGCCGAGCGCAAAGCGCGCGTTATTGCGCCCTCCCCTTACGACCCCGCGGGCAAGGCGATGCGGACGTGACCCGCCGAAAGCAGAAATGAGCGGGCGCTATTCCGCCTTCGCCCTCGTTCGCCAGGGCTTAACCGGCCACAAGGGGTGGCAGCAGGCTTGGCGCAAGGCTAAGCCTAAGCCCGCTTATGACTTCGTCATCGTCGGCGGGGGCGGACATGGGCTCGCGACCGCTTATTACCTCGCCAAGACCCACAAACGCACGCGCGTCTGTGTGATCGAGAAGGGCTGGCTTGGCGGCGGCAACACGGGCCGCAACACCACCATCGTGCGGTCGAACTACTTCTATCCTGAGTCGGTCGCTCTCTATGACCTGGCGCTCAGACTCTATGAGGGGCTGTCGCGCGAGCTCAATTTCAACGTGATGCTGAGCCAGCGCGGCATCCTCAATCTAGCGCATACGCCAGCTCAACTTGAAATCGCGGCGCGCCTCGCCAATGCGATGCAGCTCAACGGCGTCGACGCCGAGCTCTGGGGTCCGGAGCAGGTCCGCGAAAGGCTGCCGCTCATGACCCAATCGGTCAATTCCCGCTATCTGCCGAATGGCGGCGTCTGGCAGAAGCGCGGCGGCACCGCGCGGCACGACGCCGTCGCCTGGGGCTATGCGCGCGGCGCCGACAGGCTTGGCGTCGACATCGTCGAGACTTGCGAGGCGACGGGCTTCATCATGCAGAACGGCGCCTGCGTCGGCGTCGAGACGACCTTGGGCGCAATTCGCGCTGAAGCCGTGGGCGTCGCGGTCGCCGGCCATTCGTCGCAACTCATGGCCAAGGCCGGAGTGAAACTGCCAATTCATTCCTATACGCTCCAGGCGATGGTCAGCGAACCGCTCAAGCCGTGCCTCGATATCGTCGTTCTGCACCTGGGGACGGGCGTCTACGCCAGCCAGTCGGACAAGGGGGAAATCGTCTTCGGCGGCGGTCTCGACCGCGTTCCTTCCTACGGCCAGCGCGGCTCGCCCCCGATGCAGGAGATCGTCATATCCGGCCTACTCGACATGTTCCCGGCCTTCGGCCAATTGAAGATGATGCGGCAATGGGGCGGAATCGTCGACGTCGTCCCGGACTCCTCCCCCATCATCGGCCCCGCGCCGACGAAAGGCATCTTTCTCAATTGCGGCTGGGGAACGGGCGGCTTCAAGGCCATTCCCGCCGGCGGCACGTTGCTGGCGCATCTTCTGGCGACCGGCGCCCACCACGAGATCAGCCGACCGTTCGATCTCTCACGCTTCGCCTCAGGGCGCCTTATCGATGAAGCGGCGGGTTCCGGAATCGAGCATTAAGTGTGACGCGATTGCACCGACCCCACGAAGGAGACCGCCCATGTATATCGCCATGAATCGCTTCAAGGTCATGAAGGGCGCGGAGAGCGCGTTCGAACACGTGTGGCTGTCGCGCGACACTCATCTCGACAGCGTGCCCGGCTTCCTTGAATTCCATCTGTTGCGCGGGCCCGAACGCGACGATCACGTGCTCTATTCGTCGCACACGGTCTGGGCGAGCAAGGACGCCTTCACCGCCTGGACGCAGTCTGAACATTTTCGCGCCGCCCACCGCGGCGCCGGCGCCAACAAGCCGCTTTATCTCGGCCATCCCGAGTTTGAGGGCTTCGAGGTCCTTCAGACGATCGAGAATCCCAAGGCGCGCGATCAGGTCGCCTGAAGGGCGACCGGAGCCCTCCCATGCAGATCTTTCCCTGTCCCTTCTGCGGTCCGCGCGACGAGAGCGAATTCCACTATGTCGGCGAACCGAAAGCGCGGCCTGAGCCGGCCGGCGCGGTCAGCGACGCCGAATGGGCTGACTATCTCTGGTTCAATACCAACCCGAAAGGTTCAGCGCGCGAGATCTGGCTGCATCTGACCTGCATGGAGATGTTCGCCATGACGCGCGACACGGCGCTCAATTCGGTCGTGTCGAGTGAGCCGTTGGCAGGGCCCCCGCGTTGAGCAGCGTTCGCCTGCCCACCGGCGGCCGGGTCGATCGCGGGCGCGGTTACGCCTTCAGCTTCGATCGCAAGCCTTACACCGGCTTCGCCGGCGACAGCATCGCCTCGGCCTTGTTGGCGAACGGCGTCAGCATTGTCGGGCGCAGCTTCAAATACCACCGGCCGCGCGGCGTCTGGGGCGCGTGGACCGAGGAGCCGAACGCGATCGTCGACGTGACACGCAACGGCAAGACCACGCCGAACCTGCGCGCGACCACCGAAGCGCTCGAGAATGACCTCGCCGTCCGCTCGGTCAACGCCACGCCGACTGCGGCCGCCGATCACGCCGCTCTTATCGACAGGCTCGCGCCGCTGCTGCCGGCGGGCTTTTATTACAAGACTTTCTTATGGCCGCGCTGGGAGACCTTTGAAGGCCCGATCCGCGCCATGGCCGGCCTCGGCCGGGTCGACCCGAACAACCGCCCACCGGCCGACAATCCGCAACTCAACGCGCGCTGCGATCTGCTTGTCGTCGGCGCTGGCCCCGCGGGTCTCGCGGCGGCGGCGGCCGGCGCCCGGGCGGGACGCGTGGTGTTCCTCGTTGACGACCATGCCGACGTAGGCGGCCAACTCGTCCATCGCGGCGGCGCAATCGAAGGCGGCGCCTGGCGGGATTGGGCGCTGAGCGTCGCGCGCGTCGTCGAGTCCGCCGGCGGACGGGTGATGACGCGGACGACGGCCTATGGCGTCTATGACGGCGATCTAGTTTGCGCCTGGGAGCGTCGTGCGCCCCTACCTGACGCGCTCTGGCGCATACGGCCGAGGCGGATCGTGATTGCGGCCGGCGCAATCGAGCGGCCACTCATCGTGCCAGACAACGACCGGCCCGGCGTGATGTCGGCCGACGCGGCGCTCGTCTATCTCAAGCTTTACGCGGTCCTCGTAGGCAAGCGCGTCGTCGTCGCGACCAATAACGATAGCGCCTATGCCGTGGCAGGGGCTTTGGCTGAGGCCGGCGCCGAGGTCGAGATTGTCGACACGCGCGCCGCTGGCCCCCCAAGCCAGCTCAAAGTGACGCGCGGCGCGGGGATCGAGGGCGTCATCGGAATCGGAAGCGTCGAGGGCGTGCGCTTCGCCGGCCGAACCCACGATTGCGACGCGCTTCTCATGTCCGGCGGGTGGTCGCCGACGGTGCATCTTTACGCGCAGGCGCGCGGCAAGCTGCGATATGACGAGGCGCGGGCCGCGCTCGTGCCCGTGGGCGAGGTCGCAAACCTGGCCGTCGCCGGCGCCGCCAACGGCGCCTTTACGCTTGCCGAAGCGTTGCGCCAGGGCCACGAGGCCGGCGGCGGCGAGGGCGCGGCGCCGAACGCGCCGGCCGGCCATTACGCTATCCAAGCCTCCTGGCCCAAGGCCGACGACGAAGGGCGGCGCTGGATCGACTTCCAGAACGACGTGACGCTGAAGGATGTCGCGCTCGCCGCCCGCGAGGGCTACGTCTCGGTCGAGCACCTCAAGCGCTACACTACGCTTGGCATGGCGACCGATCAGGGCAAGACCGCCAATGTCAATGGCCTCGCCGCACTTGCCGCGCTGACCGGCCGCACCATCGATGAAACGGGAACGACCACCTATCGTCCGCCCTTCGTTCCAACGCCGATGGGCGTCATCGCCGGCCGTCGGCGAGGCGCGCTTCTCAATCCGCTGCGGCGTCTGCCGCTCGAGGCCGAACATCGGGCCGACGGCGCGCAGATGCGCGAATATGGCGGCTGGCTGAGACCCGCATGGTACGGGCCGGACGAGCCGGAGCAGGACAATCCAGCGCGAGGCCGCGCGGGCGCGCGACACGGTCGCGCTGTTCGACGGTTCGTCACTGGGCAAGATCGAGATCATCGGCCCCGACGCCGCCAGGCTCGCCGACTTCCACAGCTACAACCGCCTTTCGACGCTTAAGGTCGGCAAGATCCGCTACGGATTCCTGCTGCAGGAATCGGGCGTCGTGTTCGACGACGGGGTGACGCTGCGGCTGGCGGAAGATCGCTTTCTCGTCTCCTGCTCGTCGGGACATACGGATGCCGTGCGCATGCGCCTCGAACTTTGGCGGCAGGATCGCTTCGATGCCGGGCGCATCGCCATTCACGACACGACCGCCCAATGGGCGACGCTCACCATCACCGGCCCCCGCGTCGCGCGACCTCATCGAGGCTTGCGGGCTTGACGTCGCGCTCGGACGACCAGAGCCTGCCGCATATGGCGTTCGCGACGGCGATGTTCGACGGCGCGCCGCTCCGCGTCGCCCGGGTGAGCTTCACCGGCGATCGATCCTACGAGCTCTCGGTTCCGGCAAGCCGCGCCGCGCCCTTGCGGGCGCGTCTCGCCGAGAAACTGCCGGCGTTCGGCGGCGGCCTTCTGGGACTCGAGGCGCTGATGATCCTGCGCTCCGAGAAAGGCTACATCGTCATCGGCAAGGACACCGACGGAACGACCATGCCGCACGATCTTGGCGCCGCTGGTCCGCGCGAACTCGAGGACGGATGAATACATCGGCAAGCGCTCCTTGTTCATGCCCGTCGCCAATGACCCGCGCCGCAAGCAATTCGTCGGCTTGAGCGTCGCAGCCAGAGAGGCGCCGCTGCCGACCGGCGCGCACGTCACGGCGGGCGCGGGCAAGGCGCGACGATCGCAGGGCTACGTGACATCGAGCTATTTCAGTCCGAGCCTTGGGCGCCCAATCGCACTGGGCCTCATAGCAGACGGCCGGTCGCGCATTGGCGAAACGGTCAGCATCTATCATCTTGGCGCCGAGCGGCGCGCGACGATCACGGCCGCGGTCGCGCTCGATCCGGAAGGACAGCGGCTCCATGCGTGAGATGGAATGGCCGCCCGCGCGTGGCGGCGGGGGGCTTCTCATCGACCACGCCCGACTGATGGCGCGGAGGCTCGGCGGGCTCGGACAAACCTTAATCTCGGGCGATCTCAACGCGGCTATCGCCGCGCTCGCGCCCGGCGCGCCGATGCTCGGCCTCTACACCCTCCCGCCGAGCAGCGCGCACGCTTTGCGCATTGGGAGGACGAGCGCGCTGCTCGTCACGTCGGCGCCACTCGACGCCGCCGATGGCTGGCGCGACGGCTGGTGCGCGACCAGCGTCGGCGACGGCTGGGCCGCGGTCGAAGTCTCAGGGGCGGACGCAGCCTGGGCGCTCATGCAAGCGACCTCGGCCGACCTCGCCTCGGGCTCGCCTTCTGCCCCCGTCCTTATATTTGGCCTGCGCGGCCTGCTGACGCGGGCGCCCTCAGGCTTCCGCGTCCACCTCGAGTCGCCGTGGCTGGAGACGCTGCTCGGCTGGCTCGACGGGATCTGAGGGGCCGAGGCCGGCGGAACGGTCGTCTTGCTCGTCTTTCCGCCGCGCGAGCGGCCGATCGCCCGTTCAAACTCCCCTTTTTGAGCCACTCGTGGCGCGAGGGGCGTCGCGCTGCGATCTATGGAGCAGCTAGTCTAGCGCTCCCACCGGGCGCTTCTCCGATACAATCGTGAGTAAATTCGCCCGTTGCTGGCCTTCCAGTGAGCTACTATGGTCGTGGTCCACCAACAACTTCGGCTCTCGAGCAGGCGCTCAAGCCAGGCCGCCGGCGCTGCGAACCCAAGTTCCCAAGGTATGATGATATGTTCTCTGACGCGGAAGCAGACTTTCCTATCACCGTGGTCTTCATCCTAAGTGGAACTCGTTCGGGCTCTAACTGGTTGAACCTCGTACTTGGTTCTTGTTCATGGGCATTAAATCTTGGAGAATATTATCGACCATGGACGTGGCCAGACCAAGGTTATTGCCGCTTGTGTGAAGCTGATGGGTTGCCAGAGTGTACGCTTTTACATGGCATTGAGCAGATAGCACGACAGAATAGCTTTCATTTTGCCGCGTCGCGCAGCAAAAGGCGCGTGATCATTGACTGCTCAAAACAATTAGACTGGTGCGAATCTTTTTTGAATGATAAGAGAATCAGCGTACGCATCATTCACCTGGTTAGGCATCCGGCTGGCTACGTAAACTCCAAATCGCGCCGCGCCACGAATTTAAACCACAACGAGCTTTTGGATCAATGGGAGGCCGTCAATAAGAATATTTCCGAATTTACATCGAAGAATCCGGAGATATCGATGGTCGCGTGTTATGACGACCTCGCCAACGATCCATCTAAGGAATTTCCAAAGCTCTGCAGCTTTATCGGTCGATCGTGGGAGCCGGATGCGATCCACTATTGGAAGGTTCCGCACCATGGGCTGGGTGCGAATGGTTCGAATTCGGTTTATCTGAAGGGTCGTAAGGCAGCCAAGTTCCTGACCGGGGACGACGCCTACTACGAAGATATCACAAAAAACTCAGTGGCCGCCGACACCCGCTTCAGGGATCGGCTTCCCGCGGCCTTTCGCCACGAAGCGGTCAGCAGACCTTACGCAAAAGAGCTCATGTCGCGTTTAGGTGTTCAGTGGTTGCCGTAATAGCAGACGCCACCCGACGACCCGGTGGGCGGACCGCAGTGATTGGGGTCACCCGTCTCGGCCTAAAATTGTCATAGTCTGGATAGCGACTGTTTTAAACTCGAATTCAAAATTCCTGGTAAGCCTCCAAAATATAAGACCTCCGCCTTAGGTCTTTCATAAGGGCGCCCGCGAATTTTCTCGTATTCCTGACCGAACAACTCCAGCGGCGCTTTAAGGTTGTTTGTAGCAACTCCGCCGTGGACTTGATGGAAAGTGCCCTCCCCCAGCAGCATAATGACCTGTCCATTCGGATCCAGGCAGGCGCGCGCCCACATATCGAGGTTGGCAAGCCCCCCGCCCGGACTCCGGAAAAGCTCGTCCCAGCCGCCTAAGGTCCGCCAATGTTCAGCTTTCAGAAAGAAGAGGTTGCTTTCCGCCGGCAACTCAAACCACCCTCCTGAGGAGGATCGGGCGAATGATGAAATTGAGAAGAGCTGATACCCGTCGGCCTCCCACCCGCTCCCAGTAAGCAGCTGGTCTTCGACATACTGATTGTAGCCTTCCTTGATGCTCAAGGGCTGCGGCTTGGGGCCGAGGTGAAAGGCGATCGTGCCTATGACAGGTCGCGGATGCAGTCGAGATGCAGCCACGGCCTTTGCAAGTATTCCTGGCGAACTCATTCGCGCGCCGTCAATGCACACGCCAACCAGATCGGCGCGAGCCAGTCCAAGGCCGAGGTTGACAGCGGGAACGGGAGACGGAGTGGCGTCGGCAACGCGCCGAACAATAAGATCCGGCACAATTCGGCGCAGTTCAGTTTCATCGAATGGTTCAGTCGACCCATTGTCGACCAAGATGACCTCGACATCGGCGGCGTCGACGCCACGTTGCACAAGTGGCGAGAGCGACCGGATCGTTCGCGGCGTCTCACGCGCCATATTGTAGGAAACAACCACCACCGAGATTTTCGGACGACTTTTGCCCAACGCTGGCGCTTCTACCGACTGGCCGTCGCTTGTTGGCTGAATCAGCTCATGAGGTCCGCGAAAGCCTTCCGTTAGGGGACTGACTGCTCGTCGAGGTCAACTCCGTTCAGCGCCCAGCTTCTTGATGGCCTCCAAGACGCGCCCGAAGAAGGGGCTCGTAGGATCAATTGCATCGCGCCTTGCTATGACCTCAGGCGGTGGGCCCGAACCGCTCATGGCTTCGCGAACGATCTGATCGTAGCCGTCCCAAAGCACGCGGTTTTCCGGATCGAGACCAGCGACCAGGAGTAGTCCGGTCGGCGCGGTATCAATCGGAAGCAAAAACAGGTCGCTTCGGAGCCGTGTCAATATGTCGGCTACCCGCCAGACATCTCCGGTCCAGACCTGGCTTGCTCGGACCCGGTTCGCTTGTAGAGGATGATTGGGAAACACATCGTCGAAAACAACGACTGCGCCTGGAGGCGAGAGTCGCTCGACATTCATGAAGTCGCGTAACGCATATTCGAACAGGTGCATCCCATCAATGAAGGTCAGGTCCGGCGACACGTTTCCGGCTCGATCTCTGAAAAATTCGTCGCTCGTCAGCCGGACGACCTCCGTCGTTTCCGGCAGTTCGCGATTCACCTCCGGGTTGGGATCCACGCCGAGCGCTGGGCATCGCGCGAGGGAAAGACTGATCCCGTGCCTGACCCCAATCTCGAGATAACTGGTCGGCGCAAGTTCGCGATGCAATCGTTCGAGGACTTGAAGATAAATCGCTTTACCAGCCGTCGCCTCCTCTTCCGGCGAAGCGGGAAGGCCATTCCATGATGTGGGTGGAGGTGGACTGAGACCGAGTTTGTCGGAATCCGGGGTTTCGCTCACGTTTCCCTCTCTAACGGCGTTCAATCCGGAAATTCTCTCCTGGTCACACAATGTTGTGTAAAGCTCCGACACCCGATTGTGGACGAAACGAGGAAGACGGGGCTGCGATGGTTTTAAACACCTACGAGGACCCAGCTGAAATCCAGCGCGCGGTGAACGAGGGACGCCACCGCGAACTGATTGGCGGGATGTGGGATGAGATAGGCCGACTCCAGTTTGAGTATATGGTGGAAAATGGGCTAGAGCGACGCTCTCGGCTGATCGACGTCGGTTGTGGCAGCCTCCGAGGCGGCGTCCATTTCGCCTCTTATCTGGACGAAGGCAAATATTTCGGCCTCGACTCAAATTTATCGCTTCTCCAAGCGGGATATGATGTTGAACTCAAGGCGCTCGATCTACAAGGCAAACTCCCCCGGCAGAATCTGGTATGCGATGATGAATTCAATTTCGATCTGTTCGAACTCGGAATTCGACTTCGCGATTGCGCAGTCGTTGTTCACTCATCTGCCAGTGAATCATATTCGGCTCTGTCTTACTCGGCTTGCCAAGAAAATGCACACTGGTGGACGTTTTTTCGCGACCTTCTTCATCGTCGAAGACTCTCATCCGTATGGCGAACCCTCCCTTCACGTAGGGGGTGTAACCAGTTTCGACGCGAAAGATCCATTCCACTACCGACCGAGCGACCTTCCCTATTTGTGTAGAAATCTGCCTTGGCGACCGGAGCTTCGGGGCGCCTGGAACCACCCCCGAGACCAGCGCATGGTTGATTTTGTGCGCCTTTGACGCTCTGTCCGGTTCCGGAACAGAAACCGCAGGCGGAACGAGAGCTGTTACCGACAACACCGACGTGGCGAACTCATGGCCCCTGCACGCTTGCCAATCGTTCGGTCGGCCGAAGTCATCGCCGCGTAAACTTGCCGGAAGTTGCTCCATGAAAGTCGAGTGAGGTGGATGCAAAACGTGGCTACGATGAATTGTCGCGAACGCCGCGGATTGCAACGCCGCGACCGTTGTCGTTTGACCGCCGCCGGTCGATAAGCCTTAGGTCGTTCGTTCCTCTTCGCAGAGGCTTGGGATTATTGGATTATCGGCGGATCAATTTAGGCGGCGACTGTTTCACCGATTCGGTCGTCCCAATATTTGAGCGCCGCAAAATTGATGAGGTCGGACGGTTTTGGATGAGGCGAGCGTGAACGACATGAACGAGCAAAGATTCAACGTAGGTTGTAGTTTATCGCGCTTGTCGATTGAGAATATCCAAAGGGGGACGATGAATTATTCTTACAGGGGCGTGCCAACTTACAAGAGTCCGTTCGATTTAGCGCTGTATCAATCGCTGCTTTGGAATCAAAAACCTAGAACCTTGATTGAGATCGGTTCGAAATATGGCGGGAGCGCCATATGGTTTTCTGATCTGCTTCGCACGTACGGTATTGATTACGAGGTTCATTCGATTGACCTACGTCGGCCAAACTTTTCTGACATTCCGCACGTGACTTTCTACCACGGTGACGGACGTAACTTGAGCGCTACGCTGTCAGACGACCTGTTAGCTGGCATGTCGAGACCGTTGCTGGTAATCGAGGATGCAGATCACCATCCCGAGACGACACTTGCAGTCCTTCGTTTCTTCGACCGTTGGCTACAGCCCGGCGAGTATATTGTCGTTGAGGACGGGATCGTTGACGATCTTTTCGACCAGGACCGCATGGAGCAGCTGCGTGGAGGTCCCCGCTCCGCGATCGCGGAGTTTCTTGGCGAGCGAGGCTGCGACTATGAGATCGACGCCAAGTTGTGCGACTTCTTCGGCCCCAACGTAACTTGGAATGTCAACGGCTACCTGCGCCGCGTGCGCTGATTTAAGTTCAGAGAGAGTTGATCTGAATGCACGCGTCCTCGCTCGAAAACATGTTGCGTTGCTATCGTGACTACGTCGCGAACGGGCCGCTTGAGGTCCAGGCCGAAACCGTCGTGCTTGACGTCGGTAGCGCCGACGTCAACGGAAGTTATCGCCAGGTGTTCAAAGATTCTCGATATCGCTACCTCGGGGCGGACATGGAGCCGGGGCCAGGGGTCGATATCGTGCTGTCGGATCCGTATCAACTCCCTCTAGTCAACGGCTCGGTCGATCTCGTCATATCCGGTCAGGCTTTTGAGCATTGCGAATTTTTCTGGCTGCTGTTTCAAGAAATGGTGAGGGTTCTTCGGCCGGAAGGCCTGATCTTTCTCATCGCGCCATCGGCCGGTCCGATCCATCGCTACCCCGTGGATTGTTATCGGTTCTACCCCGACTCCTTTGCCGCCCTCGCGAAATTTGCGGGATGTATTTTGGTGGAGAGTTGGCTGGATGAACGAGGACCGTGGCGCGATCTCGTCGGGGTCTTTCGTCGAGCCGGCTCTTCGCCATTGCAGCCTCGAGCCCTGCCGGCCCGCCAGCCGCCAATCGAATGGAACAATGCGCCCGGTTCGCCAGAAGAGGAAGCGATTGGCGGGAAAGTTTCCTACTTGCGCGTGCTTGAGCAATTGCATCGCGAGCTTTCGCCGGTCAGTTATCTCGAGATCGGCGTGCAAAGAGGGGCGAGTTTGGAGCTCGCGCAATGCCCTGCAATCGGCGTCGATCCATCCCCCGACATCAATCGCGAACTGCCGTCCACGACAATCGTCCTCGCGCTGACAAGCGACGACTTTTTCTCAAGACACGCCGAGGGTGTGACGCCGGATCTGAGCTTCATCGATGGCATGCACCTGTTTGAATATGCGCTGCGAGATTTCATGAACGTCGAGCGCCGCGCGGCGCCTGGGGCCGTCGTGGTTCTCGATGGCGTCTTGCCGAACCATCCTGCCCAGGCCCGGCGTGATCGGCAGACGCGGGAATGGACTGGCGACATCTGGCGCGTGGCGGACGTGCTGAAGCGGCGCCGAAGCGACCTGTTCGTATTGCCGATTGACGCCGCGCCCGCTGGGCTTCTCTTGGTGGCTGGCCTCGATCAAGCCAATCGCGTGCTTTGGGATCACTATAACCCGATCGTCCGCGAAGCCGCCGCCGAAGCGAGGCCGCCCCCGGAAGTCATCGCGAGGCTGGAGGCGGTTGATCCGGCCGGCCCAGTGTTTCGACAAGTGCTAGACGCCCTAAAAGCGGCGCGGGCCGACCACTGCCTGCCACACCAAATCGTTGCTCGCATTCGAGAGGCGCTTCCTGATCCGACGCAGGCGGAGAGCGCCCGCTGAAATGACATTGTCTATGTCGCAAGAGCGGTCGGCGCGCACCTGTCCGCATGGCGCATCGACATCCCGCCGCAAATCGCACAATCAATCGATTAGCTGCGCGACGAACGGCGCGTTCGTATCGTCGTGCTTGTACGCGGATAATCTTCCGCGGTACGCTTCCTCTCGTTCGGTAGCCGCATCTATCTTCGATTACAGGACGAGACGCGTCGAAGCTGATCTGCCATTGAAGTGCAAGACGGCGCCGGGACACGGGGAAATGGGAGGATCGGCATGATTGCGCGGGGAACGGGCGCCGCTGCTAAGGGCGCCTCCAAGCCGATGACGGGCGCGGAATATCTCGAGGAACTCCGCGACGGACGCGAAGTCTACATCTACGGCGAACGCGTCAAGGACGTCACCACCCATCCAGCGTTTCGCAATACCGCGCGGATGGTCGCGAGGCTGTATGACGCGCTGCACGACGAAAAGCGCAACAGGAGGCTGCTCCTTCCAACCGATACTGACAACGGCGTTTCACTCACGCGTATTTCAAGGCGCCGAAGACGATGGACGACCTCATCGCCGGCCGCAACGCGATCGCGGAATGGGCCCGAATGACCTATGGATGGGTCGAGCGCGCGCCAGACTACAACGCTTCTTTTCTGGCGACGCCGGGGGCCAACGCTGATTTTTATTCCCCTATGAGGAGAACGCGCGTTGTTGGTACAAGTTCAGCCAAGAGCGCGTACCCTTCATCAATCACGCGATCATCCACCCACCGGTTGATCGCGACCGGCCGCCCAACGAAGTTGCAGACGTCTGCGTTCACGTCGAGAAGGACACCGACAAGGGGCTTATTGTTTCTGGCGCCAAGGTTGTCGCGACGGGGTCGGCGCTAACCAAGGACAAGGATTTCGCGGCCGTGTTCATGCTGCCCACCAACTCATCGGGCGCGAAATTCATCTGTCGAACCTCTACCAAATGACCGCACCCGTGATGGGCAGTCCGTTCGACTACCCCCTATCGTCGCGTCTGGACGAAAACGATGCGATCTTCATTATGGATAAAGTGCTGGCGCCCTGGGAAAACGTGTTCGTCTACAGCGACATCGAGAAGGCGAACAACTTCTTTCCGCGCACCGGTTTCCTCCCGCGCTTTGTGGTGCATGGCTGCACCCGTCTTGCCGTCAAGCTCGACTTTATCTGCGGGCTGCTGCTGAAAGCGGTCGAAGCCTCCGGCACCAAGGACTTCCGTGGAGTTCAAGCCAATGCTGGCGAGGTGATCGCCTGGCGCAATTTGTTCTGGGGGCTGTCGGATGCGATGGTGCGCGATCCCAAGCCTTGGATCGGCGAGTATGTCCTGCCGAATATGGATCCGGGCAACGCCTATCAGATACTCGCAACCCTGGCCTACACGAAGATCAAGCACATTATTGAGCAAACCGTTGCGTCCGGACTCATTTATCTCAACAGCCACGCGCGCGACTTGCAAAATCAGATGCGGCCTTACCTCGATCGCTACTTGCGCGGCTCCAACGGCTACAAGCGGAGGAGGGCGTCAAGTTGATGAAGCTGCTGTGGGACAGCCTAGCCACCGAGTTCGGCGGCCGGCACGAGCTTTATGAGATCAACTACGGAGGCTCCACCGAAGAGATCCGACGTTACTGTCTTTTCGGGGCTCAGGCTTCCGGCAATGCCGAAAAATTCAAAGGATTCGCTGAGGAGTGCATGGCCGAATACGACCTCAACGGCTGGCGGGTCCCCGACCTCGCCGATCCCGGGGAGCTGAGTGATCACTTTACCCATCATGACGAGTGACCCTGCGATTTGACCGTGCCTGCAGATGTGACGATCGATCTGCGACTTGCTCGCGAGATGATGACCGGCTTCGCCCCCTGGGTTACCGTGACCACGGTCGACGATCGATGACGCTGCCGTCGCCGGTGCGCTTGAGGATGCGGTCGCGATGCACGGAGATTGTGGGATCGATCAGATCGCTACGCACCGTGCGCAGTCGCGCCAGCGTTCGATGTTCGCCCGCGCCTGCGAGTCGGCTATAGCCGACCACGTCCGAGACCAGGATCCCCGCGATTTTCCGAGTTCCGAACATGGCGCGCTCTCACGTGTCGTGCAGAATAGCACAAGAGAGGTCGGGGCGGCGCCCTGGCCCGCCCGACCGTCAGCTAGCATCACCCGAGTTTGAAAGGATAGAACTTTGACCGATGCTCTGACCCACGGCGTTCACCACGTCGGCCTCGCTGTTCGCGACCTCGACGAGGCCACAAGTTTCTTCTGCGGGACTCTGGGCTTCAAGGAAGTCGCCCGGAACGAGGCCTACCCAGCCGTGTTCGTCTCCGATGGCGTCGTGACCCTTACGATCTGGCGCGTTACGGATCCTGGAAACGCGATCCCCTTCAACCGCAAGACCAATATCGGCCTGCACCACCTCGCGCTTGCGGTCGCGGACGAGGCGGCGCTCGCTACCGTTTACGAGCGCGTCAGCAAACATCCCGGCGTCATGCTCGAGTTCGCGCCGGAGCCTGTCCGCCCGGGCTCGACCACGCATCACTTCATTTGCGCCATACCCGGCGGACTGCGGATCGAGTTCGCGACGCGCCCGAGCTGACGATTGTGGGGACCGCATCGATAAAAGCGTTGCTTTCCTCGCAGGCCGCCCGTCAGCTCCTCGCCGACGCCTGCTTGCCAGCCAAGCGGATCGCGACACGCCGCGGATTCGGCTCGGAAGAGACGATGCGACGAGGTTTCGCGCGGCTCCAGTGGGTGAACCCGCAGGACTATCGACAGCGCTTCGGCGCCTGAGGCGCGAATGAGGTGACGCAGCAAGCGAAGGAGAATTCCGCCGCGCGCGGCGGCCGTCCTTGGCCGATTTTGCGGTCTTGCAACGGCTGGCGGCGCGGCGACCTCGGCGCCGATGTGGTCGCGGGCCTGACGCTGGCCGCGATCGCGATTCCCTCGCAAATGGCGACCGCCCGTCTCGCCAATCTGACGCCGCAGGTCGGCTTGCTGGCGCTCGTCGCCGCCGCGATCGGGTTCGCTTTATTCGGGGACAGCAAGCGCCTTTCGGTCGGCGCCGAATTCGACCATCGCGCCGATTTTCGCTGGCGCGCTGGCGGCGCTCGCCACGACGGGACCAGAGCATTACGCAGCAGCCGCAGCCATGCTCAGTCTCGCAGTCGGGCTCATTCTCATTTGCGCCGGCGCCTTCAAGTTCGGCTTCGTCGCCGACCTTCTGTCCATTCCGGTGACGACGGGATTTCTCATCGGCATAGCCGGGCATATTCTCATTTTGCAGGCCCCCGCGGTGCTGGGCGTCGAGCCCGGCCAAGGCTCGCTTACTCAGGAGGCCCTGTCCCTCATCGCGCGCGCTCCAGCGGTCAATCCCTGGACGTTGACGATCGGTCTTGGCGTGCTGGCGATCATGCTCGCAGGCCACGCGGTCAGCCCGCGTTTTCCAGGGGCGCTTATCGGCCTTTGCCTCGCGGGACTGGCGACGGTTGCGCTCGGTCTGGAGGCTCGAGGGGTGGCGACGCTCGGGCCGCTCACCGGCGGAGCGCTTCATCTGTCGCTTCCGGTGATTTCCTGGGACGACATTCGGGTCATCGCGCCGCTCGCCGTGCTCATCGCGCTGGTGGTGATGGTGCAGACAGCGGCGACGACGCGCTCTTTCCCCAACAGCGCGGAAGGCCCGGACGTTAATCGGGATTTCATTGGCGTCGGGGCTGCCAACACCTTCTCCGGTCTCGTCGGGGCATTCCCCGTGGACGCAAGCCCGCCTTCGACGGCGGTCGCCACAGAGGCCGGCTGCAGGTCGCAGCTTGCGGGCTTGCTTTCAGCCGCGGCGGCGCTCTGTGTTCTCTTGTTTGCTGGCAAAGCACTCGCTCACCTGCCGTCCGCGGCGTTGGCGGGCGTCCTCCTCTTTGTCGCCTTGCGCCTCGTGCGGGTCGACGTGATGCAGGACGTGTGGAGGCGAAGCCGGGCGGAGTTTCTGCTGATCCTCGCGACTGCGCTTGCAATTCTGGCGTTCCCGATCGAGCAGGGCGTGGCCGTCGGCGTCCTGCTGTCGCTGTTGCACGGCGTATGGACGACGACACGCGCCCAAACCGTCGAGTTTGAACGCATTCCGAACACATCGGTCTGGTGGCCGTGCGGCAAGGACACGAAAGGCGAGTTCGTCCCGACGGTCCGGGTAATCGCGCTGCAAGCGCCCTTGTCGTTTCTCAACGCGTACAATTTCCGCCGCGCCATCGAGCGCTTTTGCGGTCAAGATCCGCCGCCGAAGCTGATCGTGATCGAGGCGAATGCGCTGGTTGAGATCGACTATACCGGCGCCACCGTGCTTGCCGAACTCGTCAGCCGGCTGCGTGAGCGGGGCGCCGACGTCGCTGTTGCACGACTTGAATCCGTGCGCGCGCAGGAGAGCTTCGCGCGGCTCGGATTGTTCGCGCTAATCGGGCGCGACCATGTTTTCCACAGCGTGCAGGAGGCGGTCGACGCGCTGACCGGATCGCACACGCGTTGATGCGCTCACACGAATGGCGATTTTGCCGCCGACCAAATGGCGCTATATTGCGTCAAAGCCGCTCACAGAGTTCGCGCCGGGCGCCGACATTGGGCGAAGGTTGAGGTTGCGAGTGCAGCGTCCCATGGTGGACATTCCCATCGGCGTCGTCACCATATCCGATCGCGCCTCGCGGGGCGTCTATGAGGACAAGGGCGGCCCGGGCATCGAGGCGGCGCTGAAGGAGCTTTTGGCCACACCGTGGCGCCCAGAGCGGCGCCTCGCGCCCGACGAGCGGCCGGCGATCGAGGCCGCGCTGATGGCGCTTGCGGACGACGCGCGTTGCTCGCTCATTCTCACGACTGGTGGCACCGGACCTGCTCCGCGCGACGTGACGCCGGAGGCGACGGAGGCGGTCTGCGACCGAATGCTGCCCGGCTTCGGCGAACTCATGCGGCTCAAGAGCCTGGCCGAGGTCCCGACCGCCATTCTCTCGCGCCAGGTCGCCGGCACCCGCGGCTCGAGCCTCATCATCAATCTTCCGGGCAAGCCCGCGGCGATCCGCACCTGCCTCGACGCCGTGTTCGCCGCCGTGCCCTATTGCATCGACCTCATCGGCGGCGCCCGCCTGGAAACGAATCCTCAGTTCTGCGCGGCCTTTCGACCCAAAGGGTGAAATACGCCATGGGTATTTCCACCCTCTTGTCAGGCGTCATTCATTCGCGACGATCTGCGCGAGAGCCGGCGCGTTCACAAAAGTTTGTCTTTTTCCAGCGCTGGACCGCCATATTTGGGGAATGGTCATTTCTCCCTGGGCTGACTAAGTCAGATGCGTCGCAGCGTAGCGGGAGCGTTATGTCGGTTGTTCAAATCGTCAAGCCAGAAACAGATGTCCGCGCCGCAATGCGCGAAGTCGGAGCGAAGGCGCGGGCCGCCGCGCGGGAGGTCGCCAACGCGCCGACGGAGAAGAAGAACCGCGCGCTTCTGGCTGCGGCTCGGATCTTGCGCGAACGTGCGACGGAAATTCTGGCCGCCAATGCGATCGATTGCCGTGACGCCGGCGCGAAAGACTTGAGCGCAGCGTTGATCGATCGGCTGACGCTCAATCCAGCTCGGATCGAGGTGATGGCGCGGGGGGTCGAGGATGTCGCCGCGTTGCCCGACCCTGTCGGGCAGGTGCTTGCGACCTTCACCCGCCCCAACGGCCTCCTCATCGAACGCGTGGCGACGCCGCTCGGCGTCGTCGGCGTGATCTATGAGAGCCGCCCCAATGTCACCGCCGACGCTGGCGCATTGTGCCTCAAGAGCGGCAATGCGGTAGTGCTGCGCGGCGGCTCGGACAGTATTCGCTCGTCGGCCGCAATCCACGCTTGCCTGGTCACGGGCTTAAGGGAGGCCGGTCTGCCGGAGGCTGCGATTTCGTGCGCGCCCTTCGCCGCGCGCGAGGCGGTCGGCGAGATGCTCGAGGGCCTCGGCGGCGCGCTCGACGTTATCGTGCCGCGCGGGGGAAAAAGCCTGGTCGAGAGGGTTCAGCGCGAGGCGCGCGTCCCGGTGTTCGCCCATCTCGAGGGCGTGGTGCATGTCTACGTCGATCGGGCGGCGGATTTCGACAAGGCGCTGAAGATTGTCGTCAACGCGAAGATGAGACGCACCGGGGTCTGCGGCGCAGCCGAGACGTTGCTGGTGCATCGCGCGGTCGCGCCGTTCCTGCTTGCGCCGCTGATCGACGCGCTGATCAAGGCTGGCTGCGCCGTGCGTGGGGACGCGGCGGCGCGCGAAGTCAATTCGCGGGTGACGCCTGCGACGGAGGAGGATTGGCGCACCGAGTATCTCGACGCGATCATCACGGTCGGAGTTGTCGACAGCCTCGACGCGGCGATCAACCACATTGAGACCTACGGTTCGCACCATACCGACTGCATTATCACCGAAGATAAGGCCGCAGCGGAGCGGTTCTTGAAGGAAGTCGATTCGGCGATCGTCTTGCACAACGCCTCGACCCAGTTCGCCGACGGGGGCGAGTTCGGCTTCGGCGCCGAGATCGGCATCGCGACTGGGCGCATGCACGCCCGCGGGCCGGTCGGGGTCGAACAGCTCTGCACGTTCAAGTATCGGGTGCGCGGCGACGGGCAGACACGGCCTTAAGGCGATCTGAGGGAGATCGATCGCCGGAAACTGGAGAGCCTGGCGTCGCGGCGGGAAGACCGCGCAAGGATTGGCGCAGCGGGTCTCTCCAGTTCACCAGTCAGCGCAAGGGTGGATACGGCTTTGGCGCGCAACACTCCTCCAGGCACTTGAGCAACGAGTCCAGGTTCAATCCTTCCTGTCGCAGGCGATCGACCAGGGCGCGTTCGATCGCCTGGCTGCCCACCACGCAGCGAAGAAGGTTGCACCACTCGCTGCTCGTCCCGCCGATCTGCGGCGGTTGGTTTGCACCTAGGTAAACCGCCGCGCTCAGCGTCTGCTCGCGCTGGAACGGCGCGCCGGAGAACGTGCTCCCCGTCGCCCGCGCTCGGATCGAATACAATCCGGCGATATCCGCGACGAACGCACCGGAGAACCGGCCCGGATCGGTCTCGCTCATAGCCAACAGGAACGTGCTGTTGTCTGGCCGCGTCACCTCCGCCCAGGAGAAGCCGCGGTGATCGACAGGGACGTCGTATTCCGTGAGCGCGGCGTGCACTGTGACGATCGCGCCTGGGTCGAATCCGCTCTGCGTGACCTGCGCCCGAAACGTCAGATTCGAGTAGCAATGCACGACTACGTCATAGGCCAATCCGCCGCCCGCCACCGCGCCCGCTACGTAGCTTTGGTAGGTGTAGGCTTCGGGCTTGCGCTCGCCAAGCTTCAGCAGCACGTTCCAAAGTCCGCCGCGCGTGCCGTTGGGCTTCGCGGGATCGGCCGGCAACGACAAACGATAGTAGGCCATCCCCGCAGCCTGAACATACCGCGCGTTGGGCAGCGCGACCACCGAGCTAGGGGAGAGGAGTTCGCCGTTTGGGGCCTCCAGCTCAAAGTCCACCGCCCAGGGGCTTTGCGTCAAGAGAAACACGTCCAGCCCATATTCGGTCTCGGCGACCTGGAACGGAATACGGTGCACCGCGCCTTGAGTTAGCACGCCGTGCGGGTCGAGCACGATCTGTGCATTGGTCACGCCGGCCAGAATTTGGAGAAAATATTTATTCAGCCGCGCCGATTGGTCGGGTGTCAGAGTGCCGGTGATGAGCAGGTACCCGTTATGCCCCTGCGTAAGAGTGGCGAGCGCCACGGTGCTTATGTTCTGGGGCTGGCCGAGCCCGATCGCGAAGGTGTTAGCAGTGATGCTGCCGCCGACCGCAGAGAGCAACGGCGCCGTATTCTCTTCACCATCTGTCAGCACCAACATAGCCGTCACGTCGTAGTGCGGCGTCCCCAGCGCCTGCGCCGCATCCAGCGCCGCTTTGCCCGCGACCACGCCCGCGCCGATTGAGGTGCTGCCGGCCGGATCCAGCTCCGGCCCCGAAATATGCCCAAGCGCGGCGATCCGCCCCGCGCCCAGCACCGCCGGCCCGACATTGGTCACCGCCATCAAGGTCTGCGCCGTGTCGTCGAACCGCACGATGCCGAGTCCGTCGCCGTCCAGCATAGCATTGACAAAAATGCTTGCTGCCTCACGCAGCTTTCCGACCTTGGTCGTGCCGTCTCCGGCATCGTCGCTCATGCTGCCCGAATGATCGAGCACAAATGTCACGGCGGTCTTCGGCCGCGGTACCGTGTTGGCGACGATGTTGATCGCCCAACTCTGCCCAGTTTCGTCGCAGTGCACGGTCACAGCGCCGCTGGTGCTCGAGACCGCGGCAGTGGACGTGTAAGACAGCCAAAGCCGCGCATATTCGGTCGGCACATCGTCGTTGGCGCTGACGGAGGTCACCGTGCCGAGGGGTGTGCCAAACCCGCCCGTCGGACCCGCGGTGATCCGGAACGTCCGAGTGGCGCAGGTCACGACCTCGAACACGATCGCCCGGTAGGTCGTCACCCCGACCCCGCCAATGCCCTCGGGGATGTTGCTAAAAGCGATGCTGGGAGTCGTCAGGGTCAACGTCTCCGCCGGTAGGAACGGCGCCAGTGTGGAACGAATCACCTGCTGGCAGACCAGGCAGAACGGGTTGTTCAGCGCGCGCATGCGGCAGTTGAAGGAGGGTCGGTAGCATCCACAATGAAAGTAGTTGGCTCCCTCGTAGGCGCCGACATAAGTGGCCGCCTTCGGATTCGATTGTCCGTCCTGCTTCGTGCAGTCAGCGTTCTGCGTTGTCGGCAGTCCGTCAGCCGGCGCGGTCAGGGTCGCCTTCCACTTGATCGTATTGGGGTCGGTGTTGATCGTGACGTTAGGTTGACCCGGTTCACCGCCGCCATAGTGGTCTTGCCCCGTTTCGCCGGCCACGCACGTTCGGCAGTCGTACTCGTCGGCGAAACCGAACGCCAAATGGCCCATTTCGTGCAGCGCGATCTCAGCCGAACTCGAGGCGGTAGAGAGCTTCGCCACCCGTCCGTCGCTCGATCCGCCGTACTCGGTGGTGTTCACGATGACCATGATGATGTGCACTTCCGGCACCTGCGCCACCGCAAGGTCATGCGCGGTATCGTCATTGCAAGAAAGCAAACGGCGCACATTGCCATCGGAACAGAAAGTGGAATCGAAATACGTGCGTGGCGTCGCGCCCGACCCAGTCGAGCCGTCGCCGCAAGTTGCCGGATCATCGGCGCCGCTGTCCGTGGAAACCACATCAATCCGGAGGACATTGATGCCGCACCACAGGTCGGTATAGGGCGCGGTCGCGCGTAAGAGATCGATGAACGCCTCGACATCGGTGGCCAACTTCGCCTGTTCCGAAGCTTGGTAGCCGTCGCCCATTATGACGATATTGAAGCGCTGCGAATTGGGGCCGTGGTCCACAATTTTGGTGAGACCGACGACGTAACCGTCTGACGTGCTCATATAGCCCTCCCTAATATAATCTTGTGCGCCGATGCGTTAGTCCCGCGGACAAGCCGCTTACCGACGCAGCTCCTGCATTTTTACGTCCAGCAATGTGACACTCGGCGATTTCGCATCTCTCATGTTCGTGGCCCCGTGCAGCACGAACTCGGCGGCGTCGGGCAGATCCGGCAGGATCACGTCCATCTTCGCCGCGCGCCGGGTCGTCGGCACCCGTCGGATCGCGCCGGTCTTTTCGTCGTCGAACACTTCAACGCTATCAAGCTGGGGAGTCCGCAGGGCGCGGTGATAGAGCACCTTGCCATCCTCCGCCTTCAGCGCGACCCACACGCCGGCCTGCCCGTCAGCGGGCAGGCCCTCGGCGGAGGCCGGCGCGCGCATGGCAACCCGCTGCACGCTGCTGATCGTGGCCTTTCCGTCTTCGAAAGTTAGCCCCACCCGGAACGCATGCGTATATGCAACAGGCGGCGCCGCTACATGGTGGCTTGACATCTGGATCTCCTCTCCGTTCGAGGCCGGCGCAAACGCGCCGAAAAGTAGGGTCACGACCGCGCTAACACGAACGCGCGCTCTAACTTTGCAGACCGCGCGCCCCGTAGGGTCGAAGGCCAACATTTAAATATTCCCGGTGCGCAAATGCTACAGCTTATCACGATGTATGTTACTCTTAAGCAGTGTGTTGATCCCATTTTTGAAACTGTCCAACTTGGCTAGTCCGGCTGACGCAACTTGGAAATAGGCAAGATTACCTAACGGTTAGAGAAACCAGGCAGCTACCGGCGCGGCATGCTGTCGACGTTCCTCGCACGCCGCACTTAGATCGGTTTCACACAGGTTTTCTTCGCATCGGGGTTGATTGCGCGACCTCCCTATGGCCGCTAAACCCCGTCTGGGCCTCGCGAAAAATGATTCGCCGGGGCAAGGACGATTGTGAGCGGCGCATGGGTGCGCCGAGCCCGACCGAAGGTCAATACGATGAAATTCGAGCGCTTGCGCCTGACCGGCTTCAAGAGCTTCTGCGACAGCGCCGAGTTCAAAATCGAGCCCGGATTGACCGGCGTCGTCGGGCCGAACGGCTGCGGCAAGTCGAATCTCGTCGAGGCCTTGCGCTGGGTGATGGGCGAGAATTCGTTCAAGAATATGCGCGCGTCCGGCATGGAGGACGTCATCTTCGCCGGCTCGGGCAGGCGGCCCTCGCGCAACAATGCCGAGGTTGGGCTTGTGCTCAGCAATTCCGATCGCCGCGCGCCCGCCGCGTTCAATGATTCCGATATGCTCGAGGTCACGAGGCGCATCGAACGGGACGCCGGTTCGACCTACCGCGTCAACGGCAAGGAGGTGCGCGCGCGCGACGTGCAACTCCTGTTCGCCGACGCCTCTACGGGAGCGCGCTCGCCCTCGCTGGTGCGCCAGGGCCAGATCGGCGAGATCATCTCCGCCAAGCCCCAGGCGCGCCGGCTAATCCTGGAAGAGGCCGCGGGCGTCTCCGGCCTGCACTCACGACGGCACGAGGCCGAGCTTCGGCTGAAGGGCGCCGAGGACAATCTCACCCGCGTCGAGGATGTGCTCAAGCAGATCGACGCCCAGGTCGACAGCCTCAAGCGGCAGGCGCGCCAGTCGAACCGCTACCGCGAACTCGCCGGAGCAATCCGCCGTCAGGAAGCGCTCGCGCGCCTCATTGCCTGGCGCGAACACGAGACGGCCTTCGCCGACGCGCGCCGGCGGCTCGACGCGGACCTCCTCGAGGTCGCCGAGCGCACGCGGGCGCAAGCCGAGGCCGCGCGCCTGCAGGCGCTCGCCGCCGCCGCCTTGCCCTCCTTGCGTGAGGAGGAAGCCCGGCGCGGCGCGGCCTTGCATCGGATCACGCTCGCTCGCGAGGCGCTCGAAGCGGAAGAGAGGCGCGCCAAGGAGCGCGAAGCGGAGCTTGAGCGCCGCCTCACGCAATTTGCGGGCGATCTTCAGCGCGAGGAAGCGCTGATCGCTGATGCGGCCGGCGTCGTGGACAGGCTCGCGGCCGAGGAGGCTGCGCTCACGCGTGAGGGAGCGCAAGCGGACGAGGACGGGGCGCATGCCCGCGAAGCGGAGCAGGACGCCGAGCGCCGCCTCGCCGGCGCGGAGAGCGCGCTCGCCGAAGCGCAAGCCGCCGCGTCGGACCTCGGCGCCCGTCGCCGGGCGCTGCTTGATGCAGCCGGAGAGGAGGCCCGGCGCCTCACGCGGCTTGAGGCGGAATATTCCGCAATCGAGCGCGAGCGCGTCGCGCTCAATGCGGCGGGCTTTGACGAGGCGGAGCGCGCGGCGCGCGCTCAAGCCATCGCCGAACTCGCCGAGGCGCTCAGCGCGGCGGAGCGCGAAACGCTGGCGGCGGAGCAGCGGCACGCCGAGGCTCGGGGGATCGAGGCACGCCATCGCGGGCCGTTGGCCGAGGCGGAGCGCGCGGCGCAGAGACTGGAGACGGAGGCGCGCACCGTCGCGGGTCTCCTCGGCTCGGACGCGAACGGCCCATGGCCGCGAGCCGTCGACGCGGTCAGCGTCGCGCGCGGCTACGAGGCGGCGCTCGGCGCGGCGCTGGGCGACGATCTTGACGCCTCGGTCGACGAGGCGGCGCCTGCGCACTGGTCGGTCCTTGCGCCGGCCGACGAGGATCCATCGCTGCCCGCCGGCGCCGATCCGCTCGCCGCGCGCGTTTCCGCGCCGCCTGCGCTTGCCCGCCGTTTGGCCCAGGTCGGCGTGGTCGCTCGCGCCGAGGGAAAGCGGCTAGTCGGGGCGCTCAAGCCCGGCCAGCGGCTGGTGTCGCTCGAAGGGGATCTCTGGCGCTGGGATGGCTTTGTCGCCGCCGTCGAAGCGCCGCGCGCGGCTGCGCGGCGGCTGACGGAAAAAAATCGGCTGAGCGACCTTGAGCGCGAAGCCGAGGCGGCGCGCCAAGCCGCAGCGGCGCTGAGCGCCGAAGCGGCCAGCGCAGCGAACATCGTCCGCGAAGCCGCAGCGGCGGAGGCGGAATGGCGCCAGCGCGCTCGCGCCGCTCGCGCCGTTTCTGACGCCGCCCGCGACGCCTTTGCGCAATTTGAGCGCGAGCGCGCCCAAACTCTTTCGCGCCTGTCGGCGGTCGAGGAGGCTTTTTCCCGCGCCGGCGCGGCGCGCAACGAGGCGGCCGAACGCAAGGCCAACGCCGAGGCCGCGCTGGAACAGCTTGGGCCGGGCGACGACGTCGCGGAGAGCCTCGAAAGCGCGCGCGAAGTGGCGACCCGCGAGCGGATCGCCCTCGCCAACGCGCGCGCGGCTGCGCAGGCGATCGCCCGCGAGACTGCGGCGCGCAGCGTCCGTTGCGCGGCGATCGCGACCGAGCGGTCTTCCTGGAACGAGCGGCTTACCCATGCGCAAAGCCGCATCGCCGAACTCGCCGAGCGCAGGGCGGAGGCGGAGCGGGAGCGGGCCACGCTCGCCGAGGCGCCGACCGATTTCGCCCGCGCGCGCCGCGCGCTTGCGGACGAACATGGGCAGGCGGAAACCGCGCGCAAGGACGCCGCGGACGCGCTTGCGTTGGCTGAAACCGCGCTCGCCGACGCCGATCGCGCCGCGCGCCAGGCGCTCGAAGCGATGAGCGCCGCGCGTGAGCAGCGCGCGGCCTCCGAGGAGCGCCTCGAAGGGTCTCGCCTCAGGGACGAAGAGCTTAAGCACGCGATCGCGAGCGAATTGGATTGTGAGCCGGCGGGACTCGCCGCGCTTGCCGAACATAAAGCCGATAAGCCGCTGCCCGGAGGCGTCGAGGTCGAGCGCCGGCTCGAGAACCTGCGCCAGGAGCGCGAGCGGCTCGGCGCGGTCAACCTCCGCGCCGACGACGAACTCGTCGAGGTCCTGGGAGCCCGCGACAAGCTCATCGCCGAGCGCGACGATCTGACCGAAGCGATCAAGCGCCTGCGCGGCGCGATTGGGACCCTCAATCAGGAGGGGCGCCAGCGGCTCATCGCCGCTTTCGATGTCGTCAACGGCCATTTCAAAGATTTGTTCTCGACCCTGTTCGAGGGCGGCCAGGCGGAATTGCAGTTGATCGAATCCGACGACCCGCTCGAGGCGGAACTCGAGCTCGTCGCCCAGCCCCCGGGCAAGAAGCCGCAGACCCTGACCCTCCTCTCCGGCGGCGAGCAGGCGCTGACCGCGCTTGCGCTCATCTTCGCCGTGTTCCTCACCAATCCTGCGCCGATCTGCGTGCTCGACGAGGTCGATGCGCCGCTCGACGACTATAATGTCGAGCGCTTCTGCGACCTGCTCGAGGCGATGCGTAAGCGCGCCGACACCCGCTTCGTCGCCATCACCCATAACCCGATCACCATGGCGCGCATGGACCGCCTGTTCGGCGTCACCATGGCGGAACGCGGGGTGAGCCAGCTCGTGTCAGTCGAGCTTGCGGAAGCGCAGGAGTTCGCCGAGGCGGGGTAAGGACAGACGACGGGGTATTTACGCCCGGCTTCGTATTGCCGCCGCAGAATCATCCCGGTTGGGAAAAGCTCAAGACGACTATCGCGGGCGGGGCACTCGCCTCATGGGAGCGCGGCGCGTTCGCACTGTCGTTCGAGTTGGCGGCCTTGGCGAAGCTGGGTCAACAAGCCGAAGTATCCAGAGTGTGAGGCGGATCACAGCTTGATTCTCGCGCCTGTGGTACACATGACGAATTGGTACACAGGATTAACGAAAAGCTTAGACGCCTTCCAATCAAGCACCGCCGTGAGCGGCTAAAGCATTCTGCCAAGTCGATTGCAGCAGGAGCCATTCGCTTTTACCACTGGGCGGGCAGGATCGGAACGCTCGATCGACCGATGGAGGCTGCCATGTCCGACCCCGGTTTCATGATCCCGCTGAACGAGCGAGATTACGATTTCCCCTTCGATTCAGAGCCGCCTCAGGCCGGGCAACGCAACATATGCAGCGCCGCCAATCAACAGATTTACACCATGGCGCCATGGTGGACGTGTGAGAACATCCAACTCACCGGAACTATCGGTGTGGTCACGGCGCGCGTCGGCGACTCCGTTGTCATTCAGGTTGGCGTACAGGGGTTACGCTCCGGTGGATTCACGACCGCGGCGCTGATCCAGAACGTACAGGCCTGGGTCTGCTATCCCAATACGGTTGCGGGCGGCGCCGACCCCACGCTTGTCGTTCCCTCGATGCAGAACAATAAGTTCGTCTCCTTCACTAACCCGAACCCGGACTCTCCCGTGGTTTTCGGAGGCGGGGACTATCAAGATACGACAGACGTCGGGTTTAAGTGGATTTCGCTGAGCGCCTGGACTCCGACAGAAGAAGACTTCCTCGAGCAGGCCGTAAAGGGAGGGCACTGCTGCGTCATCGCGAACTCGGCAGGGCAGTCGAATTATGATGAAGACGAACACAGTGGCGAACCCGTGGGGGTGAATATCACAGACAACAGCCAGCTTCAGAGCGACGTTAACATCTGCACCAACCTATGGCAGGGTCAACGTAACATCGCCATCGTTCCCGCCTCAGTGATGGGCATCAGGAGCCCCGGCGGATTCGCCTTCCTCTCGGGCGCGCCTCGGCAGACCGCGCGGTCTAGGACCACGGTGTCGGTGACCGCCATAGACCAGGGCGGCCAGATCGATGGCGTTTTGCATAAGGTGCTGGCTAACGGACCGTATGGCGGACTCCCGCTCAAGCCCGCAAAGTCGCCGCCCCGGTCCCTCCGCCTCGCCAAGCATGATCACAAGTGGAACGGCTGGCTCTGCAAGATCATTCATGAGGCTGAAGAGGTTGTTGAAGAGTTGCTCGGCGTCGAACTCCATCCGTTCGGCGGCGGCCACCAGCTCCATATGACGTTGCCCCCCAAGGGCCTTCAGCCTTTGAGCCTGGCGGTCGAACTCGACCCGACAGAGCCGCCCGGTACAGTGCATGCGATCGAGATCACGCAAACGGACGCGACTGGCGCACGCGGCGGGATCAGAGCAGGCATTGTGGTGACGTGAATACGCTGTGCGGGCGCTGCCGCGTTTGACTTCCTGTCGACCGCGATTTTGCCCGTTGCTTCTGCGACCTGCTCGAGGCGATGCGCAAGCGCGCCGACACCCGCTTCGTCGCCATCACCCACAACCCGATCACCATGGCGCGGATGGACCGCCTGTTTGGCGTCACCATGGCCGAGCGCGGGGTCAGCCAGCTCGTTTCGGTCGAGCTGGCTGAGGCGCAGAAGTTCGCCGAGGCGGGGTAGCGCCACTTATCCGACCGCCGAAGAGCAGCCGTCCGTGCTGAGTGGGGCTCGATGAAATACTGGCTCGACACCGAGTTCATTGCGAGGCCGTTCACAATCGATCTCGTCAGCATCGGGCTCGTCGCCGAGAACGGGCGCGAGTTTTACGCGGAGAGCAACGAGACGGACTGGTCGAAGGCGAGCCCTTGGACGCTCGAAAATGTGCGCCCGCAGCTCGACGGCAAGGGAATGAGCCGCGAATATATCAGCTACGCGTTGCGCAACTTCACCGACGGCGACGAGCATCCGGTGTTCTGGGGCTATTTCCCGGCCTATGACTGGGTCGCGTTCGTCTGGCTTTTCGGCGGCCTCGAGGAATTGCCGTTCCACTTCCCCCAGCTCTGCCTCGACATCAAGCAATGGGCGATTGAGCTTGGCGATCCTGAGCTTCCGCACCAGAAGGAAAGCCGCCACCACGCGCTCGCCGACGCCCGCTGGACGAAGGAGGCCTGGGCGTTCCTCGCGAGCCTCCACCCCGCCGGAGCCGACCGCCGCGCGACCGAACGCAAGAACCCGGGCCAAGCTGGCGCGGGAGCGCCTCCCGCTATCCCTGCAATTCAGACAAGGCCGGGATGATGGTCGCGACGGAGGTCGTCCCTCACGCCGCCTTCTCCAACCGCTCGTGGATCCACAGCTTGACCAGCGCTTACCGGGTCACGCCGAGGCGCCGGGCCTCCCGATCGAGCGCTTCGACCACCCAGGCCGGGAAGTCGACGTTGGCGCGCTTGAGCGTGAGATTGGGGCGGCGCGCCTTTCCCCAATCGACCTCGCCGGAGACATCCGCGCCCGCGTCGAATTTCTGGTCGAAATCACGCGCCTACATAAGGCTCGATCTCCTCGTTGCGCGACCGCCGAACTGAGTTGACGCGGGTTCGCTCGCCGCGCCTCACGCAGACCGCCGACCAATGCCGGCCGCCGATGCGGCCAACGACCAGAAAGCGCGGCTCATCGTCGGTTCTTGCCGGCGCCTCAATGAGCGCCTCATCCAACCAAGCGCTTCGGCTTCGACAAAATCGATCCTGTGTTTGAGCTGGGTGGCCGAACTCTTCTCAGGATCGAACTCGAACTCCACAGGGCGTAATAGGATAGAAACTATACCGTCTGCAGCGGCGCGCCGCGACGGCGACCCTAGCGCCTTTGGGCCTTCAACGCCTTGTCGAGGCGTGGATAGACCCGCCGCGCATTGCCTTCGAAGACCTTGTGGCGCTCCTCAGAGCTGAGGTTCGCGGTCGCGTCGACGTAGCGCTTGGTGTCGTCATAATAATGGCCGGTCTCAGGGTCGATTCCCCGCACCGCGCCGATCATTTCGCTGGCGAACAGGATGTTGTCGACCGGGATCACCTTGGTCAGAAGATCGACGCCCGGCTGATGATAGACGCAGGTGTCGAAGAAGACGTTCTTGAGGAGCTGCTCGGTGAGCAGCGGCTTCTTCAATTCCTGCGCGAGCCCGCGATAGCGGCCCCAGTGATAAGGCGCGGCGCCCCGCCGTGCGGAATGACAAAGCGCAGGGACGGGAAATCCTTGAACAGGGCTCCTTGAATGAACTGCATCACCGCGGTCGTGTCGGCGTTGATGTAATGGGCGCCGGTGGTGTGGAAAGCGGGATTGCAGCTCGTGGAGACATGCACCATCGCCGGGATGTCCCACTCCACCATCTTCTCATAGATCGGGTACCAGCAGCGATCGGTCAGCGGCGGGCTCGTCCAGTGACCGCCGGACGGATCAGGGTTGAGATTGATGGCGACAAAGCCGTAGTCCCTGACGCATTTTTCGAGTTCGGGAATGCAAGTCTTCGGATCGACGCCAGGGCTTTGCGGCAGCATCGCCGCACCGATGAAATGGTCCGGAAACAGTTGGGAGACGCGGAAGCAGAGCTCGTTGCAGATCGAGGCCCAGGTCGAGCTCACGCCGAAATCGCCGATGTGATGGGCCATGAAGCTGGCGCGGGGGCTGAAGATCGTCAGATCGCAGCCGCGCTCCTTCATCAGGCGCAGCTGGTTCGATTCGATCAATTCGCGAAGCTCGTCGTCGCTGATCTGCAGTTCCGCGACCTTGGGCGTTTGGGCAGGGTCCTTGATGCCGGCGATCTGCCGGTTGCGCCATGCCTCCAACGCCTTGGGTGCGGTCGTGTAGTGCCCGTGGCAATCGATGATCATGGCGCTCCTCCTGTCGGGCGACCTCGAGCGCGCCACGAGAAGATGAGCGCGGTCAGGGCGAGTCCCGTCCGAGACAATGATTTTTTCAGAAAACTGGCTAAAGCGCCAGGAACGCGCCCGTGCGCAACCGCAACTTTCTCTGCCGGTCTGCGGCCTGTCGGTCGGTGGATTGAGGTTTAAGCCGTGTAGGTCCGCCCGCCCGTCAAATTAGAGGCGGACTATCAGAACGGATTCCAGGTCGCCCGCTGTGTAAACTTGAGATAGCTGAGATTGACTCCGAGACGCCAGCCCAATCCGGTTCGGATGGGAACCACGACAACGCCCTTCGCACCAAGCGCGGTGAAACCCAAACCCCCGACAAAATAGGCTGACCCGTCCAACCCGCCAAAGCGATCAAAAATCGCTCCGGTATCAGGCAGATTGTAGACCAGCATCATCGTCCGGTCCCCGTCGGCGCCGGCGTCAAATCCGACGGACGGCCCTTGCCAAAAGATCGGCTGGTTGCCGGCGTTACGAGTATGCATTTTGCCTTCGCCAAATCTCAGGCCACCCACGAAAGCGCCAGAAGCCTCCTGACCAAGAATGTAGGCATTGGGCAGGCCCCAGCGGCGGCCTGCTTCCTGAACCCCATCGGCCAACCCACGTGAGACGCTGCCAAAAAACCGTTGCCCGTTGTCGACGATTTCGTCAGGGGAAAATGGCGCAGGCGCGTCGGCTCTCGCCGGCGTTGCGATGGCGACGGCGCCCGTAGCGGCGATGGTCAGAAGCTCTCGACGAGAGATGGTCCTCATTGCGACATCCTTCGAGGCTGGCGCTGCTCAAGTGTGTTGCGGCGGCGCAGCAGGCGCTTACGGATGGTCAATCATCGCTCAACCGAGTTGACAGAAACTTAATGATCGTCGGATTCTTGTGGGCTTGGCTCTGCGCGAAGCGGGCGCTCCTGGGACGGATGCGCGCGGCGCGAACCCGCCGCGAACTCTGTCTCCGATCGGGCTACAGTCTTCGAGAGACCGCTGACGCGGGGGCCTCAGAATGAGGGAATGAGCATACCCAAAAGCCGATCGCGCTAGTCCATGATTTGGACGATGCGATTATTGCTGAGGTCGATAATGGTGCGACGGCCGTTGACTACCGCCGTCCCATAGCCGGGCCGATCCGAGATTGGGGCCGGACTAACGTCGTTTGGGAGCGTCTGACCTTGGGTTGGCTGCCCCGAGACCGTGACGCGCGGACCGTTGCCGACGGCGCCATAGTTCGGGGCCGAGAGAGTCGACCTGCCGGGCTTGGCGGCAGGTGGCGTGAAACCTGGCGGCGCAAAGACGCCGCGCATGGCTCCGGGCTGGTCCTGGGCGCAGCAGAGAGATCCCACGCTCAGTAAAGCGACGCACGAAAGAATGAGCGCTCGCATAGTGACCTCCTGCGCGGCGCCCTCGGCTCGGACAGAAGAACACCAGGCCCGAGTTTGAGGGATGGACCGTGCCCAAGATCCTAGCAGGCGCAGTCGATAAAAGCCAGGACTCGAGCTGTGCGGATCGGCCGATTACTCAAAGAGGCGATAGCCACATGTCAAGCACCGCACAACGCTGCTCCTCAAGCACGACCCTCAGCCCCTCGGCGACTGCGGCCTCGACGTCTTGTCGGCGCTTGACCACCCGCGCATAGGCGCCCCCCGCCGCAGCGGCGATAGCGGAATAGTCGGGCGGCGGATCGAAGCTCAGATCCAAATTCTTGGCCCGGCTGGCGAAGCCGTCCGGATGAACGGCAAGCGCCGAAAACCTGGGCGCCTTCCAGCCACGATTGTTGTAGATGATTTGCAGGAACGGCGTGCGGTAGCGGCGCGCCATCCAGTGCACCGCGGACGGCGCGGAAAACATGTAGGAGCCGTCGCCGGTGAGGGCGACGAAGGTTTTGCCAGGAGCGGCCAACTTCATTCCGATCGCCGCGCCGCCGGTCCAGCCGAGCGAGCCGCCGCCGCTGGCGAACATCGTGCCCGGACGTTCACGCGCCATATGATCGCAGATCGCCGGATAATTGGTGATGCCTTCGTTGAGCACGATCGCCTCGAACCCCACGTGACGGCGCACGCAGGCGGTCAAATATTCCGGCGTTATGAGGTCGTCGCCTGGGGCCTCGAGGCGATCGAGCTCCGCCTTCCGCTCTCGATGGCGTTCGGCATAGTGATGACGGCGTCGTTCCGCCGCGTCCTCGTCGATCTCGATGCGATCGAGGCGAGCGTTCAACTGCGCGAAGGCGGTCGCCGCGTCCGCCCTAAAACATTGGCGCGCTTTGACGGACCAGAGCGGGGTCGATTGCTTGAGTGGATCGACGTCGATGATGGCGATCGCAGCGCCGTCGCTCGGTTTGCTGACCCTGGGAATCCAGGGCACGTCGCTGTCGACGACCAGAATGAAATCGGCTTCCGCCAGGGCGCGATTCTGGAACGGATGGTTCCAATGATTGCCCTGGTACAGCGGATCGTTGTGAGGAAAGTTGACGTAGCTCGGGACCGATTCCAACACGCCTACGCCAAGCCGATTGCATAAGCGAATGAGCTCGGTCACAGCGGCAGGATTGCGGCCGACATAAGAGGTAACGATGAGCGGCCTTGCGGCCTTTTGAATGGCGTCGACCAAGCTCGCGACGGCGGCCTCGGGGAGCGGTGTCGGCGCGATCGGCGGCCATTCAGCGACGTCAATCGGAACGCTCTTAGTTTCCGCTTCCATCACCTCACGGGCGCCAACGAGATAGACCGGGCCTTTGGGGTCGCTGTGGGCGATCTGCAGCGATCGATGCACGATTTGCTTCACGTTCCCCGCGTGGCGAAGCTCGTTGTCGTATTTCATGTATTGGCGGACGATGCCGCGCTGATCGGGCACGTCTTGAATCCATTGGATGAATTCATTGCGGCTGCCGGTCGCCTCGCCCTCCTGAGTGGCGGGCGAGAGGCCGGCGAACACGAACACCGGAATGCGGGCCTTCGCGGCGTTGTGGACCGCCCCGCCAAGCGATTGTGTGCCGCAGTCGACATGGACCACGACAGCCTGGGCGCGGCCGGTCAATTGGGCGTAGCCGTGGGCGCAGGTCATCGCGACCATTTCGGTCGGACAGGTGACGATTGCCGGGATCGGCCGACCCAAGGATCGCCCCTCGGCGATCGCCTCGATAAGCGCCGGATGATCGCTGCCGAAATTGGCGAAGATACAAGAGACGCCCGCTTCTTGCAGCGCATCGAGCATCGCCGCGCTCGCGGTATACATTCGATCTGCTCCCGACCCCGCGTGTTGCTCGATCCCGGCCCTAGACGTCGCGTCACCGTCCTGGGTTCTGGCCTCTGAATTTTGCCGCGAGTTGGTCGGCGCTTCTTGCGAGCAATCCGATGTCGGAGCCCACCGCGGCGAAGAGACAGCCTCGATCGATGTAATGCTGGGCCAGCTCCGCGTCACCGGTGAGAATCCCAGGCGCGCAGCCTACTTTCTTGATGCGCGGGATCATGTCGTCGATAATCTTGATGACGTCGGGATGGTTGGGCTGACCGAGATAGCCAAGCGCGGCCGAAAGGTCGCCGGGGCCGATGAACACGCCATCGACGCCTTCGACGCTCGCGATCTTTTCAAGGTTCTCAAGCCCGCGGCTCGTCTCGACCTGCAGAAGAAGGCAGATCTCGGCGTTGGCCGCCGCGTGATATCCCTTGATCCGGCCATAGCGCGACGCGCGCGCTTGCCCCGCGAAGCCGCGGAAGCCATCCGGCGGGTAGCGAACCGACATGACCGCGCGACGGGCTTCCTCCTCCGTCTCGACATAGGGAATGAGCAGCGACTGCGCGCCGACGTCGAGCAGGCGCTTGATGATCACCGGGTCGTTCCAGGCGGGTCTGACCACAGGGTGGGCCGTTCCGCCGCTCAACGCCTGAAGCTCGGCGAGGACCATCGGCAGCTCATTCGGCGCGTGCTCGGTGTCGAGCAGAATCCAATCGAAGCCGGCGTCCGCCAGGATTTCGGCCACCAGGTGGCTCGAGAGGCTGTGCCACAATCCAAGCTGCAACCGGTCAGACTTTAGCGCCTGCTTGAAGGGGTTGTGGAGTTTGTCCATTTGGGAACCTGAGAATTGAGAAGCGAGCGGCTCGTGGTCGTCAATCGAGGCCGCTCTATTTCATATACTGGCGGACCGAGGCGCGCATCCCGCCCCCGCCTTCCGCACGTGTCCCGCCCTATGTCCGGCTCCATCGGCCGGCGCGGCAGTCGCGGATCATCTCGCGCGCGGCGTTATGGCCGGGCGCGCCGGTGACGCCGCCGCCCGGGTGGGTCGAGGCGCCGCACATGTAAAGGCCGGGAATGGGCGAGCGGTAGTCGGCGTGACCAAGAACCGGCCTTGCCGAATAGAGCTGGTCGAGGCTGAGCTTCCCGTGAAAAATGTCGCCGCCGACAAGGCCGAATTCGCGCTCGAGGTCGAGGGGCGAGAGGATCTGGCGAGCGATGACCGACGCCTTGAAGCCCGGCGCATACAATTCGACCGTGTCGATCATGAGATCGGCGACCGTCTCGCGCGCCTCGTCCCATGAGCGCCCGTCCGGGAGCTTCGGCGCGACATGCTGGCAGAACAGCGACGCGACGTGCTGACCCGGTGGGCTAAGCGAATCGTCGAGCGTCGAGGGGATCAGCATTTCGACGATTGGCGCGGACGACCAGCCGGAGAGCCGCGCGTCGATGAAGGCCCGCTCCATATAGGCGAGGCTCGGCGCGATCACGATTCCCGCGCCGTGGTGCTCGGCGGGCACGCGACCCGGAAGCGCCGAAAAACTCGGCAATTCGCTCAACGCCAGGTTCATGCGGAACGAACCCGAGCCGCTGCGATAAGCAGCGATTCGAGCGCGGAAGTCAGCCGGCAGGACGGCCGGATCGAGTAGTTTTTCGAAGGTGAGCTTCGGGTGCAGGTTGGAGACGACCGCGCTTGCAGCGATCCGCTCGCCCTTGTCCGTGACGACGCCAACGACGCGGCCCTTCTCGACTAGGATCTCGTTCACGGCGCAACTGGTGCGAATGTCGACGCCACGCACGGCGCAGGCGCGCGCGATCGACTGCGCAATCGCGCCCATGCCGCCGATCGCATGGCCCCAGATTTCCCTTTTGCCGTTCACCTCGCCCCAACAGTGATGCAGCAGCACGTAGCCTGTGCCGGCCCCGTAGGAGCTGTCGTAAGTTCCAACAACTCCGTCAAAACCGAGGATCGCTTTGATCGGATCGCTCTCGAACCACTGATCGAGAACATCGCCGGCCGAGCGGGTGAAAAGTTCGAGAAGGTCGCGCTGGCCTTCGAGGCCGAGCGGACGCAAGCGGTTTCCGACTTTGGCCGTGTCAAGCAGCGCGCCGAGATTGGCGGCGAGCCCTTGCGCCGTCGGCAGATTGGGCGGCGTCGCAAGCGCGAGCGCGCGCAAAACGTCGGTCAGTCGCTCAAGCCTCGCCTCGTAGGCGTCGAGTCGCTCGGCGTCGCGGACGGAGAATTTGGCGACTTCGGCTTTGGTGCGCCCCGGTGCGACCTTGAGATAGCGCCCGTCAGGCAGGGGCAGGAAGTTCGACAAGGGGCGCTCGACGATCCGGAGCCCATGGGCGTGAAGCTCAAGATCACGGATGATTGTCGGGTTCAGAAGCGAGACGGTGTAGGCGGCGACCGAATTGCGGAAGCAGGGATGAAACTCCTCAGTGACCGCCGCGCCGCCGACTTGCGCCCGGCGTTCGAGCACAGTCACTTTGAGGCCAGTCATCGCGAGATAGGCGGCGGCGACAAGGCCGTTATGGCCGCCGCCGATCACAATGACGTCAGCCACAATCTCGCCCCCGGCCCGCTCTGGACGCCGCCGGTGGACTGATCAGAGTGTGGCCTCAGGATGCGCGAACGTCACGGATTCGCGGTAAGACGGCCAAGCGCCCCCGTGCACGCGAAGAACCAACGCGGCGCGATATTTTTTTCAGTCAGTTTTGCGACGACGCTTAAAAAGCCAGAAAGCCCCATAGCCAATAGCCAAAAATGGAAGCCCTACGGCAGCGAGAGGACCGGGAGCGCCATGATACGCCGAAGTCGACGAAACCGGCGACGCAAGCGCCACGGAACTGACCGATACGGCAACGCAGAAAATTAATCCAGTGATCTTTTGCATGGCCCACCTCAAATTGATCTTCTGTTCAGTCAGCTTTGCGACGGCGCTTGAAGATCCAGAATGCGCCATAGCCAATAGCTAAGAATGGAAGCCCTGCGGCCGCGAGAGGACCGGGAGCCCCTTTGTCATGATTGCAATTGCCGTTGACATTGCACGCCGCAACCGGCGACGACACAAGCGGCGCGGAACTGACCAAGACGGCAGCGCAGAAAATTGAGACAGTGATCTTTCGCATGGCCAACCCCAAATTAACCGAATTTAACGTTACATAAAACGGATGACTTGTCCAGTGTCTTTTTGGCGTTTTTTCGGGTTGTGGACTCGGGCCACTTTTTGCTTGCGTTTCCAGAATCTTTTTGGGATTTAGTGGCGGCCGGGACGAGGGAAGTGAATGGCTTATGTGAATGGCTTATAAGGACGATGTAAACACCCGCTCAAAGCACTGGCCTGGCGGGCGCGCGGTGCTTCCGATTGCGGAGGGTCTGAGCCGTCGGGAATTCTTTGGTGGGTTGCTCATTCTCGGTTGTGTGAATGGGCTATCCTCCAGAATTATTATGGAAGTCAACAGCGTTGGATGGGCAAGCGCGCTGTTAAGCACGTTCGGTATTAGTGTTATCGTCTGGATTTCCTGTTGCGCCGGCGTGATGCTCATTCTTAAAAACCAAACAGGTCAAGCGGATGCGGTGGATTTGGCGGTTGGAGCCGCATTTTTGTTGCTGGTCGCGCTCCCCATAAGTTCCCTGAGCTGGGTCGCTATTGCTGCATTCTGCATTTACATCCTTGCCACCACAAATGGCGTGTCAACTCGACAAGGGGCCGTTATCCTATTCGCGACCACTGTGCCAATGCTTTGGAGTCGCTTGTTGTTCAAGTTTTTTTTAGATCCGATTTTGAGCGCTGACGCGTTTTTGGTTAGTTGGGTATTGGGAACTAAGCGTTCAGGCAACATGATAGAGTTTGCCGACCACTCGGGAGAGTTAGTTATCTTTGTCCCGTGTTCTTCCCTTGCGAACGTGTCTCTCGCAATCTTATGCTGGGTCACGATTTCAGAATTGGCGCTGCACAAGAGATCGCCTTATGATATTTTTTGGTGCTCTCTCGCCTGCGCCTCGGTTATTGCGGTCAATGTCAGTCGAATAGCTATGATGGGGGTGAGCCAATCAGCATACAATACCGTTCACGGCGATTTCGGCAATGCAATAACAAGTTTGATAATAACCACGATTACAATATCTATCTGTTTAATAGGGACGAGGCGTGAGCTATTCGCACGCATTTAAGTGGGTGATCGCAATGCTCATTCTGCTTACTGTTGGGTGGAAAATAGCCATTCCGCCTGGCGAAGCAAGCGATCTGACTGGTGACCTGATTGCATTCTTTAAACGAAATAGTTTTAGCGTCGCGCTGGCCGACCGGATTATAAATCCGGACACAGGTACAACCGATGTACCGATAATACAAGCAAATAGGGATTCGTGCAGCCTTCTCGTTGCCGCGCTAACTTTTGACGGTTCGAACCGACAACTCGTCAAAAGCCGTTTGGCCAGTGCGGACCAGCGCTTCGTCGTTTTTCGAGGCAAGATCTATATCGAACAACCAATTTTTCTAACCGTCACGAACTATTTGTGGTCCAGGTTCCTTACCGAACTAGGATTAAGCCGCCGACAATCGCCGGCGCTCGCGATCGGGTCAAATGCTTCTTGCAACGCCGACCTTTTGCCTTGGACGGACCTTCACTGGTGAAGCGATCGGAATGTCGTTTGCCTAATGTGATTGGGTCATTGTGCTTAACGTATTGCCGACCTGGTGAGAACGGGCAAGAGGCTCGCTGCTGCGATCAAGGACGACGTTCAAGGCTCGCGCGCCACAGAAGGCGTCACGATGGGCGGATGGCAGCAGTGGGTCAAACCGCTCCACTCGATTAGGTTTGGCGCTAGAAATCGAACCTCACCCCTTGCGCGAGCGGCAGCTTGGCCGAATAGTTCACAGTGCTCGTCTGCCGGCGCATGTAGGCCTTCCAGGCGTCGGACCCGCTCTCGCGCCCGCCTCCGGTCTCCTTCTCGCCACCGAAAGCGCCCCCGATTTCGGCGCCCGATGGACCGATATTCACGTTGGCGATGCCGCAGTCGGACCCGGAGGCCGACAAGAACGCCTCCGCCTCGCGGAGGTTGAGGGTGAAGATCGACGACGACAGCCCCTGCGGCACGTCGTTCTGGATCGCGATCGCCTCGTCCAGGCTCTCGTAGCCAAGCGTGTAGAGGATGGGCGCGAAGGTCTCCTCGCGCACGATTCCCGACTGGTTCGGCATCTCGACAATCGCCGGCTCCACATAAGCGCCGCCATTCGGAACGCCTTTGGCGACCGACCCTCCACCGTAGACCTTGCCGCCCTCGGCCCCCGCGCGCTTGAGCGCCGCCTGCATCTTGTCGCGCGCGGCATGGTCGATCAGCGGACCGACCAGCGTCCCGTCCGTGCGCGGATCGCCGATCGGCAGGCCAGCATAAGACTTCACCAGCCGGTGGGTGAGATCGGCGCGAATCGAACGGTGGGCGATGACCCTTCGCAGCGAGGTGCAGCGCTGTCCCGCCGTGCCGACGGCGGAGAACACGATCGCTCTGACCGCCATGTCGAGATCGGCGGAGGGGGCGACGATCATCGCGTTGTTGCCCCCGAGCTCGAGGATCGGGCGGCCGAAGCGCGCGGCGACTTTGGGGCCGACGATCGAGCCCATGCGGGTCGAGCCGGTGGCCGAGACAATCGGCACGCGCTTCGACTCCACAAGCGCCTCGCCGATCGCCGGCCCGCCGATGACGAGGTGAGCGAGGCCGTCGGGCGCGTCGGGGCCGAAGCGCTTAAGCGCCCGTTCGAGGATCTTCATTGTCGCAAGCGCCGAGAGCGGCGTCTTTTCCGACGGCTTCCAGATCACCGGATCGCCGCAGACGAGCGCCAGAGCCGCGTTCCAGGACCAGACGGCGACCGGGAAATTGAAGGCGGATATGATCGCGCACGGCCCCAGCGGCTGCCACGTCTCGGTCATCCGATGGCCGGGGCGCTCAGACGCGATGGCGAGGCCGTACAATTGCCGCGACAGGCCGACGGCGAAATCGCAGATGTCGATCATCTCCTGCACTTCGCCGAGGCCCTCGGAGACGATCTTGCCGACCTCGAGCGTCACCAGCGCGCCCAGGGCCTCCTTCGAAGCGCGCAATTCCTCGCCCAGCAGGCGCACAAGCTCGCCGCGCCGCGGCGGCGGAACGTCGCGCCAGGCGAGAAAGGCGCTGTGGGCCTGATCAAGGATCGCCGGCATATCGGCGGCGGGCGTCTCCCGGACGCGGGCGATTTCGGAGCCGTCGATCGGCGAGCGGATGGGGAGGGAGCCGCCCTTAAGCTCGGGAGCGGTGAAGCCTAAGCGTTCGAGAATGTCCTCGCTGGTCATGGTTGGCCTCATCCGCCGTGATTTGCGTGTCCGCCTCGGGGCCGGCGGCTCCAGGAGCGCGATGGCCTCTTTCGACCGCAAATTCGCTCTTCCGGCAAGCCCCGCCTCGTCGGGGGCCTCGCTTCCGATTGGTAAGCTGAGCCGATCGCGAGCCGCACATTAAGATAAATTCACGGGACGCGCCCATTTCGACGGGCTATTGGTCGCCCCGTTGGCCCCACGTCGTTGCGTGGAAGGGGCCGAGTCACTACCTTGACGGTGCGCGGGAGGTCCCTCGCGCGGGGAGCCATGGCATGTCGCGTTCGACCAATCTCCTTCTGGCCTGCGTGGCGATGTTGGCAGCGATGCTCCTCGCGGTCGAGATGACGCCGCATAAGTTAATGGCGCGCACCCATGATGTGTTCAACATCGACCAGCATCTGCCGACGAAATTCGGGGATTGGAAGCCGGTCGAGGGTCTCAACGTTGTCGCGCCACCGGCCCCAGATTCGCTCGAAGCGACGGTCTACAATCAGGAGGCGTCGCGCGGCTTTGTCGACCCGGACGGGCATGTGGTGATGCTTATGGTCGCCTATGGCGAGAGCCAGAGCGATCGTCTGCAGCTGCATCATCCGGAAGTCTGCTACACGGCGCAGGGCTTTCGCGTATCGGGGACGAGCGCAGCCAAACTCGACTATTCCCCCTCGGCGCCGCCGCTGAAGATGACGAGGCTTGTCGCCCAGCGCGAGGATCGGATTGAGCCTATCAGTTACTGGATGCGGATCGGCTACGACAATGCAAACAGCAATTGGACCCGTCAGGCGCTGAAGCTCGGATACGGCCTGAGAGGATGGGTCCCGGATGGCGTGTTGTTTCGGGTTTCGACCCTCGGCGTCCCGGCAGAGCTGAGTTTCAAGATTCAGGACAAATTCATTCGTGATCTGTTGAATTCGGTGGATCCCCAGACCCAGGAATTCATGGTCGGCGACCCTAAGAAAGCGCTGTTGTAACCTCGGTCAGCGGGCGGTCAAGGCGTGTCACGAGAGGTATGAACCGCGCCCAGAGATGCGCCCCTCTGGGCCTCGAAACCTGCCTCGTTCGACAACCGCATGTCCCGTACGGTATTCGCGTGAAGCGCCGGATGGGGTGGCCTGGGGTTACAACGGGGATTTTATGGAACGGATATGGCTCAAGTCCTATCCCAAGGGCGTCCCGTCCGAGATTGATGCGAGCGCGGTGGGTTCGCTCGCCGATTTCATCAAGGCGAGCTTCGAAAAATTTCGCGATCGGACCGCCTTCGTCAGCATGGGCAAAGCGATGTCCTACGGCGAACTGGATCTGAAGTCGCGCGCCTTCGCCACCTACCTTCGCAACGTTGCGCGCCTGCCGAGCGGCGCCCGCGTGGCGCTGATGTTGCCGAACCTGCTGCAATATCCGGTTGCGGCTTTTGGCGCGCTGCGCGCGGGCTATGTGGTCGTCAACTCCAACCCCTTGTACTCGCCGCGCGAACTCAAGAATCAGCTCGCCAATTCTGGCGCCGAGGCGATTGTCGTCCTGGAGAACTTCGCCAATACGCTTGAAAAGGCGATCGAGGGTACAGCGGTCAAGGTGGTCATCGTCACCGGCGCCGGCGACCAGCTGGGCGGCCTCAAGGGGACGCTGGTCAATTCAGTCGTGCGCCATGTCCGCCGCGCCGTCCCCGCTTGGCGCCTGCCGCAGGCGGTGCGCTTCAATCGCGCGCTTGCGTTGGGATGGCGGAGCCCGTTCGCGGACGCGCCGATCTCGCCGGACGATCTCGCCTTTCTTCAGTACACCGGCGGGACTACGGGCGTGCCGAAGGGAGCTATGCTGACCCATCGCAACATGGTCGCGAACTTACGGCAGATTCACGCGTGGCTTGCTCCGGCGATCCATGCCGAAGGCGAAATGTTCGTCGCGGCGTTGCCGCTTTATCATGTGTTCGCGTTGCAGGTGAACGGGTTCGTGCCGCTGATGATCGGCGCCTCGAATCTCATGATCGCCAATCCGCGCGACATTCCGGCGCTGGTCAAGGCGTTGCGGGGAGCGCCCTTCACCGCCATCCCTGGCGTCAACACGCTGTTCAACGCGCTCTTGAACAACAAGGACTTCGCCAAGCTCGACTTCTCGCGGCTGCATCTCGCCATCGGCGGCGGCATGGCGGTGCAGCGCGCGGTCGCGGAGCGGTGGCAATCAACGACCGGCAAGCCGCTGATCGAAGCCTATGGATTGACCGAGACGTCGCCGGGGGCGATCGCCAACCCGCTCACTATCGACCATTTCACCGGCGCGATCGGCCTGCCGATGCCCTCGACCGACATCGCCATTCGCGACGACGAGGGCCGGGACCTCGAGCTCGGCGAAGCCGGCGAACTTTGCATCAAGGGGCCGCAGGTCATGGCGGGTTATTGGAACCGGCCCGACGAGACCGCCAAGGTGATGACCGCCGACGGCTTCTTACGCACCGGTGACATCGCGCGGGTCGATGAACGCGGCTACGTGTTCATCGTCGACCGCAAGAAGGACATGATCAATGTCTCCGGCTTCAACGTCTATCCGAACGAGGTTGAGGACGTGGCGATGGGCCATCCGGGCGTGCTCGAGGCCGGCGCGGTCGGCGTTCCTGACGCCAAGACCGGCGAAGCGATCAAGCTCGTCGTCGTCCGCAAGGACCCAGCGCTGACGGAAGCCGATCTCATTGCTTACGCGAGGCAATATCTGACCGGCTACAAGATTCCGCGCCATGTCGAATTTCGCGACGCGCTGCCTAAGACCAATATCGGCAAGATCCTGCGCCGGGAATTGCGTGGCGAGGACCGGCCTGCGGAAGGATAATCTTCACGTATGGCTAACCGCTACGGAATTCCAAAGGACATTGAAAGCGCGTCCTAGAGCGTTCTGCAATTGGCTTTACGCGTATCGTGCGTTTCTGACTTAGGCGGCGCATTGTTCGGGCGGGTATTGAGGGAGAATGGCTGGGCTTGCGTCGGCGACCGCGTCGTAGGTTCGGGCTTCGGCCTTTCGCAGCAAAGTCTTGAACGTGGGCGAAGAGACCTGCTCGATCGGATTGAGGTCGGGCGAGTATCTGGGCAGGAACACGAGGCGCGCCCCGACGGCTCGGATGGCCTGTCGCACCGCCTTATCCCTTGTGGGAGCCGAGATTGTCGAGGATGACGACGTCGCCCGGCTTGAGGGTCGGCTTTGAGGAACGGTTCGACATAGGCGCGGAAGCGTTCGCCGTTAAGGGGGCCGTCGAACAGGCCGGGGGCGTCGATGCGGTCATTGCGCAAGGCGGCAAGAAACGTCGCGGTCTTCCAGCGGCCGTGAGGAACCTTGTCGACGAGGCGCTCGCCTTTGGGCGCCCAGCCGCGCAGGCGGGTCATGTTGGTTTTCGTCCAGAGCCTGCCCTCGGGCTTGACCCGAGGGTCTCGTCGATGAAGGCCCATCCGACGCGCTCGCGACCGCGGAGCTTGGTTCGCTCCTGGCCAGCGATGGTCTTGATCCAGCCGAAGGCCTCCTCGATCCGCTTGCGGATGCGTCAGGGCGTAGCCCACATGCCGCGTCGTGCGGCCGTCGATCGCCGACGAGCGGCCATTTGTGTTCTGCGCCACGTGAAGCGTCGCGTTCATCGAGCGCGGCTCGTTGACGAAATCCTCGGCGTCGTACGCCTTGTCGGCGCCGAGCGTGATCGCACTCGGCCCGTCGGCGCGCGGCTCGATCATATGCAGCGCCGCGATCCGCTCGGCATGGCCGTTGGCCTCGGTCAGACAGGCGTCGACGATGAGGCCGTTGCGGTTCTCCATCGGCGCATACCCCATGAAGCAGAGCTTGGCTTCCTTGCCTGGTCCCTTGCGATAGAGCCGAGCTTGCGGATCGGTCGTCGAGGCATGCGTCTTGTTGGAGCGCTTCTGGCCATGAAAGTCCGCCTCGCTATTGCGCCCGACGCTCGGAGCCGGGGGCTCGCCGCCATCCCTCGGCCGAAAGCTCTTCATCGACGCCCACGCTTCGATCAGCGTGCCGTCGACGGAGACGTGCTCCGAGCTGAGCAGGCGTTTAACCCGCGGCTGCGCCAGAACCGAGCTCAAGAACTTGGCGCTCCGAGCGGATCGAAGAGAACCCTTGCAAGAGCATCGCTCGCAGCAGCTTCTCAGGCGGAATCGACGGTCGACCCAGTTGGGCGTAGAGCGCCGAGAACTCGCCCGACACCCCCGCCGGAGCCGTGTTCACGACCATGCGGATCGTCCGCAGCGGGTGATCCTTGCCCACCCGCGCCTCCAAATCGACGTAGCCGAACAGCGCCCCCGACCGCTCGTCCCCGCCCCGCATTCCTCGCCTCCGCTAAACCCCAAGGCGATGGAATCACAGCCAAACTTCTCTGACCAGCGACTTCTTCAACAGCCTGCTAGAGCGTGCGGTTTTCTGACGGAATTCGGGATTTCCGGAATTGTTTGAGCTCTGATTCAAGGTGCGCGTCAGGAGGCTTGGCGATGACGCGACCTTATTGGGAGGATTTGCGGGAACGCGCTGTGGCGCGGTTTGAGGCGGGCGAGACGATCCGGTCGATCGGCAAGGCGTTTGGCATTGATCCGTCTTGCGTGCCGAAATGGGTGAAGCGGCGGCGTGAGACAGGTTCGGTTGCGCCGGCTGCGATCGGAGGGCGCAAGCCGCGCACGCTCTCGGGAGACGTCGCCGTCTGGCTGCGTGAGCGTATTCACTCCGGTCGGTTCACGACGCGGGGCCTGGCGGCCGAACTGACGGAGTGCGGGATCAAGACCGATCGGCGTGCGGTTTGGACTTTCGTTCGCGAGGAAGGGTTGAGTTTCAAAAAAAAGCCTGTTCGCCAGCGAGCAGGATCGGACAGACGTCGCGCGCAAACGTGAACGCTGGAAGGCGCGTCAGGCCAGCATCGATCCAGCCCGTCTCGTCTTCATCGACGAGACCCCCGCCTTCGCGGGGGCAGGCTTTGGGTCAAGACGAATATGGCGCCGCTGCGCGGCTGGGGTCCGAAAGGCCGCAGGCTTGTGGCCAAGGCCCCGCATGGCCACTGGAAAACGATGACCTTTATCGCAGCCCTCCGCTGCGATCGGATCGACGCGCCGCGCGTGATCGACGGCCCCATCAACGGCGAGAGTTTCGCCGCCTATGTCGAGCAGGTTCTCGTCCCAACCCTAAAAGAAGGCGACATCGTCGTCCTCGACAATCTCGGCTCCCACAGGGGAGCAGGCGTCCGTTCCATGATCCGCGCTGCTGGCGCGCGGATGTTCTTCCTGCCGCCCTATAGCCCCGATCTCAATCCAATCGAGCAGGTCTTCGCGAAGCTCAAACACAAAATCCGCGACGCTGCAGAGCGCACCGTCGAAAACACCTGGCGGCGCCTCGGCGCACTCCTCCAAACGTTCCCGCCAAACGAATGCGCAAACTATCTCGCAAACTCAGGCTATGCTGCCGTATGAACACAGCACGCTCTAGCGGTCAGAACCTAACTTCATGCCCGATTAGATCGGCGATCAGATGGCCGGAGTTCCGACCCCAAGCAATGCGGGTCTTCGGCCGGAATGCGTAGACAGCAGTCGTTCGCAACAGCGTGGCGGAGGCATCAGATCGACGCAAAGCATAAGTTTTCCGGTACTCGTCGTCTGGCGACGATCGGCCCAAGCGAAGTTTGGAGCCGAAGAAAAGTGAAGCGATCTCGGCGAAGGTGCAGGGTACGGACTTGGATTCGCTCCCGCTCCGCTGTGGACGGACCATCAAATCCATTTGGGCTCGGTTCTCGCTGGCCCGCGCCCGCCTCTTCGATTTTCTCCATCGCGTCGTTCATAATGAAGCTCCTGACTCGGCACGCCAGGAACTCCATGAAGCTCTCGTGCCACTTCGCGATTATGACCTGCGCTGGACAATCCAGGATCGTCCGATGTGCCTGACGCGATCAGTCTTGAGACGAAGCTGTCGCCTTGCTGATGGCTTAGTCCAACGTGAGACGATCGCGAACAGCCCGTCCCAAAAAGCGGTTCACTTGATGAGGGGGTCATGGGGGCCGCAGTCCACCGAGCGACCATAATCTGACGAGCACTAGCCCGATGCGGAGCGCAAAAGGGTCTTCTTTGCCGAGGCCAAATGCGCCTGGCAAGCCCGTTTGACGGCGGCGGCGCTCCGACTGATCAGCGCGTCGATGTAGGCGAGATGTTCTACGATCGCCACCTCATTGCGTTGTCGCTCGTCGCGCTTGTTCCATTGGTAGTGGTAGTGGAAAATCAAGGTGATAATGTCGTAGAAGCCGTCGACAAATCGATTGGGCGCCGCTGAGTTGACAAGGCGATGGAACCGGCTGTCGAGGTCGGAAAAGTCGTGGTAGCGACGATCGATGTCCCCCAGGAGCATTAGATGCTCCTCGCGCAACTCCTCGATCTGCCGCCAGCAAGGTGAGGTCTTGGGGAGAGAGGCGAAGGCCGCCGCCGACCTCAGCTCAAACATCTCGCGGATCTCGAAGAGCTCGAGAGCGAAGTTAATCGTGAAGCCCTTGAACAGCCAGCCCGCATTCGGCCGCTTTTCGATGAGGCCGAAGCTCTGGAAGCGGTTGAGGAACTCGCGGATGCCGGTGGTACCGACCCCAAACTGGCGGGCGAGCTCGAGTTCGTTAATGGTCATGCCCGGGCTAGCATCGTCCCTCAGCATCCATTCCATGAAGCGCTTCTCGACCTGCGCGGAGGTGGACACCGTCTCCGCCTCCGGAAACCGCCGCATCGAATTGCTTCGAGCACGGATAGTGCGCTCGCGCCCGTCGCCCGCTACGACCCCTTGCTCCGCGAGCGTCGTAATGATCTTCCGCACGGTTGTGCGGCTAATACCCAGCGTAGCGCTCAGCGCAGTCTCTGGCGGAAGTGGCGCCCCGTCCACCATCCGCGAGACCAAATCCAGCGCGTCATTGAATGCGCGTTTGAAAACGGCGTCTGTCTTCATCCGGACGATTGAGCTCCTCACCAATCCTATCCGACAGACGAGCGGTCGGGCGTGCTCGCGCGCGGTCTCTTTGTACATAAAAGACAAATCACGACAAGGCGACTTTACAAACCAGAGACTGACCGGCAGCAACGCCACTTAGCGTACCGATGGATCGCGCTTCGGCATCGGTCTGGCGTGGCATCTGGCACCGCACGCGCTCGTCGTCGTAGCGCCGCCGATCCAGCATTTGTCTGATTATAATCCATAAAAAACAATTTGACCAATGACGACAATTTCAGATTTTTGTCTATAATAAACATCATAGCGGGATGAGACGTGGCTAGACTTTGCGGTGGGCAAGGCGACCGGCGACCGTTATGATCACGGTAGCGCAGTGACTTCGATTCTCGAGGTCAGAGGTCTCCGCAAGAGCTTCGGGCCGGTCGACGCTTTGCTCGGCGCCGATCTCGAGCTTCATGCTGGAGAGGTACTGGCTCTCGTTGGCGACAATGGAGCCGGCAAGTCCACCCTCATCAAGCACATCTCGGGCGTCTACAAGCCGGACGCTGGCCAGATCATGCTGGCAGGCGAGGCGGTCAGCTTCAATTCGCCCGGCGAGGCCCGCGAGCGAGGCATTGAGACCGTCTACCAGGACCTAGCGCTCGCCGACGATCTTTCGGTTGGCGCCAATGTTTTTCTGGGGCGCGAACCAGTGCGTCGCCTGCTCGGGCTTTTTCCCATCGTTGATGACCGCGCCATACGCCGCGAAACCTCAGCCCTGTTGAGAAAGATTCGTAGCGACATTCCACCCGATGCGCGCACGGTTGCTCGTCTTTCTGGCGGGCAGCGCCAGGCGGTCGCTATCGCGCGCGCAATTTACTGGCAGGCGAAAGTGGTGCTGCTGGACGAGCCAACCGCGGCGCTAGCGGTCATGGAGCGCGAGCGGGTGGTTGATCACGCCCGTAACCTCGCCGCTCATGGCGTCGGCGTTATCTACATCGGCCACAACCTCGTGGAGATCCTCAAAGTCGCGGACCGTATCGCCGTGATGTTTCGCGGCCGCACGGTTCACGTAACCCGTGCGAGAGAGACGAACCAGGAGACCCTAATCAAATACATGACCGGCTACACCAATTCAGCAAAGGCAGCGTAAGCGCTGCGCAAAACGGAGGAAACGATGCAACGAAAAATCCTGTTCGCCGCCGCGCTGGCTATGGCTACCGCGATCGGCTCTCAAGCTAGCCACGCCGAGGACACGGTGGCGGTCATCGTGAAGGCGACCACATCGGAATACTGGCAGTGGGTCTTCAAAGGCGCGGAGGACGCCGGCAAGTTGCTCGGCGTCAAGGTCGAGAAGCTCGGCACACCGAAGGACGACGCCGCTGGTGAGATCGCAGTGCTCGAGAGTGCCGCCGCCTCGAAGCCCACCGCGGTCGTCATATCGCCGACCATCTTCGAGGCATTGGGCGATCCGATCGCCAAGGTTACCGAGGCTGGAATTCCGGTCATCGTGATCGATTTCGGCGCCAAGACGGACAAGTTCGCCTCCTTCCTCACCACCAACAACGAGGCGGGCGGCAAAGCCGCGGCCGTTGCCACGGCAGCCTGCATCAAGGAGCGCACCGGCAAGGCGGCTGGCAAGGTTGCGTATCTCACCGCCATGGCGGGTCATGAGTCCCTCGACTCCCGCGACAAGGGCTTCCTCGAAGGAATGAAGGCCTTCCCTGACATCAAAGTGGTCGGCAACCGCGTTGCCAATAACGAGGAGGCGGAAGGGATGAATCTCACCGCCAACATACTGACAAAGGATCCGGACCTTGTCGGCCTGTTCGCCGACAACGCGCAGATGGGCACAGGCGCGGGCGCCTCAATCAAGGAGCAGAAGCTCGGCTCTAAGTTCTGCTTAGTCGCTTTCGATTCGGACGCAGGCGAGCTCGAGCATTTGAAGGACGGTTCAATCTACGCGCTCGTCATTCAGGATCCATATATGATGGGCTTTGGCGGGGTCTTCTACGGGTTGGCCGCCGCGCACGGGACGCGGCTGCCGAAGAACGTCGACACCGGCGTCGGCACGGTGACGAAGGCCAACATGGACGACCCGAAGCTCGCCGGTCTCTTGGACGTCTCCAAGCGCAAACTCGGCCCGTTCCTCGGCAACTAAGCGGCTGCGGCCCTCGGCCGGGTCGCTTAGATGGCCCGGCTGCAAAAAGCCAAGCGACGGAGTTCCGATGACGGAGCAGCTCTTCCTACGACCCCGCCCAGGGTCGCGTTTCGGTCGCGCAAAATTTGGGTCAATGCAAGCTCTGCTCCGGCGCCTGCCGATCGAGACCTATGTCGTCGCCTTTACAGTCGTGCTCTGGATCGCGCTGTCCTTAGCAACGCCCAATTTCCTGACCGAGAACAACGTCAGCAACATTATGCGCCAGACGTCGATCGCGGCCATCGTGGCTATCGGCGTCATGTTCACGATCGTGATTGCGGGCATCGATCTTTCGGTGGGATCGGTCGCCGCGTTTTGCGGCGTCGCCTTCGCTCAGATGTGCCGACATGGGCTTGGCCTTGGCCCGTCGGCCCTGCTCACGCTCTTGGCCGGCGTTGTAGTCGGATCGACCAACGCCTTGGCCATCGCACGATTAGGCATTCCCGCCTTTATTGTGACGCTCGCCGGACTTCAGTCATATCGCGGCCTCGCCCTTCTGTTAGCCGGAGGCATGACCGTCGGTGGGCTTCCGGCCGAGGTCAAGGATTTCGCTCGCGGCACGACGGGCCTTCCCAATCTATTCTGGGCGATGTTGGCTGTCGCTCTCGCCGCTCATTACTTCCTACGGTTCACTCGCACCGGACGCTATCTCTACGCGATGGGCTCCAACGCTGAGGCAGCGCGCCGTCAGGGAATAGATACCTTCCGCATCACGCTCATAGCCTATGTGGTCAGTTCCAGCCTTGCCGCTCTCGCCGGCATTCTGCTCGTATCGCGGCTCAGCGTCGCGTCCCCCTCCATGGCGAATGCGTACGAGCTGCAGGCGATCGCCGCAGCGGTAGTCGGCGGAGCGAGCCTATTCGGAGGCAGAGGCACGGTGCTTGGCGCTGTCGTCGGCGCCGTGCTCTTCACCACCATGAGCGACGCGGCCGTATTGCTCGACGTTGATCCGTTCTGGGAAATGGTGCTTGAGGGCTTGCTCATCGCGCTTGTGGTCTATCTCGACAACCTGCAGAAGAGGCGACAGTCCGGCGCCTAACCCAGCAATGGGCGGGTTGGCGCTGCGCGGATCGAAACGCGGATCGCATCATGGAAGCAGTGGTATGCCGCAAGCCAGGGGAACTGGCCCTCGAAACGCGATCGGAGCCCCGGCGGAGTTCGGACGAAGTCCTCATTGGCATCCGCCGCATCGGAATTTGCGGCACGGATTTCCACATCTTCGAGGGCAGCCATCCGTATTTGGAGTATCCGCGCGTCATGGGGCACGAGCTGTCTGGCGAGGTGTTGGAGGCGCCTAAGGGCAGCGCGTTGCAAGCCGGACAGATCGTCGTCGTCAATCCCTACGTGTCCTGCGGCGTCTGCATCGCGTGCCGCAATGGTAAACCCAATTGCTGTGTCAGAATCGCCGTGCTCGGCGTGCATCGCGACGGTGGCATGTGTGAGCGGATCAGCGTGCCGGAGCGCAATCTGTATCCGGCAGGCTCGCTCACTTTCGATGAGGCGGCAAGCGTGGAGTTCCTGGCGATCGGCGCGCACGCTGTCGCACGCGCAGGGCTCGGCGAAGGCGCCCGCACGCTCGTGATCGGCGCGGGTCCCATCGGGCTCGGCGCTGCGCTGTTCGCCGGCATCGCAGGCGGCGAAGTAACAGTCATGGACCGCGACGCCGATCGGCTCGCCTTCGCGATGAAGGTTGGGATCGCGGCAAAGACGATCGAGGCCGCAGAATCAACCCGGGAACTCGTTTTAGAGGCCTCGGACGGCGAAGGCTTCGACGTGGTGTTCGACGCCACCGGCTCCCGCGGCTCGATGGAGGATGCTTTCGGCTTTGTCGCCCATGGCGGAAAACTTGTGCTTATCAGCGTGGTCAACGACGACATCACCTTTTCCGACCCCGAGTTCCACAAGCGTGAGATGTCCGTGATCGGAAGCCGCAACGCGCTACGCTCCGACTTCGAGCGTGTCATGGTAGCCATCGAGGACGGCCGAGTGCCACTGCTACGCTTGCTTACGCATCGCACGACCCTTGACCGCGTCGCGACGGATCTTCCGCGCTGGACCAAAGAGAAACATGGGCTGGTAAAGGCGCTGATTGAGATCGAATGTTAGGGCGGCATCCGACAATTCGACACAAGGGCGCTCGGTCGAAGAAGGAAATCTCGCTTAACGTCAACTCCAGTCGGCCGGAATGCGCAAATACCGGTCATTCGCCAAGGACTTGGCGAATGGGCAAAATCGACCGAAAGCGGAAGTTCCAAGTGCACGAACGGATCTGCGGCGCCCGACGCAAAGCGGACCTTGCGGACAAGCTCGCTGCGTCTTATCGGAGACTGCGCATTCGCAGCCGCGGGCCTACGCCAGCGCCGCGAGCACCGCCTGCGCCTTGGCGATCTCGGGCATTTCAGGCGTCGGCGCAAAACCTTCGAGCGCCGGCGCGAGGACGGCATGCGCCTCTGCGGGGCGGGCGGTCGATTGGTAGAGCTTGGCCAACGCCAGCGCCGCGCGCAGTTCGAAGCTGCGCGTGCCTTGCCGTTTCGCGACGGCGATGGCGGTCAGGAGGGCTTCTTCCGCGGGCGCGGGGTTGGTGGGGTTGCGCTGCAGCAGGATTTCGCCGCGCGCCCGATGCAGTTCTGCTTCAAATGCACGGAAGCCCATGCGTTCGGCCGTCGCCAGCGCTTCGTCGAGGAAGCGCGATCGGGATTGCCGGCCTGGGCTTCAGCCTCAGCCAGCGCAATCTTCAACAGCCCGTCAAAAGGCCGGATGTTCTGTTCGCGCAGTTGCTCGACGCCGCGGCGCATGTTCTCGAGCCCGCCGCCGGGGGTGTCGTTCGCAGTGCTCGCCCAACCCTCCAGAAACACACCGAACGCACGAAACATGGGCAGCTCTTGCTCGCCCGCGAGGCGGACGAGCAAGACGGCGTTCGGCGCACCACGAGCGTAGTCGCCACGCATCAATTCGAACATGGCCGCTTGCATTCTTCCAAGCCCGAGCGTGCCGACATGGGTGAGGTCCGCCATCCGCATCTGCATGCGGTCGATGAGCGAAATCGCCCGATCGACTTCGCCAACAGACCACGACGCTATCGCCAGAATGGTCATCGCAACGACGCCGGGGTCCTGTCCAAAGCGATAGGCCAGATCGTCGTCGCGGCCGGGTCGGAACAAGGCGAGCGCTCGTTCCAAGTGATCCCGCGCTTGCGCGTACTCGCCGGCGAACCAGCAAGTAACTCCCGCGGCGCGATGGGCGACGCCGGCCTCGGGCGAATCGGGTCTCGCCTCAATGTCGTTTAGGAAGGTCGCCGAGTGCGCCCGCATCGACGGCAACTCACCTCGCGTATAGCTGCCGACCCATAAGCCGTAGTCGGCCGCCAATCGCCCCGCGGCGTCTTCGTCACCTGACGCCGACTCGTGGGCCTTGGCGAATGCCTCCGTCGTTTCGGGCGCGCCGTAGCCACGCGCAGCTATGAGCGCGTTGCCGTGGGCGACGTGCAACTGTGTCAGTCGCCGGTTTGGAGTGGTCAGAACGGCTGGCGCCGGCTGCGCCACCGCGCCCGCCTTATCCGCCATGGCGATCGCTTTGCCGAGGTGGGAGATCGCCTCCTGAAAGGCGGAGCGGCGGAGCGCTTGGTCGCCCGCCTTGCCCCACCACTCGATCGCCATATCGTCGAGGCCGGCCTGAGTGAAGTGATGCGCGATGGCTTCGGGCTCGGGCGATGCGCTTTCGCTCAAGATTTCGGCCGCACGGCGCATGCAGAGCCTGGCGGCGGCTCTTGAGCAGGCTGTCGTAGGCGGCATCCTGGATCAGCGCGTGCTTGAAGCGGTAGGTCGCTTGCGCTCCATCGCCCTCGACGAACAGAATGTCGGCCTCGGCGAGCCGCTCCAGCGCCGATTGCAGCGCGCCTTCGTCGAGGTCAGCCACGGACTGGAGCAGCGCGTAGGAGAAGCCGCGGCCTAGGACTGCGCCGATCTGCGCTGTCTCACGCGCAGCGCCGAGCCGATCGAGCCGTGCGGCGAGCGACTGCTGAAGCGTCGGCGGGATCGCTTGCGCCCCGCCCTGTTCGCCGCGTTCCAACAGGAGGCGCGTAACCTCCTCGACGAACAGCGGAACGCCGCCGGTGCGCTCGCTCACCCCTTCGACGATGTCCTTTGGCAGCGCATGATTAGCCGAGAGTTCACGAACCATCTTGGCGATCTGCACGCTATCGAGCGGAGACAACGAGATCGCGCTATGGTGCGACCTCACGCTCCAGGGCGGGCGGAACTCCGGCCGCGCCGTCGCGATGATCAGCAACGGCGCCTGCGCCCCGCGCTCGGCCAACGCGCGCATGAGATCGAGCGAAGTCGGGTCGGCCCAGTGCAGGTCCTCGAAGGCGAGCACGATGGCTTGCGTCCGCGCGGCCGCCAAAATCCACGCCGTCATCGCCGCCAGCTGCCGGCGACGCAACTCCTCTGGCGCGAGTTTCGCGACGCGATCCTCTGGCGAGAGGACATCGACCAGAGGCGCGAGCAGGGGCGCATATTCGGTTGGGTCGAGGCCGATCAGACCCAGAGTGTTCTCGAGGTCAGCCAAGCGTTGTTCGGTGGGCAGGTCCGCGCCGAAGCGCTGGCGGCCCCATTCGGCGATCGGATGCAGCGGCGTGTTCTGCAATAGCTGCGACGACGACCACTCGACCCAGGTGTGCGGCGTCTCGCCCAGGCGGCCATGAAACTCCTCCATCAGCCTGGACTTGCCGAGGCCAGGCTCGCCGACAATCAGCGCAAGTTGGCCCTCGCCTTTGCGCGCGCGATCCCAGCGCCGGGTGAGAAGATCGAGCTCCTCCTCGCGCCCCACGAGCGGGGTTAGAGCGCGCGCCCCGCCGCGCCGGCCGCCGCCGCTCGCGCGAACGACGCGATAGAGCGTCAGCGGCGCCGACATCCCCTTGAGTTCGTGTTGGCCGCGGTCCTCGGCCACGAACAGTCCGGCGGTCTGCCGTTGGACGGTGGCTGTGATGAGGATCGAGCCCGGCTCGGCGGCGCTCTGGACCCGCGCGGCGATATTGGGCGCATCGCCGAACACTTCGCCGGTTGCGTCGACCACAACCTGCCCGGAATCAAGGCCGATCCGCGCCGAAAGCTCGGGCGCGCCCGTGCTGGCGTTCCTGGCGTTGATTTCGACAAGCGCGCGCTGGATCGCGAGCGCCGCGCGCACCGCGCGCTCGGCGTCGTTCTCCTGGGCGTGAGGATAGCCGAACAGCGCCATCAGCCCGTCGCCGAGCTTTTTCAACACATGGCCGCCAAGCCCGGTCACCGCCGCCGAAGCCTCGTCGAGATAGCTGTTGACGAGCGTGCGCCAGTCCTCGGCGTCAAGCTTCGCAGCCATGCTTGTGGACCCGACGAGGTCGCAGAACATCACCGTGATCGGACGACGCTCGGCCGAGATAGCGGAGCCCTTGGGCGGCGTAGGCTCGGACTGGGAAGCGGAGACGTCCGCAGTAGGCTTTGCGCCGGCTAATGCGGCGATCGCGTCGAGCAATTGTCGTCGATCGCCAAGCGCAGAGACGCCGATGTCCTTGAGGTCGTCGTTCGTCAGCCGCGGCAGTAGGTCCGCGTTGATCTTGTTGTCTCGGAAATTTGTCTCGTATTGGCCGAGCCCGAGACCGCGAAGCCACCCTTCGACATCCATGGCCGCCCCACATGGCTCGGCAGGAGGATCTCTCAGTTACGGGAAACTGTCCAGCAGCGCGTCCGACACTGATATTGGGGCTGAAGGCTGTCCTGGCTCCCGCTGCCAAGGAATGTCCGCTCCTTGAGCGCCACCGCGCCCTCCATCCTGAGCAGGGAATGCCCGGAATCCGCCCAATCGCGACGCTCACCGTCGCGATCCGCAATGTCCGCTTGACGTCGATTCGAGACATGGCCTCGGCGCAAATGGCATCTTGGGAGGTGGGCGTATCGCTTTGATAGCGTTTCCGCGAGGGGGATCGGCAGGCGCGTCCACGGATGGGAGGCGGGCCGGTAGTGTCTGGAGATGACTCCCCGCGAAACCAAGCTCGCCGACGCCCTTGGCGCCAACGCGCATCCAGCCCAACGGCTCATTGCCGCGTGTATCGATTGGAGTAGTTCGTACAACCCGCTCTCGCTTCGATCGCCCTGGCAAGCAGCGAGCAGCAAGGTCTCCAAGCTCTTTGCCTGTTCGATTGGTGTATCGGGGAAGTCGTCCACTTCACACCCCCTCAGCGCTCGCACCCGCGCAAACCGCCTTAGCCTCACCGCCCTCCCGGCCCGCATAGATCCCCTTGTCATTGCCAGCAACCCTGCTCGTGTCTCTCAACGATTATCTTGACGATCCCTCGGCGTGCCCATGAGGGGCGGGTGAGACAGCGGAAAACCGCAGCGCTATACTCCATCGAACTCTGAAAGGAGGAAATGATGGCTGAAGCGAAAATCGCTCCGAACCTGCCGGATTTTATGGTTAAGCACGCCAGCCTCTATCTCGCCAGCGGCGGAACCGAGGGCCACATGTACACGATCGACGTGCCGGGACGGGCGAGATCACAGCACCAGCACTGCTGCTGACCACCACCGGCCGCAGGTCCGGCGAGAAGTTCATCTTTCCGCTGTTTTACGGAACGGACGGCGACCGTTACTTCATCGTCGCCTCGAAGGGCGGCGCGCCCCAACACCCTGGATGGTACCGCAATATCCTCACCAACCCGGATGTTGAGGTGCAAGTCGGGACCAAGAAGCTGAAGGCGAGGGCCAGGACGGCGACGGGTGATGAACGTATTCGACTTTGGAACAAGGCGCTCGAGCATTGGCCGCCATACGCCGATTATCAGCTTAAGACCGAACGCGAGATACCGGTAGTCGTGCTGGACCCCGTCCATTGAGTTGGCTGACTGACTAGTGGCCATCCGTTTCGGCCATGCGGAAGGCTACGGGCATGGCACAACTAACAATTGAAACATGTCACGGCACTAATGCGGCGGCCTCCCGGTCAAGCCGCTGCCGCGGCCACCGCTTGCGCCTCAGTGCCACGCGATAACAGCGTAGCCAGGCGCTGCTCATTCGCTCACGCCGGACCTCATAAAACTCCATAAATTCCGCGGCTGTCGCAGGCAATTTGCCGAGGTCGTGGCGGTCGAGAACCGCCTGGCGCTGCGTCGGATCAGGATATGCCGCGCTGAGCCACTCTGTCGGAACGCCGTCATCCGCGAGCAACTCGTCCGGTCTGGCTACCTGAAGGGCATCATCGGCCTCCCGCCGAACCTCTTTTACGGCACCGGCATCCCGGCGTGCATTGTCGTGTTCGACAAGGAAAACGCGGCTGCGCGCAAGGGCGTCTTCATGATCGATGCCTCGAAGGCTTCCGAAAGGACGGCCCGAAGAACAGCCTGCGCGATCAGGACATCCACAAGATCGTGGACACGTTTTATGGGCAGGACGAGAGCGATCCCAGTTATGCCCGCGTCGTGCCGATCGAGGAAATCGCCGATACGAAAAACGACTTCAACCTCAATTTACCGCGCTACATCGATAGCAGCGAGCCCGAGGATACTCAGGACATCGACGGCCATTTGCGCGGCGGCATCCCCGAGCGCGATCTCGACGCCCTTGGCGACTACTGGCGAATCATGCCCGCCCTGCGCGCCGCGCTCTTCCAGCCGCTGCGCCCGGTTACTTCCAGCTCAAAACGCCGATCGCCGAGGTCAAGCCGGCCATCCTCGGCCATCAGGAGTTCGTCGCCTCCAACGACAGCGCGATCAAGCTCTTCGAGGGCTGGAAGGACGCGAACACACCACGCCTGGAAACCTTCGCGAAGGACAGCCATCCAAAGGCTCTCATCCAGACCCTTTCCGAGAGCCTTCTCTCTGACTTCAAAACGGCGCCGCTGCTCGACGCCTATGACGTCTATCAGCACCTCATGGATTGCAGTCTGGGACCCCAATAGCGTGGCCGACATTGCCTTAGAGGCCGCGTCGCTGCCTGCTGCGAAGCTCAGCTTCTACACGCCTGGGGACTCGCTGGGGGACCAGCACTGGCGCACGGAATTAAATCATCGGAAGATCAACATCTTACGTGCAAATGTGGTCGGAGTGAGAGGATTCGAACCTCCGACCCCATCGTCCCGAACGATGTGCGCTACCAGGCTGCGCTACACTCCGACATCGCGGCCGATCAAGGCCGGCGAACCGGCCTTATAGGGGCGCTGGTCACGCCGTGCAAGCGTCGCGCTTGCGCGGCGCATCCCGCATGTGACAATAGGGCCCGGCCGCCTTGGTCCGTTGCTTGATCGAGGACGGCGTCGACATCGCCGTCGGCACCACCTCCGCTGCCGCGGCGATCGCGATCCTGCCGGTGGCTAAGGAGCACAAGAAGATCCTTATCGTCGAGCCGGCGGTCGCGGATCAGATCACCGGCGACAAGTGGAACCGGTATATTTTTCGTGCCGCTCGCAACTCGACCCAGGACGCGATTTCCAGCGCTTTGGCGATCGGCAAGCGCGGCGTGCGCGTCACGACGCTGGCGCAGGATTACGCGTTCGGGCGCGACGGAAAGCGCCCGGACGTAGACGCAGGAAACGGGGCCCTCGCGGCTCTACCGCAGCGACGCGTTGATCGCGTCGAGCGACCGCGAGCCGGGGCACAATTCACGCTCGGAGAGCTCGTTGAGCGGGCGGTCTGCTGTTCCGAGAATCTCATGCAGCTCATTTGCATCGTCGTCGATGTAGATGAGGCCGGTGGCTATCTCGTGGGCGACGCGAGCGCGTTCTAGCGTCGTGAGCGCCGCTGACCGGTCGCGGCAATCGTGATTGGCGTCTAGCTTGCGCAACACTACGGTCGAGCCGTCGTGCATCATGACTGCCTGGCTTGCGCCTTCGGCATAGTCCACTTCGATCGGGTCCCGCCCGCTAATGACGTCGAGCGCGTTGACGGCGATGTTGTGCTCGCGCACGTAGTCGAAGCTCTTGGTCGATCCGGTGTGATTGTTGAACGTGACGCAAGGCGAAAGGACGTCGATGAACGCCGCGCCCTTATGCTCGAACGCCGCCTTGATAAGCGGCACGAGTTGCGCTTTGTCGCCGGAGAAGCTGCGCCCGACGAACGAGGCGCCGAGCCCGATCGCCATACCGACGAGATCGATCGGCTGGTCGAGCGCGCCCGCGCCCTTCTTGCTCTTTGAACCGCGGTCGGCGGTGGCCGAGAACTGTCCCTTGGTCAGCCCGTACACCCCGTTGTTCTCGACGATATAGACCATGTTGACGCCCCGCCGCATGGAATGGGCGAACTGGCCGAGCCCGATCGACGCCGTATCGCCGTCGCCAGAGACGCCAAGATAGATGAGGTCGCGATTGGCGAGATTGGCCCCGGTGAGCACCGAGGGCATGCGTCCGTGCACCGAGTTGAAGCCGTGGCTCTGGCCCAACATGTAGGTCGGCGTCTTGGAGGAGCAGCCGATGCCGCTCAATTTGGCGATCCGATGCGGCGGCAAGCTCAATTCAAAGCAGGCGTGGATGATCGCCGCGCTGATCGCATCGTGTCCACACCCGGCGCAGAGCGTCGACATCGAGCCTTCGTAGTCTCTACGCGTGTAACCAAGCTCGTTGACGGCGGTCGAGGGGTGATGAAACTTCGGCTTGCCGAGATAGGTCACGAAACGCGCTCCAACGTTTGCGCCGAAGCCGGGCGCCGCAATCGGCTGGCGATCTCCCGGACAATGAAACGGGCGGTGATCGACATTCCCCCGAAATGAAGGATCGACGTGAGCTGCGCTGGCGCGAGCTCGAGATCGGTGGTCATGAGGGTGCGCATCTGAGCGTCGCGGTTCTGCTCGACGACGAACACTTGCTCATGCTCGCGGACGAATTCGGCGATTTCGAGGGCAAGCGGGAAGGCGCGAAGGCGCAGCGTGTCGACATGAAGGCCGTCGCGCGCGAGAAGCGCTTGAGCCTCGTCCATCGCCGGCGCGGTCGATCCATAGTGAATGACCCCAACGCGAGCAGGCTTCGCCGCTGGCTTCAGTACCGGGCGCGGCAGCAGCCCGCGCGCCGTTTCAAATTTGCGCAGCAGGCGCTCCATATTGTCTACGTAGGGACCAGATTCTTCGGTGTAGCGGGCGAAGCGGTCGCGGCTGGTGCCGCGTGTGAAATAGGCGCCGCGGGTCGGGTGCGTGCCGGGCAGGGTGCGGTAAGGAATGCCGTCGCCATCGACGTCATTGTAGCGGCCGAATTCGCGCGCCGTTTCGAGCTCCTCGCCGCTTAGCACTTTGCCGCGGTCGTAGGCGCGCGCATCGTCCCAGCGAAACGGCGCGGTGAGATGCGCATTCATGCCGATATCGAGATCGAGCATGACAAACACTAGCGTCTGCAGCCGCTCGGCGAAATCGAACGCTCTCGCGCCGAACTCGAACGCCTCGCCCGGCCCGTCGGGGATTAACAGCACATGCTTGGTGTCGCCGTGCGAGGCGAAGGCTGCAGCGAGAAGGTCCGACTGCTGGGTGCGCGTCGGCATGCCGGTCGAGGGGCCGCCGCGCTGAACGTCGAACAACACCACCGGAACTTCAGCGAAATAGGCGAGGCCGAAGAACTCCTGCATCAACGAAACGCCAGGACCCGAGGTCGTGGTGAAGGCGCGCGCGCCATTCCAGCCGGCGCCGACCGCAACGCCGATCGCGGCGATCTCATCCTCGGCCTGGACGATGGCGTAGTTCTTCTTTCCCGTCGCCGGATCGATGCGGTAGCGCGCGCAATTGCTCTCGAAGGCTTCGGCGAGCGAGGTCGAGGGCGTGATCGGATACCAGGCGCAGACCGTGGCCCCGCCATAGACCGCGCCCAACCCTGCGGCGAAATTGCCCTCGACCAGAACGCGGTCGCCGGCGGCGTCGCTGCGCCGGACGCGAACGCTGAGCGGACATTTGAAGCGCGACTGCGCGTCGTCGTGGCCGATCTTGAGCGCCTTCAAGTTGGCGACGATCAGCTTGCCCTTGAACCGCTCGCGCAGCAGCGTCTCGATGACGCCAAGCTCGATATCGAGCAGCGCCGCGAGCGCGCCGACATAGACAATGTTCTTGTAGAGCTGGCGTTGCTTGGGGTCGGAATATTCCGCGGTGCAGATCTCAGTCAGCGGCATGCCAAGGACCGCGATGTCATCGCGAGTCAACAGGTGCGCAATCGGCCGGGTCGAATCGTAGAAGAGGGTGCCGCCGGGTTCGATCGCCGCCAGATCCTGCACGAAGGTCTGTGGGTTCATGGCGACCAGGATATCGGCGCCGCCGCGCGCGCCTAAGCAACCGGCTTCGCTCACCCGCACTTCATACCAGGTGGGCAGGCCCTGGATGTTTGAGGGGAAGATGTTGCGCGGCGCGATCGGCACGCCCATGCGCAGGATCGAACGCGCGAACAGGAGATTGGCGCTTGCCGATCCCGAGCCGTTGACGTTGGCGAAGCGAATGACGAAGTCGTTTACAGCTGCGATCGGCATGTGTGTCCGGCTTGCGCCATCTCGATTGTGTGCTTCATCATGTCCCAGGCGCCGGTCGGGCAGCGTTCGGCGCACAGGCTGCAATGCAGGCAGAGGTCCTCGTCCTTGACCATCACCCGCCGGGTCTTGACCGGCTCCGAGACATAGATTGCTTGGGAAAGGTTGAGCGCGGGCGCGATCAGCGAACGTCGCAGCTCATCTTCAGGCGCGTTGCGCACGAACGAGATGCAATCAATCGGGCATACGTCGACGCAGGCGTCGCACTCGATGCACAGCGGGGCTGAAAAGACGGTCTGCACATCGCAGTTGAGGCAGCGCTGCGCTTCGCCCAAAGCCTGCTTCAACTCGAACCCGAGTTCGACCTCGGTCTGAATGTTCTTGAGCGCCACCGCGTTCTCGACGTGGGGAACCTGAAAGCGGCGATCGAGCGTGATCGCGTTGTCGTATGACCATTCGTGGATGCCCATCTTCTGGCTCACGAGGTTGGTCAGAGGATCGGGTCGCGCGCGCGGATCTTCGTCGCGACAGAAGGCGTCGATCGAGATCGCAGCCTCGTGGCCGTGCGCGACGGCGGTGATGATGTTCTTGGGGCCAAAAGCGGAATCGCCGCCGAAGAAGACGTTCAGCAGGCTGGACTGGAAGGTCACGGGGTCGACGGTCGGCAGGCCGTCGCGGCCGAAGGCGAGGCCAACGTCGCTTTCGATCCAGGGAAACGCGTTTTCCTGGCCAACCGCAATCAGTACGTCGTCGCATTCGATGATGACATCCGGCTCGCCAGTAGACGCGAGCGCACGGCGCCCGCTCTTGTCTTCTTTCGCCGCCATTTTCTCGAACACGACGCCGGTCAGGCGGCCGGAATCATGCCTGAACGCCTTAGGCGCGAGAAAATTGAGGATCTCGACGCCTTCGCGCATGGCGTCCTCTTTCTCCCACGGCGAGGCCCTCATCTCGGCGAAGCCAGAGCGCACCACGACTTTGACGTCGGCGCCGCCTAGACGGCGCGCAGTCCGGCAGCAATCCATGGCCGTGTTGCCGCCGCCCAATACGACCACGCGGCGGCCGATCGACGAGATGTGGCCAAACGAAACGCTCGCCAGCCAGTCGATGCCGATATGGATGTGGCTCGTTGCTTCGCGGCGGCCAGGAATATCGAGGTTGCGCCCGCGTGGCGCGCCGCAGCCGACGAAAATCGCGTCGTAGCCTTCGCCCATGAGCCTCTTAAGGCTGTCGATGCGTCGCTCGGCGATAAACTGGCCACCGGTCGACAAAGCGTAGCCCACCTCTTCGTCAATGATCTCATCGGGCAAACGGAACTTTGGAATTTGGCTCCGCATCATGCCGCCGGCGCGCGTGTCGGAATCAAACACGACGACCTCGTAGCCGGTTGTGGCCAGATCGCGCGCGACCGTCAGCGATGCCGGGCCGGCGCCGACACAGGCGATGCGCTTGCCGTTTCGCCTCAACGGCGCGCCGGGCATTAGCGCAGCGATGTCCTGCTTATGATCGGCGGCGACGCGCTTTAGCCGGCAGATCGCGACCGGCTGTTCCTCCAGTCGTCCCCTGCGGCAGGCGGGCTCGCATGGACGATCGCACGTGCGCCCCAGTATGCCTGGGAACACATTCGACTTCCAATTGATCATATAAGCGCTGTTGTAGTCCCCGGCCGCGATCTTGCGGATATATTCCGGGACTGGGGTGTGCGCCGGGCAGGCCCACTGACAATCAACGACTTTATGGAAGTAACTCGGATCCGAGACGTCCGTCGGCTGCACGACCGCTTGTCCTCCCGCCCGTTCCCGAGACGCCAACACGTGGGAATCCATACTTACGCCAGCCTTAGGGCAAAATTGTTAAAATCGGCTTGGGGAGACGACAAAAGGTCGTGAACTGGGTATTTCATCGCCCTTTTCGCGTCAAGCGAGACGCGCGAACCGCACAAAATGCTCAGATTGAACACCTGACGCGCGGCCAGGTGTCCGCGACCCGGTAGCCTGATGGCCACGGATCGTCCGGGTCCAACATATACTGGTTGACGCCGGTAATCCAGGCCCGGCCGGAAACGATCGGAACGATGGCTGGCCGGCCGCCTACCGTGGTCGGGCGGGCGATTCGGCAGAGAAACTCCGAACCAATAATGGAGCGGGCGCGGTAGATATCGCCGTCCGTCATCAACCCGCGCGCGGCCAAGGTCGCCATGCGGGCGCTGCAGCCGGTTCCGGTCGGTGAGCGGTCGATCTTGCCGGGGCGGACGACGACCGCGTTCGGACCTTGTAGTTCGTTTCCATGGCGCTCGAGAGGGCCGGCGAGCTGACAGAAGGAAATGTGGTCCCAGCCGCCACCTTCCGGATGGGAGAAGCCGAGCTGCTCATTGGCGGCGGCGATGATGCGGATGCCCGTCTCAGCCAACTCACGAGCTTCGTCCGGAATGATGGTGAAGCCGACCGACGCCGCAATCGACAATGACGAAACTGTCGCCGCCGTAAGCAATGTCGACTGTGAGCGAGCCCAGGCCCGCAACCTCGAGTGGCGCGTCCAGCCGGTCGGCGAAGGAGGGCAGGTTTTCGATCGAGATCCGCTCGGCCTTGCCATTGCGGCACTCGGCCGTAACCTTGACGAGCCCACCAGGCGCCTCGAGCGTAAAATGAGTTTCAGGCTCCTGCATTTGCAGAATGCCAGCGTCGAGGAGCACGGTTGCGACGCAGATCGAGTTCGAGCCCGACATGGGCGGGGTGTCCTCGGGCTCCATAATGATGAACCCCATTTGCGCTCTTGGGTCCTTGGCCGGGACAAGCAGATTGACATGCCGGAAGACGCCGCCGCGCGGCTCGTTGAGGAGAAAATTGCGCAACGCGCCGTCCTTGGCGATGAAACGCGACTGCTCCCACAAGGTTTCACCCGGCGGCGAAGCGACCCCGCCGACGATGACGTCGCCAACCTCGCCTTCGGCGTGGCAGGAAACAACGTGAATGATCTTGGAGGTGCGCATGATCTGGCCCCGTGGCGCAGCCGGTTGAGGGAGATGGTTCGCGCGCGAGCCTATCAGTTCTGGCGCGGCGGCAACGGCAGCACTGAGATCGCCGGATTTCCGCCCGCAAACGCAGCGGGTTCCTGGCGCTCAAGGTAGACCCGAGCCCGGATTGGCTCTTTGAGCCCTTGGCTCTTAATGCTGGCCACGGTCGCCTCAGCGACGCGCCTGCGTCATCCGACCTTGTCCAATCGTCCCACCAACCAGCAAATCACCACAGCATCGTCCAGGACAGCGCGGCCGCTTCGGGGGAGCCGGCGGACGGCTGGCACTCCAGAAGCATGGCGCGAAACCCGCGCCCTTCTGGGCTCGCGGACTCGAGCAGTTCGTTCATCTTGCGCAGGCGCCGCACCAGCGTCTTCATGAACCCGACGGCGCGCTCCGGATTCTCCTCGATTGCGGCGACGAAGTCTTGATAGGAGGCGGCGAGGCATTCCGTGTCGCATGCCGCGGTGACGGTCGCGGATCGCGGCCCCGGGTCGATCAGCGACATTTCGCCGAACACTTCGCCGGTCCCGAGCCTGCCGACGATCCTCGCATTGGCGCCGCGGCCGACTGCGACGTCGACCGCCCCGCTGACGATGAAGAACGCCGTATCGCCTTCGTCGCCTTCACGGATGATCGTTTCTCCGGCCTTGAACGCGACGTTTTTCATGAATGCCTCCGCGGACCATTCGAGCCCGGCAAGGTCTGTTATATCAGGATGGCTCGCGGCGCGAAGAATTGCCGCGGCGGCCCGCTAAGGCCTTTTGCCGTTAGGTCGTATCCGCTGCACGCCCATAGGGGACCTGAAGGCGAGCGGCTGCCTTACATTCAGTGTCATTTTAGACCCCGTTTAGTTTCGCGCTCAAATGTTGCGCAGCGTCGGCAAAGGAGCGGCGTGGACGATTCATTTAGCGAATCAGCATTGATGTGCTAGCTAAGGTGCGCAGATGATGCGTCGGTCGGCGCGGCGCTCGGTCTCTATTCCTCGAACCGTTCGCTGACGCCTGTCGACCTCGGCCGGGGCGATCGACGCATCTGGCTTTTGCGCCGAAAGGCCCAGGTCGCGGAAGCGGTTGACGATCGGATAGCGCCGGTCGCGACCGAAATTCTTCGGCCCCACCTTGACCCCCGGCGCCGACTGGCGACGCTTGTATTCGGCGAGATACAGCAGGCGCTCGATCTTCCGCACCGTCTCGGGGTCGAATCCCTCGGCCACGATGTCGGCGACGCGCATCTCCTTTTCGACCAGGCCGTGCAGGATGCCGTCAAGCACCGGATAGGGCGGCAGCGAATCCTCGTCCTTCTGGTTCTCGCGCAGTTCCGCGCTTGGGGGCTTGACGATGATGTTCTTAGGGATGACCTCGCCATCCGGCCCGAGCGCACCCTTCGGCTTCCAGCGGTTGCGCAACGCGGAAAGGCGAAAGACCTCCATCTTGTAAAGGTCCTTGATCGGGTTGAAGCCGCCGTTCATGTCGCCGTAGAGCGTGGCGTAGCCGACCGACATTTCCGACTTGTTGCCGGTCGTCACCACCATCGCGCCGGTCTTGTTGGAAATCGCCATCAGGATGAGGCCCCGCGCGCGGCTCTGGATGTTCTCCTCGGTGATGTCGCGCGGCTTTCCCGGCGAACATCGGTCTTGAGCGCGCGCTCCACCCCCTCGACCGGCTCGGCGATCGGCACAGTGTCGTAGCTTAGGCCGAGCGCTTTCGCACATTCGGCCGCGTCAGAGAGCGATTCGTTCGAGGTGAAGCGATAGGGCAGCATCACCGCATGCACCCGATCCGCGCCCAGCGCGTCGACCGCCATCGCGGCGCAGAGAGCCGAATCGATGCCGCCGGAAAGGCCAAGCACGACGCCCGGAAAGCGGTTGTTCTCGACATAGTCGCGCAGACCCATGACGCAGGCCGAGTAATCCGCTTCGTCGCCCTCCTCGACCATTTCGCGCGGGCCCTCGACGCAGCGCCAGCCGCTCTCGCCCCGCTCCCAGACGGTGCGCGCGACCATCGAGCGGAAGGCCGGCAATTGCGCGCCAAGGCTGCGGTCGGCGTTGAGCGCGAACGAGCCGCCGTCGAACACGAGCTCGTCCTGACCGCCGACCATGTTGAGATAGATGAGCGGCAGCCCGGTCTCGACGACGCGCGCGACTGCGACGTTCTGGCGGATGGCGAGCTTGTCGCGCTCATAAGGCGAGGCGTTGGGCACAAGCAGAATTTCGCCCCCCGTTTCGAGGATGCACTCGACCGGGTCGGGACCCCAGATGTCCTCGCAGATCGGAACGCCGACGCGCACGCCGCGAAAGACGATCGGTCCCGGCGACGGTCCGGCTGCGAAGACGCGCTTCTCGTCGAACACGCCGTAATTGGGCAGGTCGACCTTGAACCGCACCGCCTCGATCCGCCCCCCGTCCAGAAGCGCCATGGCGTTGTACAGTTTGCCTTCCTCGACCCAGGGCAAGCCGACCAGCGTCGCCGGCCCTCCGTCGGCTGTGTCGCGCGCCAGCTCCTCGCAGGCCGCCCGACAGGCCTCTTGGAAAGCGGGCTTCAGCACCAGATCCTCGGGCGGATAGCCGGAGAGATAGAGCTCCGGGGCCATCACGATGTCCGCCGCGAACGCGGCGGCGTGGTTCCGCGCTTTGCGCAGACGGTCGCGATTGCCCGCGATGTCGCCGACGATCGCGGGAATTTGCGCGAGCGCAATGACGAGGCGGTCGGTGGAGGAGGGCATGGGCTCTGACTTTTGCCCGAGGGCACGGGGACGCGCAATGCGGAAGCTTCTCCGCATCGCTTCGCTCGTTGCGCCGGGCAAGGCATAAGCCTTGTCTACTTTTTAGAAGTCGCAAAACCGCGAACCGCGACCGGGACAGGTTTTGGTGCCTAACGCCCTGAAATCGCTCTGTAGGCACCAGAACCGCTCAAAACGCCGGAACCCATGCCCGGAAGGGTCAGCGCACGACGGCGGCGATCTTCGCCACACCGAGATTGAAGACGCGCCAGGTCGCCTCGGCGAAGTCGCCCTTCATGGCGAGCGCGCGCTCCTCGATCAGCTTCCACGACACGATCGCGATCGCGACGGACACCACGGCCGACGAGGCCATCATGCCTGCGAGCGACATGGCCGGGAAGAAAAAGGCAAGCGTCTGCTGGACCGGGAAGGCGTAGATATAGACACCGTAGGAATAGTCGCCCCAATCATTGAACCGGCGGATGCGCCCGCCGGGCACATAGACCAGATGCAAGACCAACGGAGCGAGGCAGGCCGCATAGACGACAAAGAAGAGCGTCTTGTCGAACGAGGCCAATGCAAGCGCTGCGAGAAGCCCGACAAGCAGGCGAGGACCGACCGGTATCCGATCGCGCCAAACGAAGAGGCTTGATCCGTAGAGGAACATGAACACGCGAATATTCGCGCCGTTATACGCGCCCCCGGTCAGCCGCGCGCTCATCACGATCGCGATCAGCGCAGCCGCCGACAGTGGCAAGACAATGCGCATCGCTTTCAGGCGCAAAGCCGGCACGAAGGCAAGCGCGACATAGATGGCGGCGAGATAGAGATACATCCGCACTTCGACCGGCATCGTCCATAACGAGCCGTTGAACTCGCCTTTGAGCGGTACATTGTCGAACACGCCCGGGAGCGAATAGCGCACGCCGCCGATCAGCGTCGCGCATTTGCGGAAATACTCCCATGTCATGGGCGACGCGTAATAGTCGCCATACGGCAGGGTCGTCAGCGCGGGCCCCAGAACGAATACGGTGAGAACGAGCATCACTAATAGGCCCGGATAGACCCGCAGAATCCGCGCCCAGAGATAAGCGATCAGATCCTGCCGCACGACCAGGCTCGCGGTGACGAGAAAACCGCTGGTCACGAACAGCATGTCGAGGCCCATCTCGCCGAGCGAAAACCCGAGCCGCTTGAAGAAGAATTCGCGCTCCGGCGGCAGTCCCAGCACCGCGACACTGTGCGCGAACAGCACCGTCATGGCCGCGGAGAAGCGAAGAAGCGTGAAATTGTTGTCCCGCCCGATGGCGTATTCGGACAGCCGCACCGCGAGTCCCTAGGCCATACCCGGGGGGCGCTGGCCCGGGTCGGCGCGGGATGGCGAGTGCAGGGGACGAGCCGTCACTCGGCCGCTCGCACCGGTCGTTCGGGCGCCGCGAGCCGTTCTATCTTCAGAAGATCTGCGACCATGAACGCCATTTCGATTGCTTGCTCCGCGTTGAGACGCGGATCGCAATAGGTGTGATACCGGTCGTGCAAATCCGCTTCCGAGATCGCGCGCGCTCCGCCGGTGCATTCGGTGACGTTCTTGCCCGTCATTTCCAGATGGACGCCGCCGGCATAAACGCCCTCGGCGCGGCAGGCAGCGAAGAAGTTGCGCACCTCCTGGGCGATGCGTTCGATTGGCCTCGTCTTGTAGCCGGTCGAGGTCTTGATCGTATTGCCGTGCATTGGGTCTGAGACCCAAAGCAGCTTGCGGCCTTCGCGTTTGACCGCGCGCAAGAGCGGCGGCAACGCGGCGTCAAGCTTGTCCGCGCCGAAACGGCAGATCAGCGTAAGCCGGCCCGGTTCCTCTTCGGGATCGAGGACCTCGATCAAACGCATAAGCTCGTCTGGGCTAAGCGAAGGGCCGCATTTGAGACCGATCGGATTCTTCAAGCCGCGGCAGAATTCGACATGAGCGCCGCCGAGCTGGCGCGTCCGGTCGCCGATCCAGATCATGTGGCCGGAGGTCGCGTAATAGTCGCCGGAGGTTGAATCGAGCCGCGTCATCGCCTGTTCGTACCCAAGCAGGAGCGCCTCGTGCGAGGTATAGAAATCCGTGGACCGCAGTTCTGGATGCGCTTCGGCATCGAGCCCGATCGCGCGCATGAATCCGAGCGTCTCGGTTATCCGGTCGGCGAGTTCCTGATAGCGTTCGGATTGTGGGCTATCCTTGACGAAACCCAGCATCCAGCGATGCACGTTCTCAAGGTTGGCGTAGCCGCCATTGGCGAAGGCGCGCAAAAGGTTGAGCGTCGCCGCGGACTGGCGATAGGCCTCCAGCTGCCGCCGTGGATCGGGCTCGCGCGCGGCGGCCGTGAACTCGATGTCGTTGACGATGTCGCCGCGATACGCAGGCAAGGTCACCCCGTCGATCGTCTCAAAGTCGGTCGACCGGGGCTTCGCGAACTGGCCGGCGACGCGCCCCACCTTCACGATCGGCGAAGCTGCGGCGAAGGTCATGACCACCGCCATCTGCAGGAACACCCGAAAGAAATCGCGGATATTGTCGGCTGAATGTTCGCCAAAGCTCTCGGCGCAATCTCCACCCTGCAACAGGAACGAGTCGCCTGCAGCCGCCTTGCCGAGAGCCTTTTTGAGCTTACGCGCCTCGCCTGCAAAAACCAGCGGCGGATAGCCGGCAAGCTGGCGCTCAGCATCGGCCAGCGCTGCACCGTCGGCATAGACCGGCGCCTGGGCGATCGGCTTCATTCGCCAGCTATCGGGGGTCCAATGTTGGTTCAGCATCATCCGCGCCATAGCCAGAGCGACGGGACGCCGCTTCTTTTATGCGAAAAGCCCTATATACAGTGCGGCGCTTAAGGCCAACATGCCGATTTTCGAGGCCGGCGCGCATTTTTTTGGACGCCGTGGCGCAGAATTGATCCTCGGCAAAGCCGAACGCGGCCAGCCTGGCGCCAACGACCCTCAATCCTTGACCACACTTATGTCCGGGGCAGCCGGATTCTTCATGCCCACAACGTGGTAACCCGCATCGACATGGAGAACTTCGCCGGTGACGCCGCGCGACATCGGCGACAGGAGATAGACCGCGCTCTCGCCGACCTCCTCGATGGTGACCGTGCGGCGCAGGGGCGAGTTGTACTCATTCCACCGCAATATGTAGCGGAAGTCGCCGATGCCGGAGGCGGCGAGCGTCTTGATCGGGCCGGCCGAGATCGCATTGACCCGAATGCCTTTTTCGCCCAGGTCGGCCGCGAGATAGCGAACGCTGGCCTCGAGCGCCGCCTTGGCGACGCCCATCACATTATAGTGCGGCATCCACTTCTCCGCGCCGTAATAAGTCAGCGTGAGCATGGAGCCGCCGCTGGTCATCAGCTTCTCGGACCGTTGGGCGACGGCCGTGAAGGAATAGCAGGAGACGGCGAGCGATTTGGTGAAATTGTCCTCAGTCGTGTCGATATATCGGCCCGTCAGCTGATCCTTGTCGGAGAAGGCGATACAATGGACGACGAAGTCGATGGCGCCCCACACCTTTGCGGCTTCCGCGAACACTGAATCGATCGAGGCGCTATCTGTGACGTCGCAATGGCCGAGCACGCGGGCGCCCAAATCTTGCGCCAGCGGTCGGACCCGCTTTTCCAGCGCTTCGCCCTGAAAAGTGAACGCCAGTTCGGCCCCCGCCGCCTGGGCGGCTCTGGCGATGCCCCATGCGATCGAACGATTGTTCGCAAGACCCAAGATAACGCCGCGCATCCCGCGCATGACGCTCGAGGCCGCGGCGGCTGGAAGGGTGTGCTCCATCAAGGCCTCATTCGTCCTGGCCGGCGACTCGTTACGCCATGCCTGCGCCGGGTTTAGCCTCGCTGATGACGCATGGGAAGGACAAGCCTCCCGTTAGCCGTCACAAAATGTGTGAGTTTGGTTGCACACACGCTTGGAACCCGGCTGTCTTCAGGCTACAATTATTACGTGGCGTTAACGCTTGTTGAGGCTCACGCAAACTCTCGGTGACCGTAGTGCCGCCGCTAAGCGATTATTTGGGCGACCTGTCTGACCTGCGCCAGTTCGGGGTGGCGCTGACGCGAGACGACAGGCTCGTGCTTGATCACGCTTCCGCGGTCGCGCTTGTTGATCGCCTGTTCAGACAGGCTTCGCTCGAGGCGGTGAGCGCAGACGTTCGATTCGACCCAGACCGAGCGGATCGCAGCGATGCGCGCGTGCGCGCCTTTGGCCAATTTGTTCGACTTCATCGCCGAAACGTTCGTCGCCTAGCCCTCGACGATGGGGAGCCTGTATGGGACGAGAATGCGGAAACCGGACGCCGCAAAGCGCGGGCGAACGAGATCGGCACGGCAGCGGCGGTCCGCGCGCTGCCTTTGGAACTCAGAGAAGCGTTGTTGATCGTCGTTCTGGCTGGGTTCACCCACCGGGAAGCGGCTTCGGTTCTTGATGTCTCGCTGGCTACGCTGATTGCGCGGCTGACGAAGGCCCGCGAGCGGGTTGCGGCCTTAACGCGTCCGCTTCCCGCGGTGGCGCCGAGGGTGGCCCCGTATTTGCGCGTTGTGAAATGATGGAGGCTTGGCGCATCGCGGATCTGCACGCCTACGTGGACGATTGCCTTGAGCCCGACGAGCGTCTGGCGTTCGAGCAGCAGATGGCGCAGGATCCCGCACTGGCGTGCCGAGCCACGCTGTGGCGAGCCCAGAACAGCGCGATTCGTACGGCCTTCGACACCGAGGGTGCGAGAGCGTTTTCGATCAGCATCGTTCGTCATCAGAACGAAACTCTGAGCAAGGCTGGACGGTCCGCTGCGGTCGGCGGCAAACCGTCTCGCGATGGCCCGATGCGACAATCATCGCCGGCAAGTGCGGAGGTCTCGCGATTTTCGGCGACGGAGCCGGCGCTCGACGTATTTCGCCCCTCGCTCGCATGGCGGGTTGGGCTCGCGGCGTTGTCCGTCTTCCTTGCCCTCGTCTGGGCGCCGGCCGCGACCGTTGTCCCGGCCCAAGAGCTTGGAGAAGCCGGCGTTGCGGCTTTCCAGGCACTCGCTCGCCCGTGGATTGAGCCGGTCGAATTCGCGACCAGCGACAGGACCGAAGCGCAAACATGGCTAACGGCGCGGCTTATGCATTCTGTCACCCTCCCTAAGACGCCTTCCGCCATCAGGCTTGTGGGAGCGTGGATCGCTCCTCATCCGGGCGGCCCGGCGGCGTTTCTGGTCTACAAATCGCAAGACCGGCTTGTCGGCTTGTTGATCCAGTCTCTGGATGCGCCTGCGACTGGAGCGCCGCGACTTCTCGCAGTGGCGGATGGCCGCTCCGCCGCGGTATGGACGTGGCGTGGCCAGGGATTTGCCTTGGTCGGCGACCCAGACGCTGCGTCATTGCTAAAGATCGCGACCGATTTTTTCGAGCCGCCCGTCGAGGCCGCTCAGACCGAGCCGGAGCGAGGCTGGTAAGGCTTTTGGTCCCGCATCTTCTGCATCAAGGCGGTTAGTTCAGCGTCCGGCTCGTTCGGCAGAACGATCCGAAGCGTCGCCAGCAAATCCCCAGCGGGTTGCTCGGCGCCGCCAGGAAGACCTTTGCCCCGCAATCGCAGCACGCGGCCGCCGTTAGCGCCCGGAGCGATCGAGACTTCGACCTCGCTGCTTAAAGTCGGCGCCCTGACGCGCGCGCCCAAAACGGCCTCGTAGAGGGTAACCGGCAAATCCAGCCGCAGGTCGCGCCCCTCTACTTTGAACAGCGGATGAGCTGCGTAGCGAATGGTCACGATGACGTCGCCGGGCGATCCGCCACGACGACCGGGGTGGCCCTGACCGCGCAACCGAATGGACTTCCCCTCTTCGATGCCGGCGGGGACGGCGACGTCCAGCGTCCTCCCCGTCGGCAAGGCGACCCGGATCGAGCCGCCATGCGCAATCGTCGCTAATGGAACCGCAACCGAGACGCCGATGTCTTCCCCGCGGCTGGCGGCTTGGCTGCGCGCACGTGTGCGGCCGGCGCCGAATAATTCGGCCAGGATGTCTGGATCGATCGAGCCGTTTTCGGTGGAAGAGCCGCCAGCGCCGAAGTCGAAACCGAAATTGCGAAAGTTCCCGCCACCGGCGCCCCCGGCGTGCTGGCCAAAACCGAAACCCTCGAAATGCGGCGCGCGCGGCTTGCCGTCCGCGTCGATCTCGCCGCGATCGAAGGCTTTGCGCTTTGTGTCATCGCCAAGGATTTCGTAGGCAGAGCCCACTTCCGCGAAACGCTCCTTCGCCTTCGGCTCCTTGCTTTGGTCGGGGTGGTATTTCTTGGCGAGCTTGCGAAACGCGGATTTGATTTCCGCCGCGTTTGCAGTCTTCGCTACGCCAAGAACGTCATAAGGATCACGCATCTACGAGCCCATCCTTCGGCCCAGCCTTACGATAAGCGCAAAGGCCAATGTCTCTCCCGCACATTTGGCCCCTCCTCCATCGGCGCGCAAGGCCACGGGCGGAGCGTCGGTTGGCCAGAAGCCGCGGGTCGCGATATTGTCTGCGTCGGCCTTCCTTTTCTTCTTCGGAGCGTTGGTGTTTTGAGCGATTTGAGCGCGGCAGACTTTACCGAGGCCACGGATCCGTTCGCGTTGTTTACGCTTTGGCTCGAGGAAGCGAGGGCGGCGGAAATCAATGATCCGGAGGCGATGACGCTCGCCACCGTCGACGCAGGCGGGTTGCCCGACGCGCGGATGGTCCTGTGCAAGGGCGTGGATGTGCGCGGCATCGTCTTCTACACGAACATAGAGAGCGCCAAGGGGCGCGAACTTAAGACCCAACCTCAGGCAGCGGCGCTTTTCCACTGGAAATCGCTCCGCCGCCAAGCCCGGTTCCGCGGCGTCGTCGCGCAAGTGGCCGCGGCCGAGAGCGACGCCTATTTCGCCTCGCGGCCGAGAGGGAGCCAGATCGGGGCCTGGGCAAGCGCACAATCGCGGCCGCTCGCCTCGCGCGCCGATCTCGAAGCGGCGGTTCACGCTTACGAGCTGCGGTTCGCCAGCGCCGAAGTCCAGCGACCGGAGTATTGGCGGGGCTATCGCCTTGAGCCGGTCGAGGTCGAGTTCTGGCGCGACAGACCCTCCCGATTGCACGAGCGAATTATGTTTACTCGCTCGGGGTCGGAATCGACCTGGCAAAGCCGGCTCCTCTATCCCTGATTCGAGCCGGTGTCAGACTTGCGTGTCTGCCAGGCGGGGAGCGCGGCTAAAGTGAAATCAGGCAAGGGCGATCTCGACGCCCGCCCGATCGCCCGCATGGCCTCGGAGAGCCCTGCACGCCGCCGATTGGGCCTGCGATCGCCAACGCCGTATTCGCCGTCACGGGCAAGCGCATCCGCTCCCTGCCGCTCAGGAACGCGTCGCTCGGGGTCTAGGCGAACGCGCCGCGCCGGTGCCCGGGGCGCGCGGAAATAAGCGCGAGTAAACGCTAGTAAACGGTAATAAACGTTAGTAAATTTGCTTGCATTTACTAGCGTTTATTTTTCCGACTTGAGCCTTTTCAACGGGTTACGCGCGATTCAAATAAAATTTTTCTCCCCTCCGTTTTCCTTACCTCTCCGCCCCTCGAGCGTCCGGCCTCGATCCGGCGACCCGATTGTTGTAGCACGATTTCCGCCATTCGAAAAGAGATTGTTCAGGAATTTGTTTTTCCGGCGCCCCGCGCGCGGGCTGGGGTAATCCGGCCAGAAGATCCGTTCTCTGAGGGTTCTCTTTTCCGAGGCGGATCGTCAGGTGGTTCGCGTGCGCTTGGCGAGGGGTGTGTCTTGACGTAATCACGAAGTCGTGATTAGAAGGCCCATGGCGCTGCGTAGTTCAAGAACGCAACGGTCTGCGCAAGTTTGGCCTTATTTCAATAATCGTCAAGGGACGGAGACAAATGCGTGTGCTGACTCTCGTTTTGTTCTCTGCGATCGCCGACTCCACTACAAGCGGCGCATATGAGGTGGACGCGCCGTCTCTACCAACTTCTGCGAAGAAGCTTTCAGCAAAATAGATTCAAGCTCTCTACGATGGCATGACTGTGAGCTCTAATAATTACACAATAGGCGACGCCTTAACCGGCGTCGACACATATAATTTAAAAGGACATTCTCACGGGGGCACGTACTCTATGGGCGGGAAAACAGGCACATTTTCAGGAACTGCCCACGTAAAGGGTGACCAATTCTGCCATCGGGAAGGAAGCGGAAAAGAGCACTGCTCATTCGTCTATTTGGATGGTGGGGACATCTATGAGACAAACGCCAAGGGCGTCGTAGAGTCAAAGAATCACAAGCAGTGAGACTTGCGAGATGTTCCGGGGCCTACGCGTCGGAACACCTCCCTCTAGCCCGCCGCGCGTACGCCGGCCGCCCTGGCTGCAGGGTTTCGGACGACGAACCCCAACGAGCGGCCCGAATTTGACGCCGCGCTGGCCCTCGAACCTCTAGAGCCTTCAGCATTTAGGCTGACGCATAAGGTGCGCCGGTGAGATAGTTTGCGCATTCGTCTGGCGGGATAGAGGTGAGGGCTTGGGCGATGGCGTCGGAGACGGCGTCGAGCGTGCGGGGCGCGGCTTTCGGACGAAGCCTTTGATCTTGGCGAAGAGTTGCTCGATCGGGTTGAGGTCGGGTGAGTATTTTGGAAGGAACAGGAGACGCGCGCCGGCGGCCTTGATCGCGTTTCGCCCGGCTTTGCCTTTGTGCGATCCCAGATTGTCAAGCACGACGATGTCGTTGCGCTTGAGGGTCGGGACCAGGAACTGTTCGACGTAGGCGAGAAACCGCTCGCCGTTGATGGGACCGTCGAACACGCAGGGCGCGTCGATGCGGTCGTTGCGCAGCGCAGCCAGGAATGTCGCCGTCTTCCAATGGCCGTGCGGGATCTTGACGACGAGCCTACGACCGCGCGGCGCCCAACCGTAGAGCCGGGTCATGTTGGTCTTGGTCCAGGTCTCGTCGATGAACACCAGTCGCGAAGGATCGACGCGCTTCTGATGGCTTCGCCAGCGCCTGCGATGGCGCTTTATGTCGGCACGATCCTGCTCGCGCGCGATAAGTGTCTTTTTTTGAGCGTGACGCCGATGCGGCGGAAGAAGCGGCTCATCATCGCCGTGTCGGCTCGGACACCACGCTCCGCCAGCAACCGGTCGCAAAGCGCCTGCAGGGTGATGTCGGATTTCTCCGCTCTCAGCGCTTCGAGAAACTCACGATGCGGCTCAAGTCTCGGACGCAGGTATCCGCCCATCTTGCTCGCCGCCCGCGAACCGCTCCGTTCGAAGCGCTGCACCCACTTGATGGCCGAGGACTCGCTCACCCCAAAGCGCGCCGCAGCCGCCCGCCGGCTCATCTCGCCCCGAGCCACCGCGCCAATCACCCGATCCCGCAAGTCTTGCGAATAAGGCTTCGGCATTCTCTGAATCGAGGCGTTGCGGATGTGGCGGCGCGGCCTGAAACGGAAGCGAGGCTTCCGGATCTTTTGCCGCACAACTCAGGTGGTCACGGCAAAGCCTTTTAGCCGGGTCCGCGATATATCATAGTATATACAACGAGAAGTTGTTGCAGCGCCCGTCAAGCCTAGGTACTTTTGCTCACTGGAAAGACGCGTTAGGGAGGCGCGTGATGATGATTCCTCACGAGCCCTGGCTCGTGGTTCTTTCCATCGCCATTGCGATCCAGGGCAGCTTCGTCGGGCTGTCGCTCGCGCGCGGGCTGGACTCGACCGAGGCCTTCCGCCGACAACTCGCCCTCGCTGGATCAGCGATTACGCTGGCGACCGGCGTCTGGTCGATGCACTTCGTCGGGATGCTGGCCGCTAATTTTCCAAGCGCGGTCGACTATCTCGTGCTGCCGACCCTGATCTCCTTTCTCATCTGCGTCATTGTCGTCGGCATTGGCGCCTACGCCGCGCATGCGCCCGGACCGCCAGCCCTTCGGATTGGCACGGGCGCCTTAGCGATGGGCCTCGGCGTCAGCCTCATGCATTATGTCGGCATGTCGGCGGTGCATCTCGCCGGCCCCACGTCGTACGCGCCTTCCTATGTCGTCGCCTCAATTGCCGTGTCGATCGCGGCCAGCGCTTTTGCTTTGTGGACGATCGACAGCCGGCCGACCCGGCCGCGTTTGTTCCTGGGCGCGATTGCGCTCGGCCTGGCGATTGCCGGAATGCACTATACGGCGATGGCCGGGATGCGTCTTGACCCGCTGTGCTACGACGTTTCGCGTTTCGTCGGCGCCGAATCCGCGCTGTCGCGCAACACCCTTGCGCTGCTCGCCACGGTCGTTGCGTTCGGCGTATCAGGCGCCTTTCTTCTCTCTCTCGTGCCCGATGCGAGCGCCCCCCGAAGCGCCGAGGCCGCTCGCGCAGAAGCCGGACCGGCCTTGCCACTCGGCCAAATAGCCACGCATGGTCTCCCGTCGACACCTTTACAAGAGTTGGCCGCCGAACCGCCGGCTGTCGCTCCGATCGGACCGGCTGCGTCAATTCGCGTGGAGAAGGACGGGCGCCCGCGAGAGATCGCAGCCGGCGACATCTACGCTATCCGCGCAAACGCCCACTACACTTATGTCCACGACGGCGAGAGGGAATACTTCTGCAATCTCTCGATCAGCGCGCTCGAAGCCTGCCTCGATCCCAAAGCGTTCCTGAGGGTCCACCGCAGTCACATCGTCTCGGTCGATCGCATCGCGCGGGTCAGGCGATCGGGCGAAGCCGGCATAGCTGAGCTCGGATTGCCTGTGCGCTGCAGCATCCCCATCGCGCGCGCCCACTATCGTCAGGTCAAGCTCAGGATCGGCGCACTCGCCAGCTAAGCCCGGCCTCAGCTCCTGAAATGCGTCATAAATCCTGACGCATTTCGTGCGCCCAGCCCGTCGCCGGCGCCTTTTCCGGCGCTCGGTTCATCCGCCGTTGATTGAGCGGCCTACCTAGCAGAAGCGTCTTAGCGTTCGCGCGCGCGAATCGGAACCGAATTCGCGCCATCCGCATTGGGAGGATGTCTTGATCCCCGGAGCCTTCGAGTATCACCGGCCGGCCAGTCTCTCGGAAGCGGTCGCCCTCCTCGGTCAGCTCGATTCCGACGCTCGGCTAATCGCCGGCGGCCACAGCCTCATTCCGATGATGAAACTGAGGCTCGCCATGCCGACCCATCTCGTCGACCTCGCCGGCGTCGCGGAGCTGAAGGGGGTGCGTCTGGAGGGGGGCGAAATCGTCATCGGCGCGATGACGACCCAGCACGAGATCATCGGCAGCGAATTGCTGGCGCAGCATGCGCCCATCCTGCGTGAGACGGCCGAGGTGATCGCCGATCCGCAGGTGCGTTACCTGGGCACGATCGGCGGCAATGTCGCCAATGGGGATCCCGGAAACGACATGCCGGCGCTGATGATGACGCTTGGCGGGACTTACGTGCTGCGCGGCGCGAGCGACGAGCGGCGCGTGGCGGCGCGCGACTATTACCTGTCCCCGTACGAAACGGCCGCCGAGCCGGGCGAGGTGTTGGCCTCCATCCGTATCCCGCTGCCCCCCGCGGGTCACGGCTGGGCGTACGAAAAGCTCAAGCGCAAGGTCGGCGACTACGCGACCGCGGCCGCGGCGGTGACCCTGACTGTCTCCGGCGGCAAAATCGCCACTTGCGCGATCGGCCTCACCAATGTCGCCGGAACCGCCCTGTTCGCTCGCGACGCCGCAGCGGCGGTCATCGGGACCGCGCTCGACAAGCCGACCCTGGCGCGGGCCGCGGCCGCCGCAACAGCGATCGCAGAGCCCGCCGCCGACGGACGCGGCTCGGCTGAGTATCGCGCCAAGATGGCCGGCGTCATGACCGCGCGAGGGCTCACTCGCGCCTTTGCGCGCGCCAAATCCTGAAAGGCTCCGCCATGTCTCTCACCAACGTCAGCATGACGGTCAACGGCAAATCGATGTCCGCCGGCGTTGAGCCGCGCACGCTGCTCATCCACTACCTGCGCGAGAACCTTGGCCTGACCGGAGCGCATATCGGCTGCGACACTTCCCATTGCGGCGCCTGCACGGTCGACGTCGACGGGCGGTCGGTGAAATCCTGTACGATGTTCGCCGTGCAAGCCGCAGGCGCAAATGTCCTCACCATCGAGGGCATGGCCGGCGCCGACGGCGCGCTCAGCGCGCTCCAGGAAGGATTCCGGGAGATGCACGGGCTTCAGTGCGGCTATTGCACGCCGGGCATGATCATCCGCGCCCATCGGCTGTTGCAGGAGAATCCCAACCCGTCCGAGAGCGAAATCCGGATCGGCATTTCGGGTAACCTTTGCCGCTGCACCGGATACCAGAACATCGTCAGCGCCATCCAATACGCCGCCGCCAAGATGGCGGGCCTCGAAGTCAAGGAAGCCGCGGAATGAACGACGCCCCCGCCCCCACCTCGCTCGAGCGCGCGGAAAAACTCCAAGGCATGGGCTGCAAGCGCAAACGCGTCGAGGACGTGCGCTTCACCCAAGGGCGCGGCAATTATATCGACGACATCAAGCTGCCGGGCATGTTGCACGGCGACTTCCATCGCTCGAGCCACGCCCATGCGCGCATCGTCAGGATCGACACGTCCAAGGCGAAAGCGGTGCCGGGCGTGGTCGCGGTGCTGACCGCCGAGGAGCTGAAGGGAGTCAATCTCGCCTGGATGCCGACGCTCGCCGGCGACGTCCAGATGGTGCTCGCCGACGGCAAGGTCCTGTTCCAGAACCAGGAGATCGCGTTCGTCGTCGCCACCGATCGCTATATCGCGGCTGACGCCGCGGACCTGGTCGAGGTCGAGTATGAAGCGCTTCCTGTGGTCGTCGACCCGTTCAAGGCGATGAACAACGACGCGCCGATCCTGCGCGAAGACATCAAGGACAAGAAAGACGGCGCGCACGGGCCGCGCAACCACCCGAACCACATCTTCAACTGGCAGGTCGGCGACAAGGAGCTGACCGACGCCGCCTTCGCGAAGGCCGAGGTCGCGACCAAGGACCTCCTCAGCTACCAGCGCGTCCACCCCTGCCCGCTCGAGACCTGCCAGTGCGTCGTCAGCTTCAACAAAATCACCGGCGACCTGACGATCTACGGCACTTTCCAGGCGCCCCACGTCATTCGCACTGTCGTAGCCCTGATCGCGAGTCTGCCCGAGCAGAAGATTCACGTCATTTCGCCTGACATCGGCGGCGGCTTCGGCAACAAGGTCGGCGCCTATCCGGGCTATATTTGCGCCGCGGTCGCCTCGATCGTGACGGGCGTTCCGGTCAAATGGGTCGAGGACCGGATCGAAAACCTCTCCACCACCTCGTTTGCGCGCGATTACCACATGACGACCGAGATCGCGGCGACGCAAGAGGGCCGGGTCACAGGCTTACGGGTGCACATCCTCGCCGACCACGGCGCGTTCGACGCCTGCGCCGATCCGTCGAAATGGCCGGCCGGCTTTTCCAACATCGTCACCGGATCCTACGACTTCCCGGTCGCGCACCTTTCGGTCGACGGCGTCTACACCAACAAGGCGCCCGGCGGCGTCGCCTATCGCTGCTCGTTCCGGGTCACCGAGGTCGCCTATGCGATCGAGCGGGCGATGGACATCATGGCGCAGAAGTTGGGGCTGGATCCGGTCGACTTCCGTATGAAAAACTTCATCAAGCGCGAGCAGTTTCCCTACAATTCGGCGCTCGGCTGGGAATACGATTCCGGCGACTATCACACCGCCATGCAGAAGGCGCTCGACGCGACCAATTATCGCAAACTGCGGGAGGAGCAGAAGGCGAAGCAAGCAGCGTTCAAGCGTGGCGAGACGCGCGAACTCATGGGAATCGGCGTCGCCTTCTTCACCGAGATCGTCGGCGCTGGCCCGTCGAAGAATTGCGACATCCTCGGCATTGCGATGTTCAATTCCTGCGAGATTCGCATCCACCCAACCGGCAAGGGCATCGCGCGGATGGGCACGAAGAGCCAGGGCCAGGGCCACGAGACGACCTGGGCTCAGATCATCGCGACTGAGATCGGGATCCCCGCCGATGACATCGCGGTCGAAGAGGGCAACACCGACACTGCGCCTTATGGCCTCGGCACCTATGGCTCGCGCTCGACCCCGGTCGCAGGCGCAGCCATCGCCATGGCCGCGCGCAAGATCAAAGCCAAAGCCCAGATGATCGCCGCCTACATGCTCGAAGTGCACGAGGGCGATCTTGAATGGGACGTCGATCGGTTCCGCGTCAAAGGCAACCCGGAGAAGTTCCAGACCATGAGCGCGCTTGCCTGGGCCGCCTACAACAAGATTCCGCCTGGTATGGAGCCCGGCCTCGAGGCGGTGAGCTATTACGATCCGCCGAACATGACCTATCCATTCGGCGCCTACATCTGCGTGATGGACATCGACGTCGACACCGGCGTCCATAAAGTGAGGCGCTTCTACGCGCTCGACGATTGCGGCACGCGCATCAACCCCATGATCATCGAAGGCCAGGTGCACGGCGGCTGCACCGAGGGTTACGCCATCGCAATGGGTCAGGAGATTGTTTACGACGAGGACGGCAACGTCAAAGGCGCGTCGTTCATGGACTATTTCCTGCCGACCGCAGTCGAGACGCCACATTGGGAGACCGACTACACGGTAACGCCTTCGCCGCATCATCCGATCGGCGCCAAGGGCGTCGGCGAGAGCCCGAACGTCGGCAGCGTGCCCTGCTTCGCCAACGCGGTGAACGACGCGTTCAAGTTTGCCGGCTCGACTCACATGTCTATGCCTCACGACGCTTACCGCATCTGGCAGGCGGCGGAGGATTTGGGACTGCACGCGTGAGCAAGGCCCTCACCCCCGACCCTTCTCCCCGAGGGAGAGGGGAACGCGC
>CAVZJI010000025.1:0-267435 GCA_963775405.1 uncultured Alphaproteobacteria bacterium
GCTTTGGTTGGACTGCCTGCGGACCTGGCGCTCGCGGTTTCTCTGACCAAACGCGTTCGCGAGCTGACGCTGGGCCTGCCGGGCCTTGCGGCCTGGCAATGGGTCGAGGGGCGCCGTTTGCTCTCTCGCGGAGAGGATCAGGCGAACTCGACCTCGTAATGACGTCTACTGAGGAGGCGGGATTGCGTAAGTCGGAGATCCGACCGGGCCCAATATGGCCGGCGACCCTACGACCAGGCCTGGCGTGGCCGGCAATTCAATCTCCGGAGGCAGGCCTTGCGCCTCACGCAATTGAGCCCGGCGCGTCTGATAGTAGCTCGAGCGTAGGAATGAGTAGAAGTCGACCGACGAACTCTCGGCTTGTTTCCACTGGCCGAGATGGGCGACGGCGCCCAGGCCGCCGGTCGCGACCGACCACGGCCATCCAAAGAAAATCCCGCCCGCAACCCAGCCGACGGGATCACCGACTGAATCCACCACTCCGCCCACCGAATCGCGTTGCGTCGAGGGACCGAAATAGGGACTCACCACGTAGGTGCCCGCGGGGACCCCCCAGACGAACAGGGTCTGGCCGAAATCGCCGGTCTGCTGCGGTAATCCGCCTTGCGAGGCGACGTCGAACAAGCCGCCGAGCCCGAAGGTGGTGTTGAAGAGGATGCGGCCTAGTGTAATTCCGGCGGCGTTAATACGGCCCTGGAGGATGTCATTCGCGAAGACGCGCGGCTCTTTCAGGTTCGCATCCAGATCCTGCAGTCGGTCCCGAAACACCCCCGGCACCGACTTGACGACCGACGCCGTGGGATCGAGCACGATCTGATTCACGTGAAGAACGCCGCGGTTGAACTGCTCGTTCGGATCATCGATCGGCAGCGACGCATCGTGGGGCACGCCCGCGCAAGCACTGACAAGCCCCGCCAGGCCCAAAGCGCTCAGCCGTCCGATCCAGCGTTCAACGCCACCCATGCGTTGACAATTCCTCTTGAAATTCCGCGCGACGCGGAGACGTTCCCCAGCAAGTCAAGCCTAGGACTTGCTTAGGGAATGTCCTGCTCCGGTTCTGAGAAATCAGACCCAGCCCCCATTGAAGCTAGCAGAGGCGCCCGTTCGCGACTATCACCCTTTTGCCACAGTGCGGTCCAATTATCCGTGAACGGACGGCCGGTCACTCCTCGGCATGGGATTTGCTCTGCGTCGCCAACAGGGCGGGCTGGAACAGTACCGCGGCGGAAAGAGTCGTCACCAGCGCCAGGGCCATCAGTTTGCCCATGCTCGAAGTGCCAGGATGGTGGGAAAACCATAGGCTGCCGAAGGCGGTGGCGGTGGTGCAGGCGCTGAAGAACACCGCCCGCGTCAGGCTCGACTGCAAAAAATTATGCTCTCCCGCCCGCCACGCCATGACGTAGTAGATTTTGAATGCAACCCCCACGCCCAGCAAAAGCGGCAGGGCGATGATGTTGGCGAAATTCAGCTTGAGCCCGATCGCCACGCAAATTTCGAGCGTGACGACGATGGCGACAAGCAAAGGCACCAGCGTCAGCGCGACGTCTCTGCCAGCGCCTCAGCGCGACAAACAGGATCAGCGCGATCGACAGAAGCGACCAGACGGCGGCCTGAAGAAACGCTTTGACGATGGTCGCCGCGGCCTCGACGATGAAGACCGGCCCGCCGCTGGCCTGAGGCGCGACCTTGCGCACGGCGTCGACAAAGCGGTGCAGGACGGCGTTGTCGTTGCCGTCCCCGCTCGGCCTCGCCTCGATCCTGACCTCGCCGTCGGCTGCGACCCAGGCGCTTTTGAGCGAGGGCGGAAGCGTGTCGATCGTCACGTGCTCGGCAGTGAGGAGTTCGCGCACCTGGCGAAGCATCGTCATGAGCGGGGTAACCAGCACGCGCTCCGCCTCGTCTCTGGTCGCAGGCGACGCCTTCGCCAAAGCTGTCAGCGTGCTCGCCAGGCGGCGCGCTTGCGCGGCGGCCGGGGTGTCCAGGCTGCCCACCGTGGTCGAGAGATCGGCAGCCGTCTTGTTGATCGCCTCCAGGGTTTGGCGCGGGGTCGGCGCGGGGTCGACGGGATCGGGATTGAGCGTGTTGGCGAAGAAGAAGTTGGCGTCGTCGATGATCGCGAGCTTCTCATCCTGATCCTTCGGCACGAAGCTTTCCAGCGTCCGCACCTTGGCGACCTCCGGCAGCTGCTTGAGCTTCTCCGCCATCGCGGACGCGCCGGCGAGATTGGGCTCGAGAATATCAATAGTGTTGGGGCTCGTGTCCGGATCGCGCATCAGATCGAGCAGGGTCGAAACCGACTCGACATGTTTTGAGCGCAGGTTCAGCGGGTTGAAGTCGAAGCTGAGGCCGCGGAGCAGCGGCAGGCCGAGGACGACGGCGGCCAGGGTGAGGCCCACCACCCAGTTGCGCTGCTTGTCGAGAAAATGGTCGAGAGGCGCAAGCCAAGCCCAGCCGACCGGCGCGGCCTCGCCGGCCGGCTTGAGCACCGCGAGCAGCGCCGGAAGCAGGGTGACCGTAGTCGCGAACGCCACGATCATGCCGGTTCCAGCGATCAGTCCGAGCTCGGAGAGACCCACATAGGCGGTCGGCAGGAACGAGTAGAAGGCAGCCGCGATCGAGGCCGCCGCAAGCAGAAGCGGCGCGGCCACGCGGCGCCCGGTTGTTTCCAGAGCGTCGAGGAGGTCGCGGTCCGCGAACCGCTCGGCCCGGTATCGGACGCTGAACTGAATGCCGAAATCGACCCCGAGGCCGATGAACAGCACGGCGAAGGCGACGGAGATGAGGTTCAGCGCCCCGACCATCCATAAGCCGATGGCGGCGGTGAAACTCAAGCCGAACGCGAGGTTGATCAGGACGGCCAGCATGATCCGGGCCTGCTTGAGGGCCAGCCACAGGATCAGGAGAACGACGACGATGGTCACCGCGCCGTTCAGCGCCGCGCCGTCGGCGATGGTGGCGAATTCCTCGTCGGACAAGGGCACCGAGCCGGTGAGGCGCACCCTGACGCCCCTGTCCGGCGTCAGGCCCAGTTTGGCGATCGCCGCCCGGACGGCCTTGGTCGCGTCGCCTCCGGGCTGCAGATCGCCGTAATTGAGGACGGCCTGGATGTTGACGAACCGCCGGAGATCCGAGGGCTCCGAGCGCCTTCCCGGAAAGCAGTTTGCGCCACGAGAAGGCCGGATGCTGGCCCTGCTCGACCTGATCCAAAGCGTCAGCGATCGCGACAAGCGCGGGTTTTAGATCTTCAAGCGTCGTTTTTTTGAGCCGCACGCCTTCGAGCGACTGCGAGATTGCGCCGAGGATCCCGCGTAACGTCGGATCGAGGGCGAGCGTTCCGAGGAAAGGCTCCGCCTTGATCAACTGGTCCATGTTGCGACGCACGTCGTCGACGCTAAGGAAGAGGACGCCGTTGCGGGCGAAGAATTCGCCGCCGTCCGGCCGGCTGATGTTGCGGATCACGTCCTTGCTGATCGGCCAGCGCCTTGACCAGCGCGTCCGCCGCCTCGTCGGCCGCTTCCGGCGTCGTCGCGTCGATGACCGCGACGATCAGGTCGGTCCGCTGCGGGAACAGCGCATTGAGCTTGATCTCTTGCTGGCGCCAAGGGAGCGAGCTGGACAAGAGCTTGCCGCTGTCGGTGTTGATGGCGATGTGGCGCGCGACGTAGCCGCCGGCGAGGACCGCCGCGATGAGAAAGGCCGGAATGACGATCCACGCATGACGGGTCGACAGGCGCACGACCCGCGCGATCGCAGCGATGATTGGGGCGCTGTGCTCTTTCACCATAAGACCGGGGTGGAGGGCATGGTTCGCAGCGGGTGTCAAATCGGGACGACGCGCATCGGTAGACGACTTGCGCGTTCTTAGTTAGGCGGAATGCGCTGACGCGAGCTTGGCTGCGGTCACGGGAGCTCGTGGGCGAGCTGCCGGGGACTTCGACATGAACAACGAAAAAGGCCCCCGGCCGATGGGCCAGGGGCTTGCGATGAACGCTGGTTGCGGGGGCAGGATTTGAACCTGCGGCCTTCAGGTTATGAGCCTGACGAGCTACCGGGCTGCTCCACCCCGCGTCAAAGGCTATGCGCCGTCGAGAATTACGACGACGGCATTGATAAAGAGGAAGTTTCCGTTCTTGGCAGGCCTGGCGACGACCTACTCTCCCATGTCTTGAGACAGAGTACCATCGGCGCTAAGGCGTTTGACGGCCGAGTTCGGGATGGGATCGGGTCTTATCACCTTGCAAAGGCCACCAGGCCGGCAAAGAACGGTGAAGCAAAACTGGCTTTTCATGTTTTCTGTTTCAAAGCGAGTGCTTTGAAAGTCTCGCGCCTTGGCGACGAGAGCAATCAAGTCGAACGAGCGATTAGTACCGGTAAGCTTCACGCGTTGCCACGCTTCTACATCCGGCCTATCAACGTGGTGGTCTTCCACGGCTCTTCAGGGAGAACTTGTTTTGAGGCTGGTTTCCCGCTTAGATGCCTTCAGCGGTTATCCATTCCGTATATAGCTACCCTGCACTGCGGCTGGCGCCACAACAGGTCCACCAGAGATACGTTCACCCCGGTCCTCTCGTACTAGGGGCAAATCCTCTCAATTCTCCAACACCCACGGCAGATAGGGACCAAACTGTCTCACGACGTTTTGAACCCAGCTCACGTACCACTTTAATCGGCGAACAGCCGAACCCTTGGGACCTTCTCCAGCCCCAGGATGTGATGAGCCGACATCGAGGTGCCAAACACTCCCGTCGATATGGACTCTTGGGGAGTATCAGCCTGTTATCCCCGGCGTACCTTTTATCCGTTGAGCGATGGCCCACCCACGCGGGACCACCGGATCACTATGACCGACTTTCGTCTCTGCTCGACTTGTTGGTCTCGCAGTCAGGCTGGCTTATGCCATTGCACTCTAACGACCGATTTCCGACCGGTCTGAGCCAACCATTGCGCGCCTCCGTTACTCTTTGGGAGGCGACCGCCCCAGTCAAACTACCCACCATGCGTTGTCCCGGCTCCGGATGACGGAGCACGGTTAGACATCCATGAAGTCAAGGGTGGTATTTCAAGGGTGGCTCCACTCGAGCTAGCGCCCAAGCTTCCAAGCCTACCACCTATCCTACACATGACCACACGAATGCCAACGCAAAGTTATAGTAAAGGTGCACGGGGTCTTTCCGTCTGACCGCAGGAACCCCGCATCTTCACGGGGACTTCAATTTCACTGAGCTGATGTTGGAGACAGCGGGGAAGTCATTACGCCATTCGTGCAGGTCGGAACTTACCCGACAAGGAATTTCGCTACCTTAGGACCGTTATAGTTACGGCCGCCGTTTACCGGGGCTTCAATTCAAGGCTTGCACCTCTCCTTTTAACCTTCCGGCACCGGGCAGGCGTCAGACCCTATACGTCATCTTGCGATTTCGCAGAGCCCTGTGTTTTTGTTAAACAGTTGCCACCCCCTGGACTGTGCCCCCCCGACAAGCTTGCGCTCACCGAGGGCCTCCTTATTCCGAAGTTACGGAGGTAAATTGCCGAGTTCCTTCAACATCATTCTCTCAAGCGCCTTGGTATACTCTACCTGTCCACCTGTGTCGGTTTCGGGTACGGTCTTACGCAGGGGCTATTTCCTGGAACCTCGTCGACGCCCGATCAATCCAGTAAGATCGAACGACATAAGAGATCCGTCACCACCTGCAGGCTCACGAATATTAACGTGATTCCCATCGACTACGCCTTTCGGCCTCGCCTTAGGGACCGGCTAACCCTGCGGAGATTAACTTTACGCAGGAACCCTTGGACTTTCGGCGACACTGTCTTTCACAGTGTTTGTCGTTACTCATGTCAGCATTCGCACTTCCGATGCCTCCAGGAGGCCTCACGGCTCTCCCTTCATCAGCCAACGGAACGCTCCGCTACCGCGTCTTGCGACGCCCAAAGCTTCGGCTCATGGCTTGAGCCCCGTTACATCTTCGGCGCAGAAACCCTTATTTAGACCAGTGAGCTGTTACGCTTTCTTTAAAGGATGGCTGCTTCTAAGCCAACCTCCTGGTTGTTTTGGGATTTCCACATCCTTTCCCACTTAGCCATGAATTGGGGGCCTTAGCTGTTGGTCTGGGTTGTTTCCCTCTCCACAATGGACGTTAGCACCCACTGTGTGGCTCCCGAGTATGACTTCCAGGTATTCGGAGTTTGGTTAGGTTTGGTAGGGTTTTGGCCCCCCTAGCCCATCCAGTGCTCTACCCCCTGGAGCCTCAACTCGAGGCTATACCTAAATATATTTCGCGGAGAACCAGCTATTTCCGAGTTTGGTTGGCCTTTCACCCCTAATCACAAGTCATCCGAGTCTTTTTCAACAGACACCGGTTCGGTCCTCCAGCAGGTGTTACCCTGCCTTCAACCTGCTCATAACTAGATCACTCGGTTTCGGGTCTAAAGCATCGAACTGAACGCCCTATTCAAACTCGCTTTCGCTACGCCTCCGCCTATCGGCTTAAGCTTGCTCGATACTTTAAGTCGCTGACCCATAATACAAAAGGTACGCCGTCACCCTTGCGGGCTCCGACTGTTTGTAGGTATCCGGTTTCAGGAACTGTTTCACTCCCCTCGTCGGGGTGCTTTTCACCTTTCCCTCACGGTACTTGTTCGCTATCGGTCGCTGAGGAGTACTTAGGCTTGGAGGGTGGTCCCCCCGTGTTCAGACAGGATTGCACGTGTCCCGCCCTACTCGAATCTCCCTTTCGAACCCTATTCATACGGGGCTTTCACCCACTACGGCCCGGTTTTCCAACCGGTTCTGATAGATCCAAAAAGAAGCATTGGCCTGGTCCGCGTTCGCTCGCCACTACTAACGGAGTCTCGTTGATGTCCTTTCCTCCGGGTACTGAGATGTTTCAGTTCCCCGGGTTCGCTCTTATTCTCCTATGAATTCAGAGAATAAGTACCTTCTTTTGATCTCTGTTGGTCCAAAGATCGCTTAAATTCTGTCCGAAGACAGAACGAAAGCCGACCCGCCTCAACCCGAAGCAAGCCCCTGTGCGGGATCGCTTCGCGTCGTCGACGCGCCTCTTCGGAGCAACAGAGATCGAAGGTGGGTTTCCCCATTCGGAAATTCACGGATCAAAGCCTGTTCGCGGCTCCCCATGACTTATCGCAGCGTACCACGTCCTTCATCGCCTCTCAGCGCCAAGGCATCCACCAGATACCCTTAAGACACTTGATTGCTCTCATCGCCAAAGCGCGCGTCTTTGTGTGTCGATTGATTTCGGAAATCGTTCGACAACGCACGTCTTGGCTTGAAAAGACCAGTTTTGCTTCAAACGCATCCGGGGATCTGAGCGGTCAGGCTCCAAACCCACGACTGGTTGCTCGAGAGACAAGATGATGACGCGACGCCTTGCCGCCCTCGGATCCTCACGGATCTTCCGGCTGCGCGCCTCGCCCCATCCGGCCTTCGACCGAATGCGCTTCCTCTTCACAATGTCAGAGATCGAGGACCGGAAGGAACGGCGGAGGACTGAAATCCTGCTCGCCGGCCATTCGGCCTTCGTCACGCTAAGCGCTTGCGCGCTCAACGAAACTGATAAATCGCATCGGAAAGGATAGGAAGGCTTCAATCTGCTCGACACTTCGTCAAGACCTTCAAGGCCCAGACTTGGTGGAGCCAGACGGGATCGAACCGACGACCTCATGCTTGCAAAGCACGCGCTCTCCCAACTGAGCTATGGCCCCGTCTCAAGACCCGCCGGCGCCCAAAGGCTGTGGTGGGCCTGGGAGGACTTGAACCTCCGACCTCACGCTTATCAAGCGCGCGCTCTAACCAACTGAGCTACAAGCCCGGTCGAAGAAGAAGTCCACGCCCGCTCCTGCCGTTAAAGCAGACCGAGGCGCAAGGCTTCCATATCCTTAGATCAGAAAGAGAGACGAAGGCGGCGCGATCCCGCAAACGCGGCCTGACTAAGGCCGCTTGATTCTGAGCCGGATGACAAACCGTCCGACAAGGGCAAGCCCAAGTCTTTGGTTAATGTCTCCGAATCCAGAAAGGAGGTGATCCAGCCGCAGGTTCCCCTACGGCTACCTTGTTACGACTTCACCCCAGTCGCTGACCCTACCGTGGCCGGCTGCCTCCTTGCGGTTAGCGCGCCGTCTTCGGGTAAAACCAACTCCCATGGTGTGACGGGCGGTGTGTACAAGGCCCGGGAACGTATTCACCGCGGCGTGCTGATCCGCGATTACTAGCGATTCCAACTTCATGCACTCGAGTTGCAGAGTGCAATCCGAACTGAGACGGCTTTTCGAGATTTGCTAAGGGTCGCCCCTTCGCCTCCCGCTGTCACCGCCATTGTAGCACGTGTGTAGCCCAGCCTGTAAGGGCCATGAGGACTTGACGTCATCCCCACCTTCCTCCGGCTTATCACCGGCAGTCCCCCTGGAGTGCCCAACTGAATGATGGCAACTAAGGGCGAGGGTTGCGCTCGTTGCGGGACTTAACCCAACATCTCACGACACGAGCTGACGACAGCCATGCAGCACCTGTGTTCCCGGCTCCGAAGAGAAGATCGCATCTCTGCAATCCGTCCAGGACATGTCAAAAGCTGGTAAGGTTCTGCGCGTTGCTTCGAATTAAACCACATGCTCCACCGCTTGTGCGGGCCCCCGTCAATTCCTTTGAGTTTTAATCTTGCGACCGTACTCCCCAGGCGGGATGCTTAAAGCGTTAGCTGCGCCACTGAAGAGCAAGCTCCCCAACGGCTAGCATCCATCGTTTACAGCGTGGACTACCAGGGTATCTAATCCTGTTTGCTCCCCACGCTTTCGCGTCTCAGCGTCAGTTCCGGACCAGTGAGCCGCCTTCGCCACTGGTGTTCTTGCGAATATCTACGAATTTCACCTCTACACTCGCAATTCCACTCACCTCTTCCGGACTCAAGATCTCCAGTATCAAAGGCAGTTCCAAGGTTGAGCCTTGGCATTTCACCCCTGACTTAAAGACCCGCCTACACGCGCTTTACGCCCAGTAATTCCGAACAACGCTAGCCCCCTTCGTATTACCGCGGCTGCTGGCACGAAGTTAGCCGGGGCTTCTTATCTCGGTACCGTCATTATCGTCCCGAGCGAAAGAGCTTTACAACCCTAAGGCCGTCATCACTCACGCGGCATGGCTGGATCAGGCTTGCGCCCATTGTCCAATATTCCCCACTGCTGCCTCCCGTAGGAGTTTGGGCCGTGTCTCAGTCCCAATGTGGCTGATCATCCTCTCAGACCAGCTATCGATCATCGCCTTGGTGAGCCGTTACCTCACCAACAAGCTAATCGAACGCGGGCCAATCCTCCGGCGATAAATCTTTCGCCTCTCAGCCGTATCCGGTATTAATCCAAGTTTCCCTGAGCTATTCCGAACCGGAGGGTATGTTCCCACGCGTTACTCACCCGTCTGCCACTCCCGTATTGCTACGAGCGTTCGACTTGCATGTGTTAAGCCTGCCGCCAGCGTTCGTTCTGAGCCAGGATCAAACTCTCAAGTTGAATGAGATCTTTGTCCTGACTGGTCACTTCAACACCCCGAAGGTCAGGGCATTGTATTCTTGACGAGTTCCAAACACATCCGCCTCAAAAGAAAGTTTGCGGCCTGCCCGCCTCACGACGGTCCGACACGCACTCCTTCGAAGCGCGATGAATTTTTGAAACGTGACCGTCAGTTGTCTCTTCGGACTCCAATCCCCGGACCGGTTCCAAGCTTGCGCCTAGAATTCAACCCGACAACTAAAGTCCCGCAAGGACCCCGCCGCCCACGTCTCTCTTTCTTCCGATGCAATTGTCAAACAGCAAGGAGCCGAAGCCCCACGGACAAAAACAAAGCCTTGAGGCGACCCGCCGCCAAAGCCCGTTCAGGCCCGAATTCCGTGTTACCGCGCTTGCGCGCAGTCCGGAAACGACCGAAAATTCTCCGCCCCCGCCTCTCAGCAGGGAGGAGTGCATTCGGAAAATTCCCGTAACCCGCTGACTTCGCCGCCTCAAAAACGCCCGTCGTCGTTGGGAGAGGCGCATATAGGCCCCTGTGAGATTTCTGTCAACGGACTTTCATAAAGAATTTTCCCGCTGTGGAATTCTTCGCGCTGTCGCGCTGTTTTACGTGCATTTTCATGCCCTCGCGCGGGCGCAACGTCACCCGTTGCAACGGCATGACGACATGGCCCTCGACCAGATCGAAGCGGAAGGCGCGCAAAAGATGCGCGAGCAGGATAATCCCCTCCTGCATCGCGAAGGCCATGCCAATGCACACCCGCGGCCCCGCGCCGAACGGAATGTAGGCGAAACGGTCGATCCGATCGCGCGGTTCGCCCAGGAATCGCGACGGATCGAAGGCGTCGGGATGCTCCCAGAGCCCCCGGCGGCGATGCAAGACATAGGGGGAGACGGAGATCACCGCGCCAGCTGGAATATGCACGCCGGCGAGTTCGTCATCGGCGATCGCCTGGCGGGCAAGCATCGCCGCCGGCGGATAAAGCCGCAGCGCCTCCTCGAAGACGGCGCGAAGAATTTCGCACTTTTCCGCCGCGACCGACCCATCGGCGTCGAACGCCTCATCTGCGTCGGCCTCCGCCCGTTCGCGCCATTCAGGCGATTGGGAGAGGAGGTAGAGCGTCCAGGTCATCGCATTCGCGGTCGTTTCGTGGCCTGCATTGATGAAGGTGACGATGTTGGCCCGCATATCCACATCGGCGATTGCACGCCCGTTTTCAGGATCCTTCGCCGACATCAGCAGGGTCAAGAGATCGTGCGGCGCCTCACCTCCGCTGCTGAGCAGCGCCCGCCGCTTTTCAATGATCGCGTCGACGGCGGAATCGAAAAACTCGAGCGCGCTGCGGCCGCGACGGCGTCTCAGCCTTGGTACGAAAGCAGGCGCATTCAGCAAATCGAGCGGATCGATCCTGCCAATGGTCTCGAAATAGCTCCTCACCGCGCGCTGAAAGGCGCTCGGCTCTCGTCCAAGTCCTTGCGAGAACAGCGTCTGCTCGAGCACTTCCAGCGCCAGGCGCGACATGATCGGGCCAATGTCCGCCACTGCCCCTTCGCGCCGGCGGGCCATGCGCTCAACCGCCGCCCGCGCAACGCGATGCACCGCCGGCGCAAATTCCGCGGTTTGACGTGGGGAGAACGCGGGCGCGATCGCGCGGCGCTGGACGCGCCAGTCCTCGCCCTCGGCGGTCAGTAGTCCGTTGCCAAGCCCGGGCCGTAGAATGCGAAGCTGAAGATCGTCCTTGCGGTAGTTGACCGCGTTATCGAGGAAGATGCGTCTGACGGCCGCCGGATCGTGCGCCGCGCCGCGAAGGCCGAAGATGGAGCGACCGATGGAGACCGGCCGCTCGAAATCCGCGTCGCACCAGATTTCGATTGGATTGCGTTGCAGAGCGAGAAGGGTCGAGAACGATCCCCGTGGCCTTTGAGGCCGGCGCGGGTAAGGGGGAACGAAAAGCCTCGATGAGGTTGGCGCGGCCGGCATGCGATCGCCTTGGAAAGACGTTGAGGTCCAGACTTAAGCCGAGGGAGCGCCGCCAGACAGGGGCGAAAGCAAAATATCCCTTCCTCGCCTCAATTTCGGGTCAGAACGCCGTGCGCTGACGCATCGCTGCCGCAAGCGTGCCGTCATCGAGATAGTCAAGCTCGCCGCCCACCGGCACGCCATGCGCGAGCCGCGTCACCTTGATGGAATAGTCGGCAAGGAGATCGATGATGTAATGCGCCGTCGTTTGGCCTTCGACAGTCGCATTGACGGCGAGGATCATTTCGCTCACCTCGCCTTTGGCGATGCGCGCAACGAGCCCGGACAGGTTGAGATCGGCTGGGCCAACGCCGTCGAGCGGCGAAAGGGCGCCGCCAAGCACATGGTAGCGCGCCCGCGTGGCGCCGGCCCGCTCCAGCGCCCAAAGGTCGCCGACCAACTCGACAACGACGAGCGTCGTCGAGTCGCGCTGTTCGTCCGAACAGATCGTGCAGGGATCGCGCGTGTCGACATTGCCACAGACCGAACAGGTCAAGATCCGCTCCTGAGCGACGCGCATCGCATCAGCGAGGGGCGCGAGCAGCGTCTCGCGCTTGCGGATGAGGTGCAGCGCGACGCGGCGCGCCGAGCGTGGCCCCAATCCCGGCAAGCGTGCGAGAAGCTGGACGAGACGCTCGATTTCCGGTCCGGCGACGCTGGTCGACATCCCGCCTCTAGAACGGCAGCTTCATGCCAGGCGGAAGGGGCAGGCCCTCGGTCAGGGACTGCATCTTCTCGGCCGCAACACGATCGGCTTTGGCCTTGCCGTCGGTGAAAGCGGCGATGATCAGATCCTCGAGCATCTCCTTGTCGGCCGGCGTCAAGAGCGAGGCGTCGATGCGCACGCCCTTCAGCTCGCCCTTGGCGGTGAGCGTCAGACTCACCATGCCGCCGCCCGACTGACCTTCAACCTCGACGCGTCCAAGTTCTTCCTGCGCTTCCTGGAGCTTGGCCTGGACGGCCTGCGCCTTTTTCATCATGCCCATGATATCCACGGCGCGGTTTCCTTCTCAAACGTCATCAAAGGGGTCGACGCCGGAATCGGCGTAGCTGACCTCATCGTCGACCTCGCCCCCCGTGGGAAGCGGCGCGTCCGTGGAGGGCGGCGCCTCGGGACGTCGCACGTCGACGATGCGGGCCCCTTTGAAGCGGTCAAGAACCTTCATTACCAGCGGATGCGACGCTGCGTTGCTTGTTCGCTCGGCCTCACGCGCTTGCGCTGTCTCGCGCAACGTAGGCGCGCTCGAGCCCGGGACAAGCGCCACCATCCAGCGCTCGCCCGTCCATTCCTGCAGTCGACGGCTCAGCGTCTGCGCCAGTCCGGGCTCGGCCCCTTCGACCAAGGTGAAGGCGATGCTGCCCTGTTCGAAACGCGCCAGCCGCACGTCTCGTTCAAGCGACTGAGTAAGCTGGATATCGCGCCTGGCGCGCGCGAGCGCAACGACGTCGTCGAAGCGTGTGAGCCGAGAAACCGCGGGGGCTGGAGGTGGCAGGGTCGTCGCGGGTGGGGCCGGCGCCGTCACCGCGAGCCGCATCGAAGCGCGGGGACCTCCGCCCCCAGACGGCCCCCCAGACGGAAGCGGCGGCGCATGACGCGGACTATCGGTCGCCTGGCTCAGCTTGCGGATTGTCTCTTCAGGGCTGGGCAGATCGGACGCGTAGGCGAGGCGGATCAGCGCCATTTCGGCTGAGGCGAGCGGGCGGGGCGAATCCTTCACATCCTCCACACCCTTGAGCAGAATTTGCCACGTTCGCGCGAGCACGCCGAGCGACAGCTTGTCGGCGAACTCTTGGGCGCGTTCGCGCTCGACCTCGCTCACCGCCGGATCTTCTGTCGCCGCCGGCGCAATCTTGGCGCGGGTGACGAAATGGCAAAACTCCGCGAGCTCGATCAGGATGTCGGCAGGATCGGCGCCCGCTTGATGGAGCGCGCGCACGATCTCGAGGGCCTCGGCGATCTCGCCTTTCATGACGCGCTCGAACAGCGCGACCACCTCGCCCCGGTCCGAGAGGCCCAGCATGTCGCGAATGGCGAGCGCCGTGACGCCCGTTTCGCCCCCATGCGCGATGCCCTGGTCCAGCAGCGACAGCGCGTCGCGCACTGAGCCTTCGGCCACGCGAGCGATCAGCGCCAGCGCCTCCGGCTCGGCACTCACCCCTTCAGCGGCGCAAATCTTACTCAAGTGGCCGACCATGGGCACGGACTCGATGCGCCGCAAATCGAATCGGATGCAGCGTGAGCGCACCGTTATCGGAACTTTTTCGATTTCGGTGGTCGCGAACAGAAACTTGACATGCTCGGGCGGCTCTTCAAGTGTCTTCAGAAGACCGTTGAAGGCCTGCTTCGAGAGCATGTGGACTTCATCGATGATGTAGACCTTGGTGCGCGCTGAAACCGGGCGATATCGCGCGTTCTCGATGATCTCGCGCACGTCGTCGATGCCGGTGTGGGACGCCGCGTCCATCTCGATCACGTCGACATGGCGCGATTCCATGATCGCCTGGCAGTGGAGGCCGAGTTCGGGCATGTCGACGCTCGGGCGGTCGATCTTGCCTGGCAGCGCATAGTTGAACGCGCGGGCCAGAATCCGCGCCGTCGTCGTCTTGCCGACGCCACGCACGCCCGTCAGGATATAGGCCTGGTGGATGCGGCTCGACGCAAAGGAATTGGCGAGCGTGCGCACCATCGGCTCCTGCCCGACGAGATCCTCGAACCGCATCGGCCGATATTTGCGCGCCAGCACTCGATAGGGGGATGCCGGCGTCGTGGCTGCGACCTCGGCCTCGGTTACAGGGAAGAGCGAATCGCTCAACGACGCCCTCTCTTGGCAGGAAAAGGTCGATGGCGGAGCATTTGGAGCTTTGCTTCGCTCGATGAAAAGTCGCTCGGAGGCGAAGGCGAACTCAGCTTACGTTCGCCTGGTCGCTGACGGCCCAAGCGCGTCAGTGGGAGGTTGGACAAAGACCCGCCCTGGCTCGTTAGGGCTGCTTCCTTCCGGACCTGACCCGGTTGGCGAGCGGTACGTCCTTCGCCAACCTCCCGCCGCCTATGTGGACCATGAGGCGGCAGGGCGCAAGTGGCCGCCGGCGACCCTCACGCCGCCTTTTCCAGCTCCTCGACCATGGCGTGCGCAATCCGCGCGGTCGCCTCGTCCGCCGGGAACAGCATCTCCAGGGCGAGTTCAGAGAGCGTCACGTCATTCGGCGTGCCGAAAACCGTCACCGTTCCGAGGAAGGACATAACGCCGAGGCGGGTCGCGACCCTGAACGGCGTGGCCAGGCGCTCGGCGGCGCCAAAGCTCTCGGCCGGTTCGCAATCAGGCGGCGACGGATAGGCCGAGACCTCGGCCAACAGGGCCTGCAGGACCGCGTCGCCCCGCGCATCGATCTGCTGGCGAAGCACGCTCAACATATGGGCGCGCCACGCCCCATAGTTCACGATCCTCGCCCCCATACCGGCCGGATGCAGGGTAAGGCGCACGGCGTTGACCGGTGGGCGCATGAGATCGGCCGAACAACCCTCATAAAGTTGGGGGAGGGCCGAATTCGACATCACCACATTCCAGTGCCGATCAACCGCGAAGGCGGGATAGGGCTTGTGCGCCTGAAGAATGGCTTCGATCGCGGATTTCGCCGCGTCCAACGCTGCGAGGGAGCGCTCCTGAAACGCGGGAGCGAAACCCGCCGCCAGCAGAAGCGAATTCTGGTCGCGCAGCGGGATCTCCAGATATTCGGCGAGACGCGCGATCATCTCGCGGCTCGGCTGCGCCTTGCCAGTCTCAAGACAGGAGAGGTGGCGGGTCGAGCTCTCGGCGGCATAGGCGAGGTCAGCCTGCGTCATGCGGCGCCGTTCGCGCCAGCGCCGCAGCAGCACGCCGAAGGGAAGCTGATGAGCGGTCATGGGCCAAGTCTAGCGCCGGGCGGCGCGCAAGACCATGACCTCCGAGGTCAAGGGCAAGCGCGAGCAGCGTCGCTTTTTGACCCGCCAAGTCATGGATTGCGGCGGCGAGCAGCGCGATCTTAGCGCCAACGAGAGGGCTCGCACGCCCTCGATCTTCAAAATGGAGAGATACGATGCTCGACGCTCAGGCGCTCGCCAACCTTTATGTCGCCGCGTGGAACGAACCCGACGCGGCCAAGCGCTTGTCCGCCATTGCCGCGCTCTGGTCGCCGGATGCGCCCAGCCATAATGGGGGGCGCGGATACGCACCGCTCGCGAGGCTCGCCCTCGCGGCCCCGGCGAAGAACGCAGCCCATGAGGGCGTTCGCTTTCGCGCCGCCCCGAGCGCGCGCCAGCGGCGCGACGTCGTCACCTTCCGCTGGGAGATGCTGCTTAGCGACAGCGAAACGGTGCTGGCGAGCGGCCTCGAGTTCCTGATCGTCGACAACGACGGACGCATCCTGGTCGACCACCCGTTCGCCCCCGTGTAGCGCCGCGCGCCTCAATCCAAAAACTTCTGGCAAAGGACAAATCCCATGCCCTTCATCACAACGAATGACGGCGCGCGTCTCTTTTGGTCCGAGTGGGGAGCGGGCCCGCCGATCCTGTTCCTGAGCAGCCTCGGCTGCGCCAGCCGAATGTGGGATTACCAGATGGCCGCCTTCGCCGACGAGGGTTTCCGCTGCATCGGCTTCGACCGCCGCGGCCACGGCCGCTCCGACCAGCCGGCCAGCGGCTATGACTTCGACACATTCGCCGACGGCGTCGCTGCGCTCGTCGAGACCCTCGATCTCAAGCGCCTTACCCTCATCGCCCATTCGATGGCGGGCGGCGAGGCGGTGCGCTATCTCAGCCGGCACGGGAGCCAGCGCGTCGCGCGTCTCGTCCTCCTCGCGCCGACCACACCGATGCTGCTCAAGGCGCCCGACAACCCGAATGGCTTGGCCATGGAAGCCTTCGAGGCGCTGTGGGCCGGGTGGCGTCGCGACTATCCGAAATGGGTCGACGACAACCTCGCGCCGTTCTTCATTCCGGAGACCTCGCCCGCGATGATGCGCTGGGGCGCGACGCTCCTGCAGACCTCGCTGCCCGTCATCCTCGCCTGCTCGCGCGCGATGGTCGAAGCGGACTTCCGCGCCGAGCTGAGGCGCATCGACGTCCCAACCCTCATCGTCCATGGCGACCGCGACCGCTCGACGCCGCTCGAACTGACGGGCAAGCCCTCGGCCGAGCTCATCCCCGGCTCAAGGCTCCTCGTCTATCCAGGCGCGCCGCACGGCCTCATGTTCACCCACATGGACGAGCTCCACGCGGACCTTCTGGGGTTCATGCGCGACCGCGCAGCCCGCTCGGCCGCCGCCTGAGGTCGGGCGAATAAACGTCAGTATCCGCCAATAAACGCTACTAAACGCTAGTAAAAGTGCTGGCGTTTACTAGCGTTTATTTTTCTGGAATCAGCCTTTTCAATGGGTTACGGCCGTTTGGAGTAAAAATTTTCTCCCCGTCCCAGGGCTCGCCGTCAGCCACTTCATTTCTCCTCCCGCGGCCCGACGCGGCGCGGGAGGAATCCGGCGAATGTATAATGCATAACACGGGTTTCCGCTTTTGGCAAGAAAATACACCCTTTTTGCCAACGCGGTTCAGGACGATCTTGCATCGCTGAGGCCGGGCTCGCGGTTGCGATCATCGCCGGCAGGGTCATACCGGGCTCGACCCAGCCACCCGCGTGTTCGACACGCCGGTGGGCCCGAATCGAGGGCGAAAAGGGTCGCTCCTCAAAAGCTTTTGACTAATGGAACGACGAAGATTCATGCTTGAGCGGCGGCGTCGGTGGCGGGGACAAGCCCGGCCATGACAATGTCCCGCCCAGAAGGCGCCTATGAACACTGAACCAAAACGTTATACTGGCGGCTGCCTGTGCGGGGCTTTGCGTTACGAGGCGGTCGGCGAGTCGACCGGATCCGGCCATTGCTATTGCGGCGATTGCCGCAGGGCGTCGGGTTCGGGCTTCGTGCCCTTTATCGGCTTCAAGGCGGACGCCGTCCGCTTCACCGGCGAAGCCATCCAGTTCCGTTCGAAAGCGGCGAATGGCGGCGACGCGGTACGCAATCGCTGCGCCCAGTGCATGAGCCTCGTATTCGGCGGCGAGATCGGCAAGTCCGACTCGTACACGCTCTACGCCGGCTCGCTCGACGATCCCTCGGCCTTCCATCCGACCTTCGCCATCTTCGCGGCGAACCGTCCGGCCTGGGCGATCATCCCGCCCGGCTTCAAGGTGTTCGACCGGATGCCCGGATAGCGGCCGCGAACGGTCAAATCGCCCCTAGAGCGCCGTCTCACCCCTGGCTTTCTCGCTTTCTTTTGGCGGGATCGCCGCCGATCGGGCCGATGGGCGGCTCACGCCTTTCTTGTGCTATTCTCCATGGCGCATGAGGGCGCGCCATGTCCGAAAGCCGAAAAATTGCGGCGATCCTGGTCTCCGACGTGGTCGGCTATAGCCGGCTGGCGGGCGCCGACGAAGATCGCATTCTGGCGCGGCTCCGGACGCTCCGCAGCGACCTGATCGACCCTCTCATTTCCGTGCATCATGGCCGCGTCGTCAAGCGCACGGGCGATGGCAGCGTCATCGAGTTCCGCAGCGTCGTTGATGCGGTGCGTCTCGCGATCGAAGTGCAGAGCGCGATGGTCGAGCGCAATGCCGAAGTGCCGGTGGACCGGCGCATCCTCTTTCGCATCGGCATTCATCTCGGCGATGTGGTCGAGGAGGCCGACGGCGACCTAATGGGCGATGGCGTGAATATCGCCTCGCGCCTTGAGAGCGTCGCCAAGCCGGGCGCGATCTGTCTTTCCGAGGACGCCTATCGCCAGGCGCGCGACCGGGTCAAAGAAGAGTTTGTCGATCTCGGCGAAATGCGGTTGAAGAATATCGCCCGCCCGCTCCGGGTCTACGAGATCAAGACCGATTTCGAGAGCGCCGCGGAAGCCTCTTTGTCTGACAGCGTCAGGAGGCCGGGGCCGCCTCCCCTTTCGATCGTGGTTCTTCCGTTCGTCAATCTGGCGGGCGACGCGGAGCAGAACTATTTCGTCGACGGCGTTACCGAGAGTCTGACCACCGACCTCTCTCAAATGAGCGGGATGCTGGTTATCGGCCGAAACACCGCCTTCGCTTACAAAGGCAAGTCGGTCGACCTCAAACAGATCGGACGCGAGCTCAACGTCCGCTACGTGCTCGAAGGAAGCGTCCAGCGCTCGGCGAATCGAATGCGGGTCAACGTCCAGCTCATCGACGCTGAGAGCGGCAATCATCTCTGGGCGGACCGTTTCGACAAACCGGTAGCGGACCTCTTCGACATGCAAGATGAAATCGTCGCCCGGCTCGCCAACGCGCTCAACGCGCAGCTCATGATCGCCGAGGCGCGGCGCGCTGAACGGACCCCGAGTCCGGACTCAATGGACATCTATTTTCGAGGAATGAGCGCGTACAACAAAGGACTCAGCCCAGACAATCTCTCAGAGGCCCGGAAGCTTTTCGAGCGCGCTCTGGCCCTCGATCCCGGCAACGTCGATGCGATCGTCGGCGCCGCGCTGGCGAGCATCGTACTCGTCGGCTTTCACATGAGCGACGACCGCGCGGCCCGTCTCGCGGCGGCCGAAGCCCTGGCGGTCAAAGCGGTGTCGCTCGCGCCCGAGAAGGCGTCAGGACATATGTGTCTGGGGGTCGTCTACATCTACACAAACCGGGCCGCGCAAGGCATTTCCGAACTCGAGCGAGCGCTTGCGATCGACCGGAATCTCGCCGCTGCTCACGCCTATATCGGAATTGCCCAAAACTTTGTTGGCCGAGGCGAAGAGGGTTCGGGTCACATCGAGCAGGCCCTGCGGCTGAGCCCTCGCGATATGGCCGTCTATCTTTGGCGGACCTTCAACGGGTCGTTGAAGGTCTTTCTTGCCAAGCATGAAGAAGCGGTCGCAGAACTGCGCCGCGCGATTGAGGTCAATCGAAATTTTGCTGCCGGGCATTTCTACCTCGCCGTCGCCTTGGCGGAGTTGGGTCGCCTCGACGAAGCCCGGCTCGAAGTGAGAGAGGGACTTTCCATCGATCCCACATTCACCATCCGCCGTTATCGTGGCGACGCGCCAAGCGACAACCCGATCTTTATGAGCAGGCGGCGCCAGATCTACGAGATCATGCGCGCTATAGGAGTCCCGGAGGGATCAGCCCAGCCCGGAAAGAATTGAGAAAAGTCTTCGCGGGGCCCGAGGCGGCTCGCTCGACGATCCCTCGGCCTTCCATCCGACCTTCGCCATCTTCGCGGAAGGCCACCCGCCCTGGGCAATCATCCCGCCCGGCTTCAAGGTTTTCGACCGGATGCCGGGGTAGAACTCGAAGAGCCGATCGCTGTGATTGGTTTCGCCTCTTGGGCGAGCTTTCGCCGCGCCAATCCAACGCCCTGGCCTAAGCCGCAATGGCCCGTTTGCGCGAACGGTGAAAGGTGTGCAGGCCAAGGCCGGCCAAGCCAATCAACATCATCGCCCAGGTCGCTACCTCAGGCGCTGCCGTCAACGCGTCGACGGCGAATTCCGCAGCCAGGAGCTCCCCCGCAGCGCCCCCGACCTAGCCGCTGGGGTGGTCTGCATTTGGAAGTCCTTACTTGGCCTCAATTCATTTCTGCATTTTTTTTTGGTCACTTCTTGGGGTCAAAACCGTCCACAACACTGTTTCTTTAGTCTCAACATAGTTCGCATCTAAATACTGTCCGTATACGTTAGTTAAGAACTCCCTAACTCCAGTGGCTGCTTCTATCTTAGGAACGAGAACACAGTCGATTTGCCGAAACATTTCCTCGGCGCTCAAATGATGAGATTCGGATACAAGGGAAGGCGGCTCAGCAAAAATCATGCCTCCCCCCTCGGGCCAGCCCAACAACGCAGGAAAAGGGTTGACGGAGTCGAGTGTCGCAATTCTCGCACCCTGCCGACAACCGGAAGTGGCTGCTTTCAATCCATCAGCCAAGTAAAATTCATATTCCGGAAAAGAGAGATCGTCGTAATAATAAAGCGGCCTCGACTTTCTGGCCCACATGAAGGCGTCCAATGTGGGAAACCTTTCTACGCTCTCCACATCTTGTGCTGATACTATCTTGCCTGGGTGAGACGCCTCCTTCTGTAGTGGTATCGTTCTAATCCTACTCAACACTTCGTTCGCGCTTACCAATTCAGATCGACTATTGTGGTACCTGATTGACGAAACCGCGACATTGATAATCATCGGATACGCGATATTGGCGGTAGCCAAAAGCGAAATGGAAATCATCGCAACAAAATACGGCAAACGATCGGGCTCGTTCGTATTATTATGACTTTGCAATTTGGACATCACGAATAAAATATAGGCGAGAGGTAAAAAAAGCACCGATTCCTGAAAGCTATAGACTTGCAAGATAGTGGACGCAAAGGCGATAGCGAATGCATACGCGACCCAGTATGGTCTGATCCTTATCCTCGCTAGTTGTACCACAAATAGTGGAGCGATGATCGCAATTACGATCTCAGGGAGATCAACTATGAATTCGGTGAAAGATTAGTATGGCCAGTCTGTGGCCGGAGTCGCTCAACATCGCCATTCGAACATCTCTGTACAAAGCAAATTTTGTACCGTAGCCGAATTCGATGATAACTACAATCAAGATAAATAAGACCACCGAAACGCCAAGCAGCGTTAATTTGGATCGCCAAGTTCTATCGTCCGCCAGCAGGTTGAAAAAAACGAAACCAAGCGCCACAAGACCAAAAGTGAACTTGATATAAAATAGAAATCCGCAAATCAAACCAATCAGGACAGCATCGATGCGCGTAAGCAACGCCTCGCTTCCAAGCGTCGGTTTAATAAGAAGCGCAATCTCCAATGCAATGAACGTAAATCCGATTCTGTTATAGAGCATAGCCTCAGTGATCTGGAAGGGACTGTCGCCAAAGTTATACTTACTAGCCAGCGCGAAAGCTATCGCAGTTGCAAAAAATATCGAAATTATGTTTTCTAGCCTGGTACGCTGAACATAGAGAACAATACACATCGCGACTATTAATAAACTTACATGATAATACGTGACACTAGAAACAAGATCAACTCCAGCATTGAGGAATAACGCCGGAATTAAATACACAAAAATACCGTATGTAGTAGAAAAATCTCGGTGAGGGATTTGACCTAAATGAACTCTATAATTCCGTCAAAAAAACCAAATAAATCCTGCGGCATCGTATCATAGTACCCTCTATCTACAAACAACCAATTGGCTATCAGTATAATAAAGATTAAAAAAATTACCAAAGACGCAAGATTATCACTTATAGATATCGATCTTAGCTTCTCATCTTGCACATTCATTACATCCGATCCTTATCAGCGGCGAGCCTCTGCGAGGTGAAAACTCTGGATCCAGAAGCTGCATTGGTTACGTTGCGAGATGGCTTCATCGGGTCAAGGCCCAGTAATTTGCGATAAATCCTCGAACCTGGTCGGACCGTTGGTGAAATGGTCATCAACATAGGGCTTGAGCGGAACCCTGCCTCCAGATTCCGAGAAAGGGTTTCCGGCGCCTGAAAGGCTGTCGCCCAGCGCAAAAATGCTCGTCTGGGCGGCGGCCGCGGGCGTGCGGGCGAGCCCCAGAGAGACCATGAAGACCGCCAGACAGAGTTTCTTGTTCATAGATCATCCTCTCGGCGCGGTTAGACGTGCTATCACTGGCCTAACCGGACGGACAAGAGGCCGGGAGAGGGGTTTATGGCCGTCCCGCCAGGTTTCAAGGTTTTCGACCGCATGCCCGGGCTAGAACAAAGTCCGGTCGCCCCGTCATCTCATGCACAGGCAGCAACGGCGGGTTCCGTGGGACTAATCGTCGCCTGGCGAGGAACAAAGGGGTTGAGACGGAAGCTTGCGAAGTTGTAGGCCAGGTTGTGGCATAAACGATTGGAAGATCTAATTATTTCATCGCCCAACGAGACTGATCGCAAAAATGACGGGCATTTCACGCCGCCGCCGGTTGTGTGACCGCCGTCACAGCAGAAAGCGGAAATTTCTGTCATCCGATCAGAGGCGGCAAGCTTTGGAGACTTCAACTGTCTCCCAATAAAAACCTCTGGCGATTGGGGGCGACTATTCGATCACCACACAATTTTGTGCTTCATCAGCGTTGTTTCAAACGCAAAGAGCGCAGAGCGTCGCGAGTACAGTCCAAGGTATCTTTAAACAGAAGCGGATCGTCATGACTGCATTTGACCCAAAAGCTGCTTCGTTCTACGGCGAGTTCGTGCAGGCCGCATATAGCATGTATTCTGCCGGGCCCAGCAACCTCCAGCCGAAACCATCTGCGGACTTTCCCGCCGGGTTCCACCTGGCGGCCTGGATCCAGATGAACGATTTTCTTCTGAGCAGCACGGGTCCGCAGTTCTACGGCTTCGTTGCCCAAAGCACCAAAAATACAAACCAATTCATAGTCGCGATCCGCGGGACGTCCAGTTTGGAGGAATGGTGGGACGATCTCAATGCGCTGAAGCTGACGCCATTCAAGGTTCCGAATTGCGGCAATGTCGGCGACGGGTTCGCCCGCATCTACGACACGCTCCAAGTCATTGAATGCCCGCCCGCCGGAGCCGCCGCAGCGGCGGCGCCGCGACTCGCGCCGCCGGCCGGGTCGTTCGCACAGCAGGTTTCCGCCCTGATGCGCCGCCGCCAGACCCAGGGGGCCGTGCGCCCAATGGGCGGCAACCCGTTCGGCCCAACCGCGTCCGTCGAGATCACAGGGCACAGTCTCGGCGCGGCGCTCGCCACGCTTTATGCGATGGAGAATGGCCGCACAGGGCAGGTCGCCAGTCCGATGTTGTGCACCTTCGCCTCGCCGTTGGTCGGAGACGCGACATTCGCCGCGGCGTTCTACACGCTCAAGCTGACCTCGTGGAGAGTGGACAACGCGCCCGATTGGGTGACCAAGCTTCCGCCGGCGGGATTCGGCTTCGTTCACGTGGATACGGACGCGCCGGTCAATTCCGGGCTGAAGGTCTGGCCGAATCCCGGCTGCTGGCACTCGCTCGCGACGTATCTGAGCTTGATCGATCCAACGAAGCAGCCGGACGCGGGATGCCGGGTTCCGATCCTGCTTGCGCCGCGGCCCGCCGCAATGGCTCAACCGATCGTGCATCCGCTCGCGGGCGCAGCCGCTCCCGTCTTCAAACCTGTCGCGATCGACCTCTACCAGGGCGACAATGTCGAGGACACGCCGGGCCCGCTCGGCGGCTTTGCTCGCGTTAAGGCGAGCGGAATCGCGTTCCTCCTGCACAAAGCCACTCAGGGCGGGACCGGGACGGATAGCCGTTACGCGGCGCGGCGGGCGGCGTGGATGAGCGGAGGCCCGATCTCCGTCACCGACATCGACGGCGAGGTTCTGCAGCTATCCCCGAGATTCGCCGCTTATCATTTCCTGACCCTGGCGGATCCCGTCCAGCAGGCCCAGCACTTCCTGGCGACCGCAAAGTTGCTGCCGGGCGACGACGCCGTGGTGGACTGGGAGGCCACCACAGGCAATCCCGCCCCGAGCGCCGACGCCGTCGACGCTTTCTGCAACGAGGTTGAGCGGGCGCTCGGCTTCCGAATCATCGTCTATTCGGGAAGCGTCGCCAAGGAGCAGCTCAAGGGGGTCGACGCGCGCTTCTCAAAGCGCCGCCTGTGGCTCGCGCAATACGCTTCGACCTTCAAGGTCCAGCAGTCCTGGGCCTTCCCCTGGCTCTGGCAGGACGACGGCGACGACGATGGACCCGGGCCTCACACCATTCCCGGTATCAGCGGGCTCTGTGACAATTCGACGATCGCGGGGGTGATGACCGTGAAGCGGCTTTACGCCGAATGGGGCGGGGGTAGGCAGGCCGTTCATGCTGTTCATGCTGTTCAAGCCGGCGCCAATCAGTTGCCGCCGGCGGGGTCAACGCCCGTCGCAGATGCACGAACCTATCCGCGGCCAATGAGCGTCGCTCCGGCTCAAAGAAAAATCGCCGGATACGGATGGAAGCCGGACCTGCCGGATCAGCGCGACTTTTCCTATTCGGTGTCGCGCGCCGGGCAGGCCGCTCCGACCCTGGTCGATCTGCGTCCACAATGTCCGCCGGTCTATGACCAGGGACAGATCGGCAGCTGCACGGCCAACGCCATCGCGGCGGCGCTCGAGTTCGACATGATGCGGCAACAACAACAAGCTTTCACGCCGTCCCGGCTGTTCATCTATTACAACGAGCGGCTGATGGAAGGCACGGTCGGCTCCGACGCCGGCGCGAATATCCGCGATGGCATCAAGAGCGTGGCGAGCGTCGGCGACTGCCCGGAAACCCTCTGGCCCTACGACGACACGCCGGCGTTGCAGCCTGGGAATACCTTCCCGCCCGACGCCAAAGCGGCCACCGCGCCGACGGCCGACTGCTTTGACAACGCAGTCCATCACAAGGCGCTGGTCTACGAGTCGGTCGACCAGAACCTGGCCGACATGAAGGGTTGTCTCAACGACGGCTATCCGTTTGTCTTCGGCTTCACCGTGTTCCCGAGCTTCGAATCGGAGCAGGTCGCATCCGATGGCAATGTTCCGATGCCCGGCTCCGACGAGCAGACGATCGGCGGTCACGCTGTTATGGCGGTGGGCTACGACGACCAGAAGCAAGGGTTCATTGTCCGCAATTCATGGGGAAACGGGTGGGGTGACGCGGGGTATTTTTATATGCCCTACGCTTATATGCTCGATGACAATCTGTCTGACGATTTCTGGGTGATCCGCACGGTCAGCGACGCCTAGCCATCTCGTCGACGCGCCGTCTTGTCGCCGACGGCCCGAGCTTATCGGGGCTTCACCACGAGGGTCACGGCGAAGGTTCGCGCCGGCTGGGGCTGCCAGCTGCGCTTGAGCTCAAGCTGCAAGGGGATTTTGCCGGCCTTGTCAGCGGCCAAAGTCCAACGCCTGAGGCCGCCGCCTCCAGGCGCTGGGCTCGGCCCCTCATAGGAGTCGTCAAGAATTCGAAGCGCTGGGTCAACAACGACGATGCGCCACCGATATCCCGTCGTCGCGTTCTCGGAAAGCTCAAGCTTCAGGGTATCGCCGATGGCGACTTCCGCGTCCCGATGATTCCAGGTCTCATCGATGACTAACATGCTGCTCGACAGCGGTGAGGGATCACGAACGGAAATTGAACGGCTGCCAAAGCCGTGGCGGATGAGCAAGGATTTCCGGCGTGCTGTCAAGGTAGCGCGGGAAGCGTGCGGCCACCCCATGACTCATAAGCCGATGATCAGCTTCAGGGCGATCGCCCACATGGTGACGGCGATGAGCGCCTCCAGCACGCGCCACGACGATGGGCTGGTGAAAATCGGCCGCAACCATTTCGCGCCATAGCCGAGCGCGAAGAAAAAGAGGAACGAGCCGGTCATCGCTCCAAAAGCGAACGACGCCTCCTGGCCTGGAAACCGGGTCGAGATCGCGCCAAGCAGCATGAGTGTGTCGAGATAGACGTGCGGATTGAGCCAGGTCAGCGCGAGGCACATCGCCAGAGTTTGCCCTAGGCTTGCGGCGCGCGCGTCTTCGGCCTTGAGCGCCTCGGACGATTGCAGGGCGGAATATAGGTTGCGCGCGCCGTACCAGATCAGGAACGCGGCGCCGCCATAGCGCATGGCCGGGAGAAACCACGGCGCGGCGACAGCAATCTGCCGGAAGCTGGTCACGCCGAGCGCGATCAGGGCCGCATCGGACAGGCTGCACGTGAGACTGACCGCAAAGACATGCGCGCCCATGAGACCCTGACGCAGGACAAAGGCGTTCTGCGCGCCGATCGCGACGATCAGGCTGAGCCCTGTCAGGAGGCCCGTGATGTAAACTGAGAGGGTCATGCCCCGAAGCCCCCTACATTCCGGCGCCGCCAGCCCTAACGATTACCGCGTCGACGTCGAGCTTAAGGCATAGCATCGACACTCTGGCCGCCATCATGTAAGCACCCCTTACATGAGTTGGCGGAAAGACAAGCCCGGCGAGCCCGATCCGCCGCGCGGTTATCATCACGGCAATTTGCGTGAGGCGCTGATCCGCGCGGCGCTGGAGCTGATCGCAACGAAGGGGACGGCGGGGTTTACATTTGCCGAGGCCGCTCGCTATGCGGGCGTCAGCCCGGCCGCGCCCTATCGGCATTTTCGCGACCGCGATGAGCTGATGGCAAGCGTGGCGCTGCGCGGCTTCGAGCAGTTCGAGGCGGCGTTGGCGCGCGCCTGGGACGGCGGGCGCCCCGACGCCTTCGCCGCGTTGGATCGCCTCGGCAAGGCCTATCTCGAATTCGCTCGCGCTGAGCCGGCCTTCTACTCGGCCATGTTCGAAGCGGGCGTTCCAGCCGGGGACAATCCTCCGCTGCGGCTCGCCGGCGAGCGCGCTTTCGCTGTGTTGCGCAGCGCCGCCGAGGCGATCTGCGCCGCAATGCCGCCCCTGGGGCGTCCGCCGGCCCTGATGGTTGCGCTGCATATCTGGACCATGGCCCATGGCGTCGCGTCGCTGTTCGGACGCGCCGACGGCGCGCAACGCGCGCTGCCGATGTCTGCGGCGGAACTCCTGGAGGCGCAGGTGCTGGTCTATTTGCGCGGGCTCGGGGTCGATGCGGCGCGGCCGTGAGGGCGTAGACTTGCCGATCCGAATCGCGGCGCCAAACGGCAAGAGAGACTTGACAGCGGCGCCATAGGCGAAGTAAATGTTCATTACATTTACACACGCGAGAGGATGCCATGCCTATCATTCTTACGGTTTTGGGGTTCCTGTGGTGGTGGCCGATCGGGCTGGTGCTTCTCGCGCTCTTTTTCAGCCGGGGAAAGTTCGGCTGCTGGCGCCATCTATCTTACGCAGGAGACGCGCCGATGTTCGACGGCAATCGCGGTCGGGATCGTTGGGAACGCAAGATGACCCGCTTGCAGGAAAAAATGGAGATGGTGCGCGCGAAGGCCGATCGCTTCAGAGGCGCCGGCGATTGGTTCGGTCCGGCGACCAGCGGCAACCACGCCTTCGACGACTATCGCACGGAGACGCTGAAGCGCCTCGAAGAGGAGCAGCAGGAGTTCAAGGATTTCCTTGCGCGGCTGCGTTTCGCCAGGGATCGCTCCGAGTTCGATCAGTTCATGGCCGAGCGGCGCGGTTCGCAAGCCGAGCCGCCCGCTCAACCGCGCGGCTGAACGCTCGCCGAGCTTAGTTCGCAGCGGGGCGCCCATTCCCGGAATGGCGCCCCGTTTGCGCGTCAAGGCGGCGGGACGGTCTCACCCGCCGCGCACCCAGGCGCCGCCTCGCCTCCGCCCGCCGTTTCTGTATAGTGCCGGCGACCTTCCGGAGTTGTTTGTGGCCGCCCACTTCTCGTATCGTTTCGGCAAGATCGCGCGCCTGAGAGCGCTCGCCGTCCTGCTCGCGCTTGCTCTTTCGGCTTGCGGCCGTTATGGGCCATTGGAGCCTCCGCCCGACCCCAACGCGCCGCCCAAGCCCGCCAATTCCAAGTCGGCGAATCCGACCTCGCTGTCCAAGCCGTCGATCCCCCCGATTGTGCCGCCGAAACAGCCGTTCTTCCTCGATTTCATGCTGAAATAAGCCGCTCGAATGGGCCCCTTCACCTATCGCAACGGCGCCCTTCACGCCGAAGACGTCGCTTTGGCGACGATCGCGGATGCCGTCGGCACGCCCTTCTATTGCTATTCGAGCGCCGCGATCGAGCGGAGTTTCGAGGCGTTTCGAGACGCGTTCGCTGGCCAGAACATGGTTCTTTCCTACGCGATGAAGGCCAACTCGAATCAGGCGGTGTTGACGACGCTGGCCCAACTCGGCGCAGGCATGGACGTGGTCAGCGAGGGGGAACTGAGACGCGCGCGCGCCGCGGGCGTGCCCGGCGAGCGCATCATCTTCTCTGGAGTCGGCAAGACGCTGGCCGAGATGAACCTGGGGCTGGAGGAGAATATCTACTGCTTCAATGTCGAATCGGAGCCCGAACTCGAGGCGCTGTCGCGCGCCGCTTCAGGCCGCGGCGCCGTTGCGCCAATCGCGATCCGGGTCAATCCCGATGTCGATGCGCGCACCCACGCCAAGATCGCGACTGGCAAGTCGGAGAACAAGTTCGGCGTGCCGATCTCGCGCGCCCGCGAGGTGTACGCCTACGCTCGCAGCCTGCCGGGATTGAGCGTCCACGGCGTTGACATGCATATCGGCTCGCAAATCACTGAACTTCAGCCGTTCGATGACGCGTTCGCGCTGCTTGCCGAGTTCGTGCAAGCCCTGAGAGCCGACGGGCATGAAATTCAGCATGTCGATCTCGGCGGCGGACTCGGCATCTCTTATCGCAACGACAACAACCCGCCCCCCTCGCCCGAGCAATACGCGAAGGTCGTCGCCAAGCGCACGGCGGCGCTGGGCCTCAAGGTGATTATGGAGCCGGGCCGAGTGATTGTCGGCAACGCCGGCGCGCTGGTCGCGTCAGTGATCTATCTCAAGAAGGGCGAGAACAAGCATTTCGTCATTGTCGACGCGGCGATGAACGATCTCGTGCGGCCGACCCTTTACGACGCGCATCACGAGATCCTGCCGGTGAAAGAGGCGGCGCCTGACGCCCATCGGATGCGCAGCGACGTGGTCGGCCCCGTCTGCGAAAGCGGCGATTATCTCGCCCTCGATCGCGACCTGCCGGAACTTGGCCCAGGCGACCTCATTGTGGTGATGAGCGCCGGCGCCTACGGCGCCGTGCAGGCGGGAACGTACAATACTCGCCTCCTGGTTCCGGAAGTGCTGGTGAAAGGCGCGGAATATTCTGTTGTGAGGCCGAGGCGGACTTATGAGGAGTTGATCGGCCTCGACACACTTCCGCCTTGGTTGAAGTGAGCTTATGATAACAGGAATCGGCACGCCGCGTGGCCAGGCCGCTGGCCCGAAACTTGCGCCCAAGACGAAACTTGCGCCAAGACAAATCTTGCGCTCAAGGCAATCGCGCACAATCTCATTCGCCAACGACGGAATCACGGCATCGCGGTGAAGGACTCGGACAACCCATCAATCGAAGGCGGACGGCTGGCGGCGCTCGCGGTCTGGGCGCGACGCGCGCTTCTGGTCGAGCGCGTGTGGCCGCCGCTCGTCGTGGCGCTCGCTGTCGCCATCCTGTTTCTCGCCGCCTCATGGGCAGGCGCCTGGCAGTTCGCGCCACGCGTCCTTCGCATCGCCGGCGTCATTCTGTTCGCGCTCGCCGCCGGAGCCGCTCTCTCGCCGCTCCTGCGATTGCGCCGCCCTGCGGCCCGCGACGTGCTCACCCGGCTCGACCGCGACGCGAAGGTGAATCACCGTCCTGCCTCTTCGCTTGCCGATAGCCTCGCCAACGACGACGGCGATCCGGGCACGCAGGCCCTTTGGGCGGCCCATCGGGCGCGGCTCGAGCGCGAGGTCAACGCAATTCGGGTCTCCCCGCCCTCGCCGGGAATGGCCGAGCGGGACCCCTACGCGCTGCGCTTCGCCGTGGCGATGCTCGCCTTCGCGACGGCGGTCGTGGCTGGCCCGGAAATGTACGGGCGTTTCGCCTCCGCTTTCGACTGGCGCAGCGACGAAGCCGTCGCCGCCGTGGCGGCAAGTCGCATCGATGCATGGATCGACCCGCCGCCCTACGCCGGGCTGCCGCCACTGGTCATCGATTTCAAGACTGCCGATCCGCGGACGCTGAGCATCCCGGAAGATTCGATTCTGGTGGTGCGCGGCGATCCAAGCCTTGTCGAGACGCGCATCGAGGGCGCGATAACGCGGTCAGAACAGAAAAACGAAACGCCGGCGAGCGCCGCGTCGGGCGAGAAATCCGCGACCCCCGCGAATGGCCCGCCAGCGAGCGCGGCGGCTGCGAACGCGAACGCTCCAACGGAAAAGCGGTGGACGGTCCATGGGAACGGCAAGGCGACGATCTTGCGCGGCGGCCAACCCGTCGCGGTCGCCATCCTCGCTGTCACCCCGGCTGGCGTTCCGACGATTGTCTCGACCGAGGACCCGCGCGCCAATCTCACCGGCACGCTGACGCTGGCCTATAAAACTCAGGATCGGTTCGGGCTTGCGAGCGCGAGGGCGGATTTCGCCCGTCCTCACGAAGGCCCTGGTCCCGCCCCCCGTACGCTGGCCCCGCCGCCCCAGGCGGCCCTGCAACTGCCGCCGACCGCCAATGGCGTCGGCGAGGGGCGTACGACTGTCGATCTCTCCGAGCACCCTTGGGCGGGCGCCAAGGTGACGATGACTCTCAACGCAGTCAGCATTTCCGGCAAGAACGGGGCGAGCGCGCCGATCGAAGTGACGCTGCCGCAGCGAAGCTTCCACAACCCCCTCGCCCGCGCCCTCGTCGAGCAGCGCCGAAACCTCATCCTCGACCCGGACCAGGCGCCAAAACAAGTCCAAACGGCGCTGACCGGGCTCTCGATCGCGCCGGAATTGTTCGACACCCCCGCCAACATCTATCTCGGTCTTAAGCAGGCCAACACCTCGCTCGAGCGCGCCCACAGCGACGCTGAACTGCTGGATGTCGCGGCGCTGCTCTGGGCGATGGCGCTGCAGCTCGAGAATGGCGACGCCACGAAAGCCGAGAAAGACCTGCGCGCCGCCGAGCAGGCGCTGCGCGAGGCGTTAAAGCGCGGCGCGAGCGACGAAGAAATCAGGAAGCTGATGCAGCAATTGCGAGAGGCCGCCAATCGCTTCATGAGCGAGATGGCGCGCAACGCGCCGCCCGACAGCAGTCCTGAAGACCAGAACCTTCAGGCGCAAGATCTGGACAAGATGATGAACCAGATGGAGGACGCCGCGCGCAACGGCTCGCGCGAAGACGCTCAAGCCATGCTCGACCAGATGCAGCAAATGTTCGAGAACATGCGCAGCGCGCAGGACGAACAAGAAAGCCCGGGCGAACGCGAGATGCGCAAGCAGATCGGCGAACTCGAGAAACTTCTCCGCGACCAGCAGGCTTTGCGCGACGACACGTTCCGCAGCGACCAGAAGGACCGTGCGCGCAAGCGGGCGCGGCGCAACCAATCGTCGCCAGATCAGGATTTGCAGGGCCAGCAGGATCAGGACCAGGACGGCTCGAACGCTCCCGACCAGGGCGACAAAGATTCCGGCCAGGACGACAAGCAGGGCCAGGATCAGGCGGACAAGGGCCAACCGCAGCTCGAAGATCGCCAGCAGGAACTGCGCGACCGCCTCGCCGAATTGCAGCGCAAGCTCAAGAGCCTCGGCATGAAGGGCGAGAAGGGCTTCGACGACGCGCAAGGCGACATGAAAGAAGCCGAAGGCGACCTCAAGGGCGGCCAAGGCAAAGCGGGCAAGAGCGGCAAGGGCGACAAGGGCGCTGCCGTGGACGCGCAGGGGCGCGCGCTCGAGGCGCTGCGCGACGGCGCCCAGGGGCTGCAGAAGCAGATGGACGGCCAAGGCCAGGGTAAGGGTAAAGGCAAGGGCAGAGGCACGTATGTCGGGCGCAGGGGCCGACCGGGGGAAATGCCCGGCGACGATCCGCTCGGACGCGGAGCGGAAGGCGAGAAGGGCCGAGAGGACGGGCCGCTTAACCAGACCGCAGGCGCCGCCGAGCGCGCGCGCCGGGTCATGGAGGAGCTGCGCCGCCGCCTTGCCGACCCCGCGCGCCCGGTCGACGAGCGCGACTACCTCGAACGGCTGATGAAGCGGGACTGAGGACCGAGGCGGCAGACCGCCGGCAGGTGGGCGCTTTTGCCCGCGAGCTAGACTTTTCAGGTGCTTAAGCGTCTTTTTCTGTCACTGACGCGATAGCGCCGCGGCTCGCCCGCGCGGCGCAGATCTCCGGATCGGCCCCGATGGATTGCGCGGCCGGACAAGACGCGCATAATGACCAAAAACAGCTGGCCCTGTCACCTTGCAGCCGGGGGGAAGCGCGATGATCGAGCTCGATGGCGTAGCCAGCGTGGCGGATGTGGCGCGCGTGCAGGCGCTCCGCCGCGGAAGCGCGCCAGCTCTCGTATTCGAGGGCCGGGCGATGACCTTTGCGGACGTCGACGCGATGGCCTCGCGCTTCGCCAACGCGCTGATCGCGTCCGGCGTCCGGACGCAGGAGCGGATCGCCTATCTCAGCAAGAACGCCGATCATTTCCTGCCTTGCCTCGTGGGCGCCTGCAAGGCGCGCATGACACTCGCGCCATTCAACTTTCGCCTCGCGGCGCCGGAGATCGCCCGCCTGCTTGAGGACAGCGAGGCGAGGATCATGTTCGTCGGTCCGGATGTCGTTGACCTCGCCGACCAGGCGGTCGCATCGCTCGCCTCGAAGCCTAGGATGATCGCGCTCGGCTTCGACCGCGAAGGCTATGAGCGGCATGACGCGTGGATTGAAGCCGGGGATGCGAGCGACCCCCTCCTCCGGGCCGATCCACAGGATGACGTGATCCAGCTGTACACGTCGGGCACGACTGGGCTTCCCAAAGGAGTCCAGCTGACCAACCGCAACTATCTCGCGGCCTTCGAGCTAACGGCCGCTTTGGGCGGGCTGAATTACGAACCGGGCGACACGGTGCTGGCGGCGATGCCGTTCTTTCACGTCGCCGGCGTCAATGTCGCGCTGATCGCGATGGCGAGCGGCGCAAGTTCGGCGGTCCTCAGGGACGCTGCGCCGCAACTCATTCTGGACGTGATTGAAAAGGAGAGAGTCAATCACGCGTTCCTCGCGCCCGCGCTCATTCATATGCTGATGCAGGCCCCGGGGATTGGGAGCGCCGACCTTTCCAGCATGAGGGTGCTCTCCTACGGCGCTTCGCCCATCTCCGAGGATTTACTCAAACGCGCGAGCGCGCGGTTTCGCTGCGAGTTCATTCAAATCTATGGCCTGACCGAGATCTGCGGCGCCGGGACCTTCCTCCCCAGCGCGGATCATGATCCGGGGAAGGGCAAGTTGCGCTCCTGCGGCGTCGCCTTTCCGGGCGTCGAGCTTAAGATCGTCGCGGCCGATGGCGAGGAAGTCCCACGCGGGCAGGTCGGGGAAGTGGTGGTGCGCTCTCCCGTTGTCATGAAGGGCTATTGGAACAAGCCCGACGCGACCGCCGCCTCCATCCGCGACGGCTGGATGCGAACCGGCGACGCGGCGTACATGGACGAGGACGGGTATGTCTTCATCTACGACCGGGTGAAGGACATGATCGTGACCGGCGGCGAAAACGTCTATCCGGCCGAGACGGAGAACGCCCTCTTCGGTCATCCAGCAATAGCCGACGCGGCCGTGATCGGCGTACCCGACGAAACCTGGGGCGAGGCGGTGAAAGCGATCGTCGTCTTGAAGTCCGGGGCGCCGCGGGATGCGGCCGACATCATCGCCTGGGTGCGGGCGCGCATCGCGAATTTCAAAACGCCGAAGTCGGTCGATTTCGTCGACGCGATCCCGCGCAACCTCTCGGGAAAAATCCTGAAGCGCGAATTGCGCGAGCCTTATTGGAAAGGGCGCGACCGCAGGGTCAATTGAGGCGGGACGGAATCTCGGCGCCGACCTCTCGGTTCCAAAGCCGGCGCACGAACCGGGGCGGTTCTCGCGTCGCGGCATCGCAGGTCAAGGCGCTCGCCATCAACGCGCTTCAGCACAAAGCTCCATCTTTCCCTTGCGCTCGTTCCTACGCCCGCGCCGAATGGCGGCTGCCGCCTCAAGACGATGCACGCGGTCCCGCGGTCTCGCGGGGAGCAGTCCGCGCCGGCCTGACGTGACCAATGGCGCGAACCGCCGCCCCCACTGGGTTGTTGAGGTCCTTCGGAGTTGTGAGGGGTCCCGTCGAAGCGTAGGATAAGCAGCGCGGTTCGGCCGGTTGGCCTGCCGCGAGAAAAAGACATTGAGGAGGAATCGCATGCAATCCCTTCGAAGGATCGCCCTGACCCGTCGTGGGCTGATGGCCGGCGCGGCGCTCGGAGCCGCCTCACTCGCGCTACCCGCTCGGGCCGTTGCGAAGATGCCAACGGGTCTTCCGCAGGCGCCCTATTTTTTCCGATTCAAGCTCGGCGGCGCGGAATGTACGGTTGTCTCGGACGGTCAACTGCCGCTCGGCAATCCAGTCGACGACTTCTCCAACATCACGAAAGAGGAGATCGCGCGCGAGTTGCACGACAACTTCTTACCCGCAGACAAGTGGGTGCTGGAGCAGAACATACTCATTGCTAACCTCGGTGATCGGGCCGTGTTGTTCGATACCGGAATGGGCATAGACGATTTATTTGGGACCTCGCCTGGCAAACTAATGTCGACGTTGCGTGGGGCAGGAATCGATCCAGCCAGCATTGATGCTGTCGTGATGTCCCATGCTCATATCGATCATTGCGGCGGGCTCGTTGCCGCGGACGGGAGTTTAAACTTTCCCAACGCGCAATATTTCATTGGCGAGCCGGACTTCGACTATTGGACCAGCGACTCGAAGATACCGGCCGACGCCCCGGCGCGCGCGCACTTCCTAAACCAGGCGCGGAGGAACCTCCTGCCCGTCAAGGATCGTATCCATTTCTATAAAGACCATGAAGAAATTCTGCCGGGGGTGACCGCCCTCTCCGATCCGGGCCACACGGTTAGCCACACGATTTTCATGATCGATCACGGCGGGCATCAGCTCTGCTATACTGCCGACTTAGCCCATCATCCGGTGCTGCTGCTGGAGCATCCGCGCACGCATTTTGCTTTCGATACCGATTCAGCGCAGGCGGCGGAGAGCCGCGTTCGGATGCTCGACATGCTGGCCGCCAACCGCGTCGCCATATTGTCTTACCACTTCGCTTGGCCGGGCGTCGGACATGTAGCGAAGGCTGGCGATGGCTTCCGCTACTTCCCTCTCCCCATGGATTTCGAGACAGTCGCGGAGATCTAGCAAATCAGGGGCGCCATGGCCGGCTTCGTCGGCGCCGGTCATGAGCCCCGAGATGACACGGATCCTGAGGCGGGAATTGCGCAAGCCCTAGGGCGCGAACGCAGGGTAGATTGAGCCCTAACCAGAGTGGACGCCGACGCTTCATCGCGCTACGCGAAGCGGCGTCAGTCGGCGACGCAATGGGCGCCAGCCGACGCGGGAAAAGCATGGTTCGGCTGAACGTTATCTATACGCGCACCGGCGACAAGGGCGAGACGGGGCTCGGCGACGGCTCGCGGCGGCCGAAGAGCGACGCGCGCGTCGCGGCGATGGGCGACGTTGATGAAACGAATTGCGCCGTCGGCCTCGCGCTGCTTGCGGTGCGCAATGCGAGCGACGCGGCCGATCTCGCGATCGAGCCGGTGCTGACGCGCATCCAGAACGATCTGTTCGATCTCGGCGCCGACCTCTGCCTTCCGCGCCAGCCGGACGAAAAGCCGGGCGCGGTCCTGCGCGTCGCGCCCTCTCAGGTTCAGGCGCTCGAGCACGCCATCGACGCGCTCAATGCGAAGCTCCATCCGCTGCGCTCGTTCGTCCTGCCGGGCGGCGCGGCGGCCGCAGCCGCCTTGCATCAGGCGCGCGCAATCTGCCGGAGAGCGGAGCGGGTCATGGTTGCGCTGGCGGCCACCGAGGGCGAGGAGGTCGGCCAGGCCGCGCTGGCCTATATCAATCGTCTCAGCGACTATCTGTTCGTCGCCGCGCGCGCCGCCAACGACTTCGGCATGTCGGACGTGCTGTGGAGCCCCGGCGCCAATCAGAGCGAAAGCCACGATCAGACCGAAGACGATGAGTGACGCCCAAGGACTTGAAACCGCGATCGGCGTCATCAGCGGAACGTCGATGGACGGCATCGACGTTGCGCTGATCGAAAGCGACGGCGAGGCTCAGCTCAAGACTGGACCTTCGGCGACCTTCCCCTACCCGTTCGCGATCGCGGAGCGTCTGCGCGCAGTGGTCGCCGACTTGAGCGAAGCCCAGGCGCCGCAGCTCGAACTCGAGGGCCTGGTGACCGACGCCCATGTCGCGGCGGTCGAGGCGTTTCTTGACCGGTTTTCGGTTCGCCGCGAACGCGTCACGCTCGTCGGCCTGCACGGCCAGACGATCCTGCACCGGCCGCGCGCAGGCCTTACGCGCCAGCTCTGCGACGGCGCGCGCGCCGCGGCGGCGCTTAAGATCGACGTCGTCTCGGATTTTCGTTCAGCCGACGTCGCGGCTGGCGGCGAAGGGGCGCCGCTCGCACCCATCTATCACGCGGCGATGGCGGCGGGGCTTGAGCGGCCGCTGATGATCCTCAACTGGGGCGGGGTCGGCAACGTCACCTATCTGGGCGTGAAGGGAGAGATCGTCGCCTTCGACACCGGCCCGGCCAATGCGCTGCTTGACGATTTTCTCCTCGCGAGGCGCGGGCTCGCCTTCGACAAGGACGGCGCGCTGGGCGCAACCGGGCGCGTCGACCCCGCGGCGCTCGCCACCTTGATGAGCGATTCCTATTTCGAACGCCCGGCGCCCAAGTCGCTCGACCGAAATCACTTCAGCGCCGGCGCTGCATGCGTCAAACACCTGAGCGACGCGGATGGCGCGGCGACGCTCGGCGCCTTCACTGTCGAATCGACTGCGGCTGCGCTGAAGCACGTGCCCCAGGCGCCAGCGCGCTGGCTGGTCGGCGGCGGCGGGCGGCGAAACCCGAGTCTCATGCGCCGGCTCAGCGAACGGCTGCAGGTGAAGGTCGAGCCCGTCGAGGCGATCGGCTTCGACGGCGACAGTATCGAGGCGCAATGTTTCGCTTATTGCGCTTTGCGTTCGAGGCGCGGCCTGCCGATCTCCTTTCCGACCACGACCGGCGTCCCGAAACCGATGACCGGCGGCGTCTTTTCTCCGGCGCCCAGATGAAAGGGCCCCGCTTGCGCGAGGCCCTCTTTCAAAGCGCGACGGTGCGCTTCATCAGCAGACGTTCACGGATTGCTGACCGAGGAAATTGCCATAAGCATCATAGGTGGGGCGAACCTGCCAGCAGCCGCCGCCATACCCATAGCCGCCTCCCCAATAGGGCGCGCTGGCGATAGCCGCGCCGGTCAGCACGCCTGCCGCGATTGCCGGGCCCCACCAGCCGTTGTTCCAATAGCCGCCGCGCCAGTAGCCCCCATGCCAAACGCCGCGACCGGCCCAGCCGCCGCCGTGCCAACCGCCCCAGCCGCCGTGAAAGCCGCCGCCGCGCCAACCACCCCAGCCGCCGGCCGACGCCGGCGCCGCCGGCAGAACGACCGCCGCCGCCATCGCCAACGCCGATGCTCCGGCGACAATTGTCTTCGAAATCCTGGACATCACAGCCTCCTTATGGACGGCGGCTGAACCGCCTGGCCAACTCTGTCGACCGCCGCGCCAAAACGAATTGACCTGGGCGTGTTTCTAAACTTGACGCCGAATTCCGGCGGCTGTTTGACGCCTGTGCGTCGTTTGGGCGCCAAAGCGAGATTTGTTTCAAAGTCACAGCCTAGAGGGCCCTTCACGGACAAGTGTTCGCTATAAACGCTGAACAAACATTCAGGATGGCGAGCTCAAAAACTTACGGCTTTCGACGCCTCTACCTCAAATGTGGCGGCGGACGCGCAGGCGACCGCCGCCAAATCGAGGTTTACATGCAAATGTTCACGAGCCGTCGGCCAAGATAGTGGTGGTTCGCCGTCCAGACGCGCCGCCTCGCCCAGCAACCGGGACCGTCGCCATAGACCGGCTGCGAAGCATTAGCTGCAATCGCGATCCCGACAGGCACCGCCGCGGCTGCTATCGCCCAGCCGGGATCCCAGCCCCAGCCCCAACCGCCGCCCCAACCCCCGCCCCAACCGCCGCAGTTCCAACAGCCTCCGCCCCAGCCCGCGCGTCGCCAGCCCCAACCGCCACCGCCCCATCCGGGGCGGCCCCACCCGCCATGCCAGCCACCGCCGCCATGCCAGCCGCCTCCCCACCCACCGCCATGGAAGCCGCCGCCGCCATGCCATTGGGCCTCGGCCGGCGTCGAAACCGTCGCGACCGCCGTGGCCAACCCGAGAGCGGCGATGGCCGCAACCACGGTCTTCTTGATCGAATTACGCATAGGGAACATTCCTCCCGTTGGTCGGCCCCGTTAGCCGCGTCCTGAGCCTAAAACTATGCCGTGATGGGAAAAGTTCTAGGCTCTCTGCGATGCGCCGCGCAAAAAATTGATAATTCCGGAGAAATCGTCTCCGCCGTGGTCGGCGGCGACATAGAGAGCATAGAGCTGGGCGGCTTCGGCCCCGAGCGGGGTCAAGGCCCCGACGCTCGACGCCGCCTCCTGCGCCAACCGTAAATCCTTGAGCATGAGAGCCGCGGCGAAGCCGGGTTTATAATCCCGGTTGGCAGGCGAGGCCGGCACCGGCCCGGGAACCGGACAGTACGTCGTTAGCGACCACGACTGGCCGGAGGCGGTCGAGGCGACGTCGAACAGAGCCTGCGCCGATAGGCCTAGCTTCTCGGCGAGCGCGAAGGCTTCGCAGGTGACGATCATGGTCGCGCCGAGGATCATGTTGTTGCAGATCTTGGCCGCCTGCCCTGCCCCTGGCCCCCCGCAATGGACGATGCGCTTGCCCATGTTTTCGAGGATCGGCTTAGCGCGCGCGAACGCCTCGTCCGAGCCGCCGCACATGAAGGTGAGGGTCCCTGCGGTGGCGCCGCCGACCCCTCCCGAAACCGGCGCATCGAGGGTCAGCACGCCCGCCGCGGCGCCCGCGTCATGGGCTTTTCTTGCGCTGTCGACGTCGATGGTCGAGCAATCGATGACGAGGATGCCCTTGGGCGTTACGGACAGAAGGTCCGCATGCGCCGCGAGAACGTGCTTGCCAGCTGGCAGCATGGTGACGACCGTGTCGGCGGTGGCGACAGCCGCGCGGGCGCTCGCCGCAATGGCGACGCCGGACGCGGCGGCCGCTGTCTTCGCGGCGTCGACGAGATCGAAGCCCCGGACCGCGTGGCCCGCCTTGACGAGATTCGCCGCCATCGGCGCGCCCATTTTGCCAAGACCGATGAACGCGATGTTCGACATGAGTTCCTCCAAACGCCGGGATGCTGTCTCAGTTTTTAGCCGCTTCGATCCAAAGAAAGACGGCATCCTCGTTATCTTGTTGCTCAACCATAGAGCGGCGAACGTTCAAGCCAGCATCGTAAAGACATCTCAACGTTGCATCCTCGCTGCTGTGGCCAAAGAACATGGTCGTTCCAAGCCATTCGCCGATCCATTCTCCCGCCTCACCAGCTGCGAAACTTGCGACCAGTGTTCCGCCCGGCTTTAGCCAAAGGGCTATCTTCGAAATCAAGGCGCCCTGCTCCGCAGCGGGGATGTGGGTGATCGAATAGAACGCGCCAACCGCGTCAAAGGAGGCAGTCTCGAACTCCACCTCAGACATGTCCGCTTCGATGAATATCGCTGTTGGGACGTTACGACGAGCTCGCACGATCTGCTGCGCTGATCCATCTACTCCAACGACGGAGTGTCCGAGCGCCGCGAGTTCACGCGCAACCGGTATGCCGGCGCCGCAGCCAAGGTCGAGGACCCTGTTTCCTTGGGAGCGCAGACTTTCAATAAGATGGCCAAGCCATTTTCGGCGCACGACCGAGACCCCGAACCGATCGAGATAGGCGTCGGCAATGTCGTCATAGCCAGCCGCGACCAGGTTTCTGGGATTGGTATCCATAACGAGATGCTTCATCGATTGACCGTCGATCGTCGAACCGCAATATCACGGGGCGGAAGCTGAAATTCAAACTGAGAAACTAGCAACGAGCTCGCCGCTTGGCAGCGGCCACAAAATCGCCGTTCTCTCTCCTAATAAATCCACAAACTGTGCCGGCTAAATGGGGCGCCTATGGCTATTGCTGGACCGACGCCGCTGGCGCAAATTCCGACGGCGCGATCAACTCGAATTGGACTTACAGTTCTCTCGAGCGTTATCGGCACGGCGGTCGAATGGTACGACTTCCTGATCTACGGCCTCGCGACCGCGCTCGTCCTCAACAAGCTGTTCTTTCCCATGTCCAATCCGACGGCCAGCACGCTCGCGGCTTTCGCCACGCTGGGCGTCGGCTATTTCGCGCGCCCGCTCGGCGCGGCGATCTTCGGCCATTTCGGTGATCGGGTCGGCCGCAAGTCGATGCTTGCCTTGACGATCATCCTCATGGGGTTGGGTACGTTCCTGATCGGCCTGCTGCCGACCTACCAGCAGATCGGAGTGGCGGGCCCGTCCTTCTCGTCGCACTACGCCTGATCCAGGGCCTTGGACTCGGGGGCGAATGGGGCGGGGCGGTACTGATGGCGGTAGAGAACGCGACGCCGCAACGCCGCGGGCTGACCGCCGCTTTGGTTCAACTCGGCTATCCGATCGGCAATCTTGCGGCGATCGGCGTTTTCGCGGCGTTGTCGCTGCTTCCGGGGCCGGACTTTCTCGCTTGTGCGTGGAGGATTCCTTTCCTTCTTTCCATCGTCCTCGCCGGCGTGGGCCTTTGGATTCGGCTCAACATTGAGGAGACGCAAGCCTTCGAGACAATGAAGTCGAGCCGCGGCGTGGCCCGCCTTCCCATCGGCGAGGTTCTGACCGAGCATCGGCGGCCTTTTCTCCTCGCGGTTGGCCTCAAGCTCTACGAGATCTCCTACGCGACCATCGCAGGAATTTTCGTCATCAGCTACGTCACGGGCCGCCTCGGTCTGCCGCGCAGCCTTGTCCTCAATGCAATCCTCGTGTCGGCGTCGGCCGCGCTTGTCGCCATTCCAGCCTTCGGGTGGCTGTCGGACCGGATTGGCCGCAAGCCTATGTTCTACGCGGGCTGCCTGTTCGAGATGGCCTTCGCCTTTCCGCTGTTCTGGCTCCTAAACACCAAGGATCCTGTCCTCATAACCGCGGCGATCACGTTGGCCCTGGTCTTTGGGCAGTACGTCGGATTCAGCGTCGGCGCGTCCTGGTATCCGGAACTGTTCGGCACGCGGACGCGCTATAGTGGCGCCTCGCTCGGCTTCCAGGTCGGGGCGGCGATCAGCGGCGGCCTGACGCCATTTGCCGCGGCCTCGTTCGTGGCCTGGACGGGCGGCGCGACCTGGCCGATCTCGGTCTATCTCATCGCGCTCGCCGCAATCAGTCTCGCCGCCGCGATTTGCTGCGCCGGAGACGGCAGGGAAGCCGCTTCGCTGACCGAAGGCGAAGTCGCCACCCGCAATATCGCCAATTTCGCCTGACAGTCCCCGGGGCGATGCCCTCCATCCAACCCGTTCCCTTTGCGGTCGCCACGCTCACCTTCCTCATCGCCGGCTTCGTGAAGGGCGTGATCGGGCTTGGGCTGCCGACGGTCTCCATGGGTCTGCTGAGCGTCGTCATGCCGCCGGCCAAAGCCGCTTCGCTTTTGATCGTGCCTTCCTTTGTCACCAATGTCTGGCAATTGGCTCGAACGCCGACTGGTGATATAGCTGATGACCTAAACTCGAGGGTCGACGGCAATGGAGCTCGTTCCGCTGCACCCTGATTTTGGCGTGGAGATGCGCGGCGTCGGCTTGCTTGATGTCGCCTCGGGCGATGTTGCCTATCAGGCCGTGCGCGCCGCATTCGAGGAGCACAGCCTTCTCCTGTTTCGGAATCAGGAAGTTGCCGACGATCTGCAAGCGGTTTTTTCCCGAGCATTTGGACCTTTGGAGCGGGTCAAGATTGGCTCCGAAGGCACCGGTACTTTCTACAGCCGCCTGAACAATCTCTCCTCGGACGGCAGCCTTGTGCCCGAGACGCATCGCCAGGCTCTGACGGCTCGCGCCAACCAACTTTGGCACACCGACAGCTCCTTTAAGCGGACGCCGGCGCTGGCTTCCGTCCTATCGGCTCGTGTTGTTCCACAGGACGGCGGCGAAACCGAGTTCGCGTCCACGAGAGCGGCCTGGATGCGGCTGTCGCCGTCATTGCAGTCGCGCTTGCGCGACGCCGTCGTCACGCACTCGTACGCCCATTCTCGCGATCAAATCGATGCCGGCTTGGTGACGGAGCCGGAGCGCAAAGCCTTGCCGCCAGCAAAGTGGCGCATGACGTGGCGCAACCCGGTGAACGGCTGCGTTGCGCTTTACATCGCCTCACACGCCTATGCGGTCGAAGGCCTTGGCGGCGCAGAAGCGCGGATATTGCTGGACGAACTGATCGCCGATGCAACTCGGCCCGAATTCATCTACCAGCACAATTGGCGACAAGGCGACGTATTGATGTGGGACAACCGGGCAATGATGCACCGCGGCCGGCCCTGGCTGCCCCTCGAGCCGCGTTCGGTCGTCCGCACGACGATATCTGCAGTCGATTCCGACGGGCTTGCCGAAGTCAGGCCCCTTGACCTTCGCTTTGCGCGCCCTTGACCTAGCTTTGGGGGGTCTTGACTTCAGCACCGCTTGCAGGGTTTCGTCGACGAGGTCGGGCGCGAAGCGTCAGATTTTGGCGCTCAATTCTCGATCAGCCCGCGCGCCACGATCACCCGCATGATCTCGTTCGTGCCTTCGAGAATCTGGTGCACGCGCAGATCGCGCACGATCTTCTCGACGCCATAGTCGGCGAGATAGCCATAGCCGCCGAACAGTTGCAGCGCGTCATTGGCGGCGTTGAAGCCAGCGTCGGTGGCGACTTGCTTCGCCTGGGCGCAGAGCCGCGTCGCCTCTGGCGACTTCTCGTCCAAAGCGCTCGCGGCGCGCCACAAGATCGAGCGCGCCGTCTCCAGCGACGTCGCGATGTCGGCGACGCGAAATTGCAGGGCCTGGAAGTCGGCGATGCGGCGGCCGAAAGCCTTGCGCTCGCGCATGTAGGCGATCGCCTTGTCGAGCGCCGATCGGCCGCCGCCGATCGAGCAGGCGCCGATGTTGAGCCGGCCGCCGTCGAGCCCGGCCATCGCGATCTTAAAGCCGATCCCTTCCGCGCCGACCCGATTAGCCGCCGGCACGCGCACGCCCTCCATGATCACCTGACGGGTCGGCTGCGCCCGCCATCCCATCTTCTTTTCTTTCGCGCCGAAACTTAAACCGGGCGCGCCGTTTTCGATGAGGAACGCGGAGACCCCAGAGGGGCCGCCCTCGCCGGTGCGCGCCATGACGAGATAGAGGTCGCTGACGCCGGCGCCGGAGATGAACTGCTTGACGCCATCGAGTACGTAATCGGCTCCGTCGCGCCGGGCGCGCGTCGTCAGCGCCGCAGCGTCCGAGCCGGCGCCGGGCTCCGTCAGGCAGTAGCTGGCGATCAGCTCCATGCTGGCGAGCCGGGGCAAAAAGCGGCTTTTAAGCTCCGGCGAGCCAAAGCCGTCGATGACCCAGGCGACCATGTTGTGGATGGAGAGGAACGCAGCGATGCAGGGGCAGCCGGTCGACAGCGATTCGAAAATCAGCGCCGCGTCGAGGCGGGTCATGCCGCTGCCGCCATGCTGCTCGCCGACATAGATCGCGGCCATGCCCAAGGCCGCCGCCTCGCGCAGAACGTCGGCCGGAAAATGCTCCGTCCTCGTCCCAACTTAGCGCATTGGGCGCGAGGCGCTCGTCAGCAAAGGATTTCGCCATGTCGCGGACGGCGAGATGGTCTGCAGTCAAGGCGAACATGCGTTTCCCGACTTCGCTCCCCCTTGCCTGCTGACACAGTGCCCGACGTTGGCGCCCGCCGCAAATCGGCCGGACGATCGCTCGGGGTTTGCGGGGGAATGAAGCCGGTATTAACTCGCCAGCGCTGGACGCGCCGCGTCCGCAAGCGGGTAGTGATCAGCGTCCTCGGCGGAGTGGGCCGGCGAAACGGCCCTTACAGCTTGGCGACGACCGCGATCTTCTTGACCTGCCCGTTCTGATAGGCGCGCAGGAAAGCGTCATAGTCCTTGAAGGATACGCAGCCGTTCGAGTCGCCGTTGGGGCCGAGCATGAAGGGGTGCGCCAGCAGTCCCGCGCGCCCGTAAATCCCGCCTTCTCCGACTGGATTCAGCCGCAGCGCCCGCACGCCGTGGAACGAGCCTTCCCGCAATGTCAGCTCGTAGAGATGCGGCGGGGTGGGACCGACCGCGCGCTCGGCCACAAAGCGAGGATTGTCGAGCGCCTGGCCGAGACCCGAATGGGCTTCGAGCCGCGTTCCGTCCGGCAGATAAACGACGCGGGCCGAGATGTCATAGACGGCGGTATAGTGGTCATAGCCGGAAACCGGCGCCGGGGCCGAATTTCCAAAAGGCGACGGGAAGCTGAACAACGGGCCTCTGCCGAGGCCGCCAGCGGCGGCGGCCGAGTCTCTCTCCGCGACAACCGGCGGGGTGGTGGCGATGCGCGCCGTGGCGGTGGAAGCCACGACCGGCGAGGATGGGTGCGCCCATCCGAAGAGTTTTTCGATGACGTTGCGGTTGTCCGGCTGGGCGGCGGGACGAGCAACCGCCACATCGGGCCGTGACGCATGGCGCTCGGGCGTCGTGGACTGCGTCGGAGCGCCGAACCCGGGCGGACGGGCTGGCGGCAAGGGGAAGCTTTCCGTCTCGCCGATCTCGGGCAAATCGCGCCCCGGCGGCAGCGGCAGGCTCCCGGCTTGCGGGCTCACCGGAGCCGAAGCGGAGGGAAAGGCTTCGAGGCTCGGCAGCGGGAAGGTGGCGGATGGGGCGACTTCGAGGCTCGCGACCTGCGGCAAGGACGCAGGGACGCCCGACTTCAATTGGGCGAGCATGCTAGCGTCGATGGCGATGTCGGCGAAGGGTCGCGAGATGGTCGGGCCAGCGGTCGTCGCCGGCGTCCACTGGGAGAAGCCCGAGTCGGGAGCGATGGGACCGAGCCAGTGCAGAGCCCAGACGCTAACCGCCCCGGCGAGGGCCAAGGCCGCTACGCCGGGAACAATTTTAGGAAGAACCCGTTGAGGACTATCCCCGCCCTCGAACGAAAGGTCGTCGAATGTAGCCTCGATCCCCAGCATCCCTTGCCCTACGCCCACGCTAAGCCAATTGAATCAAAATAGAGCGTACGCGTTGAGCCTTCCTTAACGCAGTCAACGACGGGAGGCTAGCCAACGGGGGCGCTCTTTCACGGCTTAAATTATCCATTTTATCAATGTGTTGCATGGCCGCAACGGTAGGGTCCGGCGCTTCCGTCGCCGCGCCGGTTCGCGCCCAACGCGTTGATAACGCTATCCAATAGGTATCTGCTAGGCGGCCGGCGGGGCTTCTCGCCGCGCCTTGCGCAGCGCGCGGGCGTACTGAGCCTCGGTCCGCAGGGTCGGCCGAGCGAGAACCCGCTCGGCTAGGAGCTCGCGCGCCAGGCGCCATTGTCCCGAGCGTTCGGCCGCAGCGATCAGGGTCAAATTGACGATATCGCGCTGTGCGTGGCTGCCGCCAATTCGGACCGCATCCTGGCGAACTGGCAGGATCGCGTCGACCGCGCGCGCATAATCGCCACCGGCAAAAGCGAGGGCGCCGTCGATCAGGCGCCGCCCGACCTCCGACGTCACCTGCCGATTGTCGCCCGAGCCTAGACGCGCGTATTCGTCGAGCGAGCGGCTGAGGCGGATAGCGTGATCGCCGTCGGGCGAGCGCGCGGCGGCGAAGGCGCAATGCAGATCGTTGAAGGCGAGCAGATGGTCGTCGACATGCGCCATCCATTGGTCGGCGACGGGGGACCAGCGGTCGCCGACACCGACTCCTGCGAGTTCAAGCCGCCACAGAAGCGAGGAAGCGTCGATGCGGTCGAGTGTCGCGTCGTCGGCCAGCTTGGGCGCCGTGAAGCGGTCGTAGTCGGCGAGGACCTCGTCGAAACGCCCCTGCTCGATCAGGAATAGGGCGAGATGCCAGCCGTTGTGGTGGGCCATGAAATGAGCCGGCGCCCAGTTCACGCGGGTCGACTTGAGAAAGGCGACGCCCTCCTCGTGTCGGTTGGCGGTCTCCATCACATGGGCGAGCGCATGCGTCGCCCACGCGTCGCCCGGATTGCGGGCGAGCGCCTCGCGGCCGAAGTCCTCGGCGCGCTTGAGGTCGCCCGTCTCCTCGAGCCCGAAGGCGTAAAGCCCGAGGACGAAACTCGCGAGCGGATTGTCGCGGTCCCACGCCGGCATCACGCGCTCGGCGCAGTCGCGGATCGCAGCCGACCGGCCAAGGAAGAAATAAGCGTCTTGAACGAGGCGCAAAGCGAGCGCGTCGGTTGGATGATCGGCCAGGATTGTCTCCCAGCCGGCAATGGCCTTCGAGGTCTCGCCGCGCCCCCACGCCTTGGCGGCGGCGAGATGACGCCGCTCCCGCTCCGAGGCGCGTCCCATCGCCGCTTCGGCCGCGCTGAGCGCGCTCACCACTTCCGGATGGTCGCCGCGAAAGCCCCCGATCATAGTGAGCGCCGCAATCGCGACGCCGCCCAACGCGAAGCCGGGATCGCGCCCGAGCGCAGATTTGAGAATGCCGACCGGATCGCCGGTCAGCCCGTAATAGTCCGCCATCGCGCGATCGAACGCGGCGGCTGACTCGGGCGCGCCCGAGAAGTCGAGCCCCTGCTGGTCTTTCGCCATTCATCGGTCCTCTCGCGACAATGGTAACGCGAGCGGATCGCCCCTGAAACCCACGGGCGCTCCGCCCTTGATCGGCGGCATTTGATCGGGCCTTCCTCTTTTGGCGGCGCATGAGCGCGCTTAAGTGTGAGGGCTTAGGCCAAGCCGAGGATCGTTCCAATGAAGGGCAAGACCATCGTCGCCACCGGCGCGACGTCCGGCATCGGCGAAGCCGCGGTGCTCGCGCTCGCGGGAATGGGCGCCCGCATTGTGATCGTAGCGCGGGACGAAGCTCGCGCGAAAGCCACGATGCAGAAGCTCGAGGCAAAAGCGCCGGGGCTCGACCATCGCCTGCATCTGGCGGATCTCTCAAGCATTGCGGAGACGCGCAAGGTCGGCGCAGCGATCGCCGCGAGCGAGCCGCGCATCGACGTGCTGATCAACAACGCCGGCGCACTCTTCTCCCACAGGCGGGTGACGCCAGAGGGCCTAGAGCTCACCTTCGCCCTCAACCACATGGCCTATTTCGTGCTGACCGAGGCGCTGCGCGACACGCTCGTCGCTTCCGCGCCGGCGCGGATCGTCTCCACCTCGTCGGACGCGCACAGGGCGTGAACCTCGATTTCAGCGACCTGCAGAGCGCCAAGGGCTACAGCGGGCTTAGGGTTTATGGGCGCTCGAAACTCGCCAATATTCTGTTCACCCGCGAGCTTGCCCGGCGCTTGGCCGGCACGGGGGTGACGGCCAATTGCCTCCATCCCGGCGTCGTCGCGACGCGATTTGGCGACTCGAGCGGCGGCTGGGCTGGCCGTCTCTTCCCGCTCTTGAGACCGTTCTTCATCTCCCCGGAAAAGGGCGCCGACACGATCATTTACCTGGCATCGTCTCCGGAGGTCGAAAAGACGACCGGCGCCTATTTCGTCAAGCGCAAAATTACCGAACCATCCGGGGCAGCGCGGGACGACGCGGCGGCGAAGCAGCTGTGGACCGAGAGCGAGGCCCTGGCCGGCGCGCAATCGCCGAGGGAGCGCGCCGCGGGCTAACGCCGCTTCCGCGGTTTCGCCTTCGGCCCCGCGTGGCGCCAGGCCATTTCCAGCGCCGCCTTGAGTTCGGCTTCGCTTAAGCCCGCGAGCGTCGCGCAGGTCCAGCCGCTCCGCCCCCAGGCGTTGTCGAGCGCCGCGAATGCGTCGGGAGCGACCGCGCATTTCAGCGCCTGCTCGTCCGGCGCGAATTTGATGTTGGCGCTGAGCTCGTCCGCAGCAAGCGTCGCGAAGGTGACGCGCGCCTTGAAGGCGCGGCGATCGAAATGCGGATATTCGCCGGCGCCCTCGAACGAGAGCGCAATGCGGCGGAAATCAGCGGCGTTGGCCATGGGAGCTCCGGCTACTCGGACGAACGCCATGCTATGAGCTGGCGCGGGTTTTTTTGAAGGCGCGGGGATGAAGGCGGAGACCAGTGCGATCGTCATTGGCGCAGGGCCGGCGGGGTTGATGGCGGCGGAGACGATGGCGCGCGCCGGGCGAAGCGTCGTGGTCCACGATGCGAGTCCGAGTCCGGCGCGCAAATTCCTGCTTGCGGGACGAGGCGGCCTCAATCTTACCCATTCGGAGCCGCTTCAGAGTTTTCTTGCCCGTTACGGGCCAGCCGCCGACAGGCTTCTTCCGGCGATTCAAGCCTTTCCGCCGGACAGGCTTCGCGACTGGGCCGCAGAGCTCGGCGAAGAGACGTTTATCGGCTCAAGCGGGCGAGTCTTTCCGAAGAGCTTCAAGGCGACGCCGCTCCTTCGCGCCTGGCTGCGACGCCTCGGCGAGCTTGGCGTCAACTTTGTTCCACGCTCGCGCTTTCTCGGCTTTGATGAGGACGGAGCGCTTCGTTTCATGACGCCGTCGGGCGAGACGAGCGTTCAAGCGGCATCGGTCGTTTTCGCGCTCGGCGGGGCCTCGTGGCCGCGCCTCGGGGCGGACGGCGGTTGGGTCGAGGCTTTTCGCGCTGAGGGAATCGCGGTGACGCCGCTGAAGCCCGCCAACTGCGGCTTCCTCGTCGACTGGTCGCCGAAGATACGGGAAACCTTCGCCGGCGCGCCCCTCAAGAATATAGCGCTTTCTCACGCCGAGATGCGCGTTCGCGGCGAGGCGATGGTCACCAGCGCCGGCCTCGAAGGCGGCGCGATCTACGCGCTCTCCGCCTCACTTCGGGAAGCGATCGCAACGCATGGATCGGCGACGATAACGATCGACTTCAAGCCCGACCTCAGTGAAGCCACGCTCGCGACGCGGTTGAAGCGCAAGCCCGGCCAATCCCTGTCCACGCTCCTGCGCAAAGGCGCCGGCCTTACGCCTGCCGCGATCAACATCCTGCGCGAAGCGGGACCTCTTCCCGAAGGCGAGGCGCTCGCGAAGCATGTCAAGAACTGCGCCCTTCGTCTCGTCGGAACCGCCTCGATCGCCAGGGCGATCTCGACCGCCGGCGGCGTCTCGTGGAGCGAGATCGACGAGGACTTCATGCTGAGGAAGCGTCCGGGCGTCTTCGTCGCCGGCGAGATGATCGACTGGGAGGCCCCGACGGGCGGCTATCTGTTGCAGGCCTCATTCGCGACCGGCGCGGCGGCTGGCCGCGCTGCGGCGCGTTGGGCGAGCCAATAGTCGCAAGGCTTCCATTCGGCCTCAGTTTCATGGCGTAACAGGCGCGCCGAGGGAGGAATGCGATGGGCGAAACAAGGCTCGACAGAATCAAGACCATCCTGCGCGTCACCAGCGGCAATTTCCTCGAAATGTATGACTTCTTTCTGTTCGGCATCTACGCCCGGCAGATCGCGCAGACCTTCTTCCCCAGCGACGACCCATACGCCTCGCTGATGGCGACCTTTCTGAGTTTCGCGGCGGGCTTTGCGATGCGCCCGATTGGCGCGCTTGTGCTCGGGCCGTACATCGACCGCATCGGCCGCCGCAAAGGCCTCATCTTGACGCTCTCGATCATGGCCTGCGGCACAATCCTCATCGCCTTTGTGCCGGGCTACGCGACCATCGGCGCGCTGGCCCCGATGCTGGTGGTGCTGGGGCGGCTGCTGCAGGGGTTTTCCGCCGGCGTCGAACTCGGCGGCGTCTCGGTCTATCTGTCGGAGATTGCGACGCCCGGGAACAAGGGCTTGTACGTCAGCTGGCAATCGGCGAGCCAGCAGGTCGCGGTCGTGTTCGCCGCGCTGCTCGGCTACGCGATCGCCAACTTGATGGCGCCCGAAGCGGCCTCGAGCTGGGGCTGGCGCATCCCGTTCTTCATCGGCTGCGCCATCGTGCCGTTCCTGTACATAATCCGGCGCAGGCTCGAGGAGACGCCCGAATTCGCGGCGCGGAAAGTCCACCCGACGACAGCGCAGATCTTCGCCACGCTGGGCGACAATTGGCGTCTCGTGCTCGGCGGCGTGGCGATGGTGATGATGACGACGGTGTCGTTCTATCTCATCACCGTCTATACGCCGACCTTCGGCAGGAGCGTGCTCAAGCTCACCGAATCCGACGCGCTCCTGGTGACGATCGCGGTTGCGGCGTCGAACTTTTGTCTGGCTGCCGGTCTCGGGCGCTCTTTCGGATCGGATCGGCCGCAAGCCGATCCTCGTCGCCTTCGCCGTTCTCGCTCTTCTGACCGCCTATCCGGCGCTCGCCTGGCTGGTGCGGGAGCCGACCTTCGACCGGATGCTTACGGTCGAACTGTGGTTGTCGTTCATTTACGCCTGCTACAATGGCGCGATGGTCGTGGCGCTGACCGAGGTCATCCCGGCTTCGGTGCGCACGTCGGGCTTCTCGCTCGCCTATAGCCTCGCGACCACGCTTGGCGGCTCGTCGCTTCTGATCTCGACCTGGCTGATCGCCCATACCGGCGACAAGGCCGCGCCCGGCTAGTGGATGAGCTTCGCGGCGGTCTGCGGCCTGATCGCGACGCTGGCGCTCTATCGCCGGCCCGCAAGCGGGGTCCAGTATCTCGCGCCCGGCGCCGCTGGCGGCCGCTAGCCTTCGTCCGGCCGGCTTGCGAAACAAAAGGGGCTCGTTTTGCGTTTTCGCGGCAGGCGCTCGTGGCGCGGGTCCGCGCTTGAGGCCAGCGAGACAAGGAGGAGTTCCCGATGCAAGCGACCTGGAAGCCCCATGAGAAGCATGGGGAACTGACGGCCAAAGGCGACTTGCCCGACACCGTGTTCGCGTTTCCGAGCCAACGCAAGGAGCCGATGACCGATGCGAAGCACGTGCGAAACGCCGTCGCGCGGTTCGATCAGGTCACGGGCGTCTCCGATGACGATCGGGCCTTGGCCTTCGCCAATATCAAGAAGGCGGCCGAACACTATGACGTCGAGCTTACCGAGACATCATGGCGCGATCTCGGCGTTCATCCGCAAATCCATCGCAAGGAAGCCGCCGCCAAAGGCGCCGCGACGCGCAAGCGTGGGCGCGAGGAACGAGCCGGCTAACCGGCAGACCTGGGTTCAATCGGGCTCGCCGGTCTGGCGCGGTTACGCCCCCAGCCTTCTCTTCAGCCGGTAGGCAAAGGCCGTTGCCAAAGCCTGCACCCGGCCCTGCAGAGCCTGTTCAGGCAACGCCTGATCGGTCGGGCTCGAAAAGTAGGTCGACATCGCCTGCACACTTGATCGTATGTCCGCCGACCATCGCAACGCCTCTCATCCGGTCGGGATCGGCCGGTCCGCCGCCGCCGAGATAGAGAGTGTCGATGCGGACGTTGAGCGGGGGCCCGCCGGTCGCCCCTGATCCCGAGAGCCTGGGCGAGCGCGGCGGGCAAGCGCCTGTTGCGCCCAGCCCGCGGTCGGATTGCCGACGTAGGCCACTAAGGGCGACGTATCGACATTGATGGGGCCGATGCCGAGCCCGTTGGCAGCCGCCGGTTGAACGCCGGCAGTCGGCGTCGTGTTGCAGCCGCTCAAGCCAGCGGCGGCGAAGGCGCTGAAACTCAGGAGCGCGGCGCGGCGCGTCATCTCATTTTTGGGCATAAGTTCCTCCCTCGACAAGGCATGCCCTCGGTCCTGGGGCATGCGGAGCCATAAACGGCGCCTCGGGCCGCCACGCCGTCCCCTTCTGCCTCAGTAGCAGGGCGGATAGGGGTAATAACCGCAGGCCGGCGGTGGCGGCGGAGCGTAGTACGGATAGGCGTAAGGGTGATAGTAGGCGCCCGCGGCCGCTGCGCCGACCGCCGCGGCGCCGAGGCCAATGGCCGCCGCTCCCGCCACCGCGCCGTAATTGGGATGACCGTACCAGGCGCCATGCCATCCGCCGCCGCCCGCGACGAATCCGCGACCGCCATAGCCGCGCGCGGCGAACCAGTCGATGAAGAGGGAAGCGGGTCCCGTCGCTTTCGACAGGCCTCCTTCGAGCACGGTCACTTCGAAGGTCAATTTGCCGCCGTCGAGCTTAGGCGATTTCAGGGTCACGACGGCGTCCTCAACCGTATCGCCCTCCGCGCTGAGCACGGATATCGTGGCGTTGGGCGGATCCTTGGCGAAACTGTCGCTTCCCTCATCCCATTCCTTGAGGAAGTGTTTCGTCAGCACGTGCCCGGCGGCTCTGTATGGACGGTCAGCGAAGACGATCGCATTCGATCCCACGTCGGTCATCGTCAGAATATTGCCCTGGATCGTCGCGCCCCGGGAATTGATGACCGCGAGCGAGGGAATCATGTCCCCTTTGGTCGACTGCGGCTGGCCGATCGTCTTCTGCGCAGGCGCGGTGATCGCGTCCTGGGCCGAGGCGGCGAGCGGCCCCGCGAAAAGCGCGAGGAAGCCCGCGCAGAGGCCGAGGGTGGCGTAGCTCAACATGGTCGTTGCTCCCATCTCCGTTGGACTCTCGACGAATCGCTTCATCCGCTGTCAGCGTAGCGCAGCCGCCAATCGCAGTGAACTCAAGCCTACCGCCGGGTCAGCTCCGCCACTCGAACCGGTACACAGGCGTCTTTTCAGCGAAGCCCTTAAGCAGACGCTCGCCGAGTGGCGTGAACTGCGCGGCGTCCCTCTCGCAGAGTTCGCGTACGGCGCCGGATACTAGGATGCCGTCGGCCTCCGCTTCGTTGCACAAGCGGGACGCTAGCTGCACCGTCGTTCCGAACAAGTCGTTGTGTTCCGTGACCGGTTCCCCAGCGTCGATGCCAATCCGAACGCTTAGGCTCTCGGACGCCTCCGCATTGTAGGCGGCTAGGCGCCGCTGGATATCTGCCGCCGCACGCACCGCGTTCGCCACCTGGTCGAAGGAGGCCATAATGCCGTCGCCGGTATGCTTGACCTCGCGCCCGCCATGCGCATCGAGCCCGCGCCGGACCAGCGCATCGTGCACCCGAACCAGGTCGAGCGCTCGACTGTCGCCGAGGCGGGCCGTCATCTCGATCGAGCCGACGATGTCGGTGAACATAACGGCGCGCAATCCTGCATCCACGCCAGGGGCTGCCGCCCCTGGGGCCGCGCGCGGATCGCCGATGCGGCCAAGGAACGCCTCGACCGCAGCCAGATCGACGGGAATGATGGTGTTGGCGATCGCGCCGTGCGCCTCGCGATGGACCCGCTCGGCGGTCGCCGGGTCCGGAGCATGTACGAGACAGAAGCCGGAGCTGCGCTCTTCGTCGTACCAATAGGCCATGTACTTGACCCCATACCGGTCCTGGACTTCGAGGTCCCTGGCGTGCGCGCTGGCGACGTCCACTTGCTTCAACCCGCGCAGATCATGGCGGTCCATGAATATCGGCATTTGGTTTCCGTGCCCGTCACCAGTATGGCCAGTCTCGCGGACAGCCGGGTGGTTTGGTCGGACCATATACCGCCTTTTGCGTCGTCGTGGACTCCGTTACTCTCTTGGCCCGGCCCGCCTATCGGCTGTTCCCCCACTGCCCCTGCCAGGGCGTTTCGGGCACCGGCGTAAGCGGCGGCTTGCCGTCGGCCCAGGCGAACAGGTTCGAGACCACGCATTCGGCCATCGCCCGGCGCGTCTTGACCGAGGCTGAGCCGACATGCGGCAACAGCACCGCGTTGTCGAGCGCAATGAGCTCTCGCGGCACACTGGGCTCGTTCTCGAACACGTCGAGGCCGGCGGCCAAAATTGTCTTATTCCGGAGCGCCTCGATCAGCGCCTTCTCGTCGACCAGCGAGCCGCGCGCAATATTGATCAATACGCCGTCGGGACCGAGCGCCTCCAGCACTTCTGCGTTGATGATATGCCGGGTCCCGGGGCCGCCGGGCGCGACGACGATCAGAACGTCTGACGCCTTCGCCATGTCGACAAGCGAAGCATAGTAACGATAGGGTACGTCGGCCTGGGCATGTCGGCCGTGATAGACGACATCAAGCCCGAATGCGGTGATCGCGCGTCGCAATCGCCTTGCCGATGCGGCCGAGTCCCAAAATGCCTACCGTGCGGTCCCTCAGCGACGGGCTTAGCGGGAAAGCGCCCTTCGTCGACCATTGCCCAGCGCGCAAATACCGCTCCGCCTGTGGCAGTTGGCGCACGGTCATGATCATGAGGCCCAACGCCGTGTCGGCGACTTCGTCGTCGAGCACCCCCGGCGTATTGGTGACGATGATGCCAAGCCGCGCCGCCGCCTTGGCGTCAATATTGTCGTAGCCCACGCCGAAACTGGAGATGACCTCGAGCTTGGGGTATCGGCGCATATAGGCTTCGTCGAGATGCGCGTGGCCGCCGGACATCGCCACCGCACGGATCCGCGGCGCCCATTCGGCGAGCCAGAGGTCAGGATTGGGCTCAAGCCATAGGCGATGCAGCGGCAGCCGCGCGCTGATCTCATCTTCGATCAGTTGCATCCCTTTGGCGGGCATCAGGACATCGAGGGACTTCATATGCCCGCTCCAGGAACGCGTTAGGGGTTTGTGGTCGCCGCCATATCGACATGGACAAGACGAACTGGAAAAAGATTGATCGATCTGCTTTCGGACCCCGGCTTGTGGATTAACCCCGCTGAAGGGCAAGCCTCGTGAACGTCTCGAACCGAACTAGGAAACCACGACGCTCATGCGACCTTGTGCAATCCACAAAGCGCATCCGCATCCCACACGCCAAACCACATCTCGATCGGCCACCCCCTCGAAACGTCCGCGGAGCCGCCGATACGGCCAAGCGGGTCAACGACCTTGGCGACCTCGTTTATCTCAAACTCGAAAGGCATCTTCGCCTGTAGCAAGACCTCCTGGATGGGCGGACTCTTGGGGTCGACCGGTCGGCTCAATTCGCTGACCCGCTTTTCGAGCGCCGCGCGCTCGGTCGCGCTGACGCCAGACGCTTTCAGTCTATTCGACAGACGTTGCAGGCGGGCCATCCTGAATTGATGCGGGTCGGCAACTCCCAGTCTTTGCACCAACGCAGCATCAAGTCCAACGGCGCCCTTCGCCTTTGGCGTCCCGTAGACGCCGTCCGTGGACCATTCGATGGCAATTGGCACAAAGGACCGCGAGATCATGCATGCGCGTTCGTGACCCTGACGCGAGCGCATAAAGCGAGAGCAGATGATGTGCTTCACTAAACCCCTGGCCGTGCTCGCCGTACCGGGTGTTGAAATCGAAGTCACAAACCTCACACGCGAGCCGTCCGGTCTCGCGCAGTACCGGGTCGCGCTTCCTTTTGACCAATTCGCGGTTACGTTCTCGGATGCGGTGCATTCGGGTGAGTAGGCGTCCCTCTTCCGCCTCAGTAATTTCTGCTTCTTGCTCGGCTAAAGCGATCGAAGCCTGATCGCCTGCAGCTGCCCGGATCGCGGACGCAATCAGTTTCAGTTCATCGCCTCCGTTAAAGAATTCTTCCCAAAGTTCCGCGACGCCGTTCTAGATCAGTCGATAAACTCCTCTTTGTGGGCTTCAACGAAGGACCGGACCGTCATCGGCGGCGTTCCGGTAATGGTTTCGATGACATCGTCCGTTCCGGCAAACAGTCCCTCCTGAAAGTCCAGCGCGACAGCCGCGAGATGTTGAAGGGTTTGCTCGGGCAGTCCGACCGCCCTCTCCTGATGGATGAAATCCGCAATGTCGACGGGCCTATAGATCACCTCGCGACCGAGCGTATCGCCGACCGCTTGAGCGACGCCCTTCCAATCCATCTCCACGGGGCCGAAGAGCTTGTAGGTCTTGCCGGAATGTGGAGCTGGGTTCGCCAGGATTGCAGCGATCACGCGGCCCTGGTCCTCTGCGGCGATCGGAGCGTGACGTCCGTTGCCAAACGGCAGGCTGATCAGCCCCTTTTCGGCGATGTCACGACGCACCGACATGTAATTATAAGTCAGCCACTGAGCAAAGAAGGTCGGGCGAAGATGGGTGACAGGAATGCCCGACCAATCGAATACGCGCTCGGAAATCCAGTGATCGCGGGCCTGATGGCTTTTCGACTCTCGACGGGCTGAGATCTGTGACATGTTGACGATGCTGCGCAGACCTGCCTCTCGGGCCGCTTGGGAGAAGTAGGCCGTCGCATCGATGAGGCCCGGAATAAGCGGATAGACAAAGTAGGCGGCGCTCACGCCTTCCATCGCCGAGCGCACCGAGTCGATGTCTAGCAGGTCACCAAGAATCACATCTACCGCGGAGGCCCGAAGCCTTGCGGCGCGCTCGTCATCCTTGCGGACCATCGCGCGGACTGAGACATCGAACTTGACCAGAGCGTCAATTGCATAGCCGCCGGTATCACCGGTCGCTCCGGTAACCAGAACAGTTTGGCTTCTCATCATGGTCATCCTTGATTTAACCCATTAGGCATGCGGAGGTTCGCCGATGAGCATCGCGAGCGGCCCCGCAGCGGCGAAGTTTTAGTTCGCCGCGGCCGCGGCAAGGATGGCGGCTACCGTCGCTTCCGGGTGCTGAATCATGCTCGGATGCGAACCCTTCACATGCGTGATGTGCGCCTTCGCACGTTGCGCCATCATCGTTTGCAGAGCTGACGGAATGACGTTGTCCGCGTCGCCTACGACATACCAAGACGGGATCGTCTTCCAACCTTCGGCGGACGGCGCTTTCTCGTTAAGCGCAGAACCGGTGATCGGACGCTGAGCCACCGCCATCACCCACGCCATCGCCGGCGGAACGTCCGACGCGAAGACCGGCCCGTAATACTTCTGAGCGAGGTAGACGTCAGCGTCTCCGCCGGCGGCAAATGGGACGGCAGTGAAAAAATCTTTGGGCGGCGGGGGGTACGAAGCCAACAAACTAAGTGGGCTTTCGCCGTCGTCCGGGGCGAAGGCATCGACATAGACGAGGGCCTTGACGTTTTGATCGCTGGGCGCCGCGGCGCTGATCACCGCTCCGCCGTAAGAATGCCCGACGAGGATCACGGGACCGGCTATCGACTTGACGAACGTAGCGATAGTTGTCGCATCCGAGGCCAGGGCGCGTAACGGATTTGGCGGCGCATACACGGTATAGCCTGACTTCAGCAGCCGCGAGATCACGCCGTTCCAACTTGATCCGTCTGCCCAGGCGCCGTGGATCAAAATGACCGTCGGTTTTTCCTTCCCTAACGATGCCGGCTGAGCAAATGCCGCAGTCGGCGAGAAAGCCAATAAGAGCGAAAAAGCAACAGCTCCTGCGGCGCTAAGCAACTTCGTTCTAGCGCGTGTGTCGATTGTGTTGAACATGAACGTAGGTTCCTTGTAAGCCCGCGTCATCGGAAGGCCGGCCTCCACCAAGACGGCTGATGCGGGTCAATTGCGTGTGCAAGTGGCGGTGAGACAAAGCACGCACGCTTTTTCTCGCCGGGGTCCCTCGAAGATCACGAATGCGGTCGCGGTCATTCCTTGACCAGATCAGCCCGAGTGCACACCCCGTCTACTGGGCTGGTTCGCGCAGAAGCAGGCCGAGGGGCCAGAGCGGTCCGACTGGGATAAGCTCAAACGTCATCATTCCCGCCTGACCCAAGGGCAGCTTTTCGAGCAATCTGTGCGCTTCGGCTGGGTCGGTAACGTTCATCAGGAAAACGGCGCCAGAGCCATCAGCCTTGGCGAACCACTCATCGATTTTGCCCGCTAACTGGAGGCGCATTGTATCGCGGGCCTCGGAGGGCATAATTGGCAACCTCGCTTCGGGCGTGGCCTTGGCGGTCCAGCTGCCAATCGCCAACACTTTGGTCGTCAATGCCGCCGCCGCCTGCATCTCGGCGGAGATAGATGTCGATGACTTGTCGTCTGACATGGCGATCAATCCTTTCACCAGCAGTGAAGTGGTTGGAGTTGCGGTTGGTTCACTCGCGGAGAGAAGCGCGCGAAGCGTGGCGGATTGCCGGCCCAGAGCGTCCCCAATTTCGGCGGAGATGAGAGATCCGACTAAGAGGCCGAGCCGAGCTACTTTAGTCCACTTGCCGTCGCAAACGCTCAACACAAAAGTTCCTGAGCGACCTGCTCAGGCTGATCGCATTGAAGCCAGTGGCCCGCTTGGATCAGATGAAAGGAACTGTTCTTGAAGCGGGACGCTCGTTCTTTGCCGAGCGCGGCGGTGAGATAGGGATCGTTCACGCCCCAGATAACTTTGACAGCAAGGTCCAGCGCCGCCGCGAGCGGCAAGCGCGTGCTATTGCGCCGTAACTCCTCGTAGAAATCCGCGGCCATCTGCATAAAAGCGGGCCCGGAGCTCGGCTGCTTGATGAAGCTATCGGCCACGAGAGGGCCCATGAAGTCTTCAAAATGGGACTTCTGACCTGGCGGCAGCGCCTCGCCGAATTTCTGCGCCTGCCAAGTGAGGAGCCACCCAAACTGTGCTGGGCTTCCCGCCCAGGCGCCGGCGAGCGCCTTAAGATTCCGCTCCGCAAACAGAACGATCATTTCCGGCCAAACATTGAGGGCCGAGTCATCATAGGCTGAGTTGAGAATACAGAGCGACCGCTGGCTGAACCAGCAGCCGTTTTACTTCTACGATAATGCGCAGATATGGACGCAGATTTGATCAACCAAGTGATCGATATCGAGAAATCGTTGTCTTACCGCTACCAGCCTCCACGCTGGCCAGTCGCCGTCGCGTTGGCTGACGCTTCGCTCGCGAAATTCGCCAATGGAACGCGCCGCGCCTAGATAGAGCCACTTAGTGCACCGCTGGCCGCAATGGGCCGGACTGCGGATATAAAAGTCCTCTCAGGGCAGCCGACGACCTTGCAGATGAACGCGATCGCCGATAAGGCAAGCCCCTCGACCCTTGTCTTACGTATCGACGGCGTGGAGCTTCCCGCCTACCGGGATGCCGACGTTCAAGTGTTTGTAAACAACCCCGACGTAAGCGCGCCTGTGGAGGGACCTGCGCCAGGCTATGTCGGTAGCATCGTCATCGTGCCTTCGAGTTCACCGGACCTTGGGCGCGCATCCGACAATCACACGTAATTTTGCCTTCCCGCTATCATCAGAGGAGGCCGCGACGCTATCCAGCACGGACGATCTCTCCGTGATGTTTGTGCCCGTCATCGGACCAAGCAAGCCGGGCGAAATCTTCTACTATCGGCAGGTCTACTTAGCGTCCCGCTAAGGACACGAACTGTTTGGCACGTAGCGCCACATGATGTTCGTCACGTGGAGCAGGCCCGCGCCCGCGCCGCAAACACCCGGAGAGGCGAGGGAGTCGCCGCTGAAGCGAACTTGCAAGTGCCGTCTCGGATCCATCGCGGGATCGGCACCCGAAGGATCGTATTTGTTGCCCATGCTCACACATTTCGATCCCTGTGCGCTCACTGGGCACCCGTCCGCCTCTACCAGGGCAGCTACTGCCATGTTGGACGTTGCGAAACCTAGAAAAAGAGAAACCAGCCCTCGCCTCGCATTTGTATTCCTCCCTAACCAGATCGGCAGCAATGCGCTTGAATATGGCCCAATGCGATGTGGGACTTCCGACGGGAGCGCCTTCGCCCTCGTTGATGATCTGGGCGATTACTTGTTTGGCCGAAGGTAGATCCGTGACCGCATACGTCGTAACGCTGGTAGACCATTGTCCGGCATCCTGCCCGGCGGACGGTCCGATGAATAATTCCTCATTGCGACTCGCAAGATCCGCTGCGAGATCCTCAAACCCTTTTTCGATCTTCCGATAGAGTTCGCCAGTATAGTCGAATTCCGGTGGACGGGGGACAGCTTCAAGCGCAATGAGCATCACCTGCGGCTGCGGCGTTTCGGCGCGAATGAACCGTTGCAGACTGGAGTCGGAGAACCTTTCCAGCATGAACGGAAAGGGCCTGTGAGGTAGCGCCGGTTGAGGAAAATTTGGTCTCTGGAAATGAGGGCGACCGCCGATCGCGGTCAGGAGGTTGCTGACCATACCCAAATGCGCCATTTCCTGCCGCGCAATGTGCAACATAAGGCTTTCCCAGTTGCGGGTCAGCTCGGTTTGCGGGCCGGTCAGACCTTCAGCGGGAAATTTTTTAGGGTGTAGGCGGCAAACAAATATTGACTCAACAGCCCGTGCTCGAGCTCGGCGGCTTCCGTGAGCCACGAAATTAGGTCGCTTCGGGTGCGAATGTCCTCATCTCGATCCACGACGTGCATTCGCGCCCAAAGGCAGAAATTCGTGTCAATACCGCTCGATCAATTTGTTGTCGCCTCGATCACACTATTTTCAAGTCACGCAGCTTAGCGTGCAAATATTCAATGCGCGGTAGCCATCCTCCGCGAAGGGAGGTTATTGCCTTGAAACAAGCTGCGCAAGCGGATAGCCCGATCCATAAAGAACTTGATACCCTCACTTTGAACGCGCGGATCATGCTCTCGAGAGGAGTGAGGAGATCAGCGCGGTTCTCAGCTTCAAGGACAAAGCGCCTTTACGCGCGCGTTCCAGCGATCGGCAGGTTCGCCGAGTAGCGCGACGGCGAACTGGAGTTTGGGCGTTAGACAGATCCTCGCTCCTGTCCCACTTTCGCGGCCCCGCCGAACGTGGCACACGCCGCGCTCATGACCAGCCTTGACGGCGCCCCCCCAGCCCGACGCCGCCCGCGCGTGCGCCGTATCATGCTCAATGATTTTCGTTCTTATGCCGCGCTCGATCTCGCTGTTCGAGGCGGTCTTGTCGTCCTGTGCGGCGAGAATGGCGCCGGCAAGACTAATCTCCTCGAAGCTTTGTCGCTGTTCGCGCCGGGACGTGGCTTACGCCGAGCGGAGCTCGCAGAATGCGCGCGGGTCGGTGGCGTGGGCGGCTTCGCACTGTCGATCGAAGTCGAGGAGGACGGCGAGACTCATCAGCTGGGCTCCGGCTGGAAATCGGGCGCGAATGGCGAGGCGGCCGAACGGCGCAACCGCGTCGACCGCGCGGCCGTCGCTTCGTCGCGCGCATTCTGCGACCATGTGCGTCTTGTTTGGCTGACGCCGGCGATGGATTCGCTGTTCGCTGGGCCGGCAAGTGAGCGGCGCCGCTTTCTCGACCGCTTCGTGCTGGCTATCGACCCCAATCACGGCGCGCGGGTCGGGCAGTTCGAACGCGCGCTGCGCGGACGCAACCGGCTCCTCGAAGAGGGCGGGCGCAACGCCAAGTGGCTGGACGCCATCGAGCGCGAAACGGCTGAGCTTGGGGTCGCGGTCGCCGCGGCGCGGCTCGACTGCGTCCGCCGGCTCGAAGCGCTTATCGCCGCCGAGCGCGACAATTCATCGCCCTTTCCCTGGGCGAAGCTCGCGCTTCAGGGCGACATCGAGGCCATGACCGACAGCAGGCCGGCGCTCGCAGCGGAAGACTGCTACCGGGCGAGCTTGCGCGACAATCGCGGCCGCGACGCCGCAGCGGGGCGCACGCTCATCGGCCCGCACCTTTCCGATCTTCTGGTCTGGCACGGGCCGAAACAGGCGCCGGCGGCGGCCTCCTCAACCGGCGAGCAGAAGGCGCTGATCGTCGGTTTGGCGCTCGCCCACGCGCGACTGGTCGCCGAGATGTCGGGAATCGCGCCGCTCGCGCTCCTCGACGAGATCGCGGCCCATTTCGATCCCCGACGCCGCGCCGCGCTATTCGACGCACTCACCCGCCTCGGCGGCCAAGTGTTCCTGACCGGCGCCGATCCAGCCGCGTTCGCCGAGCTAAGCGGACGAGCGGAGATGTTTGAGGTTTCGGCGGAGACAGGGGTGCGGCCGGCGTCACGCCCATAGCCCGGCAAAGGCGAGCGTTCTTGCGAACGCCCTATGCGTGGCCTGCGTCGGAGGACAGCATCCATTCGTCGACGCCGAGGATCGCTAGCGCCCGATCGTATTTGCGGTCGAAATCGGTGTCGAAAATGATGCCAGCGTCGGCAGGGCAAGTAAGCCAGCCATTGGCGAGGATCTCGCTCTCGAGCTGCCCCGAGGCCCAGCCGGCGTAGCCAAGCGCGAGCACGGCCTGGGATGGGCCTGTCCCCTGGGCGATCGCCCGCAGGATATCGAGCGTGGCGGTCAGGCAGACGTGCTCACCGATCTTGACCGTCGAATCATTGGCGCCGTAGTCGCTCGAGTGCAGAACGAAGCCGCGTCCTGTCTCGACCGGCCCGCCGCGCAAAACGCGCACAGCTTGGGCGCGCGGCGGCAGGCAAATCGCCTCGGTTTCAGGCACGATGTCGAGCTGCGCCAGAAGCTGGCCGAAATCGATCTCCTCCGCCCGTTGGTTGATGACGATGCCCATGGCGCCGTCCTCGCGATGGGCGCATACATAGACGACGGAGCGCGCGAACGGACCTTCCCGAAGCGATGGCATCGCTATCAGGAACTGTCCTTCCAGACTGGTAGGCGGCGGCGGATCCGCCCGTCTCATGATCGCCTCTCCAGCCACGCTTGCGCGAGCAACGTCGATGCTAGTTGAAATTCATGGCATGGTATAGGCAGAGGAAGATGAGTACAGAACGGTTGGTTAGGAGGCTTCGCGCGGCCGGGGGAGGCCTGCCGATTGGTGGCGCGCTTGCCGCCGCGGTTTTGCTTGTCCTTCCAGGCGCGCCCGCGTTCGCCGGCGATTCGTTCTCGACCGATTGGGCGCACACCGCGAAGTCTCAGGCGCGTCTCATCGCGGGCGGCGGGGACCTCGCTGGGTTCGAGATTGCTCTTTCGCCAGGCGCGATCACCTATTGGCGCGATCCCGGCGACGCCGGCCTGCCGCCTACGCTGGACTTTTCCGCGTCCGACAATGTCGCGAGCGTCGAACCCGAGTTTCCCGCGCCGAAGCGTATCAAAGAGGCCGACGGCGGCGAGGCGTTCGGCTACGACGGGAACGTCGTCTTCCCTTTGCGGGTCAAGCCTCGCGACCCCACGAAGCCCGCGACGCTCAAGCTCAACGCCGATTTCGCAGTGTGCGAGAAAGTGTGCCTGCCGGCCAAGGCGCATCTCGAGCTCAAGCTTCCGTCCGCTCCGGGCTCGCCTCATTCGGGCGCGATCGACGCTGCTCTGGCCGCCGTGCCGCGCGCCGTTTCGCCGAAGGATTTCGGCGCGCTCGAGGCGCTCGGCGCGGATAGCTGGCGCCTCTGCTCAGCCCGTGCAGACGGGCAGCCGCGCGACCTGTTCGTCGAGGCGCCGGAGGGCTGGTGGCTGAAGACAGCGCCCGCGCAGACCGACGGCGGCCGCGATTGCTTCACGCTGACAATCGGCGACAAACCGAAAGACGCCGCCCTTCCGGTTGCGCTCAGGCTCACGCTGACCGGCGGCGCGGGGGCGATGGAGACGACGATCCAGGCCGCCCCGAAAACGTAGAACCCGTCCTCTTGCGCCGTCACGCCCGCTTTACGCGCCGAGCGCCCGTCGTCTAGTGTTCCGCCGCGCCCGCGTGCGCGGAGCGGCCCACCTTGCAACCAAGGACGTCCTCATGACCATCAAAGTCGGCGATCGCTTGCCCAACGTCACTGTGCGTCTGGTGACCCCTGACGGGCCGAAGCCGGTGGAAACGAAGGATTATTTCGCCGGCAAAAAGGTCGTGCTGTTCGGCTTGCCGGGCGCCTTCACCCCGACCTGCCACAAGAACCACCTGCCCGGCTTCATCGTCAGCGAGGCGGCGTTCAAGGCCAAGGGCGTCGACGCGATCGCCATGACTACGGTCAACGACCATTTTGTGCTCCAGGCTTGGTCCGACGCCACGGGCTCCAAGGGCCATATCGATTTCCTCGCGGACGGCGCCGGCGACTTCGCCAAGGCGCTGGGCCTGGACTTTGACGCTTCAGCCGGGGGCTTGGGGGTGCGCTCCAAGCGTTATGCGATGCTGTTGGTCGATGGAGTTGTCAAAGAGCTCAACATCGAGCCGAAGCCCGGCGAAGCCGACGTTTCGAGCGCCACTCATCTTCTGGAGCAGATGAGCTAAGCGGATCAGGCGCGTTCGGCCTGCCCGCGTGAATCGTGGGCGCCGCCGACCGGCCACAGCGTCGGCGGCGGAATAGCACTCAAACACGCGACCGCGCGAACGACTGGCGGATTCGGCGCCTTGTGGCCCCAAGCCAAAATCTCGATATGGCGCCGATTGCGACGCACGCGCCTGTCGCGCGCCATGAAGTGAAAGCCCAGCCTAGGCCTGCGGCATCTATTGGCGGCCTAGACCAGCTCTTGACCCGAAAAAGATTTGGCCAATCGCGATTTTCCACTGCGGCGCAATATCGACTATAGCGGCTCCATCCTCCTGGAGAACATCGTGACCGCTATCCGCCCTTTCGACGACATCCGCGATCTTTTGAAAAAAATGCCAAAGGCCGACGAAGCAGCGCGCGCGGCGGCGCGCGAGCGCGAAGGGCAACTGACCAAGCCCGCTGGTTCGCTCGGGCGGCTTGAGGAGATTTCCGAGTGGATGGCGGCCTGGCAGGGATCGGCGCGGCCGCATGTCGATCGGCCGCTGGTCGCAGTCTTCGCCGGCAATCATGGCGTCGTCGCGCAGGGCGTCTCCGCTTATCCGGCGTCGGTTACGCAGGCGATGGTCGCGAATTTCCAGGCCGGCGGCGCGGCGATCAATCAGATCTGCAAGGCGTTCGATCTCTCTCTCAAAGTGTACGAACTGGCGCTGGAGAAGCCGACCGGCGACATCACCCAGGAGCCGGCGCTCGACGAGAAGGCCTGCGCGGCGACGATGGCATTTGGCATGGAGGCGCTCGCCTCCGAGCCCGACCTGCTCGTGCTCGGCGAGATGGGCATCGGCAATACGACGGCGGCCGCGGCCATCTATCATGCGCTCTATGGCGGGCAGGCCGAGGACTGGGTCGGCCGTGGGACCGGCGTCGACGATGAGGGCCTGAGGCGCAAGGCCGACGCCGTGCGCGCCGCAGTCGCGTTTCATAAGCCCTATCTCGACGACCCGCTTCAGGTTCTGGCGCGCCTTGGCGGGCGCGAAACCGCGGCGATCGCGGGCGCCATCCTCGCTGCGCGCATGCGCAGAACGCCGGTGCTCCTCGACGGCTTCGTGGTGTGCTCGGCGGCGGCGGCGCTGCTGGCCCTCGACGATTCCGCTCTCGACCACTGCCTCGCCGCCCACGCCTCCGCTGAGAGGGCGCACCGGCATGCTTTAAAGCTGATCGGCAAGGCGCCCTTGCTCGATTTCGGGATGCGGCTCGGCGAGGGTTCGGGCGCCGCGCTGGCGGTTGGCGTCGTCAAAGCCGCGGTTGCCTGCCACAACGGCATGGCGACCTTTGCGGAGGCGGGCGTGGCCGGGAAGGAAGAACCTTGAGCGCCGACGAGGACGACGCGCGCGAGATCCGCCAGCTCGTCAATTCCTGGATCGCGGCCAGCAAGGCGCAAGATCTCCGCGCGCTTATCGCCATGATGACAGACGACGTCATCTTCATGACGGCCGGCCGCGCGCCGTTTGGAAAGGCGGAGTTCGCAGCCGACGTCGAACGCATGAAAGGCGTCGCCATTGGCGCGCGCGCCGAGGTGCAGGAGATCGAGGTCTTCGGGCCGCGGGCTTACGTCCGCAACCATGTTCGGGTCGAGCTGACGTCTCCGGGGCAAGCGCCGAAGCGTATGTCGGGGTACGCGATGAGCGTTTTGCGCAAGGAAGCCGACGGCCGTTGGCGTATCGCCCGTGACGCCAACTTGGTTATGCCTGAGTGAGCGGACATTGGTAGGGACCGATTGAGGCGGAGGATGACGGTTGACGTATGAGCGGCGGTGGAACGAGGTGGATTCCTATTTTGCCAAGACGTTGATCGGGTCAGACCCGGCGCTTGACGAGGCGCTTGCGGCCAACGCTAGGGCCGGGCTGCCGCCGATCGACGTCTCGGCGCCTCAGGGGAAACTGATCCATCTCCTCGTGCGCATGATGGGAGCGCGCAAGGCGCTGAAGATCGGCGCGCTCGGCGGCTATTCGACAATCTGGCTGGCGCGCGCCTTGCCTGACGACGGCCGGCTCATCACGCTCGAACTCAGCCCGAAGAACGCCGATGTCGCGCGCCGCAACCTCGCCCGCGCCGGCCTTGCCGACAAGGTCGAGATCAGAACGGGCGCCGCGTTGGAAACCCTGCCCAAGCTCGAAGCCGAGGGACTGGGGCCATTCGACTTCGTGTTCATCGACGCGGACAAGACCAACAACGCGGCCTATCTCGAATGGGCCCTCCGCCTTTCCCGGCCGGGCGCCGCGATCATGGTCGACAATGTGGTGCGGGAGGGCGAGGTGATCGACGCATCGAGCCGCAGCACGGACGTCGTCGGCGTGCGCGGCATGTTTGACTTGATGGCGCGCGAGACGCGGCTGAGCGCGACGGCGATCCAGACTGTCGGCGCCAAAGGCTGGGACGGCTTCGCGCTCGCCATTGTGGGCTAAGGCGCGCGGCGCCGCGCGTCTGATTTTATAGAGCTAGTCCGCAGGATGGAACTGCAGCCCAGGTCCTGGGGTGTCCGTGCGCACGCTCTCCGCCATGCCCTGGCCGAAACGGCGGTACCAGAGGCCGGTCAGGATCGGCACGACAATCGATGTGACGACAATGCAGATCGCCACCAAGACCGTGGCCTGCTGCGCCGCCGGCGCGAATTGCGGAGCGACAGCGGCTATCGCGACGGGGTTGGCCGCCGCTGCTCCGGCGGTGGAGGAGGCGGCAATGCCGGCCGTGCCAGTGCCCCGTCCTACCAGCCTGTCGGCAATGACCAGCGGTACGCCCGTCAGCACAATGACCGAGAGGGCGAGCACGACGCCAAGGCCCGCGAGCGGCGAGAGGAGACTGTGAAGATCGATGGTGTTGCCGAGCGCGAAGGCGAAGAAAGGGATCATCAAGACGCCGCCGGGCGCGAAAAACTCCCTGAGCTTGGGATCGAGATTGCCGAGCGCGAAGCCGACCAGGAACGGAAGCACGGCGCCGACAAAGATCTGCGGCTCGAAATGCGCAGCCCCGGACGCGCCGAGGATGATCATGCTCATGAGCGGTCCGGACTCGATCGAGGTCAGCACGAAAGCGCCGGCTTCCTCCTTCGTGCCGTAGGTTTGCATGAGCGACGCATAAAGACCGCCGTTCGTCATATCCACGGCGCAGACGACGGCGAGGATCGACAGACCCGCGAAGAAACCGTTCTGAATGCCCTCTGGCGGAATGAATTGGGAAGCGACGAGAACGATCGCCCAGGCGGCGAAGAATTTGGTCAGCACAAGCGTGCCAGACTTGCGCAGAACGGTCCCGGTCGCGCTCAGTCTGATCGACGCGCCCATGCAGAAGAACCACACGGCCAAGATCGGAATGACCCCCGTCATGATTCCTTGGGTGAAGCCCTTGAAATAAGCGGGCGCATTCGGAGCAAAGGTCTTGCAAAGCGCGCCAAGCAGTAGCGGCGCCAGCATCACGCCGCCCGGAAGTCTGTCGATGGTCGCCTTGATTTTCACTCTGCGCTTCCTCTCCCCTCATCCCGACAGGATCAAAGCTTCGGCGCCTCGATCAGCTTGGCGATCCGCTGAAGCGCCAGCGTATAGCCTTGTGTTCCGCAGCCGACGATGATTCCCGAAGCGACGCCCGAGACGTAGGAATGACGCCGGAAAGGCTCTCTCTTGTGCACGTTGGAAATGTGCACCTCGATGATCGGACCTTCGAAGGCGTTCAGCGCATCGAAGATGGCGACTGACGTATGGGTGAAGGCGGCGGGATTGATAACGATGCCGGCAGCGCGCTCACGAGCGCCGTGAATCCAGTCGATGATCTCGTATTCGCGATTGCTCTGATGAAACTCGATCGCAAGCCGCAGTTCTGCACCGAGGCGGCGGCAATCCGCTTCGACATCGACCAGCGTCTCGCGACCGTAGATCTCCGGCTCGCGTTTGCCGAGCAGATTAAGATTGGGACCGTTCAGGACAACGACGATCGGATTCACACAATTCCCCCCGCCCTCGCGCACGCTGGCGCCGTTCCAGCGGATCTTTAACATGGTCCTCGCCGCCGCGCATGCGGCCTATCAGTAGTGCGCGATGACGACCATCTGTTGCGTCTGCAATTCGCCGGGAGGATAAGTCTGAACGCCGACCGGGACCGGTCCAGGCCACTCGGCGATAGCGACGGGCGCAATTCCATTGCGGCGAAGCTCCGCCTGCACGTTCGCTACCCGGCGGTCGAGAATCCGCGCCCGCCGTTCCGCGTCGCCAGCGACCTCCGCGCGCTGATTCACGTCGATCAGCGTCACCGTTTGCGGCGCTGCGCCGGTGGCGGCGTCGACAACCATTTGCCGGCCAACGACGGTCAACGCCGATCCGCGCCACGCCGTCCCATCGAGGTAGTCGCGCTTGACCACAGGGGGCGTCGCGCAGCCCGTCGCCATCAACGCGAACACGTAACAAAAGCGAGCACGAGCCGCCAAGGTACGTCCCCGCCTCAGCCGTGCCAGGCCGCGACCGTCTTCAGCGCCGAGAAACCGTACAGCGCCTCGAAGCCTTTCTCGCGGCCGTGGCCCGATTTGCCGACGCCGCCGAACGGCAACTCGACGCCGCCGCCCGCGCCGTAACTGTTGAGAAACACCTGCCCCGCGCGCAGCGCCTTCGCGAGCCGCATCTGTCGGCCTCCGTCGGACGTCCAGACCCCAGCCACGAGACCGTAGCCGGTCCCGTTGGCGATGGCGATCGCCTGGGCTTCGTCGCCGAAGGGAATGACGACTTGGACCGGCCCGAAGATCTCTTCCTGCGCCAGGCGATGAGTTGGGGCGACATCCGCGAACAATGTTGGCGCGACATAATAGCCGCCCTTCGGCGCATCCTCTACGATCTGTGCGACGCCAACCATTTTTAGATCGGCGCCCTCGGCGATAAATCGGCTGACGATCGACTTCTGCCGCTCGGAGATGAGCGGTCCGACATCGAGATCCGCGTCGGCCGGGCCAACTTTCAGAGCCTTGTAGCGCGCCGCCATGCGCTGGACGACTTCGTCGTAGATCTTGCGCTCGACCAGAATACGCGAAGATGCGGAACAGGTCTGACCCGCGTTCTGGATGCCCGCATTGACCAGGAACGGCAGCGCGCGCTCGAGCTCGGCGTCAGCGAAGACGAGTTGCGGCGATTTGCCGCCGAGTTCGAGCGTCACCGGCGCGACGTGGCGAGCCGCGGCCTCCTGGACCAGCGCCCCCACCGCGACCGAACCGGTGAAGGAGAGATGCCTGACGCCGGGATGGGCGGCGAGCGCTGCGCCCGCCTCTTCGCCGAGCCCTGGGACGACATTGAGCGCACCTGCGGGAAAGCCAGCCTCGCGCACGAGATCAGCGAGCGCGAGCGAAGTGAGGCAAGCCTCCTCCGCGGGCTTCAGCACGCAGGCGTTGCCCATTGCGAGCGCCGCGCCGACGGTGCGTCCGGCGATCTGCATCGGATAGTTCCACGGCACGATATGTCCGGTCACCCCATGCGGCTCGCGCAAGGTGTAGACGGTGTAGCCGTCGAGATAGGGGATGGTTTCGCCCATCACCTTGTCGGCGGCGCCGGCGTAGAATTCCATGTAGCGCGCCATCGCCACCGCGTCGGCGCGTCCCTGTTTCAGGGGTTTCCCGACATCGAGCGCCTCGATGTGAGCGAGCTCGTCGACCCGCTCCTTGATGAGTTCGGCGAGCTTAGCCATAAGTCGCCCGCGCTCGGTCGCTGTCAGCTTGCCCCAATCCCCGGCAAGCGCGCGCTCGGCCGCTTCAACTGCGTCGTCGATGTCGGCGCTCTCTCCGCGAGCAATTTCGCCGATCTCAACACCGCGCGACGGATCTTCGATCGGCAGGCGCTGGCGCGATTGCGGCTCGACCCATCGCCCGTCGATGAAGCACTTGTCGGACTCGAACCACGTCGGCTTTGCGCCTGTGCGAACTCGCTCCAGCATCTTGTGAACCCATTTGCCCGTGTGGACCGATTATGCCCCGCCCCAGACCTCTTCGGCAATTTCGACGAGGCGCGCGAGCTTGATCCACTGATCAGCCTCGCTGAGGTCATTGCCGTGCGCGGTCGATGAAAAGCCGCATTGATGGCTCAGCGCACATTGGTCGAGGGCTACATATTTCGTCGCCTCCTCGATGCGGCGCTTGACGTCGTCTTTGGGCTCGGGCGCAGCCTTCTTGGAGCTCATCAGGCCCAGCACGATCGTCGCGCTCTTCGGGGCAAAGCGCAGCGGCGCGAAATCGCCGGAGCGCTCGTCGTCGTATTCGAGAAAGAAGCCGTCGATCTTCATTTCGTTGAGCAAGATCTCGGCGACCGGCTCATAGCCGCCCTGAGCCACCCAGGCGCTCTTGAAATTGCCGCGGCAGAGGTGGACGCAGACAGTCATGTCGGCCGGCCGGTCGTGGATCGAATCGTTGATCAGCCGACAGTAGAGGCGCACGAGCGCGTCGGGATCGTCACCCCGCGCCTTGGTTCGAGCGCGAATGTCGGGATCGCAAAGGTAAGCAAGATTAGTGTCGTCGAATTGCAGGTAGCGCAGGCCACGCGCCGCGAGATCGGCGATCTCGGCGCGATAGGCCGCGGTCAGATCGTCGTAGAAACTCTCAAGGTTCGGATAGACCGCGTCGCTGATCGCCTCGCGCCCGCCGCGGAAGTGAAGCATCGAGGGCGCCGGGATGCAGACTTTGGGCGTGCGTGTCGTCGTCTTCTTGAGGAAATCGAAATCGGGACCTTGAATGGGACCGGCCCAGGTCATCTTGCTGTCGACATGCATGGTCGGCGGCGCGAAACCAACCTGCGTGCCGTCGCTTTTCTTAAAATGCGCCGCGAACTCGCCATAACGGACCTCGACCCCGTGCAGCCGCTCCAGAAAATCGACGTGAAAGAAGGTGCGGCGAAACTCGCCGTCGGTAATCCCCTTCAAGCCCGAATTCTCCTGGGCGCGCACAACTTCGCGAATGCACGCGTCCTCGATTGCGTGCAACTCAGCGGCGGGCAGGCCGCCGGCGGCGAAACGCTGGCGCGCTTCCCGCAGCCGCTCGGGGCGAAGGAAACTCCCAACATGGTCGGCGCGAAACGGCGGACGGGGCATGGTTACCTCCCTTAAGGCACGCAACTATCGTCTTAGCTCAATGCTCTCACGGCGATCGAGGTGTTGGCAACCAAGCCTGCGCAGCGTCCTTCTCCCTCGAAGGTGGCGCGAAGCGCCGGATGAGGGACGCACGCCTCACCGCCTCGCGGCGAAAAACGCTCGCAGCATCTCGGCCGCCTCGCTCTCGCGTAAACCCCCGTAGACCTCCGGCGCGTGGTGGCAGGTGGGCTGGCGGAAGAAGCGCGGGCCGTTGTCGATAGCGCCGCCCTTGAGGTCGGAAGCCGCATAATAGAGCCGACGCAAGCGGGCGAAGGAGATCGCGCCGGCGCACATCACACAAGGCTCGAGCGTCACATAGAGATCGCAGCCAACCAGCCGTTCTGATCCAATCCTTGCGGCGGCTTCGCGGATGACGATCATTTCTGCGTGAGCGGTTGGATCGCTGAGCTCTCGCGTGCGGTTTCCCGCGCTCGCAATCACGATTCCCTCGCGCACGAGCGCGGCTCCGATCGGCGCTTCGCCACGGAGTTCGGCCGAGCGCGCCTCGGCGAAGGCGAGGCTCATCAAATCGGCGCTCTTGCTCTCTTCAATCAAGTCTCGCTTCCCGTGCGGTCCGTCTTTCGGCTATTCGTCAAGCGTTTTTCGTTGGCGGCCCGCGGCGTTCGGGCTTAGGACAAGCGGCCGCTCGCCGCAATGCGCAGCGGGCGGAGCCGGAACGAAGCGAGCCATGAGCGACGAAACGCAAGCTGGAGTGTCGGAGGTTCGCCCGGGCCAGCGCATCGCCAAGGTCATGGCGCGGGCGGGCGTTTGTTCCCGCCGAGACGCCGAGGCTTGGATTGCGGAGGGGCGTGTCGCCGTCAATGGCGAAGTGCTGAAGAGCCCAGCCTTCAACGTAAGCGAAACGGACGATGTCCGCGTCGACGGCAAGCCGCTCGCCGCGCCGGAGCGCACTCGCCTCTTTCTGCTCCATAAGCCCCGGGGGCTTGTCACCACCGCGCGCGATCCGGAGGGGCGGAACACGGTTTTCGCGGTGCTCCCGCCTGAACTGCCGCGCGTGGTCGCAATTGGCCGGCTCGACATCAACACCGAGGGACTGCTGCTGCTCACCAACGACGGCGGGCTCGCGCGCGTGTTGGAATTGCCATCGACCGGCTGGCTGCGCCGCTATCGTGTGCGCGCACACGGGAGCATCGACCAGGCGGCGCTCGATCGGTTGAGCGAAGGCGTCACCATAGACGGCGTCGATTATCTCGGCGTTGAGGCTAAGCTTGACCGTGAGCAGGGCGCGAACGCTTGGCTCACCTTGGGTCTCAGAGAGGGAAAAAACCGCGAGATCAAGAAGATCCTTGAGCACCTCGGTCTTGCGGTCAACCGGCTGATCCGCGTCTCCTTCGGTCCGTTCGAACTCGGCGACCTGCCTGAGCGCGAGGTCATGGAAGTGCGCACGCGGGTGCTTCGCGACCAACTGGGTGTGAAGCTCGCCAAGGAAGCGAACGTCGATTTCGACACGCCGCAGATCGTCACCATCGAATCGCCGCCAGAGCCGAGGCGAGGCGAACGGCAGCGAGGCGAACGCGGGCCACGCGAGAACTCGCGGACCTAAGCGCGCGATGCCCGGCCGATTTAATCATGGAGCTCGCGGGAGCGAGAAACGATTCGAAGGGGACGCCGCGTCGCGCCGCGCGCCCCCGCAACCGTCGACGCCGGAGCGCCGGCGCAAACATGTCTCGGCTCTGCGCGCGGAAATCGCCGCAGACGCGACCACGCGCAAGCGCATCGAGCGCAGCGCCACCCACGATCGCAAGGGGCGGACAATCGCGGTCGAGCGCATGTCCCGCGCTGGCGAAGAGGCCACACACGCTGCGCCCGAAACGCGGCCGAAACGCGTAGGACGTCCGAAAGCTGGGGAACGCGGCGGACGTTCGTTCGCGTCTGTCGACCGCGCCAGCAGGGGCGATTCCTTCGGCCCCAAGCGAGGGCGCGCCGCAGGAGGGCGCGAGCGACCTTCAGACGCTGACCATACTGGGTGGCGTCGGCCCGAAAGGTCAGGCGCCGGGAGGACTGAAGGCGGCCCACGCGAGCGCCGTTTCGACCGCCCTCCAGCGAGAAGTGATGGCGATCGTCGAGATGGCCCACCGAGAGCGCGGAGCACCGGCGATCCTGCGCGCGAGCGCAAGTTTGAGCGGCCTCAGAGCCGGACGCGCCCCCAAGCCAGCGAGGGCCGACCGCCACGATCGGACGACACGGGCCGTGGCGCGCGCCCGGGCTTCAAGTCAAGACAGCCGCGCGCAGGAGCGCGCGACGGAGACCGGCCGCACAGCAGCGTTCGTGACACAGGCGGCGATGGCGGGCCGCCGCGCGAGCGTCGCTTCGATCGTCCCGACGCAAAGCGCGACGGTGATCGTCGAGAACGGCCCCCGTCGACGCGGGGCGACGGCGATCCGACACGCGAACGCAAGTTTGAGCGGCCTCAGGGCCGGCCGCGCACTCAAGCCGGCGAAGGCCGACCGCAAAGATCGGACGACAAGAACCGCGACCCCCGCTCCGACTTCAAGTCAAGACCGCCCCGCGCAGGCGGGCGTGACGGAGATCGGCCGCAGAGCTCCAGCCGCGCCCCGGACGGCAAAGGCGGCCCGCCGCGCGGTCGCTCCTCGCCAGAGCGGCGCTCTCGCCCACCGGGGAAAGGACCGCCGAAAGGCCCCGACGGCGGTTCGCGGCGGCCACCGCGAAAGCCCTAATTGATGCGAATTGTCGGCGGCCGCCTCAAGGGCCGCACTCTGCTCACGCCGTCGTCGCGCGCCATCCGCCCAACCTCGGAGCGCCTGCGCGAGTCGGTCTTCGATATTCTCGAGCATCGATTTCCGGGCCAAATCGAGGGCGCGCGCGTCGTTGACCTGTTTGCTGGAACAGGGGCGCTCGCGATCGAGGCTCTTTCGCGCGGCGCTCGGTTCGCGCTCTTCGTCGACAATGGCGCCGAGGCGCGCGCGCTTCTGCGCGCCAATGTCGAGGCGCTGGCGCTCGGCGGCGTGACGCGCATCTGGCGCGCCGACGCAACGAAGCTCGGTTCGGCGCCGGCCGGCGGCCCCTTTGCGCTCGCCTTTGTCGATCCCCCTTACGGACAGGGACTCACGAAACCGGCGCTCGGCTCGCTGCTCCGAGGAGGGTGGCTTGAGCCCCATGCGCTTTGCGTCGTCGAGGAGGCCGCCAAGGTCGAGGCTGCGACGCCTGACGGCCTCGCGCTCATCGACGAGCGGGTTTACGGCGATACGCGGATTGCAATCTTTCAGGCAAGCGCGGCAACGGCGATTTGATTGCGCTCGCATTGTCAAAGCGCCTTGCTTGCGGCAACGTCGGCCATAGCGACCGCGCGGCAAACTCCCGGGGATCAACAGTGAGAAAATTCGTCGCAGCGGGAGCTCTCACTACCGCGCTGACGCTCAGCGCGTGCCAGCCTCTCGAGACCGATCAGGTCGCGCAACAATCTATGATTGGCCTTTCGAAGCGGGAACTTCTCGCTTGCTTGGGTCAGCCGGCCCAGCGCGTTCCAGCCGGCCAGGCGACCGAGATCTGGACCTATGTCGGCGGCCAAATGCGCGGCTACGGCCCGCAATGGGCGATCGGTCTCAACACGAATCTCATCCCGCTCGCGCCCGGGGGGAGTTGCGACGTCGTCCTGGTCATGACCAACGCCCATGTCAGCGAAGTCGGCTACACAGCGGTCGACGGCGGCAAATTCCCGATCGGCCAGGAATGCGTCTTTTCGGTCGAGCGCTGCGTCAAGGCGCCGTGACGGACGGCGCAAACCTCAGATGATCATTATTACGGCAAACAACACGAGGGCAGCGATCCACAGCGTCTCCACGATCATGAGGCCCACCGGGCGCCAGCCGACGGCAAACAGCGCCTTGAACGAAGTCTTCATGCCAAGCGCAGCAATCGCCGCGACCAGGCACCAACGCGAAACGTCATTGGCGATGTCAATCGCAACCTTCGGCAGGAGGCCCGTGGAATTGAGCACCACGAGCACAGCGAAGCCGACCAGGAACATCGGCAAAGTCGCCCGCGCGCTCTCGCCCTTGCCGCTTCGCGCGTAGAGAAACGAGATCGCGAACACGGCCGGCAGCAGCATCGCAACGCGCAACAACTTGACATAAGTGGCAATATCGCCGGTCTCGTTCGAAATCGTGTAACCAGCGCCGACCACCTGCGCGACGTCATGGATCGTTCCGCCGATGAAGATGCCGGCCTGTCTATGATCGAGGCCGATCGAGGTTGCGAAGATCGGGTAGATGATCATCGCGATCGTAGAGAGGGCTGTGACGCTGACTACGGTAAGGATGGTGTCGCGCTCCCTTGTGTCGCTGCGCGGTAGGACAGAGGCGATGGCCAGCGCCGCGGACGCGCCGCAGATCGCGACCGCGCCGGCCGATAGGACGCCGAACATCGACGACAGGCCCAAGCGGCGGGCCAGGAGGAATCCGAACAGGATTGTCGTCGCGACGCCGACGATCACAGTCGCGACCGGCCACGGACCGAGAGAGGCGATCTGGCTGAGCGTGATGCGCACGCCGAGCAAGCCGACGCCGAGCCGCAACATCGATCGCGACGCAAACTCGATGCCGGCGACGCAGCGGCCTTCCTCATGCAGGAAATGGAACGCCATGCCGAACAGCAGCGCAAACAGCATCACCGGCGCGGTGTAATGCTGCGCGAGCCACGTCGATGCCAAGGCGATCGTGCCCGCAACCAGCAGGCCCGGGTAGACCGCATGAATAAGCTTCGCGCCCGGCCAGGAGCCGAAACGCGCCGGCGGCGCGCTCCGATCGATGGCGATCAGGCCTTCCATGCTGTCGTAGGATTCGAAACCGATATCCGGCAGTCTGGCGTCGTTCACAACCGCTTCCTCACGTCTAAATATTTTCTCCCTGGATCGCTGCGATCGTCGCATCGGTCACTGCGCGTGTGGTCGCCTTGCCGCCAAGGTCGGGCGTGTGCAGCGACGGGTCAGCGGTCACGCGCTCGATCGCCCGCATCAAGCGATCCGCGGCGGACTTTTCGCCAAGGTGTTCGAGCATCATGGCCCCGGTCCAGAACGAGCCGATCGGATTGGCGATTCCCTTGCCGACGATGTCGAACGCCGAGCCGTGGATCGGCTCGAACATCGAGGGAAAGCGGCGTTCCGGATTGAGATTGGCGGTCGGCGCAATGCCGAGCGAGCCCGCCAGCGCCGCCGCCAGATCGGACAGAATGTCGGCATGGAGGTTCGAGGCGACGATCGTATCCAGGCTCTCGGGCTTGATCGTCATGCGCATGGTCATCGCATCGACCAGCATCTTGTCCCACGTCACGTCGGGGAACTCGCGCGCGACCTCGGCGCCGATCTCGTCCCACATCACCATCGCGTGGCGCTGCGCGTTCGATTTGGTGACGATGGTGAGCAACTTCCGCGGTCGCGAGCGGGCGAGCGCGAAGGCGAAACGGAAGATGCGCTCGACGCCTGCGCGGGTCATGATCGAGACGTCTGTCGCGACCTCTATCGGCAGGCCGCGATGGACGCGTCCGCCTACTCCCGCATATTCGCCCTCCGAATTTTCGCGCACGATCACCCAGTCGAGCTCGGGGCCGCTTACATGGCGTAAAGGGCTTACAATTCCGGGCAGCACACGAGCCGGCCGCACGTTGGCGTACTGGTCGAACGGCTGGCAGATGGCTAGCCTCAGGCCCCAGAGGCTGATGTGATCGGGCACCTCCGGCGAGCCGACCGCGCCGAAATAGATCGCGTCGTGGCCCTTGATTTGCTCGCGGCCGTCCGCCGGCATCATGAGGCCGGTCTCGCGATAAGTGTCCGAGCCCCAGTCGAACTGATCGAAGCTCCATTCGGCCCCGCCCTCGCGCTCGGCGACCGCCTTCAAGACCTCGAGGCCAGCCGGAATGACCTCCTTGCCGATGCCGTCGCCGGGAATGACCGCGATTCGATAGCGCCGCATGGGTGGGTTCCGGAGTTTCAGGAAGCTGGCCTCGCGGCCGACCGGGCGTCCCAGCGTCGACAAACCCTGTCCCCGCTCAAACGCGCCCTTCCATATCATCTGACTGGCGACTTGGGACGGTAAAGAATAAACTGCGGTCGGCGAGGAAAGCAGTACAGGACGCGGCCATCACAAAGCGGGACTTTTTTGGCGGCGGCGGGGAAATGGGCGCGCTGATGCGCGCTTATGACTGGGGCGCCAGTCCGCTCGGCTCCGCTGAGCGCTGGCCGCAGAGCCTCCGCACCGCGGTTCGCATTCTTCTCGCCACCCAACATCCCATGTTCATCTGGTGGGGACCCGACCTTATCCAGTTTTACAACGACCCCTATCGCCAAACTATGGGCCCGGAGCGCCACCCGAGCGCGCTCGGCCAAGGAGGCAAGGAGTGCTGGCAGGAAATCTGGGACATTATCGGGCCCCAGATCGGAACCGTGATGAGGGGAGAAGGCGCGACTTGGCATGAAAACCAGCTTGTGCCGGTGACCCGGCATGGCAAACGCGAGGATGTGTGGTGGACCTACGGCTTCAGCCCGATCGACGATGAGAACGCGGCCAACGGGGTTGGAGGCGTTCTCGTCGTCTGCAATGACGTCACCGACCGCCATCGGGCATTTGAAGCCGTAGCGGCGAGCGAGGAGCGCCTGAGGCTGGCGGTGGCGGGCGCAGTCATCGGCACCTGGGACTGGCATGTCCAGACCAGCGTGGTGTTCGGCGACGAACCGTTCGCGCAACTCTACGGTATGGATCCCGGGGAACTGCGGGCCGGAACCTCCGACCGGGCGTTCCTCAAACGCGTTCACCCCGACGACCGGGAGCAGCTGCGCCGAAGGACGGGCGAAGCTCTCGAAACAGGTGGCGATTTAGTCGAGGAATTTCGCCTCCTGCGCGCCGATGGCGCGGTGCGTTGGGTCCTGGCTCAAGGGCGTTGCCATCACGACGCGTCGGGGCGGGCCGCGCGCTTTTCCGGGGCGACGCTCGACATCACCGAACGAAAAGAGGCCGAACAACACCGGGTCATGCTGACCAACGAGCTTAGTCATCGGGTCAAGAACATGCTCGCCACGGTCCAGGCGATCGCGAATCAGACGCTGAGGGATGGCGTGACGATGGCCGAAGCGCGCGACAGGCTTTCAAGCCGCCTCCTCGCCATGTCGCGAGCGCAGGACATTCTCATGAGGAAAGGTCTGGCGAGCGTCGAAATTACCTCCGTCGTGAAAACGGCGGTCGAGCCGCATGTAGGCGACGATAGGGTTCGCCTACGCGGACCAAACATCGCCATTTCGTCGCGTTCCGCGCTTTCTCTCTCCATGGCTCTGCATGAACTCGCCACCAACGCGGCCAAATATGGAGCGCTGTCGCGCCACGATGGCCGGGTCGACATTAACTGGCGAATCTCGCCGAGCCCTGAACGGGCGTTCGAACTGACCTGGTCGGAAGGCGGCGGCCCCCTGGTGATCCCGCCGAGCCACGAGGGGTTTGGCTCGCGCCTGATCAAGGGCGCGCTGACGGCGGAGCTCGGCGCGACGACATCCGTGGATTACGCGCCGTCCGGCGCCGTCTGGCGGATTGCCGCGCCCCTCGCCAATATTACGTGAGGCGCGTCGCGCGGCGGCGCATGCCGACCATGGCCAAGCCCGCAAAACCGAGCAGCGCCAGAGCCCAGGTCGAGGGCTCGGGCACGGCCACGACACTGATGTCGTCGAGGCCGGTGTAGGTTGGACCGACGCCGTCCGGGTAAGACCGCGGGTCTATGGCCTCCGAGAACGAAATAGTGTTTGAGGTTCCGTCGGTGATGAAATTGAGCCTGAAGTGCCGCCATATGTCGGACTGGTCGGGAGGACTGACGAACTCCTCGGAGAACGCGATTGTGTTGGAGGTTCCATCAACGATACTGGCGTCGACTCCCGACCCGCCGGCGTTGGCGGCGTAATTTCCGACCCAGAAGCTGAGCTGGTATTCTTGAAAGGGAAGGAGTTCAATTGTCTGGCTCACCGACACGAGCCTGACGCTGCCATCGGCCAGATTGATCGCGAAATCCCCGCTGTGCGGAGTCAATCCGATCTGGTTGAGGCTGTAGCCGGTCGTATACCAGAACAACGGGTTGCCCCTGGCCGTCCAGCCTGGAAGCGCTTCAGGGCCCGGCAAGATTTGCCGAACGCTTCCGTCACCAAAAACGCCTTCCTCGAACCCGCCATTGATGATTTGCGCCGCCCCGGGAGCCGCGCTGGCGAGCACACATGCGGCGATGATGGATTGGACGGCGCGCTTCATGACTTCCCCCCGCAACGTGACCGCAGAGGCGATCACGAAACCGTGAACACGCCGGCGACTCTACTCGCATGTCAAGTACGTATTATTACCTATACGAGCACTCAAAACCGTCTGGCGTGTCGCCGCCGGCAACCAACTCCAAACCTACAGTCTTCGCTCATGTGAGCGGACGGCCCCGCCCGCGCCATCTTGCGCGCCGATCATGCGCCAGTCGCTGTTGTTGACCGGGCGGACGGGACGATGAGCGCTCATCACGTGGTCGTCGTTGGCGCCGGGTTCGGCGGGCTCGAGACGGTTCACCGGCTCGCCGGCGCGCCGGTCTCCATCACGATCGTCGATCGACGCAATCATCACCTGTTTCAGCCGCTGCTCTATCAGGCGGCGACGGCGTCGCTCGCGCCCTCGGAGATCGCCTGGCCGATCCGGCAGCTTTTGCGCCGGCGCCGGGATGTCACCACCCTGCTGGCGTCCGTCGAGTTGATCGACAGGCAAGCTCGCAAGCTCAGCCTCGATGACGGCTCGACGCTTCGCTACGACACGCTTGTGCTGGCGACCGGCGCGCGGCACGCCTATTTCGGCCATGACGCCTGGGAGCCGTTCGCGCCCGGCCTCAAGACGCTCGAGGACGCGACCACCATACGCGGCCGCATTCTTCTCGCCTTCGAAGAGGCGGAGGGCCAAGCCGACACGCAGAAGCGCGGGGCGCTGATGACCTTCGTCATCGTCGGCGCCGGCCCGACAGGAGTCGAGCTCGCCGGCACGATCGCTGAGCTGGCGAAGTCTACGCTCCCCGCCGATTTCCGCCACATCGACACGCGTGAGGCGCGCATCGTCCTGATCGAGGCCGGTCCGCGCGTCCTGCCGGCTTTCGCCGAGGACCTGTCAAGCTACGCTAAACATTCGCTGGAGCAGCTGGGTGTCGAGGTCGTGCTCGGACAGGCGGTCTCGGAATGCAGCGCCGAAGGAGTCGTCTTCGGCGGCCAGCCGCTTGCTGCGGCGACGATCATCTGGGCCGCTGGCGTTCAGTCCTCGCCCGCCGCGCTCTGGCTCGACGCGCCGGCGGACAAGGTAGGGCGCGTCAAGGTTGAACCCGACCTGACGGTCCCGGGACAGCATGAGATTTTCGCTATCGGCGACGCGGCGATCGTCCTTCGCTCCGATGGGCGGCCAGTTCCCGGCATAGCGCCGGCCGCCAAGCAGGAGGGCGTCTACGTCGCCAAGGTCATCGGCGCCCGGCTCCGCGGCGCGCCCCCCCCGCCGCCTTTCCACTACAAGCACGCCGGCGACCTGGCGACGATCGGCAAGCGGCGGGCGGTGATCGACTTCGGCTGGATCAAGCTCAAGGGCGCGCTCGCCTGGTGGCTGTGGGGCTTCGCCCACATCTACTTTCTGATCGGCGTCCGCAACCGGCTGAGCGTCGCGCTCAACTGGCTGTGGATCTACGTCCGCGACCAGCGCGGCGCGCGGCTGATCACCTGGTGGGGCGGCGAGGTGGAGGGAACCAAGCCTTTCCCGCGCCATCGACAGGATTGACATGTGGTTTTGTCGCGCCGTTTGGGTTTTCTTGGCTCCTCGCCCTTTTGGCCGCGAAAGCCCCCGTTTTTGGGGGTTGGAAAAGCTTGGATTTCCTTGGATTCTCTCGTGTGAAACGAGCGTTTTCAATAGGTTACACGGGATTTTCGTTGGAAAAAAATTTCGCGCGTCCTTTTGCCCCGCGGGCGGGCGACAGCGTCGGGACATGCGGAAGCGCAGGATTGTTCATGGGGCGAGCATAACTTGATTTCTCTTTTTCCGCAATCAATTGTCGTCATAGCCGTTCCCGTCCGGAGGTCGCTGCCTCAAGAAGGGGTAATCGGGCGTAATCGGCGTAATCGGGCGTAATCGGTAATCGGGATCGCGTAATCGGCGGTAATCGGGGACCGCGTAATCGGCCCGGTAATCGGGGCAGGTAACTAATCGGGCCGGTAATCGGGGACACATGCATAATTCCCGGTTTCCCGGTTTCCTCGTCCGGCTTTGCTGACGCGCCGGCGTCAGTCCGCGGCCTCACCCGCAAGCCGCGGCTTGCGGCCGCGCTTTCGCGGCCGCGGATCGCGCCCGACGAGCGCGGCGAGCCGGTCGAGAAACGGCGGGTCCCCGAGAGGGCGGCCGATCGTCTCGGCGGCGCGCAAGGCGGCGATGAGCGCCGGGGCCGGTTCGTCGGCGATCAGATCGGCGAAGCGGCCCCCGCTGCGCGACAGGAGCGCGCCGACCTCGACCAGCCCGTCGTCCCGCCCGGCCAGATGCGCCCGCACGCTCGACCACGGCCAGTCCTCCGCGCGCTCGACGAGCCGCGCCCTGACCGGATTCATGGCGACGTAGCGCGCCGCCGCCATCAGGTGGTCCTCATCCATGACGACCGAGGAAAAGCGCGCCTGGAAAAGATGGCCGGTCACCCGGTTGCGCGCGTTGACGAAGGCCGAATAGCGCCGGTGCGCCTTGCCCAGCGCCCGGCCAAGCCCCTCGGGCGTCGCAGGCGCCAGGATGAGATGGACGTGGTTGGGCATCAGGCAATAGCTCCACACCGCGACCGTCTCGCGCGCGCAGGCCTCGCGAAGCAGATCGCGATAGAGTTCGTAGTCGGCGTCGGAAAAGAACACCCGCTCGCGCCGGTTGCCGCGCTGGGTCACGTGGTGAGGAAGGTAGGAACGACAAACCGGCCGATCCGCGCCATGGATCTGCTCCGGAGGGACGAGAGGCAAAGCTATCGCAGAATACAGGAAATATGCAAGTGTCACCGTAATCCACCGTAATCCCGTAATCCAAGTGTCACCGTAATCCCCCCCCGCGTAATCCCCGGCACCGGTAATCCGCAACCCACTAAAATGGCGAATATATGCATGTGTCACCGTAATCCAGAGCACCGTAATCCCCGAATTATGCAAGTGTCACCGTAATCCCAAGCGTCACCGTAATCCCACCGTAATCAAGTGTCACCGTAATCCGCCCCGTAATACCGCGGACTGCTCTTTCTGTGTCAAGAGACGAGCCAGGCCGGCAATTGGCGCGCCGGTGCTCGCAGTCGCGCTAAGTGCGTTAGGAAAGGACCTGCCGATGACTGATATCTCAGTAAACGGATCGCATTTAACTGTCACTGGAAACTCCACCAGCATCACGAGCCCGGGCCTTACGACATTGGCTGCAAGGAACCCTCAAGCCCGATGATTCTCTTTTCCTCAATTGAAAAATCGATCCCGCTGCCCTCAAAGTTGAAGAAACCGTCGTGTGACTGTGGACAGCGCTACATTTTCTCAGCCTGTTGCCAACAGAGTACCCGCGATGCTACACCGCTCGACGCCGGTGGCATAATCTGCCCAACGAACGGAGGAGTTTGCTTCTAAAGAAGCCGCATGAAAGGCAAAATTCATGCAGTCGTCCGCCATCGAGAAAGTTCGAGACCTAGGACTTGATTCTCGTGTTTTTGGTCTAACCTGATTTCGTACTGAAAAATGCAACTTTCGATGCGTCGATTGCTATGAAGAATTCCCAAATAAGCGAATGACGGAGTTAGTTATTGGCGGTCTCAAGAATTTAATTATCACTCGCTCGAGTGAACTGAAGCGACTTACCATAGAATGGTTTGGCGGAGTAGCCATTACTTCAGTGCGAAAAAGTTGTAGAATTGACCAAATTCGCCAATATACTTTCTGAGAAGTTTAATATCGTTTTTTCTAGTAGCAAGAGTACAACGATATTTATTGGACGTTGCACGATTTCGATGCTCGCGAGGTGTTGGCGTCGCGATTTCAAATTAGCCTCGACGGCATGGAACAAGTAACACAATAAAACTAGGATTATTACATAATAAAGGCGGCAGCTTTGAAACCATTAGCTCGAAATATAAGTCGACGCGCGAGAACAATGAGCAATTTCAAATAATACTGCGAAGTTTCACACTCCATGTATACAATTTGTTAGCATATGTGAGCTTATTGATTATCTTAACAGTGAGTTCTCGGGCGACAACAGATTTGTTATTCTCCTTGAAACCGTTAAGAATAACTGGTCTGGTCAAAACCTTGCCTCTCAGACTTGCCCTAACAAATTTTCGCGCGGTCAGGGATCGGCTCGCGAATCCTGAGGCCGTGAGGGAATACGAATTAGCATCTATCCAATGTTGCTATGCGGCATCGCCAAATCATTTCGTTATAAGGGCTGACGGAGCCGTGCAAAAGTGTACCGTGGCACTTTATGATCAGCGCAATACGCTTGGGCAACTCAACGCCGATGGTACGTTCAGTTGGAACTCGCCGGAAAAACATTTGGCTTGGTCAAGTGGTATATTAGAGGGCGACCTCGAAAAAGCCAAATGCCCTTGGAAGTCGATTATGGCCGACAGTTCCCGCGCGCTGGTGCAGAACGGCGCCGCACATCCAATGACCAGCTAAGCCGCGATAGCTTTCGTTTCCGCGATGACTGGCGATGACTGGGCTAAATCGGTGGCTGAAGGTTGTGAAAATCGGTGACACTTGCTTAATTACAATTTACCTAGGCGGGGGGGGGGGATTACGGTGACACAAGCATAATTCAGGATTACGCAGGATTACGGTGACACAAGCATAATTCACCATCCTTTCCTTACTCCTACCTCGACAACCTCGGAAATGGGTTTACCCCCTCCTCCGCCCCCTCATCTTCCCCGCCCTTCGGCCGCGCTTCGCCGCCGCCCCAATTGTGCGGCCCCATGTCGGCGTCGGTGGGTTTGCGGGGCCTTGTTGAGGGCAGGTTGGCGGCGCGGCCGAAGGGGCGCTCGCCGGCGTAAGAGCCGGCCGTCGCCTCGATGTCCATCTGGCGCGCCATCGGGTCGTCGCCGATTGCGAGCGCGACCGATTGCAGGCGCTTGATCTCGTCGCGCATGCGGGCCGCCTCCTCGAATTCGAGATTGCCCGCCGCTTCCTTCATCCGCTTCTCGAGATCGGCGATCGTCGCTTGCAGATTGTGGCCGATGGCCGGACCATCGGCGAGGCCGATGTCGACCGTCACGTGATCGGCCTCGTAGACCGAGCCCAGAATGTCCTGGATGCCGCGCCGGATCGAGGACGGGGTGATGCCGTGGGCTTCGTTATAGGCGTTCTGCTTCTCGCGCCGCCGCGCGGTCTCCTCCATGGCGCGCGTGATCGAGCCGGTGACCACATCGGCGTAGAGCACGACCTTGCCGTCGACGTTGCGCGCGGCGCGGCCGATGGTCTGCACGAGCGAGGTCTCGGAGCGCAGGAAGCCTTCCTTGTCGGCGTCGAGGATGGCGACGAGCGCGCATTCGGGAATGTCGAGGCCTTCGCGCAGAAGGTTGATGCCGACCAGCGCGTCGAACGCGCCGAGGCGCAGGTCGCGGATGATCTCGATGCGCTCGATCGTGTCGATGTCGGAATGCATGTAGCGCACGCGCACGCCATTCTCATGCAGATATTCGGTCAGGTCCTCGGCCATGCGCTTGGTCAACACCGTCACCAGCGTGCGATAGCCGCGCCGCGCGACCTCCTTGACCTCGCTCAGCAGGTCGTCGACTTGGGCTTCGCGCCGGGCGGATTTCCACCGGCGGATCGATGAGGCCGGTCGGGCGGATCACCTGCTCGACGAACGCGCCTTCCGTCTGCTCCATTTCCCATTTGCCCGGGCGTCGCCGAGACATGCACGGTCTGCGGCCGCATCGCCTCCCATTCCTCGAACCGGAGCGGCCGATTGTCCATGCACGACGGCAGGCGGAAGCCATACTCGGCCAAGCGTCGCCTTGCGCCGATAGTCGCCGCGATACATGCCGCCGATCTGCGGGATCGTCACATGGCTCTCGTCGGTGAAGACGAGCGCATTGTCAGGCAGATATTCGAACAAAGTCGGCGGCGGCTCGCCGGGCCTGCGGCCCGTCAGATAGCGCGAATAGTTCTCGATGCCCGCGCAGGAGCCGGTCGCCTCCAGCATTTCCAGATCGAACAACGTGCGCTGCTCGAGCCGCTGCGCTTCCAAGAGGCGCCCTTGCGCATGCAGCTGATCCAGGCGCCCTTTGAGCTCGAGCTTCATCCCCTCGATCGACTGCAGCAGCGTCGGGCGCGGCGTCACATAATGCGAATTGGCGTAGATTTTGACGAACTCGAGGTCCTGCGTCTTCACGCCCGTCAGCGGATCGAACTCGACGATCGACTCGATCTCGTCGCCGAACATCCCGATGCGCCAAGCGCGGTCCTCATAATGGGCCGGGAACACTTCGATCGTGTCGCCGCGCACCCGGAAAAGGCCGCGCGAGAAATCGCCGGCCTGCACGCGCTTGTACTGCAGCGCGACGAGATCCTTGACGAGCTGGCGCTGGTCGACCTTGTCGCCGAGCTTCAGGGAAAAGGTCATCGCGGTATAGGTCTCGACCGAGCCGATGCCGTAGATGCAGGACACGGAGGCGACGATGATGACGTCGTCGCGCTCGAGCAGCGCCCGCGTTGCGGAATGGCGCATGCGGTCGATCTGCTCGTTGATGTCGGATTCCTTCTCGATATAGGTGTCGGTGCGCGGGCACGTAGGCTTCGGGCTGGTAATAGTCGTAGTAGGAGACGAAATACTCGACCGCATTGTCGGGGAAGAAGCTCTTGAACTCGCCGTAGAGCTGCGCGGCCAGCGTCTTGTTGGGCGCGAGGACCAGCGCCGGGCGCTGGGTCGCTTCGATCACCTTGGCCATGGTGAAGGTCTTGCCCGAACCGGTGACGCCGAGCAGCACCTGGTCGCGCTCCTGGGCGCGAACGCCCTTCACGATTTCCTCGATCGCCTGCGGCTGGTCGCCCTGCGGCTCGAATTCGGACACGACGCGAAAGCGCCGCCCGCCCTCGGACTTGTCCGGCCGCGGCGGCCGGTGCGGCAGCCACGGGGGCCGGTTGCGGATGTTCGGGTCGCCCTCTTCCAAGAGCGCTTTGAGCGAATCGGCCGTTACCGCCGCGCCGGTCAGGCCGCGCGGGTGGCTCTCCGGCGCGGGGCGTCTCGAACCTGGGTTGCGGGGCTTCGCCGAACCCTTGCGTCTTGGGCACAACCAGAGCGGGATTGAGCAGCTCGGCGAGATGCTCGCCGAGCGGATGGACCTCCGGCCGAGAGGCCTTGGACTTCGGTCCGGGCGGCGGATTTTCGGGGAGCGGGCATTGGGCGTAATATGGGGCGATTCACGGGCGGGCGAAAGGGCAAGCGCAGAAGCTTTGCCGTCTCGATTGGATCGAGGCTGGAGCTCTCCTGTCGTTGTCAACAGGTTACGCTACGTCGTCCGGGAGGCGGCGGCTCGACGAACTTTTAATCTCTCAGGGGATTCTAGGATAAAGGAATTGGCCGGCGACGCGAAAGGACACCCGAGCCGAACGGCATCCCCTCCGCCCCCGATCAGAAAGGAATAGGGAACGATGACCTCCACCCCTTCCCGCCGAGACATGGTCCGGCTTGCGACCGCCGGCGCCGTCGGGCTCCGCGCTGGCGCTCACAGCGACCCCGACTTTGGCCTATCAGGGCAATATGGAGCGCGCCTTGTCCGCGCTCGGAGCCGCGCTGCAGTCCTTGCAGGCGGCGACGCCGAACAAGGGCGGCCATCGCGAGCGGGCCATGCGCCTCATCGAACACGCGATGGGAGAAGTCCAGGCCGGGATCGATTTTGCTTACCGACACGGAGGCGGCGGCTATTGACGCCGCGTCCGACTCGAGGCGCGGTGGCCCTCGACCGGCGCGGCTGAGGTTTCTGCTGCGCCGGCCGGCGCGATTTTAGCGGCAGGCCGACCATGCAAGACCCAATCTATGCCCTCGTCGTGTTCGCAGCCATGTGCGTGAGCGCCGCGATCGGCTTCTTCATTCATTCCCGCTTATCCGAGAAGCACCGGTCGTCCGAGTCCATCGCGCTGGTGCAGCTCATGATCACGCTGCTGGTGACCTTCACGGCCATCGTGCTCGGTCTTCTCACGACTTCGGTCAAGGCTGGGTTCGACGCCGCTTATAGCGCTCGTGGCGACGACGCCGCGCAACTGGCGCAACTCGACCGCTGCCTGCGCGATTATGGTCCCGAGACGGCGGCCATTCGCGAGCAATTGCGCAGATATGTCGCCGCGGTGATCGCCAGCACGTGGCCTGACGAGCCGCGTCCTGTCGACGTCGCTTTTCCCGATCCGGCCAAGATGCCGAGATCGGGGAATCGCCGCTCTTGTCCGATGTGTTGAGCGAGGTCGGACGCGGCGTTAACGGGCTTCAGCCGACAGACGGATTCCACAGGACCCAGCTGGCGGCGTGCGTTGAACAATATGGCGATTTGCTGAACGCCAGGTGGAAAGTGATCGAGGGCGCGCGTCCCTCTTTCTCGCCGCCATTTTACTGGGTGCTGGTGATCTGGCTTTCGATCCTGTTCGGATCTTTTGGCTTGACGGCGCGGCCCAACGCAATGGTGACGACAATGACGGTTTTGTGCGCCCTATCGATCACGATCGCGGTCTTTGTCATCCTTGATATGGACGAGCCCTATGGCGGACTGTTCGGGGTGCCCAGCACCTCAATGCGCAACGCGCTCGCCGATATGATGCGTCCCGGCGGGTGAGGCGCGAGGCTTTGTCCAGGCTGTGAATGCGAAGGCAGGAATCGGGTTGAATTTGCGGCTGGACGAGCGCATGTTCCCGGGGTGACTGACCGGAAGCGGTGCAATGAGCCAGGACGCCCAGCACTATCATGTCTTCGAGAATGCCATGGGCTTCTGCGCGATCGCATGGAGCGATGCAGGGGTCGCGCGCTTTCAATTGCCGACGAAGGCCGCCGAAGCCGCAGAAAGGTTGATCTGCCGCCGCGCTCCCAACGCGGGACCGGGCTCGCCGCCAGAAGGAGTTGCGGCGGTTGTCGAGGCGGCGAAGCGTTACTTTGCGGGCGAGGAAATCGACTTCTCGCGGGTTCAGCTCGATCTCACGGGCCAGGATGCGTTCTTTGTGCAAATCTACGACGCCCTCCGCCGGGTCGGCTGGGGGCGCACGACCACCTATGGCGGGCTGGCGAAGGAGGTCGGCGCCGGCCGCGAAAGGGCGCGCGACGTCGGCGAGGCGATGGCCAAAAATCCCATGCCCTTGATCATTCCCTGTCACCGGGTGCTGGCCGCGGGCGGCAAGATCGGCGGTTTCTCCGCGCCCGGCGGCTCGAAAACGAAGATGCGCATGCTCGAACTGGAGGGCGTTCGCCTCGGGTCGCCAGAAGCGGCGCAACCATCCTTCAGTTTCTAGGCTATCCCTTGCAACCTTCGACAAGCTCAAGCGCTGCAGAATCGCCCTTGTCATGTCGCGCGCCGCGCTTAAGTGGACTGGGCGCGATCGGCCCCGCGAGAAGCGACCGCAATCCCAAAGGATGGAAGACCATGGCAAGGCACGTTTGGCGGGCGGCCGCCGCGAGCCTCGCGGCGCTGGCCGCGATCTCGGCCGTGAACGCTCAGTCGACCGACCCAGACCTGATCTTTCGCAAATCGACAACGTTCAAGCTTCTAACGCCGAACGATAAATTGGCCGTTTATGGCGTTGATGACCCAGTGGTCGAGGGGGTAGCCTGCCACTACACAACGCCAGAAAAAGGCGGCGTCTCCGGCGCGCTGGGCTTGGCCGAACAAACGTCGGATGTCTCGCTCGCTTGCCGTCAATACGCCCCGATTAAATTCAAGGACAAGTTCTCCCAGGGCGATGTGGTTTTCAGTGAACGCCGGTCGCTTTTTTTCAAAAAGATGCAAATCGTTAGGGGCTGCGACGCGAAACGCAACATCTTGGTTTATATGAGCTATAGCGACAAGCTGGTCGAAGGCTCGCCGAAGAACTCGACCTCTGCGGTTCCGATCCAGCCCTGGGGCGCGGGCGAAGTGCAAAAGTGCAGCGATTTTCTCCGCTAGTCCAGGCTACGAGCTTTGCGAGTCGCGGCGCCTTGTACTGACCGCCTCGATCCCCCATTAGGCAAACTCGCGGCCCGAGTCACTTGCGCTAGACTCCCAGCGCCTGATCGAGGTCGCGGATCAGATCATCGGCCGTTTCGAGGCCGATCGAGAGCCGGACAACATCATCGCCGGCCCCCGCGGCGGCCCGCTGCTCGTCGGAGAGCTGGCGGTGCGTGGTCGAGGCCGGATGCAGGATCAGGCTTCGCGTGTCACCGATATTCGCCAGATGTGAGAACAGGCGCACGCCCTCGACCAGCTTGACGCCGGCCTCGAACCCGCCTTTGACGCCGAAGGTGAAAACGGCGCCCGCGCCTTTCGGCAGGTATTTTTGCGCGAGCCCAAAATACGGACTGTTCTTCAGGCTCGCGTACGACACCCAGGCGACCTTAGGGTGCTTCGCGAGAAATTCCGCGACCTTGCGGGCATTCTCGACATGCCGCTCCATCCGCACATGGAGGGTTTCGACGCCGGTGATCGTTAGGAATGCGTTCATCGGCGCGAGCGCCGGGCCGAAGTCGCGTAAGGCGACCGCTCGCGCCTTCATGGTGAAGGCGAAATCGCCGAAATTCTCGAAAAACCTGAGCCCGTGATAGGCGGGCTCCGGCTCGGTTAGCGAGGGAAAACGGCCTCCTTGCGACCAGTCGAACTTGCCCGATTCGACCACCACGCCGCCGAGCGAATTGCCGTGGCCCGCGAGGAACTTGGTGGTCGAGTGCACGACGATATCGGCGCCGTGCTCAATCGGCCGGCAGAGGTACGGGGTGGCCAAGGTGTTGTCGACGATCAGCGGCAGGCCCGCCTCATGCGCGACATCGGCGACGCGCTTGATGTCGACGACGACCCCCCCGGGATTGGCGAGGTTCTCGATGAAGATCGCCTTGCACTTGGGCGTCAGGGCTCTGCGGAAATTCTCGGGGTCGGTTGGATCGACGAAATGGCAGGTCCAGCCAAGTTTTTTAAATGAGAGACCGAATTGGGTGAGCGAGCCGCCATAAAGGTTGCGCGACGCGACGAATTCGTCGCCCGGCTCCATCAGCGTGAAGAAGGTCAGGAACTGCGCCGCGTGCCCTGAAGAGGCGGCGACCGCGGCGCGGCCGCCTTCGAGCGCCGCGATGCGTTCTTCGAGCACCGACACGGTCGGGTTGGTCAGCCGCGAATAGATGTAGCCGAAATTGTGCAGGTTGAAGAGCGAGGCGGCGTGGTCGACGTCGTCGAACACGTAGGCCGTGGTTTGATAGATCGGGGTCGAACGCGCGCCCGTCGTCGGATCGGGCGCCGCGCCGGCATGGATGGCGCGGGTCTCGAAGCCATATTCGAGATTGCGCGGCGGCGCCTGGGGGGCCTTGGTCCGGCGTTGCAGCGGCGCGGCCGGCGGGTGGTTCTGGATGATGCCGCTGTTGACGCCGCTCCACGACAATTCGCCGCCGAGCCGCCCGAACTCGATCTTCGGACAGCGGTTCATGATCACTTCGAGCCCGGCCGCCTCCGCCGTCTTCGCCGCCTCGTCGTCGCGCACGCCAAGTTGCATCCACACGACCTTCGCCCCGATGGCGATGGCGTCGGCGACGATGGGGGCCGCGTCCTCGGACCGGCGGAACACGTCGACCATGTCGACTTTGTCCGGGATGTCGCGCAGCGACGCATAAGCCATCTCGCCGAGCAGAGGCTTGCCGGCTATCCCCGGATTGACGGGGATCACGCGATAACCTTTGCCCTGCAGGTACTTCATCACGAAGTAGCTCGGCCGGTTCCAGTTCGCCGACGCGCCGACAAGCGCGATGGTCTTAACCCGCTCGAGGATCGAGCGAAGCTTCGCGTCAGAATAGGAAATCGGTTCCAAGTCAGCCATGCCTGCGCTCTATAGGAAAGCGCGCACGCTAGCGCAAAGTCGCTCGGGCTTCAGGCCGAGCCGCCCTGTTATGGTCGCGGCTCTGGCGCGCGCTTCTCGACTGGCAGGCCGGCTGCCGCCCAGCCGTCGGAACCCTCCGGATACCAGGCGACATTGGAATAGCCCAACGCTAGCGCACGCTTCGCCGCGTTCCAGGACATCCAGCAGTCCTTGAGGCAATAGAACACGAGGGGACGCGAGCGGCCGTCCAAAGCCTTGTCGAGCCCGCGCCGAAAATAGTCGAGCATGACGGGAGCAAGTTCGCCGTAGCCGGTATCGGGGAGCCACAGGCTGCCCGGGATGTCGGACCGAGGCTTATCCCGCCAAACGACATCGGCTGGCAAATTTTTGGGACGCGGGGCCTGGGGCAGGACGTCGATGAAAGCGGCTCCGCCCGCGCGCCACATCGCCGCCACTTCCTCTGTCGTAAGCACCCGCGCGCCCTTCAGGCTCGCCGGGGTTGGCGCACGGTAGTCGCTCTGCCGATAGGAATCGGGCTCAGGCGGCGCATCGCCGGCCGCCGCCACGAACGACGCAAGGAGAGTGAAGCCGAGGGCCGCGACGACGGCCGACCGCAGATTGGTTCTCGCCATCGCAAAGCGGCGGGCGTACCTGTTGGTCTGTTCAGCGCTAGAGCCTGCCGCAGCGGTCGTGAAGCGCTTGCCGTCTCTCAGACTCCTACATTCTGGTTGCGGCGCCTCAGAGCCCGTGAGGTCATGGCCGGGCTTGTCCCGGCCATCCACGTCTTTGCAGCAGGCGGCGTTTGACATACGGTCGAGCGGATACGCGGCGGCTGGGTCTACCTCATGACAAACCGCCCCAATGGCACGCTCTACACCGGTGTCACCGCAGACCTCGCTCGCCGCACCTATGAGCATCGCGAAGGGCTCTGTGTGGGCTTCACGAAGCGGTATGCGCTCAGGCGGGTGGCGTGGTATGAATGTCATGAGGACATCACAGCAGCGATCCAGCGTGAGAGCAACATGAAGCATTGGTCTCGCACCTGGAAGGTTCGCTTGATCCTCGCCATAAATCCCGAATGGCGGAACCTCAATCTCGAACTGAACAGTTGACTCGCCTCGCCTTCGTGGATGGCCGGGACAAGCCCGGCCATGACAGTGACGCCATAAGAAAGCCCCCGCAACACTTCGGATTCGCGCACATGCGTTGGCTGCTCGGCGGCCTCATCGCCGCCCTCGCCTTCTCGGCGCCAAGCGCGTTGTGGGGCGACGCGCTCTCCCCCCTACCCGTCCAGGAAGTCGAGCCGGGCGTCTTCGTCCACACCGGCGAAATCGCCTTGATGAGCGAAGAGAACCTTGGCGATATCGCCAATATCGGCTTTGTGATCGGCGACAAGGGCGTGGCGGTCGTCGACACCGGCGGCAGCGTGCCGATCGGCGAACGGCTGCTCGCCGCCATCCGCGCCCACACGGATAAACCCATCCTCTATGTCATCAATACCCATGAGCATCCCGATCACGTCTTCGGCGACGCCGCTTTCGACGGGATCGGGGCGACCTTCGTCGGCCACCACAATCTGCCGCGAGCCTTGGCGATGCGCGGCCCATTCTACCTCAAGGCGTTTCGCCGGATCATTGGCGACAAGCTCGTCGACCAGGTGAAGACTCATTCCGCCAACCTTGACCGTGGCCGATCGTTTGACGCTGGATCTTGGCGGACGGACTCTGGAATTGCAGGCGTGGCCGCCGGCCCACACCGATTGCGACCTGACTGTTCTCGACACGGCCACGCGGACGCTGTTCGCCGGCGACCTCGTCTTTGTAAAGCATCTGCCGATCATCGACGGCTCTTTGAAGGGCTGGCTTGTCGATCTCCCCGCACTGGCGCAGGTTCCAGCCGTGCGCGTCATTCCCGGCCACGGTCCCGTCGGCCTCCCCTGGCCACAAGCGCTCGACAGCGAGCGAGCCTATTTCGACCGCCTCGCGAAGGACGTGAAGACGTCGATCGCCAAAGGCGAGCCCGTCGAAGCGGCCGATAAATCGGCCGGACAATCGCAGCGGGATGACTGGCGGCTTTTTGACGACTATAATGCGCGCAACGCAACGGCGGCCTATTCGGAATACGAATGGGACCAGTAGACGGACCGAGATTGGACGGAGGCGCTTCAATGGCGCGCACGCTTAACCGACGACAGACCCTAGCCAGCCTCGCATTCCTCTGTGCGACGGGCGGCCGCGCTTTCGCTGAAGACGACCAGGAACCCGATTCCTGGCCCGACCTCGCGCGGATGTTTTTCAAAGATGCGCCGATCGTAGAGGACCAAAACCTGGTCAAGTTCGAGGCGCCGGAGCGCGCCGATGACGCGGCGCTGGTGCCAATGTCGTTTTCGGCCAAACTGCCGGAAGGAGACCCGCGTCGCGTCGTCAAGCTGACGCTCGTCATCGATCAGAATCCGGTGCCGCTCGCGGCTGTCTTCACTCTCGGGGAGAAGGCGGGCGACACGCGCATTTCGACCCGGGCGCGGGTCAATTCCTACACCAACGTTCGCGTGCTCGCGGAACTCAGCGACGGCTCGCTCCATATGGCGACCCGTTTCATCAAGGCGTCTGGCGGGTGCTCAGCGCCGATGGCCAAGAGCATGGAGGAAGCGTTGGCGACGCTTGGCCAGATGAAGTTCCGCATCCTGCCGGCAACCCCCGAAGCGCCGAACGAGGCGCTCCTAATGATCCGCCATCCCAATAATTCCGGTCTGCAGATGGATCAGGTGACCCGCCTTTACACGCCGTCGCGCTATATCGACAAGCTCGCGGTCTATCAGGGACAGGATCTCGTTTTCTCGATGGCTGCCGGCATATCGATCTCCGAGGACCCCAATTTTCGTTTCACCTTCAAGCCCAGCGGTGCCAAGACGTTTCGCGTCGAGGCCGAGGACACCGCGGGCAAGACGTTCTCGGGCGCATGGCCCGCAACCCGCGATGGGGCTTAAGGCGAGGGTTGAGTTTCGCTTGCGCGTAGCGAAGAACGGGGCGGCCTGGAAGAGCGGCGCAGATAGCGAGAAAACAACAGTGGCCGGTTAGCCCTGGGCGACCGTTGCCGCGTGTTGACGCAGGCGGCTGACCATCTCGTCCGAATATTGCCGTCTTAGTCCCTCGGCCTCCATAGCGTCGCCGTTGACGCGGCGAGTGATCGCGTCGATGTCCCATTGGTCGGCCAAGGCCAAGCAGCCGTTGCTGGCCAGATACCAGCAGCCGGAAGAGGCCGCGCCTTCGGTCGTGTCGCAAAACTCCGCAGCCTGCTCGGCTGTCTTGCCGATCGCTCGGGCGAAGGCGGTATATTCATCGCGCCCGGTGAGCTGAATGAGGCCGCGTCCGCGAAAGCGGTAACCATCGCCGCTTGCTGCGTCGCCGTTGCCGTTGACATTGGCGTAGACGAAATCCGCAAATCGTCGCCGATCACTGCAATAAGGTTCCGCCGCCGCCGGCGTGGGAAACAGCGCCGGCCACACCTGACAAGCTCGGTCGGGGGTGTAATCGAGGTCTTCGACAATCTCGTTTAACGCCGAACCCGCCTCCACCAGAAACTGGCCCATGGCGGCTGCGCGGCGCCGGTCACTAGAAAAGTCGAACTTTTCAAACGCTGAGGTGAGAGCCGGAACCCACAGCGCCGCATTCGCCTCCGGACAAACAATTCTCATCGCGGCGGCCAGAGCGGTCGCGCCATCGTCCGGCTGCGGAGGCGGCGAGACAATCGTGGGACGGCGCGGGACGGGAGCGGGGGGAAGGGGAGCCTTTGTCCCGACGGTCCTCGTCCCCGGGATGACGACCGACATCGTATTTTCGATGAAATCCGCGCCGACATAGCCGGATCCGGCAATTCCCAGCATGAGCTTCCAGTTGCTGGCATCGACCGTGATAATGTTTTCGAGATTGAGCGCGATTCCCGCGAGAATTCCGGCGATGAATCCGATCATCAAGCTCAGGACGAAATAGGCCAGGCTGAACTCAGCCTGTTCGGACGGCGTCGTTGAGTTGAGCGCGCCGGCGTTCTTCAGCCCGACGATCGCGCGTATGCCCTGCCCAAGAACTCCCAGAAGCCCGCAAAGCAACAGTGCGAGGAGAATGCTCCCTACGGTTGGAACGGTTCCTTGCCCCGCCATAAAGCGTCCCCTTACCCAACGGCGCTCTCCATGGCATCGGATGCTTTACAAAAAATTAACGGACCCCAGCGGCCGTAGAGCCTCACTCCACCGCGTCGCCGACCATCTTGCCGCGCGCCGCCACGTAGAGCCCGCTGCCGATAATGATGGCGTTGCCGACGATGATCGGCAGCGTCGGGGCGTCGCGCCAGATCAGCCAACCCAGGATCGCGGCCCACAGGATCGCCGAATATTGCAACGGCGCGAGCACCGCGGCGCGGGCCAGCGCGAGCGCCCGGACGATGAAGATGAAACAGGTCATCGATACGGCGCCGACCAGGAACATGAGACCGAGGTCGAAAAGAGTGGGCGTCGTCCAGCCCCATGGAACGGTCGCGGCCCCGATCAGGCCGCCGCCGACAAACTGCCAAAGGACAAGCGGCAGCCAGTGGACGCCCCGAAGCTTTCGGGTGATCGTCTGGCTGAGCGCGAAGGTTGTCGCTCCGAACAGCGCGATTGGCGCGGCATGGGAGAACATCTGCGGCGAGGGCCGCAACGCGATCAGGACGCCAACGAAGCCGATAAGGACGGCGATCCAGCGAAAGCGCTCGACCTTCTCGCCGAGCAGCGGCGCCGACAGCGCCGTGACGATGAGCGGCGTCGCCATATAGAAGGTCATGACGTCGGCGAGCGGCATTGTGCGCGTCGCGTAATAGAAGGCGAACGTATCCACCGCCGCGCACAGGACGCGCACGACCTGCAGCCCGAGCTGGCGCGGATCGATGAAATCGATGCGCCGCGAGAGGATCATCGGCGCCAGCACGACGCCGGCGCCGATCGAGCGCAGCATCATCAATTGACCGACGCCGTAGTCTGCGACCAGCCATTTGCCGAGCGCGTCGTTGACCGCGAACAGAGCTACGCCGCCGACATAGAGGACGACGCCGAGGCCCGCGGTTCCGGGGCGAGAGATCGGCATGGAATCCTGAAGGTTTGGCGGTTGTGCGTCCGCCTTCCGCCGGCCCATAGCGCGGGCGGGAGACTAGCGAAATCTCTTGCGACCTAAGGTCCTGGCAGCGGCTGAATAGCAGTGGGGCTCGCTTCGGCGAGCCCCGGGCGAATTGTCACCGCGAGTAGAATTCGATGACCAGGTTCGGCTCCATGTGCGTCGGATACGGCACCTCGGAGAGCCCAGGAACGCGGGTGAGCTTGGCCGTGCCCTTGGCGTGATCGACTTCGATATAGTCGGGCACGTCCCGCTCAGCGAGGGCGTTGGCCTCAAGCACCAAGTTCATTTGGCGCGAGGATTCCTTGATCTCGACCAGATCGCCCACCTTGACCTGATAGGAGGCGATGTTGACCCGCCGCCCGTTCACCTTGATGTGGCCGTGGTTGACGAACTGGCGTGCGGCGAACACGGTCGGCACGAATTTGGCGCGATAGATCAGGGCGTCGAGCCGACGCTCGAGCTGGCCAATGAGGTTGGCGCTCGAGTCGCCCCTCAGGCGACGCGCCTCGACGTAATATTTATGGAACTGGCGCTCCGAAATATTGCCGTAATAGCCCTTGACCTTCTGCTTGGCCTTGAGCTGCGTGCCGAAGTCGGTCGCCTTGCCCTTGCGCCGTTGGCCGTGCTGGCCCGGCCCATATTCACGCTTGTTGAAGGGGCTGCGAGGGCGCCTCCAGATGTTCTCGCCCATCCGGCGATCGATTTTGTACTTCGCTTCCGCGCGCTTCGTCATCGCGATTCCTCTTAAAGTCAGTCCAGGTTCAACGAGGAACGCGCCCTCCTCTGCGCTCAAAGAGCGCCGACAGGCCTTGAGCCGAGCAAGGCTTCAGGCCGCGGGTGCGTCAAACGACAAACGCGCTCCCGTTGGCCGAGAGCGCGCCTGAAGTGCGCCCTCGTAGAGGCCTCCGGCGCGGCTGTCAAACCCCTATTCGGGAACGCGGGGTCGAGAGCGAGGTCGCTGCAGCATTCGCATCGAAGGGGCCAGACCGATCGGCTATGGGCGCAAGGACAGCCCGACATGCAGCCGTGGTATGCTGCATCAGCATGCCTTAGCGGCGTCAAACGTGAAAATGTTAACATTTTCTGCATTTAAGTGCCTAGAAAAGCAAATATCGGCAGGAGCATCATGCAATTTTCACATTTATGTGTGCGCTGCATCATTGACTTTTGCAGCGCAGCAACCTAGCTATGCATGGTCTAGGAGAGGCAGCGATTCCCCTACGCCTCGTTCGCTGAGGCTCAACAGGAGGGCGGTCAACCAAAAGGACACCGCCATGAAGATGTTCACTCGTTTCCTGCGCGCCCGGCGCGTCTATTGGCATGTATTGCAGGAGCTTTCGGCCTATTCCGATCGCGAGCTGCACGACATCGGCATCGACCGCGCCGACATTCACGAGATCGCCCGCTTAGCTTCGCGGGAAGAGGTTTAAGCCTCCATGGCGGCGCTCACTGCGCCGCCATCGCCTTACTTCCGATCGTAAATGTCGTCGAGGCGGACGATGTCGTCCTCGCCAAAATAGCTGCCAGTCTGAACCTCGATCAGCTCGAGGTCGATCTTGCCGGGATTCGCGAGCCGATGGGTCGAGCCGATCGGCAGGTAGATCGATTCGTTCTCGTGAACGTGTTCGACCTTGCCATCAAGCGTAACCTCGGCCGCCCCGCGCACCACCACCCAGTGCTCGGCGCGGTGACGATGCTTTTGCAGAGAAAGACAGCCGCTAGGGCGCACGACAATGCGCTTGACCTGGTAGCGCGAGCCCTGGTCGATGCTCTGATAATAGCCCCATGGCCGATAATTGCGCCGATGCTCGGTCGCTTCCGGGTGGCCCTGCGCCTTGAGTCGCTCGACAAGTTTTTTAACCTTGTCCGTCTGTGACCGGTCGGCCACCAGCACCGCGTCGCCCGTGGCTATCACGATCACGTCCTTCAGGCCGATAACAGCGGTCAATTGCTCTTCCGAGCGCACCAGCAGGTTCGAGGAATCAATGGCTACTGCGCGTCCACGCAAGCTGTTGCCGTTAGCGTCATGCGGGCTCAGCCGCCAGACCGCCGACCACTCGCCGACATCGGACCATCCGACATCAGCCGTGAGCACCACCGCCCTGTCGGTTCGCTCCATGACCGCGTAGTCAATTGAGGTCTTCGGCGCATTGGCGAAGAAATCCTGGTCGAGCACGAAGAAGCCGAGGTCCTTTTTCGCAGCTGACACCGCCGCCTCAGTCGCCGCCGCGATCTCCGGCTCGAAACGCTGAAGCTCCTCCAGCATGACGTCGGCGCGGAAGACGAAATTGCCCGAGTTCCAGAGATAGCCCTCTTCAATGAATGCGCGCGCGCGTGTTTCGTCAGGTTTTTCCACGAAACGCTCGATCCGGCGCACTTGTGGATCGGACGCTAGCGGCGCGCCCGGGTGGATGTAACCGTAGCCGGTCGCCGGGTGGTCAGGCGTGACGCCGAAGGTGACGATTTCGCCCGACGAGGCGGCCGCGTGAGCCTGTGCGCAAAGCTCGGCGAACTGTTTACCGCCCTCAAACACATGGTCGGCGGCGAGCACGGCGACCACTGTCTTGGGATCGCGCGCCGCCGCCCATGCGGCCGCGGCGCCAACAGCGGCGGCGCTGTCACGCCGATCCGGTTCAAGCAGGATGACCGCCTCGGCGCCAATCTCCCTCAATTGCTCGGCGACCCGAAAGCGATAGTCGAAATTGGTGATGACGACCGCCGGATCGAACACAGCTGGGTCGCTAACCACCCTAACGATCGATTGAAAGGTCGAGCGCTGGCCGATCAGGGGAATGAACTGTTTGGGCAGGCTTTCGCGCGACTCCGGCCACATGCGTGTGCCGGATCCGCCGCACATGATGACTGGCATGATTTTGGCCATGCATTCCCCGGGTTGGGCTGCGCCGTTCGCAAATCACCAGCCGTGCTGCCTCTGCAATAGCGGCCGCGCCAGGGCAATGCTCAGATTGGGTGCGTCAGACCAGCGCGGTTTAGACTTTGCGGGGTGAAACCGCAACCCGGCTCATGGCGGCAAAGACGGCGGCGGCGGTCGCCACCAAGGCAACTGCGAAGGCGGCGAACGCAATCGGCAGCGACAAAGCTTGCGCGATGGCCCCGGTCGCCAGCGGCGCGGGCAAACAAGTCAAAGCGCTGAATAGCGAGGCGGAGGCGAGTCCGACCGCGGGTCCGGCGGCCGGCTGGCGCGCGGCCAGCGCAAAGCCGCACGGGACGATAGGGCCCGTGCCGACCCCTATCAAGGCAAAGCCCGCAACGCTCACCGCGAATCCGGCCTGAACGCTGACCAGAGCGAAGCCCAAGGCCGCAATCGCGAACGATGCGATGATGATGCGAAGGTCGCTGACGTGAACGCGAATCGCGTCGGCGTTGAAGCGCAACGCAGCCTGACAGGTGGAAAAGAACGCCGCCCCCAAACCGGAAATCGCCGCCAGCTTCGGCGCTTCCTCGCGCAACAGCAGCGTCGACCACAACGACGCGGCGAGTTCCGCTGCGATCGAGACTCCGACCACGGCGCCAATCCCGATCAGAGCCGGCGCGAAGGACAATCCGGTTCGCCCCCAGGCCCCAAGCGGCGCCGGAACGGGAGGGTCACCCCCCGCCGCCCAATGGTAGGCGACGCCGGCGAGCGCGAGCACGAGCGCGGCAAGAATGCCGGCCGCCCAAGGCGCCGTACTGGCGGCGATCAAACTGCCGAGGATCGCGCCGAGCGCCATTCCGGCCGATGCCGCGGCGTGCAGCCGGGCCAGGATCGGGCGGCCGAGCCGGCGCTCGATCCGGGCGCCCTCTGCATTCATAAGGAGGTCGACGACGCCACCCAGGAAACCCGCGACGATCAGCGTGATCGCGACCCAAGCTTCGCTCGAGGCGTTAAGGAGCGCGCAAAGCGCCGCGCCAAACATGATCGCCGAGACGGAGAGCGCTTGATCGACGCCAAAACGATGCGCGAGCGCACCGCCCGCCGACATCGCGATGAGATAGGCGCCGGTATAGACGGTCAAGAGAACACCGAACGTCGCCGCGTCGACGCCGGCGCGGATCAAGATCGCGCCGGAGGCGCCGCCCCAAAGGCCGACGCCGATACCGAGGGCGAAGAACATCGCGGCGACAGCGGCGTGCAAACGCACGCGGGACTGGCCGAGGGGCGGGAGAGCGCTCAAAAGTCGGTCGGCGCGCCGCCTTCTTCCTTGCGGCGGGCGACGAAGGCGGTCAGCGCCTCGAGGTGTTCGGCCTCGAGCGCCGGCGCGACGAAATCGCGCAGGCGATCGGCGACAATGCGCTCGGCCGCGTCCACCGCTGTCGGTGAGCCGGCCTCCCGCCAAGTCTCATAGTTGCGCCAGTCCGAGATGGTGGGCGGGAAAAAGGCGGTGCGATAGCGCGACTGGGTGTGCTCGGCGCCGAAGAAATGCCCGCCGGGACCAACTTCCCGCATCGCCTCGAGCGCCAACTCCGACTCGTCGACGCGCAACGGCCGCAAGAACTCGGCGACCATCGCCAGAAGATCGGCGTCGAGCGCCATCTTCTCAAACGAGGCTTGCAACCCGCCCTCCATCCAGCCCGCGCCATGCATGAGGAAATTGACGCCGCCCATAATCGCGCCCCAGAGCGAGAACACGCTTTCGTAGGCCGCCTGGGCGTCGAGCGAATTGGCGGCGTTGGCGTTCGAGGATCGATAAGGCAGGCCAAGCCGGCGCGCCAGCTGCCCGCCGACGATCGCCGTTTTCATATATTCGGGCGTGCCGAAGGCCGGCGCGCCCGACTTCATGTCCACGTTTGAGGTGAATCCGCCATAGATGAAGGGCGCGCCTGACCGCGCGACCTGGGTCAGGACGAGGCCCGCCAGCGCTTCGGCGTGCTGCTGCGCCAGCGCCCCGGCGAGCGTCACCGGCGCCATCGCGCCAGCGAGGGTGAAAGGCGTCATCACCACCACTTGGTTGCGGCGCGCCATCTGGATAATGCCTTCCAGCATTGGCGTGTCGAGCCTTAATGGCGATGACGAGTTGATCACCGTGAACAGCGACGGCTCGCGCTCCAGCGTCTCATCGTCGAGCCCACGCGCAATTTTGACCATTTCGATGGCGTCGAGGTTGCGCTCGCGCCCGAGGCTGTAGGCGTGGACCGGCTTGTCCGACAGCGTCAGCATGTCGAACAGCGCGTCGAGATGGCGGATCGAGGCGGGAATGTCGATCGGCTCAACGGGATAGCCGGCGATGAAATGAATCGAATCGAAACTCTGCCCGAGACGGATGAAGTTCTGATAGTCACGCTTGGCGCCGGGCCGGCGCCCTCCCGCGCGGTCGAACGAATTGGGAGCGCTCGCCACGGTGCCAAAGGCGACATAGCGCCCGCCAATCAAGAGAGCGCGCGCCGGATTGCGCGCATGCAGCTTGAACTCCTTGGGCGCAAGGCCGATGTGCGCCTCGACGAAATCAGGGTCGAAACGAACGCGGCGCGAGGCCGGATCGACGTCGGCGCCGACGGTCTTCAGCATTGCGCGCGCCTCGTCGTGCAGGAAATCGACGCCGATCTCCTTGAGCACGGTGAGCGCCGCCTGATGGATCGATTCTATCTCGTCGCCCGAGACGAGTTCAACCGGTGCGAACGGCGACTGTGGCTGGCCCAAGGGTTGAGCGATGCCGGAGCCTCCGCCGCGCTCGGCCGTGCGCCGGCGGCGGCGCCCCGTATCCTGCGGCGGCGGATCCGTCGTCATTGGGTTCCCCGGATTCCCGTCAGAGAGCGCCGAAAACTGCGCCGATCGCGACTCGCAGCTCGACCCCTTCTAGCGGAGACGACCAGACCATGCGCCCGCCAAAATGGCGTCTGGCCATGCCAATTCGGCGTCGACTTTCTCGGGCCCTATTTCGCCGCGCGCAGCTTTGGCTGCTCGGCGGCGACGGGTTCCGGCTCGGGCGGGCGAGCCGGCGCGCCACCTGAAAATCGCGCGATGAGCCAGGAGCGGAACAACGCCACTGCCTCGTTGCTCAGATCCTCGGGATGGGTGGTGAGATAATAGCCATAACCTTCGTCGAGCCAGAGGTCGAAGGGACGCACAAGCCTGCCCGCCTTGATCTCCTCATGGAATAGCAGCGGATCAAGCAGCGCGAGCCCGTCGCCCATCATCGCGTATTGGGCCGCAAGTTGCTGCGTGTCGAACACCAGGCCGCGATCCACGGCGATGTCGGGACGTCCGATCGAGCGCACGAACATTTCCCAGAAGAAGTGGCGCGGCCGGCCATCGATCTTGAGATGCAGGAGGTCGCTCGCGACAATGAGCCGCGCCGGATCGCTGGCGTCCATCTCTTCGAGCAGCTTCGGACTGCACAGAAGCGTCGAGCGCACCATCCATAAGAGGTCATGGATCGCGTCGGTGACGCGGGGCTCGGAATAAACGATGGCGATGTCGATGTCGCCGTCCACTTCCGGTCCGGTCGTCGGCTTGGAGACGATTTCGAGCGAGATTCCCGCATTTTCGGAGCGAAAATCGCGTAAGATTGGAATGGCGAGACGGTGAGCGAACGAGGTCGGCAGCGCGACCTTAAGCACCCGCTTCGGCCGCCCCCTCTCCTTGATGACCTCGCCCAACGCCTGATCGATGCGATCGAAGGACTTCGAAACGACGGGCAGGATGTGCCGGCCGGCCTCGGTCAGCACCAGCTGTTGGGGGCGCCGCTCGAACAGCGCGACGCCGAGAAAATTCTCGAGCACGATAACGTGACGGCTGACCGCGCTCTGCGCGACCGTCAGGCTATTGGCGGCGGCGGTGAAGCTAAGATGTTGTCCGGCCGCTTCGAACGCTCTGAGCGCATTGAGCGGCAGCCACTTGCGATCCATTCCTCCTCCGCGCGCGACGCATTCATTTCACTGGTGTTTTCGCCAGCGCGTCAAGATTGAGTTCATAGCCCATAGCTAACGGATCAGACAATATGGTCAGGCGGAAGAATCTGCGCCGTCCTCAAGCGCCGAGTCGATAAGCGGCGCGACTGTCTGCGTCCTTTGCGCGCGGCCTCCGCCAGGCCGGCGACCGCCGCGACCCTACCGATAGTTGCTCCAGATGGTCTTGAAGTCCACGTGCTTGTCAATCGCGAGCTGCGAGCGGTCGCGGCCGAAGCCCGACTGTTTGAAGCCGCCGAAGGGCGTCGCCAGCGATGCGCGGTCGAACGCGTCGACCCAGACCGTGCCGGCTCGAATGGCGCGCGAAAGCCGATGGCCGGCGTTCATGTCGCGCGTCCAAACGGCGGCAGCGAGGCCGTAGATGGTGTCATTGGCGAGCTTGAGCGTCTCCGCTTCGGTCTCGAAAGGGATGACGACACGTGCCGAGGTTTTCGCGTCGGTTTCGCCGCTTTCCTGTGGTGCCCCGGGCGCGGCACAGGCTCTGTTTTCACGAAGCGCTAGGGGAATGCCTGCTCGAAGCTCTGAGCCGGAACGCCGCCCTCCCCGCAGATATTCAGCAGGACGTCGCCGGCGGGACCCTCTTCCAGGCACACGGCGGCAAGGTTCGCATTGTCATGCGCCTCGTCGCGCAGGATGACCCGGTCCGCGGCAATCGACCAGAAATTCAGCCCAGCGCCGCAATCGTTCGTGTCGACTCTGATCGGCGTACGAATGTCATGAGGATTGGCTGGAAGTGTGACGTGCAGGCAACGGAACGTCTGCGGGGAGATCTTGAACCTTATGAACCGCGCCGAGTTCGTTCCCGCATCCGCCAGGAATTCGGGCGTCGCCTGACAGGTGTCCGTCTTGATGACGGTGACGGGGACGGCGGTCGCCGGATCCGTCGTCTGCATCGCTCTCAGACACCGATTTGTGCCCTTGAGCTGCAGCTGGAATTGAGGCCCGTCCGCCACCGAAGGCCCTGCGGCGAAAAGGCTCGCCGCTCCGGCAACGACGGCGACGACACGAATAGCAATCTTCGTCATGACTTGGTTCTCCGAAGCAAGGGCTGTCAAAAAGAACACAAAACGTAAAAAAATTCTGACCGACTGGGGAATCGAGCGCCTGTAGACGATACGTGGCTCGTTCTGCCGCTGCAAGTCGACTGGGCGTTCGTGTTTTGATGCGACCGCCCCTGTTGGATGCAGTGGGATCGCATTACATACGCGCCGCCCCCTTTCGCATTCCTTGGCCTATGACTGACCCGAACCCCGTCGCGCGCCGACGCACCTTCGCGATCATCTCGCACCCGGACGCGGGCAAGACGACGCTGACTGAAAAGCTGCTCTTGTTTGGCGGCGCCATTCAGCTCGCCGGCGAAGTGCGCGCTAAGGCCAATCGTCGCCAGACCCGCTCCGACTGGATGGGCATCGAGCGCGAGCGCGGCATTTCCGTCGTTACCTCGGTGATGACGTTCGAATACGGCGATTGCGTCTTCAACCTTCTCGACACGCCCGGCCACGAGGACTTTTCCGAGGACACCTACCGGACCCTTACCGCCGTCAACTCGGCCGTCATGGTCATCGATGCGGCCAAGGGCATCGAGGCGCGGACGCGCAAACTGTTCGAGGTCTGCCGGCTGCGCGACATCCCGATCGTGACTTTCATCAACAAGATGGACCGCGAGACCCGCGATCCGTTCGATCTTCTCGACGAAATCGAGAAGACCCTTGCGCTCGAACTCGGCGCCGCTGACCTGGACGATCGGCCGCGGACGCTCGCTCGCGGGCGCCTATGACATCCGGCGCAGCCGCCTGACGCCGCTCGGCAAGGACGCGCAGACGTTTGCCGTCAACGGTCCCGACGATCCGCGCATCGCCGAGCTCCTGCCCGAACACGAGCGCGCCCAGGCGATCGAAGAGCTCAACCTCGCCGTCGAGGGCCTAAAGCCATTCGACAAGACAGCCTTCCTCGAAGGCCATATGACTCCTGTCCTGTGGGGCAGCGCGCTCAAGGATTTTGGCGTCAAAGACCTCATCGACGCTTTGGCCGAGTTCGCGCCGAGCCCGCGCGCGCAGGAAGCTCAGAGCCGCACGGTGAAGGCCGATGAGCCCAAGATGACCGGCTTCGTGTTCAAGATCCAGGCGAACATGGATCCGAACCATCGCGACCGCATCGCCTTCATGCGCGTCTGTTCGGGCAAGCTCCAGCGCGGCATGCGGGCCAAGCTCGTGCGCACCGGCAAGCCGGTCACACTGTCGGCTCCCCAATTTTTCTTTGCTCAGGATCGCTCGCTGGCGGAGGAAGCGTTCGCCGGCGACGTGGTCGGCATCCCCAATCATGGGCTTTTGCGCATCGGCGACACGCTCTCCGAGGGCGAGGAGATCGTCTTTCGCGGCGTGCCGAGCTTCGCTCCGGAAATTTTGCGCCGGGTCAAGCTTGCCGACGCGATGAAGGCCAAGAAACTGCGCGAGGCGCTGCAGCAGATGGCGGAAGAAGGCGTGGTGCAGGTGTTCCTGCCGCATGACGGCGCGGCGGCGATCGTCGGCGTGGTCGGCGCGCTGCAGCTCGACGTGCTCACCGAGCGGCTTAACGCCGAGTACGGCTTGCCGGTGACTTTCGAGCCGAGCCGCTTCGAGATTTGCCGCTGGGTCTCGTCAAGCGAGAAGGCGGAGGTGGGGAAATTTCTCGACGCCTATCCGTCCTCAATCGCCTCCGATCTCGACGGCGCGCCGGTGTTCATGGCGTCGAGCGCCTTCAACCTCCGCTACGAGCAGGAGCGCTGGCCGAAGATCGCCTTTACGGACGTCAAGGACTATCAGAAGGCCGCGGCCTAGCGCAGATGGGTTCCGGCGGGCCAGCCATCGTGCATGAAGAGAGGTTGGCGCCAATAGCGCTGCGCGATGTCGTCGTTCCCGACTTCGGGCTTCCGCTCGAAGCGCCTCGCATTCCCGCTACGACCTATGAGAAGCGCTGCCGCGAGGCCTATGCACGAGCCGGCTGCGATTGGCTGGTCGTTTACGCCGACCGCGAGCATCTCGCCAATATGGCCTTCCTCTCAGGCTACGACCCCCGCTTCGAGGAGGCGCTGCTGCTGCTCGGCCCGCGAGATCAGCGTGTGCTCGTGGTCGGCAACGAGGGCGAAGCGTATGCGCCCTCGGCAGGTCTTCCCGGCCTCGAGATTGCGCTGGCGCAAAGCCTGAGTCTGATGGGTCAGGACCGCTCGCTTAAGCCCAATCTTGCGGCCGTGTTGAGAGAAGCGGGCATAAGCCGCGGCCAGACGATCGGGCTCGTGGGTTGGAAATATTTCGAGCCGGCGGAACGGGACGAGACCGCGCCAGGCCTATTCGTTCCCCACTATCTCGTGACGATGCTGAGCCGAATTGCTGGAGGGGCGGAGGCGTTGAAGGAGGCCACGCCCGTGCTCATGCACCCGGCGACGGGTCTGCGTTCGACGATCGACGCCGATCAGATCGCCTTGCATGAATGGGGCGCCGCCCGCGCCTCTGCCGCAGTGTGGCGCATACTGACCGGAACCCGGCTCGGGGTGAGCGAACTGGAAGCAGCGAGCATCATGGGCTATGCCGGCGAGGTCCTTTCAGCCCATGTCATGTACGCAACCGGCAATTCAAGTCACCCAATGATCGGCCTGCGCTCGCCAGGTGGCCGGATCGCAAATCGCGGTGATGGCGTCACGGCCGGAGTTGGCTTTTGGGGCGGCCTCTCTGCTCGCGCTGGATTGATTGGGGACCACGACGAAGACTTCTTGAAGGCCGCGTCTGCTTATTTCGACGGCCTTATCGCCTGGTACGAGGCCGCCGACATTGGCGTCACCGGCAAGGCCGTGTTCGAGTCGGTTGCGGCGAGGCTCGGGCGCGGCGGCTTGCGGTCGGCCCTCAATCCAGGCCACCTCACCGGTTATGACGAGTGGATTCATACGCCCGTTCGGCCGGGCTCCGACGAGCGCATCGCATCCGGCATGCCATTTCAGGTGGACATCATACCGACTCCCATGCGGGCAGGATGGGCCCTCAATTGCGAGGATGGCGTCGTTTTCGCCAACGCCGCTTTGCGCTCCGAGCTGAAGGCCCGTCATCCGGCCGCGGTCGAACGCATGGAAGCTCGCCGAAGGTTCGTGCGCGACGAGCTCGGAATCCCGATCAAGGATTCGATCCTGCCGCTTTCGTCGACCCCCTTATGCCTTCCGCCCTTCTGGCTCGCGCCCGGACGATTGCTGGCGCGTTCGTAGGGGGCGGACGCGCTGGTCGAAGATCGCTATCCTGACGTCAGCGATGATCAGACGGCGGCGGCCCGAGCGGCGACCGGCGGCAGAATTTGCGGAACGCCAGTCGGAGAGATGATGACCCAGTCTAACGTTGACCAGAACCCCCTCCTCCAATCCTGGACCGGGCCGTTCGAGGCGGCGCCGTTCGACCGCATCGAGCCCGGGCACTTTAGGCCCGCTTTCGACGCCGCGCTGAAAGACCATCGCAGCGAGATCGACGCTATCGCGACAAACCCGAAGTCACCGACCTTCGTTAATACAATCGAAGCGCTGGAGCGCAGCGGGCGCAGCCTCGATCGCGTGGCGAAAGTCTTCTTCAATCTCGCGGGCGCGGCGACCAATGACGAACTCCAGGCGATCGAGCGGGAGATCGCGCCCGTGCTCGCGCGGCATCGCAGCCAAATCGCTTTGAACGAGGCTTTGTTCAAACGCATCGACGCGCTTAAGGCCGTGGAGGACAAGCTCGGCCTTTCGGCCGAGCAGGCGCGCGTGCTCGAGCGCTATCATCTCGATTTCACCCGCGCCGGCGCCGGCGCCTCGGGAGAGGCCAAGGCGCGACTGGCCGCGATCGCCGAGAGGTTGGCGACCCTTGCCGCGCAATTCGGCCAGAATGTGCTGGCGGACGAGAAGGGCTGGCTCATGCTCTTGGACGAGGAGGATCTCGTTGGCCTGCCGGATTTTTATGTCGCAAGCGCAGCGCGCATCGCCACAGAGCGGGGCCATCCGGAACATTTCGCGGTGACGCTCGGTCGCTCGAGCATCGAGCCGTTCCTGCAGTTCTCGGCCAGGCGCGATCTCCGCGAGAACGCTTTTCGCGCCTGGTCCGCCCGCGGCGAAAGCGGCGGCGCAAGTGACAATCGCGCCATCGCCGCCGAAATGGTGAGGCTTAGAGCCGAGCGGGCGCGCCTGCTCGGATATAAGTCCTACGCCCACTATCGCCTTGCAGACACAATGGCGAAGACGCCGCATGCCGCGCTCGATCTGCTCGAATCGGTGTGGGCGTCGGGCGTCGCCAGCGCGCGGAAAGATGAGGAGGCGCTGCAGGCGATCGCGGCGAGTGAGGGCGGCAATTTCAAGATCGCGCCCTGGGATTGGCGCTATTTCGCGGAGAAGCGGCGCAAGGCCGAGTTCGACTTGGATGAGGCCGAGCTCAAGCCGTATCTGCAACTCGACCGCATGATCGAGGCGGCGTTCTACGCCGCCGGCCGCCTCTTCGGCCTCGAATTCGTCGAGCGCTTTGACCTCAAGCTCTACGATCCCGACGTCCGGGCCTGGGCCATGATCGGCCGCGACGGCGCGCCTGTCGCGCTGTTCATCGGCGACTATTTCGCTCGTCCGTCAAAGCGAAGCGGGGCGTGGATGAGCAATTTCCGTGGCCAACAGAAGCTTGACGGGCGGCAACTGCCAATCGTCGTCAATGTGATGAATTTCGCCAAAGGCGGCGAGGGCGAAGCGAGTCTGTTGAGCGTCGCCGATGCGCGCACGCTGTTCCACGAATTCGGCCACGCTCTGCACGGCATGCTGTCCGACGTCACCTACCCCACCATTTCTGGCACCCATGTGGCGGGCGATTTCGTGGAGTTTCCCTCGCAGCTTTATGAGCATTGGGTGATGCAGCCGGAAATGCTGAGGCGCTTCGCCTTGCATTACAAGACCGGCGCGCCGATGCCTGATCCGCTGCTCGACAAGCTTCTCAAGGCGCGCCAATTCAATCAGGGCTGGGCTACAGTCGAGTATACCGCATCCGCGCTGGTCGACCTGAAACTCCACCTCGATCCATCGCCCGCGAATGTGGATGTGGTTGCGTTCGAGAAGCAGGAACTCAAGCGGATCGGCATGCCCGACGGCATCGCCATGCGCCACCGCGCTCCGCATTTCCAGCATATTTTCTCGGGCGGCTATTCGGCCGCCTACTACAGCTATCTGTGGTCGGAGGTTCTCGACGCCGACGGCTTCGAGGCGTTCGAAGAGAGCGGCGACATCTTTGATCCAGAGGTGGCCCGGAAGCTGCACGATTTCGTCTACGCAGCCGGCGCCACGCGCGACTATGAGGAAGCCTATCGAGGCTTTCGCGGCCGCGCGCCGTCGCCTGGGGCGCTGTTCCGCAAGCGCGGCCTTACGGTCACCGAGTGTTGAAACGTCGGCCGTGCAGCGCCCGGCCGTCCGCTGCTCTTCAAGTAAATTCCTGTGGATGGGGTGGGTTGAAGGGGCTGGCGTTTCGCCTCAGTGACGTCTATCGGCTCAGGGACCTTCAAGGCGCGCAACCGCGCGTGGGTTGGGGAGGGAACGAATGAAATTCATGATATCGTTTTGTGCAATGGCGCTATTCGGCGTCAGCGCGGCGCAAGCTCAAGTCGAGCTGTCTACGTACGCGGACGCCAAGGGCAACCTCGACGTACAGAAGCTGACTTGCGCCCAGCTCGCCAACACCTTCCAGGAAGACGCCGACTTCATGACTGTTTGGTACAGCGGCTGGTACAATGGCCTGGCGGGCTACAGCAAATTGAAGGTCGACCGCGCCAAGGAACTCGAGCATCGGGTCATCGTCTATTGCAAGGCCAATCCGAAGACGAAGGTCATCACGGCGATGGACATCAACATCAAACAGATGCGCAAGGAACTGGGCATCAAGGTCAACGACGAGAAATGACTTCGCCTTGCGCGTTAGCTGCTCTGCGGACGGCTAAAGGCGCGCGTCGTTGAACTCCCGAAATCGGAAAGAGAGAAGACAATGGTTGCCTCAAGCACAAGGCTGTCAGGAATGCTCGGTCGGGTCGATTTGCGTGTTGCGCTCATTGCGGCGTCGGCGCTGACCGCGTCCGTTTCGGCGTCTCAAGCCCAAGTCGAATTGAAGACCTACATGGACGACAAGGGCTATCTCAATGTGCGGGCGCTGACCTGCGCCCAGCTCGCCGGCACCTTTCAGGAAGACGCTGATTTCCTCGGCGCCTGGTACAGTGGCTGGTGGAACGGCCACATGAAGCGGCACTCGATCAACCCCGCTCGCGCAAAGCAGGGCATCCACGAAGTCATCGTCTATTGCAAAGCCAATCCGGACACCAAGGTCGTCGACGCGGTCGACGCCTACGTGAAAAAGGTGCAGGCCGGCGGTCAGTGAGCGACGATTAGCCGGCGGCGCTTAGGAACCAGCGCGCCGTCGGATCTCGTCATTGCAAGTTGGTGTGGCGGCTGAGCACTATCTCCGCCGCTGTGAAGCAGGCCTAGAAGTTTGGCCGATTCGTTGCATCGCGGGTTGAACGGCTACCCGGCTCATCCCGCCAAAGTCTCGCAAAACCGTTTGAATTCATCCGCGGTCGCATAGGCCTTCTGGGTGCCGCGCCGGGTCACTAAGTCCGCGGCATAGCGCGCAGCTTGCTTCAAAGCGGCTTCCAGAGGCGCGCCGTCCGCAAAGAAACGAGCAAAACTCCCCACGAAGGCGTCGCCCGCGCCGGTCGTGTCGACAGCTTTCACCGGAACCGGCTCAATCTTTCGCGCCTCAGTCGACGTTGTCAGAAGTGCGCCCCGCGAGCCGAGCGTGACAATGACGGTCTCAAACCCTTTTTCAAGCAGGGTTCGTGCGGCGGCCACGATATTGGATTCCGTATCAACCGGCATGCCGGTCAGAATCGCGAGCTCGGTTTCGTTGGGAATGAAAAACGTCACGTCGCGAATCTGATCGACGTCAAGCGCGGGCGTCGCAGGAGCAGGGTTGAGGACCGTCTTCACTGCCGTGACGCTTGCCGAAGGCAATGGTCGCGTACACGGTTTCGAGAGGAACCTCGAGCTGCATAAGGATCAGATCGCAAGTCTTCAAAACGTCCGCAGCGCGGTCGATGTCGGCTGGCGAAAGATCGGCGTTGGCGCTCCTTCACGATGAGGATCGAGTTCTCTCCCGACGGCTCGACCATGATGGGCGCAACGCCGCTGGGCTTCCCCCCTACCCGCCGGACATAACTCGTATCAACTCCGAGCCGCGCAAGATTGCTGATAGTGGCGTCCGCGAACATGTCGTCGCCGACTGCAGTGATCATCACGACCGACGCGCCGAGCTTGGCTGCCGCCACAGCCTGATTGGCGCCCTTGCCCCCGTGCCCCATCTCAAAGCTTGGGGCCTCGACGGTCTCACCCTTGATCGGCATCCGATCCACGTAGGTGACAAGGTCCACCATGTTGCTTCCGACGACTGCGATGCGCGGCTTGTGGGTCATTTCCCTTGTCTTTCGATGTTCCCGGCGGCAACCAAAACCGGCTCGCCGGTCGCCCTCGCGGATTCGCCCTAATCGTGTCGTCTGGCTCGACGCCGCTTCGGCGATGAACTAGGCTCGAGCCCTGACAATGCGAGGAAAATCGCGTTGGGAGGAGAAGAATGGCGTCCGTCGACATTGTCAACGCGCGCAAGGCGTATGGCGCAGTCGAGGTCATTCACGGCGTCTCACTTTCGATCGCCGATGGAGAATTTGTCACTCTCGTTGGGCCGTCCGGCTGCGGGAAGTCCACACTTCTGCGGATGATCGCGGGTCTCGAGTCGATCACGGCGGGAAAGGTTAAGATCGGCGCGCGGGTCGTCAACAATCTGCCGCCCAGAGACCGCGATATTGCGATGGTGTTTCAAAATTACGCGCTCTATCCGCACAAGACCGTCGAACAGAACATGAGCTTCGGGCTGAAGCTGCGCAACACGCCTAAAGACGAGATCCAGGCGCGCGTTCGGCGGGCTGCCGACATCCTCCATGTCGCGCCTTATCTTTCCCGATACCCAAGACAGTTGTCCGGCGGACAGCGCCAGCGTGTCGCGATGGGGCGCGCGATCGTGCGCGATCCGCAGGTCTTTCTGTTCGACGAGCCGCTTTCGAATCTGGACGCTCAACTGCGCGTCCAGATGCGCGCCGAAATCAAGGAGTTGCATCAGCGCCTGAGGACCACGACGATCTATGTCACGCACGACCAGATCGAGGCTATGACGATGGCGGATCGAATCGTGGTCATGCGCGACGGGATCGTGGAGCAGATCGGCGCTCCGCTTGAGCTGTACGACCGGCCGGCGACCCTCTTCGTCGCCGGTTTTATCGGATCTCCGTCAATGAACTTGTTGAGGGGATCTGTCACGGTCAAAGGCAAGCCTGCCTTCATAACTGAAACCGGGGTGGAGCTGCCTCTCAAATCGGCGCCACATAACATCGACGGGCGCCCTTGCATCTATGGAATTCGGCCAGAGCATCTGGCCATCGGCGCCGACTTTAAGGCTGAAGTTTCGGTGGTCGAGCCGACCGGCTCGGAAACCCAGGTGTTCGCCAAACTCGGAGGTCATCCGATCGTCACCGTCTTCCGCGAGCGCGTATCGGCCCAGCCGGGCGAAAGCCTGCCCCTGTCGCCAAACTTGGACGCGGTTCACCTATTCGACGCCGAAAGCGGCAAGCGGCTGGAATAGCACGCGACGAGGCTGGAGGCCTTATGCGTTACGAATTGATGCTGCCGCACCAGATTCGTACGGCCATTGACGGCCGCTGGCCTGTCGTCCTGCCTTTGGGGGTGCTTGAATACCATGGCGAGCATATGGCGATCGGGATGGACACGCTCGCCGTAACTGGAATCCTCGAGATCCTGGCAAGAGAGACAAACCTCGTCATACTGCCCCCATTCTACTATGGCGCCGCGAGCTACGCGGTCGAACCACCGGAACGCACCGGAACGCTTCACGTCGACGCCGAGGCGCTGCTGCCCCTCGCCAAGGCGATGTTCACCGGGCTTCTGCGCATCGGCTTCCGAAACATTCACGTCGTCATCCATCATCAGACCGAGAACTTCACGGCCGGCATGCCGACTGACCTCGCCTTCAAGTTTGCGGCCCGGCAGGCGATCTTTGCCTTCCTCGAGGGGCAGCGCGGAGAGGGATGGTGTGGCGTCGAGTCGATGGCCGACTACTATGCGCGGCGGCCGACCGGTGACGATCCTTTCAACTGGATCAAGGCGCACCCGCTTATGCCGCCCTCGGTCATGGAAAGCTATCCGTTCGATCATGCCGGTCAGGGCGAGACCTCGCTTCTCTTGGCGCTCCTGCCGGAGGGCGTCGAGCAGTCGCGGATTTCGAGCGACAAGTGGTACTCCCGGTCCGCCGGAGACGCGAGCGCCGAACTCGGGATAAAAGGGCGGGACTGCATTCTCGAGCACTTGCGCAATGCGCTCGGCGCCAAGCGGGCAAATGCCCGCGGCGCGCGCAATTGACTTGCTGCGAAGCGCCCGCTTAGTCTTGGAACCGTGCGTTGGCCGAGCGCGCGAGTAGAACGCGCCGCAGCGTCCGGATCGGGTCCGGAATCGCAACGTCGGCGCAAGAGGGAGGAATAATCCATGCGTGTGCACGTCTACGAATTGCTCATGGCGATGCAGAGGAGCCGGCGTGATTTCTTGAAAGGGACGGCGGGCGCCGCTGCGACGCTGGCGGCCAGTTCCTCAATTCTGTCACCGACACCTTCCTTCGCCGAAGACAGCATTGTCTCCCAGATCATGAAAATCCCTGGCGCCGGAAATGGATCTCCGACGGACGCCGACTGGCAGAAAGTCGGCGCACTCTGCCTCGGCCCGACGAAAGCCAATGTGCAGCCCGGCGAATTCAACGGCGTCGAATTCTCTTTCATGGGCCTCAACAACCAAAACCTCCACAACTTCCTGTTCCGTGGCTTCCTGACACCGTGGGAAGCCTATACCGGCGCGAAGATCAAATGGATCGATCTCGCTCAGGCCGACTACAACGCCCGGCTGCAGCAATCGATCGCGACCGGCACCGCTGACTTCGACATCCTCGAGATGGGCGCCCCATTTGAAGGCGACATGGGCGTCAAGGACCTTCTGTCGGATATGCCGGACTGGGTGAAGACGCAGATCGATTTCGACGATTATGTCGATTACCTCAAGCCGCCGGTCGGCACGTGGAACGGCAAGATCCACCGCGTTACGATCGACAGCGATTGCCATACGATGAACATCCGTACCGATGTGTTCTCCGATTCCGATCTCGCCAAACAATGGGCGGACTGGAAGGACAAGGCTGGCCTCGCGACCTGGGGCGCGCCGAAGACTTGGCAACAGGTCCAGCAGGTCACCAAGTTCCTCAAGGGCAAGAAGGTCAAGGGTAAGGAGGTCTATGGGTTCCTCGATCAGCCAAAGCCTTGGGGCGGGTTCCAGTTCTACTTCACAGGCAGCCGCGCAACCGCCTACGCCAAATATCCAGGCGAGAAGAATTGGCTCTTCGACGAGAACATGAAGCCGCTCGTCAACAATCCCGCCTGGGTGCGCGCGATCCAGGACATCGTGGACGCCCTTCCCTCCGAACCGCCCGACCAGATCAACGCAGATCCCGGCACGACCGCGTTTCAACAATTCCTGCCAGGCACCGGCTCGCTGCTTGAATGGTGGGGTGATATCGGTTCGATGGCGAGGACAAGCGATACATCGACGATCGGCGACGTCGTTGACTTCGACATTCTCCCCGGGTCCGACGACGTGTATAATTTCCGAAAAGGCCAGTGGGAGAAACTCGCAAGCGGCCCGAACCGGGCTCCGAACATGGCCTATCTCGGCTGGGGCATCTACGTGATGAAGACGGTAGACAGCGACCCGAAACGGCAGAAGGCGGCGTGGAGCGCAGCGGCCCATCTCGGCGGGAAGGACCTTTCGATGTGGACGGCGGCCTATCCATCCGGGTTCCAGCCCTACCGCAAGAGCCACACGAATCTCGACCTTTGGGCGCTCGCCGGCTACCACAAGAAGTACATCGGATCGTACATGAAATCGCAGTCGGATTCCTATAACCATCCGAACTCGGCGATCGAACCGCGCATCCCCGGCATCTTTCAGTACTACAGCATCGCCGAGGACGAGTTGCAGAAGACGTTCGCGGGCAAGCAGACCGCACAACAGGGCGCCGACAATGTCGCGGCTGCTTGGGACAAACTGACCGATAAGCTCGGGCGAGAGAACCAGGTCAAGTATTATCGTATCGCCATGGGCCTCACCTGAGCGATCACCATTGCAACTGGGTCTGCGGCAGAGGCGCGCCGCAGACTTGATCGCCGAGACGGACATCGCGCTGTGAGCAGCGGAAGAATTGAAGCGGCGCACGAGGACGTCCTTCCTGGCCGCGCGTCGGCAGGCAATCGGGTTTTTCGGGTCGGCTCGGCGTTTTTTGTCGCCGTTGCGGCGCTGCAGATTTGCGCCGCTTTGGGCCTTATCTCGATCGGCTTTGGCGATTGGCGGCCGACCATGTTCGCGTTCCTCCTTTGGGGCGTCGCGCTCGGGGTCAGTCAGGTGCTGAAGTACGGGGAGTTCGGCAAGCAGACGCTGTTCGTACTGCCGGCGCTTCTTTTCACTGGTGCGATGGTGATCTTTCCCACGATTTTCGGGTTCTACATCGCCTTCACCGACTGGAACCTCAACGCGCAGTCCGGCCACCATTTCAACGGTCTCGACAATCTTCGCACGCTTTGGGCCGATTCCTATTTCTGGAACGCGCTCCGCAATATGGTCTTCTATGTCGCGACAGTCCTCGTGCAATACGCGATAGCTTTCGGCCTCGCTCTGCTGCTGAATACCGACATCCGCGCGCGCAAGTTTTTCCGCGTGGCGTTCCTTCTGCCTTTCATGCTGAGCCCGGTCGCAGTCAGTTGGATGATCGGCAAGTCGCTGATGGAGAACCGCTTCGGACCTCTGGCGAATTTCGCCCGATGGCTCGGCTGGGAAAATGTCGCCTTTTTCAGCGATCCGTGGATCGCGAGGACCACCATCATCGCTATGGACGCGTGGGTATGGATCCCGTTCATGGTGATCCTGCTGCTCGCCGGTCTGCAGGCGCTGCCGATCGACGTAAAGGAAGCCGCCAAGGTGGACGGGGCCAGTCAGTGGCAGACGTTCTGGGAGATCACGTTTCCGCTCATGCTGCCGGTTAGCGTGACGGCGATCATCCTGCGGACCATTTTCGAGCTCAAGCTTGCGGACATCGTGATCAACGTGACCGCGGGCGGACCTGGCGGGGCGACGGATACGATATCGAGCTTCGTCTATCGCGAATATCGCGACCGTTCGAACGTCGGCTATGCGACGATGATTGCCGAGGTTTATCTCGTCCTTATCATCATCTTCATCACATTGCTCTTGAAGGTGGCCACCCGCTACGTGAAAAAAATGACTTGATATGGTGACGATGGAAATTTGGCGCGTCATGGAGAGACGGTGGTGACGACCGCGATCGCCGACTTGGCGGCGCACGAACGCGAGGACGAAGCCCGATCACTCGCGTCGTGGGTCGCGCACTTCGGGGGAAAGACGCTGGTCTACGCGCTGCTCATCCTGTGGACGTTCATCGCGCTTTTCCCGATCTACTGGACGCTGTCCACATCGTTAAAACTCGGACGCGACGTGACACAGGGCCACCTTATCCCCTGGGTCGATTTCACGCCCGCCTGGAAAGGCTGGCAATCGCTCGGGCTGTCGCCCGACACCATCTTCGCCACCTCGAACGTCCGCGAGGAGTTCCTCAAGAAGTTCGTTAACAGTGTTATCTGCTCACTCGGCGCATCGGCGTTCGCGATTGTCATCGGGTCGCTCGCCGCCTACGGACTGAGCCGGTTCGACTACAAGTTGGGCCCGTGGCGCAACAAGGACATCTCTTTCTTCTTCGTCTCGCAGCTCATTCTTCCGCCCGTCGTCCTCGCTCTGCCGTTCCTCGTTCTCTACAAGGAGTTGGCGCTGCTCGACACTCGAATTGGTCTGATCCTCGTCTACACGCTCATGGTTCTGCCCATCGTAATCTGGGTCATGCGCGACCAGTTCGATACGATTCCCCAGGAGATGGAGCAGGCCGCGCTGGTCGATGGCTGCACAATCTGGGGCGCTTTCTTCCGCATCGTTATTCCTATGGCGCTGCCCGGCATGGTCGCGGCCTTCATCCTCTCCCTTGTTCTGTGCTGGAACGAATATTTCTTCGCTTCGCTCCTGACGGGATCTGACGCTCAAACGATCCCGGTCATGGTGGCAAGTCAGACGGGATCGCAGGGGATCAACTGGTGGACAATCGCGGCGCTTGCAACGGCCGCCATCACGCCGCTCCTGCTCATCGGCGTCTTTCTCGAACGCTACATCGTAATGGGACTGACCGTTGGAGCCGGAAAATAGTCAGCATGGCCCGCCGGGAAGGCGCGGATGACCTGATCTTCGGCAGCCGTGCGGAAGGGCTGAGCGTGGCGTCGATCGGGGAAGTATCACGCGACCGCCTCCGGGCGCTCACGATCGAGCTTATGCTGATCCCCGGCCTCAGCGGGCACGAAGGTCGCGTACGCCGCCGCCTGGCTGCCGAAGATGAAGGGATTAGGCCTCGCCACGGCGACCGATCGGCTTGGCAATCTGATCGCGACCGCCCAGGGCGATCCGGCTCGGCCGAGCGTCATGCTGTTCGCCCACATGGACCAGCTCGGATTCCTGGTCCGGAAAATCGAGGCGGGCGGGTTCCTCCGCCTCGAGCGTCTTGGCGGCGTCCCTGAACGGGCGCTCGCCGCGCAGGAGCTTCTCATCTGCGTCGGGGAGGGCCGCGACGTCCGCGCGGTCATTGGCAACAAGAGCCACCACGCGACAAGCGCCGAGGAAAAGTATCGTGTCGTCCCATACCAGGAGATCTTAGTCGACGCTGGCTTCTCGAGCGCCGAAGCTGCCGTGTCCGCGGGCGTCAAGATCGGTTCGCCTGTGGTCTATGCGCCGAAAGCGGTCGCGCTTGCCGGAGAGCGGATCGCCGGAACCTCGGTCGACGATCGCGCTGGCTGCGCAGTGGTCGTGGAGGTCGCGCGGCTGCTCACGCCCATTAGTCGGCGGCCAACAATCCATTTCGTTTTCTCAACTCAGGAAGAGTACAATTTGCGCGGCGCGATGCCTGCGGCTCACGCGCTCAAGCCCGACATCGCCATCCAGCTTGATCTCATGCTCGCGACCGACACGCCCGACATGCAGGCGCGCGGCGATCTTGCGCTCGGAGGCGGGCCTGGCATGAGCCTCTACAGTTTCCATGGACGCGGCACGTTGAACGGCACGATTCCGCACCCCGCGCTCGTCTCGCTCTTTGAACGCGCCGCATGTAACGCGAGTCTCCCGCTGCAGCGCAGCGCTCAGGTCGGCGTGCTGACCGACTTTTCCTATGTGCAGCTTGTCCATGAGCGGCGTCGCGGCGATCGATCTCGGCTTCCCTTGTCGTTACACGCATTCCGCTCTCGAAATGTGCGATCTTTCCGATCTTGTGCGCCTCGCGGCGCTCCTAGTCGCCGGAATATCGAGCATTGAGGCCAACTTCAGCCTCGATCGCGACGACTATCCGGAATGAACGCCACTCTCGGCATCGACATCGGGACTTACGAATCAAAGGGCGTGCTCGTCGACTCTGACGGTCACGTGCTGGCGAGCGCCGCGCGCCCGCATGAGCTCATCGCGCCGCGTGCGGGTTGGGCTGAGCATCGCCCCGAGCAAGACTGGTGGGACGACTTCGTCTGGCTGTGTCAAAAACTCCTTGCTGATAGCCGGCTTGACGCTTCCAAGGTGAAGGCCGTCGGCGCGAGCGCGATCGGTCCGTGCATGCTGCCGGTCGACGCTGACGGGATGCCGCTCATGAACGCCGTGCTTTATGGCGTAGACACGCGCGCGGCCTGCGAGATCGAGGATCTTACCGCAGGCATCGGCGCGAACCGCATCCTCTCGCACGGCGGCAACGCGCTCACTTCGCAGGCCGTCGGCCCGAAGATCTTATGGCTCAAGCGCAACCGGCCGGAGATTTACGCGAAGGCGCGAATGTTCCTCAATTCGACCTCGTTCCTTGTGCATCGACTGACCGGCCGTTTCGTCACCGACCATTACAGCGCTTCCAGCGTCGCGCCGCTCTATGACATAGAGAGCCGAACATGGAGCGACAGGCTCACCCATGACATCACGGACCTGGAGTGCTTGCCGGAGATCGCCTGGACAACCGAGATCGCTGGCGGCGTCACCCGGCGGGCCGCCGAGGAAACCGGGCTTGCGTTTGGAACGCCAGTGATTGCCGGGACGATCGACGCGGCGGCCGAGGCGATCAGTGTCGGAGTCCTCGACCCCGTCGAGATGATGCTGATGTACGGCTCGACGATTTTCACGATCCGGATCGGCGACGAGCGTATTCGCGATCCGCGGCTCTGGCATGCTCCGTGGCTCTTTCCGGGTCAGTTCGCATGCATGGCTGGACTTGCGACCAGCGGCACGCTCACTCACTGGTTTGCCGATCAGCTTGCGCGAGACCTCAGTCCCGACGCGGCGATGACCGCACTGGCGGCGGAAGGCGAGACGTCACCGCCAGGGGCAAAGGGGCTTGTTTTTCTCCCCTATTTTTCCGGCGAGCGGACGCCAATCCACGATCCGAACGCCAAAGGCGCCATCATCGGTCTGACTTTGGCGCACACGCGCGCGCGACATCTACCGAGCCGCGTCTCGAGGGCATCGCCTTCGCGACCAAGCACATCTTCGACACTTACGTCGAGGCTGGCGCGCCGCCTTCTACGATCGTCGCCGTTGGCGGGGGACTTCGAAATCGGATCTGGACACAAGCCACGTCCGATGTCTCGGGGCTCAGACAGGAGGTGCGAGAGGTCAGCATCGGCGCCTCGTACGGTGACGCCTTTCTGGCCAGACTTGCGCTCGGCGACGTCTCCAAGTCAGCGATCAAGCAGTGGAATCCGGCGGCATTCACAATTGAGCCTGATCCCCGCAACGCGCGCGTTTACAAAAGACGCTACATGGCGTTTCGTAAGCTTTATCCGCGTATCCGCGATTTGATGGAGGAGCTCGGCGCCAGCGGCGAAGCTGAAATGAACAGCACGGACTGATCGCCCGGCGTCGCAGCGTAACAACCCTCATCAGCAGGCGTCCGGCCGGGCAAAGTCCCTGGCAAAGGACTGCCGCAAATTCGGAGTTGCTAAATCCTTGAATCGTAGTTCTACTCCAATTGGATTCGCCAAAGTCGATCTGTCGCGCCGACCTGGCGACATCGGAAAGAGGGCGCCGCCTCGATCGAGGCGTTCGTACCGCTCTGATGCGGACCGCGCGTCCAAGAGCTGATCATGGAGGAGGAACGCTATGAAAAGAGGGCTAGGCGTCGCCGCGGCTGTCGCGGCATTTTGTCTCTGGGGCTCGGGGGCCTTCGCTCAATCGGGCGCGATCAATAAGGCGGTCGGCGGCTACACATGGGAGGACGCCGCGAAAGAGGCCCCGACCACAAGGAAAAACGGCAAGCCGCTCACTTTCGCCATCATCACCCACACCGCCGGCAACGGCTTCTTCGATCCGGTCTATGTGGGCGCACAGGTCGCCGCCAATGCCTTCGGCATCAACCTGATCAAGCTCGGGTCGGAAGCGCCGATGGACGACATCCCGCGCGAAATCCAGATCTTGAATCAAATCGTCAACGACCCGACCATCAATGGCGTGATCATGACGACGCCCCAGGTCGGCGCCTATGACGACATTGTCAAGAAGCTGGAGGATCGCGGCGTTGTCGTCGCGACCACCAACTCGTTCGACGGCACGCTGTATGACCGCAGCAATATCAGCCACACCGGTCAACTCGCTTCGGCAGCCGCGATCGGCGGCGAGGCGATCGTGAAGTGCCTCATCAAAAACAACATCAAAGGCGGCTCGATCTTATTTCCCAACACCGTCCCGGTCGGCAACATCGAGGTCAACAACCGCGTGACCGCGGCCTTCCAGGCGACGGTCAAGGCGCTTAAGGCCGCCAACCGCCTGCAGGATTTCAAGGTCGACGCAGGGCCCAACAACATCGGCGTCGATGTCGGCGCCGATATCACCGCCGCCCCGATCGTGCAGTTGATCGAGAGTCGCAAGGACGTGGTGGGACTTTTCGGACCGAATGGCGGCGTGACGCCCGCAATCGGCGACGCCGTCTCGCAGCTCAAGCTCAACAACAAGATCTGCGCCTATGGCTTCGACCTCGGCCCGAAGCAGCTCGAGCAGATCAAGACCGGCGCGTTGCAGGGCTCCCTCGGACAACAGCCATTCCTGCAGGGCTTCTATCCGGTCGTGCAGCTCTATCTACAGCTTGATCGCAACATCGCGGCCGCGAATCTGGACACGCGCGCGCAGCTTGTGACCAAGGACAATGTCGACAAGGTCGGTAAGCGCTTCGAGAACTGACCGCTTTGTCCCGCGCGCGTGAGAGGGGCCTGAGGCTTCGCTCACGCGCCTTGGACGCGGCATTCGTGCGGCATCAGATCAAGCAGCAGCGTAGATGACAGTTTTCACCAACGACGCAAGCGTTCGTGACATGGGGCGCGAGGCTCCCCTCCTGTTCGGAGGCTGGGAGGTCGGCCTTCTTGTCATCATGGGGATTCTCTACGCGGCTGGGCTCTATCTCAATCCGGCTTTCTTCGGATCGACCGACGCGCTCTTTTCCGTTCTGCGCGACGCCTCGCGCTACGGCGTGCTCGCGATCGGCATGACCTTCGTTATCGCTAACAAGGAACTGGATCTGTCGGTTGGATCGACGTTCGGCCTAACGGCAACGATCTTCGGCATGATTTTCGCGCCGACCTACTTCGACATGGGCATCTGGACGGCCGTCGCCTGGTGCCTGGTCATGGGCCTGACGATCGGGCTGATTAACGGCTTCATGGTCACGGTCCTGGAAGTGCCGGCCTTCATCGCGACGCTGACGATGCTGTTCATCGGTCGCGGCGTGATTCTCGGCCTGACTGGCGGCAAGAACATCGCCTTCGAAATCAAGGCCGGGAATTATCCCGCTTTCTTCCATTTGGGCGAGATCAACGCGCTCGGCTTCAACAATCAAATCATTCTGTTCGTCATCATCGCCGTGATCGCTGCGGCGGCGCTGGCCTACACCACGATCGGCTGGACGACTTATTCCGTCGGCGGCAACGAGCAAGCGGCGCGCTACGCGGGCATCAACACGCGCTTCGTGCGCATGCGCTCTTATGTTCTGTCCTCGCTCTGCGCGGTCATCGCCGGTCTCATGAGCGTCGCGCAGAACAAGGACGCAGACCCACTGGCCGGCTTTGGCCTAGAGCTCATCGCCATTTCGTCCGTGATCGTTGGCGGAGCGGCCATTTTTGGCGGCCGGGGGCGGATTCTCGGCTCCTGCCTGGGCGCGATCCTCATCGGGCTCATCGACAAGGTTCTGCGCGAGGGGATTCCGACCACGCGCACCGTCGACCTCGGCAACGGCGACACGGCGCAGGTAGCGGCGGTGACGCAATTGCCCCCGGGCGCCGTCCCCGCCTGCCTCGGCGTGATCCTCATCATGGCGGTGCTGATCGAGCCCTGGCTCGTCCGGCGCCGCGCCATTCCCCGTCTCTGGGCGTGGCTGCGTGGCCTTCCTGCGCCCCCGGTGCCTGATCTCGGCGGCGTCGCGATCTCAGGCGTCCAGACCCGCGGCGCGAACGTGCAGGCAAGGGGCTTGGGCAAACGCGGGATTGCCGCCTTCTTTTACCGTCGAGACGCGGCGGCCGTGATTCTGATGGTCGCGCTTTGGTTGTTCGGTCTATGGGCAAGGCCTGATTTCTGGGGCGGCCTCGACAACAGCTTTGCGATTCTGCTCGCGTTCTCCGAAATCGCGCTGTTGGCTGTCGGGCTGACATTTGTGATGGCCAACAGCGACATCGACCTCTCCGTCGGCTCCGTGCTCGCGCTCTCCGGCGCGGTCGCCGCCGTGATCATGAAGGATACAAGCTGGGGACCGCTGGCCGCGGTCGGGGGCGGAATCCTGGCGGGCGTCGTCGCCGGCGTCATCAACGGCTGGCTCACGGCTTACGTCGGCTTGCCGGCGTTCATTGCGACGCTCGGGACATTCTACTGGGCGCGCGGAATCGGATCCTCGATCGTCGCCGGCACGCAGCTCAACGGCTTTCCGGAATCGTTCAATCTCATCGGACGAAACCTTTACGAGCTCCTCGACGTCATGGGGATGGCGCCAACGGGCGGCCTCTGGCTCGCCGTCGCCAAGGCGGTCAGCGTGCAGACCATCTTTGTCCTCATCGTTGCGCTGATTGCCGGAATCGTGCTCGCTCATACCACCTTCGGGGAAAAGGTCTACGCAATCGGCGGCAACGAACGCGCCGCGAATTTCGCCGGCATCAATACGCGTCGGGTGCGTTTCATCTCTTTCTTGATCTCATCAATCTGCGCTGCCTGCGCCGGAATCATCTACGACGCTTTCTATCGCAGCTTCATTCCGACCGCTGGTCAGTTGCGCGAGCTCGACAGCATCTCCTCAATCATCATCGGCGGCGGATCGATCTTCGGCGGCTATGGGACGATGATCGGCTCGCTTGCGGGCGGGGCGGTGATCACGCTCATTCGCTCGCTCTTGTCGCTCCAGATCATCCTGAAGGACGGCTCGTCATTCGTCCTGCCGCAGCAATGGCAGAACGTCTTCATCGGTCTCATTCTGATCGTCGCCGTGGTTGGCGATATCTGGCTCCGCCAGCACAATATCCTGGGCCAATGGTTCAGCCGAAGGCGCGTCGCCGAAGAGCCGACGCGCGTCGAGCCTGTCAAGGAGGCCAAGGCATGAGCCGCCCGATCGTGGAGATGCGTTCGATCGACAAGAGCTTCGGCCCGGTCAGAGCGCTGGTCGACGTGCGTCTGACGCTGATGCCGGGAGAAGTCCTCGGTCTCGTCGGCGACAATTCGGCAGGCAAGTCGACGCTGATGAAAATTATGACCGGCGCCTACCAACGGGATTCGGGCGACGTGCTGGTCGACGGCGAGCCGGTGCATTTTAAGAGTCCGCACGAGAGCCGCGTTCTCGGCATCGAGATGATCTATCAGGACTTTGCATTGTGCGGAAATCTCGACGTCAGCCAGAACATTTTTCTCGGCCGGTGGCCACGCCGGTTCGGACTCTTCGTCGATCGCCCGCGCATGCATCACGACGCGCGAACGATCCTTGACCGCCTGAAGGTCGACGTGAACTCGGTCTATCAGAAGGTCGAAAGCCTTTCGGGCGGCCGCCAGCAATCCGTCGCCATCGCGCGGGCCATTTCCTTCGAGCCCAAGGTCGTGATTTTCGACGAGCCGACCGCCAATCTCTCGGTGACAGCGACCAATCGCCTCTTGGAGACGATGCTCGAGCTGAAGCGGCACCACGTGTCGCAGATCATTATCTCGCATCGCCTGAACGACATCTTCGAGGTTGGCGATCGGGTGATGGTGCTGAAGCGGGGACGCAATGTCGGCGAGCGCGCGATTGCCGACACGACGGAAAAGGAAGTGCTTGAGCTGATCGTCTCCGGCGTTCCAGAGACGGTCGTCGATCCGACGCTGACCGCTTAAACGCAAATTTGTATCTGGGCGCATCGTGCACCACCCTCCGCCTCGTCCTGAGGGTCGCGCGAAGCGCGGGGCGCCTCAGAATGAGGGGTCAGCTCGCCTAGAGCGTGCGGTTTTCTGACGGAATCGGGATTTCCGGAATCGTTTGAGCTCTGAATTCAAGGTGCGCGTCAGGAGGCTTGGCGATGACGCGACCTTATTGGGAGGATTTGCGGGAACGCGCTGTGGCGCGGTTTGAGGCGGGCGAGACGATCCGGTCGATCGGCAAGGCGTTTGGCATTGATCCGTCTTGCGTGCCGAAATGGGTGAAGCGGCGGCGTGAGACAGGTTCGGTTGCGCCGGCTGCGATCGGAGGGCGCAAGCCGCGCACGCTCTCGGGAGACGTCGCCGTCTGGCTGCGTGAGCGTATTCACTCCGGTCGGTTCACGACGCGGGGCCTGGCGGCCGAACTGACGGAGTGCGGGATCAAGACCGATCGGCGTGCGGTTTGGACTTTCGTTCGCGAGGAAGGGTTGAGTTTCAAAAAAAAGCCTGTTCGCCAGCGAGCAGGATCGGACAGACGTCGCGCGCAAACGTGAACGCTGGAAGGCGCGTCAGGCCAGCATCGATCCAGCCCGTCTCGTCTTCATCGACGAGACCCCCGCCTTCGCGGGGGCAGGCTTTGGGTCAAGACGAATATGGCGCCGCTGCGCGGCTGGGGTCCGAAAGGCCGCAGGCTTGTGGCCAAGGCCCCGCATGGCCACTGGAAAACGATGACCTTTATCGCAGCCCTCCGCTGCGATCGGATCGACGCGCCGCGCGTGATCGACGGCCCCATCAACGGCGAGAGTTTCGCCGCCTATGTCGAGCAGGTTCTCGTCCCAACCCTAAAAGAAGGCGACATCGTCGTCCTCGACAATCTCGGCTCCCACAGGGGAGCAGGCGTCCGTTCCATGATCCGCGCTGCTGGCGCGCGGATGTTCTTCCTGCCGCCCTATAGCCCCGATCTCAATCCAATCGAGCAGGTCTTCGCGAAGCTCAAACACAAAATCCGCGACGCTGCAGAGCGCACCGTCGAAAACACCTGGCGGCGCCTCGGCGCACTCCTCCAAACGTTCCCGCCAAACGAATGCGCAAACTATCTCGCAAACTCAGGCTATGCTGCCGTATGAACACAGCACGCTCTAGCGCCGATCGCTTTAGCGGATCGCCGGCCCTATCCCATAATCGCGGCGTATTCTTCAGCGGCTCAGCTTGACAGCACGATTGAGTGCTGGTCTGCTAGCCAGACCAGCAGCGCAGTTTGGACGAGCGGAGGCAGAGTTTGCGGGCGGCGCCAACCAGCGTTTTTGCGCGAGTTCCGCTCCTAAGAGCGGAGATCGGTCGGCGCACGGTGCGCGAACGGATCAGCGATAAACTTGCTTCGCTCATCGCGTCGGGCATCGTTCAGGTCGGCGAAGAACTGCCGAGCGAGCGAGAGCTCGCCGCGCTCATGGCGGTCAGTCGTGAGACCGTGCGCGGCGCGATCCAAACGCTGGCGGCGATCGGGGTTGTGGCGGTGAGCCAGGGCTCACGTACGCGCGTCGTCAGCCGGAAGATTGACACGCTGAAGATCGGCGTCGCCAGCCCAAGCGCGATCAATTCTTATGAGCTCGATTCCGTGCATAAGTCGCGCCTGCTGATCGAGCGCGCCGTCGCCGCCGAGGCGGCCGTCCACATCGACAGATTCGACGCTTGCCCGCCTCGAACAGTCGCTGGCGATCCAGAAACAGACTATGCGCGACCCGTTGCATTTCCTGATCTGCGACCGGGAGTTTCATCTCACAATCTATCGCAGCTGCGGCAACCCGTTGCTCGCGGACTTCGTCACCGATCTTTACACGTTCATGCTCGACCACCGCAGGACCGCTGTCTCTCAACCAGGCGCGATCGAGAAAAGCTATCTCGATCATGTCGCGATCTTCAAGGCGCTCCACGCCCGCGATCCGCAGGCGGCAGCCGAGGCGATCGGACGGCATATCGATCGAATCTACGCAACGACGGTCGAGATCCTCGCGGACGAACCGAGGCCAAAGAAGACGGCTTGACTCGGACACCGCCGCATGAACAGAGCCACAATTGTCGACGCCGGGAAGTCCGGCAAATCGGGAGGAAAGCAAATGAAGCTTAGTCGTCGAGGTCTTATATCCATCGTGTCGGCGCTCGCCGCCACAACGATGGGATTCGCCGCGCCCGTGCGCGCCGCCGATAGCAAGGAAATTGTGTATCTGACGCCGGGGCTCGACCTGCCGTTCTGGCGCTATCTCTCGAAGGGGATCGAGGCCGAAGCCAAGAAGGCCGGCTATACTTACACCGCGCTCAATTCCCACAACAGCGCCGAGACGCAGCTCAAGAATGCGCAGGACGCGATCGCGCGTGGCGTCGCCGGCATCGCGATCTCGCCGACCGACAGCTCGACCGCGCCAAGCGTGCTTGCGCTAGCCGCGCGCGCGAAGATTCCGGTCGTCGTCGCTGACATCGGCACCAACAGCGGCGACTATGTCTCGTTCGTTATCTCCGACAATTATCAGGGCGCGCACGGAGTGGGCGAGGCGTTGGCCGCGGCGCTCAAGGACAAGGGCTGGACCGACGGTTCGGTGGGGCTCATCACCATCTCGCAAGCGCGCAAGAACGGACAGGCGCGGACCGCGGGCTTTCGCGACGCCATGAAGGCAGCCGGGCTCACCAAAGAGGCTGGCTTGCAGCAGATGCAGTCGTATACCGCGGACGAAACCTTCAAGTTCACGCAGGACATGCTGACCGCCAATCCGAATATGAAGGGCATGTTTATCCAGACCGACCAGCCGACGCTTGGCGCGCTTCGCGCCATCAAGGCGGCCCACCGCGACGGCACGCTTCTCATCGCCGCCTTCGACGGCATTCCGGAATTCGTCGACCTTCTCAAGAAGGGCGACATCGTCGCCTCCGGCATGCAGCAACCCTATCTTATGGGCGTGAAATCTGGCGAAGCTCTGGCCACGGCGCTGAAGGGCGAGACACCCGAGAAGCAAATTCTGGTTCCGATCGTGGTCGCCACGAGCAAGAACATCGACCAGATTCTGCCGACCATCAAAGAGACCGTGTTCGCCAACGAAATACAGTGACGAAACTGGCCGGCGCGTCAACGCCGGCCTTCCTCTGACTGAAACGATGACGGACCCAGCGACCCCGCTTCTGGAAGCGCGCGCGATCTCGAAGAGTTTCGCGCAGACACGCGCGCTCGTCGGCGCAAACCTCACTTTGCGGCCGGGCGTCACCCATGCGCTCTTGGGCGCCAATGGCGCGGGAAAATCGACCCTCTCCCGCGTCATTTCCGGCCATGTCCGCCGCGACGGGGGCGAGATCCTCTATCGCGGCCAACCGCGAGACATCCGCAGCCCGCGCGAGGCGCTGGATGCGGGCATCGCCATGGTCATGCAGGAGACGAGTTCTGGCGCCGGACCTCTCGGTTTTGGAGAATATTTTTCTCCCCGACCTCGGCAGGCGGGGCAGGCTGTCGCGCCCGACGATGCGCCGGCGGGCTAGCGAGATTCTTGCCGATCTCGGTCAGGAGCACGCGGTCTCGCTTGATGCGGAGGCGCGGGACCTTTCCGCCGCGCAGCGTCAGCTCGTCGAGATCGCGAAAGCGCTCGCGCTCAAGGCCAATCTGATCATTTTCGACGAGCCGACGGCGTCCTTGAGCCCAAGCGAAGTCGAGCGGCTCTTTGATGTGATCGCGCGGCTCGAAGCCGCGCAATGCTCAATCGTGTTCGTCTCGCACCGTCTGGAAGAGGTGTTCGCGATCTCCGACGAGATCACCGTGATGCGAGAGGGGCGCACGGTCGGTGCCTCGCGGCCCACTTCGAGCCTGAACCAGACCGAGCTCGTGCGCCTCATGGTCGGCCGCGATCTGGGGTCGATCTACGCGCCCTCGTCTGCTTCCATCGACAAGCGCAGCGAGCCCGTTCTGTCCGTTCGCGCCCTTCGCGCACCTCCGATGGTGCGCGACATCTCCTTTGACTTACATCGCGGCGAGATTTTGGGCCTCGGCGGCCTAGTTGGAGCTGGACGCTCCGAGACGGTCGAGACCCTCTTCGGCCTCAGGCCCCGCGCCAGCGGCGAAGTGTCTTATGAAGGACGCCCGTTTGCTCCTCGCTCTCCTGCCGAGTCGATGCGCGCGGGCATCGGATTCGTGGCTGAGGATCGACGCCGCCAGTCCATCGTGCCAGACCTTTCCATTCGCGAGAATCTGCTGCTCGCCCATCTAGGCGCCCATCGCGGCTTCGGGCTCGGCTATGGCAAGCGGGAAAAAAAGATCGACGAACTGATGGCGCGTCTCGAATTGCCGCCCGATCGGCTGTCCGAGCCGAACCTCTTGAACTTTTCCGGCGGTATGCAGCAGAAGATCATCATCGCACGATGGCTGATGCTGGAGCCCAAGGTGCTGATCCTGGACGAGCCGACCAAGGGCGTGGACATCGGCACGCGCGCCTCGATCTACGCGATCCTGCGCGACATCGCCGCAACCGGCGCTGCGATCCTCATTGTTTCGTCTGAATTCGAGGAACTGCTCGGCCTTGCCGATCGGGTGATTGTTGTCAGCGATGGAGCTTCGATCGCCGACGTCCCGAGCGCTTATCTTGACGAGGAGAAGTTGACCCTGCTTGCCGCGCCTCGCGCCTCTATGGAGCGCTATCGGCGCCTTTTGCAGGAGCTCGCCAATCAGTGCGACGGCGCCGCGTTCTGGGCCATTCTCGACGACGAGCGGATATTCTGCCTTAATGCCGTGACCGCGAATCCAAAGGCTGATCCAGCGCTCAGCGCGGGCGTGGCGCTGCGATTCGCAGAGACGCCGATCTCGGCCGCTTTAAGGGCGCGCGCCCCGGATTTCGTGCTCGATCCGACGAGCGGCCTCCAGAGCCTGCTGGTCGATGTCCGCAGCCACCGCGGTCATGAGCTGGGATCGATCGGCGTCGTGATCCGGCCCTACGGCGCCGCCCCATCGGCTGAGGCGATGCGCTCTGCGATTCAAGAACGCTTCCGCGCAACGCTATGACCCAGGAAACCTCGAAGCCGATCGGCGCCATTGCGCCAGAACTCCGGTTCCGACCGGCCAAGGACGCGAAGCTTCAGCCTTCGTTCCGCTCCGCTCGAACTCAGGATGTTGGCGCTCGCAATCATCATCGCAGTCGCGTTGTCGTTGCTCTCGCCTTACTTTCTCAAGACGAACAATCTTCTCAATCTGCTCGACCAATCGGTCGTCACCGGCATCGTGGCGATCGGCATGACCTTCGTCATTCTGACCGGCGGCATCGACCTTTCCGTGGGCTCGGTCGTCGGCCTCACCGGCGTCATCCTGGGCCTCTCCCTGCATCACTTCTCGATTCCGATCGCCATTGCCCTCGCGACGCTTGCCGGCGCCGGAATCGGGCTCTTCTCAGGATTGTTGATCGCCTATTTCGACCTCGCGGCCTTCGTCATCACGCTCGGCGTTATGGCGATCGGAAGGAGCCTTGCCTACATATTCTCAGGCCAGACCTCGATCAGCGACATCCCGCCGCAACTGAACGATCTCGTCTACACGACCGTGCTCGGCGTGCAGACGAACGTGTGGACCCTGCTTGCGCTATACGCGCTTGCCTGGGCCTACCTCACCTACACCAAGGGCGGGCGCACGATCTATGCGGTCGGCTCCAACCGCGAGGCGGCGCGCACGGCGGGCCTCAACGTCCTGTTCTACAGCGTGCTTCCTTACGTGGTTTCAGGCGCGCTCTCCGCCATCGCGGCGACGCTCATGTCGTCTCAGATCCTGTCGATCGATCCGCTTGCCGGCACCGGGCTCGAACTCGACGCCATCGCCGCCGTGGTGATCGGCGGCGCGAGCCTCTATGGCGGCCGGGGCACCATCATCGGCACGCTGATTGGCGTGTTCATCATGGTGATGATCCGCAACGGCCTCAATCTGCTTGGCGTCTCGCCATTCTGGCAAGGCTCCGCCATCGGCGCGATCATCATCGCGGCGGTTCTGGCGGAGCGGCTCTTGAGCCCGCGAACGCGACGCTAGCCTCAAGGAGCAACAACAGTGCCGAAGTTCGCCGCAAACCTGTCGATGATGTTCACCGAGCACGCATTTCTCGACCGCTTCGACGCGGCCGCGCAAGCGGGCTTCGCGGCGGTCGAGTTTCTGTTTCCTTACGACCATCCTCCCGAGGCGATCGCCGAGCGGCTCGAGCGCAATCGTCTCACCCAGGCCTTGTTCAATCTGCCGCCCGGTCGTTGGGACGAAGGCGAGCGAGGACTGGCCGCCCTGCCCGCGCGTTTTGACGAATTCAAATCAGGTCTCACGCGCGCCCTCGATTATGTCGCGGCGACCAAAGTCACGCGCGTGCATATGATGGCCGGCAACGCCTCGCGCAATGACGCCGAGGCCGAGGCCAGCTACCGGCGCGCCATTGCCTATGCGGCGCCGATTCTTGCCGAGCGCAGCGTCGCTCTGCTTCTCGAGCCGATCAACACGCGCAACATGCCGGCATACTTCCTCAACGATTTCGCGTACACGAGCGCGCTCATCGAGAGCCTCGGCCTGCCGAATGTGAAACTGCAATTCGACGTTTATCACCGGCAAATCCTGCACGGGGACGTGACGATGTCCTTCCGCGCGCTGCAACCCATCGTCGGCCACGTCCAGATCGCCTCCGTCCCCTCGCGGAATGAACCGGACGGCGAGGAGCTCAACTACCCGTATCTGTTCGCCGAGTTCGACCGCCTTGGCTACAGCGGCTACATCGGCTGCGAATACAATCCGCGCGTCGGCACGCTCGAGGGACTCGCCTGGCACAAGCCCTATAGGAGGGTTTGAAATGCCGCTGCTCCTAGGCGCCGTCGCCGACGACTATACAGGCGCGTCCGATCTCGCGAACACGCTCAACCGCAATGGCCTCTCGACCATTCAAACCATCGGCCTGCCCCCATCCGGCCTGAAGGTCGATGATGCGGAGGCCATTGTCGTCGCGCTGAAGATCCGCTCGGTCGAGGCTAGCCAAGCGGTCGAGGCGGCGACGAGCGCCTATGAATGGCTGTCCGCGCAGGGCGCGAAGCATGTCATGTACAAGGTCTGCTCCACTTTCGACTCCACTGACGCCGGCAATATCGGGCCTGTGGCGGACGCTCTTGGAGCCAAAGCGCACGGCGGCTGCGCTTTGGTGACGCCGGCCTTTCCGGAGACCGGCCGCACCGTCTATCTCGGCCACCTGTTCGTCGGATCGACGCTTTTGAACGAGAGCCCGCTCAAGGACCACCCGCTCAATCCGATGCACGATTCCAATCTCGTGCGGGTCTTGCAGCGGCAAGCGAAAGGGTCCGTCGGACTCATCGACCTCATGACCGTCGAACAGGGAAGCGAGGCGGTCTCCCGCGCGCGCGCCGAGCTCACGGCGCAAGGCTATGGGATGGCGATTGTCGACGCCGTGTTCGAGCGCGATCTCGAAGCGCTCGGCGTCGTCGCAGCGGGGAGCGCGTTCTCTGTCGGCGCCTCGGGCCTTGGCCTTGGGCTTGCTCGTGCGCTCGCGCGTGGTCGCAGCGGGGCGACGCACGCCGCCACGCTGGAAGCGGTGGGCGGTCGCGCCGCGATCCTGGCGGGGTCCTGTTCACGGGCGACACTCGAACAGATCGCGGCGGTCGAGAGCGAGATTCCGGTGCTCCGGCTTTCCACCAAAGAACTGATCGAGGATTCTGGCGAGATCGGTCGGGCGCTTGGCTGGGCGAAAGAGCGCATGGAGGCTGGCCCCGTTCTTATCGCCTCGAGCGAAGAGCCCGAACAGGTCGCGGCTCTACAAGCACGCTATGGCCGAGAAAAATCCGGCCATGCCATCGAAGGCGCGCTTGCCGAGATCACATGCGGACTCGTGGACCTAGGCGTCCGGCGGCTGGCCATCGCGGGAGGCGAAACGTCGGGCGCCGCGGTCGACCGGCTGGGTGTCTCGGCGTTCCGGCTCGGACCGGAGATCGCGCCGGGCGTGCCGCTCATGCGCACGGTCGGGCGAAAGGGCGGCGAATTGCAGATGGCGCTCAAGTCCGGCAATTTCGGCGGCCAGGATTTCTTCACGCGGGCACTGACAATGACTCGGTAGGAAAACTTATGGGCGAGGAAACGCAGGCGCGCGACGAGATCTGCGAGGTCGGGTTCTCCCTGTTTTCCCGCGGCCTCACTTTCGGATCGACGGGAAACATCAGCGTCCGTCTTCCGGCCGGCGGCTGGCTGATGACGCCGACCAACGCCTCGTTAGGCAAGCTCGATCCGGCGAACTTATCAAAGTTTGACGGCGAAGGCCGCTTGGTTTCAGGCGGCAAGCCGACCAAGGAAGCGTTCCTGCACTTCTGCATGTACAAGGAACGCGTCGACGCGCGCGCCGTCGTGCATCTTCATTCGACTCATTCCGTCGCGGTCAGCCTTCTGGCCGATGTCGATCCGCGTGACGCGCTGCCGCCGCTCACGGCCTATTTCGTGATGCGCGTCGGGCGGTTGCCGCTTGCGCCCTATTTTCCGCCCGGCGACGAAAGCTTGGCCAGAGCGGTCGGGGCGTTGGCCGGCGAGCACCATGCGGTGCTGCTCGCCAATCATGGCCCCGTCGTCGCCGGCACGTCGTTGGAAAACGCCCAGTATGCGACGGAGGAACTCGAAGAGACGGCTAAGCTGTTCCTCATGCTGCGTGGTCAAGCCATCAAGCCGCTGACGCCGACCGAAGTGAGCGACCTGCGCGCGAGCTACAATCTCCGCTGACGGCGGCGTGCGCACAAGGGCAACAAGGGGGAAAGCCTCACGTGAGGAGCGGTGCGCGGCAACGCGTCTTGAAGGAGAGTTCAGAAGAGCGACCAAGGCCTTCAAGGCCATAGAGCGTTCTTCGAGGCCGCTTCGCGGCGCCTCGGAACGAGGTCTCCAAAGTCGCGGAAGCGGTTGTGCAGAGAAGAACTTGCCCGCGCTTTCTTCGGGCAAACCTCACAAGGCTGTACTAAGATGAGCGCGAGGTTTGAGAGACTATAACGATGGCGTTTTCAGAAATTTTCTCCCGTGTCGTCGAACAGATCGGCGCGGTGGCGATCATCTTGCGAGGGCAGGATGGCCGAAAGGTGACGCAAGCCTTCGGCGCCAATCCGACCATCCCTGCCGCCAAGGCGCAGGGCAACATTCCGACGCTCAAAATGCCGACCGCGAAGGGCTGGCCTGAGGGCAAGACGCCGACCGTCGCTCCCGGTCTCAAAGTCAACGCGTTCGCGACCGGTCTTAAGCACCCCCGATGGATCTGCGTGCTGCCGAACGGCGATGTGCTCACGGCCGAAGCGCTCTTAACGCCGGAACCCGTAAACTCCCTTTTCGACTACGCCATGATCAGCACACTGAAGCGGGCGGCGGCTATGGGAGAGAGCCCGAACCGCATTACCCTTTTGCGGGACGCCAACGGCGACGGCGTCGCCGAGATGAAGAACACGTTCCTCGAGCGCCAAAACCAGCCGTTCGGAATGGCGCTCGTCGGCGATACGCTTTACGTGGGCAATACGGACGGCGTCGTCGCCTTCCCGTATACGGCGGGCGCAAACAGCATCACCGGGCAAGGCCGCAAGCTGACCACGCATAATGGCGGCGGCCACTGGACGCGCAGCCTGCTCTTATCTCACGACAAGACGAAGCTCTTCATCGGGGTCGGCTCGCTGACCAACATCGCCGACAAGGGCATGGGCTTGGAACAGGGCCGAGCCGCGATTCACGAGCTCGACTTGGCGAGCGGCAAGAGCCGCATCTTCGCTTCGGGCTTGCGCAATCCTGTCGGTCTCGCTTGGGAGCCTCAGACTGGCGTCCTTTGGACGGTGGTCAACGAGCGCGACGGCCTGGGCGATGAGACGCCGCCCGACTATCTCACCTCCGTTCGCGAGGGCGGCTTCTACGGCTGGCCCTATTGCTACTGGGGCAAGACGGTCGACGACCGCGTGCCGCAGGACGCGGCGTTGGTCGTCACCGCAATCCAGCCGGACTATGCGCTCGGCGGGCACACAGCCTCGCTCGGGCTCTGCTGGCTGCCCGCCGGCGTACTTCCAGGGTTCCCTGAAGGCATGGTGATCGGACAACACGGCTCCTGGAACAGGAGCACGCTGAGCGGCTACAAGGTCATCTTCGTACCCTTCGCGAATGGACGCCCGGCCGGGCCGTCGCGCGAGATTCTGAGCGGTTTTCTGGCGCCAGACGAGAAGTCCTCATTCGGGCGGCCTGTGGGGGTTGCGTTGGGACCCGACGGCTCGCTGCTGGTGGCCGATGACGTCGGCAATGTGATTTGGCGCGTGACGGGAGAGAGTCGCGCCTAAGAAAACGTGGAGGAGTCTCGTCAAAGGAGCCTTGTTTCGAAGGCGGTCCCAATCGTGACGGCGATCGTTTTGTACTGAACTCACCAGCGCGCCTCGCGCTCGACGCCTCTCGTCAGTCTCCTGATTTACGGTGGTCCGATCCTTGCGTCGCCTCTCGACGAGACCAAGCGGGCTTTTTTCTGTCCGTTGACGGTGCGGGTTGTTGGTCTACGGTGCTTCCGGTGCGAGGCGCGCTTAGTGAGCCAAACACCGCTCCTCGTTGGAAAACTATGAAGAGCGAAGTGGTTTCGATTGACGACATCGAAGGCGCCGAACGCGTCGTAGGCGTCGCGTACACCACTGCCGAACGCGAGCAGATGGTCGGCAATCTCGAGGGCCAGATCGCTTCAGCGGTCACTCGCCGAAAGCTCCGCTTCGACAATTCAATGCCGACGGCCGGCCGGTTCGATCCGCGGCTGCCGAACTTCCGCATGCCGGCGCCGGGTTCGCCGCGGTTTTCGCGAGCCACAGTCCGAGCATTGCCGGCGGAAGAGGCGGACATCGCCTTCGCATCGATTGGGGACCTTGCGGCCTGGATCGACGCCGGGGCTTTGACGAGCCGGCGGCTAACGGAGATTTATCTTTCCCGGATCGACGCCTTAAGACCAAGGCTCGAATGTTTCGCCACGGTCACCGCCAAGCGGGCGCTGGCGGAAGCCGACGCAGCGGACGCGTTGCTGCGCGGCGGCGTCAACCTAGGCCCGCTCCACGGCCTTCCTTATGGACTGAAGGACCTCTTCGACAGCAAGGGGATACCGACCGGCTGGGGCGCCGAGCCGTACAGGAATTCGAGTCCCGGCCGCGGACGCGACCATTGTGCGCAAGCTGCGCGCGGCTGGCGCCGTGCTTTTGGGCAAAACGACCGTCGGGGCGCTCGCTTACAACGACATCTGGTATGGCGGCTGGACGCGCAATCCCTGGAACCTCAATGAAGGCTCGAGCGGATCGAGCGCTGGATCCGCTTCCGCCACCGCCGCGGGCTTATGCGCCTTTTCGATCGGCACCGAGACGCTGGGGTCGATAACCTCGCCCAGCCAGCGTTGTGGCGCGACCGGATTGCGGCCAACCTTCGGCCGGGTCTCGCGTGCCGGAGGCATGGCGCTCTGTTGGTCGCTGGACAAAGTCGGGGCCATCTGCCGCTTCGTTGAAGACACGGGCGTTGTGCTCGCCGCGATCAACGGCGCGGACGTCGCCGACCGCTTCTCGATCGAGGCGCCGTTCCGCTTCGACGCCGAGGCCGCTATTTCCGGTCTCAAGCTCGGCTATCTTCCGGAAGCCTTTGGCGAAGGCGCAACGGAGATCGACCATGCCGCCCTCGCCGCGAGCCGTCGGCTCGGCGTCGAGGTCGTCGAAGTTTCGCTGCCTCCTCTTCCGTACGAGGCGCTCATGAACGTGGTCTACGCGGAGGCCGCGGCCGCATTTGAGGATCTGACCCTGTCCGATCTCGACGACACGCTCAAATGGCAGGACGACGGCGCTTGGCCTAACACCTTTCGTAAGGCGCGTTTTCTTTCGGCCGTTGATCACGTCCAATTGGACCGGCTGCGCTATCAGGTCATGCTGGCGCTTGACGAGCTTTTCGGTAAGGTGGACGCGGTGATCGGGCCCTTCATGACAGGGCCGATGCTCATCGCCAGCAACTTCACCGGACATCCTTGCCTGCACCTGCGTGCAGGCTTTCTCGAGCTCGCAACGCGCGGGGCAGCCTCCCTAGGCTCGGGCAAGCTGACGACGGGAGAACCCGAAGCTGCGGGCCGCACATTCAAGGTTCCCCAGGGCGTCTCCTTGTGGGGGCGGTTGTTCGAAGAGGGCCCGATACTCAATCTCGGCATGGCGCTTGAGAAAGAGCTGGGCGTCGCAGCGGTCCGGCCTGAATTTCCGGTCTAAATCTCTTTGGGCGATTGGTCTGAAAGTTGAACGTCAAGGTCGGATTCGAACAGCGAGCGAATGCTTTCAGAAGGAGCATGCCATGAAGCGTAGGGAATTCCTGACGTCGAGCGCAACTTTGGTCGGAGCCACCGCATTCGGCGGCTTTATGACCGGTCCGTCGCGGGCCGCTGACGAGCCAGTCAAAGGTGGTACGTTAATCTGGGGACATTCTGAGACGACGCAAAATCTGGACATCCACCAGACCGGCACAGCGTCGACGATCCGTGTGCTGCAGAACGTGCACGACGCAATCGTCACGGTCGACAAAAACCTGACGGTGATCCCGAGCCTCGCCAAGAGCTTCGAACAGAGCCCTGATGGCCTCACCTACACCTTCCACCTCCGGCCGGACGTCAAGTTCCACGACGGCAAGACCATGACCTCGGCGGACGTCAAATATTCCTTTGACCGCTGTCGGGCCAAGGAAACGGGCGCGGTCAATTTCGAGGTGTTCAACGACGTGGCGGCAATCGAGACGCCCGATGACCTGACTGTCGTGATCAAGATGAACCGCGTCAACGCCCCGTTCCTGAGCCGCCTCGCCGAAAACGGCGCCGGCGCTATTATGCCCCAAGGGTCGGGAGATCAGCAGGGCAAGACGCCGATCGGCGCGGGGCCGTTCAAGTTCGTGCGACGGGAATTTGGACACGAGGTTGAGCTCGCGCGCTTCGATGACTACTGGGACGGGCCGGCTTACCTCGACAAGGTGATCGCAAGGGAAGTGACCGAACCCACGGTGCGGCTCACGGGTCTACGCACCGGCGAAATGCACATGATCAACGACATTCCGGCCGACCGGATGAAGGAAGTGAAGGCGGATCCGAAGTTTCAGGTCACTACGTGGTTTCCCCTCAACTGGGACTTCGTCAATCTCAATCATGATTTCGAGCCCTTCAAGGATCAGCGTGTGCGGCTCGCGATCGATCTTCTGATCGACAAAGAGGCGCTGCTGCAAGGCGCATTGTGGGGTGAAGGCCGCACAACCGCGTCGCCGAGCTTTCCAACTTCAGCGTCGTACAACGCGACGCTCAAGAATCGCCCGCAGGACATGGAGAAAGCCAAGCAACTGCTGGCAGAGGCCGGTTACGGACCAGGCAAGCTGGATCTCGTTTTCAAGGCGACCACGAACTACCCTTATCACGTCGAGTCGGCGCAGATCATGCTCGAATGGTTCAAGGAAGCCGGCATCAATATGAAGATCGAGCAGCTGACCTGGGCCGACTGGCTGAGCCAGGTCTGGGTCAACAAAGACTTCCAGATCTCAATGATGAACTTCTTCACCTTGTGGGAGCCAGACTTCCTCTACTACAGCCTCTGGCATTCGACCGGCGCGTTCAACTATCGACACATTAAGGATCCAGATCTCGACGATCTCCTGCAGAAAGCGCGCGTGACGATCGACCCCACGGCGCGCGCCGACATCTACAAGCAGGTGCAGCAGCGCATCTTCGACCAGGATCACGACGTGATCCTCTGGTTTCGGAACGGTTCGATCGGCGCGCAGCCTTCCGTCGGCGGCCTCGATACGATCGTTCATCCGAACGGCAGCAATTTCCGGTTCCACAAAGTCTGGTTGAAGGCCTGAGGGTCGCGGCCGGCGCAAGGAAAAGGCGCCGGCCATCTCAACCAAAACCGGCTTTGGGTCCGCATGTCTTACATCTTCAATCGCCTGCTCTCGATTGCGCTGACGCTGTTTCTGATCTCAGTCATCACCTTCGCGGTCACGACCATTCTTCCCGGTGACGTTGCGACCATGATTATGGGCACACAGAGCAATCCTGAGGCGTTGGCCGGATTGCGGAAAACGCTTGGCCTCAACGATCCGCTCGTTCTTCAATATGGACGGTGGATCGGCGGCATGTTGACCGGCCATTGGGGGCAGTCGCTTATCTTCAAGGTTTCCATCGCCGATCTTCTTATCCAGAAGATCAAGGCGAGCTCGCTCATCGTCGTGATGTCGATGGGGATCGCATTGGTCTGCGCGATTCCGCTCGGCGTTTGGGCGGCGGTTCACCGCGACCGTTGGCAGGATGGCGCGAGCAGCACCGCAGCGCTGATTGGCGTCAGTCTGCCGGATTTCTTTTGGGGGATCATGCTGATCCTCCTGTTCGCTCGGACGCTTGGCTGGTTTCCCTCGAGCGGATTCGCTGATCCGTCCGTGAACCTTGAGCAAGCTTTGGCCCACGCCTTCCTTCCCTCGCTCGCCCTGGGGCTCGGCCTCATGGCGCATCTAACCCGAATGACCCGATCGACCATGACCGGAATTCTCGGACAGGAATTCATTCGCGTCGGACGCGCGAAAGGCCTCAAGGAGCGAACGATCGTTTGGCGTTACGCGTTGGCCAACGCGATCGGCCCGGTGATCACGGTGGCGGGCCTTCAGGTCGGTTACCTCTTTGGCTCAATCATCGTCATCGAGACGCTGTTCAACTACACCGGCATGGGCTGGCTGACCTACCAGGCTCTGCTCAACCGCGACATTCCCTTGATCCAGGCCACGGTTTTCGTCATCGCTGCGGTCGTCATGCTCGCCAATCTCGCGGTCGATTTGCTCTACATGGTCTTCGATCCGCGAATCCGGCTTGCGTAAGAAAAGATGAGGCGCTTCCTCACCGCCAAAGGGCTCCTCGGCGCGGCGCTGGTGATCGCGATGGTTCTGGTTGCGATTGTCGCCCCGCTTGTCATTCCCGCCGATTACGGAACTCGGATGACCATGACGGCGCGCCTTCGCCCACCCTCCGAACTCCATTGGCTCGGCACTGACCAGCTTGGCCGCGACCTCTTCTATCGCGTGATGCTCGGGGCTCGAACGTCGCTTGGAATCGCGGGCGCGGCTGTGCTGATAAGCCTCGTCCTCGGTTTGCCGATCGGGATGGCGGCCGGCTTCTACCGCGGCGGCATCGACAATGCGCTTATGCGCCTGGTCGACACGCTGCTCAGCTTTCCAGTGTTGCTGCTCGCGCTGACCATCAGCGCCATGCTTGGCCCGAGCATCCCCAACGCCATCATCGCCATCGGCGTCGCTTTCACGCCTTTTCTGGCGCGGATTGTGCGCGGCGAGGCGCTCCGTGTGACGCAGATGCCCTATGTCGAAGCAGCGCGAGCGGCGGGAGCGACCGACCTCAATCTTATTCTGCGGCACGTCGCGCCCAATGTCATGCCGCCCATCATTGTCCAGGCCACGATAAGTCTGGCTTTCGCCGTCCTGGCTGAGGCCAGCCTTTCCTTTCTCGGGCTCGGCACGCAGCCGCCACAATCCTCCTGGGGGCTGATGATCCAAGCGTCGCGCGACTATCTCGATGTCGCGCCCTGGACCGGACTTGTCCCCGGCGCCGCCGTCGCTATCACGGTGCTTGGGCTCAACATGTCGGGAGACATTCTCCGGGACGTTTTCGACCCGCGGACGAGGTGAGGCGCAACGGTCCAATGTCGTCAACCGCCGAACCTCTTTTCGCAACGCAAGACGACGTCCGGCGGCCGCTGGTGGCGGTCGACGGTCTTCGGGTCGAATTCAAGACCGATGGCGGGACGATCGTCGCGGTGGACGGCGTCTCGTTTTCTATCGACCCGGGCGAAACTGTCTGCCTCGTCGGCGAATCGGGATCCGGAAAATCGGTGACTTCCCTCTCTCTCATGCGCCTGGTCGAATTTGGCGGCGGGCGGATATCGGAGGGCAAACTCAAGTTCGCGCCGCGCACGGGAGACTCGGTCGACCTTGCCGAGGCTTCGCAGGATTTCATGCGCGAGCTCCGCGGCAATCAGATCGGCATGATCTTTCAAGAGCCGATGACCTCACTCAATCCGGTCTTCACAATCGAGCGGCAACTCGTGGATGGACTGAAGGCGCATCGAGGCCTGAAGGGGGCCGACGCGCGAGCGCGAGCGCTCGTGCTTCTCCGCGGCGTGCGGGTGCCCGAGCCGGAGCGTCGCCTGAAACAGTACCCGCATGAATTGTCGGGCGGCATGCGCCAGCGCGTCGTCATAGCCATGGCGATGGCCTGCGAGCCGCGGTTCCTCATCGCTGATGAACCAACGACCGCGCTGGACGTCACGATCCAAGCGGAAATTCTCGCGCTCATCGACAGGCTGAAGCGCGAAAACCATATGGCCGTTCTCTTCGTCACCCACGATATGGCGGTCGTTGCGCAGATGGCGGACCGGGTGGTCGTCATGCACCGCGGCAAGATTGTCGAGGAAGGCGACGTCACGACGATCTTCGAGAATCCGCAGGCCGACTACACGCGGATGCTGCTAGCGGCCGTTCCGAAACTCGGCGAAATGCGTGGAACGATTGCGCCGGCGCCCATGCGCAGGATTGGCGATTCCTTTACGGCGGGCCCTAGCGTTTCCTCATCACGGCCTGAACCCCGCCGTTTGCTCGAGGTCAAGAATCTGACCACGCTTTATCCGGTGAGAGGGGGCGCTTTTCGGCGTGTCGTTGCGAACGTCCATGCGGTCGAAGACGTGAGTTTCTCCATCAACGTTGGCGAGACATTTTCGCTTGTCGGCGAATCCGGCTGTGGCAAGTCGTCTTGCGGCCGGTCGATCTTGCGATTGGTCGAACCGCGATCGGGCGAGATATGGCTCAATGGTCGGGAAATCCGCGGCCTCGGGCCTGCCGAGTTGCGCGAAGCGCGTCGCGATATGCAGACGGTGTTCCAGGATCCGTTTGCGTCCCTCAATCCGCTTCGAAGATTGCGCGATCAGGTCGCTGAGCCGCTCATCAACTTCCGTCTCGCGTCGAAATCAGAAGTTGTGGATCGCGTGGCTGAACTCTTCGACCGCGTCGATCTCCCGCGCAGTTTCCTCAACCGCTACCCTCACGAGCTGTCCGGAGGACAGCGGCAGCGCGTCGCGATCGCGCGGGCCATTGCCTCTCGTCCGACTCTCGTCATAGCCGACGAGGCGGTCTCCGCGCTCGATGTCTCGGTGCAGGCGCAAGTGCTGAATCTCCTCGCAGAATTGCAGGCGGACCTGGGGTTGTCCTTCCTCTTCATCAGCCACGATATCGCGGTCGTCGAGCGGATATCGCACTTCGTTGGGGTCATGTATTTGGGACGTCTCGTTGAACTCGGCTCGCGGCCAGCGGTGTTCGAGGACGCGCGTCACCCCTACACGAAAACGTTGATGGCCGCGGTCCCGGCCGCCGACCCTCGACGCCGACGAATCCACGAGTCTCCAAGCTCCAAGCCTCTTGCCTCGCCGATTTATCCACTCGGATATCAAGCGGAATCCTCGACCTATGACGAGGTGACGCCCGGCCATTTCGTCCTTCGTCAGGCTTGATCCGTGATGCGAGAGGAGGAAGAACTCGAACGCTGAAATGCACGACGAGATCGGGCGCGGCGGCGCGATCGTCGCGAACCTACGATGCAGGCGCATCCGCCTCTGGCTTTGGCTGAACCGGCTCAGATTTTTGAGACCTCTGGTGGGCCGCTCCCTCCCAAGTGCTGAGGCTATGCGCCGAATTGATGAGCGCGAGATGCGAGAAGGCCTGAGGGAAGTTGCCGAGCTGACGGCGGCCGTGAGGATCGTATTGCTCCGCCAGGAGTCCCACGTCGTTGCGCAACGCCAACAGGCGCTCGAACAGCGCGCGAGCTTCGTCGTACCGTCCAAGCAGCACATAATTGTCGACAAGCCAGAAGCTGCAGGCGAGAAACGCGCCTTCGCCGGGCGGCAAGCCGTCTACCTCGGTGCCCGTGTCATAGCGCAGCACAAATCCGTCGCGAAGGAGCGTGCGTTCGATGGCGGCGACGGTGCCCTGAACGCGCGGATCGTCAGGCGGCAAAAAGCCGACTATAGGGATGAGCAACAGGCTCGCGTCCAGAGTCGCATCGCCGAAAGCCTGGACGAAGCTGTTTTGCTTGGGATCATATCCACGCTCGCACACCTCCTGATGAATCGCCGCCCGCACTTCTCGCCAGCGCTCGAGCGGCCCGTCGAGCCCGAATTCCTCGATTGAGCGCACCGCGCGATCGAACGCGACCCAGGCCATCACCTTCGAATGGGTGAAGTGGCGGGGGCCGCCTCGCACTTCCCAAATGCCCTCGTCGGGCTCTCGCCAGATTTTCTCGAGGTGCGCGATCAGCGCGCATTCCAACGCCCAGGTCGCGTCGCTGGTGGCGAGCCCCGCGCGGCGCGCGACATAAAAGGCGTCGAGCACTTCGCCATAGACGTCGAGCTGGAGTTGGTTGACGGCGCCGTTGCCGATCCGGACGGGAGCCGAGCCTTCGTAGCCAGGCAGCCACGGAATTTCATACTCCTGGAGCCGTCGGTCGCCCGCGACGCCGTAGACGATCTGCAAATCGTCCGGGGAGCCGGCGACCGCCCGCAGAAGCCATTCGTGCCAGGCCTTCGCTTCGTCGAGAATGCCGGCGCCGATCAGCGCATAGAGGGTGAAGGTCGCGTCGCGAAGCCAGCAAAATCGATAGTCCCAATTGCGCGGTCCGCCCAATTGTTCTGGCAAGGACGTCGTCGCCGCCGCGACGATGCCGCCCGTTTCCCAATGCGCGAGCGCCTTCAAAGTCAGAAGCGAGCGAAGCACAGCGTCGCCCCAGTGTTCCGGCGGCTTAAAAGCCGTCGCCCAGCCGGTCCAGAACGAATGGACTTGGGCGCGCGCCTCCGCGAGCGCCTCCCCGGAAAGGGGCGGAAGAGCCGCGCGAAACGACGGCGACCAGTTGAGAACGAAACTCGCCTCCTCGCCCTCGCGAAGTGTGAAATCGCCGACGGTGCGCAAATCCTCTCCGCGCGTCTCAACGGACGTTTGGAACAGCACCCGGTCCGGGCCGGCGATGAACTGAAGCCGTCCATCCTCCTGCTGGGAAACCCACGGGACGATCGCGCCGTAGTCGAAGCGCACGACGAGTTCGGTCCGCATGGCGACCTCGCCCTCAACGCCCCTCACGATGCGTACGAGTTCCGACGAGCCGTCTCGCCGGTACATAAAATCGATCAGAGCGACGGACCCGTGCTGGGTCTTGAAAACAGTTTCGAGAATGAGCGTATCCTCGAGGTACCGGCGCGCGACTTGGATGTCTTTGTCCGCGGGCGCGATCAGCCACCTTCCGTGCTCCGGGCCGCCGAGAAGCGCACAAAAACACGCGGCGCTGTCGAAACGAGGCAGGCATAGCCAATCGATCGAGCCGTTGCGCCCCACCAGCGCGACCGTCTCGCAGTTTCCAATGACGGCGTAGTCCTCAATTCGAAGCGGCATCGCGAGTCTCTCAACGAGGGAAGCTATGGGCGACAGGCCGTTTCCATAGCTCTGAATTCAAGATTTGGCATGAGGGCGATCGAGCGTCTGACGGCTGCGCAAACGCGCAACAGAAACCTTCCGTTGCTAGACGAGCCTTTTCAGCGAAGCAATCGTCATGAGAGCGACATGGCCTCGACTAGTGCTTCTTCCATCGCCTGGAACATGTAAGGTTTGGGGCAATTTTTAATCTGAGCATATCGGCTCCGAAGAACGTTGTCCTCGTAGCCCGAGGTAAAGACAAACGGAATTTTTCGGGCGATGAGCATATCGGCGACGGGGTAGGCAAGCGCGCCGCCGAGATTGACGTCGAGAACCGCGGCGTCGATGTGAGGTTCCGACTCGATTGCCTTGATCGCCTTGTCGACGGACGAGACCGGGCCCACCACGACTGAACCCGCGTTTTCCAGCGCGTCCTGCAGGCTCATGGCGATCAGATACTCGTCCTCTACGACGAGAATTCGGCGATCACGAAGCGGCGAGCTGGGCATCGTGGATTTCCTCAGCCTCGGGTCCGGAGAGCGGAAGCGCGATCGTGCAGTGGACGCCGTCTGGCTCGATCACGAAAGTTGTGCGAGCTCCAAACTGGTAGGGCAACGCGTCCTCGATAAGTCGCCGGCCGCTTCCGTCCCCCTTGCTTCCAGCCGTTACTCGCGCCGTCTCGACGCCGCTTTCTCTCCAGTCGACAAAAATCCATGGCGCGCCATTCTCGGTTTCCGCTCGCCAATGAATATTCAGACGGCCGTTTTTCTGTCCCAAGCGCGCCATATTTCATGGCGTTGGTCGTCAGTTCGTACAAAGCCATTGCCAAGGCTTGGACGGAGATCGGCCGAAGTGCGACGCCCTTGGGTCCATCGAACGTTAAAACCCCGCCGTTTTTTGGCCGATTGAGCGGACAGTTCCGACGCGAGAAGCTCATCAAAGTTGACGCCCCCGGCCGGCGCCGCACGCGACAGCAACCCCTGCACGCGCGCCAGCGCAGCGAGCCGGTCGCCGAAACTCGACCTGAAATCGTCAAGGCTCTCAGCGCCGACAGACGTCCTGTCCGCCAGCGCCATCACCACGCCAATGAGATTGCGAGTGCGGTGCTGCAATTCCTCAACCAGGACGCGCATTCGGGCTTCGCTCTCTCTCAGCGAATCCTCGGCGCGGCGCCGCTCGCCGATATCGACGAACGTGACCACGACCCCGTCGATTTTGTCCTCGACAGTGCGGTATGGCTTAAAGCGAGTGAGATACCAGCTTCCGTCTTTCCCGCGCACCTCGCGCTCGGTTGAGGACAGATCGCGAATGACAGTGCGCACGTCGCCCGCCAGATTGTCATAGTCGAGTCGATGGGTGAAGTCCGTGATCGAGCGGCCTTCATCGCCCGCCACAATATTGAAGAGTTCCGAGATACGAGGCGTGAAGCGATTGATCCGCAACTGAGGATCGAGGAACAGGATTCCAACGTCTGTCGCGGCCATCAAATTCTGGACATCGCTGTGAGCGCGCGAAACGCTCTCGAGCTTGATTTTCAATTCGCTGTTGACGGTCTGCAGCTCCTCATTGATGGATTGCAGCTCCTCCTTGCTCGTCTCCAGCTCTTCAGCCGTCGAGCGATATTCCTCATTGACCGACTGCAGCTCTTCGTTGGCCGCGCGCAGTTCCTCATTCGCCCCTTCATATTCCTCTCGCGAGGCGAGAAGCTGCGACTGACTGAACTGCAATTCGTGCAGAAGCTGCTGAACCTGCTCGCCGGACGCCTTTTCCTCAATTTCCTTAGGCGTCAGCGCGATATCGCCGATCACTTCGCCTTCGAAAAAGAAGACGATGGCAGACCGGCTTGCGCTCGGCTCAGGCTGTAAAGGTCGCGTCTGTAAGTAGACCCGCCGGGCCGTGCCATTGAAGCGGACGCCAATCGGTCCGTTGAGACTGCCTTCATTCTGGGCGAAAACCCGGTGGAGCGCGGCGCGGATGTCGAAGCGGAGTTCCTCTCGCGCGAGTTCGCCGATATCGTTGGTCAGCGTCCCGGCGGAGGGTTCTAGGTAGCGCCCAGCGTGCTCAGACAGATGCACCACGCGGTAGGACTCGTCGACAATTATGCTCGGCGGCGCCAGGCGTTCCAGCGCTTCGCGATGAACTCCCGCCTCCATCGGCGCACGAAATGGGGCCGGCGTTCGCGGGGGCAACAACTCAAGTCCAAATGTCACGGCGCCGGTCCGCGGCGTGATCCGCACCGCCGACGGAATAGACATGCGCTGATAAAGGCGCGCTTCCCGGTCTATGGCGCGAAACGCTCCAGTTGGACTGTCCGCGTTTTCGGACGAGCCGAGAAAGAGGTAACCGGACCGCTGCAAGGCAAAGTGGAATGTGGTGCAAACCTCCTGCTGAACGTCTCTGTCGAGGTAAATGAGGACGTTGCGACAGGAGATGAGGTCGACATGCGAAAATGGCGGATCCCTGAGGAGGCTGTGCTTGGCGAACAGAACGACATCACGCAATTCGCGCGTCACACGGAAGTGGTCGCTTTCGCGGGTGAAGAAGCGCCGTAATCGCTCCTCGGTCATGTCGGCTTCGATGGCGATCGGATAACGACCCTCCCTGGCGACGATCAAAGCGTTATCATCGAGATCAGAGGCAAAGACCTGCAGCCCGCAGCGGATCTCGTGACGACCCGCTTCCTCAAGCAGCAAAATCGCAATCGAGTAGGCCTCTTCGCCCGTGGCGCAGCCGGGAACCCAGACGCGAATCGTATCGGAAGCGGCTTTGTCCTGGAACAGGCGGGGAATGGCCAACGCCGCAAGCTTGTCGAACGCGCTCGTATCGCGAAAGAACGTCGTCACCGAGATGAGAAGATCGGCGAACAGCGCCTGCGCCTCCTGCGGATTTTCGCGCAGGATCCCAAGGTAATCCGCCATCGTCGCCGCCCGCTGCACCTGCATTCTGCGCGCGATGCGCCGGCAAATCGTCGATTTCTTATAACTCGAGAAGTCGTGTCCGGAGCGGACTTTCAAATGGGACAGAATGCGCGGCATCGCCTCGCTGTCCGTTTCGGTGAGGTCGTCTGACGGCGGATGTCGCGGGTTGCGGATCAGCTCGGGAAGCCGGGCCGCGATTTCCATCACGGGCAGAACGAAATCCGCCAGACCCGTCGCGACGGCGCTGCGCGGCATCGATCCGTATTCGGCCTCATCCGGATCCTGAACCAGAATAATGCCTCCGGCCTCCTTGACCGCTTTGATGCCGATGGACCCGTCCGAACCGGCGCCGGAAAGAACGATGGCGAAGTTGTCGCCTCCCTGGGAGGCGAGCGAACGGAAGAAAAGATCGATCGGCGCGCGGTGCCAGCGCGGCTCGTCGAATGCGGTGATCGCGAGATGATGGTCGGTCGCACGAAGCTGCCGGTTGGGTGGGATGACATAGACATGACGCGGTTCAATCGCCGTCAGGCCAGAAATTTGGGTCACCGGCATTTTCGTCCGGGCGGCGAGAATGTTGGAGAGCTCGCTTTGGCGCTCCGGGTCGAGATGCACGACAACCACGAAAGCCGCGTCGAGGTCGTCGGGGAGATTTTCGAAAAACATCTGCAAGGCGTGCACGCCCCCCGCGGACGTCCCAATACCCACCGTCGGGAAGCGCTTCCCGGCTCCCTCCTGGCTCGCTCCTCCTTCGTCTTCGGAAGGACGGACCCCTTGTTCATCGTCGGTCATCTGTGGCCCGAGAATTGTGCGGGAGACGCGCATTCAACCGATTACGCCCGTCGCAAGTCCGTCGATACTTATTTCAAAGGGGATAATCGGGTCGTTCGCCATGCCTTTTCCCGACCGTCCCGCATGACCTGGCGGGCAGAACTCTGCTATTTGACCAACGTGCTCCGCAAGAGAAGTGTTCCGGGCGGCGGCGTCTAAAAGCTCGTGCAGCGAATTTTGGCGGCGAGGCGCCGGCTCGTGCAAACCAGCGAGCGATCACGAAAAATATACGCTAGCGTCGTGATCGACAAATATGTGCGATTATCTGGGCTGGCCGCGGTGGAGGCCTCTCTGCGTTCGTTGGTTAAGTGTATATACACTCATATCCGGCGTCAACGGGCTGCAAACTAGCCGCGGGGAGTGACAGAAAAAGGCGCCTAAACGATTGAAAGGATTAAATCGCTGCCAGACCCGTCGCCTGTTCAAAACAGGCGGTCGCGGTCGGCCAGGGGCGGCGCTAGGATTTGATCGATCGAGCACTGCCGCGGCGGCTTGTCGGGCCTGAAGCGGAGGAGCTTGGTCCCATGGCGAAACCGGTCGCCCGTCACGTGGTCGTATCGGACCTCGACAACCAGCTCCGGCCGCAGCGGCTCCCATTCGCCGCTGCGCTCCGTGCTCCAGCGGCTGGGCCCGCCTGGCGCCTTGCCGGTGAAACCTGGCGCGGCCAGCAAGGCGCGGAGCTTTCGGGTCAGCGCCGGCCGCTCGTCATTGGCGATCGTCGAGGTGAAGCCGACGTGGTCCAAGAGGCCCTGCGCGTTGTAGAGGCCCAGCAACAGGGAGCCCACTTCAGGCCGGCTGCTCAGATATCGAAAGCCTCCAACCACGCAATCAGCGGTCCGCAAGCGCTTGACCTTGATCATCGCGCGCTCGCCGCTCAGATATTTTTCGTTGAGCCTCTTGGCGACGACCCCATCCCTTCCATCGCGATCGAAATCGTCGAGCCATTGTGTCGCTTGGGCGCGATCGTGCGTGCACGGCGTAACGATGAGCTCTCCGGCAATCGCGGCCCTCTCGCCGAAGCTCTCGAGCGCGGTTCGCCGCTCCGTCAGGGGGAGGGCGCCGACGAGGGAGCCATCGGGCCCCATCAGCATATCGAACAAGATGAAACGCGCTGGCGTTTCCACTGACAGACGGCGAATCCGGCTTGCCGCGGGGTGCAGCCGGGCTTGCAATGCGTCAAAGGTCATACGCCCGTTCAGTTCGATGACCAATTCGCCGTCGACGACAAATCGCTCGAATGGAGCGTCCAGGAGCGCCGCCACAACTTCGGGGAAGAAGCGGCCCAAAGACGTTCCGGATTTTCCCTTAAGCTCCACGGAGCCGTTTTGCCTGAAGGCCAGGCAGCGAAAGCCGTCCCATTTCGGCTCGAATTGCCATTCACCCGGCTCGTTCGGAAGCGCCTCCGCCGATCTCGCCTCCATCGGCGCAGCCTCGAGCCGCAAGGCAGACAAGTCGGGGAACTCGAGCCCCGTCTTTCGTGGGTTCATCCGCGAACCTTCGCTCTCAGCCCGCAACGCATGTCGCTCAACGAACGTAGACAACGTTGGTTCCAAAGCGGACATCTCGCAAGCCGCCAGCGTTAGTTTTCGCGGCCAACTTGGGGGACACCAAGTTGCAGAAAAAGAGCGTCAAGCGACTGAAAAGGTTGAGGCGCGCGCAGAACCGCACGCTGCTCACCCAATCCTTCCGGCCGCCCTCCGACGGCTCTTCGCGCGGCCTTCAGTCCCGGTTCATCAGCCGTTCGAGGTAGTCGCAGATGAACGCTTTGGGGCGGCCTGTCATGTCGTAGCCCTGGCCTGCTCGCCGCCGAGGTAGGCGTCGCGGATGCGTTCGTCGCTCCACAGCGTCGCAGGGTCGCCGCCGAGCGCGCGCCGGCCGCTCTCCAGCACATAGCCCCAGTTCGCGACCTTCAGAGCCATATGGGCGTTCTGCTCGACCAGCAGCACCGTCGTTCCGCGCTTGTGGATTTCAGCGATGATCTGGAACACCGCCTGCATGACGACGGGCGCGAGGCCGAGAGAGGGCTCGTCGAGCAGCAATAGTCGTGGCTTGGCCATGAGGCCGCGGGCGACCGCGACCATCTGCTGCTGGCCGCCCGAAAGCGTCCAGCCGAGCACGTCAGCGAATGGCGTGATGCTGGGAAAAAGGTCGAACATCGCATCCGCATCACGCCTGACCGCAGCAGTGGAGGCGTTCCCATTCGAGGCGCCGAGCATGATGTTCTCGCGCACGGTGAGCCCGGGAAAGACACGGCGTCCCTCGGGCACGTGCGCGACGCCGAGCTTGACGATTGTGCGAGGGCTTAAGCCCGCGATCGGCTTACCGTCGAACAAAATCGAACCCGCGCGCGGCGCGACGAGTCCGGAAATCGCACGGAGGGTCGTCGACTTGCCTGCGCCGTTCGATCCGAGCAGCGCAACGACAGCGCCCTCGTCGATCGTGAACGAGACGCCGCGCAAGGCTTCAATCTCGCCGTAAGCGACGCTGAGATCCTTGACTTCAAGCAGCGTCATTCGGAGACCCCAAGATAAGCCGCGGCGACGTCGGGCTGGCGGAGCACGTCGGCGGTTTCTCCGTCGGCAATGCGGCGGCCGAAATTGAGCACGGTCACCTGCCTTGCGGCGCCAGCGATCAAAGTCATGTCGTGGTCGATGAGTAGAATGGTGAGACCTTGGGCCGCGATCCGGCCAAGCAAGTCATGCAGCGCTTTCTTCTCGCTCAAGTTGAGGCCGGCTGCGGGCTCGTCGAGCAGCAAAACCGTGGGGTTGGCGGCCAAAGCGCGGGCAATCTCGATCAACCGCTGATGGCCGTAACTGAAGCTCGGTATCCCCTCGTCGACCCGATGCCCCAATCCGACAAAGTCGAGCGCGGCTTGCGCGCGTCGCCAGAGCGCACCGCGGCCGCCCTCCACGAGCGCGTTGCCGTCCCGCTCGGCGCCGACCACGACATTCTCAAGCGCAGTCATCGACCGAAACAGACGAATATTCTGGAACGTGCGGGCAAGGCCAGCGATCGTCCGCTTGTGCGCAGGCAGCGCGGTCACATCAACTCCGTCGACAAAAATCGCGCCGCTACTCGCACGGTAAAGCCCGGTCACGACATTAAGCGTGGTTGTCTTGCCGCTGCCGTTCGGGCCGATCAGAGCGTGCACCCCGCCGCGCCTTACCTGAAAATCAACTCCGTCGACTGCTTTCAGGCCGCCAAAATTCTTGCATAGGCCCCTGACTTCGAGCGCCACAGGCGTGCCGGAATCGACTGGGCGCAGACTGAGTTGCTCTGCGGGCTTTGGAGGCCCGCGTTCGCGAGCTTGGAACAATTTGCCGAGGTAGCCCCAGATGCCGTCGGGCATAAAGATCACGATCAGTATGACCGCGAGGCCGTACACTGCGAGATAAAGACCCGGCACGCTCTTGAGGAATCGCAGCCATTCCGGAATGAGGATAAGCAAGCCAGTGCCGATCGCCGCGCCAATCGGCGATGAGGCGCCGCCGAGCAGCGCCATCGTCAAAAGGACGATCGAATCGGCGAAGGCGAATTGATCGGGGCTGATATAAGAAAATCCGCCGGCAAAAAGTCCGCCCCCGAGCCCGGCAAGCAAAGCGGCGAGCGCGAACGCGATCAGCTTCGTCCGGAAAATGTCGATACCAGTGGCGCTGGCGGCGAGCTCGTTGTCGCGGACCGCGCGCATGGCCCGCCCCAGACGACTGTCAGCGAGACGCCACACGAGATGTCCGGAAATCGCGAGAATAGCAACGACGAGGGCGAGAAAGGCTTGACCCGAAGTGAAACCGGTAGGCCGCGGGATCGAGCTCACACCGTCCGGTCCATGGGTGAAACCGGTCGCGTTGAGGAGGACCACCGTCAATATCTGCTGAAAAGAGATCGTCACCATTGCGAGATAGTGGCCGCCCAGACGCAATGTCGAAAGGCCGAGCGCGGCGCCCGCCACAAGAGCGAGCGCCATGCCTCCCACGAGGCACAGCCAAAACGACAGATGGTAGTCGACCGTTCCAAGCGCGACGGCATAGGCGCCAAGCGCGAAAAACGCCGCCTGCGCGAGATTGATCTGACCGCACAATCCGAGCACGATCGACAGGCCGAAAACTGCAATTGCGTAGGTCGCCGCCTGCATCAGAATGTTGGCGACATAGCCGTCGGTCTTTACGGTTGCAGTGAGCGCGACGAGGGAGGCCGCGAGCAGCGCGTAGACCAGTTGTCCAATCGCGGAGCAACTCATTTCAGGCTTTTTCCGCCACGCGCTCGCCGAAAATGCCTTGTGGCCGCACGATGAGGAAAAGGATCAGGACCAGGAATGCGAAGGCGTCCTTGAACGGCACGGAGATATATGCGGCGCCAAAGGTCTCGATGACGCCGATCGCAAAGCCGCCGAGGATCGCTCCGGCCACATCACCGAAGCCGCCGATGATCGTGGCGGCGAAGGCCTTAAGCGCAATCGTCGACCCCATCTGGATCGAGACGAACAGCACCGGCGCCACCAGAATGCCCGCAATTCCCCCAAGCACCGCGCTGTAGACGAAGGTGATCATGATCATCTCTGCGACAGGGATGCCGAGCAGAGTCGCCATTTCCTTGTCCTGGCTCGTCGCTTGGAGTTTTTTGCCGAGCAGGGTGCGCTCGAACAGCCAATATTGAAACGCGACCAGCACGAGCGTAACGCCGATGATGATCAGATATTGGCTATCGAGATAGACCGGACCGAGCTGAAACCCCGGCGTTTCGAGCCAACCGGGCAGCACTTGCGGCTGTGGGCCATAGAGCGCGAGAACGCTGTTGGAGAGAAAAATCGAGGCTCCAATTGTGGAGATCAGCACCGGCAGGAACGTGCGGTTGCGCAGCGGATAATAGACGGTCAGATTGAAGATCGCGCCGAGCAGCGCCATCCCCGCGATCGAAATCAAAAACGCGACCCAATAGGGCCAGCCGAGGTCGACGGCGAACACGACCATCAGATAGGCCGCGACCACCGAAAATTCGCCCTGCGCGAAATTGACGACGCTGGTGGCGCGAAAAATCAGGACAAAGCCCAGCGCGACGAGAGCGTAGACGGCGCCGATGCCGATGCCCGTAAAAAGCAATTGCAGAAAGAAATCCATGGGCTTTGGCGCCTCGAGAGAAGACCCTCGCGTTGGCCCGCAGGCGCCGGCGGGGCATTGCGGTGGGCGCCGGTCAGTCCGTGAATTCGATGTGCTTGTCGAAAACGATGGTCCCTTTTTCGTTGCGCACGATGTTATATCCGTGCAGGCCATCGCCGAACTGGTCGAAGTTGTATTCGCCCTCGGCGCCCTTGTAGCCTTTGACGGATAGCATCGCGTCGCGAATTTTTCCTGGGTCGGTCGAACCCGCTTTGTTGATACCGATCGACAAAGCGCCAATCGCGTCATAGGGCCAGGCGCTCTGCAGATCAGGTGGAGCGCCCGAGACAGCGGCGTACAGCTTAGCGAACTCCTTCGCCTCCGGAGACGAATCGGTGGCGTAGTCGGCGACGGCATAGGTGCCCCACAGCGCCGGCCCAGCGAGCTTTAGCGTGGCGGCGGCGACGGTCGTCGGCGATCCGACCCATGCGATCGTGACGCCCAGCTGCTTCGCCTGTCGAGCAAAAATCGCCTGATCGTTCTCGTAAGTGAAATATGAGCCGATGACGTCGGCGCCCGAGGACTTGATGGCGAGCACGACCGGTGTGAAATCCTGGTTCTGGTTGGGATAGCCTTGATCGATGGCGACCTTTGCCCCGAGTTTATCGAGCGTGGCGGTCAGCAGTTTGTTGCCGCTCGCGCCAAAGGCGTCGGTGGAGTGGACGAGCGCCCAATTCTTCTTGCCGAGGGTCTCGACGCCGTACGAGGCGATCACGCGGGCCGAATAGGTGTCGTTCGGTCGGAAGCGGATCATCCAAGGATTCCCCATTTTGGTCAGGGCGGGGTCGGTGCCGCCAAAGCAGAAAGGCTTACCGGCCTTGAGGATATCATTGGCAATCGCGTGATTCTGCGTCGAACGGACCGGGCCGAGAAAGGCGATAATGTCTGGTTGCGCTGCGAGCTTGGAAAAGGCGAGCACGGCGCCGGGGTTGGTCGTCTGGTCGTCCTCGGTGACAAGCTCGAGCTGCTTTCCCAACACCCCACCGGATTTATTGACGCGATCGAGCGCGATTCTCGGCGCCGGCCAGGGCGTACCCGCCGACGGCGGCTGCGGGACCGGTGGCCGGAAGCACCATTCCAATTTTTAGAGTGTCGGCAGCGCGTGCAAAGCGGGAAAGCATGGACGTTGCGAGACCCGCGGCGAGCCCAACATTTACGGACCGTCTGTTAAACCTCATGCGTTTCCTCCCATCGCTTTTTTCTTTGGCGGACGGACACTCGTCGCGGGCCGTCCCAACTGAAACTTGCGGAATTCGTACGATACCGCAAGCCCGGAACGCTTTGACGCGTCCCGCTCACGGCTAATGATTCAATCAGTCTGATCGCCGCAGGCCGGACCATGCAGGTAATCAGTTCGGCAAACAATGCCGCAAATCAGCATTTCCGCGCGCCTTCTCTTCGAGGCTGGCGGCGAGCCGGCGCTGCATCGGCGAAGGGCGCGCAGGGTTGCGCCGAATCGGGTTCGGCAGCGAAGTCGTAAGCAGCGCCGCCTCATGCGCATTGAGTTGACTTGCACTTTTATGGAAATAGCGCTGGGCCGCCGCCTCTATCCCAAAGAGCCCGTCGCCCCATTCGGCGATGTTGAGATAAATCTCGAGCGTGCGTGCTTTCGACCAGGCCTCGCCCAAGACGAGCGCCATGCCGATCTCGATGCCTTTGCGGATCGTGGAACGGCCAGGCCACAAAAACAGGTTCTTCGCGGTCTGCATGGTGATGGTCGAGGCGCCGCGACTCCGCCCGTCTTTGCTAGCGCCGCTCAGGACCTCGCGCAGAGCGCCCCAGTCAACGCCGTGATTGTCACAGAAGCTCGCGTCTTCTGACGCAATCACAGCAGCGAGCGCGCCTGGCGCGATAGTTTTGAGCGGCGCGTAAGTGCGCTGGTAGCTCTTACCTTCGATCATACGCGCGAACATCAGCGTCGAGACAGGCCGCGCAACGGTGTAGATGGCCACAAGGCCAACGAAGAGAGCAAGTAGCGTCAGCGCCGTCCAGCTGACGCCCAGCGCCACAAGACGAAGAGGGGAGCGCCGCCGAGCCACGCTTGAGCCTTGGCGCAAGTCGCCGGATCGGGCAAGCCAGCGCTGCTCCCGGCCTCTCTGAATACGGGGACAGCGTGCGCGCCCTTAAACGAGCCCCCGCCCCGCGTGTCCGAGGTTGCTCCGCCCTCGTGCTAGTCTTCGCGCGCCGCGAGTTGGGCTCCCAGAAACATCGCGCAGCGACGCGACGCCCTCGGCTAATGATCTTATTGCCGAGCTCCCGTTACGATATCCGGTCCCACTATCATTTTTCCGGCACGCCGGCTTTGCGAAGGCCCTGGAGGATGCGCTCGCGCTGCTTGAGGTAGGTTGGGTTGTCGCTCTCCGCCATGCTCAGGAATCGAACGATCGAGTAATTTGGAGCCAGCGCCAGGCCAGCTTTGACCTCGGCTTGCGCCTCATCGAGGCGGCCGAGGTGCGCGAGCCCGGCGGCCATGTAGAAATGGTTCAGCGGATAGTTGCGGCTGGCGTCAACCGAACGGCGGAAGAACCCGACCGCCTCCTCATCGGCTCCGAGGTGGAGTTTGGCGAGGCCCCGGATATGGGTCCACATGAAGGCGACTGCGTCATTAGGCGATAGCCGGAACGCCTCGTTGACATGAGCCTCAGCCTCTTCCGCCCGGCCCATGGTGATTTTCGCTTGCCCGGTCCATGCATGCGCCGCGCCCAGGTTCCGGTTGAGCGACAAAGCTTGCTCCAATTCGCCGATCGCTCGCGAAGCGCGATTTGTTTGGATCTGGATGAAGCCCAGCCACATATGCGCCCAATAGTTACGCGGGGCGATCGAAATCCCCTTGATCAACAGCGCCTCGGCCGCGGCCAGGCGCTCAGCCCGATGCTCGGTGGTGAAGATCGCGCCGATCAGCACGTCGGCTCGTGCTGCGCCAACAAGAGCGTCAATGTTGGTCGGATCGAGCGCCACGGCGCGCTCGAAATAGCCGCGTGCAGCCTCGATATTGGCGACCCCGCCTTTGTTGAACCGCTGAACGCCCCGGAAATAGAGGTCCATGGAATCCGGATCCGTCACATTCTCGGCGCGCTTTGCCTCCGCGGCGATGAGCTCGGGGCGCAGCTCATTGGCGAGCTTGGAGACAATTTCGTCCTGCATGTCGAAAAGGTCGGCCATCGGCTTGTCGAACCGGTCCGCCCACAGGTGGTTGCCAGTGATGGCGTCAATGAGCTGAACATTGACGCGCATTCGGCTTCCGCCGCGCTGAATGCTTCCTTCAAGGAGGTAGCGCACGTTGAGATCGCGACCGATCTGCTTGGCGTCGACCTGCTTACCTTTGTACGTGAAGGCGGTATTGCGCGAGACTACAAACGCATTGTTGATGCGCGAGAGGTCCGTCGTCAGGCTTTCCGTCACGCCGTCGACAAAGAGTTCGTGCTCGACATCCACGCCAAGACTTGTGAATGGCAGCACCACGATCGACAACCGCGGCGGCGCCGGCTTGTCGGCGACAGCCGCGACGCTCGGCGCAGGGCTGACTTGGGCCCCGGCGCCGACCTCGAGCGAATAGACCCGGATCGGCTCGGCGATGTTCTTGAGTTCAGTTTGGCCAAGGTCGCTGACGATGAGATCGAGCCGGCCCTTGACCTGTCGGTACGCATCCTCCGAAAGGCAGATCGCGCCAGGCTTCGCGATACCTTCGAGTCGCGCGGCGATATTGACACCGTCGCCCATCAGGTCTCCGTCGCTCTCTTCGACCACGTCGCCAAGATGGATGCCGACGCGGAAGTCGATGCGGCGCTCGGTCGGCAGGCCGGCGTTCCGCTCGGCGAGCCCATGTTGCAATTCGATCGCGCAGCGCACGGCGTCGACGACGCTACGAAACTCCACAATGGCGCCGTCGCCTGTGCGCTTGACCACCCGGCCTCGGTGGACGGAGATCGTCGGCTCGATCAGGTCGCTCCGGAGCGTGCGCAGACGCGCCAAGATTCGGTCTTCGTCGGCGCCCGCGAGCCGCGAGAACCCGACGATGTCCATCACGAGAATCGCCGCCAGCTTGCGCGATTCAGTCATTCCTGGCCCTCCGCGAGTGACGACGCCTATATAGGGTCGCAGCCGCGACTATCCAGGATTTGCGCGTTGGGCCGCCCCGTCCATCAGAACTGCTGCGGTCGACGTTGCGCCTCGATATTTTGACTCGGCAGGCCCAAACTCACCAATCCACGGCTCGGGCGAGGAACCGTTACGAGGAATTGCGCCGAGTTTGACGCGCGCGGCCGCGCAGGCAAAGGTTCGCTCCGAACTTAAGCAAATGAAGGCGTTTGATGACCGCTTCCCGTCTGGTTATTCCCGATCTCGCCGGCAAAGCCGTTCTGATCACCGGCGGCTCGACCGGCATCGGCGCCGCAGTCGCGCGAGGCTTCGCCGAGCAAGGGGCGCGGGTCGCTGTCGGTTACCATTCGAGTGCAGACCAGGCTCACGCGCTTGTGAGCGAGATCAAGGCCGGGGGCGGCGAGGCGTTGGCGGTGAAGGGCGATGTCGCCGACCCGAAAGCATGCGCGGAAATCGTGGCCGAGACGACGAGCCGATTCGGCGGCCTCGACGGCCTCATCAACAATGCGGGCCTCATGCTCGGACGGGTGCATTCGCTCGAGGCGAGCGACGAGCACGTCCAGGCGGTGATCGATCTCAACGCACGATCAATCATCTGGGTGACACGCGCCGCCACGCCCTGGCTCGAGCGCCAGGGCGGTTTCGTCATCAATACGACCTCGATTGCGGCGCGAAACGGCGGCGCCGGCGGCGCAATGCTCTACGCCGCCGCAAAAGGCTTTGTCTCAACGATTACCAAAGGCCACGCCAAGGAGCTGATTGGCAAAAAGATCCGCGTCAACGCCGTATCGCCCGGTGTGATCATGACGCCGTTTCATGAGCGTTATACGGACGCGGACGCCTTGGAGATCATTCGCAAGACGATTCCGATCGCTCGCCTCGGAACCGCCGAAGAATGCGCCGGCGCGTACCTGTTCCTCGCCTCGGAGGCGCTCAGCGCTTATGTCGTTGGGCAGATTATCGAGGTCAATGGCGGCCAGCTTATGCCCTGAGGCGCTGACGTCTGGCTACGCCGCGGCTCCTTGTTCAGGAGCCGCCGGACCAAGGTGGCTAGTGTCGGTATTGCTGGATGCGGGTTGTCCGAAGTCCAGCTAAGCCATGCTGATCGATCGAGACTTGCCAGCTCAAAAGTTCGTCGACCGTCAGCGTGTAACGCGAGCAGGCGTCTTCCAGCGACAGCAAACCGCCGCGAACGGCGGCGACGACTTCCGCCTTGCGGCGAATGACCCAGCGGCGTGTGCTGGGCGGCGGTAGATCGGCGATTGTCAGGGGACTACCGTCCGGACCGATCACGTATTTTACTCTCGGCCGCAGCGTTTCACTCATTGGACTCTCACTCAGACGCATGTCACACAACCTCAGCGACAATAGGCGAAGCGATTTAAGATTTGCCTAAGCCACCGCCACAAAAATATACCGATACCTAACCAGAAATGTGTGGTGATCTCTGCATGGGCGGACGGGGCCAAAGCCCGCTTCGCCCGAACTCGATAACCACGAAGGGTCCTATGCCGCCAACTTTCAATCCTGTTCTGCGTTTAGCGGTTTCCAAATCCACGATGATGTTTCTGGAGCGGCGGCGAATGCGACTAAGGGCCTGGAAAAGCATAGTGTTCTCAATCGTCGTGGCCGCGTCGCTTGGCGGCGGGACTGCGCGCGCGGCTGATTGCGGAGATAGCGCGACGGGTTTCAACGAATGGCTCACGTCATTCAAGGAAGTCGCGGTTCGCAACGGCGTCTCACAGCAGGTAGTCAATTCGACCCTAAACGGCGTTACGTTCGATCCCTCGGTTGAGGCGCATGATCGCGGTCAGAACTTTGGGACGAATTCAGCAGCCTTTGCCGCGCGCCACATTACGCCTCCCCGAGTTAAAAGGGGCAAGTCAATGATGCTTGCCTATGCCGAACCGCTACAGAGAATCGAGCAGCGTTATGGCGTGCCCGGCCCTGTTTTGGTTGCGATTTGGGGCCTTGAGACTGATTTCGGCGCCGGTCTGGGCGGTTATTCCACCTTCAGCGCGCTGGCGACCCTCGCCTACGATTGTCGTCGGGCGCAAATCTATCGCGCCGAGCTCATCGACGCGCTCATGCTTGTGCAGCGTGGCCTCATGCGTCCCACGCAACGAGGTGCGTGGGCCGGAGAAATTGGCCAGACTCAGTTCATGCCGTCGGCCTTTCTGAAATATGCGGTCAATGCGCAAGGCGGAGGTGCCGGCGACATCATTTCCAGCCCCGCCGACGCGCTGGCGTCAACTGCAAATTTCCTTCGCTCGAAGGGCTGGAGCCCGGGCGCGGGTTGGGATGAGGGTCAGCCGAACTTCAACACTCTACTTCAATGGAACTCGTCGCCCGTTTACGCCAAAACGGTTGCTTTGTTCGCGGATCAGCTTACGGAGAAATAAGAGCCTCCGCCCGCCGGCCCGTCCTCAAGTCACGCTTGAACACATTCTAATCTGCTGCGGTGACTCGGTCTCGCTATGGCGGGGCGGGGGGATTTGGGCTATGGCCTTGCTGGACCGGGCGGGAAGCCCAACATAATCCAATGGTCCGGCGATTTCGCCGGCAAAAAGCTCGAGATGCTTGCGCCATCGCTCGCGCCGCCTTTGGACGGCGCACTGAACAGTTTGGGGCTCGAAAAGCCGCCCGCCGAAACCCGCGTCGTCGTGGCGATGTCGGGCGGGGTCGACTCGTCCGTCACGGCGGCGTTGCTCGCCGCCGAAGGCTACGACGTCGTCGGCGTCACGATGCAGCTCTATGACCACGGCGAAGCAACGCACCGCAAGGGCGCATGCTGCGCCGGGCAGGATATCCACGATGCGCGCGACATCGCGGCGCGGCTCGGCGTTCCCCATTATGTTCTCGATTATGAGGAGCGCTTTCGCGAGAAGGTCATCGAGCCATTCGCCCGAGCCTATGTCGCGGGCGAAACCCCCGTTCCGTGTATCGCCTGCAATCAGCATATGAAGTTCGCTGATCTGTTCGACGCCGCCAACGATCTCGGCGCTGATCTATTGGCTACCGGCCACTATATCGTCAGCCGCGATGACGGGCGCGGCGGACGAGCTTTGTACCGGGCCGCCGACCCTGACCGCGACCAAAGCTATTTCCTGTTCGCCACGACGCGCGCGCAACTCGCGCGGCTGCGGTTCCCGCTTGGAGGGTTGCCGAAGGCGCGCGTGCGCGAATTGGCGCGTGAATTTGGCTTGGTGAATGCCGAGAAGGCTGACAGCCAGGATATCTGCTTCGTGCCGTCTGGTCATTACACCGAGATGATTGAGCGCTTGATTCCGGGCGCTTCCGTCCCCGGTGAGATTGTTCATGCAGACGGCCGCGTTCTCGGACGGCACGGCGGCGTGGTCCACTTTACCATTGGCCAGCGTCGCGGCATCGGCGTCGCGGCGGCCGAGCCACTCTATGTGGTGGGACTCGACGCGCCCAATGCGCGTGTCATCGTCGGCCCGCGCACCGCTCTTGCCGTGGCGCGGCTTCGGTTGCGTGATGTCAATTGGATCGGCCCGGGCGGAATCACCGCCTTGCCGTCGCACGGATTGCCAATTGCCGCGCGGGTTCGCTCAACTCGCCCGCCGGCTCCCGCCCTGCTCATGCCCACGGGCGAGATCGAGTTCCTAGAGCCCGAAACCGGCGTCTCGCCCGGTCAAGCCTGTGTTTTCTACGACTCCGTCGACCCGGGCGCCCGGGTGCTCGGCGGCGGGTTCATCGTCGCCGCCTGACGATGAAGGACGGGAAGCATGGCTGCGTTCGATGACGAGTCTGGATTTGGGGCGAAGCCCAAGCCGCCCCTCGCTCACGAGATAGGGCAGAACCTCGACGCATTGTCAGCGCCCGAGCTCGCGGAGCGCATTGCTTTATTGCACTCGGAGATCGACCGCCTCGAGAAGGCGATCGCGGCGCGTCAAGTGACGCGCGCGGCCGCCGACTCGGTCTTCAAAATTTGAGCCATTGCGATCTCTTTAAGCCGCGTTAAGAAGCCCTTAATCCTTATTGTTTATGAATCTCATAGCCCAACAGCAGTCTGAATGGGCGCCTACTCCTTAGTGAACCCTCCCATAATCCCACCTTGAAAGCCGCCTTAAGGCGGCTTTTTTTATTCCGTCGGCAAAACGCGGGCTTCCGGGTTAACCTTGCTCAATGGTAAATGATCCGGAGGCGCTGCGCGGGCGCTATTGTGGGTTGCGCCTCCAAGAAGGCCGGGCTGCTGCCTCAGCCGCCCGACCTCAGTGAGATGGGAGTGAGAGCGTATGGGTCATCAGTACGATGGACAGAGGCGCAGTTTCGCCGCGACCGCGCCGCGCTCGCACGCGATTCCGTTCATTCACCGACTTGCCTCTTCCCGCGCATTCAAAGACCTCTTTCGAGAGGGGATGACGCTCGTCGAGGAAGCTGCATCTTACCTCGACGGTCCAGGGCGAACGGAATCGCGCGCTCTTCCTCGGCCCGCCGCGCTCGCGTATTCCACTGAAAGCATGCGTTTGACAACTCGTCTTATGCAGGTCGCCTCTTGGCTCTTGCTTCAACGCGCTGTCAACGAAGGCGAGTTGACCTCGAGCCAAGCCCAAGCCGAGCGCGTGCGCGTCAAATTTTCCCGCGAGGACTATGGTTGCAGGCCTGAGATTTTTGAACAATTGCCGTCCACCCTGCGGAGCCTCAGTCAGCGTTCGGTGCGAATTCAGGAGCGCGTGATGCATCTTGATCAAAGCCTGGTGGTCGCGCATTCGCGTGAGCCGGTCGAAGCCCCATCTGAGGTCGCCTCGCAAGTCGAGCGTCTTCGCGCCGCGTTCTCACAATAATCGGCCAAGACCCTTTCGCTCGATTAGGATCTTGATCCGCCGGCATTCGAAGGCGATCCGTCTCTAAAGCTTGCCTCGACCGCCATTTGGCCGCAATGATCGGTGACATCACCGTTCCCGATCCCGCTTTGCCGCTCATGCCATTGACCCCTCAGAACTTGCCTCGCTGTTCGCTCTATCTCGTCACTCCCCCTCTGTCGGCCGGTGACGCCGACACCTTCGGCAAGATTTTCGCAGGCGCGCTCGCGGCCGCGCCGATTGCTTGCGCGCTCGTCCGTTTCGCCCATGGTTCCGAGCCCCATGCGAAAGCGATCGTGGCGCCGCTTCTTCCTCCCGCGAAGGACGCCGACTGTGCGCTGTTGATTGAAAATGACACCCGTTTGGCGGCCCGAACTCGGCGCAGATGGCGTCCATATCGCGGGCGCCGGGGAGGATCTTGTCGAGGCGGTCAGGAGCCTGAAACCGGAACGGATCGTCGGCGCGGGATCCTTGCGCACGCGCGACGAGGCGATGACTGCAGGCGAAACGGGGGCGGATTACGTGATGTTCGGGGAGCCGCACCGGGGTCGGCAAACAACTGGCCTGCCGTCGCTGGTGTCGCTTACAGAGCAAGTCGTCTGGTGGGCCGAAATCTTCGAGACGCCGTGCGTCGCCTATGCCGACACGATCGCGGCGGCAAGGGCATTGGCTGAGGCCGGCGCCGATTTCGTCGCGCTCGGCGAGGCCATCTGGAGCAGTTCTTCGCCAGCTGCGGCCGTGCGCGAGGCCTACGGGCTGGTCACTTGCGTGCGCGTCGCAGCGCCATGACGCGGATTGCCATCGCCCTGGCGTTGGCGCTGAGCTTGGCCAGCGCCGCGTTCGCCCAAACTCCGACCCCTGGCGTCACATCGCCGCTGGCCAGCCCTTCGAACCTCGCTCCCCCTACCGCGGCGCCGCCTCCGTTGCCGCCGCGAGCGGATGGAGTGCCGGCCGATATGGCCTTCGGCGCCTATCAGCGGGGCAATTTCCTTTACGCCCTGCTGGAGGCTGAACACCGCCTTGACGCCAATCCCAAGGATACAGCGGCGATGACGCTGATTGGCGAGATCTATCGCGATGGCGCCGCGGTCGCGCGTAGCAATCAGGAGGCTTCGCGCTGGTACCGCTTAGCCAGCAATCTCGGCGATCCCCAGGCGGCATACGAACTCGGAGCGCTGCTGATTCAAGGCGAAAATGGCGTGGCGAAAGATCCGGCTGCCGCCAAGGTGCAGTTCGAGCGCGCCGCGGCCAAGAATCACCCTGGGGCGATGTATAATCTGGGAGTGATGGCGCTCCAGGGCCTGGACGGCAAGACGCCTGACTACAACCAGGCGGCGCAATATTTCCTGCGCGCTGCGAACGCAGGCGACGACGACGCGGCCTATTCGTATGGCGTCATGCTGCGCGACGGCAAAGGGGCGCCGCAAAATATTGGTGAGGCGGCTCACTGGCTCAAGCGTGCGTCCGACGACGGCATCATCGCCGGCCAAGTCGAATATGCGATTATGCTGTTCAATGGCGAAGGCGTGAAGAAGGACGAAGCCGAGGCGGCCAAGATCCTCCTCACCGCAGCGTCCCGCGGCAACCCGATCGCCCAGAACCAAATCGCTCATCTCTACGTCAGCGGCGAAGCGCTGCCACGCGATTTGGCCAAGGCCGCCGCGTGGAACAGTTTCGCCAAGGCGGCCGGACTCAAGGACGACGGCCTCGATGTCGACACGGCAAATCTGTCGCCCGACGAAAGGCGGCGTTTCACCAAGATGGTCCACGAACTCGCCGGCTTTTGACGCTAAGGGCGTAGCCGGCTGCGGTCGTTTCTGACGCTCTGAGCGCCTCGGCCTTTTTCTTGCGTGTCTTTCCGCCAGAAACGGGTGACCGCCGCCCCGCCGGATCAAGGAGGTACGATTCGCATGACGACCCAACTCAATGCTCGCGTTGGCGAGGTGACCCACCGTATCGTCGAGCGGAGCCGCCGGTCCCGCAGCGCCTACCTTGCGCGGATCGATGCTGCGGTCGCCAAGGGCCCAACTCGCAAGCGCCTCGGTTGCGCCAATTTCGCCCATGGCTTCGCCGCTTGCGGAGCGAACGACAAGGAGGCGTTGCGGGAGGGGACGGGAGCCAATCTCGCAATTGTCACCGCCTATAACGACATGCTCTCGGCCCACCAGCCTTATGCGCGCTTCCCCGATCTCATCAAGGAGGCGGCGCGCGCGGTCGGTGGGACAGCCCAGGTCGCGGGCGGCGTCCCGGCGATGTGCGATGGCGTCACCCAGGGCGAGAGAGGGATGGAGCTTTCCCTGTTCTCGCGCGACGTCATCGCGCTGTCGACTGCGGTCGCCCTTTCCCACGACATGTTCGACGCGGCGGTCTATCTCGGCATTTGCGACAAGATTGTGCCTGGCCTCATCATCGGCGCGCTGTCTTTCGGCCACTTGCCGGCGGTGTTTTTGCCCGCGGGACCAATGCCCTCAGGCCTCGGCAATGTCGAGAAGTCGAAAGTCCGTCAGCTTTATGCAGAGGGCAAGGCGAGCCGCGCCGATTTGCTCGCGGCGGAGGCCGAGGCTTATCACGCGCCCGGCACGTGCACCTTTTACGGCACGGCCAACACCAACCAGATGCTGATGGAGATCATGGGCCTGCATCTCCCGGGCGCTTCCTTCGTCAATCCCAATACGCCCCTGCGCGACGCGCTCACGATGCTCGGCGTCAAGCGGGCGCTTGAGATCACCGCGCTCGGCAACCAATTCACGCCAATCGGGCGCGTGATCGACGAGCGGGCGATCGTCAATGGCGTCGTGGGGCTTCATGCGACGGGCGGCTCGACCAATCTCACCATTCACCTGGTGGCGATGGCCGCTGCTGCTGGCGTCGCGCTCCGATGGGAGGATTTCGCCGATCTTGCGGAGGTGACGCCGCTCTTGACCCGGATTTATCCGAACGGGAAGGCCGACGTGAACCATTTCCACGCCGCCGGCGGCATGGGCCTCTTGATCCGCGAACTTCTTGGGGCTGGGCTTGTGCATGGCGACGCGCAGGCCGTGTGGGGCGAGCTCGACGCCTATGCGGTTGAGCCGCGCCTCGACGCGGATGGTGCGGTCGCCTGGGCGCCGGCCGCCGCCAAGTCCGGCGACCGGGACGTGTTGCGCGAGGCGAGCGATCCATTTCAGCCCAACGGGGGATTGCGCGTGCTGGAGGGGCCGCTCGGCAGGGCGGTCATCAAGACTTCGGCCGTCGCGTCCGACCGTCATACGATTGAAGCGCCGGCCCGGGTGTTTCACAGCCAGGAGGAATTGCACGTTGCGTTCCGCAATGGCGAACTCAACCGCGACTTCGTCGCCGTCCTCAGATTTCAAGGACCGAAAGCCATCGGCATGCCGGAGCTGCACAAGCTTATGCCCCCTCTCGGAGTGCTGCAGGACCGCGGATATCGGGTGGCGCTCGTCACCGACGGGCGTCTGTCAGGCGCCTCTGGAAAGGTGCCGTCGGCGATCCATGTGACGCCGGAGGCGGCGGCGGGCGGAGCGATCGGCAAGATCCGGAACGGCGACGTCATTCGCCTCGACGCGCCGGCGGGCCAACTCGACGTCCTGGTGGCCGACGATGTCTGGGCTCAAAGGCCGCATGCCGAAGCGGACCTCACCGGGTCTCATATTGGCGTGGGGCGCGAATTGTTTGCGGTCTTCCGCGGCGCGGTCGGCTCGGCCGACGAGGGGGCAGCGATTTTCCCTGCCGCATGACTGTACGGAAGAGTTCCGGATGTTGAAGCTTTCTTCATCATTGGCGAGCGAAATAGCCCCTTGTCTCCCGACGAGAGAGGGCTCTGATGTCGTCGCGCCTTTGGCTTGCTGTCGCATTCATTCTCGCCTCCGGGGCATCCCCGGCTCGCGCCGAGACCAGCATGATCGCGGTCACTCTCGACCAGGCCAAGATCGCCCGGCTGCCTCAAGGCACGGCGACGCTCATCGTGGGCAACCCGATGATCGCGGACGTGACCATGCTCAAAAACAACAATGCGATGGTCATCACCGGCAAGGGCTTCGGCCAGACGAACCTGATCGCAATCGACGCTGCCGGATCGCTGATCGAGGAGGAGCAGATCCAAGTCCTGCCAGCAAAAACCGTGCTGGTCCTGCAGAACGGGAGTTCCAGGATTTCGTACGCCTGCAACCCCACTTGCATGCCGACGGTTCAGCTGGGCGACGACGACAAGACCTTCAAGGACGTGGGCGAACAGATCTCGACCCGCAACGGGTACGCTGCGGGCGCGGGAACAGCCGCGAAATAAGACGAGCGGCGGTTCAGGCCGGCGCCCGTTGCGTTTAGAACGACCCGTCTAGGCGGCGTCGGCTATAACATCCAGGTCGCCGTCGACGCGAAGCCCAAGCTGATCGTCGAGCCGGCGGGGACCAACCCGGTCGTCGACATGGGGCTTCTGGCGCAGACCGCAGAACCGGCCCGCGAGATTTCTCGACGTCGAGACGATCGACGTCGTCGCCGACCGCGGCTGCTGCAAGGCCGAGGACATCGAGGCCTGCGAGAAGGCCGGCTGCATCCCGCACGTTCCCGGACCGCAACGCGGGGCTCCTCGGCGCGCGAGGGCTTCTTCCGCAAGGACGCGTTTCGCTAACGACGCGGAACGCGACGCTTATGTCTGCCCGGCCGGGAAGGTGCTGACGCCGATCCGCCACGGCCGGCTGCGCGATCTCGCCAAAGTCGATTACGGCAATCGAGGAGCCTGTTGTGACTGCCCGATCCGCGCCCGATGCACGAACGGCGCGCGCTCCGTTTCCCACCTCGAAAACGAGGCCGGGCTCGATCGCATGGCCGAGCGCCTGAAGAAGAGACCGGAGATTCTCGACCGTCGCCGCGAGGTCGTCGAGCATCCCTTCGGCAGCATCAAGCAGTGGATGGCATCAGGGCGCCTTCCTGATGCGCGGCCTCGCCAACGGGCGCGCCGAGTTCAGCCTGACGGCGCTCGCCTACAATTTGCGCCGCGCCCTCAACATCCTCGGCGTCGGGGCGATGACCGCCGCCGTCGCAGCCTGACGCGAGGCGATGGGGCCTTATCTGCGCCGATATGGGGGCTTCGGACGCCCCTCAGGCCGCATCCGGCAACCGACAAAGCCAGAAGCGCGCAAATTCCCACGCGGCTCGCTCCCCGCGCCGCCCAATGCCCCAAGTCGCGGAGTTTCCGCACGGGCTGCAAGGTTTTGCACCGCGTTCCAACTCGACGCACTCACGATTTATTTATCCCCATCGGTCTCAGCTACCCTTCGAAGCAACTTATTCCGCGCGGGTTCTTGTGGCGGCGCCGCGCCTTCGAAGGTCTCGCTGCGCCCGAAGGTCATCAGCGCAAAGTAGGCGCAAAGGACAACTGCAATGCCTGGCATGATGGTCATTCCCCATTCCGCCCGAGCGCTCGCTAGCCGATAAGGAAGCCCCGCTTCGCGTCGCAACGCCCCACCGAGGCGGCGTCAGATCACCTGATCGAAAATGTTAACATCTTAGGCGAGCCGGAAGCGCTGCTCGCCGGCGTCCTTCAGCTCTGCGACCACCCTTCCGCGCTCGCTCAAATCCTCGAGATGGGCAAGGGTCGAAAGGCCGGCGGCGTGCGTCAAGGACGGGTTCAGCCCGACATAGATCTTGGCGACGAGCGCAGGAATCGTCTGCGGGCCCTCGCCAAGCGCATTCAGGATCGAGGCTTCCCGCTGGCGGCGGTGATGGATCAGCGCGCGGAAGTACCGTTGCGGTTCGACGACGGGGCCGCCGTGGCCGGGCCAATAGATCGTCTCGCCACGTCCGCGCAGCTTGTCGAGCGAGGCCATATAGGCGCGCATCGAGCCGTCCGGGGGCGCGACAACCGAGGTCGACCAGGCCATGACATGATCGCCGGAAAGCAGCGCGCCTTCCTCCAGTAGCGCAAAGCACAGATGATTGGAGCAATGGCCGGGCGTCGCGATGGCCTCGATCGTATAGCCGGCGCCCTGCCATCGCTCGCCGTCGGCGAGAACCGCGTCAGGCGAGTAGTCGCGGTCATGTGCGGAATCGAGGCCGGCCGAGCCATCGCCGCGAGGCATGAACGGCGCGGCGCCGACCATCCGCGCGCCTGTCTCCGCGCGAAGCTTCCCTGCGCCTACGCTATGATCGCGATGGGTATGGGTGATGAGAATCGTCTCGACCTGCTCGCCGCTAACCGCAGCGAGTAGCGCGGCGAGATGCGCGTCGTCGCCGGGGCCGGGATCCACGATCGCGACCCTGCCCTCGCCCACGATATAGGTGCAGGTCCCATTGAAGGTGAAGGGCGAGGCGTTCGGGGCAACCAAGCGGCGCATCGTCGGCGAAACCCTGGTTACTGCGCGCGGCGGCGGCTCGCGCGCAGAAGCAAAAATGTCGGGTTCGCTCTCGTCGTTGGCCATCGCGCCCTCTTTGCTCGCCCCTCCGCGGAAAGGCGGATCGCCGCCTTGTCATCTTAGCCGCCCGCGGGCTAAGAGGCGAAGCGAACCTTCACCGCCGCTGGAGAGCATGGCCGCCGACCCCGATCGCCAAGGGCCGCCCTCGCGGGCGGCTTTCGTCCGATACGTAAGCTTGGCGACCCGTTGGAGCGACAACGACGCCTACGGCCATCTCAACAACGTCGTCTATTACGCGCTCTTCAATTCGGCGGTGAACGCCATCCTCATCGAGGCGGGACTGCTCGATCCGAGCTCGAGCCCGATTATCGGCCTGGTCGTCGAAAGCAGCTGCCGATTCTACGCGAGCCTCACCTATCCAGACCCGGCAGAAGTCGGCGTCGCGGTCGAGCATCTCGGCCGCTCCTCGGTGCGCTATCACCTTGCCGTGTTCAGAGCCGGGGCCGAAGAGGCCGCCGCGGCGGGCCGGTACACCCACGTCTATGTCGAACGGGCGACGAACCGGCCCGCTCCTATCCCCGAGGGGCATCGGCGGTTTATGGAGGGCCTGAAAGCGATCTGAGGACCGCCGTCTCGCGTCACCGGTTCCGAACGGCGATCATGGCGTCGCGCAGAACATTCACCTCGTCTCGCGATTCTCGCCACCGCGACACCATGACGTCCCGGATCGACAGCATGCCGACAAGCGTGGCGCCGTCCATGACCGGCAAGTGCCGAATGCGGTGCTTATGCATGAGCCTTTCCGCCTCGACCATGGTCGTTTTTTGCTCGCAGGTTGTGACCTCACGTGTCATCAGGTCGCGAACGTGCATGTCCGCGAGCCTCGCCCCGTCTTTGGCGAATGCGCGCACCACATCGCGCTCGGAGATGATTCCGACCAGCGCTCCGTGGGCGCCGCAGACCGGGAACGCGCCGATATTAAGCGCGGCGAGCCGCGTGCAGATTGAGGTGATCGATTCTTCGGGAATACACGTCGCCAGCGACTGCCGGTTCGATTTCAGGACGTCTGCAACCCTCATGGAGAGCCTCCACTCGAAGGTTCGCCCCAACGCCCCCCGCCACTCTGTAGCGGGAGTTGGTCTGAAACAAGGCCGGCGCCGTGGGACGGCTGCGCGCCCTTGATCATCGGCTTGGTTTGAGGCATACGAGCGCTTCCTCATTATCCGCCGGTGGGCTCGTCCCTCGCGGGAAGACCTTCTGGTGATGTCGTGAAAGTCCGTAATTCGCTGAAATCGTTGCGCAACCGCCATCGCGACAATCGCCTCGTGCGTCGCAAAGGCCGTGTCTACATCATCAACAAGACGCAGCGGCGCTACAAGGCGCGGCAGGGATAGCTGCCCACACGTCGATTTTTTTGACGAGGGCCGTCTCGCGCGATAGAATTGTGCGATGCGGCGCCCCGCGCACTCCCTCTTCGCCAGCCTAGCGATCGCGGCCTTTTTGGCCGGCGCGTCGGCGTGGGCGGACGAACCCCCGACCGCGCCTGAGGCCAAGCCGGACGCGCCGGCGCCGCAGGCGAAACAGGACGAGCCGAAGCCGAAAACGCCCGCCGAAGAGCGCGCCGATCTCTACGCGCGGCTCGCCGCCGCGAAGGACGCGGACGAGACTTCCGGGATCATCACCCTGCTTCTGCACAGCTATGCCGAATCCGGCTCGGACACGGCGGATCTCCTGCTTCGGCGGGCGCGTCAGGCGATCGGGGTCGAGAACTATTCCGACGCGCTCAAAATCCTTGACGCGACGGTCGCGCTTCAGCCCGACTGGGCGGAAGGCTGGAACGCGCGGGCGACCGCACGCTACCTCGACGACGACTATAAGGGCTCGATGGCCGACATCGCGCAGACGCTCAAGCGCGAACCCAAGCACCTCGGCGCGCTCATGGGCATGGGGATGATCCTCGAGGCGCGCGAGAAACGCGAAGACGCGCTCAAGGTCTATGAGCGCGTCCTGGAGATCGCGCCGCACTGGCGCAACGCCCAAGAGGCGGCCGACAAGCTCAAGGCCGCGCTGGCCGGCAGCGAGCTTTAGCCTCCCGGCGCAGGCCGAAGCGAGTCCGGGTTCGGTTTGCGATTCTTCGCGCGACTCAGTTTTTTCAATTCGTTAGGCTGATTTTCTGCAATGAAATTGGCGCGTTCCCTCCGTTTGCGTCGCGTCCGGCCGATGCTTGCCGCCTGCACGGCTCTCGCTATTGTTGTCTCAGACAACACTGAGCCATCCCATGACGCTGACCGACGAGGTGCGCTCCTTCAACCGGTTTTACACGCGCGAGATCGGCCTTTTGAACCGCAGCCTGCCGGCGACCGACTTGTCGCTGCCGGAGGCGCGGGTTCTCTACGAACTGGCCCAGGCGCCCGAGGGCGGCCGAACCGCGGCGGAGATCGGCCGGACGCTCGCCATGGACAAGGGGCATTTAAGCCGCATCGTGGCGCGCTTCGTCGCGCAGGGGCTGGCGGTGAGCCGGGTCAGCCCCGATCATCGCAAGCATAGGCTGCTCACCCTGACCGAGTCGGGCCGCAAGGTGTTCGCCGCAGCCGAGACCGCGGCTCGCGCGCAAGTCGACGCCCTGCTCGAACCGGTCGACGCCGCTGGCCGCAATCGCCTCATTGAGGCGATGCGCGACATCCGCGCGGCGCTCAAGGACCGCGAGGCGGACGAGGAAGTGCGCCTGCGCCCGCTGCGGCCGGGCGACGTGGGCTGGATCGTTCACCGCCAGGCGGTCCTTTACACCCAGGAATACGGCTGGGACTGGACGTATGAGGGGCTCGCCAGCCGCATTCTCGGGGCTTTCGTCGCCGAATTCGACGCGTCCCGCGAAGACGGCTGGGTCGCCGAGCGCGCCGGGGCGGTCGTCGGTTCAATCTTCCTCATGAAGAGCGACGATCCCGCAATCGCCAAGCTCAGGCTGCTCTATGTCGAGCCGAGCGCGCGCGGCGCCGGCGTCGGGCGCAAGCTGGTCGCCGCCTGCATCGCTCGCGCGCGCGAGCTCGGCTACCGCCAGCTCACCTTGTGGACCAACGACATCCTGGCGGCGGCGCGCCGCATCTATCAGGCGGCGGGGTTCCGGCTCATCAGCGAAGCGCCCCACCACTCCTTCGGCCACGACCTCGTCGGCCAGACCTGGGCGCTCGATTTGGCTTAATGGCGCCGGGCGTTATCCTCCCACGCGGAGCGGGGGACCATGCCAAAGGGCGTCGTCCGGAAGGACGCCGTCCTTTCGGACGGGCTACGGCATGGTGGAGGGGGTGAAGCCATGAGAGCGGTCGGAAGCACCTGACGAGACGTTGACCGCTTGATGTAGAAATGCAAGCCTGCCTTGTAAGGCAATATTGAAACAGCGTTTGTTGTTTATCGCTTTTTGCAAGTGGCCGCTTCGCCCGGGGTTAAAAACAAATGAATATTCTGCAAAAACGGATGTGGCTGGCTGGCGCCTCGCTTCTGGCGATTGTCCTGGGATCGGCCGACGCAAATGCCGTCGATTTTGGGACCCCGGGAAGTGTACAATACGTAATCCCATCGACGGGGTATTACGACTTCACCGTCGCCGGGGCGCAGGGCGGTCCGAGCGCGGTATCCGCTCCCTTTCCCAGCGACAATTCCGGCGGGGCTGGCGCTGTCGTGGGCGGTGAACTATTCCTCGACGCCGGCGACAAGCTTGACATTGTTGTAGGCGGGGGGGGCGCTGACGGACAGGTAGGAAACGGCTATGGCGGGAGCGGAGGCGGCGGCAGCTTTGTTTTCAGTGGTGGTCTGCTGTTTGCCGCTGGTGGGGCGGCGGCAGTGCCTTTGATACAGTGAGCTCGGGGAACCCCGGAATCGGGCACGGCGGCCATCCCGCCGGTCCAGCGAGCTATGGCGGCGGAGGCGGGGGCGACGTTGCCGTTCACTTCGGTGCATATGGCCAAACGCCAGCGCAGGCCGGAGCGTTCCCCGATGGCGGCGCCGGGGCGTGTTGCTTTTTTGGAGGGGGTCCAACTGGAGGATACGGCGGCGGCGGCGGCGGCGGCTACAATGGCGGCGGCGGGGGCGGCGGCGCTCCCGGCGGTCCCGGCGGTGCCGGGGATGCCGGCGCTCCCACCAGAGATGGCGGCGGCGGCGGCTATTCGTATGTGATCGGCAGAGCGCTAAATTCCTTCGGGATTACCGGAGGCAACGGTATTATGAACGTCTTCGGTCCTGGGGCGAACGGTTATGTGTCGATCAACTTCGTCGCGGCCCCCGAGCCTTCGACTTGGGCGATGACGCTTACGGGCTTTGCCGGTCTCGGCTGGCTCGCTCGTCTGCGCAGGCGCAAGCTCACGCCGGCCTGACGCCCGGTTTGACGAGGCGAAGGCTGGCGACGATTGGCGTCAACTTTTCCGGCTATGCTTCGCCTAAGCATGGTCGAGCGTCGGACATGCTCCTGCGCTTGTTCAGACAAATGGCCCAAGGGCCGCCTCGGACAGATCGTCAACAATACTCGTCGGTCACGTTCATCGATAACGATCGAATATCTTCTCGCCAACCCTGTATATGGACTTACGGAGGCGTCGCAGGTTTGATCGAACGAGAGAATTTCGATCCGGCGCAGGTACAGTTTGACCAAGAATTTTATTTTCAACGCGTTCGCCCGTAGAAATATCAACAATCTGCCGAAGCGCGTAAGGTCCGATCAACGGCATCGAAGCCATGGGGGCATAATAGGCGCAGTCCTCAAAGAAGTAATGAGTGACTTGAGACCACCTTGTCCGGCCGGCCGATTTTTGCTTATCGCCGCCGTGCAGTAGATTGGCCAACCAAATCAGGGCTTGGCCTTTTTTAGCCAGGAACCTCTTCGGCGTCAGGTTATGAGCCCTTACAAGTTTCCCCCATAAATCTTCAAACGCGTGCTGAGAAGAAGAATGGTCTCCTTTCTGCAAGAGTTTTCCAATGTGCTCATTGGTGTAAATTGGCCATTGATGAGAGCCTGGGAAATACACGAGCGGACCATTGTCCTCATCAATATTCTCCAGCGCTACCCAAACACCGCACATATAGCGCTCGGGAATCGTGCTGAAGTGGACGGAATCACTATGATAGTGCTGCTGCGTCCCAACCGGAAAATTCAGTGTCTGGAACGGAATCGGCCGTCGCCCATAGAGCTTGCCCAAAATCTCCAACACGCCCGCGTTCAATGCAATGGCGCGAACGTCGTTATTCGTGGACCAAGCGTCTTGCACGCGAAGGCCCTGGCCTTGCAAGAATCCAGCGGATTTCCACTGTCCCCAATCATATGAATCGTGAAGAGCGGTCTTGATGCGCTCCGATCTTTGCTCAATTTGATCGTCGGGAAAATCTAAAACGGCGAATCCATCGCGTCGAAGGTCGTTCCCAATTCTCACAAGCTCCCCGTCGAAATTGCTGTCTTCGGCTACGAGATCGAAGAAAGGGCTTTCGATGAGGGGAACGCCAGGAAGGGGATTTTGGAAACTCATGGCGGAGCGTCGCCTCGGACCATTCTAGCGCGACCATAACCAGGATCACCGAGAGGTCAAAGCCTGAACCGCAAAAGAGACCGGAACCGCGCGTATCATCGATGTCAGGACCATCGGGGGGCATTTCGGGTGGTCCTGATGATGAGCACTCTCTTTCTCCTCGTCGTGCTGGCGCGGTCGTCGGCTCGATTTTCCTGATGAAGAGCGACAATTCTCGGATCGCGAAACTGAGGCTGCTCTATGTCGAGCCGAGCGCTCGCGGGGCCGGCGTCGGGCGCAGCCTGGTCGCCACGTCATCGCTCGCGCCCGCGAACTCGGCTACCGCGAGCTCACCTTGTGGACGAACGATACCCTGGTGGACCAACGACATCTGGTCGCCGCGCGCCGCATCTATCCGGCGGAGGGGTTTCGTCTCGTCGGCGAAGCGCGGCGCCATTCGTTCGGCCATGACCTCCTCGGGCAGACCTGGACGCTCGATCTGACTTAAGCGCGAGCGCGTCGCGACTGAATCCTGCGCCCCGTCGAACGGCATTTTTGTGCTAACGTGCGGGCGGCGGAGGGGCGCGCCATGACAGAGACGCGAAAGATCGCGGCGATCCTCGCCGCCGACGTGGTTGGATTCAGCCGCCTGGCCGCGGCTGACGAGGATCGAACACTGGCCCGATTACGGGCGCTGCGGAGCGATCTGATCGACCCGACCATCGCCGTGCATAACGGGCGCGTGGTCAAGCGCACCGGCGACGGCTCGATCGTCGAATTCCGCAGCGTGGTCGACGCTGTGCGCTGCGCCATCGAAGTGCAAAACGCCATGGTCGAGCGCAACGCCGGCCTGGCGGAGGATCGACGCATCGTCTTTCGCATCGGCGTTCACCTCGGGGATGTCGTAGAAGAGAGTGACGGCGACCTGATGGGCGACGGCGTTAATATCGCGGCTCGCCTCGAAGGCATCGCCGAGCCTGGCGCGATCTGCCTCTCCGAGGACGCCTATCGGCAGGTGAAGGGGCGCCTCGATCTCGTGGTCCACGATCTCGGCCAGACTCAACTCAAGAACATTGCCGATTCGATCCGGGTCTATTCGCTCGAAGTGGGTAAGGCCGCCCAAGCGAGGCCCGCGCCGGCCGCCGCGTCCGAAAAATCCGCCCCGCCGCGCCTCTCGATGGTGGTCCTGCCCTTCGCCAATATCGGCGGCGATCCGGCCCATGAGCATTTCGTCGACGGGGTCACGGAAAGCCTCACGACCGACCTTTCAAGGATACGCGGCGCGATCGTGGTCGCCCGCAACACGGCGTTCAGCTACAAAGGCAAGCCGCTCGACGTGAAGACGGTCGGGCGCGAGTTGAACGTCCGCTATGTGCTGGAGGGCAGCGTCCAGCGCGGCGGCAGCCGCATGCGCGTCAACGTACAGCTCATCGACGCCGAAAGCGGCAATCATCTCTGGGCCGAGCGGTTCGATAAGCCGCTGGCCGACCTCTTCGACATGCAGGACGAAATCGTCGCGCGGCTGGCGAATGCGCTGAACACTCAGCTTGTCGCGGCCGAGGCGCGTCGGGCGGAGCAGGCGCCGACCCCCGACTCGATGGATCTCTATTTTCAAGGGATGACCTGGTTCAACAAGGGTCTGACCCCTCACAATGTTGCGCGAGCGCGCAGCTTTTTCGATCGCGCGCTCACCGCCGATCCCGACAATGTCGACGCGCTTGTTGGGTCGGCGCGCGCGGAGGCGCTCGAGGCCGCGAATTTTTTCGTGACCGATCCCATAGCGGCCTTCGCCGCGGCCGAAGCGAAGTTGACCAAAACCCTGTCGTCGGTCCCAGACCATGCGCATGGGCATATGTGGCTGGGACTGGTCGAAATATTGACCAAGCGCACTGCCCAGGGCATCGCCGAATGCGAACACGCGTTGGACCTCGATCGAAATCTTGCCAACGCCCATTCCGCCATCGGACTTGGCAAAATTTTTGCCGGTCGCGCCGAAGAAACCGAGGCTCACATTGCTGAGGCGCTGCGCCTCAGCCCGCGCGATACGCTAATTTATGTGTGGATGACTCACGCAAGTACAGCGAAGCTCCACCTGGGCAGTTTTGAGCAGACGGTTGCCTGGTGTCTACGGGCGATCGAAGCCAACCGAAACTATCCGAGAGCGCATTTTGAGTTGGCTGCCGCCCTTGCGCGGCTGGGTCGAATTGATGAGGCGCAATCTGCGGTCAAGGCTGGTCTCGCGCTCAATCCGACCTACACCATCTCCCGCGCCCGCGCCCTCCGGATGGCGTGGAGCGACGATCCGACGTATCTCGCTCAGCTTGAGCCCATTCTCGAGGCCCTGCGCAAAGCCGGGGTCCCCGAACAATGACCGGCGCCGCCCAACAGCGGGCGGCTTGACAGAGCGGCGAACGCCCCCAAGAAGACGCGCCCGCATTTTTCCGCTTCGGGCGACGAGGGCTGGTAGGACATGCTGACGCCGGACGAACTCGCCGCGCTTCCGATTTTTTGCACGCTCTCTCCGGCCGCGCTCGCGGATATCGCGCGGGTGGCTGCGGACATTCATCTCAACGCCGGAGAATATGCGGTCTATGAGGGCGAACCGCCGGCTCTGTTCGTCGTGCTCAAGGGCGCAATCGAAGTGATCAAGCTCGTCGACGGCGTCGAGCGCAAGATCGGAGCGCGCCTGCCAGGCAAGCTGTTCGGCGAGGTTCCTCTCGTGTTCGGCACGCAGTTTCAGGCCGGCTTCCGAGCCAGCGAGCCGACGCGGGTCTTGAAGGTGGACGCGCGGCCCTATTACGCCGTCGCCGCCTCGTCGCCGGAACTTGCGAGCGTGATGGACGAACAGGCCCGCGAGCGCATCGGGGGCTTGCAGAAGATTGCGGCCGAGCCGCGCACGGCTCAAGTCATCCTGCTTGGCAATCGTTGGGACGGCGCCTGCCTTGAGCTCCGTCGTTTTCTCGAGCGCAACCAGATTTCCTTCACCTGGCTGAAGCCGGACGATTCCAATCTCGCCGACCATTGGCAAGGAATGTTGCCGCCGGAGAGGGATTGCCCCGTCCTGCGGCTCGCCGACGGGACGACGCTCATCAAGCCACAGCCGCGAGAAGTCGCGGCGCTGCTCGGCCTTCAGACCACGCCGCGCTTTAAGGAATACGATACGGTCATCATCGGCGGGGGGCCGGCGGGCCTCGCGGCAGCCGTGTACGGGGCTTCAGAGGGCCTGAGCACGATCGTGGTCGAACAGGAGGCGCCGGGAGGCCAGGCGGAGACGTCGTCGCGAATCGAGAACTATCTGGGTTTTCCGAGCGGGATCTCGGGCTCGGAGCTCGCCAGCCGGGCGCTTCGGCAGGCCAAACGCCTTGGCGCAGAGATTCTCGTCGCGCGTAAGATTGTCCGTGTCGATCCTCAGGCGCGGCGCATCGTGCTCGACAACGAGGAGGTCCTGCAGGCGCGCACCGTCATTGTCGCGTCGGGGGTGAGCTGGCGGCGCCTGAATGGGGACGGCTTCGACCGCCTGCTCGGCAAGGGCATATTCTATGGCGCAGCCCGCAGCGAAGCGAGCATCGCTCAAGGGCTCGACGTGCACCTTATCGGCGCCGGAAATTCGGCTGGGCAGGCCGCGATGTTTTTCGCCAATCATGCTCGAACTGTGACTTTGATCGTGCGCGCCGATGCGCTCGAAGAGAGCATGTCGCAATATTTGATCGACCAGATCCGTACGAAATCGAACATTCGCACGGCGTTGCGCTCTCAGGTCACAGCCGTCTATGGCGAGAGCCACCTGACCGCGATCGACATTTTCGATCGGGGCGCCAATGAAGTCCGTCGAGAGGACTCGGGGGGACTGTTTGTATTCATCGGCGCCGACGCAGAAACCGGGTGGCTTCCGCCCGAAATCGCGCGCGACCCGCGCGGCTATATCCTCACCGGCGGCGACGTGGTCAAAGCGGGTCGCTGGAAGGAGAGCCGCCGCGACCCCTATCTGGTCGAGACCAGCGTTCCCGGCGTGTTCGCCTGCGGCGACGTTCGGTTCAGTCCAGTGAAGCGCGTCGCCTCCGCCGTCGGCGAAGGCAGCATTGCGATCGCCTTTGTCCATCAATATCTCGCGAGCAGCGCGTCAGCGTAACGCCGCGTCCTTCGCTCGGGCCGACAGCGCGACCCGCGCGGGTTCGCCTTATGCTAATTGAGTGACCATCAGGGGCGAATGAGCGAGACGAGGAAAATCGCGGCGATCCTGGTCGCCGATGTCGTCGGCTACAGCCGGCTCGCGAGCGCGGACGAGGAGCGCACGCTGGCCCGGCTGCGTGCGCTGCGCAGCGATCTGATCGAGCCTGCGATCGCCATCCATCACGGCCGGATCGTCAAGGGCACTGGGGACGGCTTCATCGCCGAATTCCGCAGCGTGGTCGACTCGGCGCGTTGCGCGATCGAAGTGCAGACCGGGATGATCGAACGCAATGCGGGGGTCGGGCCAGATAGGCGGATCGAATTGCGCATCGGCGCCCATTTGGGCGACGTGGTCGAAGAGGCCGACGGGGACCTCATGGGCGACGGCGTCAACATCGCCGCGCGCCTGGAAGCCATTTGCGCAGCCGGCGCGATCTGCTTCTCGGAGCAGGCGTATTGGCAGGTCAAAGGCCGGCTCGATCTCGCCGCCGCCGATCTCGGTCCGAAACAGCTCAAGAATATCGCCGAGCCGATCCGCGTCTATTCTCTGCAAATCGGTCAGCCGGCGCCTGCGAAGCCAGTAGAGCCGTCAGCGCCTGAAAAATCCGCCCCGCGTCTCTCGATCGTCGTTCTGCCCTTTGCCAACATCGGCGGGGATCCGGAGCAGGAGCATTTCGTCGACGGGATCACGGAGAGCCTGACGACCGATCTGTCACGTATCCGGGGCGCGCTCGTAATCGCCCGCAACACGGCGTTCACCTACAAAGGCAAGCCGTTTGACGTGAAGGCCATCGGCCGCGACTTGAATGTTCGCTATGTCCTCGAGGGCAGCGTTCAGCGCGGCGGGAACCGTATGCGCGTCAACGTGCAGCTCGTCGACGCCGAGACTGGCAGTCACCTCTGGGCTGAGCGGTTTGACAAGCCGCTGACCGATCTCTTCGACATGCAAGACGAAATCGTCGGGCGCCTAGCCAACACGCTGAGCGCTCAAATCGCCGCCCTTGAGGCGCGCCACGCCGAACAGACGCCCAATCCCGATTCGCTGGACCTCTTCTTTCAGGGCTTGTCCTGGTTACATCGCGGCAGGACCCCGCACCATGTTGCGCAAGCGCGCAGCTTTTTTGAGCGCGCGCTCGCCGCCGATCCCGACAATGTCGACGCGCTCATTGGCTCCGCGGCGACCGACATAGCCGATGGCGGAAATTCTTTTGTGGCCGATCCGGCCGCGGCCTTCGCCGCCGCTGAAGCAAAGCTGACCAAAGCTTTGTCATCTTTCCCCGACCAAGCCCGCGGCCATGCGTTCCTGGGGTATGTCGAGATCCTGACGAAGCGCGCTCTTGAAGGCATCGCCGAATGCGAACACGCCTTGACGCTAGATCGCAATCTCGCCGACGCCCACGCCTTTATCGGACTTGGCAAGATCTTTACCGGCCGCGCCGAGGAAGCCGAGGCGCACATTCGCGAGGCGTTGCGCTTGAGCCCGCGGGACACGACGGCTTACGCCTGGCTCACTGAGGCGGGGATCGCGAAAAATCACCTGGGCGATTGCGAGCAAGCCGTCTTGTGGTGCCGGCGAGCGATCGAGGCCAATCGAAATTATCCCGAAGCCCACTTCCACTTGGCCGCCGCCCTGGCGCGGCTCGACCGACTTCATGAAGCGCGTTCAGCGGTCAAGGCCGGCCTCGTGCTCAACCCGTCCTTCACCGTCTCTCGCGCCCGGACAGACTGGACCGCGATGAGCGACGACCCGACGCATCCTCAGCAGCTTGCGCCTATTTTCGAAGGCTTGCGCATGGCGGGGTTGCCGGAACAATGACCACGTCTGTGCGGGGAGTTATCCTGCCACGCGAAGCGGGGGAGGACAGCGCCAGTGACCCCAGCGAAGAGAAGACCATGAAACAACGTGCGTTCGGTCCGACAGGCCGCAAGGTCGCAATCATCGGCCAGGGCACCTGGAATATCGAGCATGGGGATGCAGAGACGGCGATCGCAGCACTTCGCCGTGGTCTCGATCTCGGCATGACACATATCGATACTGCGGAGATGTACGGTTCGGGCGCGGCGGAGGCATTGGTCGGAGATGCGATCGCCGGGCGACGCGACGAGGTCTTTCTCGTTTCTAAGGTCCTGCCGCATAACGCGTCGCGGAACGGGACGATCGCCGCATGCGAGCGGTCGCTCAGGCGGCTCAGGACCGAGCGGCTCGATTGCTATCTTCTCCATTGGCGCGGCTCGCATCCTCTCGGCGATACGGTCGCCGCCTTCGAGCGGCTCAGCGCCGACGGCAAGATTTGTCATGGGGCGTCAGCAATTTCGACGTGGACGATCTCGACGAATTGAGCCAAGTCGTGGGGGCGAGCAAACCCGCTTGCAATCAGGTGCTTTACCACTTGCGGGAGCGCGCGATCGAGCATGGCGTGATCCCGTGGTGCGAAGAGAACGGCGTCGGGGTCGTCGCCTATAGCCCGTTCGGCCATGCCGGCGGATTTCCCGAGCCGCACAGCACGGGAGGCCGGGTGCTGAAGGCCATCGCCGACCGGCATAGTTCCACGCCGCGCCAAGTGGCCCTGGGTTTCCTCACTCGGCGCGCGTCGTTGTTCGCGATTCCCAAAGCGTCGAACCCGGAGCACGCCGAAGAAAATGCGGGCGCCGCCGCGCTTGACCTCAACGAGGCTGAGCTCGCTCAAATCGACGCGGTATTTCCGTGCAACGCGCGTCCGCGCTCACTTCCGATGCTCTGAGAGACTCAGAAGCGGAAGTAGAGGAACGGGCTATAGGCCCCGGCCGCGACGGTGATCATGGAAAAAATGAGCAGCGCGAACGTGAGCGCGATGTCCGCAGGCGCGCGGACGAAGAATGGCGCCGACCATCGTGCCGGCCATCTCGGCGCAACCGCCAGCACGCAGCCAATGATAAGCGTCATGATTGCGCGATCGTTGAGGGCGTCGTGCATGTCGAAGCTGATTTCGCCCACTCCGTTCCGGCCGAAAAGGCTCGCGAAATAGCCGATCGCCCCAGAAAGATCGGCCGAGCGGAACAGCACCCAACCTCCCATGACGGCGAGCAGCGCGTAGGCCCAGCGCGTCGGCTTCGGGATCCGGGCAAGAGTTGATCCCAGGCCCAGGCGCTCGATCACCAGGAATGCGCCGTGCCAGGCGCCCACAGGACGAAGGTCCAGTTCGCCCCATGCCAGAGCCCGCAGAGCAGGAACACCATGATGAGATTGCGGTAGGTCTGCGCGTTGCCGCCGCGGTTGCCGCCGAGCGGAATGTAAAGATAGTCGCGCAGCCACGACGACAGCGACATGTGCCAGCGTCGCCAGAATTCGGTGATCGAAAGCGACGTGTAGGGCATGCGGAAATTGCGTGGGAAAGTGAACCCGAGCACGATGCCGAGGCCGATCGCCATGTTGGAATAGCCGGCAAAGTCAAAATAGATCTGCACCGTGTACGAGATCAGCCCGATCCATGCCTCAGCCATAGAGCGATGGGGGACTGAGTTGAACGCGACCTGAACGAGCGGCGCGACGACATCGGCCACCAGCACCTTTTGAGCGAGGCCGATGATGAAGATCCGGGCGCCTACGGAGACCCGTCCGAGCGTGAACCTGCGGGCGTCCAGTTGCCGGGCGACGGTCTTGTAGCGAACGATCGGTCCCGCGACGAGTTGCGGGAACAGGGAAATGTAGAGCGCGATGTCGATCGGATTGCGATTGGCCTTAAACCGTCGGCGGTATACGTCGATGATGTAGGACAGGCAATGGAATGTGAAGAACGAGATGCCGAGCGGCAGCGCGATCTTCGTGGCGAATGATCGCGCCCCGAGCGGGTGCAGCAGATTCGTCAGATTGGCGGTGATGAAATTGGCGTATTTGAAAATTCCGAGCAGCAGCAGGTTCCCGGCGACTGCGACGGCCAGCGCCAACCGGCGGGACGAGCCCTCACGCGCGTCGATCAACAGGCCCGCGCAGAAATTGAAGACGATCGAAAGCACAAGAACAATGACGAACCGGGGCTCTCCCCAGGCGTAGAACACCAGAGAGAACAGCAGCGTAACGACATTCTTGGCTTGGATCGTGGGCGTCAGGAAATAGGCGGCCAGGAAAATGGGCAGAAAGTAGAACAGAAACGTTATCGACGAAAACACCATGTCTAGCGCCCTGTGCCCCCGCCGATCAGCAACCACGCGAATTGAATGCTTAGCTTCGAGGCCTTCTCAGAGGCGTTAAGCTACGTCAAGACAGCGCAAAGGGTGTCCTGGGGACGAGATGCGTTCCCGGATAATACCTTGCAATACATGTAATACAACGCGACATATATATTTTTGCCGTTAAATATGCTAGCGGCTCTTGCAGGCGGGCGGGCGCCCGCCTACCTCGATGAGGCCGAAATGCCTAATGTCATAACCGCCAATCGGCTTACGGACGGCGTGGTCGTGTTTCAAACCGTCGCCAATAGCTGGACCGAGGATTTCAACCGCGCTGCGGTTTTGTCCGATCCGCAAGCGACGGCCAGCGCGCTAACGCGAGCCAAGCAGGACGAAGCGAACAATATCGTTGTCGAGCCCTACGCAATTGTGGTCGAGGAGCGTAACGGCCATCTGGCCCCCAAGGCGCTGCGCGAGGCGATCAGGGCCACTGGACCCACGATCAGGCGCGACCTCGGCAAGCAGGCGTTAGGCCAGGCGCCCCACTCGGGCCCCAAGGTCGCGACGGAGACCGATCATGTATCACTATGACGATTTCGACGCCGCGTTCGTGGCCGCGCGCGTCGAGCAGTTCCGTGATCAAGTGGCGCGCCGTCTCAGCGGCGAATTGACCGAGGAACAGTTCCGCCCCCATCGGCTGATGAACGGCCTCTACCTGCAGCTTCACTCCTATATGCTGCGCATCGCCGTCCCCTACGGCGTGCTCAACTCGCGCCAAATGCGCAAGCTCGCCGAGATCGCGCGGAATTATGACCGCGGCTACGGCCATTTCACCACCCGGCAGAATATCCAGTTCAACTGGCCGGCGCTCAAGGACACGCCCGACATTCTGGCCGAGCTCTCGAGCGTCGAGATGCACGCGATCCAGACCTCGGGAAACTGCATTCGCAACGTTACGGCGGACCATTTCGCCGGGGTCGCGAATGACGAAATCGCTGACCCGCGCCCTTACGCCGAAATCTTGAGGCAGTGGTCGTCGCTCCACCCCGAATTTTCGTTCCTGCCGCGCAAGTTCAAGGTCGCTGTCAACGGCGCGGCGCGTGATCGCGCGGTGGTCCAGGCGCATGACATCGGACTGCAAGTCGTGCGCAACGATGCGGGCGAAATCGGCTTTCGCGTCTATGTCGGCGGCGGTCTCGGGCGAACGCCGATGATCGGGCGCATGGTCCGCGATTTCCTGCCTGAGCGCCACCTGCTCGGCTACGTCGAGGCGATTCTGCGCGTCTATAATCTCGAAGGACGGCGCGACAACAAGTTCAAGGCGCGCATCAAGATCCTCGTGCACGAAAAAGGCCTCGAGGCTTTGCGCGAGGAGGTCGAGGCGGAATTCGCCGCCCGCGATCCCAACGCGCTGAACCTCCCGGAAAAGGAGCTCGCACGATTTCGCGCGTTCTTCGCGCCCCCTGAGCTTGACCTCAAGAAGCCGGTGAGCGACCGGGTGGAGCGGCGCAAGGCGAAGGACTCCCGCTTCGCGAGCTTCCTGGCTTCGAACATCGCGCCGCACAAGACGCCGGGCTATGCTGCGGTCACCGTGTCGCTGAAAGCGATCGGCGCGATTCCGGGCGACGCGAGCGCCGACCAGATGGATGCCGTCGCCGATTTGGCCGAGGACTATTCGCACGACGAGGTCCGCGTCTCGCACGAGCAGAACCTGATCCTGCCCCATGTTGCTCTGGACGATCTGCCTGCGGTCTACGATCGCTTGGCGTCGGTCGGCTTGTCGACGCCGAACGCCGGCGCGATCAGCGACATCATCGCCTGCCCCGGCCTCGACTATTGCGCGCTGGCGACTGCGCGCTCGATTCCCGTCGCGCAGCGCATCGCCGAGCGCTTCGGCGATGGCCAGCGGGCGAAAGAGATCGGTCCGCTCAAAATAAAAATATCGGGCTGCATCAACGCCTGCGGACACCACCATGTCGGCCATATCGGCATTCTGGGCCTGGAACGTGCCGGGGAAGAGACCTACCAGATCACGCTCGGCGGGTCGGCCGATGAACAGGCCGCCATCGGTCAGATCGTCGGCCCCGGCTTCAGCTCCGAGAATGTCGTCGGCGCAATCGAAACCATTGTCGACACCTATATGGGGTTGAGGCGCGAAGAGTCCGAAACCTTCGTGGACGCGTTCCGTCGCGTCGGCATGGCGCCGTTCAAGGAGGCGCTTTACGAACGAAGCGCCGGATCGGACATCTGATGAGCGCTCACGACGTCAAGCTGTTCGGCGACCAGATCGCCGCCTCTCGGCTCGAAACCCGCTTCGCGCAGCTCAAGGCCTCTTCCCTTCTGAGGCTTGCGATCGAGGATCTTTATCCCGGCCGCATCGCGCTCGTGTCGAGCTTCGGCGCGGACGCGGCTGCGCTCCTGCACATGGTGTCGCAGATCGACACGGCGACGCCGGTGGTCTTCGTCGACACCGGTCAGCACTTTCCCGAGACGCTCGCCTATCGCGACGACCTCGTCGCGCGTCTGGGACTGACCAACGTCATCGTCGCCGAGCCGAAGGCCGAGACGCTCGCTGAGGAGGACCCGGAGAGATTTCTGTTCGCCAGCGATCCTGACCGCTGCTGCGAGATCCGTAAGGTCCGCCCCCTCGCCGAGGCGATGGAAGGATTTGACGCCTGGATCACCGGGCGCAAGGGTTTCCAGAGCACGACGCGCGCGACCCTGCCGCTGTTCGAAGCCGAGGGCGAGCGGATCAAGATCAACCCGCTCGTCGGCTGGAGCTCGAGCGACGTGCTGAAATATATCGCTGACGCCGGATTGCCGAGGCATCCTTTGGTCGCCAAGGGCTTTCCATCCATCGGCTGCCTGCCCTGCACCAGCTCAGTCAAGCCGGGCGAGGACGCGCGGGCCGGCCGTTGGCGCGGGCGAGGCAAGGTCGAGTGCGGCATCCATGTCGGCCCGCTCGACGCCGGTTCGGGCATCTGATGCCCTTGTGGCGGCGCGAGGGCTTCGTCGAAGACAAATGGGCGTTTCTCGGCGACGACGCTCCCATGCCCGCGCAGGGTTCGATTGTGGTGTCGCTCAAGCGCTGGCTGGATGAGCGCGAGACGCTTGCTTTACACCCGGGTGCAGTCGGCGTCGCGGTCGAGGCTGGCGCGGATGCGCAGGCGCATTTGCCCGATCTCGCCGAGCGGCCGCTGGTCGCGCTTGCCTTCGACAAGTTCGCCGACGGCCGGTCGTTCTCCTACGCGCGCATTTTGCGCGACCGGCTCAAATTCCAAGGCGAACTCAGGGCGATCGGCGACGTGCTGATCGACGAAATCCCGCTCATGTTACGCTGCGGCTTTGACTCCTTCGAAGTGATCAACGCACCGACTTTGCATGCGCTGCAAGCCGGCCGGCTGCCGGGCTCCCCGCTGCATTATCAGCCGAGCAGCGCGCATGACGAGGCGCCTGAGGGAACGCGGCCATGGCTGCGGGTGACGAGGCCGTCCGTGGATTAGGCTTGCGAGGCTAGGCCGAGGCGTCCCGGCCTCTTCCTGAGGGGCGCATCTCGAAGGACCCTCCGTCGATCATTCTGCTCGTCATAGCGGGCCATAGGGCGTCGAGAGACGCCCGTCCTTCCGGGCGGGCTACGGCGAAGCAATCCAGGGAAGGTGGAGCGCTCCGGGCCTCCCGGATCGCCGCGTCGCCACGCTCCTTGTATCTCCCAACGATCGCGATGTCGGAGTAAGTTTGACGGCGCGGCGGCGGATGGGAGCCCTTTGGCTCCTGGGGTTCGAGAGCCCGTTCGCGAGCATGGCGCCCCATCCGTCCATCCTAACCTCCCGAACAGTCGCAGGGGGCGCGTCGCTGGCCCGCATGTGCAAGGACGGGAGGTGGATGTGTTTGTTGGAATCGATGTGTCGAAGGATCGGCTGGACATCTGCGTCCGGACGAGACCTTCATCATTACGCGTGACGAAGAAGGTCTGGCGAGCCTCGTCGAGCGCTTGCGCGCGCTTCATCCCGTCCTGGTCGCTCGCGGCGACGGGCGGATACGAGACCGTGGTCGCGAGCGCGCTCGCCGACGCGCATCTGCCCTTGGCGGTGATCAATCCCCGTCAGATCCGCGAGACTTCGCCCGCTCGACCGGCAAGCGCGCCAAGACCGACCGCCTTGACGCCGCGGCGATCGCCGATTTCGCCGAGGCCATACGCGCGCCCGCGCGGCGCGTGGCCGACGGCGAAGCCCAGGCGCTCGGCGAACTGGCGGCGCGCCGGCCGCAGCTCATCGAGATGATCGTGGCGGAGAAAAACCGCCGTCGTCTCTCGGGCCAGCCGCGCGTGCTCAAGGCCATCGACCGGCATGTCGATCTCCTGCAGGCCGAGCTTTCCGATCTCGATCGGGACATCGATGGCGCGATCCGCAAGAGCCCAGCCTGGCAGGCCGACGCCGACCTTTTGGCCAGCGCGCCGGGAGTAGGCAACGCGACTTTGCGCGCCCTCGTCGCCGAACTGCCGGAGCTCGGGCGCCTCGATCGGCGTAAAATCGCAAGCCTCGTCGGGGTTGCGCCCATCAATCGAGACAGCGGCGCCCAACGCTGCCCGCAAGACGATCGCCGGCGGGCGGGCTCCGGTGCGGACCGCCCTCTATATGGCCGCGCTGGTCGCAAGCCGCGCGAACCCGGTCATCGCCGCGCACTATCAAGAACTCAGAGCCCCTGGAAAGGCCCCAAACAGGCGCTCACCGCAATGCATCCGCAAGCTCGTCATCCTCAACGCCACCCTGCGAGATCGAAAGCCATGGCTCCTCCCCGCTCGACAACAAAGACAGCCGCTCGCGATGGCGAGCCGAAAGGATCGCAGGCATCAGCCACGCCGCGGCTGACCGCCTCGGTGTTCTCCGGGCGCCCCTGTCATGAAGTCTTGATCCCCTGGCCGCTAGAGAGTGTACTCAGACGAGCGGAAGACGATCCTGATGTCCCATGACCATAGCGGCCATTCTCACGACCATGACGATCATGGCCACACGCACGCGCCAGCGAGCTTCGGCGCAGCCTTCGCGATCGGCATAACGCTTAATCTCGGCTTCGTTGTCATCGAGGCGCTCTACGGCTTGATGAGCAATTCGGTGTCGTTGCTGGCCGACGCCGGACACAATCTTGGCGATGTCCTTGGACTCGGCGTCGCCTGGCTGGCGAGCGTTCTCGCCAGACGCGCCCCAACCGAGCGCTTCACTTACGGCATGCGCGGCTCGTCGATCCTTGCCGCTCTCTTCAATGCTGTTTTTCTGTTGGTGACGGTGGGCGGCCTCTCATGGGAGGCCATCCGGCGTCTCGGAACCCCCGAACCGGTGGCGGGCAAGACGATGATGGCGGTTGCTGCGGCCGGCATCGTTGTCAACGCCGTGACGGCGTGGCTTTTCGCCTCCGGCCGCAAGGATGACATCAACCTGCGCGGCGCGTTCCTGCATATGACTTCGGACGCGCTGGTATCCGTCGGCGTCGTTGCGGCGGGACTTGTGATCTTGCTGACAAACTGGCTCTGGGTCGATCCGGTCGTCAGCCTCGTCATCAACGCCATCATCGTCTGGGGCACGTGGAGTCTTCTCCGCGATTCCGTCGGCATGTCGATGGCGGCGGTTCCGCCGCAAATCGATCCAGCCGCGGTGCGAGCACTCCTATCGACGCGCGCCGGCGTCGTAGCCGTCCATGACCTGCATATCTGGCCGATGAGCACGACCGAGAATGCGCTGACTTGCCATCTCGTCATGCCGGACGGCCATCCGGGCGACGCCTTTCTTAATGAGCTGTGCAACGATCTCGCCAAGCGTTTCAAGATCAACCATACGACCGTACAAATCGAGATCGAGCCGCACATCGCCTGCGCCCTGGCGCCGGACGAAGTGGTTTAAGCTCCCTTCTCTGAGAGGAAGGTCCGCTTGGAACGATCCTCCTCGCGGGGGCTCGAAACCCTCGAAGGCAAGCGGTTCCGCAATGCAGATCTGGAGGACTTGCGCGACCAGCAGAGCTGTAAGGGCGGGTCCTGGTAGCGCTTCGCCAGAGCGCGCGCCCTGTTCACCAGTTCACGCCACCGCCCCTATTCCGCCCAGCCCCTCAGCTCCCGCCGGGCGACGGCTTCGATCACCGCCATGCCGTCGGCGCTGTCGTTGAGGCACGGGATCGCGGCGAAATGCTGCCCACCGGCCTCGCGGAAGTAGTCCGCGTTCTCCACGCCGATTTCCTCCAGAGTCTCCAGGCAGTCCGCGGCGAAGCCAGGGGTTAAGACCGCCACGCGCCTGACCCCGCTCGCCGCCAGCTCGCGCAGAGTCTGCGAAGTGTAAGGCTTCAGCCATTCGCCGCGGCCGAAGCGCGACTGAAAGGTCATGCGGAGGCGCTCCTCGCCCAAGCCCAGCGCCTCGCGCAAGAGCCGGGTCGTTTCGGCGCAATGGCGATAGTAGGGATCGCCCTTGTCGGAAAAGGCCTGCGGAATGCCATGATAGGAGGCGAGCACCACTTCAGGTTCGAAGTCGAGATCGGCAAGGCTGACGCGGGCGGAGCGGGCAAGCGCGTCGATATAGACTGCGTCATCATAATAGGGGGCGGCCACCCGAACTGCTGGTTGCCAGCGCATCGACTGCAACGCCTCGAACGCCTTGTCGCCGACGGTCGCCGTCGAAGCAGCGCAATATTGCGGGTACAAGGGAATGACGAGAATGCGGTCGCACCCCTCTCCCTGAAGCGCCTTGATACGCTCGCCGATCGCCGGCGCGCCGTAGCGCATGGCCCAGTCGACGACGACGTCCTTGTCCATGTTGCGGAGCGCGGGTCCAAGCTTTTCGCTTTGCGACCGCGTGATCGTCTTCAGCGGCCCTTCGTCGTTCTGCTTGTTCCAGATCGCGTCGTAGTCGCGCCCTTTGGCGCGCGGCCGCCGCAGGAGAATGGCTTGCAGAATGGGCAGCCAAATCACGCGCGGCGTCTCGATGACGCGACGATCGGACAGGAACTCGCTCAAATAGCGCCTAATCGACCAATAGTCGGTCCCTTCCGGGGTGCCGAGATTGACGATCAGCACCCCGACGCGCCCGCGTGAGCCCGGCGGAGGACCCGCCGGACGAGAGGCCCGGGCTTCATTGGGCAGTTTCGATACGTTCATGGAATGGCCTAGATCGACCATCGGCCGCGTAAGATCGCCATCGGGAGCGAGTTAGTTGCCGGCAGTCGGCGTGAAGTTGGTCGCGACTCCGTTGATGCAATAGCGCTGACCGGTCGGCGGCGGCCCGTCCGGAAAGACGTGTCCCAGATGCGAGCCGCAGCGCGCGCAATGCACTTCGGTTCGCGTCATGCCTAAGCTACGGTCGACGGTCGTTTCAACCGCGCCTTCGACCGGCGTGTTGAAGCTCGGCCAGCCGGTGCCGCTCTCGAACTTGGTCTTGCTTTCAAACAACGGCTGCCCGCAGCCGGCGCAGACGAATGTGCCCGGGCGTTTCTCGTGCAGGAGCGCGCAGCTGCCCGGCCGCTCGGTGCCGTGCCCGCGCATGATCTGGTACTGCTCCGGGGTCAGAGATCTTGCGCCATTCGGCGTCGGTGTGGGTGACGGGGAAGTGGTCTTCTTTCATGAGATCCTCCTTGAGAACCATTATATAGGCGCGATGCGTGCTGGGGACACGTTCTATACGTTTGCGCCCGGCCTAAAGTTACTTACCCTTCGAACACCACGGTCTTGCCGTGGTTCAAGAGCACCCGGTCGTCGAGCACATTGGCGATGGCCCGGGCGAGAACCCGCCGCTCGATGTCGCGCCCCTTGCGCACCAGGTCCTCGGGAGTGTCGCGGTGGCTGATGCGCTCGACATCCTGCTCGATGATCGGCCCCTCGTCGAGGTCCGAAGTGACGAAATGGGCCGTCGCCCCGATCAGTTTGACGCCACGCAGATGAGCCTGGTGATAGGGCTTCGCGCCCTTGAATCCGGGCAGGAACGAGTGGTGGATGTTGACGCAACGCCCCTGCAGCTTGGCGACGAAGCCGTCGGACAGCACTTGCATGTAGCGCGCGAGAATGACGAGATCGGCATTCACGGACTTGATAGCCTCCCACGCCTGCGCTTCCTGCTCCATTTTGGTCTGCTTAGTGATCGGCAGGTAGTGAAAGGGAATGTCGCCGAATTCGATGTGAGCGTAGGTCTCACGCGGGTAATTGGCGATGATCGCCACGGGATCCATTGCGAGTTCGCCGCTGCGCCAGCGATAAAGGAGATCGACCAGACAGTGGTCGAAGCGCGACACCATGAGCACGACCCGCTTCAGCTGATCGACGGAGCGCATCGACCAGATCATCGCGAACTTGATGGCGATCGCCTTGAAGGTCTCGCGCAGCTCTTCGACGTTCGCTTCCGGTCCGCTCGCGTTGAACACGACCCGCATGAAAAAGTCGCCAGTTTCGACGTCGTCGAACTGCTGGGCGTCGAGGATGTTGAAGCCGCGCTCGAACAATGCGGCCGAAACTTTCGCCACGATCCCGGGCCGGTTAACGCACGAAAGGGTGAGAATGTGGCGCGCGCTCGGCACGATGGTTTCCTTCATGATGATGCGCTGTTGGCGGCGCGTTGCCCGCTACTTGTTCACCTGCTTCATGAGCGCCTCGACCGACGGCAGGATCTTCTGAACGATGACCTCGACCCCCTCCGCGGTTGGATGAAGGCCGTCCGGCTGGTTGAGCTTGGGGTCGCCCGCGACCCCGTCAAGGAAGAACGGGTAGAGCTGAACGCCATAAGTTTTCGCGAGAGCCGGATAGACGGTGGAAAATTCGCGGCCGTAATCCCCGCCAAGGTTGGGCGCAGCCCGCATGCCAGCGAGAAGCGCCGGCAAATGGGCGGCGCGGGCTCTGTCCAGAATCGCCGCAAGCGCCGCCTTCGTCGCCCCGGGCGAGTGGCCGCGCAGCATGTCATTGGCGCCAAGCTCGATGATCAGCGCGTCGGCGTCGGGCGGAACGGCCCATTCATAGCGCGCAAGGCCGTCGGCGGCCGTGTCGCCGGAAACGCCGGCGTTCATCACTTTGACGTCCCAACCCTTGGCGCGAAGCGCCGCTTCGAGGCGGTCGGGAAAAGCCTTGCCCGGAGCTAAACCAAGTCCGGCGGTCAGGCTGTCGCCCAAAGCCACGATGCGAAGCGTGCGCGCCGCGGCGGTGTGCGAAGCCGACGCGAGAACTGCGGCGAAGGCCAGCGCCTGGACGACAAGGCGCAAATGCCCATATGAGGTCGGCTTGGTTTTAAGGTGCTCGGGCAATGGTTTTTCCTGCGGTCGCGATGCGCGGCGTCGACCTTAGTCTCGGCCGCGGCGCGGCTCGCGTGCATATCTTGCGCGATGTCGCTCTGACAATCGGCAAGGGCGAGGCGGTCGGCATAATCGGGGCTTCCGGTTCAGGCAAATCGACGCTTTTGATGATCATGGCTGGCCTTGAGCGGCCGGATAAAGGCCAAGTTGAGGTTGACGGCGTCAAGCTCGGCGGGCTGAACGAAGACGCCCTGGCTCGCTTTCGCGGCCAGCGCATCGGCATCGTGTTCCAGTCCTTTCACCTCATTCCCACCATGAGCGCGCTCGAAAACGTCGCGGCGCCGCTCGAGCTTGCCGGCGCCAGCGATGCGAGCGAACGCGCGCGGGCCGAACTCGAGCAGGTGGGCCTCGGCGACCGACTTACTCATTATCCCGCGCAGCTGTCAGGCGGCGAGCAGCAGCGCGTGGCGCTGGCCCGCGCGCTCTGCCCGCGCCCCTCGCTGCTGATCGCGGACGAGCCGACCGGCAATCTCGACGAGACAACCGGACGCGCCATCATCGACATGATGTTCGACCTGCCCGCGCGGCGCGGAGCGACGCTGGCGCTCGTCACGCACGACGCGACGCTCGCTGCGCGCTGCGATCGTGTGATCCGCATGCGTTCGGGCAGGATCGAAGAAGAGCCGATTCCCGTGGCGACGCTTCCGGCATGAGTGGTTACAGAGCTTTGGAAATTCCAGCATTGGGGCGCGCAACGACCCCCCTCTCCAACGCGAGAGGGGTCGGGGGTGAGGGTTCCCGCGTAAAGTGTGCCGACGGCGTTGATGCGACGCCCTCATTCGTCGGGCTTCGCCCCCCACCTTCTCCCGGGGGGAGAAGGGACGCGCCGTGAACGCGCCTGCCGCATTCGCTCAGGCTCGCGGGCGCGCACCGACACTGCGCTTCGCCTTGCGCGACTTGCGCGGCGGGCTCGCGGGCTTGCGCATCTTTCTCCTTTGCATTGCGCTTGGCGTGGCGGCGATCGTCGGGGTGGAAAGCCTCGCCCGCGCGCTCAACGACGGCATGGGCCGCGAAGGGCGCGTCATCCTCGGCGGCGACGCGTCGTTCGCGCTCATCCACCGCCGCCTCTCCGCCGACGAGCAGCGCTTCCTCGAAGCGCATGGCTCGTTGTCGACGATTGCGACCGTGCGCGCCATGGCGAGGGCCGCGAGCGGCGACGCCGCGCTGATCGAAGCCAAAGCTGTCGAGTCCGACTGGCCGCGGATCGGCTCCGCAGTCTTCGCGCCGCCCATGTCGCTTGACGACGCGCTCGGCGAACGCGACGGCGTGTTCGGCGCAGCGGTGGAAGAAGCGCTTCTGGCTCGGCTCAACCTGAAGCTTGGCGACGTCATTCGCATCGGCGACGCGAATTTCGTCCTTCGGACTCTGCTCACGAGCGAGCCGGACCGGCTGGCGACCGGCGTCGGGCTCGGCCCGCGAGCGCTCATTTCTCAGGCGGCTCTTGACGCGACAAAACTGGTTCAGCCGGGCTCTCTGGTCCGATGGACGACGCGCGTCGTCATGAGCGGCCCAGACGGGGCGCCGGACAATTCCGCCGTCCAGGCTTTCATGGATGAGGCGAAGCGGACCTTTCCTCAAGCTGGATGGGACGCTCGCACTCGTCTCGCCATCAATCCGGACTACAGTCGCGATCTCGACCGCTTCGCCGAATTCCTGACGCTGGCGGGATTGCTGTCCCTGGTGGTCGGCGGAGTCGGGGTTGCGAACGCGGCGCAAGGTTTCGTCGAGCGCAAACGTGCGACGCTGGCCATCCTCAAGGCGATCGGCGCCACAGGATCGAGCGTCGTGGCGCTGGCGCTCGTGGAGTTCATGATCGTTGCGCTGATCGGCGCGCTTCTCGGTACGGCGCTGGGCTCGGCGATTCCCTTCGCGGTCAATTGGGTGTTCGGCTCATTGCTGCCGATTCCACTTGCGCCGTCGATCGAGCCGAGCGTCATTGGTCTCGGGCTGATGTACGGACTGTTGACGGCGCTCGCTTTCTCGATCGCGTCCCTCGGACGAGCGCACGATCTGCCCGTGACCACGTTGATCCGGGATCTCACCGAGGAACGCCAAGGCTGGCCTCGCGCACGATACCTTGCCGGCGCGGCGCTCGCCGGAACGGCGCTGGTCGCGCTTGCCGTCCTGAGCAGTCCGCAACAATCGATCGCGGCGATGGTCGCTGGCGCAACGGTCGCGGCGTTTCTTGCGCTCCGCCTTGTCGCCTACGGCATCGCCTATCTCGCGCGCCACGCGCCTCAGTCCCGCTTTGTCGAGTGGCGCATGGCGCTTGCTGCGATCCACAGGCCCGGCGCGCTGACGCCGTCCGTCGTGCTGTCGCTCGGGCTCGGTCTCACAGCGCTTGTCGCGCTCACGCTCATTGACGCCAACATGCGGGCCGAATTGCGCGAGGCTCAGCCAGGCGTGACGCCGAGCTTTTTCTTTCTCGATGTCCGCGGCGCCGACGCGGGCGCCTTCGTCGGCTTCGTGAAGCGCGAAGCCCCGGGGGTCAAAATCAGCGAGACGCCAATGATGCGCGGGCGGTTCGTCACCATCGGGGAGAGGCCGGTCGAAGAGGTCAAACCCAGCGACAAGGTCGCCTGGGCGCTGGAAGGCGACCGGGGCGTCACCTTCGCCGACAAGCCGCCGGAGGGCTCCGAAGTCGTGGCGGGGACATGGTGGCCCGCGGACTATTCCGGGCCGCCGCTCGTGTCGATGGAGCAGGAGGTGGCCGAGGGCCTCGGTCTTCGCGTCGGCGACATTGTCGTCGTCAACGTGCTCGGTCGCGATATTGCGGCGAAACTGGCGAACCTGCGCAAAGTGAATTGGCGGAGCTTCGCGATCAATTTCGTGCTCGTCTATTCACCCAACGCGCTCAAAGGCGCGCCCTACACCGAACTGGTGTCAGCTGCACTGCCCATCGCTGCGCCGGAGACGGAGATTGCGCTTATGCGCGCTGTGGCGCAGCAATTCCCGGCCGTCGCCAGCGTCCGGGTGCGGGAAGCCATGGACAGCGTCGAATCGTTGGTCGCCAGGCTCGCGCTCGCCATCCGCGCGGCGACAGGGGTGGCGCTCACGACCTCGGTCCTAGTGCTCGCAGGCGCGCTCGCGGCCAATCGGCGTGCGCGCCTTGCCGATGCGACAATTCTCAAGATTCTGGGCGCGACCCGGGGGCGGCTGACGATGATGTTCCTGATCGAATACGCGCTTTTGGGAGCGGCGACTGCGGCGTTTGGCGTCGCGGCGGGAACGCTCGCCGCCTATTGGGTGGTTTCGCGCATCATGCAGTTCGATTTCGTCTTCGACTGGCGAGCCGCGCTCGCCGCCGCGGGGGGAGGCCTTGCGATCACCGTCGGGCTCGGCATGATCGGCGCATGGCGGACGTTGAGCCAAAAGCCGGCGGCCTACCTGCGCGAATTGTGATAATGAAACACGATTGAGCCGCGGCCCAGGGCGCAACGCTCGGTTGATGAAAGCCGCTAAGCGGAAAGAGGGAGCGAAAATGGCGCTGCTCACGCAATCCTACGTCCACGGGACGTCCCCCACGCCGCTCATCGGCGAGACGATCGGCCAGCTCCTGCGGCGGATCACGCTCGAGGGGCCGGAGCGGTCCGCGCTCGTCACCCGCCACCAGAATGTGCGCTGGACCTACGCCGATCTGTTGCGCCGATCCGAAGACCTGGCCGTGGGCTTACGCAAGCTGGGCCTCGAGAAGGGCGACCGAGTCGGCATCTGGTCGGCCAATGTCAGCGAATGGGTTGTTGCGCAATTTGGCACCGCGCTCGCCGGGATCATTCTCGTCAACATCAATCCGGCCTACCGTAGCCATGAATTCGACTACGCGATGAAGAAATCCGGCTGCCGGGCGCTGATCCTGAGCCCTGGCCACAAGAACAACGACTATTTCGCCTCGCTTAAGGTTTGCGCTCCTGAGATCGACGCCGCCCAACCAGGCAAGCTCCGCTCCGAAGGCTTGCCCAAGCTCGAGTTCGTCATCCGCCTGGGCGCGGACAAATCGCCAGGCATGCTCAACTTCGATGAGGTCGCCAAGCCCGCTACGTCAGGCGAGCGCGCCGAGCTTATGGCCTTTGAGGCGTCGCTTCAGTTCGATGACCCAATCAACATTCAGTTTACGTCGGGAACCACGGGCGCGCCAAAGGGGGCGACGCTCACCCATCACAACATCCTCAACAACGGCTATTTCATCGGTGAGGCCATGCGCCTCACGCCCGACGATCGGTTGTGCATTCCGGTGCCCTATTATCACTGCTTCGGCATGGTGCTGGGCAATCTTGCCTGCGTCACCCACGGCTCCTGCATGGTGAGCCCGTCCGAAGGGTTTGATCCCATGGCGACGCTGGAGGCGGTGCAAGCCGAACAATGCACCGGCCTGCACGGGGTGCCGACCATGTTCATCGCCATGCTCGAACACCCCGAATTCGCGCGCTTCGACCTCAAGAGCTTGCGCACGGGGATCATGGCGGGCTCGCCCTGCCCGGTCGAAGTCATGCGAAAAGTAGTAAGCGCCATGCATATGAGCGAAGTGACCATCGCCTACGGCATGACGGAAACGAGCCCCGTCAGCTTCCAGAGCGCGTATAACGACCCACTTGAGCGGCGGGTCTCGACGGTCGGGCGCATCCAGCCGCATATCGAGGTCAAGATTGTCGACGCGGAGGGGCGAATCGTCGCCCCGGGCGTCGCGGGCGAGTTGCTTACCCGTGGTTACAGCGTCATGCGCAGCTATTGGGATGACCCCGCGGCGACTTCAGCTTCGATCGACGAGGCCAGATTCATGCATACAGGCGATCTCGCGACCATTGACGCTGAAGGTTACTGCAACATTGTTGGTCGATTGAAGGACATGGTCATTCGTGGCGGCGAGAACATCTATCCGCGCGAAGTCGAGGAATTTCTCTTCACCCATCCGGCGGTCGCCGAGGTCCAGGCATTCGGCGTTCCGGATCGTCGTTATGGCGAGGAGCTCTGCGTCTGGGTTCGCCGCCGAGAGAGCGTGAGCTTGAACGAAGCCGAGGTCATTGCCTTTTGCCGGGCCTCGATCGCCCATTTCAAGGTTCCGCGCTACGTGCGGTTCGTCGATTCGTTCCCGATGACAGTCACCGGCAAGGCGCAAAAGTATTTGATGCGCAAGGCGATGATGGAGGAACTGGCCCTGGCCGAAGAGAGGACGGCTTGAGCCTTTGGCGTCTCCGACATCCGGGCGATTTGACGGATTTTAACCCTTTCCAAAGCGTCGGGGGTAGTCGGCGAGCAGGAACGAGATCCCTCCGCGCGCCGCCAAAAAGCGACAATTGCGGTCTTCACTGGATTTTGAGACAATTTGCGTTCTCTTGGCAATTCGGCCATGTGCGCTTAAATGGCAGGAACAGGGTCGGGAGGGTCCGAGAAATCTCAGGCGACCGCTCCTCGACGGGAAGACGATGAACGCAAACTACCGAAATTTCGCCCTGTGGGTGATTATCTTTTTGCTCGTCCTGGCGCTCGTGACCCTGTTCCAGAGCCCGGGACAGAAAGCGGCGACGAGCGAAATCACCTTCAGCCAGCTTTTGTCCGACGCTGACGCGGGGAACGTGCGCGACGTCACGATCGCTGGTCCCGAAATTACCGGCCATATGAAGGACGGGCGAACCTTCCAGACCTATTCGCCGAACGATCCCGGCCTCGTCCAGACCCTTTATAAGAAGGACGTGACGATCACCGCCAAGCCGCCGTCCGACGGCAACAACTGGCTGCTCACGATCGTCTCCAGCGTCCTGCCGGTGCTGCTGTTCCTGGGCCTGTGGATCTACATGACGCGGCAGATGCAGGGCGGCGCCGGCAAGGCGATGGGCTTCGGCAAGTCCAAGGCCAAGCTTCTGACCGAGGCGCAGGGACGCGTGACGTTCGAGGACGTCGCCGGCGTCGACGAGGCCAAGGAGGACCTGCAGGAGATCGTCGAATTCCTGCGTGACCCGCAGAAGTTCCAGAAGCTGGGCGGCCGCATCCCGCGCGGCGTGCTGCTGGTCGGCCCCCCAGGCACCGGCAAGACCCTGACCGCTCGGGCGGTCGCGGGCGAAGCCAACGTTCCCTTCTTCACCATTTCGGGCTCCGACTTCGTCGAAATGTTTGTTGGCGTCGGCGCGAGCCGCGTGCGCGACATGTTCGAGCAAGCGAAGAAGAATGCGCCCTGCATCATCTTCATCGACGAAATCGACGCGGTTGGACGCCATCGCGGCGCCGGCCTTGGCGGCGGCAACGACGAGCGCGAGCAGACGCTCAACCAGTTGCTCGTCGAGATGGACGGCTTCGAGCAGAACGAAGGCATCATCATCATCGCCGCCACCAATCGGCCCGACGTACTCGATCCCGCGCTCTTGAGACCCGGCCGGTTCGACCGTCAGATCGTCATCTCAAACCCCGACTTCATCGGCCGCGAGAAGATCTTGAAGGTTCATTCGCGCAAGGTCCCGCTTGGGCCTGACGTCGATCTCAAGGTCGTGGCGCGCGGAACCCCGGGCTTTTCGGGCGCGGATCTTATGAATCTGGTCAACGAGGCGGCGCTGCTTGCGGCCCGGCGAGGCAAGCGCGTCGTCACACGTCAGGAATTCGAGGATTCGCGCGACAAGATCATGATGGGCGCCGAACGGCGCACGCTCATCATGACCGAGCAGGAGAAGCGGCTCACCGCCTTTCACGAAGCGGGCCACGCGCTCGTCTCGGTCTCGATGCCCGCTTCGACCCCCATTCACAAAGCGACGATCATTCCGCGCGGCCGCGCGCTCGGCATGGTGCAGTCGCTGCCCGAGCGCGATCAGATCTCGCAGAGCTTCGAGGAGCTCATCGCCATGCTGGCGATGTCGATGGGCGGCCGCGTCGCCGAGGAATTGATGTTCGGCAAGGACAAGGTGACCTCGGGCGCAGCAGGCGACATCCAGCAGGTGACCAAGATCGCCCGCGCTATGGTGACCCGGCTCGGCTTCTCCCCCAAGCTTGGCACGGTCATGTATGGCGAGAACCAGGACGAGGTGTTCCTAGGCTATTCGCTGGGCCGGCAGCAAAACATCTCGGAGGCGACGGCGGAGACGATCGACCAGGAGGTGCGCCGGCTGGTGCAGGAAGCCCATGAGACAGCGACCCGCATCCTGACCGAGCGGAAGGCCGACCTCGAGACGCTCGCGGACGGATTGATGGAGTTTGAGACGCTGACCGGCGAAGAGATCGTTGGCCTCCTGCAGGGCGTGAGGCCGGTGCGCGAAGCGGCGACCGACCGGGAGCCCCCCGCGCCTCCACGCGCCGCGGTGCCTTCGACCGGCAAGCCGAGGCCGATCGGTCCGGAGGCCGGCGGGCTCGAGCCGCAACCCCAAACCTGAGCGCGCCAACGTAAGCCCGAACAGACCAAGGCCGCGCGTCTTAGCCGCGGCCTTATTTTTTTAGGCCGTAGCCATCCGCACGACATGCCCGCCCGGCCCCGGTCGGGGAGCGACCGGCAAGTCCGGGAGATAGCGCGCAACAAGCGCCGCGCGATCGAGATCCTCGATGTCGGATAACTTGAGCTCGCGCGCGCGAGCGTGCAGGTCAGCCGAGTCGAAATAGCATCGGAACGGCTCGCCGCTTGCCGCGACCCGCTCAGCCAGCTCGCGATGGAAGTCGCGCGCCGCCTCTTCCTCGATTGCGTGCGGCGGGTTGGCGTAGTCGAACACGACTTCGGCCCCGCCGGGAAAACGCGCGAGCTCACCGAGCGTCGCGAGCACCGCCTCCTCAGTCAGATAGGGCGTGACGCCGAGCCAAATGACAAAGGTCCGGCTATCCAGGTCGAACCCGGCGGCCTTAAGCGGCTCGGTCATGCTCCCGTCTTCGAAATCATGGGCGACATAGGCGACATCCGCCGGTTCGGCGATTTGCGCCTCTGCGAGCCGCCGTCGCTTCTCGGCTTGCGTCGCCGGATGGTCGAGCTCGAAGATCGCGCAGGTCGTGGGTCCGCTCGAGCCGATAGGCGAAGGTGTCGAGACCTGCGCCCAGCACCAGGATCTGCCGCACGCCTTTTTCGATCGCGTGGGCCGCCGAGTCCTCGGCGAAACGGCTGCGCATGGCGATGAACAAGCGCAAAGGTCGCCGCTCCGGCCGTTCCTTGGCGAGCGCGATGGCGCCTTCGGCGTCCGACCCGAGGATGCGAAGCGCGAGAGGATCGGCGAAGACGAACCCGCGCTCGAGGACCTGATGCGCGGCCCGGTGTCCCGCCGCGCCAAGCGCGGTCACGCTCGCCTGTCCCTGTTGCATGAGACAAAGGTAAGGGCCCAAAAGCGGCCTGTCGAGGCAGGAAACTTGACGGCGAAAACCTGCTCCCCTATAGACCCGTCATCTTTTAGCCAGGCCGAGCGGCAGGCGGGGCGCTTCTTGATTGGAGCGGTCCGCTTTCATGTTTGCCTGACCTTAAGCTGAAGCATTCGTTTGAAGGATCGTAGTTCGATGTCACGCCGCTGCGAGCTGACGGGCATTGCCGTTCAATCCGGCAACAAGGTCAGCCATTCCAATCGCAAGACGCGCACGCGTTTCTTGCCCAACCTCGTCCAGGTCACGCTCACCTCGGATCTGCTTGAGCGCTCGGTGCGCTTGCGCGTCACCGCGGCGGCGTTGCGTTCGGTCGAGCATCGCGGCGGTCTCGACGATTTCCTCGTCAAGGCCCACGAGTCGGAGCTTTCGCAGGACGCGGTCAAGCTCAAGCGCGAAATCACCAAGAAGCGCGCCGAAGCCAAGGCCGAGCCCGCAGCAGCCTAAAGGGGCGCACGTTTCGTCCAGCTTGCGTTTTTAGAATCTGTCGTCTCTGGCTGGCGATGAGGGACTATGCGGCGGCCCGCGCGAGCCCCGCCGCGTCGCGCGACAGAGCTTCGACCGCTAGATAGTCGCCCGCCGCCAGCGCCGCCTTCTGCAACATCCACGACCCACCGACGCAGGGCACATTCGGCAGCCTCAAATATTCCGGCGCCTTCTGAAGATCGATGCCGCCCGTCGGGCAGAAGCGCAGATCCGGCAGGGGTGCGGCGAGCGAAGCCAGCAGCTTCGCGCCCCCGACTGCTTCGGCGGGAAAGAGCTTCAGCGCCCGGAAGCCGAGTTCCCTGAGCGCCATGGCTTCCGAAGCCGTAGCGCAGCCCGGCAGGAACGGAACCGGCGACCCAGCCGCGGCCTTGGCGAGCGCCGCGGGAGCGCCGGGGCTGACCAGAAACTTGGCCCCGGCCGCTACCGCCTGGTTGATCTGCTCGACCGAGATGATTGTGCCGGCGCCCACGACAGCCTTCGGCACATGCTTGGCGATGGCGCGGATCGCCTCGAGCGCTGAAGGCGTGCGCAAGGTCACTTCGATCGCATAGAGCCCGCCCGCGACCAGCGCCTTGGCTTGGGCGAGCCCATCCTCGACGCTTGCGACAGTGAGCACCGGGATCACCGGCGCGAGCGCCATGATTTTAGCCGTTTCGCCTTCGTGCGGATAAGCCGGCATGACGATCTCCAAGGGAAAACATGTCGCACTTAGCATGCCATGATCCGCGCGGCGACGCTCCCCTTCGACCTCGAATTCGACTAGGCTCAGCCGCACAAACGCGCGGCTGCGGCGAGGTTAAGGTGAACGAGCCTTTTGACCTTTCAGTCTACAAGGAGACACTGCTGTTCCTGGTGACGGCGGGCGTGGTCGCGCCGCTGTTCTTCCGGCTGCGTATCAGCCCGGTCCTGGGCTATCTGCTCGCGGGCGTCGCGCTCGGACCCTACGGCCTCGGCTCAATCGCGCAGAGGGCGCCGTGGCTCAGCGCGCTTGCGATCAATGTCGAGGCGATCGACCGCATCGCCGCCTTTGGCGTCGTCGCGCTCCTTTTCACGATGGGGCTAGAGCTCTCGTTCCAACGCTTGCGGCGCATGCGCCATCTCGTGTTCGGGCTAGGCCTCGCGCAGGTCGTCGTGACGACGCTCATTCTGGCCGCGGCCGCCTGGCGTCTCGGCCTCACGCCGCCCTCGGCGCTGGCGATCGGGGCGGCGCTGTCGATGTCTTCGACCGCAATCGTCATTCCGATGCTGGTCGAGAGCAAGCGGCTTCATTCCAGCGCTGGCCGGGCAGGTTTGGCGGTGCTCCTGTTTCAGGATCTGGCGGTCGCGCCGCTCCTGGTGATGGTCGGCGCATTCTCGGCCGGAGGCGAGCGCGGATTGGGATGGCAGCTTCTCAGCACGCTCGTCCCGGCGGCGCTGGGGCTCGGCGCGCTGGTCGGTTTCGGTCGCCTCGCCTTGCGGCCCTTCTTCCATTTTGTCGCCGAAACGAAGAGCCGGGAATTCTTCATGGCGGCGTGTCTGCTGGTGGTGCTGGGCGACGGGCTGGCCGCCGCCGCGAGCCATCTCTCGATGGCGCTCGGCGCCTTCGTCGCCGGGCTTTTGCTGGCGGAGACCGAATACCGCCGCGAGATCGAGCTGACCATCGAGCCGTTCCGGGGGCTCTTGCTCGGCCTCTACTTCGTCTCGGTCGGCGCCGGGATCAATCCGGCGTTCATCATCGGGCGGCCCGGCCTCATTCTCGGCCTCGCCGCCGCGCTCGTGGCGGCGAAGGGCCTGACGCTCTTCGTTCTGGCGCGCGTTTTCCGTTTGCCGTTCCGGGGGGCCGCCGAAACGTCGCTCCTGCTCGGGCCGGGCGGCGAGTTCGGCTTCGTGATGATCGGCGCTGCGCTGGCGGGAGGCCTGATCGATCGCACGCTTGCGACGACGCTTATCAGCGCGGTGGCGATATCGATGCTGGCGATTCCGGGCCTGGCGAACCTCGGCGCGCGCGTCGGTTCGCCGCCGCGCGGGGCCGCCGACGCAAAAACGCCGGAGATCCCGCCGGAGAGCGAATCGTCCCGCGTCATCATCGTCGGCTACGGCCGCGTCGGCGCGCTGATCGGCGACATGCTCGACCGGCACGCAATCCAGTTCATCGCGCTCGATTCGAACGCCGGAGTGACGTCGCGCGCCAGGTCGGACGGCAAGCCAGTCTATTATGGCGACGCGGCGCGGGCCGAGTACCTCCGCCTTTGCGGACTCGAGACGGCGCGCGCGGTCGTCGTCACCATGGATTCGCCGGCGGCCAACGAAGCGGTGGTCGAGACGACGCGGCGTCTCAGGCCAGACATAACGCTGGTCGCCCGCGCCCGCGACGCCGAGCACGCCCGCGCGCTCTACGGGCTCGGCGTGACCGACGCGGTGCCCGAGACCATCGAGGCGAGCCTGCAGCTTTCGGAGGCGGTGCTGGTCGATCTCGGCGTGCCGATGGGTCTGGTCATCGCCTCGATCCATGAGAAGCGCGACGAGTTTCGCAAGCTGCTGGCGGTCGCCGGCGCGCCCGAGCGGCCGCGTTCGACTCGGGGACCGCGACGCTCTGTCTGACTCGCTGCGTCGGCTGCGCGTTGCTCACTAACGCGACAGGGTCTTCAGTCGGGTTTCATCATACCCGTGCAGCCGCGCTAGAGCGTGCTGTGTTCATACGGCAGCATAGCCTGAGTTTGCGAGATAGTTTGCGCATTCGTTTGGCGGGAACGTTTGGAGGAGTGCGCCGAGGCGCCGCCAGGTGTTTTCGACGGTGCGCTCTGCAGCGTCGCGGATTTTGTGTTTGAGCTTCGCGAAGACCTGCTCGATTGGATTGAGATCGGGGCTATAGGGCGGCAGGAAGAACATCCGCGCGCCAGCAGCGCGGATCATGGAACGGACGCCTGCTCCCCTGTGGGAGCCGAGATTGTCGAGGACGACGATGTCGCCTTCTTTTAGGGTTGGGACGAGAACCTGCTCGACATAGGCGGCGAAACTCTCGCCGTTGATGGGGCCGTCGATCACGCGCGGCGCGTCGATCCGATCGCAGCGGAGGGCTGCGATAAAGGTCATCGTTTTCCAGTGGCCATGCGGGGCCTTGGCCACAAGCCTGCGGCCTTTCGGACCCCAGCCGCGCAGCGGCGCCATATTCGTCTTGACCCAAAGCCTGCCCCCGCGAAGGCGGGGGTCTCGTCGATGAAGACGAGACGGGCTGGATCGATGCTGGCCTGACGCGCCTTCCAGCGTTCACGTTTGCGCGCGACGTCTGTCCGATCCTGCTCGCTGGCGAACAGGCTTTTTTTTGAAACTCAACCCTTCCTCGCGAACGAAAGTCCAAACCGCACGCCGATCGGTCTTGATCCCGCACTCCGTCAGTTCGGCCGCCAGGCCCCGCGTCGTGAACCGACCGGAGTGAATACGCTCACGCAGCCAGACGGCGACGTCTCCCGAGAGCGTGCGCGGCTTGCGCCCTCCGATCGCAGCCGGCGCAACCGAACCTGTCTCACGCCGCCGCTTCACCCATTTCGGCACGCAAGACGGATCAATGCCAAACGCCTTGCCGATCGACCGGATCGTCTCGCCCGCCTCAAACCGCGCCACAGCGCGTTCCCGCAAATCCTCCCAATAAGGTCGCGTCATCGCCAAGCCTCCTGACGCGCACCTTAAATCAGAGCTCAAACGATTTCGGAAATCCCAATTCCGTCAGAAAACCGCACGCTCTAGGCGAGCGCGCCGCATTTGGCTAGAAAGACGCCTTCAATCCGAGAAACCTCCCCTTGCCCGCCTTGCCGCGCCTTCTCATGATTACGCTTGCCGCCTGGGCCAGCCTTGCTGGCGCAGCCCAGGCGGCCGATTGCGCCTTTACGCCGGCGCCCGCGACGCGGCTTCAGGGCCTCAATGCAGTCGCCGATTATCAGCCGGTCCTGAAAGCTTGCTTCGCCGCCGACGGAAGGAAAGCAGTCGCGATCCGCGAGATGACCCTCTCCGGGCAAAGAGTCGCGCTCCTCGCCGATCCCGAGGCGCTGACCACGCGGCTCGAGCGTGCGGCGTGCTGGACTTGCCGCGACGAGAGCGAGGGCGACCTTAATGCGACCCGCATGGGCCGCGCAATCCGCGAATCAGCTCAAGCCCCGGGCCTCATCCATCGCGGCTTTCTTCAGAATGCGGGGCTGACCCATGGCGGGGGCCAAGGCGATTTCGTCACCGGCGACCTTTGCCCAAGCAAACGGCCCCTCGATCGCGCGTTCTTCACCCGGCTCGAGGCGGCGAGCCCGCACGCTTCCGTCGCGCTCTCGATTTCGGGCCTCTGGCTGATCCATCATTTCGACGACTTCCGCTGGCTCGTCGATCAGCGACGTTCCGGCGCCCTCGACATCCTGTGGACCGACCACACCTTTCATCACCCCTACCACCGCAAGCTGCCGGTCGATGCGAACTTCCTGCTGGCGAAGGGCGTCGATCCGCAGGAGGAAATTCTCGACACCGAGCGGCTTCTGATCGCCAACGGCGAAACCCCGTCGCTGTTCTTCCGCTTCCCCGGTCTCGTCTCCAGCGATCCGCTGATGCAGGCGGTCGGCCAGTTCCACCTGATCACGCTCGGCGCAGACGCCTGGCTGGCGCTGGGGCAGAAGCCAGGACATGGCTCGATCGTGCTGGTCCATCCCAACGGCAACGAACCCAAGGGGTTGGCGCTTTTCTCCGCCGACCTTGCGCATGGCGCGATCGCCGCGCCGCTCGAGCCGCTGACCTCCGCCCCTGATTAGGCGGCGGGGAGAGCTCCCTGGCGACTATGGCTTGCGGGCCGCCGCGAAAATTCCGCTTCCAAGGTAGCTGCGGGGCCCGTTCAGGATGAGCGAACCACCCATCTCGCCAAAGGGACTGGTTGCACCCTGGAAGAATGAGCCGTTCAGCGCTGCGGTCCGGCCTGCGGGAGAGCCGGCCGTGCTGGCCAGCGTACCGTTGAACGTGACGGTCGAGGGGACCAAGTTGACCGTGCCGGCATAGTTGGTGTTGTCCAGCCCGTTGATCTTGACGGTGCCCATGGCGGTGCCCGGGGGGCTTCCGAAATTGACCGTGTTCGAGAACGTGCCGGCGGCGAGATAGCTGGTGATATTGTTCGGGTTGGCGATATTGGCGATCGCATGGCCGACGTAGGTGGCGCTGCCCGTCGCCGTGGAAAGAGCCCCAACCGTCGTCAAAGTGCCGCCGACCCACAGCAGGAGAGGACCCTGATCCTCGAACGTGAGTTGACCGCTGTTGGTTGCGCCGTTAAAGGCGCTCCAGAAACCCCACTGAGTCTGGCACGCGCAGGGCGCAACTTTGGTGGAGGAAATCGAAGTCAGAAATGCGGACGTATTCGCGCCGACGCTTTCCGCTGTCACCAACTGCTGATTGGCGAAGCCTACGGTCTGCGCCATTGCGCGACGAGGCAGGACCACTGACGCCGTTGACCGTTACGACGGCGTCCCGCGCCGCAAAATTCGACGGATTGATATAGGCGCCGCGCGCTCCGTTGAACACGGGAACAGTGTCCGCGTTCGTGCTTCCGAAGACATAGCTGGAACTGTTCATGGCGCCGCTGGGCGCGCCGGGGCCGGGCCTGACATTGAAGAATGCGAGCAACTCGCTTGAACTGCCGGGCAGAGAAATGGCGACGTCACCGGGGTTCCCGCTGAAATTGGTGACGACATATGGCGTCGTGAAATGCGTTGGCGCCCCCGGCGAACCGCCATTCGCCGTCACCATCACTCCCCCGACATAGCCGTTCAGGGTCATGTTTGGATGGCTGCCTGCCGAAAACGTCGGCGTTCCCGCACTTACGGGATTGAACGTGTAGGTCATCGAGGATTTCCCAGAGGCGGATTGGAAGAAATTGGAGGACTGACTGCTCGTCACGACTCCAGTGTTCAGGTTTGTATTCGTATTGTTCAAAGTGAAGCCCGCGATCGGCGTGCCGCTCGTGGCGGTCGACACCGTGTTGGGCGAGGGCGGCGGCGTCGCCGAAGACACGGAGCCGCTCGCGAGCCCGAACTGTCCAGCCGGGTTGCGGACGGTGACGCCCGTGAACCCCCCGGCCTGGGTAAATCCGATGTTGGGCGCGTTCGAGATCTGAGACGTCATGACGAACAGCGTCGCGTTCTGCGCCGTGCCCTTCCCCGTCACGCTGAGCCCCGCCTGGAACTGTCTTGATGTCGTATTCGGCGTCGGCGGGGAGCCCGGATTGAACCCGCCCGTCTGATAGCCCAGGATCGGCGAGACCTTGAAGCCGCCGGTTCCGGCGAAGGCGCCGGTGAGGTAGGGCACTCGGCTCGCACCGCTGGTGACCATCGCGTAGGTCAACGGCGGCGGAGGGGGCTTAACCGGGATGACCGGAATGATCGGAATGATCGGAATGATCGGAATGACCGGCTTTATCAAACTCTGCGCGATGAAGGTCTGTGTGGTTCTGAGCGAGCTTGTATTCTGCTGGGCCGCTCGGGCGATCGTCCCGGTACTGGCAACGGCCTGCAGGGCGTTGGCGCCCGCCGCGTTAGCGCCCGCGCTGCTGACGCCCCGCGCGCCGGGCGAGGTGGGCGTGCCGACATTGTAGCTCTGAGCCAGATTATCCGTCGGCTGCTGGGTCGCCCCTCCGTTTTGGCCGCGATGGCTGCCCAACTGAGAATTCGACTGGGCGAGCTGCTGGCTGCTTGCCCGGCTGGGGGAAGCAAGAGCCCTGTTGAATCCCTCCACGGTCACGCCAAAGCCCGGACGCGACAGTTGGACCGTGTTCGGACTGCAATTCCCCCCCCGCCACAGAGTGTCGTGACCGACATATGGCCGAAGCCGAGGATCGCTCGGGTGCCCTTGGCTCCGCTATGCGAGATGATGGCGATGCCGCCCCGCAAGCCAATCGCCGCGACCGGAGTTCGGATCGTCGCCCCTTCCGAATGCGTGGCGACGCCTCCGACGACCCGCAGCACGCCCTTGCCCAGCGAAATGGCGAGCTCGCCCCTGGTCGTCGCGGGATTGTAAACGAACCGGTCGATCACCAGCGACGAGTTGGGGCCGACATTGAGGGTCGTCTTGTCGATGAACAGCACCTGCACGCTGCCGGTCCCAGTGGTCTCGATCTTCTCGTTCTCCACCAGCTGGGTCCCGATCTGGATGATTCGGGTCGGCCCGGCGGGCGGCGTTCCCGAGGAGGTCGTGTTGACGGCGCCGGCCGTGCCGACCGTATCGGCGCGGGCCGCGGCGGATATCGCCAGAACTGCGCCGAGCGAGGCGGCGAACAGCAGCGGAAGCGATCGTATGTGGCGCATTCGAGTTTCCTAAAAGATCAGAAGCGGAACGTCGGCCCCGCCGCGACGAGGAAATCCTGCAGGCTGTAATTCGGAACCGTCGAATAGGTGCGCAGATATTGGACCTGCAGCGTGAAGCCGATGTTGCGGTAGAAGTTCGTATCCAGAGTTCCCGACACCCGCCATTGTCTGTCCGTGCGTGTGGTGAAGGGGTCGACGATCAGGTCCGGTATCGCATAAGGGGTGTAGGAAAAGCCCACAGAGGGCGTAAGCGTCCAGAGCGATCCCGTATGCGCGAACGACGGCGCCGCAAACGAATAGGGCAGCCCGAGATCGATCGAGAAATCGTGAAAAGCGTACGGCCCATAGCTCGCGTTCGATTCAGTGTAGGAGACGCGGCCCTGCCACGACAGGCCCCAGGGGGCGGAAATCAGCCCCGAACCGAAGACATAGCCGATCCACTGCCCGCCGGTTTGGCCCTCGGCCGTCGGGTAGTTCGCGGAATTCGAGAACCAGCGGTCACGGAACTCGACCCCAGGCGTGATCGTGAGGTTTTCGTTCACCGGCCAGTTCAACGACGCGCCTGCGCCGGCCGTGTTGAGGTAGTTCGCGCCGCCGAGGGTCAGCACGTTGCCGATCGCGTAGGGATGGACGGTGAGCCCGCCGTAATCGCCGATCCCGATGCGCGGCCCTGTGCGCAATTCGGCCAGGCCCAGATCGAGGCGCGTCACTTTGAACTGCTGCGAGTAATAGGCGATCAGATCGGATTCCCATCCGTCGCCGCGCTGATCGTTGAAATCATAGAAATCATGGACGGTGACCAGTCCGAAGGCGTTCCAGTCCGGAGTCTTCTGAAACTCGGGCGACAGCAACGCGTTCTGGCCAAGGGCAAGAACGTTCGGGCTGTTGGGACCGGCGTTGGCGTTGGTCTGATAAGCGAGGCCGAACTGCCCATAGATCGAGAACTGGTTGATCGCGACCGCCTTGTCGACCGCGGCGACATAGTTCTGCACTTCGGTGCGAACATCGGCGGGCGTGTCCGGGGCGTTGAGCACGGCGTCGAAATAGTTGCGCGCCATCTCATAGGAGCGCAGATGAAAATAAAGCACGCCGAGCTGAAGCTTCACCCGGGGAAGATTCGGGTTGTAGTAGAGCATGCGTTCGAGGGCCCCGATCGCCGCCTCATAATCGCCGAGCTCAGTTTCAAGCTGAGCGTACTGGAACCCCGCGTCGAGATCGTCCGGTTTGAGCAGCAGGCGCTTGAACAGGAGATCGGCGGCGATGAGCTTGTCCGCATTGCTCAGGGGGGTGGGCGCCGGGGTCGGGGCGCCGGCCGGCGGCGTGGGAGCGGCGAGGGTGGTGACTTGCGCCTGGGTCGGCGCGCCGGCCGCCTGCGTGAGAGCGGCGGGAGAGGCGATTTGGGTCGGGGTCGGAGCGACGGGGGCTTGCGCAAAAGCGGCGGGGGGAGAGCCTAACGCCGCGCCGGCGACGCCGATCGCCGCTGCAAACATCGCCCCCAATCGCGACGCGCGGCGCTCGGCCCCTGCGGACCGATCGAGCGGCGACTCACTGGCCCAGCCGACGGGCGCGCGTATGCGACTGGATCGGCTCAACCCCGAGCCGCTCTTCCGCCCCAGCATCAGGCAGACCCCAAGTTGCAGTTTGTATTTTATTAAGTCCCATTTCCCTCCGAATGCAACCGAATTCTCGAAACGTTGCAGCCGGTTGTCATGTTTCGGCACAGTCTTACCGCTAGGTCTGTCCGGCCGAAAACGGGCCGCGGCAGGGCGGAACGCTGCGGCGGGTCTGCCGTCATAGTTCGCCCTCCCGGACAAATCCGCCGGTTGAACCCATTATCGCGTCCGCCGCCCTGGCCTATATGCAGAGCCGGTCCAGGAGAGATGAGCCATGATCGACATCAGCAAAGCCGGAACGTTTCCACTTGGCGGCCGGATTGTGAAGCGCCTCGGCTACGGCGCCATGCAGCTCGCCGGCCCGGGCGTGTTCGGACCGCCCAAGGATCACGACGGCGCAATTCAGGTGCTGCGGGAAGCGGTCGCAAGCGGCGTCAATCACATCGACACCAGCGACTATTACGGTCCCCACTTCACCAACCGGTTGATCCGTGAGGCGCTGCATCCCTATTCGGACGATCTGGTCATCGTCACCAAGATCGGCGCCCGGCGCGGCGACGACGCCTCGTGGAACCCGGCGATCAGCCCGGACGACCTCAAAAACGCAGTTCAAGACAATCTGCGCAATCTCAAGCTCGATGTGCTGGAAGTGGCCAACCTGCGGATCATGGGCGACGGCCACGGGCCGACCGAAGGATCGATCGAGGCGCTGCTCACGGTCCTGGCCGACCTTCAGCGCCAAGGCCTCGTGCGTCACATCGGCCTCAGCAATGTCACCTCGGCGCAGCTCAATGAGGGGTGCCGGATCTGCGACATCGTTTGCGTGCAGAACCTGTACAATGTCGCCCATCGTGAAGATGACGCCCTGATCGACGAGCTCGCCCGCGCCGGAATCGCCTATGTGCCGTTCTTCCCGCTCGGCGGCTTCACGCCCTTGCAGTCGACGGCGCTCAATGAGGTCGCCGCCCGCCTCGGCGCGACGCCGATGCAGGTTGCGCTCGCCTGGCTCCTCCAGCGCGCGCCAAACATCCTGCTCATTCCGGGCACCTCGTCGGTCGAGCATCTGCGCGAGAACCTGGCGGCGGCCAGCCTCCATCTGCCGCGCGACGTCCTGACCACGCTCGATGGCGTCGCATAGGACGCCCGTCCTCCGGGACGGGCTACGGTCGGCCGGACCGCGCGCCCTGCGCGCGAACCCCCACCCCTACCCCTCTCCTGTAGGAAGGAGCCCCGTCCATCCCGAATGGGGAAGCGCCTAATAGCCCTTGGCGCTGGCGTCCGCGTAAGCGGGCGCGAGCTCAATCGTCACCGTGGCCGCCGCCCCGCAGGCCATGGTTAGGGCCACGAGAAGAATTAGAAGATATTGCATTGTCCCCAACCCGCCGTCCCCCGCCGACGCAGCGCCCGCCAATGGCGCCAGACGCGCGGCCCTGTCAAGGCCAAATTATGGCGCGCGCTCAAAACGCGCATGAGCGCCGCCACACCGCCTTCGCTTACCCTACTGCGTCAAATGGTTATTGGCTGATCGACTAACGATTGGTTAATCGAGCGCTGGGGAAGGGTTCCGAGGAAGACAACCGTCATAGCGCGCCATAGGGCGTCGAGGGACGCCCGTCCTTCCGGACGGGCTACGGTGAGCAATCCAGGGAAGGTGGAGCGCTCCGGGCCTCCTGGATCGCCGCGTCGCTACGCTCCTTGTATCTCCCAACGATCGCGATGTCGGAGTAAGTTTGACGGCGCGGCGGCGGATGGGAGCCCTTTGGCTCCTGGGGTTCGAGAGCCCGTTCGCGAGCATGGCGCCCCATCCGTCCATCCTAACCTCCCGAACAGTCGCCGGGGGCGCGTCGCGAGCCCGCATGTGCAAGGACGGGAGGTGGATGTGTTTGTTGGAATCGATGTGTCGAAGGATCGGCTGGACCTTATGGCGTATCGCTGACCGCCGTCCCCGAGCGACCTGGGCGATGATGCTCGTCGGATTCGGCGGACTGGGCTATGCCGCCTTCCGCCGCCGCCGGACGGCTCTGGCCGTGGCATAAAGGCGACAAGTCGCAATCGCGGCTTCTTAATCCGGGGCGGGATTGGATTCCGCTCCGGTTTTTTTGTTATAACCTTGTCCGCCGCGGCTTCGGGATGACGCATTCATGGAGTTTCTGACGTCGCATCAGCATCTCATGGCGTTCGCGGTCAATGCGCTGCGGGCCTGTGTGCTGCTGGCGGTGGTGACGATCGTTTTCGCGCCGCTCGAACATGTCTTCGCCATTCGCCCGGGCAGCCTGTTCGCGAAGGGCTGGAGGGTCAATCTCGGCTGGTATTTCTTCAACGGCCTCTTCACCGCGCTCCTTCTCGCCCCGCCCGCGCTCCTGATCGCCTGGCTCATTCACTCGGCTCTGCCGGCGTCCGTCACCGGAGCGGCGGCCGGCCTGCCGCTCTGGGCGCGCATGATGGCGGCCATGATCGTAGGCGAAATCGGCTTTTACTGGGGTCATCGATGGAGCCATGAGAGCGCCTTCCTTTGGCGATTTCCACGCCGTTCATCACAGCGCCGAGCATGTGAATTTCCTGGTCAACACCCGCGGCCATCCGGTCGACGTTATTTTCACCCGATTGTGCGGGCTGACGCTGCTCTACGCCACCGGCCTCGCTTCGCCGGTCGGTCCGAACCCGTCGCTGGTGCCCATGCTGGTGTTGTTCATCGGCTCGCTGTGGAGCTTCTTCATCCACGCCAACCTGCGCTGGCGGCTGGGGCCGTTGGAGGAGATCATCGCCAGCCCCGCCTTCCACCACTGGCGCCACACGCTCGAGGACCACAAGGACCACAATTATTCATCGATGCTGCCGTTCGTCGACCGGCTGTTCGGCACCTTCTATCTCCCGAAGGCCTGGCCGAAGGATTACGGAACCTCGACCCCGGTGCCGGAGACCATGATCGGCCAATTGCTGGAGCCGCTCGCGCCGACCGGCGCGGCCCGCGCCCCATCGCCGGCCCAGTCCTCGAGCCGGGCCTGATCGCTCGCGCCAAGCCCCGCCAGGGCGCTGGACAATGCCGCGCTTCAAACGCAGATTGAGGCGGGAGAAGAGGACGGGCGCGCTGGGGCATGGCCGGGCCGGACACGAACAATACTGACGCGCTGCCCTATCCGATTTGGGGCTTCGGTCCGCCCTCGCCCGAGCCGGACACCAAGAAGCTCGACGCGCTGCTGGCTTCGCTGAACGGCTCGGCCGAGCGGTTTCAGACGCTGTGGTTCTCGTTCCTCGGCCTCACGCTCTATCTCGCCATCGCGGCGCTCGCGACCACCCATCGCAATCTGCTGCTGGGCGAGCCGCAGACGCTGCCGATCCTCAACATCAAGGTCGAGCTGCTGCCGTTCTATGTCATCGCGCCGCTGCTCTATCTCGTCTTCCATTTCTATCTCTTGATGATGCTGGCGCTGCTCGCTCGCACCGCCGCCGAGTTCGACAAACAGTTGCGGACGACGCTGCCGGGCGAACCCGAACGAGAGCGCTACCGGGCGCAAGTCGGAAATGCTCTGTTCCTGCAATTGCTGGTCGGCATGAAAGGCGAGCGCACGGGCGTCAACGCGCTTCTGATGGGCCTCATCGCGCTCATCACCATCGTGCTCGCGCCGCTCGCGACGCTCGTCCTCATGCAGATGATGTTCCTGCCCTACCACCATTTGCGCATCACCTGGTGGCATCGCGGAGTCGTCGTCGCCGATCTCGTGCTGATCGTGGTGATGACCTACCGATGTTTCTTCCCTCGCGGCGTGAGGAAGGCGCCGCTGGTGCTCGGCGCGCTCAGCCGCAAGCCGCGCTGGGCGACGGCGATGGCCTTTTGCGTGCTGCTGGCCGTCGTCCTCGCGCCGCTCGTCGACTGGCTGTCGTTCCGGCAAGGGCGCTGGGCCGGCGAGCCCCGGCCGTCCTCCTTCACGGAATGGGCGCAGTGGATGGCGGGCGAGCCGCCGCCGGCTCCGGAGACGCTAATCCGGACTATGCCGCGACCGAGAAGGGCGTCGTGTTCGGCCTGTTCCCCGACCGACTGAAGCTCGACGAGCGAAACGATCGTCGGCAAGGAACGAAGCTGGAAAAGACCAAGAAGGAGATCGCTTCGCGCGGCGGCGAGATTCGTTCCGACAATCAAGCTCGACGAGTCGCGATCTGCAGGCCGCCGACTTAGCCGGCGCCGACCTGCGCGGCGTCTCGCTGAGCGGCGCGGCAATGCAGGGCGCGAACCTCTATGGTTCGCGCGATTGGACGGCGCTCGCCTGGTCGGTGCGCAGTTGCAGGGCGCCAACCTCTCAGGCCGCGCAGTTGCAGGGCGCTGATCCTCAGTCCTCAGCGCAGTTGCAGGGCGCCGACCTCTCTCAGGCGCGCAGTTGCAGGGCGCCGACCTCCAGGAGCGCAGTTGCAGGGCGCCAACCTCTTCAGCGCGCAGTTGCAGGGCGCTGATCTCTCGAAGCGCAGTTGCAGGGCGCCGACCTCTGCGACGCGCAGTTGCAGGGCGCTGACCTCGCCGCTGCGCAGTTGCAGGGCGCCGACCTTCAGGGCGCGGTTACAGGGCGCCGACCTCACGGACGCGCAGTTGCAGGGCGCTGACCTTATCCCACGCCGACCTGGCGGACACCGAATTTCGGCGAGACCTTCGTCTTCAGGACCGACATCGCCGATGCGAACCTTGCGACTGCGTCGATCACCGATACGTCGACGCCGATCAGGTCAAAGACGACGACCGCGGGGACTGATCACGCCGTTCGAGGCGCGATCCGACCTCGACGGATGGATCGCCGCCGCGACGGAATTCGCGCCGAAAAGACCACGAAATTCCAGCGAAATGAGCAAAGTCGACATCACGGCGCAATTCGATCGGTTGAAGCCAGACTTCCACGAATCCGAGCAGGAGCCGGAGCAGCGACCTGGACGGGAATCGAGGAGGCGCCGTCGCGCTCGATCCCACGGCGCTCACCACCGCCAGCGACTCGCGGATTGCCTCGGCGCCTCTCGCCTGCGCCCCCGACGGCGCGCCCTACGTCGCCCGCAACCTCGTCGGTAATCCGGCGGTTGACGACCTATCCGGCCGTCTGGCCGCGCTCGGCGACCAACTGGACGGTGTGCGCGCGCTCATGAGGAGGGGCGCAAGAAGCCCGAAAAGTGCCCCGGCGTCGCCGGCTTCACCGAGGAGGACTGGCGCGGCTCGACGCGATCAAACCCACTGAGGCCGCGCCCGCCGATCCCTAAGCCGCGCGAGCGGTCCTTGGCTCTCGACCTCCCCTTGGCAGCGCCGCCCCGCCTCGAAACGTTCCTGAGGAGATTTAAAGATGCAGGTGACAGCGACGAGCGACGCCGAGGTGCTTGAGCGTCTTTTATCGACGCGCCATAGCTGTCGGGGGTTTCTGCGCGATTCCGTTGACGACGACACAATCGCCCAAATCCTGAGCATTGCCCAACGCACGCCGTCCTGGTGCAACGCCCAGCCATGGCAAGTGATCATCACCAAAGGCGCCGCCACCGAGCGCTTTCGCGCGGGCTATGCGACTCCGTGACGAAAAATCCCCCTGCTCCCGACATGGCCTTTCCGCGTGAATATCGTGGCGCTTATCTCGAACGCAGGCGGGCCTGCGGCTTCCGGCTCTACGAGGCTGTCGGCGTGGCGCGCGGCGACAGGGAAGCCTACGCCAGACAGGGTTTCGAGAACTATAAGCTGTTCGGGGCGCCCCATGTCGCCATCATCACATCGGACGAGGCGCTCGGAACGTATGGCGCGGTGGATTGCGGCGCCTACGTGAATAATTTTCTGCTCGCGGCGCAGAGCCTGGGCGTCGCTTCGATTCCGCAGGCGGCGCTGGCTTCGCATTCGAAATTCGTTCGCGAGCATTTTGGTCTCGGCGACGACCGTCTGGTCGTTTGCGGGATCTCCTTCGGATATGAGGATCGCGCTTCGATGGCGAATGGTTTTCGCACCGATCGCGCTTCCCTGGACGAAGTTGTGACATGGGTCGAGGCCTAGCCAGACACGCTGTCTGCCCGGTTCGTATCTGGCGGGAGGACGGCGCGACGGCCTCTCATCCCGCCGCGGTGACTTAAGCTTTAGGCGCAGAATACGCCGCGCTCGGCGACCTGCGCGCGACGGCGCACCCCATGTGGCCCGCTGCAATGGTCGTCCCCCTTTTCAGGCCGCCAATTTTTTTGCTGCAATTGCTTTGCTTAACCAGAAAACTATGCTATCGTGTCCAGATCGTCGGAAATCGCCGCCCCGTCCAAGCCGGGTCGCGGCGAGCGAAGGATGAAAGGGACACTACAGCGTCGAGTGCGTTCAAATCGCTCCTGGCACACAACTCAGACGCGAGTTGAGAGCCAGGGAGAAAATTTCTTATTTGGATTCGCCGTAACCCATTGAAAAGCCCCAAATCGGACGAATAAAACCAAATAAAACCAAGCAAAATAGCTTGGATTTATTTGGTCTGGCTTGGTCTGGCTTGGATTTATTTGGCGGGAAACTCGCCCGCAGGTTGTGCTAGCCCCGGCCGACGAACGGCATCTTGGTCGCCATGATGGTCATGGTCAGGATGTTGGTCGAGAGCGGCAGGCTGGCCATATGGGCGACCGCCGCGCCGACCTCGTCCACCTGCATCATCGGCTCGGGCGCGATCCGGCCGTCGGCCTGGCGCACCCCTTGGGTCTGCTTGCGGGCCATCTCGGTCAGCGCGTTGCCGATGTCGATCTGGCCGCAGGCGATGTCGTGGGCGCGCCCGTCGAGCGCGATCGACTTGGTCATCCCGCTGACCGCGTGCTTGGTCGCGTTATAGGCGATCGAGAGGGGCCTCGGCGTGTGGGCCGAGATCGAGCCGTTGTTGATGATCCGCCCGCCTTGCGGGGTCTGGCGCTTCATCAGGCCAAACGCGCCCTGGGCGCAGAGGAACATGCCGTTCAGATTGACGCCGACCACCGCGCTCCATTGGGCGAAGGTCAGTTCGTCGATCGGAACCGGGGGCGCGTTCTGGCCGGCGTTGTTGAACAGAAGATCGAGGCGGCCGAACTCGCGCTCGACCTGAGCGAACAGGGCCTTGACCGCCTCGGGGTCGCCGACATCGGTGGCGACGGGGAGCGCGCGGCGCCCGTGGCCCTTGACCTCGCCCGCGACCTCTTCAAGGAGCTCGCGCCGCCGCCCGGCCAGCGCCACATGCCAGCCGGTGCGGGCCAGCGCCAGCGCCGACGCCTTTCCGACCCCCGAACCCGCGCCCGTCACCAGCGCGAAACGCTCGCCGTCCATGCTTCCTCCCTTTAACTCTGCGAGAACCCGTTCTTGCCTCAGCTCCGGCGCGATCCGCCAGACAGCGGCGGCGAGCACGATCGCGCCGCCGAAAATGGTCGCCAGGCCCGGGTTCTCGCCAAAGGCGATAAACACCCAGACGGGCCCAAGCACAACATCCAAGAGGCTGATGAGGCCCGCTTCCGCGGAGGGAATGAACTTCGCCCCCTCCATGAAAAGGACGAAAGCGAGGCCGATCGTCGTCAGGCCGAACACGAAAAGGATCCCGAAATCATGAAGGCTGATCGGCTGAAGCGGGGAATTGGCGAGGCCGAAGATTCCGGAGCCGATGGCGCCAAGACAATTGACGATGATGATCGAGGCGTGCGGCTGGCGGCGCTGCAAGACGATCATGCCGGCGAAGGCGAGCGTCATCAGCATCGATAGCGCCTGCCCCAGGAGACGGCCGGAACCCAGTCCGCTCGCCACCATGATGACGATGCCGGCGAGCGCCACGCCCGAAGCGGCGAGGGTGCGGGCCGAGACCCGCTCGCCATTGATGAGGAAGCCGATCGCCGCGGCGACGAAAGGCAGGGTGGCGTAGATCACCATGACGTCGGCGATCGTCGTCGTCATCACCGAGGCGGTGTAGGCGGAGATCGCGATCATCGCCAGCAGCGCCACGACCGGCGACAGCGCCCCGAAGCCCAGCGGATTGTCGAGGCGCCCGCTGCGCCATTCGATCAGCCCGACGGTCGCGATCGAGGCGGCGCCGAGAAGCGCCCGCCAGCCCATCACCGTCCAGACATCGAGATGGGCGAGAAGGCGGGCGAACAGGCCCGCCAGGCTCCAGAGGACCGTGGCGATGAGGACCAGCAGCACGCCGCGCCGGCGGGCGGACTTTTCGTCCGGCACGGAGACGTCTCCTTATCGAGGGGTCGATGAGGAGAATAGGGAGATTCGTAACCGAGGGGAACCCGCAGTCAGGGCGGCGTTTCGGCCGCGCGGGCGCCGGCGCGCGGGCCTGCGATTCGTTGGGCGAGCCTCGACGCATGGCCAGCAAAGCGCGCGCATGGGAGGACGAAGGCGCCGAGCGCCGACCGAAACGGCGCCTCCCCGGCGACGCCGAACACGATGGGTTCGCGAGTCTTCGCCGGGATAGAAAGCGTGCCGAACGCCCAGTCCCAAAAGGCGAGCGCAAAGCCGAGATTCTTGTCGAAATGGGCCGGATTGGCGGAGTGATGGAGTTGGTGATGGGCGGGACTCTGCAGGATCCGGCCGGCGACGCCGGTGAAGGCGATCCACATATTGCTGTGCCGCAGATGACCGTAGGTCAGGATAAACATCATCGTGAGGATGTTGCCGTTCAGAAGCGTGAACGGGCGCACGCCGGGACCGAAAGACGTAGGTCATGACTCCAAATACAATTCCGGTCGCGAGCCCGATCCAATTCATGAACACGATGATCTCGACCGGGTGCTGGCGCAACTCGGTCAAGGTCGTCATCACCTCGGCGGAATGATGGACCTTGTGGAACTCCCACAAAGCCGGGATCTTGTGAAACGCATAGTGGGCAGACCAATAGGCGAGTTCGTAGGCCAGGAGCTGCAGCACCGTTGCGAGCGCCAGGACAATCCAGGCTGGCCAGAGAGTGGGCGCGTGAGGCCCGAATTCGCGTGTCAGCCAGGCGACGATGGCGTCGCGCCAGAAGAAGAGACCAAGGCCCAGCATGCCGTAAGCGGAGGCAAATACGACCGCGTTCAGCGCCCATAGACGCATGTCGATCAGCGAAGACGGGTGGAGAAGAATGCGCCTGGGGAAGATCGAGCGGAGGAACCCGCTCAAGCTGACGCGTCGGCCGCGCGCCTGGCGGCGGCCAGCGTAGTAGAGCGCGGAAAACGCCAGGGCGCCGCCCAGCGCAGGCGCGCCATAGGCTGACGCTGGCTTGAAAGTCTCCAGGACCGCGCTCTGCAACGCGGCGCCTATCGTGATGAAGCTCAACACTGTGAGAGCGTACCGCTCGCCGCTTCTAGAACGGTTAAGGCGGGCGCGTGAAATGGCGCGATCGTTTAAAGGCCACGGCGCTCTTGGGCCAAACTCGGCCAGCGTCAGGGTGAGACCGACTCCTCCGAGAACCGCCCCGCGGCCATCGCAGGCGGCAGCATCGGGTTTGTGCTGTGCCAAGTCGCGGGCCAATAGTTCGGCCGGTTTCCCCAGGAGTTGAGCTGTCCGAGAGCATCGAACAAGCCCAAATATTGGTGGTAGCTGACGCCTTCGACATTTTCCTGGACCGAACAGCCGAGCGTCACAACGCGGAGCCCATGTGTCCGCTCGGGCGCGAGGGACTGGATCCCGTTCTGGATCTGCAGGGCGCCTTTGCTGTGCCCGATCAAAACCTTGAATGGCGGCTGACGATTCTCAAGCAGGGCGTGGAGGACATCCGACGACCCCGAACCGAAACGAAAAGCCGGTTCGCCATTAACGGTGTGCGCGTCAGGCGCCGATGCGGAAAGTTCGCGGCCGATGCGCGCGGCCTGCGGCGCTGCGCTCGCGAGGCTTGTCTGTATCAGGCTCTTCGCTTTGAGGGAGTTATAAAGTCCAAATCCGAACCAGCCCCCCAATGCCTGAAGAACGACGTCGGCGACGCCATAGCCGGGTACGATGGCCAGCACCGGCTCGCGAAGTGCGACCGAGACGTCCCAGGCGAGCGCGGCGCTTCCCAGCGCCGAACTACCGACGCCGGTGATCGTCGCAACCGCGACATCGCGCGTCTCCTGATATTGAGAATCGAGGTAAAGCTGGACATTCTTGTACTTGTGCACATACGGCGCAGTGCCTGCGTCTATGAGCAGAAGCGAACCTTCCGGGTCGCTCAAGGCGTCAAAATCGACGATACGCGACGGCGGTTTCCCACTGCGACCAACATCCTTGTCGATGAGCTCGCGGTTCAGTTTCGGGACATCATAGAAGATCGCGTCCAGCGTCGTATTGAACAGGCGGCAGGCGCGGACGGCGCCTTCGACGAACGGCTTTGGCAGCTCGAATAGGCCGAGGGGATCATTCTCGGGTGGCAGATTGTGTCCAATCGGCATGACCTACCTCCGCACCTGTCCACAGAGACTACCATCATTCTCGTTGCATCGCACCATGCGCTCCCTCCGGGAGATTCGGAAGCGCCGCACGGCCCTTACCCAGCAGGGCTCTTAGCCTTAGAAGAAGATCTCTTGTCTCAAGCTCGGCGGCACAATGGAGCAAATCTTAGGTGTGGCGGATTGGCGCAGCTTCGCCATTACGGCCAATTCCGCCTTTCTCCTCGCTTTCTCTTCCCTCTTCTCGATCATCAACCCGATCGGCGGGGCGCTGATCTTCTATGGCTTCACCAAGGACTTCAGCTCCTTGGATCGGGAGAAGGTCGCGGCGCGGGTTGGCCTTTATTCGCTTCTGATCATGTTTGGGGCGCTGTGGACCGGGACCTACATTCTCTCCTTCTTCGGCGTCTCAATCGACGCCTTGCGAATCGGAGGCGGGACGGTGATCGCGCTGAGCGGTTTCCAGCTCTTGACCACGAGCGAGTTCGCACCCGGACCAAAAGCGCCACGAGCGGGAAGCCACGCCAAATAGTGACGACGACCCGATGCAGCTTGCTTTCTTCCCGCTGACTTTGCCGTTCACCACCGGGCCCGGCACCATCGCCGTCGCAACCACGATCGGCGCAGAGCGCCCCTCGCACAGCATTGGCTTCGTCGCCTTCTTCCTCGGCGCGAGCGTCGCGGCGGTCGCCAACGCCGCAATCATCTGGATCGGCTATCGCTTCTCCGACCGCTTGACCGGGCTGATGGGACCCACGGCGCGTCAGGTTATCGTGCGGCTGATGGCGTTCCTGCTCATGTGCATCGGTGTGCAAATCCTGGTGACCGCGATCGGCGACCTTGTCGGCAAGTGGCGCGTCGCCTAGAGCCGCGTCGCTTTTTCGGCCCGGTAGAGCGCGCGATAGCGCTTCAGGCGTGGGGCGTAGGCGCCAGCGCGGTTCGGATCGGGCTTAAACTCGCGCTGAATAGGCGGGCGCGGACAGACTGCCTCGACGCTCCCCGCTCCAGCGGCAAGCATGCCGAGCCGCGCTGCGCCAAGCGCCGCGCCCGCTTCCGCGCCGGAAGCGAGATCGATCGTCAGGCCGGTGACGTCGGCGATCATCTGCGCCCAGAATTCCGACCGCGCTCCGCCGCCGACAAGCAACGGGCGAACCGGCCGGGCGCCAGCCGCGTCCAGAACGTCGACTCCGTCGGCGAAGGAGAAGGCGACGCCCTCCATGACCGCGAAAACCAGCGCGTCGGCGCTATGCCCAGCGCGGATCCCCGCGAACATTCCGGTCGCTTCAGCATCGTTGTGGGGCGTGCGCTCGCCGCTGAGATAGGGGAGGAAGATCGGCGCCGAAGCGACGGCGCCGGGCGAGTGAGCGAACGCGTCCGCTCCTGCGATCAGCTTGCCTATCTCGTCTTCGCCTCCCAGGACACCGGCGACCCAGGCAAGCGAGGATGCAGCCGAGAGCATCACCGCCATGCCGTGCCAGCGATTCGGTAGCGCATGGCAAAACGCGTGTAGCGTCCGGTCAGGAAGGCTGACGAAACGGTCGGTGACGGAGAAGATGACACCCGACGTGCCGAGCGAAACAAAGCCCGCCCCCGGCGCCGTGGCGCCAACGCCGATGGCGGATGCGGCGTTGTCCCCGCCGCCGCCCGCAATCGGAATCGTCCGGCCGGCAAGGCCCCAGGCGGCTGCGATTTCCGGCGCGAGATAGGCGGAAATCTCCGAGCCCTCGACCAGGCGCGGCATGGCGTTCTCGGTCAGGCCAGTGGCCGCGAGCAGCGTATCGTCCCAGCGCCGCCGTCCAACATCGAGCCAGAGCGTGCCTGAGGCGTCCGACATTTCGGAAACCGCCTCGCCCGAGAGCCGCAGGCGCACATAGTCTTTGGGCAACAGCACGCGCTTCGTCGCCTTGGCGATCTCGGGCTCATGCGCGGCGACCCACAGCATTTTCGGCGCGGTGAAGCCAGGCATGGCGAGATTGCCAGTGCGCTCTTCGAGATCGGGGACACGCCGCTTGAGCTCAACGCATTCGGCGAAGGACCGCCCGTCGTTCCATAAAATCGCCGGTCTGAGCGGCTTGTCCTGCGCATCCAGAAGCGTCGCGCCATGCATATGGCCCGCAAGACCGATGCCTGACAGCGCCCCGAAGTCAGTCGGAGCCTGGCGGCGGATGGCGACGACCGCGGCCTCGACTCCCTCGACCCAATCAGATGGGTTCTGCTCGCTCCACAACGGCTGAGGGCGCGAAACGCTGAGCGGGACCGAAGCTTCGGCCAGCACGCGCTGTCTGGCGTCGACCAGCAGCGCCTTTACCGAGGAAGTGCCGATGTCGAGCCCCAGAAACGTCTCGCTTGCTCGCTCAACCATCGCGGCCTCCCGTAAGGAGGCCACCATAAACAAAAAGCCCCGGCTTTGTCGCCGGGGCTGAGCATCTAGCGCGCCAGATTGGAAGGAAAATCAGGCGACCTGCAGGTTGCCAGCCGACGAGCGCCCGGTGCGCTTGTCGGCGACAATCTCATAGGCGACTTTCTGTCCTTCGTTGAGCTCGCGGAGCCCCGCGCGCTCAACGGCGCTGATATGGACAAACACGTCCTTGCCGCCGTCGTCAGGCTGGATGAAACCAAACCCTTTCGTTGCGTTGAACCATTTGACGGTTCCCGTAGCCATAGATGCAGTCCCGTAGATCAGGTTGAAGTGAGCGGCCTGATGTCGCCAGTCCGCTATCGGTGCGGAGGGCTTCCTCGTCGCGCCGCAAGACGCGATGTCGAGTCGTCAGTCGGACATCGATGCCAGCCCGGATAGCCAGACAAAATGTTAAAATCAAGACAGCTGCCGCCAGCGTCAAGAGGACTTCATCGCCGGTTGGCGACGCGCATTTTTGCGGCCTACAACTGGAGGAAGAGCGCTCACAGCCATGCGCCGACGGCATGGGCGATTTGTGCTCCTGCCTCGTAATACGCCTCCCTGAGGGCCGGCAGCGCCGGCGCGTCCGGGTCGGTGACGGGGAGCGGCAGGTCCTTTTCGCTGAGCTTGCCGAGAATGTGATCGGCGAGGACGCGCCCGAATACCGTGCCGGTGCCGATGCCCCTGCCATTATAACCGCAGAAGCTGACGACGTTCTCGGCCAAGCGATGGAAGCGCGGCAGCGCGTTCGAGGTCATGCCCATCATTCCGTACCATTGCGCCTCGAACTCGACCTCGCCGATCTGCGGAAAGGTCTTCCTGAGCGCGCGCTTCGCCCAGGCGCGGTGGACCTCGAGACCAGCGAGACGCAGCGCCCCGATGCTGCCGAAGAGAAGCCGACCAGACTGATCGAAACGGAACGAGTTCATGATGAGACGCGTGTCCCAGCAGCCCTCGCGGCCCGGCAGGATCGCGGCCGCCAAGTCAGGCGCGGAGCGGCCGTGTCGCGAAATTGAAGTAGGGAATGCGGACCTGCTCCCGCTTCCCCTGCGGCCACGGCGCGCCCTCGGCATAGGCGTCAGTCGCCACCACGACCCAGTCGGCCGCGACGGTCCCGCGGTCGGTCGTAAGCGTCCAAAACTTGCCGGTTCGCTCAGCCGAACGCACCGGGCTCTGCGTGTGGATCGCGGCGCCGGCGGCGAGCGCCGCGCCCTCCAGCCCCCGCGCATAAGCGAGCGGTTGGATGGTGCCGGCGCGCAGGTCGAGCAGCGAACCCGCATAGATGTCGACGCCAATCCGCCGCGCCGTCTCCTCGCGGCTGAGTACTTTCACCGGCGCGCCGCGCGCGCCCCATTGTGCGCGGCGCTCCTCGATCTTGGCGAGCCCCGACTGCCCGCTCGCGCAATGCAGCGTGCCATTGTGCACGAATTCGCACGCGATCCCGTGCTTATGGACGAGCGCCTCAACCTCGGAGGGCCCATCGCCAAGCAACTTGAGCAGCCGCTCGCCATAGTCGGCGCCGAGCCTCGTCGCGACGTCGTCGGGCGCGAGCCACATGCCGGCGTTGACCAGGCCGACGTTGCGCCCTGCGCCGCCGAAGCCGATCTCGACCGCCTCGAGCGCGACAACCTTTGCTCCCGCCTCCGCGAGATGCAGCGCGGTCGAGAGCCCGGTATAGCCGCAGCCGATGATCGCCACATCGGCCCGCACCTCGCCATTCAGCGGCGGGGTCGGCGGCGCGGGCGGAGCGGTCATTTCCCAGAGGCCGTGCGAGAGCGGATCGTTCTTCATGCCGCCGATGATAGCGGAGATTTTTCGCTTGTGAGAACTGGGAAGACTGGCTGCGGCCGTGAATCAGTCCGACCCGCGTGCGCCTCGACGTTGCCCAGCGCGCCGAATAGAACAGAGGCCGGCCCGCCGGATCAGCTGGATCCGGCCTCAGGGAGGCGGATGGAATGAGCTCCTTTCACGGACCCGATCTCGGCCCTTTCCAATGGGACGACCCTCTGCTGCTCGAGGCCCAGCTCACCGAAGACGAGCGGATGATCCGCGACACGGCGCGCGACTTCGCCGCGAGTGAGCTCGCGCCCCGCGTCCAGAAGGCCTACCTCGAGGAAAAGACCGACCCGGAGCTGTTCAGGCTTATGGGCAAATCGGGCCTGCTCGGGGTGACGCTTCCGGAGGAGTTCGGCTGCGCCGGCGCAGGCTATGTTTCCTACGGCCTCGTCGCGCGCGAGGTCGAGCGGGTCGATTCCGGCTTCCGCTCGATGATGAGCGTGCAGAGCTCGCTCGTGATGTACCCGATCCACGCCTATGGCGATTCCGACCAGCACCGCAAATACCTGCCGGGCCTCGCGCGCGGCGAGCTCATCGGCTGCTTCGGGCTCACCGAGCCGAACGCCGGCTCCGATCCGGGCGGCATGATCACGCGGGCCGAGAAGATCGACGGCGGCTACCGGCTCACCGGCTCGAAGATGTGGATCAGCAACGCGCCGATCGCCGACGTCTTCGTGGTCTGGGCGAAATCGCGCGCTCACAACGACAAGATTCGCGGCTTCATCCTCGAAAAGGGCATGAAGGGCCTCTCCACGCCCAAGATCGAGGGCAAGCTCAGCTTGCGCGCCTCGGTCACCGGCGAGATCGTGATGGACAATGTGGAAGCGCCGGAGAGTGCGCTCTGCCCAACGTCGCCGGCTTGAAAGGGCCGTTCGGCTGCCTGAACCGCGCGCGCTACGGCATATCCTGGGGCGCGATGGGGGCGGCGGAGGATTGCTGGCACGGCGCCCGCCAATACGGCCTTGACCGCAAGCAGTTCGGCCGGCCGCTCGCTCAGACCCAGCTCTTCCAGAAGAAGCTCGCCGACATGCAGACCCGGATCGCGCTCGGCCTTCAGGCGTCGCTCAGGGTTGGGCGGCTGATGGATGAAGGCAGGGCGGCGCCGGAGATGATCTCGCTCGTCAAGCGCTCGAATTGCGGCGATGCGCTCGACATCGCGCGGGCCGCGCGCGACATGCACGGCGGCAACGGCATCCAGATCGAGTTCAAGGTCATGCGCCACCTCGCCAACCTCGAGACCGTGAACACCTATGAGGGGACGCACGACGTTCACGCGCTGATCCTGGGGCGCGCGCAAACCGGCTTGCAGGCGTTCTTTTGAGCACGAGCGCGCTTGCTGGCGTACGGGTCCTCGAGCTTGCGCGCGTGCTCGCCGGCCCGACGACCGGGCAGACGCTTGCCGACCTCGGCGCCGACGTCATCAAGGTCGAGAGTCCGGAGGGCGACGAGACGCGCGCCTGGGGGCCGCCGTTCATCGAGACCGAGGGCAAGCGGGCGGCCGCCTATTTCCATTCTTGCAATCGCGGCAAACGCTCGATCGTGGCCGATTTTACGACCGAACGGGGACGCGAGATCGTGCGGCGTCTTGCGGAGCGGTCCGACGTGCTCATCGAGAATTTCAAGGTCGGAGGCCTGCAGAAATTCGGCCTCGACTACGAGAGCCTGAAAACGATCAATCCGCGCCTCATTTATTGCTCCGTGACGGGCTTCGGGCAGACTGGGCCTTACGCGAAGCGCGCCGGCTACGACTTCCTCATTCAGGGCATGTCGGGGATCATGAGCATCACCGGCGAGCCGGAAGGGTCGCCGCAGAAGGCGGGCGTCGCGATCAGCGATCTCTTCACCGGGCTTTATGGCGTCATCGCCATCGAGGCGGCGCTGATCGCGCGCGAGCGCAGCGGCAAGGGCCAGCACATCGACCTTGCGCTGTTCGACTCGATGATCACGATGCTCGCCAATCAGGCGATGAACTATTTGTCGCGTCTGGCCAATCGCCGAAGCGGATGGGCAACGCCCATGTCAATCTCGCGCCCTACCAGACGCTTCCGGTCGCGGATGGCTGGTTGATCGTGGCGGTCGGCAACGACGGACAGTTCGCGCGGCTCTGCGGAGTGCTTGGGCTTGGAGGGAATGGCGCGCGATCCGCGCTTCGCCACCAACCCTGGGCGGGTGACGAACCGCGTCGAGATGGATCGCGAACTCACGGCAAAGACCTCTTCATGGAAGCGCGACGACCTTCTCGCCGCGCTGGAAAAGGCTGTCGTGCCCGCCGGGCCGATCAATACAATCGCCGACTTGTTCGAGGACCCCCAATTCAAGGCGCGCGGCATGCGGATCGAGCCGCAAGGGACGCCTGGCCTTCGCAGTCCCATCCTGATGAGCGACAATCCGCTTGCGCTCGAAAGGCGTTCTCCGACGCTCGGCGAGCATCAAAGCGAGATCCTGCGCGAGATCGGATTTGAGGAAGACTAAGCGCGGCTTGACTGCGCTTAAGCGCGGGCGGCAAATCGTTGCATGAGCGCGATTCGAAACGTTTGCGTCTATTGCGGGTCCAGCGACGGAGCCGACGCGCGGTTCGGCGAGGCGGCGGAAGAGCTCGGGCGGACGCTCGCGGCCGACGGGATCGCCCTCGTCTACGGCGGCGGAGGCGAAGGGCTGATGGGACGCCTCGCGAGGTCGACGTTGGCGGGTGGCGGCTATGTGACCGGGATCATCCCGAGCTTCCTGATCCGCAAGGAACATCCTCTGACCGCCGTCCAGGAGATGCTGGTCGTCGAGGACATGCACGAACGCAAACAGGCGATGTTCGACCGCGCCGACGCGTTCATCGCCCTGCCCGGCGGGGTCGGCACGGTGGAAGAGCTCGTCGAACAACTCACCTGGGCCCAGCTCAATCGCCACACGAAGCCGATCCTCATCGTCGATATCGGCGGCTTCTGGCGCCCGCTGCTTGCGCTCTTCGCCCACATGCGTCTCCAAGGCTTCATTCGCGAAGGCTTCGACGTGCGCTACATGGTTGCGGAGCGAATAGAGGACGTGCTGCCAATGCTGCATGCCGCCGCCGAGCGGCGCTCAGCCGAGCCCGAGCCTCAGGATCCGGTCTCCTCTCGCAACCTGTGATGTGAGCCGCCCCAGTGGCGGCTACACGGGGGTCTGGGTTTGCTTCGCCATCCTTGCGCCATCGTCGCGAGCGCAAGCTTGCGGCTCGACCGTCGGCGGGAGGAGATTGATGACAAGATGGATTTTGGCCGCGGCGCTTGGCGGAGCTTTATGCTGCGTTATCGTTGCGCCGGCGCTACCGCAGAACGCAGCTGCGGCCGCAGCCATGCCCACCAAGCTCAGGCCCAAGACTTCGGAGCCCAAGACTTCGGAGCCCAAGACTTCGGAGGGCGCGTCCACGGTCACGGTGGTGGTGACGAACTCGCGGAAGGCCGATCTTGTCCAATTACAGGCCGCTGAGAGCGGCTTGGTGAGCTGGAAGAAAGTGCTTGGCGCGTTGAAGTCCGGCAGTCATGCGCCGGCTCAATTGCCGCGGCCCTTCAACTGCCGCGTCGATTTGCATGGAACCTTCAGCGACGGCCAGTCGATGGATGCGTCGGACGTCAATGTTTGCGAGCAGAAGACGCTCAATCTCACAGACTAGCGCATGATGCTTTTCGGACGGGACCGTCGTCGCGCGGAGCCACAGGGCGTTGAGGGGCGCCCGTCCTTCCGAACGGGCTAGGCGACGTGGCGATCCAGGAGTCGTAGGGCGCTTGTCGACTCCTGGATTGCTTCCCCCGGACTTGATCCGGGGGTCGCAATGACGATGACGGTCTGGCTACTTCTCGCCGTACATCTCGGCGACGTGCTCCCAGTCGATAAGGTGATCGACCCACGCCTTCAAATAGTCGGGCCGGCGATTGCGATAGTCGATGTAGTAGGAGTGCTCCCAAACGTCGACGCCGAGGATCGGCTTCGCGCCGTGGACAAGCGGGTTTTCGCCATTCGGCGTCTTCATGACTTGAACCTTGCCGTCCTTGACTGCGAGCCACGACCAGCCCGAGCCGAACTGCGTGACGCCGCCCTGGATGAAGTCCTCTTTGGCCTTGTCGATCGAGCCGAACGAATCCTTCAGCGCCTTCTCGAGTTCGCCAGGAATCTTGTTGCTCGCGTTCGGCTTCATCCATTTCCAGAAATGGATGTGGTTATAATGCTGGCCGGCGTTGTTAAAGACCGCGGGGTTTTTGCCGAACGAACCCTTAACGATCTCCTCAAGCGGCTTGCCCTCCCACTCGGTGCCTTTCAGCGCATTATTGCCATTGTTGACATAGGCCAAATGATGCTTGTCATGATGGAATTCGAGGGTTTCCGCCGACATGTAGGGTTTCAGCGCGTCATGCGGATAGGGCAGATCGGGCAGCGTGAAGGCCATGGGACGGCTCCTTGGGAGGTTAAAGGCGAAAACGGAAACCCGCACTATGATGGCCCCGTAGGGCCAAATTTAGCCCCCGGACGCCAGCGCCGCAACTGCGTGACAGGCTCTGGCTCCGCGGCTTGAGCCATCCATTAACTGACGTGTATTGAACTAGGTTCCGCGGAGGGAATCTTAAGTGCATCTTTCGAATGAGCGCATGATCGTTATCTTGGCTGTCGGCGCTGTCGCCGGCTGGCTGATCGGCAAGGTTCTGCGCGGCAATGGGTTCGGACTTGTCGGCGACGCTGCGATCGGAATCGTCGGAGCGCTGATCGGCGACTGGCTGTTGCCGCGCTTCAACATCCACCTCTGGAGCGGGCTTACGGGGATGATCATCGAAGCGGCGATCGGCGCGGTTGTCCTTCTGGTTATTCTGCGCTCCGTCGGGGCGAGCGGATGGGGAGGCGGCCGGTAGCCGAGGAGCACCTATGTTCAAGCATATTCTCATTCCGACCGACGGTTCCGACCTGTCGCGCAAGGCAATCCTCTACGGCGTGCAGCTTGCCAAGGAGTTGGGAGCGAAAGTGACAGGGCTCACGGTCACTGAACCGTACCAGCCAGTGGGCATGGACGCCGTTCTCCTTCCCGTCGACGAGGGAGATTATGAGGAGCAGTCGCGGCTCCTCTCGGAGAAGGCGATGGAGCAGGTGAAGATGGCGGCCCAAGCGGCCGGTGTGCCCTGCGAGACGATCCGCGAGGTTCTTGACCAACCTTATCGCGCCATCATCGACGCGGCGCAGGCGCTCGGCTGCGATCTCATCGTCATGGCCTCGCATGGCCGGCGCGGCATCTCGGCTTTGCTGCTCGGCAGCGAAACGGCAAAGGTGCTAACGCACTCGACCATTCCGGTGCTCGTCTATCGCTGACCGCATGTTCCTGGCGCCGCGTGGGGGTCAGTCCACTCGCTCGACGCGTATGAGCGACCCGTTTTCCACCGCGACAACTCTCACCTTGGCGCCCGCTGGACAATCCGGTCCGGCGACGCGCCAGGAGCTGTCGCCGACGCGAATGCGCCCATAGCCTCGCGTAATCGCTTCATCCAAGAAGAAGTCGGCCCCGACCATCGCATGTGCGCGGCTTTGTGGCAGCGGCCCGGGCCCTTTGTCGAACGATCCGTAGACCCGCCTCCCGATAAGAACCAACGCCGACACCAGAACTGCGAACAGGATGAGCTGCGCGACGAAGCCCATCGGCAGGAAATAGTCCACGGCTCCGACGATCGCCGCCGCGGAGCCGAACCAAATGAAGAAAGCGCCGGGCGCGAACGTCTCGATCGCGCTGAGAACGAGCCCCGCCACGAGCCAGGTGAGCGCGACGAGGTGGGCCGGTTCCAAGAGAGTGTCCATCGTGCGCTCCGAGCGATCCTCCTTTAGGGAGAAGTCCCGCCGGGCGGCGCATTGTCAGGACCTTGCCACGGGGAAATCGGCGGCGTGGCGCTCGCGTTCGGCACGGGCCCAGTGGGACGTGGCCGAGGAGCCGACCGTGGCGCAGCGACAGTCTCGGCGCCAACGGCGCTTGCGGCGATCTGGCTCAATCCGCCAAGCGTGCCGGCAAGCGAGCTCAGCTCCATGGGCACGATCACCAGCTTCTGATTAGGCGATTGCGCGAAGGCGTGGAGCGCGGCGATGTATTTCTCCGCGATCAGGAAGTTCACCGCGACTACGTCGCCGTTGGCGGTCGCCTCGCTGATGAGCCGCGTCGCCGTCGCTTCGGCCGCCGCGGTTCGCTCGACCGCCTCGGCCGCCCGAAACGCCGCGTCGCGACGACCTTCGGCTTCGAGCACGAGCGCTGCCTTGCGTCCTTCGGCGCGGGTAATGTCGGACTGCCGCATCCCTTCGGCTTCAAGGATCACCGCCCGCTTCTCACGCTCGGCCTTCATTTGCCGCCCCATCGCGTCCACAAGGTCTCTGGGCGGCACGATGTCCTTGATCTCGACGCGCGTGACCTTGATGCCCCATGGCTCCGATGCGGCGTCGATAACCGTCAAAAGCCGCGCGTTGATCTCGTCGCGATGCGAAAGAAGCTGGTCCAGGTCCATCGAACCCATGACCGTGCGCACATTGGTCATGACGATGTTGCGTAGCGCCGACTGAAGATCGGAGACCTCATAGGCCGCGCGGCGCGCGTCGAGCACCTGATAGAACGCGACGCCGTCCACCGTCACGGTTGCATTGTCCTTGGTGATGATTTCCTGGCTGGGGACGTCCATGACCTGCTCCATGACGTTGAGCTTACGGCCGACGGAGTCGATGTAGGGAACGATAAGCCCCAAGCCCGGGGTCAAGGTCTTGTAGTAGCGGCCGAAGCGCTCGACCGTGTAATTGTAGCCCTGAGGCACCTGGCGTACGCCCATGAGAGCGGTGATGACCACGAAGGCGACCACGACAAGCGCGAAGATGGATGCGCCCTCCAGGATCACGGCTCCCCTCTGATCAAACCAGGCTGCGGACAAGCCGCCGCGGCCGCGAGTTTACCCGCTTCAGCGCCCACATACGACATCTGTCTTGTCCGGAGCTTGACGGACGCTTTGAGCACGCCTTTTGGTCTCAATCGCGCCTGCGCATTCCTGGGCCCGATCCGCGTCCCGCTATCTCGCGAGCGGTGCCGTCGCGCGTAGACTTTCCTTCGCCCGGTCGGCGCGGGCCTGCCTCACCCGCACCAATTGCTGGTCGGCGAGCACGCCGATCAGGATGACCGTTCCCATCACGGCGAAATTGAGCGAACTCGGAATGCCGAGCAGATTGACAAGGTTCTGCAGAACTTGAAGCAGAACCGCCCCGAGCACGATGCCCATGATTGACCCCTCGCCGCCGCGCAGCGAACAGCCGCCGAGAACCGCAGCCGCAATTCCGTACAGCTCGTAGAAATTGCCGTGCGAGGCCGGCGAGATCGAACGGGTGTACATGGTGAGGAAAATTGATGAAACGCCAGCGAGCGCGCCGCAGATGACATAGGCGGCGACGATGATTTTCTTGGTGGCGATGCCAGAGAAACGCGCCGCCTCTTCGTTCTTACCGATGGCGAATAGGTAGCGTCCGAAGACCGAGCGGTGCAACAGCACCCCCATGATCGCCGCAACAATAAGGAAGATCACGAAGGTGTGCGGGATGCCGTAGGTGCGTCCGGTTGTGATCCATTCGAGCGCCGGAAAGCTCTGGCCGAACTCGAACCCCGCCGTCCCGTCGTTGGTGTACCAGCGCGCGACCCCACGATAAATCAGGAGGCCACAGAGGGTTACGACGAAGGGCTGCAAGTTCATTCGCGTGACGAGAAACCCATGCACCCAGCCAAGGATCACGCCGAAACCGATAATGATGAGGACGGCGAGGATCCACGGCATATGATAGTTCACGAGCAAGTCGACGAAGACGACGCCGAACAGGGCGAATTCCGAGCCAATCGAAAGGTCGATGCCGCCCGTGATGATGACGAAGCCTTCGCCGATGGAGAAATAGGCCAAACAGCCCGACGAGATTGGCCGTATTCGCCAGATTGATCGGCGAGATGAAGCGGGGGTTGAGGAACGCCACCACCGCGCCGACGATCACGATGAGGAGGAAAAGCCCGAGATCCTTCTTCAGCATCACGCCGCACTCTGTTCGGGTCCACGAGCGACAGCGAGCCGCATCACGTTCTCCTCGCTGAACTGGTCGCGGTTCAGCGTTCCGCTGATCGCGCCTTCCTGCATCACCACGATTCGGTCGCTCACTCCGATCACCTCCTCCATGTCGGAAGAAATCATCAAGATCGCCACGCCGGTGTCGGCCAGCCCCCGCATCAGCGAATAGATTTCGGACTTTGACCCAACGTCAATGCCACGCGTCGGTTCGTCGAAGATCATCACCTTGGGCTTCATCGACAGCCATTTGGCGAGGACCACCTTCTGCTGGTTGCCCCCGGAAAGCGTGCCGACCACCGTCTCGACATCGGCGGTCTTGATGTTGAGGGACTGGCGCTGCCGCTCAGCGTTCTTGCGCTCCGCCCCCCAATCCATGAGGAAATATCGCGCGAAGGAGAGAATATCCGGCAAGGAGACGTTCTCGGTCACCGAATCCTCAAGCACGAGACCGCTGCGCTTGCGGTCCTCTGGCGCCAGATAAATTCCCTGCGCGATGGCGTCTTTGGCTGAACGAATGGCGACCGGCGCGCCGTTCAGACCGAATCTCGCCTCCCAGCACGGGATCAATGCCGAAGAGCGCGCGCGCGAGCTCGGTTCGCCCCGCCCCGATCAATCCGGCCATCCCTAAGATCTCGCCCGCTCTCAGCGAAAGGCTCACGGCGTGCGCGGGATGCGAGAGGGTTCGTAAACCCGCGATTTCCAAAATGTTCGCGCCCGGCACGGCCTTCGGTGGGATGTAGAGCGACTTGAGGTCTCGCCCGATCATGAGGCGGATCATGGCGTCGCGATGGATCTCGTCGCGAGCAAGCTCGCCAACGACCGAGCCGTCACGGAGGACGACCACACGGTCGGCGCAGCGTTCGACCTCGTTCAGCCGGTGGGTGATAAAGATGATCGACACGCCATCGGCCTTAAGCTCGCCGATGACCCGCATCAGCCGTTCGGTCTCGGTGGACGTCAGGCTGGAAGTCGGCTCATCCATGATGACGACGCGGGCGTTGAGCGAAAGCGCCTTGGCGATCTCCAAAAGCTGGCGCTGCGCAAGGGAGAGGTCGGAGACGAGATCTTCGACTTCGAAGTCGACGTTCAGTCGCTTCAGCAAAGGCGCGACGACGCGCCGCGTTGTCTTTCGGTCGACAAGCTTCAGGGGACCAGCAAACAAAGGCTCCCGTCCGATCAGCACGTTCGCGCCGGCGTCGAGATTGTCGAAAAGGTTCAGTTCCTGATGAACGAAGGCAATTCCCGAACTCAGCGATTCGGAGACGGTGAGGGAGCCATGCGCGACGCCGTCGATCTCGATCGTTCCCTGGTCGGGTTTCACCACCCCGCCGAGAATCTTCATCAGCGTCGACTTGCCGGCCCCATTCTCGCCGATCAGCGCGAGAACCTCGCCACGGCTCACGGTCAGGCTGACGCGTGAAAGGGCGCGCACGCCGGGATAGCTCTTGCTGATGTCGATCAGTCGGAGAAGAGGATCGGCCAAAGTCGGTCCTTAAGGAAAAGACGGCGCCGCGCGCAAGCGCGGCGCCCCAAACCAGAAGCCAAGCGAACGCTTCTTTGGCGTCCGCTCGTCCCGCTTTATTTCTTGCCCTGGCGCTCTTTCAGCTCCGCCCAGAAAGCGTCGACGTTCGACTTGTCGATGATCTTGGTCGGGATGATGATGAGGCCGTTCGCAGGAATGAAGGATTTGTCTCCTTCGAGGTACTTCGCCATGTCCTTCATGCCCTGGTAGCCCCACTCATAGGGCTGCTGGACGACGGTGGAGGCAATCGTGCCTTCCTTGACGCCGCCGAGCGTGATCGGATCCTCGTCGAAGCCGACGATCGTGATCTTGCCGAGCTTGCCGGCTTCCTTCAGCGCCTCGTAGATGCGGGGCGTGTTATAGGAATAATAGCCGACCATGCAGTCGATCTCGGGATGCGCGGTCAGCGTATCCTCGACATTGCGCTTGGCGCGGGTCTGGTCGATGTCGTCGGCGCGAACGTCGACTTGTACGATCTTCGAGCCCTTGATCGTCTCGTTGAAGCCCTCGATGCGCTCGCGCGCGTTGTCCGCGCCGGGCAGACCGACGAAGCCCATGCATTTGCCGCCATTCGGCATCGCCTTCAGGGCGATCTCACCGGCCTGCTTGCCAGCGTCGACGTTGCTGGAGCCGATATACGCGACACGGCTGCTCTTGGGAGCGTCGCTGTCGGTGGTGAAGAGCGCCACCTGCTTGCCGATACGGTCGAGCGCGTCACCCATCGTCTTCGGATCGACTGCGCTGACCATGATGCCCGAGACGCCGGCGGCGACGAGGTCGTCCATCAGGCGCGTCTGGATGGCGGCCGACGACTGCTCCGGGTATTTGAAGTCAGAGTGTAATTCGGCAGTTCGCCCTGCGCCTTCTTGACGCCGGCCTCTGCGGCCTTCCAGAAGTCCGACGCGCCGTTCACGACGAACACCAGCGTCTTCTTGTCGGCGGCTTGCGCCGACCCCACAACGGCCAGCATCGCGCCGACCATTGCAGCAGATAGCAAAAATTTCTTCATTCCATTCCTCCCGATGAGATCAGCGCAGCGATACCGCGCTGGAGGCGCTTAGCAAAATTGACCCGTTTGCCAGCCCTTAGCCACGAGAGTTCCTAAAGACAGGCTCTGAAGCGGTCAAGCGAACAAAGGCCGCCAGCCGCAAAGCTTGCCCTTGCGAAAACCGCCGACGCCCCATAGCGTTAACGATGCTGGCGTGTATGCCGGAGATAGAACGGGGGAGGTTTTCATGAACGCTTTGTTTGTTCGTTTTTTTGCCATGGCTGCAACTATGGCCCCGACCGTCGCCCATGCGGCGCTGCTTTTACCCGCCTATACGTTCCCAGACGGCTCAGCTGGCTTCGAGTTCCTCACCTCGGGAGGTCTCACGAATCCGGGCGTGCTGGTGGGGTTCAATCCTCAGCCGGACCCTCCTGGCGTCCCGACGGTGACGGCCGATCTCCGTGACCCGACACGCCCGGTGTTCGACCAGACAACCGAGGCCATGGCCTATCTTGTGACGGTCTCGCTGCTGCTTCCGGGCACGCCGAGTTTGCTTCTGCCCGCCGTTCAGGCGGGGGATGGGAGCGTTACAGTCACGTGCGACGGCAGCGTATCCAAGGTCTGTGACGGCAGCGTCTTCAAAGTTTCGCTCGCCTTCCGCGATATCACGAGTTGGAGTCTCCCGTCCAACACGGAAGGATTCAATCCTTCGGGAGTTTATTTCCAGTATCTCGCTACTTTCGGCGCAGAGCCGACCTTCGCGCTTTCGATCAGGGATGGCGGCAATCCGTTGACCTTCTCTCCTGTTCCCGAGCCGGCGACGTGGGGCCTGATGGTGGTCGGCTTCGTTTCGCTGGGCGCTCTCGCGATGCGGCGTCGAGCGAAAGCCGAAGCCGCCTAGAGGCCGGACGCGGGGACGCTCACTCGGCAAGCGCGAGCGTGACCCCGCCCACGCTGAGCGGGCGGCCTGCCGCCGCAGCCTCTTCGGCGCGATCGAGTCTCAGGAGCGCGAGCGCCTCGCGCCCCGAGGCGGAGCCTAGCGCGCCAACGGCGAGTTCGCGGTCGAGGACTGGCGTCCCAGGCGCCGGCGACGGGCCGGACAGTTTCACGCGCGCGATGCGTTTGCGGGCCGTCCCGCGGTGCTTCATGCGCGAAACGACCTCCTGGCCGACATAGCAGCCCTTGTCGAAGTCGACCCCGTGGAGAAGATCGAGATTGGCGTCGTGCGGGAAAGCGTCGCCATAGGCGAAGTCGAGGCCGCCCTTCGGCGCTCCCACGGCGATACGCAGGCCCTCGTATTCGTTGACATGCTCAGATCCGAAGGCGGCGGCGGTCGGCCGTGGCAGGATCGCGCGCCAACCTAGGCGCGGATCGCGCGGGTCGACGTAGAGTACCCCTTCGTCGGTGCCCGTCGGCTCGCTACCCCAGAGAGCCACAACAGCGCGATCGGCGCTCTCGTTGGCGATCGCAACCTTGGCGCGCAGCTTGTAGAAGCCAAGTCGTTTGGCGAGATCGGCCGCCTGCGCCGCCGTGCAATCGATAAGATAGGACGGCTCCTCGCCACCGGCCGCGCGCACCACGATCATGTCGAACAGGATCTTGCCTTGCGGCGTGAGCAGCGCCGCGTAGCGCGCTTCGCTTGGATGAAGCCGTTCGACGTCATTGGTCAGCAGGCCTTCCAGAAAGCTGGTCGCATCCTCGCCGCTTACGCGAATGACAGCGCGATCCTCGAGGACGGCGGCTTTCTTGTGCATGAGAAGGCTCCGGTCGGGCTTGCAAGCGCGCACACTGTCAAATAGGCCGCTTTTGCGCCACTGCAAGAAAGATCGCCATGCCGCCGAGTTTCGATTGCGTGCTCACCAACGGGACGGTGGTCAACCAGGACGGCGTCGGCTTACGCGACATCGGGGTTCACGACGGGCGCATCGCCGAGATCGGCGCTTTGAGCCACGCCGTGGCGGGCGAGCGTATCGATTGCCGCGGCCTTCACATTCTTCCCGGAGTCATCGATTCCCAGGTGCATTTTCGCGAGCCGGGGCTTCTTCACAAAGAGGACCTGGAAACCGGATCGCGCGCGGCCGTCCTCGGCGGCGTGACGGCCGTGTTCGAAATGCCCAACACCGATCCGCTCACGACCAGCGCAGACGCTCTCGCCGACAAGCTCACCCGCGCGAAGGGCCGCATGCATTGCGACTTCGCCTTCTGGGTCGGCGGCACGCATGACAATGTCGCCGACATCCCGGAACTCGAGCGGCTGCTGGGCGCGGCGGGGATCAAGGTCTTCATGGGCTCGTCGACGGGCCGACTTCTAGTCGCGGACGACGAGGGCGTGCTGGCGATCCTCAGGCAGACCCGCCGCCGCGCGGCGTTCCACAGCGAGGACGAGGCGCGCTTGAATGAGCGCAAAGCCCTGCGCGTCGCGGGCGATCCGTCATCGCATCCGGTCTGGCGCGACGAGATCGTGGCCTTGGGTTCGACCGAGCGGCTCATTCGCCTCGCGCGCCAGGCGGGCGCGCAAGTGCATGTCCTGCACGTTTCGACCCGCGAGGAGATGGAATTTCTGGCCAGCGCCAAGGACGTCGCGAGCTGTGAGGCGACGCCCCATCATCTGACGCTTAGCGCCGAGGACTACCCGCGCTTAGCCACGAAAATCCAGATGAACCCGCCGGTCCGCAGCCTCGATCATCGCGACGCCATCTGGCGCGGGCTTGAACAGGGTGTCGTCGATGTGCTGGGGTCCGACCACGCGCCGCACACTCTCGAAGAGAAGGCCAAGCCTTATCCCGAGAGTCCGTCCGGCATGACCGGCGTGCAGACGCTGGTTCCGATCATGCTCGACCACGTTAACGCCGGGCGGCTCAGTCTTCAGCGCTTTGTCGACCTGACGAGCGCCGGGCCGCAACGGCTGTTTGGCGTCGTCGGCAAGGGCCGCATTGCGGCTGGGTACGACGCCGACTTCACAATCGTCGACCTCAAGCGCCGCGAGACGATCCGAAGATTCCTGGATCGCCTCGCGTTCACGCTGGACCCCCTACGACGAAAAGACGGTGACAGGCTGGCCGGTCGGGACCTTCGTGCGGGGGCGCCGGGTGATGTGGGAGGGCGAACTGACGGCGCCGTCGACTGGCGAGGCAGTGCGGTTTGCGCGTTGAACGGTCGGCAGCTCGGATACAAAATAACATAAATAGATAGTTTAATGTGTTTGGATTCCGGCCGCGCGCCGGTGACTTCCGAAATGGCGCCGCAAACCGTTGGAATCGCTCAAAACGGACTCCAAAATGGCAGACCACTCCACGCGCCAAGGCCGATCGCGCCTTCCGGCTTTTCAAATCGCAGCCATCACCTGCATCGTCAGCCAGGTCGCCGCCAGCGCCGGCTTCTTCGCCCCTTCGACCTCCACGCTGACGTCGTAGCTCAATTGCCATTCGCGGGCCGAGCGCGGCGTGACCGCGCGCAGCGTGAAATGCCCGCGCACCCGGCTTCCCGAAGGGACAGGCCGGACAAAACGCACGCGGTCGAAGCCGTAATTCACCCCGTGGGCGGCGCCCTCGATTCTGGGCAGCGCGCTATAGGCCATGGCCGACAGCAACGAGAGCGTGAGAAAGCCGTGGGCGACGGTGCCCCCGAACACGGTTGCTGCAGCGCGCTCGGGATCGACGTGGATGAACTGCTCGTCCTCGGTGATCTTGGCGAAGGCGTCGATCCGCCCCTGATCGACGGTGAGCCAATGGGAGACGAACTCCTGTCCAACCTTGGCGGCGAGTTCGGCGGCGGGAACTCGCTTGACGTCCGCCCAATCGCTCATTGCTGATCTCCGAACATCGCCGGCGGCGCCGTGACGCCGAACCCGCCGTCCACGGGCAAAATCGCCCCGGTGGTGTAGGCGCCGCCGCGCCCGGTCAGGAACAGGAGCGCGCCGGCGATGTCGTCCGGGCGCCCGAGCCGGCCCATTGGCACGGCCTTGGCGCTGCGCGCCCGCCCCGTCTCGTCGCCAATGGCGAACTTCGTCATGCTGGTCGGAAACGGTCCAGGCGCCAGCGCGTTCACAGTCACCTGCTTCCCAGCAAGCTCCGCCGCCAGGATGCGGGTCAGGTGATGCACCGCGGCCTTCGAGGCGGAATAGGCCCATGCGGTTTCCGACTGTGTCACGGTGCCCATGACCGAGCCCATGTTAATGACCGTCGAAGGGCAGTCGCGCGTCGCCGACGCGATCAGCATTGGGGCCAGATCGCGCGTCAGCGTGAAGAGCCCGGTCACGTTGACGCTGAGCACGCGGTCCCACGCCTTCCAGGGGAAGGATTCGAACGGTTCGCCCCAGTTCGCCCCGGCGTTGTTGACCAGGATATGCAGCGCGTCGGCGCGCCTGCGGGTTTCCGCGGCCAGCGCGGCGACGCCGGCTTCGTTGGCGACCGTACCGCCGAAGCCCTCGCAAGGCCCGAGCGAAGAAAGCTCCTGCGCCGCCGCCTCGCAAGCCTCTGCCTTGCGCGAGGCGATCAGCACCCGCGCGCCGGCGCCGAGCAGCGCCTCGGCGCAGATCCGCCCGAGACCGGTCGCGCCCCCGGTCACCAACGCCGTGCGGCCCCGGACGGAAAAAAGCTCGTTTGCGGCGATCATGGCTCCCCGCGCAGGTCGCGATTTGCTAAGGGACCATAGCAATTCCGCGACAAACGCCAAACCTCGGCTCTCAGTGGCCGCGTGGGTGACGCTTTGCGCTCGAGGGGAACGATCAATGATTCAAGTCGCGCCGCTGCATTTTGTCGTCATGGTGGGCAGCCTGCGCAAGGGGTCTTTCAATGCGGCGATCGCGCGCGCTCTCCCGGCGCTCGCGCCTGAGGGAGTGACGATCGAGCCTCTGCCCTCGATCGGCGAGTTCCCTCTCTACAATCATGACGTGCAGGATAACGGCTTCCCAGCGATCGTCATCAGCACGGCGGAGGCGATCCGAAAGGCGAACGGGATCATCATCGTCACGCCAGAATATAACCACTCCATTCCGGGCGTGTTGAAGAACGCCATCGACTGGATTTCCCGCTTGCCCAATCAGCCCTTCGCCGGAAAACCCGTCGCGCTCAAGAGCGCTTCGCCGAGCCTGTTGGGAGCCCTCAGAGCGCAACTGCATCTGCGCCACGTCTTCGTTTACCTCGACGGGCGCGTGCTGAATAAGCCGGAGGTCATCATCCCTCAGGTCAACACGAAAATCGATCCCGCGACGGGCGAAGTGATAGACCCGGCGACGCGCGGCTTCATTGCCGACCAACTCAAGGCCTTCGCCGCGTTTGCGCGCGGTTGAGTCGCGACCGCGCGACTGCTTTCAAAGTAGCGCCGATCCTGAGGCGCATTTTGGGTTACGCAAAAAGCCTCGAAGGATGCTCCAGAAGGCGTAGAATGGCGCCCGCTAGAACGTCCTCCGAGACGCCCGCATCGCGGGCTCCTTGAGGCACGAGGCCCGGAGCACCCGCATGAAAGTCTCGCTCATCCAGATGAATTCGATCAGCGACAAGGCCGCCAACATCGCCGCGGCTGAGGCTCTGATCGAGCGGGCCGTCGACGAAGAGAGTCCGGACTGGGTGCTCCTGCCGGAACAGTTCGACTGGGCCGGCGGCTCGCGGGCGCAGAAGCTCGCCGCCGCCGAGCGCCTGCCGGGCGGTCCGGCTTACGAAATGGCGCGCGGCCAGGCGCTCAAGCACCGCATTTTCGTCCACGCGGGTTCGATCATGGAGGCGATCGACGGCGAGGACCGCTATCACAACACGACAGTCGTCTTTAATCGCGAGGGCGAGGAGATCGCCCGGTACCGCAAGATCCACCTGTTTGACGTGATGACGCCCGACGGAACTGCGTACAGGGAGAGCGCAACGGTGAAGGCGGGCGACCAGGTGGTCACCTACGATTGCGAAGGCGTCACCGTCGGCTGCTCGATCTGTTACGACCTTCGCTTTCCCGACCTTTTCCAGGCGCTCATGGAAAAGGGCGCGGAGATGATCGCGATGCCGGCCGCCTTCACCATGCAAACCGGCAAGGACCATTGGGAGGTGCTCTTGCGCGCCCGCGCGATCGAAACCGAGACCTATGTGTGCGCCAGCGCCCAGACGGGCTCGTTCACGGTTGGCAACGAGCAGCGGCACACTTACGGCCATTCCCTTGTCGCCGACCCCTGGGGCCATGTTGTCGCAAAAGCCTCGGACGGCGTTGGCATCGTCTCGGCCCGGATCGACCCGACCCGGATCAAGAAAGTGCGGGCGATGATCCCGGTGGCCGAGCATCGCCGGCGGCTTTAGGCGCGCCTTTCGTGCCCGCGTCCGAGGCGACGGGCATCACGGGCGACAACATCACCAACAACGGCGGCGTTTTGGAATTGGACGCGACGAACAGCTTCAGTTTGTCTGGCTGGGACACCCCCGGAGTTTATATCGCCCTCGGGTCTACAGTGGCGAGCGGCTACAAAGCCGAGATCAGTTCACTCATGCTCTCGACGCGATCCTCGGCGACCGGGCCCGGGTCCATGGATCTGTTGCTGTCTGTGGACGGAGGAGCTTTCACGACGTTTCAAACTATTGTTCAGCCTGGCGTTGAGTGTGGCGATGAGGACCTGACCTTCGCGCCGATCGACGTTAAAAGCAGCGCTGTTTTCAAATTCATGGTGACACCCGGGGCCACGGCCACGAACGGCGGCGCCATCGGCCCGGTAGGAACGTTCCGGGTAGCCGACTTCTTTGATGGTAAAGAATTCTTCCCGATCACGATCGATGGTTCCGTAACAAGGGCGCCCGAACCCTCGACTTGGGCGATGACGCTACTGGGCTTCGCGGGGCGCGGCTTCGCCGGATATCGGGCGTCGCGAAAGGCCAACATCGCGGTGGCCTAGGCTGGCACGACGTACGGGAACTTGTCAGCTCGTTGGTTCTTGGCGACCGACGGCTTGAGCCCAGAGGGATAGCCGTTCCGGCGACCAGCGACATCATCACTTCCGGCGCGTTGTCCGCCAGCGTTCGGCCGTTGCGGGTCGCGAAGCCGTAGGTCGCGGGCGTCCCGGCCACATAGTGTAAGACGTCGGGGAACAGCTCGCGGGCCACCGTCTCTCCCGTAGCTCTTTCGGCAGTCCGAGGCCCCGCTGGCTGCGACGACCGCCGCGATATGCTCCGCGATTTCATTCAACCACGGCGTAGATACGATTTTGACCAAGGAGGTTTTTCCCCGCGAAGAGAAACTTGAAGTCCAGCCAGCCCCCGAAGCCGACGACCACCGGGTCGGAAACATTGCCGGGATTTCCGTCGTCTCCATAGGAGAGCAACTGGCCGCTTTGATTTACCGCGTAGATGCGATTTTCGCCGGAGACATTGGCGCCGGCGAAGAGAAACTCGAAATCCAACCATCCGCCGAAGCCGACGATCACGGGGTCTGAAACATTGCCGGGAGTTCCCGCGTCCCCATAGGACAGCAACTGCCCGCTCTGGTTCACCGCATAGATGCGGTTTTCGCCGGAGGCGTTCGCGCCGGCAAAGAGAAAGTTGAAATCCAACCATCCGCCGAAGCCGACGATCACCGGGGCCGAGACATTACCGGGCGTTCCATCGTCCCCATAGGACAGCAACTGCCCGCTCGGGTTGACCGCATAGATGCGGTTTTCGCCGGGGGCGTTCACGCCGGCGAAGAGAAACTTGAAGTCCAGCCAGCCCCCGAAGCCGACGACCACCGGATCGGCGACATCACCCTGACCTCCGTCGTCTTCGTAAGCCAGCAGCTGACCGTTTTGGTTCACCGCATAGATGTGGTTTTCGCCTGACACGTCCCGACCGGCGAAGAGAAACGCGAAGGGCGACCACCCGCCGTAGCCGACCACGACCGGATCGGAAACATTGCCGGGAGTTCCGGCGTCCCCATACGAAAGCAGTTCCCCTTCACCCAAATTCGCGACCGTTGTTGGAGTTCTCAGCCAGGCCTCGCCGGTGATCGCCAACAGGGATGGGACGTCGATGACGCCAATGCTATCCCAGGTAAACACGGCGTATCCCGGCTGCGTCCCATCGACTCCGGCTGGCGTCTGAACGCTGAGTTGTTGCGCCAACCAAGCCATCGTTCCGTAGCCGCAAAGGCTAACACAATGATCCACATCACTGTCCTTGAGAAATCCCGTAGCGAACCACCCACTCACGCCACCCTCGGCGCTCCCGCCAGCCTCCCACCAAACCGAATTGAGTTGGTCTCCCGAAACGCCGAGTTTAACGGGTCCTTGCGAGATGGCGCTTTGCAAAGCTGCGGAATTTGTAAAGTCGACAAAGTCGTAAGGACCATCGTCGTAGATATATGAATTCTGAAGGAAGCCGCCGGTTTGCATCCAGTCCAATACGCGGGTAAAGTAAGCATTCTCAAGAACGCCATGTTTTGAAGCCCAGGTCATAGCCTCGCTTTCCGAAATAAATATCTCTGGTGTGTTGCAAGCCTTGGCGAACGCTTCTTCAGCTGTGATGCAATCCCCATGATAGTAGTTTCCCCAGAATGAAAGCGTCTGTGGAATAGTAATGAAATTTTGGGGGGCGCCAACAACAGCAACGTGACGTTTGGCCGCCGCCAACACATGCGGTGGGGTTGGCTTTGCTCCCCGCTTTGGGAATTGAGTCTCAGTTGGCATTGCCACTTACTCCTTTATCAAAATAGGGCAAAAATTGGTAATCAACAAATTCAATGATCCTTTTTCTCGTTCCTTCCGTTGCTCACGATCTTTTTGAGAATCTGATCCCGCGCCGGGATAGCCTCCTGCCAAACCCGGGTCGCCGGGTTCTTCGGGTTTGTAAGGTGTGGCGGCCGCCAGAACGTTTCTCGGGGTCGGGGACGCGCCGCGCTTCGGATACTGACCGGCGCTATCTTTTCTTGCCATCGCGTGCTCTAGATTTTGTGTGTCAATGGCTTACTGAAAGGGCCTGTAAGGCATCTTGGAAGCCGTGTCCGTGATCCAGATCACAGTGCCAGGGCGGCCCGAAGTCCGTAACGCTGAGGGAACGGCGAACCGTTCGGCGCTCTGGGCGCCAGGAACGGCAGATCCCTGTCGCACTCCTTCTCCGCCTCCGTTGGGCACTTTTGTTTAAACAACCGTGGTAGCTGCAGCGCTGCGGCGAATCTCAAAAACTTGGGGCGCCTCTGTTTTATTATGCTTCTCGGCGAGAACCCGGGCACGCAATAGTGATTTCAAGTGCCGACCCCTGAGACTTTGCAATGGCGGAAGACGAACTCGACCTCAAAACCCTCGCCGACGACGACCTCGTCGGGCAGATGCACGACGACCTTTACGACGGCCTCAAAGAGGAGATCGAGGACGGTGTGCGAATTCTGCTCGACCGCGGCTGGGCGCCTTACGACGTATTGACCAAGGCGCTGGTCGAAGGCATGCGCATCGTCGGCATCGACTTCCGCGACGGCATTCTGTTCGTGCCGGAAGTGCTGATGTCGGCCAATGCGATGAAGGGGGGCATGGCGATCCTTCGCCCCCTGCTCGCGGCGACCGGTGCGCCGAAAATGGGCAAGATGGTGATCGGCACCGTCAAGGGCGACATCCACGACATCGGCAAGAATCTCGTCTGCATGATGATGGAGGGCGCGGGCTTCGAAGTGTTCGACCTTGGCGTCAACAACGGCGTCGACAAATATCTCGAAGCGATCGAGAAGCATCAGCCGGAAATTGTCGGCATGTCTGCGCTGCTGACGACGACAATGCCTTATATGAAAGTCATCATCGATACGCTGAAGGAGAAGGGCATCCGCAACGACCATATCGTGCTGGTCGGCGGCGCGCCGCTCAACGAATCCTTCGCCGAAGCCATCGGCGCCGACGCCTATTGCCGCGACGCGGCGGTCACAGTCGAAACCGCCAGAGCGCTGTTGGCGCGCCGGCAGGGGACCGCGCAGGCGCGCGAGAAGGTTTAGCCCTTGCTTCATCAGCTTTCGAACAGCGAAGCGGTCGGAGGACCGGCTAGGGAAAGCACTCCCTTGCTAGGAGCGTGAGCGCCATGCGCGACCAAAGAGTGGAGCTGCACAGGTCTGAAGAAATCCCGGCGTCAGCAGATGAAGTCTGGGCGCTACTGACCGACTGGGCCGGCATGATGCGCTGGAGTTTGAGCGCCAAGCGCGGGGCCTCCCTCGGAACGCTCGTGAGATGCGAACTGATTGGCGAAGCTGATAAAGTTCCTCGCACGAGGCGGATGATCCTTTCCTCGGGCGCTGCGATCGAGGAAGAGCTCTTCTATCAGAACGATGAAACGAAGCGAATCTACTACCGCAAGACCGACGCGTTCGGGACAAGAGGATATCTCGCGAGCAGTTATGTTGATGAACTCGCCGACCGAAGATCGCGACTTCACATCCTGTCGTGGTTCGACGCCGAGGAGGAAGCATCGGGCGCCGCAGCACGTTACGACGCGATCTACGGGGGCATATTCGAGGGCTTCAAGGCTTACTTCGCGACAGTGACATGACGCTCGCAGTCGATCACATTTACGCCGAGGCGCAATTTTCCGGGCGGACCAAGGGCGCGCGCAAGATCCTCGTTATCGCCTGCGGCGCTTTGGCGCGCGAAGTGTTGGCGCTCAAGCTCGATCACATCGATGTCGCTTGCCTGCCGGCGCAACTGCACAATTATCCCAAACAAATCCCGGATGCGATGCGGGCGAAGATCCGCGCTAATCGCGAAGCCTATGACGAGATCCTCTGCCTTTATGGTGATTGCGGAACCGGCGGCGAACTCGATCGCGTGCTGGCGGAAGAGCGCGTGACCCGCATCGAGGGCGCGCATTGCTACGCGTTCTATGCCGGAGCAGAGGCGTTCTCGGCGCTCGCCGAAGAAGAGCCGGGCACGTTCTACCTTACCGATTTTCTCGCCCGCCATTTCGACGCGCTCGTCATTCGCGGCCTCGGCCTCGACCGCTTTCCTCAGCTGCGCGGCGACTACTTCGGCAATTACCGGAGGCTGGTCCATCTGGCGCAGTTCGACGATCCCGATATGGAGACGAAGGCCAGGGCGGCGGCCGAAAGGCTCGGTCTCGCCTATGAGCGCCGCTTCACCGGCCTCGACGGGATCCGCTTGTTTCTCGAGGGCGCGACGCAAAGGAAGGATGCATCGTGGCCAACCTGACCATCCTTTACTGGCGCGACATTCCGAGCCAGGTCATCGTCAAAGCTGGACGTTCGGCGGCTAAGCGCCAATTGTCGGAGCGGTTCATTCGCGCGATCGACGCGGCGGCGATGCATGCCGGCGCGAAGAGCGACGACGCCTATCTTGCCGAGTGGCGGCGCGGCGAGCCGGTGGCTTGCGGCGATGATCTGGAAAGCGAAGCCGCGGCCGCGGCCGAACGACTGGAAAAGGAATACGATACGCATCGCCTGGCGATTCTGGCGAGGCACGACGGGCGCGAGAAGCCGGCGTGATGCGCAAGTTGAGCGCCGGACGCGCATCGCGCATGTGTCACCCCCGCGAAAGCGGGGGGTCCAGGCTGTCGAGGGTTTTACGGACAGGACATCGCGGCTTCGTCTGGATGCCCGCCTTCGCGGGCATGACAGGATGACCCATCGCGTCGTCTTCACGCCGTCCGGCAAGCGGGGCGAGTTCGCCGAAGGCTTAAACCTGCTCGAAGCCGCGCGCGCTCTCGCGGTCGATCTCGATTCGGTCTGCGGCGGCCGAGGCATTTGCGGCCGCTGTCAGGTCGAGATCGCAGAGGGGGATTTCGCCAAGCACGCCATTCATTCCAGCGACAAGCATGTGACGCCATGGGGAGAGGTCGAAGCCCGCTACGCCTCGAAGCGCGGGTCGTTTGCGCCCGGCCGGCGGCTCGGCTGCCAGGCCAGGATTTGCGGCGATCTCGTCATCGACGTGCCGCCCGAAAGCCAGGTTCATCGGCAAGTCATCCGCAAGCGCGCGGAGACGCATCCAATCGAGATCGATCCGGTCGTCCGCCTCTATTATGTCGAGGTCGCCGAGCCGGACATGCACGTGCCGTCGAGCGATCTCAGGCGTCTGCAACAGGCCTTGCGCGAGCAGTGGGGACTTCGCCGAAGCGACCGCCGATCTCGCGACGCTCGCTCGCCTTCAGAAGACGTTGCGCGCGGGGCAATGGAAGGTCACCGTCGCGCTGCGCAAGGGCCGCGACATCGTCGCCATCATGCCGGGCTTCGCCGAGCGCGCCTTAGGCGTCGCGATCGATGTCGGCTCCACCACCATCGCCGCCCACCTCACCGATCTCATGAGCGGCGAGGTCGTCGCCGCCGTCGGGGCGATGAACCCCCAAATCCGGTTCGGCGAAGATCTGATGAGCCGCGTCTCCTACGTGATGATGAACCCGGGCGGCGACAAGGAGTTGACGCGCGCGGTGCGCGAAGCGATGGACGCGCTGGTCGGCGAAGCCGCGCGCGAGGCCGGGATCGTTCGCGGCGAAATCCTGGAAGTGACGCTGGTCGGCAACCCGATCATGCATCACCTGGTGCTTGGCCTCGACCCGACCGAACTCGGCGGGGCGCCGTTCGCGTTGACCGTCGACGCGGCTTACGAAGTGTGCGCACGCGAACTCGGCCTTGACGTGGCGCCAGGCGCGTTCGTCTACGCGCTGCCCTGCATCGCCGGCCATGTCGGCGCCGACACCGCCGGGGTCGTGCTCGCTGAGGGCCCGCACCTCAAGGACGAACTGACCCTTCTGGTCGATGTCGGCACCAACGCCGAGATCGTGTTCGGCAATCGCGAGCGCCTGTTCGCCTGCTCGTCGCCGACCGGCCCGGCGTTCGAGGGCGCGCAGATCTCCTGCGGCCAACGCGCGGCGCCGGGCGCAATCGAGCGCGTGCGCATCGATCGCCTGACGCTCGACCCCAAGTTCAAGGTGATCGGCTGCGATCTATGGTCCGACGATCCCGGCTTCGCCGAGGCGACATCGGGGACTCCGGTCACAGGCGTCTGCGGTTCGGGGATTATTGAGGTGATCGCCGAGATGTTCCTGGCTGGGATCGTGTCGGAAGACGGCGTGATCGACGGTGAACTTGCTGGCCGAACCAGCCGGATCGAGGCCGTTGGCCGCACCTTCGCCTATGTCCTGCACGAGGGCGCGCCCCGGCTTCTCATCTATCAGACCGATGTGCGCGCGATTCAGCTCGCCAAGGCCGCGCTCTATGCCGGAGCGAAGCTGCTCATGGAGCGCGCCGGCGCCAAGCCTGAGCGCGTCACGCTTGCCGGCGCCTTCGGCAGCCACATCGATCCTCTTTATGCAATGGCGCTCGGCCTCATTCCCGACTGCGATCTCGCCAAAGTGGCGAGCGCCGGCAACGCGGCTGGAACAGGCGCGCGGATCGCGCTTCTCAACCTTGCGGCCCGGGCGGAGATCGAGAGCGTCGTCAGGCGCATCGAGAAGATCGAGACGGCGATCGAGCCTGCCTTCCAGCGCCATTTCGTGGTCGCGATGGCGTTTCCCAACAAGGAGGACGCCTTTCCGAATCTGGCCGATCGAATTGCGCTCCCGGCGCGCAGGGAGCCGAGCGGAGAGGGCGGGCGAAGACGAAGGCGCGCGCGCCGCTCCGACCGCGCCGCTCTAGCGAGCGCCGCGCCTACTGTCCGGCGATGATCTTGATCGGCGCGCCGAGGATCGTGAGCGGCAACGAGACAATTGAGCCGACACCGCTCACGGCGGTCTGGCCCACGTCGCTCGCTTGGTGATCTCTCGGAATTCCCCGGGCGAGGACGGCGCGCAGCTCGGGCCCGACGGTCGCGAGCTGCGCGAATTTGTCGTGGTTCGTGGAATCGGTCGCCTTGAGGTCCGAAAGATCGATGACCGTCGCGCCCAGCGCGGCGAGCTCATCGACATCGGGGTTGTCGCCGACCCGCGTGACGCCGCCCGCGATGGTCCTGGACAGAAACAGCGCTCGATCGTCGGTGGAGAGGATGATGTAGAAGGGCTTCCGCGGCTTGCCGAAGCGGCGCATCTGCGATTTGAACACGTCGATGTCGATATCGGGCGCCGCGAGATAGACGTTGCCGATCTTGTTTCTGTTGCTGAGGTCGCCCGAAATCTTGATCTGCCGGAACGCCTCGACCGTGACCCAGTTGCCCATCGAATGGGCGAGCACGTTCACTTCTTCCGCGTTGCTGGCGAGGAGGAGTCGCAGCGTGTGCTCGAGGCCGTCGCGAGCCGCGGTCGCGCTATTGAGATCGTAAACATAAGCGGTTGGCTTTCCGCGCGACGCCCAGGTGAACAGCACCGGCACGCCCGGAGCTTTTGAATCGTGCGCAAGCTGCGCCAACCGGTAGAGTCCCTCGGCGAACATCGTATTGAAGCCGTGAATAAACAGGAAGACTTTGCGTTTTCCTGGCGGGCGCAGCGCGAGTTGCGCGTTCAGCGCCTGAACGAACGCCTTGTCGCCATCGAGATATTTTTCGTCGCGGACGACGTAATCGACATTGGGATCGCCGGGCGGCGTCGAGGCCCATTCGATCTCGCCGGTCTTGTGGCTCGGCGGAACCGAGACCGTGATCTCGGCGTAGCTCGTGGCCACCGCCCTGTCGCCATTGAAGAGCGTGCCCGGCCGGTCGTCGCGTTCGCGGGTCGTGGCGACAAGCATCGTGTGGTCGACGGCGCCGGGAGGACTGTAGGCCACGGCGCTGAGAAAGCCGGTCTCCGGTCGCGAGGCGCAGGCGACGAGGGAGAACGCGACAAACAGGAGCACCAAGACGGAAAACGACCGTTTCAGCGACCCGCCGCGCCCTGAAAATGTGGCGCCTGCCTGCGCCGTGAAGTTGTCCACCGATTGCCCCGCCGCGCCCGTCGCCAGCGCTGGCGATTCTGGGCTTGCCCGCCGCACCTTTAAGGCAACGCTGGTCCGATTGAAAATGGAAATACGGGTCCGCTTCGTTTTCCTTTATGCCGTGGATTTCAGGTCACGCGCTTGGCGTTCGCCTTTCGCCGGGCGCTCGCTGCAATGTTGGGGCCAGAACCCCGCTTTCAGGAAAGTGGCGGATTCGGGTATCACCGCGCGATGGCCGAGAATCGTGACCTCATCCAAGCGCAGGCCCGGCTCGACGCGCTCACCGACTGGGAGCGGCGACCGCGAAACACAATGCGCGTCGGCCTCGAGCCGATGCAGGATCTCGCCATGCGCCTTGGCGACCCGCAAAAGTCCTTTCGCGCGATCCATGTCGCGGGGACCAAGGGCAAAGGGTCGGTCTCGGCTTTGATCGAAGCGGCGCTTGCGCATGCTGGGCTTCGGGTTGGCCGATACGCCTCTCCTCATGTCGAGCGCATCACCGAGCGGGTCAGCGTTCAAGGCTGCGATGTCGACGATCCGACGCTCGCGCGGGCCTTGGATCGGGCGCTCGACGCCTACGAGGCCGCGCGCAAGGCCGGCACACCCGCGGTCGATGCAACCTGGTTCGACCTTCTCACCGCTGCGGCCTTTCTCATCTTTCGTGAAGCGGCCGTCGAGTGGGCGGTGATCGAAGTCGGCTTGGGCGGTCGGCTCGATTCGACCAACATCGTCGACGGTGAAATCGCCGTCGTGACCAATATCGCGCTCGAGCATACGGAAATTCTTGGGCCCACGCGCGCGGCCATAGCGCGCGAGAAGGTCGGGATCCTGAAGCCCGGGGCCGTGCTCGTCACGACGCTCGGCGCCGATGACGAAGCCGGGCGTGTTCTGCAGGCGCGAGCCGAGGAGCTCGGCTCGCAGATCAAGCGCACGCGCGTCGACCCCTCGGCGCCGATCGAACAAATCAACCTCGCGCTCGCCGCCGCCGTTCTCGGCGAGCTTCGCCGCAAAGGGGTAAGCGGGCGCTCCGGCGAGCCGGTCGGCGCGACGCTCCTCGACGCCGACACGCGCCTGGCCGCGCGACTGCCCGGGCGCATGGAGCGCTTCGACGTCGAAATTGGGCCAAGACGCTTACCCGTCATCATGGACGGCGCGCATGTGCCGTTCAACATCGAGGCCGTGTTGCGCGATCTCGCGTTGACGCCCGACCTTTCCGGTCCGTGCGTGGCGATCGTTGCGCTCGCCGCCGACAAGGATGCTGAGGGGTTCGTGGCCGAACTCCGCGGGCGCGCCTCGACCGTGATCTTCGCCGATGTGCCGGGATCGACCCGGGGCCGCTCGCCTGTAGAGCTCAACGCGCTCGCGCAATCGCTTGGGCTCGTCAGCGAGGTCGAGCCGGACGCGAAACGAGCGCTGAAACGCGGGCTCGAACTGGCTCGCCGAGCCAACGCCTGGCTCATCGTCACCGGCTCGCTCTATCTCGTCGGGGCGTTGCGCCCGGCAATCGCCGAGGCGACCCCAATGCCGGAAAGCGCCGGCGCCGCGCCTATCAGCGGCCAGGGCGGGTCCGCATGATGGCGCCCAATTCCGCGCTCATGGCGAAGGCGCGGTCGGCGCTATCGACCGTCTTCGGCTTCTCGGACTTTCGTCCGGGACAGGAGGACGTCCTCGCCGCCACGCTTGCGGGCGAGGACGTGCTTGCGGTCATGCCGACGGGCAGCGGCAAGTCGCTCTGTTTCCAGCTTCCGGCGATCGTCCGCGGCGGCCTTACCCTTGTGGTTTCGCCGCTGATCGCGCTGATGCGCGATCAGGTCGCCCAATTGCGCGAGGCCGGGGTCGAGGCGGCGAGCCTCAATTCCGCCTCCGATCCCGATGAACGCCGGAGGGTCGCACGCGGCCTTGACGAGCGTTCGCTGCGGCTTCTCTATGTCGCGCCCGAGCGGTTGTTGCGCGACGACACGATCGCCCACTTGAGGAAGGTCGGGGTCGATCTTCTCGCCATCGACGAAGCGCATTGCGTCTCGCAATGGGGTCACGATTTCCGCCCTGAATATTTGCGCCTGCGCGAGGTCGCGGAAGCGCTTCCCAAAGTCCAGATGATCGCCGTCACCGCGACCGCGGACAAGCCGACGCGGGCGGAAATCGCCCAGAAACTGTTCGTCCGGGACCCACGGATTTTCGTGCGCTCGTTCGACCGCCCGAACCTGTTTCTGGCGATGCGGCCGAAAGCGGACGCCACCCGCCAGCTCCTCGACCGGCTCGATGCTCACCGGGGCGAAGCGGGCATCGTCTATTGCTCGTCCCGGCGCCGCGACGGAGGAACTCGCGGCCGAATTTACGCGCGCCGGCCGCCGCGCGCTCGCCTATCACGCCGGGCTCGATCATGAGCGTTCGCGCCCGCAATCAGGACGCCTTCCAGCGCGAGGACGATTGCATTGTCTGCGCGACCGTCGCCTTCGGCATGGGGATCGACAAGCCCGACGTCCGCTTCGTCTTTCATGCCGACATGCCCTCGTCGATCGAAGCCTATTATCAGGAGATCGGCCGCGCCGGCCGAGACGGCCTGCCCGCCGATACGTTCACGCTCTATAGCGCTGGCGACATCGAGCTCAGGCGTCGCCAGATTCTCGACAGCGGCGCGCCCGAGGAGCGCAAGCGCGTCGAGACGGCGAAGCTCGACGATCTCGTCGCGCTCTGCGAAACGGCGCGCTGCCGCCGCCAGACGCTTCTGGGCATGTTCGGCGAGGATTCGACCCCATGCGGGCATTGCGATGTCTGCCAGGGCGCGGTTCGGCTGATCGACGGGCGGGTCGAGGCGCAAAAGGCGATGTCGGCAATTTTGCGCACCTCGGGGCGATTCTTTTTCGGTCATCTGGCGAATATTCTCTCCGGCAAGGCGACTGAAACGGTGCTGCGGCATGGCCACGAGGCGTTGAAAACCTTCGGCGTGGGCAAGGATCGCGCGCCTGCCGAGTGGCGCGGCGTGCTCAGGCAATTGCAATCGGGCGGCCTGATCGGGCGCGACGGACATGACCGCGACCGGCTGATCCTTACGGAAGAGGGCCAGCGGGTGCTGCGCGGCGACATCCCCTTCGCCTTGCGCGAGGATGTGGTGAGCCGCCGAGCGCGCCGGCGCCGCCCCGCGGAGGCCGTCGCCGCCAGTGGTCCGGATGCAGAGCTTCTTGCTGCGCTCAAGGCCCTGCGCGGCGCGATTGCGACGGCGCAGAAGCAACCGGCCTATGTAATTTTCCCCGATCGGACGCTGATCGAAATCGCCAAGAGGCGGCCCAGTGATCTCGACCAACTCGCCGGCATTCATGGCGTCGGCGCGGTCAAGCTGCAAAAATACGGGCCGGCCTTTCTCGCCGTGATCCAGGAGCCCCGCGCGGACTGAACCGTACGATTGGGGTTGCCGCGGGCGGCTCGCCTCACTATAGGTGCGCCGCTCAATTTTCCTTGCCCCGACCGAAAGGCGCCAGTCTCGTGGCCTTCCTCGCCGACGTCCTCTCTCGCGTTAAGCCATCTGCGACCATCGCGATGACGCAGAAGGCGCGCGATCTCAAAGCCAAAGGACGGGAAGTGATCTCGCTTTCGGTCGGCGAGCCGGATTTCGACACGCCCGACAACATCAAGCAGGCGGCGATCAAGGCGATCGAGCGCGGCGAGACCAAGTATCCGCCCGTCCTCGGCATTCCGCCGTTGCGCGAGGCGATCGCGGCCAAGTTCAAGCGCGAGAACGGCCTCGACTACAAGGCGACCGACACGATCGTCGCGACCGGGGGAAAACAGATCCTCTACAACGCCTTCCTGGTCACCATGAACGAGGGCGACGAGGTCATCATCCCCGCGCCCTTCTGGGTGAGCTATCCGGAGATGGTGGCGATCAACCGCGGCACGCCGGTCATCGTGCCGACCACGATCAGAGAACGGGTTCAAGCTGCAGGCGGCGGATCTCGAGCGCGCGATCACGCCGCGCACCAAGTGGCTGGTGCTCAACTCGCCCTCGAACCCGTCGGGCGCGGCCTACACGGAGAGCGAGCTGAAAGAGCTCACCGACGTGCTGATGCGCCATCCCCATGTGTGGGTGCTGACCGACGACATGTACGAGCATCTGGTCTATGGCGACTTCAAGTTCACGACACCGGCGCAGGTCGAGCCGGGACTGAAGGCCCGCACGCTGACCATGAACGGCGTCTCGAAATCCTACGCCATGACCGGCTGGCGGATCGGCTATGCCGCGGGCCCATCCGAGCTCATCAAGGCCATGGACATGGTGCAGGGGCAGCAGACCTCGGGCGCATGCACGATCGCCCAATGGGCCTCGGTCGAGGCCCTGAACGGGCCGCAGGACTTCATGCCCGTACGCCGCAAGGCGTTCGAGGAGCGGCGCGATCTCGTCGTGTCGATGCTCGGCCAGGCGAAGCACTTGCAGTGCCCGAAGCCTGAGGGCGCGTTCTACGTCTATCCGTCCTGCGCCGGCGCGATCGGCAGGAAGGCGCCGTCGGGCAAGGTGATCGAAACCGACGTCGATTTCGTCACCGAGCTTCTGGATGAGGAAGGGGTTGCGACCGTCCAGGGGAGCGCCTTCGGCCAGGGACCGAACTTCCGCGTCTCCTATGCGACTTCCCTCGAGCAGCTCGAGAAGGCGTGCAAGAAGATCCAGAAGTTCACCGCCGAGCTGAGGTAGGGCGTGCCGTGTAGCCGCGGTCGTTGACCGCGGCTGACGCGATCAGCGATCGCGTCTACAATAGGCTCAGCCCGTCGCACGGAGGGCCGCGCGAGCCTCACGCCACCTCGACGCGCACCCGAATCCCCGGTGCCGAAGCAACCCGTCTGTCCCGCGTTAGAAGCGGCGCGCCGAGGGCCTCGGCCAGGGCGATGTAGGCGGCGGCGTAGGCGGTGAGGCTTTGCCGTAAGCCCCAAATTCGTAGGGCGAGCGCGTCGTGCGCCCAACGGTGCAAGCGGAACGCGGCGAGATCGTCGAGCGCCTCGCGCGCCCGTTCGGCCGAGATCTCGCCGGCGGCCGCGTAGCGCCGCAGGACCTGAAGGACCTCGAGGTCGATAAGGTGCGGCGCATGAAGGGCCTCGCCGCGTTCAAACAGACGCTCTTCGATGGCTGGCGCGGCTGGCGTGCGGAGCAAGACTTCGAGGATGGCGGAAGCGTCGACGACGATCACCGGGAGTTGCGTTCCTCGCGCAGGACGAGGGCGGGCTTCCGCGCCGGCGAGACAGGACTCCGCCCGGCGAGCCGGGCGCGCAATTCGCTGACCGTCGGGCGTTCGGCGCTCTCCGCAATCTCAGCAAGGAGATAGTCGGATAACGATTTGCCCTCGAGCGCTGCGCGAGCCTTCAGGCGGCGGTGAAGCGCGTCGGGGACGTTTCGGATCTGGACCATCTTCGACATGCAAAAAAGATGATCGCATGCGCGACACATGTCAATGGCCCTTTGACGCTAGGAACAGGCGGCCCGGCGAGCGCGGCCTTTCCGGCTTTCGATCCTCGGCCGCAATAGCCGAAGGGCTCGCTCACCCCATCCGCCGCTCGAGGCCGTCGAGCACCTGGTAGCACGCCAGCACCTGCGCGACGCTGGCGTTGGGTTCTCTGCCCTCGCGGATGGCGGCGAAGAACTCGCGGTTCCGCTATTCGACGCCGTTCACGGCGGTGTGATCCCATTGTGTGACGAAGATCACAGCGTTCGTCGCGTCCGGCCCATACCTAAACGCGTGCGAACGAGGGCTAGCCCACCTCATGGAGTAGACACGATGACTTACGAACCCCCCGCCCGCACGGTCCGCCCGTGCGACACGGTGAGCGCCTCGGCGCGCCTCGGCCAGCCTCTCGCCGAAAAGTCTCGGCCTGACACCCCCGCTCCGAAACAAAGCAAAACGCCGTCGGCAGCGCGGTGCGTGACGTTTGCGACCGCGAACCACGCCAAGCCGTCTTCCGAGCTCGACGCCAAGGGGGTTTCGTGTCGGCGCGCCGCGCGGATCGCCAGGGAACACGAATTGGCCGCACTCTGCCAGCGCCGCGCGTCCCTTTGGGCAGACACGATTCGCGCCGGACTCGATCCGGACATCGCTCGCTTCGTTCGCGATCAGTCGGCAGCGTGGCATTTGTTGGCGACCAACTTCGCCCGTTCCGCGACAGACGCCCCAAATGGGCAGGCGGACGCCCACTAAGCACGCTGCTTGCGCCATCCGCCGCCATTAAGGGGCGCGCGGCAGGCGATGAAAATTCAGCCCGCCGCGAGTTGCTTCTCGAGCCCGTTGAGCACCTGGTAGCACGCCAGCACCTGCGCGACGCTGGCGTTAGGGTCGCGGGCCTCGCGGATGGCGGCGAAGAACTCGCGGTCCTGAAGCTCGATGCCGTTCATGCTGACATCGACTTGGCTCACGTCGATCTTCTCGTCCTTGCCAATATAGAGATCGTCGTAGCGGGCGATGTAGGTCGCCGTGTCGCCGATATAGCGGAAGAAGGTGCCGAGCGGCCCCTCGTTGTTGAACGACAGCGACAGCGTGCAGATCGCGCCGCTCTCGGCCTTGAGCTGAATGCTCATGTCCATGGCGATGCCGAGCGTCGGGTGGATCGGTCCCTGCAGGGCGTTCGCTTTGACAATTGGCGAGCGGCATTGGTAGGCGAAGAGGTCGACCGTGTGGGCGGCGTGATGCCAGAGCAGATGATCGGTCCAGGAGCGCGCCTGTCCCAACGCGTTCATGTTGGCGCGGCGGAAGAAATAGGTCTGCACGTCCATCTGCTGGATATGGAACTCACCATCAAGGATGCGCCGCCTTACGAACTGATGGCTCGGATTGAAACGCCGCGTGTGGCCGACCATCGCGACGAGCCCGCTTCTCTTCTGCTCGGCGACCACCGCCTCGGCGTCGCTCAGGCGGTCGGCGAGTGGAATCTCGATCTGCACATGCTTGCCGGCCTTGAGGCACTGCAGCGCTTGCGCCGCGTGCATTTGCGTCGGCGTCGCGAGAATGACCGCATCGAGCCCCGGAACTTTCAGGCTGTCGGCAAGGTCGGTCGAAACGTGGCCAACGCCATATTTCGCCGCCGCCTCCTTGGTTTTGTCCAGTTCGCGGCCAACCAGCGAGACGGCCTCGACCCCGTCGATCTCCTTGATCGCGTCGAGATGCTTGAGGCCGAAGGCGCCGGCGCCGGCCAGCGCGACTTTCAGGGTTTTGGGCATGCGAAACCTCGCTCACATTTTGCCTTGTCATTCCCGACGGCCACGAAGCGGACGATCGGGAATCCAGAGCTGACAAAAGACGGCGGCCTCATGGATTCCCGGTCAGACCTTCGGTCTGCCGGGAATGACAAGGATCTGAAACGCTATTGCGCGTTCTCCAGAATGAGATGGCCGACAGCGGTGTTGGACGCCGGCACATGATAGAAGCGGTGCGCCACTTTCGGCTTTGCGCCGCCCGCGACGACATCCGCCATTGCGCCGCGCGCAACCAGCCACATCACGAGTTCGATGCCTTCGGATCCGGCCTCACGCACGTATTCGATGTTGGGCGTCTTCGACAGGCCCTTGGGGTCATCGATCAGCCGGTCGAGGAACTTGTTGTCCCAGTCCTTGTTGATGAGCCCGGCGCGCGGCCCCTGAAGCTGATGGCTCATGCCGCCGGTGCCCCAGATATGGACGTTGATGTCCTCGGGGTAGCTCATGATCGCGCGGCCGATCGCCCGGCCGAGCGCAAGGCAGCGCGCGCCTGAGGGCACGGGGTGCTGCACGACATTGACCGCGAAGGGGATGATCTTGCACGGCCATTCCTTGACCTCGCCGAACACGCACGAGAGCGGCACGGTGAGACCATGGTCGACGTCAATCTCGTTGACCATGGTCAGGTCGAAATCCTGCTGGATCACCTCCGAGGCGATATGCGACGCCAGCTCCGGGTCGCCGATGACTGTGGGCACCGGACGCGCGCCATAGCCTTCGTCCGCCGGATTGAATTCCGGCCCGGTCATGATCGCAAAGGTCGGGATCATCGCTAAACTGAAGGCGGTCGCGTGGTCGTTGTAGACGGCGAAGATCACGTCGGGCTTGTGCGTCTTCATCCATTGCTTGTCGAAATCGTAGCCGGCGAAGACCGGCTTCCAATAATCTTCCCGGGTCTTGCCAAGGTCGAAGGCGGCGCCGACGGCTGGGATGTGCGAGGTGTAAAGGGAGGCGGTGATGCGGGCCATGCTCAGGCGTCCTTCCGTGGGCGCTGGGCGTCGCCGTGCTCTCCGATCCTGCGGTTTCCCTCAATCTTCCGGCCGCCCTTGATCATCATGTCGCGATATTCCTGCTCCGTCATGCCGGTCATCGAGCCTGCCATCTGCTGGAAGCTCTTGCCGTCGGTCGCGCCGATCTTTGACAAGAAGTAGATGTTGCCGCCGAGTTCGATGCAGCGGTTGAGGTCGCGCACAAGGACCGCTTGCTTCTGCTCCTCGCTCATCTTCCATTCGTCGAGATAGGCTCGCTCATTGGCCTTGAAGCGGGCGCGGTTCTCGGCCTTCATCAGCGACATGCAGAACTGGTTGAGCCAGTAACCTTTGCGCGATTGTTCGGCGTCGAAGACGACCGTACCGGGAATGTCGAGATAAGGTTTTTCGAGGGCCATGATTCAGCGTCTCCTATCCTCAGGCCAGTAGAGCCGCATCGGATTGTCGACCAGGAGCAAGTCCTGCAGGTCGGATGCGGGAGCGATATGGGGAATCATATCGACCATCAGTCCGTCGTCGGGCATGTGGTCCTTGAGGTTTGGATGCGGCCAATCGGTGCCCCACAGCACCCGCCCCGGAAATTCCTCGACCACTTTGCGCGCGAACGGGATGACGTCGCGATAGGCGTTCTTAGCGCCATTCAGCGCGGGGGGACCGGAAACCGACAGGCGCTCGGCGCCGGTCACCTTGCACCAGACGTTTTCGTAGTCGTCCATAAATTTGAGAAAGCGCGCGAATTCCGGGCCGTCGACCGGCTTCGTCACGTCCGGCCTGCCCATGTGATCGACCACGATGGTCGTCGGAAGTTCGGAGAGAAAATCCGCAAGCTCCGGCAGGTCGGCAGCCTCGAAGTAGACGACGATGTGCCAATCATGCTCGATAATGCGCTCCGCGATCTCTTTGAGCTCGTCCTGCGGCGTGAAATCGACCAGTCGCTTGACGAAATTGAACCGCACGCCGCGCACGCCCGCCTCGTGAAGCCGCTTCAATTCCGCGTCGGTGACGTCGCGCCTGACGGTCGCGATTCCACGCGCCCTGCCATCACTCGAAAGCAAGGCGTCGACCATCGCGCTGTTGTCGGCGCCATGACAAGTCGCCTGCACGACGACGTTGCGATCGAAGCCGAGACGGTCGCGCAAGGCGAATAATTGCGCCTTGCTGGCGTCGCAAGGGGTGTATTTGCGCTCGGGCGCGTAGGGGAACTCGGCCCCAGGCCCAAACACATGACAATGCGCGTCGATGGCTCCGGGAGGGAGCGAAAAGCTGGGCTTGCTCGGCCCCTCGAACCAGTCGAGCCAGCCCTTGGTCTTCTCGAACGGCCCGCTGACGGGCTTGCCCGCGTCGTGCACGGCGCCTTCAGTCGACATATTTGAGGCCTGCCTTTTCGAGCGGCTCGCGCATCTTGTACATGTCGAGTCCCAGCACGCCGGCGGCGAGCTTCTGGCGCTTGTCGTCCTCGTTGGCCTCGCGCACTTTTGCCGCCTCAACGGTCTTCGCCGCCCATTCGGCTGGCACCACGACCACCCCGTCATCGTCGGCGACGATCGCATCGCCCGGGTTCACCGCCGCGCCGGCGCAAACGACCGGGATATTGACCGAGCCCAGCGTCGACTTGACTGTGCCTTTGGCGCTCACGCACTTGCTCCAGACGGGAAAGCCCATCTCGGTTAGAGTCTTCACGTCGCGCACGCCAGCGTCGATGATGAGGGCCTTGGCCCCGCGCGCCATGAAGCTTGTCCCTAAGAGATCGCCGAAATAGCCGTCGGTGCAGTCGGCGGTGATGGCGGCGACGACAATGTCGCCGGGCTCGATCTGCTCGGCTGCGACATGCATCATCCAATTGTCGCCCGGGTGCAGGAGAACCGTGACCGCCGTGCCGGAGATGAGCGCGCCCGGATAGATCGGCCGCATATAGGGCTTCATCAGGCCGACGCGCCCCATCGCTTCGTGCACGGTCGCGACGCCATAGCGCCCGAGCGCTTCGACTGCGGTTCGTTCCGCCCGCTTGACCTTGCGCTTGACGACGCCGAGTTCGGTCATCGCTTGCTTCCTTTCGGTCTCCCGCGCGCTGCGGCACGGTCGCGTCGCCTTCATAGTCCTTATGCCGGCGCAGGCGCAACGCTACGGTCCGGATCCGATGATATGGCCTGCAGCCTGACGACGGCTTGGCGTGAGAACCTAGAACAACGTGGAAACGGCCGAAAGGCATTGCCTCTCATGCCCTCCAAAGCGGGGCATCCAATAAGGCCTCGCCAAGCCTACGGATTTCGGATCGGCCGCTCTACAGTCGTGGGGAACGACAGAGCGATCAAGCGGATCCGGGATGCGGCGCCACGAATGTGGGTGGCGGCCTTCGCGCCGAGGCGGGAAAGGCCCGCCTGCGGCCGGCCGACACATGCCTTGGAGCCTCCGCACCCTAACTGCCAATCGTGGCAAAGCGCGCTTGAGGCGAGCGCCCAGGGTTGAGCGAGCCCCAGTAGTTTTGGCCTCGCAACTGAAATTCGTGATCGCCTCAGCCGGAACGGATGGCTGCGCCCGGAGTTATCGCATGAATGAGAAGCTGCTCTCGGCGTAAAAAATGGGCCCGCATCCTTGGCGACTCCACAACCAAACCAACCGATCCCGATCCCTGAGCCCGATGTGGTCCGGCCGCCGACGCCGTGGGAAGAGCCGCAGTTTGAAAAAGGTCCCGACTTGCCTCAGCCCGGACCGGACGTTGTTGTTCCTCCGGGCCCCGAGGTGATTACTCCGCCGCAACCGCGAGAGATCCCTCCCCAACCTCCTGCCTGAGCATGCCCGTTTCGACCTCTATTTGGCGGATCGGCGGCGCGGCGCCGTGCCTTCGGTTTCAGCCTGGGCGGTCTCGTCCCGGCGCTCCTTTACCTTTGTATGGGGCAGATGTCGCTCATTCTCTTTTCGCGTCTGATCGGATGCGCCGGCTTCGCTCAGAGCTATGGCGACCGTCGAGACCTTGGCCAACGGGCACGCGCGAAAGGCTTCTGCTGGTGTCCGCGCTAAGCGACGCTGCGAATTGGGGCTTTTGGCCTTCAGCAAGCCCGGGGCTCGATAAAACTCGTGTACCAATCGACAAACTGGACTGTTCCGCCCTCGTGGACTTCGGAATAAGGACCGGGCTCGTATGCCGGAGAGCGGATGCCGCGTGCGTTTTCCTCCACGATCCTGCGATCTTGATTGTCGGTTTCGGTCCACACGTGGACAAGCTCCTTGAGGTCGTAGTCGACACCCTCGACTGCGGCCTTATGAACGAGCCACTTTGTCGTCAGCGTCGTCTCCGTTGCGCTGAGCGGCAGCAGGCGGAACGTAACCTCGTGGTCGGTCAACACATGATTCCAAGTTGTCGGATAGTGAAACAGCATCAGCGTTCCGATCTGATCCCTTGCGGCGTCATCGGATAGACGCCGCCGGACGGCCGGGCCACCGCTCATCGTATAGCTGACCGCATCGCCCAAGAGCGGCGCTCGGGTAATGCGGAACTGACCCGCAGGATCCATGCGGAAGCGAGAGGGAAGCCCTGCCGCTTCACATCTCGCCCAATGCGCCACTGCTCCCTCTCGGAGCGCTGTTGCCGGCGGCCGCCTGCGTACGCTGGAGCGGGATCGCGTCCACCGCGGCTAAAGCCGGCAAACTCGACCTTCACGCTATCCTCAACGACCCCGACGCGCCAGTAGGCGGCAATCCGAGCGGAAACGTCCCGATCGTTGCGTTTCTCGACTATAACTGCCCCTACTGCCGCCAGGGCGCGCCGGACCTTCAACGCTTCATCTCGACCGATCGGAAGGTACGTTTGGTCTACAAGGACTGGCCGATCCTGGCCGCTTCGTCGGTCTATGGCGCCAAACTCGCGATTGCCGCGAACTATCAAGGCAAGTACGAGGTTGCGCACGCGGCGCTGATGGCTATGCACGGCCACAACGAAGCCGGTATGCGCGACGCGGTCACGTCCGCTGGTGTCGATATGGGCATGCTGGATAAGGCTCTTGCCACCCACGACAAGGCGATCGATGACCTCATTAAGCGTAACACGACTGAGGCCCGAACTCTCAAACTCGAGGGAACCCCTACCTACCTGGTCGGCCCCTACATTGTTACGGCCCCGCTCGACCATGGTGGCTTTGCCGAAGTCGTCGCGAGATTTCGGGAGCGAAACGGGAAGAGATCCGGGGCGTGACGCGGTGGCCGGCCGTGGACGCGCCCTATGCGCGGCCGCGCCCGCACGAGGCAAGGCGTGAACACTCCCCGACTTGCTCGAAAAAGATGGCACTTTAATCTGTATTGGCTTTGTCGAAGGAACCGATGTCATTAGCACCAACACGCTAACCTCAGTAAGAATTAAAAATAAAATCTTTGGAAACCCAATTGGTCCCAATGTTCATCGTGGAATCAGCCAAGTTTTGGCGCAATGGACTCTCCCAGCACGAGGTAAAGTCGCACAAGTCACTTCATCCGCTCCAGAGCCGGAGAACAAAAACGTCCTACCTCTCCCATCCCCTCAGTCCTTGGTTGTAGCTGAGCATCACGATGTCCGGTTTCTCGGTCCGGATAAACTCAAGCGCCGCACTCAGGCCGTTGATTGCTGGCGAGCAATGTCCCGTCGGATCCGCCTAATCCTCTTCTTCTCCGTGCGGTTTCTTCAGCAGCACGCAATCCATGATCCAGCCATTCTCGGACCGCGCGGCGAACCTCATTCTTGCTATATCATCGACGATGTCCTTGAGCTTGCCCGAAACCAGGATCTCTTCCGGCATTCCGACATAGGCGCCCCAATAAGCTTCGAGTTCGCCGTCGGCGCTGCGCATAGCCTTGTCGGCGTTTAGCAGAACCATGACGCTGTCGACGTTGTTGGGAAAGCCGTCGGCCAGCTCCTTTCCATTTGTTATCAGGACCGAGCGGCCGATCGCGTTGATCGCCACCCGGTGTTGCGCCGCCAGCGCCTGAACGCTGCTGATCCCGGGAATGACGTCGTAGTCGAGCTCGAAGCCGCCCTTCGCGCGGAGTTGCTCAAGAATCCTGAGTGTACTGTCGTAGAGCGTCGGATCGCCCCAGACCAGAAAAGCGCCAACGTCAGATTTATCGAGTTCTTCCAGGATCAGCCGACCGAAGGTGTCGGCGACATCCGCATGCCATGCCGATACCGCGCCTTCGTAATCGTCGCTCTCTCGACGCCGAGAGGGGACGTGATACTTAACAGTTCGAAATGGCCGATCACGGGCGTAGCGATCGATAATCAAGCGGCGGACGCGGCTGAGATCGGCTTTCTCGATTCCTTTGTCAGGGAGGAAGAAGACGTCAACCCGATTCATCGCCTTGATCGCCTGAATCGTGATGAAATCCGGATTCCCCGCGCCGATGCCTATGACCATGAGTTTGCGTTTCATTGGGATTGGCCTTGCAATTCCGAGTGAATTCAGCACCCGCTGCTGGCCCAGATGCTATTGGCGAGATCGTAGGCGTGCCGATGAAGATCCTATCGGGCTCTCTTACCGGATTAGAACACGTCGTTCAGCTTTAACATAAGCCTGCAATTGCGATATCAAGCAGGGACTGGTAACGGTCAGCGGGTCTTTGAAGCACCCACTGCAGAGCCAGATTTGGGCGGCCCATAATGTCGCCAGGAGCCAGAATGCCGGATATCGCCGCATCCCGACGCTTTCTGCTGTTTCTCATCAAGCCTTCGCACTACGACGATGACGGCTATGTGATCCAGTGGATGCGCTCGGCGCTTCCCTCCAATTCGCTCGCCTGCCTCTATGGAATTGCCAATGACGCCGCCGAGAATGGCGCGTTGGGCGACAACGTCGACATCGAGATCTTTGCCCTCGACGAGACCAACACCCGCATCCGGCCCGACCGTATTGCCCGCCAGATCAAGGAAGCTGGCGGCGGCCTCGTCGGCTTCGCCGGCGTACAGTCCAACCAGTTCCCGCGCGTCATGGACCTCGCACGTCCATTGCGTGCGGCGGGCATACCCGTATGCATCGGCGGCTTCCACGTCTCCGGCTGCCTCGCCATGCTGACCGAGACGCCGGACTCGCTTAAGGCAGCGCTTGACCTCGGGATCTCGTTGTTTGCTGGCGAGGCGGAGGGCCGATTCACGGACGTGCTGCGCGACGCCGCCCGCGGCGAGATGAAGCCGATCTACAATTACCTCAACGACCTGCCGGGCCTTGAAGGCGCGACGGCGCCGATGCTCCCGCGCGAACGCGTCAACCGCACGATCGGCATGATCGCCAGCTTTGATGCCGGGCGTGGCTGTCCATTTCTGTGCTCGTTCTGCACGATCATCAACGTGCAGGGCCGAAAGTCGCGCTACCGCACGGCGGACGACATCGAGGCGTTGGTCCGCGCCAATTACGCCAATGGCATTCGCTATTATTTCGTTACCGACGACAACCTCGCCCGCAATCGGAACTGGGAATTGATCTTTGACCGCCTCATTACGCTTCGTCGGGAGGGTCTCAACTCGCGTTTCGTGATCCAGGTCGACACGGCATGCCACAAGATCCCGCGTTTCGTCGAAAAGGCGATGGCGGCTGGCGTCAAACGGGTGTTCATCGGGCTTGAGAACATCAATCCCGATAGCCTCAGCGGCGCGAAAAAGAAGCAGAACCACATCGCCGATTATCGCGAGATGCTTCAGGCTTGGCGCAAGGCGCGCGCCATCACCTATTGCGGCTACATTATTGGCTTCCCGAACGACACGCCGGAATCGATAGTCCGCGACATCGAGGTCATCCAGCGGGAGCTGCCGCTCGATATCCTGCAATTCTCCTGCCTGACGCCGCTGCCGGGCAGCGAGGATCACGCCAAGGCGGTGAAGGCTGGCGCCGACATCGACCCCGACCTCAACAAGTTCGACCTCGAACATGTCGTCTGCGACCACTTGAAGATGACGCGCCAACAATGGCAGGAAGCCTATTGGTCGGCCTGGCGCACCTACTATACGGACGACCACATGAAGACCGTGATCCGCCGAGCCGCCGCCGGCGGCGCGCGCGTCGACGCTGTCTGCTTCCTCATGGTGACATTCTGGGCGAGCAGCCAGCTCTACAATATCTACCCGCTCGAGGCCGGGCTCGTGCGCCGCAAGGTGCGGACCGACCGGCGCCCCGGAATGCCGATTGAGAATGCGCTGATCTTCTACCCGCGGTACGTCTGGGACACTATCTCGATCTTCGGACGGGCGGCCGGGAAGCTTTGGAAACTTTGGCGCTTCGCTCGAAGCGTCCAGCGCGACCCAAACGCAAGAGCCTACACCGACGCGGCGCTGGCCGGGGCGACATCCGACAGTTCGCTGGAGATGTTCCAACTCTCCGAATCGGCCCGGAAGGCCGGCGAGAAGGCAAGACGCCTCGACGAGCACAAGCAGCCTGCGACTGCCCCGACTCAGTTCGAGGCGGTGAAATAGCGGTTTTCGCCGGTCCGGCTTTTCCTTCGCCGATCGAAGCGGTCACGCTTATGCGGGCGGAAGAACGGCGGTAAGTCACGACAGATCAAGACAAATCTTAGGCGACACGCATGTCTGCCGAGCTTATCGCACATCGACTTATGGTTCTTGGGGGATTCCGGGCGACCCGTTATGTTAGATCGATTTTTCACGCCAATTACTTCTAGGAGCAGGGATTGCGTGGTCGCGCCTGTTGGTTCGTCGAAGCCGTCTCAGCCGTCTAGGCTGTAATCGTCGCGCTCCTGCGCGAGGCCCGATAACCGGCTTTGCGAGGCTAGCGAAGCCGATGAGCAGCATCGCCCAGCTCGACGGCTCGGGAATGGCAGCGGTGGGCGATCTCGGGTCGACTAGGTCGCAGGTGAAACCGAAGCCGTCACCAACGGCAGCCGATGTGCCGGAGTTGTAGTCGAGGAAATATTCGATCTCGACGGGCTGGCCTGCCGCGCCAATCGCGCCGAGTGAGATCAAATGTCCGGAAGCGAAGAAGGTCGCGGCGCCGCCCGAGCCGGTGAGGCTGGAGAACGAGTACGCGTTGGGGGGTTCCGTCGTTGACCACGATCTGCAAGTCGAGACTATCGAAGGCGATCCCGGCGGCGCTCTCCGCGAAATTATCGGAGAGCAGTTTCAGGTCCAGCGCTTCGACAGGTGTACTGAAATCAAACGTCGCTGTAGCCTCGTACGTCACCGCCGGGCCAAATCCGCCATAGGCGGCGGACATCGCGCCGATGCAATGTCCGGACCTGACGGAGTCAGAATGGCATTGGAGACGGCCTGACCCGCCGCGATGGCGACAAGCGACTAGAGGAGCCAGGGCCGACGGCCGCGTTGGACAATGCGCTCGCGCCGTTCCCGGGAGCGGAGGCCGTCGTCAGCGCTTCGGGCGCTTCGATTCTGAGCGTTGGCGGAAACAGAGCACTGATGCCCGACCCGCCGAACGCGAAAGCATCCGCATGGACCTGTCCGCTGCCCGTTGAACTCGCGCCGGCGGAAGCCGCGCCGCCCACGCCGCTGGCTGGGCCAGCCCCGTTCTGCCCGCCAGTGGAGCTCGCCAGGCGGACCCCGTTGTGCTCGACGCCGCTGCGCGCGAACTCGCCGCCCCGCCGCCGCCGGCGCGGAGGGGGATCTCGCCCGAGCCGAAGTGGCCCTTGGCGCCGCGGTCGCCGAAGGATGTGGCTTCAGCTGACACCGCCCCCGAGCCAGTCGACGTTGCACCGCCGCGCAGGCGAAATCCTCCGGGACAAACCCGAAAGCGCGGCGGCCGAGCCCGAAGCCCTCGCGCACCATTTCACCGAGGCCGGTCTCGACGATCTCGCGATCGGGCAAGGCGATCGAGATAGCGGATAGGGAGGGAGGAGGGTCGCGGCATAGGACGAGAGATGCGTCTGTTGTGAATCAACAGTCGAGATGGCGAAGTGACTACGCGATAGCGGTGATGTCCGCTAAGGGTTTTGCCGCCGAGGAAACAAGGGCCGCTGTCGCTCGCGTCGGCGAGTTTAGAGCACACGACACCGAAAAATTACCCATCTCTTATGCGCAGTGTGCGCGAAGCCACATGAGGGGGGAACTCCGCCAAGCGCGAAGGCTGGCCGAGACCTTCTTATGGGAGGCCGAGCTAGGTTGCCACGCCACCGAAGCGGCCGTCGCGAGAAGAATTCTCGGTTCGACGTGTCTATTGCAGGGCGATCTCATGGAGGCCCGAGCCCTCCTGGAACGCACGCTCGCCGATTACGCGGCGAACCTCGATGCTCAGGCGCGGATCCGTTTCGGCCACGATGTACGGCCCATAGCAGCAGCGAATCTGGCGCAGGCCGCTTGGCTCTTAGGCGAGATCGAAAGCGCCCCGACAGTTCGCGGACCCAGCGCTCCGTAACGCGGCGGAATTGGCGCAGCCGCCTCAATCTTTATGACGGGGAATCCGCGCGGCTCGGGCGCTGACCAAGCAAAAAAGCGAGTTTCGTCGCCGCGAGGCCGACGCGATCCGCGTCCATCTCGCCCAGCTGCGGAAGAGCAATGGGAGGCAGGTCCCGCCTCTCGACCTGTTGCGCGACATAAAGCGCCTGAATGACCTTCTAGTCGACGGCGCAGCCTATCCAGTGCTGCAGGCGCGCGGGCCCTGCTGGCGAGGCGGATTTCGGCCCGGTCGCCCTGAGATATTATCGCTCGTAGGCTACCGGCAAGACGGCGGCCGACAAATTGCGCGCGCTTCGGCAGATGATCAGCGCGCTGAAGTGATGGATCTCACGCGGATCGCCCTCGACGCCAATTTCGGATGACCCTGCACGAGTGCGTCATGCGCCGTGGCTGT
>CAVZJI010000026.1:0-192290 GCA_963775405.1 uncultured Alphaproteobacteria bacterium
GTCACGATCGGCGCCGCGGTTCCTCGTACGGGCGCCTATGCCGTCCAGGGCGAGGATGAGCTCAAGGGCATGCAGCTCGCGGTCGAACACCTCAATGATGGCAATGACCTGATCAAGCAGATCGCGCCCAAGGTGACCAAGGGCGTGTTGGGCAAGCAGGTCAATCTTGTCGTCGCCGACTCTGCCGCCAAGCCGAACAACGCGGTGCAGGAGCAACAAGTCTTCATCAACGAAAACAAGATCATCGCCATGACCGGGTCGACCTCGTCGGCGGTCGCCGTGGCTTTGAACAAGTTCGCCCAGCGCGAGAAGATTCTCTATCTCGTAGCCATCTCCGGCTCGAACGACACGACCGGCAAGGACTGCGTGCGCTACGGCTTCCGGCAGTGCTTCTATGGCGAAACTGCCGCCAACGCGATCGGCCCGGTGCTGCTGAAGAACTTCGGCAAGGACAAGAAGGCGGCGTTCATGACGCCGGACTACACCTACGGCCATACTGTAACGAAGTCGGTGAACGACTATCTCAGTTCGCAGGGCGGCTGGACGATGGTGACGAACCAGATTTCGCCGCTCGGGACGCAGGACTTCAGCCAGTACCTCACCAACATCGCGAGTTCCGGCGCCGAATTCATCATCAACGTAAATTGGGGCCGCGACGCGGTGCTGTCGGTGCAACAGGCCAAGCAGTTCGGCCTGACCCCCAAGATGAACATGGTGATCCCCTATCAGGTCCCGTTCCTCGCCAAGGAAGTGGGTCCCGAACTCACCGCAGGCGTATTCGCCGCCACGGACTTCTGGTGGACGCTGGAGGACAAGTACCCCTTGGCCAAAATGTTCGTCGACGCTTTCCAGAAGAAGTACAACTACAGGCCGGAATGGGGCGCCGAGAACAGCTATATGCAATTTGCGATCTGGGCGCGCATGGTCTCGGAGGCTGGCACTTTTTACCCACCGGACGTGATCAAGCAGTATGAGAAGGGCGAGACGTTTCCATCGATGGTTGGCGACGTGCGTTTCCGCCCCCAGGATCATCAATTGATCCGCCCCGTCGTCATCGTCCGAGGCAAGGCGCCGAAGGACATGAAGAACGAAGAGGACTATTGGGAAGTGCTCGAAGTGGTGCCGGGCGAGCCGCTCATGCAAAAGCCGGACGCATTCGGCTGCGACCTCGGCGCCTATACCTGACGAGCGCTAAAGCTTCTCTGGGCCCTCCGCGTGGAGAAGGGCCCTTACCTCCACGGCGAACCCGCCAGTCGGCGCAAAGGTGTGTTCGCGCCTCGATATCCGGCCGCTTCATGCTCACACCGTTGGCGGCTCGCTCTTCGTGATAAGAGACATCCTGGCGGGACAGGCTAACTATCGGCGTTGAGGCAGCGGGCAGAAGCGTGGTCAACTGGGAAGCTTTCATATCGCAGTGTTTCAACGGACTGGTGCTCGGCGCGCTTCTCGCGCTGATTTCGTCGGGCCTAACGATCATCTATGGCACGCTCGGCGTGCTTAACCTCGCCCACGGCGCGATGTTCATGCTCGGCGGCTACGCCGGCTGGGTTGCCTACGCCTATTCCGGGTCGTTTATCCTGGCGGTTATCGCTGGTTCGCTCTTTGTGATGCTCGTTGGGGTGCTGATGGAGCGGCTGATTATCAGCTATTTTTACACGCGCCCAAACGAGGACCAGCTTCTCGTCACTTTCGGCCTTGGCATCGTCTTCGTGGAGGTCGTGCGCTTTTTCTTCGGCAGCCTGTCGAAGACGGTGCCGCCGCCGATTGTCGGCATCACGTCGCTCGGCTTCATGATGTATCCGACCTATCAACTCGCTCTGCTCGGCATTATCGCAATAGCGCTGCTGGTGCTCTATTTCGTGCTCTACCGCACCCGCATCGGCATGATCGTGCGGGCTGGAATCGAAAACTCCGTGATGGTCGATTCGTTGGGGATCGACGTCAATAAGATCTTCATGATGGTGTTCGGCATCGGCGCCATGGCTGCCGGTTTCGCGGGCATCGTCAATGCTCCGGTCGTCTCAATCTCGCCTGACATTGGTGAATCGATCCTCGTTCAGACCTTCGTCGTCGTTGTTATTGGCGGCGTCGGCTCGTTTCCGGGCGCGGTGCTCGGAGGCCTCATCGCCGGCGAGATCATCAGCATCACGTCGATGTTCAATCCCGGCTATGCGTATGTCATGTTGTTCGTGGCAATGACGCTGGTGCTGGTGATCCGCCCCTATGGACTTCTCGGCGTGGCAGGCCGCGAGTGAACGCGGTCTGGCCCATGAACATAAAGCACCCCTTCATCGCCGAAATATTGACGGTCATCGTGTTGTTCGCCGCGCCCTTTGTGCTCCCGCACTTAGGCTTCTCGCTGACCACCATTAATCGCATCCTGATATGGGGCCTGTTCGGGCTCGGTTTCGATCTCTTGTTCGGCTACACTGGCCTTCTGTCGTTCGGTCAGTCCGCCTTCTTCGGCACAGGCGGCATGTTCGCCGCCTATCTTCTTACCGAAGGCAACTTTCCATACGTCCTGACGTCGATTGTCATCGGCAGCCTGGTTGCAGGGATTGTCGGCTATCTGGTCGGTTTGATCGCGCTCAGGCGCACCGGCATTTATTTCGCCATGATCACCGTCGCGATCGCGGAGGTGTTCTTCTTCGTCGAGTTCAATCCATTGTCCGCATTCACCGGCGGAGAGAATGGCTTACCAGGCGTGCCGACGCCGAGCTTCAACCTCGGCGTTACGAAGCTGAGCTTCGACACCGACCTGTCGATGTATGCTTTCCTGGCGTTCTGGTATTTCGTCGGCCTAGTGATTGCGCTGCGCATCGTGCGCTCGCCGGTGGGAGCGATCTTTCGCGCGCTCCGCGACAACCCGCTGCGCGCCTCCGCCCTCGGTCACAACATCCACGGCTACAAGCTCACCGCTTTCGTGGTCGCGGCCGCCTATGCCGGCTTCGCCGGCGGCCTACTCGCCATCATGCAAGGCTTCATGCCGCCGGATGCTTTCATGTTCGACACATCCGGCCAGCTCGTGATGCAGACCGCGATTGGCGGCGCGGGCACGCTGTTCGGGCCACTGATTGGCGCCGCCGTATGGCTTTATCTGAGCGACTTCCTCCAGAATGCGCTGCATCTAGGCGCAACCTGGAAGCTCGTCCTCGGAATCGTATTCGTGCTGCTTGTCTGCTTCTTGAGGCGTGGAATTGTCGGCGCCATTGTCGACCTCTATCGGCTGGCGGCGGGCCGTCGAAAGACGACCCAACCCGTCGAGACGGCAGTCGGTCAAATCGCTTCTCCCGCCACGGTCCAAGTCGTCGCCAAGCCGATGCTGGCGGACCGCCGCCCTGCCGAACATTTGGCCGGACCCATAATCGAGGCGAACGGCCTCACCAAGCGCTACGGCGGCCTGGTGGCCAACAGCGATATCGACTTTGTCGTCAATCATGGTGAAATACGCGGCATTATCGGGCCGAACGGCGCGGGAAAAAGCACCTTCTTCAAGATGCTGACCTGCGAGACAGCGCCGACTTCCGGCAGAATCGTATTCGAAGGCCGAAACATCACGGGGATGAGCGTCTCCGATGTCTGCCAGCTCGGACTGACCAAGAGCTATCAGCTCAATCAACTTTTCGAACGCCTGACAGTCAGGCAGAACCTTCGGATCGCGGCGCTCGCCCGGATCCGCGGCAAGTTCAAGCTCGATATGTTCCGCAGCCTGCACAACGTTCCAGGCCTCGACGATCTGGTCGACCAGACGATGGCGCTCGTCAATCTGACCCGACGACCGGACACGACGGTGTCCGAGCTTGCCTATGGCGAGAAGCGGCGGCTCGAGATTGGGCTGGCGCTGGCCACCCTGCCGAGCCTGCTTCTCCTCGACGAGCCTCTTGCGGGCATGAGCCCGCGAGAGCGCGTCGAGACGGTCGCCCTGCTCAAATCCATCGCGCGCGGGCGCACGATGATCATCATTGATCATGACATGGACTCGCTGTTCGAGCTGGTTGAAAGGATCACCGTGCTGCAGGAGGGCCGCGTACTGGTCGAGGGCACGCCCGAAGAGATCAAAATCAATCCCAAGGTGCAGGAGGCTTACCTCGGCGGCGTTCACGGAGAGGCGGCGTGAGCCTGCTCGAAGTCAACGGACTCAACGCCTATTACGGCGACAGCCACATCCTGTTCGACGTCTCGCTGCGGGTCGAGAAACACGAAGCGGTGGCGCTGGTCGGCAGGAACGGCGCGGGAAAAAGCACGACGCTTAAAAGCCTGATGGGGGTCGTCGCGCGGCGTACCGGCAGCATCAAGCTCGACGGCGTCGAGCTCGTCGCCCAGAAGGCCCACAGCATCGCGCGTCTGGGCATGCAGCTTGTGCACGAGGATCGGCGCATCTTCGGCAGCCTCAGCGTCGAAGAGAACATCATCCTCGCCGGGCTCACCGCCAAGAACAAATGGCCGCTCGAGCGCATCTACGAGATGTTTCCCCGGCTGAAGGAGCGGCGCGCCAGTCGCGGCACTGACCTTTCCGGAGGCGAGCAGCAGATGCTGGCGATTGCGCGCGCGCTGGTGCGCGATCCGAAGATCATCCTGCTCGACGAGCCTTTCGAAGGGCTTGCTCCGATCATCGTACAGGATCTGGTGCGCACCTGCCGTGAGCTGGCGCGGAGCGGGCAGACCATCGTCCTGGTCGAACAGAATCTGGCCGCGACGCTGGCGCTGGCCGGGCGCGTCTACATCCTCAACAACGGGCATATCGCGCACGAAGGCCCCGCCGCGGAGATCAAGGCGCAACCGGCGCTGCTGCAGCGCTACTTGGGCGTGTAGGCCCTCGACGCGCGAGGGCGCGGTTCGGCTGGGCCAGCCAAGTACAACCAAGCAAATCCAAGCCCGACCAAATAAAACCAAGCAATTTTGCTTGGTTTTATTTGGTTTTATTCGTCCGAATTGGGACTTTTCAATGGGTTACAGCGAATCCAAATAAAAAATTTCTTCCCATTCCCGAAGGCTATCTGCGAAAATGTCTCAAATGCTTTTTCCTCTCCTTTGTCCCGTAGGCGGCCTTAATGGGGCCGGCTCGATCCATCGATTGAAAGAGGTATAGCACTCATTTCTTGTTTCTACAAGCATTTGTTGCGCAAGTTCGCCCAAGTCGGATGATTCCGAAAGCCGCGGCGGAAATCCGATTTCCGAGGGGCGGACGGCTTGAGAAACGGCGCCCTCCGCTCAGCCCACCAGAATTCTCCGGCCTACGACCGCGCGCCGAAACTCGAAAAGTCGGGCCGAGGAAGGTCGCTCTTTTCGGCGATGCGAGTGGGAGCGTCGATCGCGACCAATCGCGTGGCGAAGCATGTCGCCCCGAGATTTCGCGTTTTGCGCTTGCGCTCTGTGCGCAGACTGTGCAGCAATTGCCTTTGTGAGCGGGGAGTTCGTGTGACTTTGATAGAACCGGCGACACTCTCCCGTGTGCAGTTCGGCGATAGCAGGCTCGCGGCAGAGCCGGCCATGCGGCTTGCGTCGAAGCGTCAAGCGAGCGACGGCTCGGCGTTATGGTGGGGCGGGACCGATACGCCTGGGCCGCCGCAAATGGTCGCCCCGGGAACCGCAGCGCCCATCATGGTGGCGATCTCTCCCATGCGGCCAGGTCACAGCGTCGCGGTCGAATATCGTGTCAACGGAGGCCCCGTCCGCGAAGCCATCGGTGTGATCGAGCCACGCGTCCAGGACGCTAAAGCACGAATTTTTCGAGCCATTGTGCCCGGGCAATCAGACGGGCTGGTTGAGTTCCTGCCGGTGCTTCGTTTTGCCGGCCAGCCAATCTCCACCCGTCTGTCGGAGTTAGCCGAATGCCCCCGGTATCAGGTGGGTAACGGGGTGACGCCAATCGAGACGTCGAACTCGCCGCCGAGGACAGCGCCAGTCTCATCTGAGTTCTCGCTGGCCGTGGAACGCGAGATTTCTTGGGGCCTGCACGATCCAGTTGCGCAAGGAAGTGGTCGGCGCGCTGGCGGACGGACTGCGGATCAACTGGCGCTTTGAGGAGGCGCGATTCGTCGGGCCGGTTCTCGAAGGAGCTTTCCTGCCTGGCGCAGCCGACTGGATGCGCATCCGCCCGGACGGCGTCGGGATTGTCCAAGTGCTCGGGTGCATAGAGACGCGCACCGGGGCGCGCATCTACACGTCCTATGGCGGAGTCGTCGATCTTGGCCGAGACGGCTACGCGCGCGCGTTGCGCGGCGAGTCCGATCCGTTACCCTCGTTCGCGGGCGCGCCGACGTTTGCGACGGCGGACAAGGAGCTCGAATGGCTCAACCGCGCCCAATGCCTCGTCGTCGGCAGAGTGGACATGAAGGCGCTCCGCGTGGAGTACGACGCCTACGCGGTCGAAGTGGGAGCAACAAAGCAACTCATCGCGCGTCCTCCCGACAGTGTCAGGGGCTTCGCTTAGCGCGAAGACTCCATATTGCGTCGAATGAGAAGCATTTCCGTTGGCTATTGGGGAAATTCACCGTTAGGGTAGCCAAAAAAGAGGGGCGCTAGGATGGCGAACGACCCGCAAGTTCCGTGGTCCGACGAGCAGTGGGCCCGCGCAAACCAAGTTGTCCAGGAGGAAGCGAAGCGCGCCCGCGTGGCCGCGACCTTTCTGCCGTTATACGGACCGCTAGACGCAGACGCGGATTTCGTACGAAGGCAAGATATTTTGTACTCGGCTTCCGCGGCTATGCGCACGGAGGCGAGCGCGGAGGCGAACGAGGCCCTCGAAGACTACAGCGACGCAATGATAGCGCGAAACTATGCCGCTGCGTTGGCGGCGCAGGAGCGCTTCACTGGCGCCCAAGCCATTCTTGGGCGGGAGCGTATAGGAATTGACGACCGGGACACGATCCGCCTTGCGACGCTGCAGGTTCTCGTGCCCTTACGCAATGCGCAGATGGCCGATCCGGAGATGACGAGCGTCCTGGCGTTGTTCCGCCGCGCCGCCAACGTCATCGCTCGTCTCGAGGACGCCATCGTCTTTAGGGGGCTGGCGCCGAACCGGACTGTCACGGGCGGTTTTGCTCCTCCCGCAGGCGTGATCGGTCTGCCGGGCATCTGGCAGATCACCGGCGCGCAAAGGGCGGAGGGGCTTTGGTCGCTCACCTCGCCTCGCGAGTGGTTTCGAGTGTCCCCAAGACCCCGAGGGCTACGAGGTCACGCGATCGTAAGCGCGGTCTCCGGCGCCATTGGCCTTCTTGAGCAAAACGGGCACTTCGGGCCGTTTGCAACGACCCTCGGTCAAGGGTTGTTCCTCGTCGCGCAAACCCCGGACGTGGGTTCGCTCGTCATGCCTCAGGACCGAATCATTCCATTCCTGGGCGGCGGCCCGCTGCTGCGGTCCTCGACGCTCGACGCTTTCCGCGAATTCAGCGGCGTGGTCGTGGCGCTGGGTGGCGCGCCTGTTGAGCTTGTCGTCGCAACGGACGTGAGCCTGCAATTCCTGCAGGTCACATCGGAACCGGTCTTCGTGTTCCGCGTGTACGAGAAGATCGCGCTTCGCATCAGAGAGCCCAGAGCGATCGTCCAGCTCTTCATGCGGTCAGAGCTCGAGTAACCAAATTTAGGCGTGCGATATGGAGCGCTCGCAAACCTCACTGGTTCTGGCCAATCGCGGCCGATAGCGGGTCAGAGGGCCAATTGCATCTAGGGAGTGCGCGCAATGGCGGACGAAATCACAATTACTATTGACAAGAATGATTTGGGCCCTCCCGAGCCTGAGGTCGGCATAACGGATGATGACTTGAAGTTATTCGACAGCAAAGAAGACGTAAGCCTGGTCAAAGTCTTTATTGATGGCGAGCTTGTTTATCCAACTACGGTGACAGAGCAATCGATCACCATCAAATGGCCGCCCAGCGCCGGCGGCATGCCCTCTACCGTCGTTGTAACCACTAAGCGCGACAAGATACTCAACGTCCTGCAGTATGAGGGAAACAAAAAGACCGTGGTTAAAGACCCGCCAGACGACGAATCGACCTTAAAGGACATCGCAGACGCAATTAAAAAAATAGCCGAGGCAATGCCGCCCTTTAAGAAAACGGTAGGCCCGGCCGGCATTGCGAGAACCCGCGCATGGGCCCCAAACTAAGCGCCATGGCGGCATGAAAGGCGCCCAGCAACGTGCCGACTAGGGTCGTCGTCCTCGGCGGCGGCGTCGCTGGCATGAGCGCCGCGCACGAATTGATCGAGCGCGGCTTTGAGGTCGTCGTGCTCGAGCGCAGCGACCTAGCGGGGGGCAAGGCCCGCAGCATTCCCGTCGTCGACGAGGGCGAGGATACAAGCGGACATCAACTCGCCAGCGGGGCCGTGGGTCCGATCGACCACCGGCTGCCAGGCGAGCACGGATTTCGGTTCTTCCCCGGTTTCTACAAGCACGTCGTAGACACAATGCGCCGAACGCCGTCGTTTGACGGGCGCAAGGCAGCGGATCACCTGGCGCCGACGACCCGGGTGGGATTCACCCAGTATGGGAAGCCTGCTTTCGTCACGCCGGCCGCTTTCCCGCTCACGCCCGGCGACGCTGGCGCCGTGCTGCGCGACATTCTGCTGATGTTTGCACCTATCACTGACCTCACCCCAGACGATCTGGCTTTCTTCGGGGCGCGCCTCTGGCAAATCCTGACCTCGTGCAAGGAGCGCAGGCTCGGAGAGTACGAGCGGACAAGCTGGTGGGACTTCGTCGGCGCTGAAGGCCGGTCCGCGGCCTATCAGAAATTTCTCGCGGTGGGCATCACCCGCTCACTCGTCGCGGCCAAGGCGCGCAAGGCGAGCACGCGCACGATCGGCGACATCTTCGTGCAGCTCATACTGACAATGATAAATCCGACCGCCGGATCGACCGACCGTGTGCTGGACGGCCCGACCAATCTCGTCTGGATAGACCCGTGGCTTGCTTACCTCGAATCGCGCGGCGTTCGGTACGTCAAGAACGCCCAGATTGACGATATTCTCTGCAGTAACGGACGGATCACTGGCGTCGTTGTCAGCCAGCAGGGGAAGCGAGCCGTCGCGACCGGCGACTACTATATAGCTGCGCTGCCGATCGAGAGATTGGCGCCATTAGTGAACGCCGGCATGCTGGCGAGCGACCCGACGCTCGCGAACCTGCGCGCGCTCGCCGCCAATGTCGAGTGGATGAACGGCGTCCAGTTCTATTTGCACCGCAACCTGCCGACCACGCATGGGCACGTAATTCACATCGACACTGAATGGGCGCTTACGAGCATCTCTCAGCTCCAGTTCTGGCGTGATGTGCCGTCTGAGTTCTTCCGGGACAGCGAGGTTCATAGCGTCCTGTCGGTCGATGTTTCGGACTGGACCGCGCCGGGATCGACCGGGCGCGCCGCGATCGACTGCTCGCGTGAAGAGGTGGTGCGAGAGACATGGAGTCAGCTTAAGCGCTCCATGAACTCCGGCGAGGAATTGCTGCGCGAGGATGATCTGCATTCATGGTTTCTCGATCCGGACATCAGCAGCGATCCCGCTACTCCAAGTCGCCTGACCAATGGCGAACCGCTGCTCGTCAACCTCGTTGACTCGTGGACCTTACGTCCGGAAGCCGTTACCGGTATCCCAAACCTATTCCTCGCTTCGGACTACGTCCGCACTTACACGGACCTGGCGACGATGGAGGGCGCCAATGAGGCGGCGCGGCGGGCGGTCAACGGACTGCTTGACGCGGTGGATTTCGCTGGAAGCCGCTGCGAATTGTGGCCCCTGCACGAGCCTGAAATCCTCCAGGCATGGCGATTGTACGACGCGGCGCGTTACCAAGCCGGCCTGCCATGGGACAATTCCCTCGTGCAGGTCGCGGCCCACGCCATACGCGGCGCATCGCCGATCCTTGAGCGGGCGCGGCCGCTGCTCGAACACGTCGCCCCGTTCGCGGACGCCGTCGCCAGCGCGCTCGACCTCAGCGATCGCGCCCTTCCGGACGTGCGCGAACTGAGCGCGGGTGACCCGGTCGGCGATACGCCAGTTCGCCGGTTTGTCTGCGCCCCAAGCCGCGATGCTGAAGATCGCCGAGCCTCTGTCGGGCGCCAGCGATATCCTCGGGCCAGCGGGCTTTCTCGAGCGCCTGAGCTGGTACCGCGACATGCTCAGCGACACGCTTGCGGAGGGAGTTCCGACATGGGAGCCGCAGCGGCACCTTTATGGGCTGGTGAGAGATTTTCTTGCGCGATCGGGGAAGGGTCTACGCCCTGCCCTCTGCATCGCGACCGCGAGAGCGCTAGGCGGGCGAGCGGAAGATGCGCTTCCGGCCGCCGCCGGCTTGGAAATGCTACACAATGGGTTTCTCGTCCACGATGACATTGAGGACGGCAGCGATTGGCGACGCGGCGTCGCCACGATGCATCGCAGCGCAGGAATACCAATTGCCCTAAACGCCGGCGATTCCATGAACGCCCTCGCCATGCGCCTGTTTCGCAAGACTGGCGAACGACTGGGGCCGGCGGCCGCGATGCGGATCTTCCAGGAAGTTGATCACCTGGTCGTGGAGACCCTTGAGGGGCAAGCCATGGAGCTTGGCTGGGTGCGAGACAACGATCTCACGGTCAAAACGGACGACTATTTTCGCCTCGTGCTGAAGAAGACCGCCTGGTACAGCTTCATTCACCCGCTACGGATCGGCGCTCTTGTCGCCGACGCCGACGATCGGGATCTCAACCGGTTCGATCGCTTTGGCTACCTCACCGGGGTGGCGTTCCAGATCACCGACGACATCCTAAACCTCGAGGGGAACCTGGCGCGATACGGCAAGGAAATCAACGGGGATCTCTGGGAAGGCAAACGCACCCTTCTGCTCACGCATGCGTTTGGTCAAGCGAGCAGCGCGGACCGAGCGTGGATCAGGAGCTTTCTGGCGAGGCCGCGCGAGCGCCGCCTGCCGCGTGAGGTTTTGCGGCTGCACGATATCATTGCAAGCAACGGGAGCCTCGAGTGGGCGAGTCAGGTGGCGCGCGCATTTGCGGGCGCCGCTGCGCACGAGTTCGACACCTCAGCATTCGTGGGAGCGCACGCGAGTCCCGACCTCGACTGGCTCCGCGCCTGCATTGACTATCTCGTGCGGCGCGACGCGTAATGGGCAATTGTGCGCATTGCGCGGTGTGATAATAGTGTGTTGTGGACTACGTAAGTCCCGTTGAAACATCGGCGTCGAAGGGGTTTCAACAGGGCGTCAGAGCGTTATGCGAGCAGGTTGCGCCGGAAAGGGTTTAGGTAAGGGGAGCAGCCCCGAAGCTGCGGAGAGCCGGGATGTCGGGGATTAGAGAGTGGCTGAGTTCGCACGGCTTATCCGACTATGCGGACCGCTTTGCCGAAAACCGGATCGATCTTTCCGTTCTGCCGGATCTCACGGACGATGATCTTAAGGAGCTCGGCGTATTTCTCGGGGATCGTCGGCGAATTTTGCGTCTAATTGCCGAGCTTGGCCCCAAGTCTCAAGTTCCCGATATGCCCGGGTCACGGCGACCGGACGAGGCCGAACGCCGTCAGGTCACGGTGATGTTCGCTGATCTGGTCGGGTCGACGGCGCTCTCCATCGGCATGGACCCGGAAGATCTGCGAGATGTCTTTGCCGCTTATTCGAGCTGTGCCGAAGAAACCGTAACCAAGTTCGGTGGAAACGTCGCGCAATATATGGGCGACGGGATCCTGGTGTACTTTGGTTATCCGCACGCTCATGAAGACGACGCCGAGCGCGCGGTGAGGGCCGGGCTTGAACTCATTAGGCGGTCGCTGGGCTAAAGACGTGCGATCGCCAGCAAGTCAGGGTTGGCATCGCGACCGGGGTGGTCGTGGTGGGCAACCTCACTCCGAGCATCGTCGGCGAGACCCCGAACCTTGCGGCCCGCCTGCAAAGCATCGCCAAGCCTAACATGGTCGTTATCAGCGAAGGCACGCGGAGGCTTCTTGGGCATCTCTTCGAGCTCGAGGACCTCGGGACAAGGGACTTGAAGGGCATTGCGGCGCCGGTGCAGGTCTGGGAGGTGCTGCGGCCGAGTTCCTCGACGAGCCGCTTCGAGGCGCTGCACCCGAGCGGGATGACGGCCCTGGTCGGCCGCGAAGAGGAATACGAAATTCTGCGCCGCCGCTGGTCGAAGGCAAAAGAAGGGGAAGGTCAAGCCGTGCTGCTGTCCGGCGAAGCCGGCATCGGAAAGTCACACCTGACGGTCGCGTTTACCGAACGTCTCAAGGGCGAGCGTTTTCTCCGCATCCGTTGTTTCTGTTCCCCGCAGCACACCAACAGCGCGCTTTATCCTATCATCGACCATGTTGAACGCTCCGCCGCATTTGCGCGCGACGATCCGCGGCAAGCGAAACTCGACAAACTCGATAGGGTTCTCAGACAGTCTTGGTCTTCGGCCGAGGACTCCGCGCTCTTCGTCGAGATGCTGTCGCTGCCGAACGACGGACGCTATCCCGTGCTCGAGCTCACCCCGCAGCAGCGCCGGCAAAGAACAATGGACGCGCTTGTCCGGCAAGTCGAAATCATGTCCAACACCGGCTCCGGTGCTGGTGGTCTTTGAGGATGCGCACTGGTCGGACCCTACGAGCCTCGAGTTGATAGGTCGGCTAGCGAGCCACATTGCTAGCCATCGCGTGCTGTTGGTCATTTCCTTCCGGCCGGAATTCGAGGCGCCCTGGATTGGGCTGGCGCACGTGACCACCCTCGCCCTCAACCGGCTTGCGCCTCGCGACGTCGACGTCATCATCGATCATATCGTCGGCAACAATCCGCTGCCTGCCGCCGTCCGCCAGGACATCATCGAACGCACGGACGGGATTCCGCTGTTTGTGGAAGAGATGACGAAAGCGGTGCTCGAGACGGCCTCCGAGGACGCGGCGCTGCGGACCGCCGCTTCGGTTCCCTCTCCTGCGATGGCCGTGCCGGCAAGCTTGCACGCATCGTTGATGGCGCGGCTCGACCGACTCGGCGGCTCAAGAGAACTTGCGCAGATTGGTGCTGCGATCGGCCGCGAATTCTCCCATGAACTCCTGGCTGCAGTCGCGTCCAGGCCAGAGGCGAAACTGGAAATGCAGCTCGACAAACTCATGCGGGCGGGGTTGCTGTTCCGCCAGGGCGCGCCGCCGGATGCGACCTATCTTTTCAAACATGCTCTTGTGCAAGATGCGGCCTATGGCTTGCTGCTGCGCGAGCCGAGACGCGACCTCCATGCTCGAATCGCCGAAACCCTCGAGAGCAAGTTCGACGAGATCGCCGAGAACAAGCCCGAGGTGCTGGCGCGTCACTGGGCCGAGGCGGGGCATGTCGAGCGAGCTGCAGTTCTTTTAGGAAAAGCGGGACAACGGTCGGCTCAGCGTTCAGCTCTGATCGAAGCGACGGAACAGCTCAGACGCGCGCTCGACCTCATTGCGAGCCTGCCGAGCACGCCCCTTTTGCGCCGCGAGGAGATAAAGCTTCAGGTCGAGCTCATCACGCCGCTCCTCCATCTTCGCGGCTACGCGGCGCCCGAAACCAGAGCCGCCGTGGACCGGGCGCGCCTTCTCCTCGAACGAGCGGAAGCTCTCGGAGAGCCTACTGAAGATCCGCTGTTGTTATTCTCCGTTCTTTACGCCCTGTGGGTCGCGAACCTCGTCGCCTTCAACGGCGACGTGATGCGTGAGCTGGCCATCCAGTTTTCGGAGCTGGCGGAAAGGCAGAGCGCGACCTGGCCGCCCATGATCGGGCGCCGCATCATGGGTTTGTCTCTCCTGCATACCGGGGAACTTCGCAGAGGGACGGGACCATCTCGATCACGCGATCGTGCTCTATGATCCCGCCGAGCACCGCGATCTCGCGACGCGGTTCTTCGGCCAAGAGAACGGTGCGGCAATCCTGTCCTGGAGATCGATTGCATCGTGGCTGCTCGGCTATCCCGACGCCGCGCGCGGCGATATTGAGCAGGCGCTGCGTCTTGCGCGGGAGGCGGAGCACCTGGCGACGTTGGTCTATGTGATAAATTTCAGCGTCTGGTCCTATATCCACTGCGGGGATTACACGACCGCAGCGACCCTCGTCGACGAATATGTCCCTTTGCAGAAGCAACTGGGGTCGTCATTTTGGGAAGGGTGGGGGATGATGCAGCGAGGCTGTTTGTTGACGCTGACCGGCAAAGCCTCGGAAGCAGTCCAAACAATTACATCTGGGGTTGAATTTCTGCGATCCACGGGAACGACGATGTGGATGCCACTGTTTTTGTCGTATTTGGCGAGAGCCAACGCGGAGATTGGTCAGTTCGACGAGGCCTTGATCAAGATTTCCGAAGCGACGACGGCAGTGGAAACTACGAAAGAGAGATGGCACGAAGCCGAGCTCAATCGCGTAGCCGGAGAAATAGCGTTGCGGGCGCCACGAGCCGGATGTCGCAAAGGCAGAAGCTCATTTCGCCCGGGCGCTTGAGGTAGCGCGCCAGCAGCAGGCAAAGTCTTGGGAACTCCGAGCCGCAATGAGCATGGCGCGCCTCCTGTGCGCTCAAGGCAAACGGGGGCGTGCGCGCGACATTCTGGCCCCAGTTTACGGCTCGTTCACGCAGGGCTTCGACACGCTCGACTTGCGGGAGGCAAAGCTCTTGCTCGAAGAACTGGCGCAAGACCAGCCAATCGAGGCAACGCCGAGCTTATGACTCGAGGCGCCTTCCTGAATGCGGTCGATGCCGCTGGCGACGTCCGGGCGCGGAACGGCCTTCGGCAGACGCAGGTTGTCCCCGCCACGAAGGGCGACCCTGTGGTCGATTCGGCGGATCTCGTGGCGCGCGCCCTCGCTGTCCTTGACCAAGGTAAGATGAGAGGCGACTGCCGTTACCGGGAAGCGAATATCGCGAGCGAACGTGCGACCCGGCCAGTGAGCGTCGAACCGACCCCTGCGGCCGACCTCACATTACAACGGCGCGTTCTCAGCAATGGAGCTGAGTGCTCCTTGCCCATCCGCTATTTCGACGTTCAATGCCTCGTCGCCACCTTTTTGGCCGCGCCTGATCGAGCGTCCGAGCTTCTAGCGGGCGCAGGTCTGCAACCGGTCTTGCAAGAGGACGGAAGAGCAGTGGTCGACCTCTACTGCATCGAGTATCGCAAGACGGATATCGGCCCGTACAACGAAGTCGGGCTGACTGTCCGGGCGAAGGCTCCTGGCGATCCGATTGCGGCAAACTATGTGGTGGACCTTCCGGTCACCACCGCAGTCGCGAATCGAGCAGGCCGGGAGATTTGGGGGTACAACAAGTTCGTCGCCGCCATTGACATCAACAGCGAAGGCAAGACGTTCTCCACCGTTCTACGTGACAGCGACCATGAAATCATCGGCGCGATTGAGGGCGCCCGCGGCGCCTCGATTCCCGCGCCAGCGGCCGACATCCTCACCTTCAGTCTGCATGACGGTCGATTGATAAAAACGGTCATCAGAGTGCTGACGCCGTCCCTTGCCGGCAACGGCGACAGTTTCGTATTCAAGATTGGGACGTCCAGGCATCCGATGGCGAGCCATCTGGCGACAGTTGGGCTCGATGGAGCGCGTCCCGTGCTCATCCATTACACTGACCCGTTTCAGGCTCTCTTATTCCCCGGCCGGGCTCTCTGAACAGGCCGCGGAATTCCCTCACTCACTTTTTGGCCCGAGCGCCGCTCTCCTCTCTCCAGCGATGGTCGAAACATTGGCCTCGACTGAGAACCTGATCAAATCATAGGCGCCTATTCGCTAATCAGATGCCTCATCTGATCCGGCGAGGCATTTTAGATCCTCCGTTGAGCGCCGAATAGCAATTGTTTTTCAGATTGTTAGACCCGTGGCCAAATCATGGCACGCGCCTTGTAAGGCCGCTTCGGGCGGGACGCGGTCGCGTTCCGATTTCACCGCACAAAAGCGGTACGTGTCCAGTACCGCCGCGACGTCACCATGGGGCGAGCTTATGAAAATCGTAATGGCGATCATAAAGCCGTTCAAGCTGGAGGAGGTGCGCGATGCGCTCACCGCCATCGGAGTGCACGGGCTGACAGTGACTGAGGTCAAGGGGTACGGCCGGCAGAAGGGGCATACCGAGATCTATCGCGGCGCCGAATACGCCGTGAGCTTCCTTCCCAAGCTGAAAATCGAGGTCGCGGTCAACGCGGACGTCGCCGACAAGGTGGTCGAAGCGATCGTCGCTGCGGCGCGCACAGGCCAGATCGGCGACGGCAAGATCTTCGTCTACAGCCTCGACTCGGCGGTCAGGATCCGCACCGGCGAGACGGACAAGGACGCGCTTTAGGCGCCATGCGCCGCTTCCCCCTTCCAGATTCGGAGTCCTGAACCATGAAACTGACACGTTTATTGACCGGCCTCGCTCCAGCGCTGGCTGCGGCCGTTTTCATCGGCCTCGCTGCGCCGGCCGCGATCGCGCAGAACAACCCTCCCGCCGCCGCGCCCGCGACCGACGCGGCGCCGGCCGCCGCGGCTCCAGCAGCGCCCGCAGCGCCGCGCCGCCGCAGCTCCAGCAGCGCCCGCCGCACCGCCGAGCTGCTCAGCCACGGTACTGGAGAAGTGCACCGGCAATTCCGGCGACACCGCGTGGGTTTTGACCTCGGTCGCGCTCGTTCTGATGATGACCATCCCAGGCCTGGGTCTCTTCTACGGCGGCATGGTCAGCAAGAAGAATGTCGGCGACACGGTGATGACGAGCTTCGCCATCACGGCGTTGGTCACGGTGATCTACTTCGTCCTCACCTACAGCTTGGCGTTCACCGGCGGCAGCGCATTCATAGGCGGCTTCTCGCGCGTGTTTCTCCAGGGCATCCACTATGACCTGGCGAGCGGGGCGAACAATCCCAATCCGCTGGCGCCGACGATCCCCGAGACCGTCTACATGATGTTCCAGATGACCTTCGCGATCATCACGCCGGCGCTCATCGCAGGCTCGTTCGCGGAGCGTATGAAGTTTTCGGCGATGCTGTGGTTCATCGGCCTGTGGGCGATCTTCGTCTATGCGCCGGTCGCCCATTGGGTCTGGGGGCCGGATGGGTTCATGAGCGCGGTCAACGTCGATTCCAAAGGCAACTTCCAGGGCTGGTTCCAGGTCCTCGACTTCGCAGGCGGAACCGTCGTCCATATCAACGCGGGCGTCGCCGGACTCGTGTCGTGCCTCCTGCTCGGCAAGCGCAAGGAACCGGGCCCGGGCCATAACATGGTCCTGACCTTTATCGGCGCGGCCCTCCTGTGGGTCGGCTGGTTCGGCTTCAACGCCGGTTCGGCGGTGAGCGCGGGCTTGCAGGCCGGCATGGCGATGACGGTCACGCAGATCGCCACCGCGGTCGCGGCGCTGACCTGGATGTTCGTCGAATGGGCCCATCGCGGCAAGCCGACGGTCGTCGGCATCTGTTCGGGCGCGGTCGCCGGCCTCGTCGCCATCACTCCGGCTTCGGGCTTCGTCGGCCCGATCGGCGCGCTGGTGATCGGCATTGCTTGCGGGATCGGCTGCTACTGGGGCGCGACCGGCCTCAAGCACTCGTTCGGCTACGACGACGCACTCGACGCCTTCGGCGTGCATGCGGTGGGCGGAATTATCGGCGCGCTGCTGACCGGCGTGTTCGCGGTCAACGAGTTCAGCGGCCACTCCGGCCTGCTGGAAGGCGACGTCGGGCAGTTCATCAACCAGTTCAAGGGGGTGGGCACGGTCATCGTCTACGACGCGATCGTAACCTTCATCATCCTGAAGATCGTCGATGTCGCGGTCGGCCTGCGCGTTACCGAAGAGGTGGAACGCGATGGTCTCGACCTCGCGCTGCACGGCGAAGTCGTTCACTGAACTGCGGCGCCCGGCGGCTTTTTCGCCGCCGCCGGGCGAAGTTCCTCCCCGCGGACCTTGGACGCCCTTCGGGGCGTCCATTTTTTTGCGCTCGCCAGTCGCGTTTACGTGGCTGTGGCCGCTACCCCCGTTAAGGTTAGGTCCGCATTAACTTCGCGCGACTTAGGGTCAACGAGGGCGCGGCGCGCAGCCGCAACTTCGAGCCCGCGAGTGAGCGATGCGTACAACGACATTCTCATTTATCGACCATGTGCCCGCTTCGGTGCGGGAGTTCCCGAGGCGGCGGGCCGCCGAAATCGCTGGCCTCCTCGCGCTTGCCAGCGTGGCCAGCCTGACCCTGGCGCTGCTGACCTGGTCGGTCAGCGATCCCAGTCTCAACCACGCGACCAACGCGCGCATCCACAATCTTCTCGGCGCGCCCGGCGCGATCGCCGCCGACCTGGTGATGCAGTTCATCGGCCTTGCCTCGGCGGCGCTGCTGGCGCCGCCCGCGTTCTGGGGCTGGAGCCTGGTCACCCAGCGGCGGCTCGATCGGCCGCGCCTGAAAGTCGGCCTCTACTTGATCGGAGTGATCGCGGCGGCGGGGCTGGCTTCGCTCCTTCCGGCGCCCGGAAGCTGGCCGCTGCCCACGGGTCTCGGCGGGGTGGTCGGCGACGCCGTGCTGGCGATCCCGCGCCGCGTCCTTCCGGTCTCGCCATGGGCGACGATCGCGCTCGGGTGCAGCCTTGCTGGAATTGCCCTCCTCGGCCTCGCCGCCGCTTCGGGCGGGGGCAGCGGGCCGCGTTCCCCGGCTAGAGATGGGCTCGACAATTCGGCCGGCAACGCCCGCGCCCAGGCGCTGGCGCGCTTCGGCGACGAAGACGATGAGGATGAGCCAAGCTTTGGCATGGTGTCGATCGGCGCCGTCATCCATGCCTTGCTTACGGCGAAGGGGACGTTGCGCCGAATGGTGGTTCGCGGCTCGAAACCGGCGAGCGAGTCCTTGCCCATCCTCAGTCCTGCGTCGGCCCCCGCATCCCCTACGCCCTGGTCGGGCCTCCGCGACGCCGACGACATTTTGACTGTCGCCGCCGCCCTCGCGCCTCGCGTTCAGGGCTCGGCGCTTTCCCCTTTCGCCAGGCGCGGCGCGAGTCGGCCCCGCGACCCGGTCCGCGGCCGATATCTCGGCCCGGCCACGCGGCGAGTGGGTCATGCCCTCGATCACGATGTTGACCGAGCCGAAGAAATCGGTCGGCGCCAAAGTTTCGCAGGATGCGCTCGAGCAGAACGCGCGCTTGCTTGAAGGAGTCCTCGACGATTTCGGCGTGAAAGGCGAGATCGTCAACGTGCGCCCGGGCCCGGTCGTCGCCCTCTACGAACTCGAGCCGGCGCCCGGCATCAAGTCGTCGCGCGTCATCGGGCTCGCCGACGATATCGCCCGCTCGATGTCGGCCGTCTCGGCCCGCGTCGCGGTGGTTCAGGGCCGCAACGCCATCGGCATCGAATTGCCGAACCAGCGCCGCGACACGGTCTATCTGCGCGAGCTTCTCGCCAGCGAAGATTTCGGCAAATCGAACCATCGCCTGCCGATCGCGCTCGGCAAGACCATCGGCGGCGAGCCGGTGATCGTCGATCTGACCCGCATGCCCCACCTCTTGGTCGCCGGCACCACCGGCTCGGGCAAGTCGGTGGCCATCAACACCATGATCCTCTCGCTCCTCTACCGTATGAAGCCCGAGCGATGCCGGCTGATCATGGTCGATCCGAAAATGCTCGAGCTTTCCGCTTACGACGGCATCCCGCACCTCCTGACCCCCGTCGTCACCGATCCCAAGAAGGCGGTCATCGCGCTCAAATGGGCGGTGCGGGAGATGGAGGAGCGCTACAAGAAGATGTCGAAGGTCGGCGTGCGCAATATCGACGGCTTCAACGCCCGTGTCGGCGAGGCCGATCGCTAAGGGGGAAGCGCTGACCCGCACCGTCCAGACCGGATTCGACCGCGAGACCGGTGAAGCGATCTACGAATTCGAGGAGATCCCGCTCGACGAACTGCCCTATATCGTGGTCGTCGTCGATGAAATGGCCGATCTCATGATGGTCGCCGGCAAGGACATCGAGGGCGCGATCCAGCGCCTGGCGCAGATGGCGCGCGCCGCCGGCATCCATCTCATCATGGCCACGCAGCGGCCGTCGGTCGACGTCATCACCGGCACCATCAAGGCCAATTTCCCCACCCGCATCTCGTTTCAGGTGACGAGCAAGATCGACAGCCGCACCATCCTCGGCGAGCAGGGCGCCGAGCAACTGCTCGGTCAGGGCGACATGCTCTACATGGCGGGCGGCGGGCGCATTTCGCGCGTCCACGGGCCTTTCGTGTCGGACAACGAAGTCGAGAAGGTCGTCGCGCACATCAAGAAGCAGGGCGCGCCCGAATACCTTCACGCCATTACCGAAGACAACGAGGCGAGCGAGGACGACGACGAGGCCCTCCTGCCCTCCCCCGGCTCGATGGACGCAGAGGAATTGGCCGACTTTTACGACCGCGCCGTCAACATCGTGCTGCGCGACCGCAAGGTGTCGACGAGCTACATCCAGCGCCGCCTCTCGGTCGGCTACAACAAGGCGGCGTCGCTGGTCGAGCGGATGGAGAAGGAGGGCGTGGTCAGCGCCCCCAATCACTCGGGCAAGCGGGAGATCCTGATCGGCAACGGCGTCGACCGGGGCGCGTTCGAGGATCTGAGCGAGGACTAGCCGCCGGCTCGTCCGCCGACGGCAAGCTCAGGCCGACCGTGCCATTTTCGAGTCCGTTTCTTGCGATTCCAATCGGTTGCGGCGCCATTTCCGAGTCACTGCCTCCGACAAGCTTGATCGAACAGCGCGCGCTAGCCTTCGCGATGCATCGTCCAGACCTCGCCGCTCATGTCGACCAGGTGAAATCCGCGACGCGCCAGCTCGCTCATGGTCACCACATCGCGGCGATGCACCGTCGCCCAAGTGTTCGGCGGCGCGTCCTTGATCTGATGACGGTTCCCCACATGGAAATGCTGCATCTTTGTCTCCGTGTCCGGCGCCGTCGAGCGCGTCCTCCCCTGACCAGAGGTCGGGCTGATAGCAGGTTCTGCTGCGCTGCACAATTCTATGCTGCTATGCACAATACGCGGGCCGGGATCCGACCTTTCCCCATCGGCGCTGCCCCCGCGGGCCCCCTCACACTCCTCCACCCATTCCTCCATGTCATAGCTACCAGGTCAACAAACGCGAGTAAAAGCGAGTAAACGAGCATAATCGCAAGTAATTTTACTTGCATTTGCTAGCGTTTATTTTTAGAATCCAGATTTTTCAATGGATTACACGCGATTTAAATTACAAAAATCTTCCTTCGTCTCAGCGCCCTGCGAGCAATGTCTGAAGCGCATGCCTGTCTCTCCTCCTGCGGCGCCACACGCGCCTTCGTTTATGAGCGGGGATGCGCTCTCGCCAGCTCTCTCGCGTCCGACATCCCAATGCCTTCCGCGATGGAAATACATTGTACGATAGATTTTGATTTTCGGAAAGAAATTGTCGAAAAATTTTTGTGTCATCGTTATCCTTGACCACTTAGACGCCGTCGATCATCAAAATTAGCAGATATCGCGCGGAGTAGAGCCGGCCGAACCGGGCAAGATGATGCAGGCAGGAAAGGCGAGCCTCAACGCCTTCATCGAGCCGTAGTGTGTGGCCTACAAATACCGCGCACAGGACCGGCGCCAGCGGATTTACGCCGGCGCGCCTTCCCAGTTCTGAGGCGCGAACCCGTACGCCTCGGCCTCAACGCAGGACGGACCCACGCGACGATCACTCCTCGCAGGCATGATGCTCGTGAGCGCCGCGTCATTCGCGGGCGCCGCTGATACCTCACCCGACGACCTGTTGCGTCGTTCGCAGGAGCGGCGCGCGGTCGAAGCGGTGATCTGGCGCATGCCGGCGGTCAACACGGAGCTTATGTATGACCAGATGGTCAAGGCCGGCGGAAAGCCGGGGCAGATCATCTATTGGGGCAAGCCCCTCGACTGGCGCAACCAGACGCTGACGCCAAACCCCGACACCCTCGGCCACCCGCGCCCGCCCGGCGCGAGGGCGAGTGGATCAAGACAATTCCGGGCAAGGGCTGGTTCGTCTATTTCCGCAGGTACGGCCCCAAACCGCCGGCCTTCGATAAATCTTGGAAGCCCGGCGATTTCGAGGAGTTGAAATGAGCGAGTGAGCGACGCCGATCGGCAGAGCGAGGCGCGAACGCTTAGCTCTCGGCGAACGGACGGCGTTCGCTCACCTCACCGTCTCAGCGCGAGGCAGGTGATGTCGTCGAACTGGCTCCGCCCGCGCGCAAATTCTCTGACGGCCGCCTCGATGCGCGCAATCCATTGGGACGCGCTGGCGCCATGGCCCTTCTTGGCGAGCAGGCTTTCGAGGCGATCCTCCCCGAATTGGCGCGCCTCAGGATCCTCGGCTTCGGTGACCCCGTCGGTGTAGAGGAAAAACAGATCGCCAGGACGCAATTGAGCTTGGGCGCCCATCAGCTTCATGGGCTCGAACAGGCCGACAGGCAAGCCGCCCACGGGCAGCGTTTCAACCGCGCCGCCGGGGCGACGGATGAGCCCGGGGAGATGGCCGCAGTTGCAATATTCGAGCGCGCCCGAGCGCGGATCGTATGCGGCATACAGCGCGGTCGCGAACAGCTGGCCCGCGTTGTTGTTCGCGAGATAGGCGTTCGCCTTCTGGATCGCCCCCGGCAGGTCAGGAGTCTTCGCGGAGATTGATGCGGATCAACGTCCTTGTGATGCCCATGAACAGAGCCGCAGGAACGCCCTTGCCGCAGACGTCGCCGACGCCAAGCGCGACCCGCCCGTCAGCGAGCGGCACGAGATCGAAGAAATCGCCGCCGACATCGCGCGATGGGGTCATCGACGCCCAAACGTCGAGGCCGGATTCGGCGGCGAACTCTTTCACCCGGGGCAGAAGCGCGCGCTGAATAACCGCCGCGCTCGCCATTTCGTCGTCCCGCTGCCGGCGCAGAATGATCTGCTCGGCCATACGGCCGAAGGTCTGCCCGAAATCGGCAAGGTCCGGAATTGGATGGCGCAGCTCCTCGAGGAGCGCGAGATCGAGCTCGTGGCGCTCGAGCGCTCCCAGCGCCTGGGTGTAGAGGCTGATCGCGCCATTGAACTTGCGCATACGCTCGCCCATCCGGCTGATGATGTCGATGAGCAAAGACGGCGTTGCTAGAGCGACTTCGACCAGCGCGGCGCGTCCGAAACGCAGAGCCGTGACGGGCGTGCGCGCGCGCGCCGTCGCGCTCCGCCGCAATTGCGCGAGCGATCCCAGCTCGCCGACCAGCGACGGGGCCTTAAGAATCGAAATGGGGATCGCGCCGCGTGCGCTGTCGGCGCTGACCGTGACCTCTCCCTCCAGGATCAGCATGGCGTAATCACTGGCTTCGCCCTGCACCATGAGGACGGCGTCAGGATCGAATGTCTCAAGTTCGGCCGCTTCGATCAGGATTGCGAGGTTGGCGTCGGACAGCTCACGGAACGCGCTCATCGCCCGAATGGCGGCGCGCAGCTCCAGACTATCTTTCATGTCATCATGGTGCGCTCAAATTATCCGGACCGGCTTTGGCGTTGCGTCCGGCGTCGAATTCTAGCACGAGGCAATTCATGCCCTCAAAGCGGCGATAGCTCATGCGCCGGGAGAATTTCTGCATGAGCCCGGCGCCGTAGCCGCCGATCTCGAAATCGTCTGTCGGTCCGTTGATCCGCTTGGCCGGCGCGAGCGTCGGATCGAACGGCTCGCCGTCGTCGGCGAACTCGACAGTAACGCCATCAGACTCGGCGCAGACGGAAATGCTCGCGCGATTGGCGTGGCCATGCTGGACAGCGTTGAGGAACAGCTCCTCGAGGCAGAGACCTATCGCGAATTCGGCTTCATCCCCGAGCCCCAACAGGCTCGCCTGGCTCGCGACCCAGCTCTCGGCGTCCGAGGCGGCCTCGACGGTGCCGGGAAAGTCGCGCGAGCAGATCCGCGACGCCGACGCGCTCATGCTTTCTTGCTCGAGAAGGCGGCGAGCCTCTCCTGCAATGTGCGAGCAGCCGATTCATAGTCGGGGTAAATCCCGGCGACTTCGTTGAAGCCAGTCGTTCGCAGGACCTTTTCGACGTTCTCATTGGCGCCGCAGACCGCCATTTCGCCGCCGCCGCGAATGAGCGTCTTTGCGCTCAGCATCAGCGTCCGTATGCCGAGCGAGGCGAGGAACGAAACTTTGGCGAGGTCGACAACCAGAGCCTTGTTGCTCTTCGCCAGCTCGTCAAACCGGGAATCGACCTCCTGCGCGCCCTGAATGTCGAAGCGCCCGTCGAGCACGACCTGGGTAATCTCATTATCGGCTGGGATGACTTTCATGTCCATGCGCGCACCGTCCCGCGTCTGCGTGTCGCACAACTTAAGTACGCACCGTTCATGACGGTTTGGCGACGCCCGACAAGCTCGGGTTTTGAGGGCGCGATCTCCCGTGCGAAAGCCGGCGCGGGCGCCCGAGCGCTCATGCCCTCCGATCGGCTCGCGGGCTAGACTAATAATCCTCAGCGCTGAGCTGAAACCAGATGATGGCGATCGCGAACAGCCCGAGAGCGACGATCAGCGAGGCAAGCGCGTGCGTGAGGTGCACATGATCGGATGCGGCTTCGAACCCGGGAAGGAAGTGGGGAAGGCCGTCTGCGGGGGTGAGCCAATAGACGATCGCGAGGCCGATGAACGCGAGGCCGATAATGCCGATGATCCATGGCACTGGCTTGGTCATGCCGCCGGTCTAGCCGAGGCCCGGGCCGGCGGCAAGAGGCTAATCACTTCTGTGACTTCGGCGGTTGCCAGGGGTTAGCCGAAGCCAATCCCGGCCGCCTCCGGGCGCGAGGGAGTCCTGATGAATCATGCCTGATTCACTGGAGGAATCCCAATTCATTGGTGTGAACGTCGCGGTTCACGCCGTCACGGCCATCTGGGCCGCCGCGAATACGTCGCGCGCGGACGTCGTACCCGCTACATGCTCCGTGTCCTCGGCTCCGAGGTCCATCCATCCCGCATTCACGGCCTCAAACATTTCTTCGGCAGGTCCGGTGCGGCCCTTCGGGACGCCGAATTGCTCGAACGCTGCCGCCCACCCTGCACGCGGGACTGCAAAGGCTTTCACGTCGAGATTTAAAACTTCACCCAATTGGTCCGCGACTTCATCCGCGGTAACCATCGAACCAAGCTCGACGACGCGCCGCCCTGACCACGCTGGCCCGGTCAAAAGGGTTGCGACCTCCGCGCCGATGTCGTTCGTCGCGACCATGGTCGATTTCCGGTTTGTCGGATTGTAGGTGACCGGCAGCGTTCCGCCCTGGGCGACCTGCAAGCCGTAAAGGAAGTTTTCGAAGAATCCACCTGCGCGCACAAATGCGATCGGCGATATCAGCTCGCGAAAACCTTGCTCCAGAAGCGACAAGGCGGTGATCATCCCAAGCCCGTTGCTCCTGTTCGCCCCCATCGACGAAAGCGCTACCACCCGCGGCGGCGCTGCCTTGGTCAGCGCCTCGACATAGTTCGCGATCACGCCCTTGGCTTCTTTGTAATCGGGCGAGGGGGCCCAGACGGCCGGCAACATCACAAACGCGCCCTCGACGCCTTTGAGCGCCCGCCCGATGGCTGCCGAGTCATTCCAATCCCCGTCGACCAGTTTCACGCCCCGGTTCGCCCAGCTTGACGCCTTCTCGCGATTGCGGACCAGCGCGCGGACTTGCCTGCCTCGCGCCAACAGATGTTCCGCCGTTGCGCCGCCCACTTTTCCCGTGATTCCCATGACTAAAAACATGCGTTTTCTCCTGATCTTGAGGGACAGAGCCCTGCCCCTGTTGGTTCAACGGATGAGCGGCAGAATGGCCCGGATACGGGGATCGCGCAGATAGAGGCCGCCCCATGTCATCGCGCCCAGAAGCAGGGAAACGATTTCCGGCGGCGACCCCAGTTCACCAATGCGGAGATGGGCGCAGATGGCGCCTCCCAAAAAGCCCGTCACCAGGATCGCGCCGAGGACGGCGGTGGCCGGGATGGCGTAAAGGATGGCGCAGGCGAGTATGATCGGACCCACGACACGGGTCAGGTCCATCGCAAACCCGGTTTCCTGCAACATGCTCGCGATCTGCGCCGGCGCGAAAAGCTGAATAGCGCCGTCCGCCGCCAGAGCGATAACGACAAACGCGCTCATGATCCGGCCGGCCCACATGGCGGGATGCAAGGTCACGGTTTCAGGCGTCTGATGCAGGTTCATAGTTTCGGACACTTGTCATTCTCCGATGGGGGGATCCCATAATCGGAGCTTACTGTGTCTCATCAGTATGATAAACTCCGAGGAAATGAACTCACTGTTCTTTCCACGGTGAACAATGCCAAGCACGAAAACGCAAAATCTCGAACCCATCCTCATTTTCATAACGGTAGCGGACATGGGGAGCTTCACCCACGCAGCCGATAGCCTGGGTATCCAAAAAGGGAGGGCCTCAACGGCGGTCCGCAAGCTGGAAGAAGATGTCGGCGTCAGGCTCCTGCACCGAACGACGCGCAGCGTGCAGATGACGGAGGACGGACGCGCATTTCATGCCCGCGCCCGCGATCTGCTTGCTGAAGTCGATGACCTACACGCGATGTTCGCAGGCGATCGCGTGGCGCTTCGCGGGCGTTTACGGGTCGATCTTCCGACCGAGGTGGCGCGCACAACGATCGTGCCGGCCTTGCCGGATTTCATGGCGGCTCACCCCGAGTTGGAGCTGGAGGTGTCGAGTACGGATCGGCAAGTCGATCTGGTTCAAGAGGGGTTCGACTGCGTATTGCGGCTTGGACCCATAAGGGACGAGACGCTGATCGCCCGCACACTGGGCCTGTTGCGCATGGTCAACGCCGCCAGTCCCGCCTATCTGGCGCGCCAAGGCGTCCCTCGATCGCTAGACGATCTCCGGCGTCAGGAACATCGGACAATTCATTTTTCGACGATGCTGGGCGCGAGACCCTATGGATGGGAATATCCGGACGGCGACGGCTACGCGACGCTTCAGTTGCCAGGCGTGCTCCACGTCAACAGCGCGCAAACCTACGAAGCCGCCGCCCTCGCCGGCCTTGGCCTGATTCAAGCGCCGCTCTTGGGGATTGGCCGATACTTGGAGAGTGGGGAGCTTGTGGAGATCATGCCCGATTTTCGTCGCCGGGCGCTCGCCGTGTCCCTCGTCGTGGCGCATCGGAGCAATCTGTCGCGCCGCGTCCGCGCATTCATGAAATGGATCGAAAATGTGCTCGCGCCCTTCCTGGCGCCGATGGGTCGCGCCTAACCGGGGATGTCCGGGGCGTGCCGAGGCTGCGTCACCCCCTAAGCTCAGCGGCGTCTGAGCAAACCGGGGCTTGACCGACTTTAGCATATGGATCGGGCCGGGCCTCCCCGCGAAAGGCGCCGAAGGCCTCCTTGGTCGGATCGACGTGCCCGTCTTGCGCCGTCAGGGCTTGGCGAGCGAGTCGGGAGCGGCGCGCCCGGTCTCCGCGTTCCACGATAACTCTCGTCGACGCCAAACCGAACGTCACGGCAGGCGAGCGGTTTAGCGAGCGACCGTTGGTCGGAAATCGGCGACACGCGCGAGCGAGGTCGACGAAGCGTCAACGCTGACCGCGTCATAGCCGAAAGCGGATCCGAAATTGCTCGGCGCCACGCCTACATATCCGACCGTCGCCGTCACGGCGGTGGCGTGGCTCTTCACATCGACCGTCGGCGTCCCGGCTCCGCGCGGAGCATGGCCGATGAAAACGAATGCGGCGACTTGCCCGGCTACGTCATCGCTATTGTTAGCAATGTCGGGCTCTCGCGCGATCGCCTCTGCCGTAGCGACGGAGGCCGCGTCCGCCGCCAGTTGAACGCGGCTCCTGAAACGGGACACGTTTGCATAATCCGCCGCGACCGCAAGAGCCAAAACGATGAGCGGCATCGCCGCCGCGCAAGCGACCGTCGCGCCGCCCTCAGAACCCCGGCGGCCTAACAGGCGCGAAAACCTTTCCGCCCGCCTGAACATCACTCATCTCCTCGACCAACGGCGGTGAGAACCTGCCTCGGCCGCACCCATTAACGAGGAGCAAGCCGGCTTGTTCCCCTTGGACTGTACGCCTAGAGATTATCCAATTGATTGAGGAACTTGGTAAAGTAGAGCGGGAGAAAAATGGGAGATGTAGTTAGATGTTTGGCAACGATACTTTGCGCTTGGCGCGAATGGCCGCTCGCTGGTTCAGCCGGCTCGCGAGCCTGAGTACGGCCCTGGCCGGCCACCACATCTGTGAACTGCGAGATGATTGAAGACCCATGTCTCGCTCGTCCGATTGACCTTTTACCAAAAGTCTATAGATTGAATCAACTAATAACAGGCCACCCGCGGCATTGAAAGGCCGGAAATGTCCGAAGCAACCCTCCCCGCCCAGGCGGCGGCGCCGCCTCGGCTCAGCGAAGACCTCCTTGCAGTGGGTCTCGGCCTCGGCGTTTTTCTGCTGGCCTTGCTTTCACTCGCCGGCGCGGACGTGCTCGGTTGGCTGGTGACGACATCGGTCTGGACCGACCCGTCGACGGCGCTTGCGCCCGTCTCGAAAGCCTATTCGAGCCTCGGCGGCGCCGGCGCGCTCGTTGTCACATACCTGGCCCTCACTGCGGTTCTGTCGGCCGGCGCGTATCTGCTCGGCGACGACGTCAGGCGGTTCGCGCTTGCCTTTACGGGTGTGTTTGCGATTGCCTATGCGAGCTGGTTCGTCGGCTCTTGGGCGCATCTCGCCACGGTCACGCCCGCTGATCAAGCCAAGTTCGGCGTCTCGTGGTCGCTCAAGCTCACAAACGAAGGCGGATACATCGTCGCGCTTCTCGTTGGCCTCGTGATCGCGAATGTCTTTCCAGCCTTCGCCGACCGGCTCAGAAGCGCGATTCGTCCCGAGCTTTATATCAAGATCGCGATCGTCATCCTCGGCGCCTTCATCGCGGTCACCATGGCGAGCAAGCTCACGCTGGCGTCATCGCTGATGTTGCGCGGCGTGGCCGCGATCATCGAGGCCTATCTGATCTACTGGCCGATCGTCTACCTGATCGCGCGCAAGGGCTTCGGCTTCAGCCGCGAATGGGCGGCGCCGCTCGCTTCGGGCGTTTCGATCTGTGGCGTCGCGGCGGCGATCGCGACTGGCGGCGCGATCCGCGCCCGTCCCCAATTCCGATCCTCGTGTCGTCGCTGGTGGTCGTCTTCGCAGTGATCGAGGTGCTGATCCTGCCGTTCATCGCCCAAATCTTCATGTCGCATGAACCGCTGGTCGCAGCAGCATGGATGGGGCTTGCGGTGAAAACGGACGGCGCGGCGCTGGCGGCGGGCGGCATCACGCAATCGCTCATTCAGGCCAAGGCCGCAGCCGAAGGCATCGCCTATCAGCCGGGCTGGATGCTGACGGTGACGGCGACCGTGAAGGTGTTCATCGACGTCTTCATCGGCGTCTGGGCTTTCATTCTTGCGTACATCTGGACGAACTACATCAATCCGCAGGCGAGCGGCTCGAAGGCCAAGCTCGGCGAAATCTGGGAGCGGTTCCCGAAGTTCATCCTCGGCTTCGTCGCGACGTTCCTCGTCACCCTGGCGCTTGCGCTCGGAACGGCGGCGGGCTCGTCGGGCCAGCTTACCGCGGCGATCGGCGAAGCCAATGGGCTGCGCGTGATCTTCTTCGTGCTGACCTTCTTCTCGATCGGCGTGATGTCGAACTTCCGCCAGCTCTGGCAGGACGGCTTCGCCAAGCTTGCGGCGGTCTATCTGGTGTCGTTGTTCGGCTTCGTCGTCTGGGTCGGGTTTGTGATCTCGTGGCTCTTCTTCGCCGGCGTCAAACCGCCGCTTGCGTCCTGATTGAGGAAACTTCCGATGCTTAAACCCGATGTGCGCGAAGCGACGAGTACTCCCGAGCCGCTGCTGCCGATCGAGAAGAAACTGATTGGCTGGAGCCTCGGGACCGGTCTGGCGTTGCTCGTGGCTCTCCTCGTCATCAATCATTTCGTCCCGCTCAACTAAGGGCGCGCCCGCTTTCCGCCTTTATATCGCGACATGAGGAGCGCCATTGCGAGGCGCGTCGAACCCATGCTGATGAGCGACTGGAACCCGACCCTCTATTCGAAGTTCGAGACCGAGCGGATGCGCGCCGCGCGCGATCTGCTTGCTCGGATTCCTCTCGATTCCGCGCGTCTCGTCTATGACCTGGGTTGCGGTCCCGGCAACAGCGCGGAATTGCTTCTCCGTCGTTTTCCGGACGCACGCGTCGTCGGCCTCGACACTTCTGACGCCATGCTTGCGCATGCGCGGGTGCGGGCGCCTCAGGCTCAGTTCCTGAAGCGGGACATTGCGGATTGGGCGCCCGACGAGCAGCCGGATCTCATCTTCGCCAACGCTGCGCTGCAATTCCTGCCCGAACACGAGCGGCTCTTTCCGCGCCTCATGTCTTATCTGGCCCCTGGCGGAGCGCTGGCGGCGCAAATGCCGAACACGGCGCGCGAATCCTCGCACGCGCTGATGCGCATGGTCGCGGCCGAAGGGCCCTGGTCGTCGCGCCTGGTGCCGATCGCCAAGACGCAGCCCCTCATCGCCGGCTACGAGGATTATTACGATTGGCTGCGGCCCGCCGCTTCACAAGTCGACACCTGGATGACGACCTACGTTCATCCGCTCGACGGGCCGCAAAGCATCGCGGACTGGTTCGCCGGTTCGACCCTGCAACCGTTCCTCGAGCGGCTCGGCGACGACGAGCGCTGCGAGTTTCTCGCGCGCTATCGCTCTGGCCTCAAGGACGCCTACCCCGTCCAGCCTGACGGCCGCACTCTGTTCGCCTACCCGCGGCTCTTTATCGTCGCGATCAAGGCGGCGGCGTGAGGGCGTCTGGCGTCGCTCGGCTGTATCAAGATCAACCTGCAAATCCTTGAGACCAACTCGGCCGTCGTTCGGTTCTATGAGGAAGCCGGATACGCGATCGAACCGCGCGTCAGCATGAGCAAGCATCTGCCGTCCAAGCTCTGAGATCGGTCGAAACCAGTCCCATGCCGCGCGAAATTCTTGAGATCTTGCAGCGCGCAAGCTTTCGCGTTGGATCGAAGCGTGCGGTGGGCTTTGGTTTGACGCATGAGCCGCGACAGCGGAGGGGTCCAGCCGTCGCGGGCGTCGGCAAACGCTGCGGCCGGTTCGCGATGGGCGAACCAACTCATCCACAGTAGCTTAACCTAATAACACATCTTATATAGGTCTAAGGCTGAGCCGGCGCGAAGGCCTCCGAGGGCGCTCAATGAAAGCGCGGAACTAAAACGTCGCCAAGCCACTGATATCGTTAGGGCAGGGAACTAAAAATGGAACTAGGGCGGGAAAGTGCGCGCCGCGCGCCGACCTTTCCGCCCTCGCTGATTGGGCCGACCCGCCGAAGGCGCTAGGCCCTGACGAGGCTGACGGGTTCTGCCTGTTTGGGCTGGGTCACCTCGACGGTGACTTGCATACCCAATTCGTCGCCGGGAGCGCCAAAGTAAGCGCCAGTCAGGGGCGCCGCCTGGGCTGGATTGCGCGCGACCGCGACGCGGATGAGATCCTTGCTGCCGACCAGCCCATTCGTCGGATCGAACTCGACCCAGCCGGCGCCGGGCAGGAAGATCTGACACCAGGCATGCGTGGCGCCGCCGCCCAGGCGAACCGGCTCGTCCCCCCCTTGGGGACATACACATAGCCGGAGACGAAACGCGCGGCGACGCCAAGCGCGCGGGCGGCTTCGATCATCAGGACTGCGAAATCGCGGCAGGAGCCGCGGCGCCGCTCCAGGGTTTGCAGCGGCGTCTGGACCCCGGGCGCTTCGCGCCGCTCGTATGAAAAGCCTTCCTTGATCGCGTAGGTCATCGTCATCAAGAGATGGCTGGTCAGGATCGTCGCCCCCGACGACACGAATTGACGCACCCAGCGGTCGAGATCCCCGGCAGGATCGGCGTACAGGCGCTCCATCGCCCGAGCGATGTCGGGCAGCTCCTCGGGGGCGTAGGAAAAGGGAAAAAACTGCGCGCGCGGGTCGATCTCGCCGCCAGGCTGGTCGTCCTCGATCCGCTCGACGGTGAAGCGGTTCTCGACTCGAAGCGACGTCCACGAGCCGGAAAACGACGCAACGGCGACGCAATTGTCGAAGGTGTCATAGAGCCAGCGCAGGCGCCGCGGCTCAGGCTCGATGTCGAGCTCCGATGACAGGAGCCGCTGATCGTGCCCGTCGCGCGGGCGCAACATCATGCGGTGGTCGCCAAACTCGACCGGCCGCTTATAGCGGTAGGTGGTCAGGTGGCGGACGTTCAAAATGGCGCTGCCGGACTGCATTCGACGCTCTCGATTCGCCGCTATAGCCCACGGCGATTCGGTCGAATCACCTGAGCTCTCAATATATCTTTGATTTCGCGCGCTTTTCACGAAAAATCGGTTTCCGCTTTTTCGCGAGCCGCGCTTTAGGGGGCTAAGCTCCATGTTGTCCGCCAGCGCGCTCGCGCGTCAAGTGCGCCTGGCGGCGCCGACTTCTCACCCGAACAGGCCATGCACAAACCATTTCGCCTGCTTAGTCTCCCGGCCCCACAGACCCTCGCGGTAGAGCCAGAAACGGCAGCCTTTAGAATCCTCGGCGCGGAAATAGTCGCGCGTCGGCGCTCCCGCGTGTCGCCACCAGGGCGCGGCGATGCGCTCCGGTCCCTCGATGGCCGCAACGTCATGCAGGACTCGCCGCCAGCGGAAACGCAAAGGAGGCCCGTCGGGCACTTCGGCGAGCGCCTCGATTGGCTCGGGGCGGGCGAACAAGCGTAACGGCCGCGCCGGCGCGCCCGCGGTAATCGCCTTCGGCCCCTCGCTGCGCAGCCGCGCTTCCCCCAACGTCGCGGGCGCGGCCGCCTCGGCCTGTTCGGGCAGATGCGCCTCGACAAGCTCGCGCCGCGTCACCGCGCGCGCCCCGAGCCGCGCGGAAAGCCGATCGAGAAGCTCGGCAAGCGAGCGGGCGCGCTCGGCCTCATGCGCGCGCTCAAGCTCGGCTTCAGAGGGCGCAAGCGCCTCGGCCGTGAGGCAAGCGAGGCGCATGAGATCGACGCCATAGCCGGCGTCGATGGCGTCTTCGTTCGGACTCGCTAGCCGTTCGGCGATGAGCCGCACGATCGCCCGCGCCTCGTTGAGCGGCCGGGAGGCGCCGATGCGGATGCGGCGCATTGCGCCGTCGACGCGGTAGAGACTGAGCTCGATCCGCCGCGCGCCCTTGGCCTGCCGCTCCAACAAGACGACGAGATCGTCGGCAAGCTTGCGCAACTGAACCTCGATCGCCTCGGCCGTCTGTATGGGCGAAGCGAACTGCCGCTCGGCGCAGAAATCCGGCGCCCTGAAGCGCGGCGCGATCGACGAGCGTTCGAGGCCTTTGAGCGCGTCGAGCCGCGCCATCGGAACGGCGCCGAACCGCGCCGTGATCGGCGCCCGAGGCCTCATCGCGATGTCGCCGATACGTCTCAAGCCGGCTCGGGCCATGTTCGCCAATTGTTTTCTCGTCGAGGCCGAGCGCCGCAAGCGGCAGATCGTGAAAGAGCTTGACGAACGCCTTGTCGCTCAATGGCTCGGGCGCGGTTCTCATTAGCGAAAATCGCGCCAGCGCCCAGGCCGCGCGTGGATTGCCGGCGGCGCCGATGGCGGCGGTTATTCCTTGCGCCGCAAGCCGCGCGCGGCAGTCCTCGATCAAAGCCGCTTCGCCCTCGAACAGATGAGCGACGCCGGAAATATCGAGCATCAGCCCGTCGCGCCCATCGAGCGCGGCGAGCGGGGTATAGCGGGAGCACCAATCGCAGAGGCGCGTCAGAAGCTGCGCCTCTTCCAAAGGCTCAGCCTCGACCACGATGAGAGCCGGAAAGCGCGCGCGCGCGTCAGGCAGCGAAAGGCCAAGGCTCAAGCCGAGCCGCGCAGCCTGAGCGTCGAGACAAACTAGCCTTTGCGCATTGTCGATCTTGGCGACCGCGGCCAGCGGCGCGCGCTTGTCAATACCGCCGAGCCGTCGCGCGCGATCGGTCGCCAGACGCGGCAGCCAGAGGGAGAGAAATCGCCTGGTCGTCAACGGCCATGTCCTTGAAAGTCATATCTTCGAAAGTCATGTCCTGGCTTCGCCATTCGAGACGAATGACGCGCCCCGGGTCCAAAGCCTGAGAGGGCGCCTCGGGCCCTGCACGCGCGAGTCGCGACTTGACGAGCCTCGCCCCGCAAGCGAAGGGCCCAGGCAGGTCAGGGCCAGCCGCCGCCGGAATTGTGGCGCTAGGCGCAGCAGCGATCTCAAACCGCGTCTCGGCGGCGCTGGAGAGGCGCTCCGCCTGGCCATAGGCGCTGGCCAGGATCAGAAGCGCGGGGACCTTGCCTTTTCGCGCGGCGAGCAAGAGACGGCGCGATGCGGCGAGGCTATAGCCCTTGAGGCTCCAGATCTCCCCCACGACCACGCCCGGCGCGCCGCATTTGAGCGCCTCCTCGATCGCCCAGAAGGCCAAAGCTGCGTCGGGCGCGCGCACGAACACGAAGCGGCTTAGGGCCAGGCCGTGAGCCACAAGGCCCGGCCCATAGAGCGCGCCCAATTCCTCAGCGGCGAAGCCTTCGCTGATGACGAGGGCCGAGGCCTGCCCTCGGCTTATGAACCCCGCGGCGAGCGCCAGCGCAAAGCCCATCGCCGCCGCCCCGTCCGCTGGCCGAGCCGGCGCGATCTCGTGCAGGGCGTCGTCCGCGAGCCCGCCGCTAAGCGCAAATCGAATGAGCGTGCGAGGGACAAGCGCTGCGCAAGCCGCTCGCCCGCAGGCCCGGCCTCCGCCTCGATCTCAGCGATGACGCGCCGCAAACGCGCCATCCCCTCCGCTCTGCCGCTCTGCGACATTTGGCCCGCGCCTACGTTCGTCATTTGTTCTTGTTTTGGACCCAAAAACGAGAGAGTCAAGGACGGGCACTGCTGGTTAATATCTCGGTTACCGAGACTCTACCGACTACCACCGCGCAGAGGGCGAGCGCTGGCCTCGCGCAGCTGCAAAGTCTCACCCCGTCTCGAAATCGCCGCGCTGAGGCGGGGCGAGCGGGGTGAACAGGCAGCGGTCGGGTTTCAGGTCGATGAGCGGCGTCCCGTCGAGGCAATCGAGACCCTGGACCAGGAGCGTCGGCCCTTGGCGCTCGACCAGAGTCGACCAGCGACGTGCCGATCGGGTTCGGCCGAACGGGTGAGCGCAACGCAAACGTGCCGCGCGTTGAGCCGTCATTGGCCGGGCTTTGGCGCACGAGGTCGCGTCGCGACTCGTGCAGCCAATAGAGGACCTCGATCCGCTCGAACGCCTCGATCCCGTCGAGCGCCGCGACCCAAGGCTCGGCGACTTCGATGCGGCAGATGGGGCCGTCGGCTCGCCCCTGGCGCGGACAATCGAGGCGCGAGGTCCATGGCGTGCGGATGATGCCGATGAACGCGAGCGCCGGCGTCGAACGAACCGGGCGCTTCGACCGCGATCTCGTTTTGCCGGACTTCGTTCAGCCTCACCATGATCCCGACGCGCCTGTTGCTCAGGCGGCCTCGTAGCCGCGCGACTTCGTTTCGACCGTCTTGCCGCTCTGAGGCTCGACAGAAACTCGTCATGCGTCATCGGCTTCGAGAACATCGGATAATTCTTCTCGACCGCGGCCTTCTGCTCTTCCTCGCTGACGGTCGCCGTGCAGTCCTTGAGCGTGATGACGTCATAGCCCTTCTCGTATCCGGTCCGCATGGTCAACTCGACGCAGCAATTGGTCAGGAACCCGCCGAGCGCGATGGTCGATATGCCACGACCGCGCAGGATGAAATCGAGGTTGGTGGTGGCGAAGCCGTCGAGGCCCCGCTTGCCCTCGATGACGATATCGCCCGGCTCCGGCTTCAGCACGTCGACGATCGCCGCGCCCCAAGTTCCCTGACGGAACGACTTGCTGTCGACCACGCCCTTGAGAATGCCATAGGGAGTCGGGCTCAGCTCATGGTAGTCGTCGGTGAAGGTGATCGGCGCGTAGACAATCGTCGCGCCGAGCTCGCGCGCCTTTTTGACCGTCTCGACCGTATTCGCGAGCATATTGGTTTTGTCCATCACCGTCTTTACCGCGCCATGCAGCGTGCCGCCGTCGGAGGTGAAGTCGTTCTGATATTCGATGAGAACGACGGCAGTCGATTTCGGATCCATTGTCTCACTCCCGATGATTTCGACCAGCGGCGCGTCTGGCGGGCCGCGACGGCAGCGCGTGATATATGGACCAATAGAGCGCCGAAGGCGAGCGGCGCTTCGCTGAGGCCGACCATCCTTTGCCGCCCCGCCAACCGAGTCGGACTCAGCGCGAGCGCCCGCTCAGCCGTAATGCGATATTGCCCTCTTCGCCTTGCGGCCGCCGTGGAGAAGACTGCGCGCCTCTTCAAGAGGCCAAGCCCAGCCAGGCCGCAGCCCATGAGAAGGCCCATGTGCTGGGTTCCGGCACGGGGGCGGCGCGAGTTTCGTCCGTTACCGAGTAGAGTGCCCGAGCGGACACGATCGACACGCTTGGCACGATTTCCGATAGTCCTCGATCGTGACGCCCAACCGTGACCGGAAAAGGTCATCTTTCCCACGGTTCGCCGTCGGATCCAGCTGTCGCCGTTATGCTCAATCAAAGTCCGCCCGGTTTTCTGGCGTCGGCGGAAACGACATTGTTGAAGATAAACGAAGCCCCGCCGTCCGTCCGGGACGAAGATGTCTCCTTGGGTGGCAGACCACTTCCCGTCCGTAAGATCCGCGAAATCGGTGACGCCATCAAATGTCATATCCAATCGCGCGCCAGTGAATTCCCCGACAAACCGATCACGTCGATCCCTATGGTCAGGGTGTATGTTTGATATGGGGACGAGCTGGCAGAGGCTCGGTCGATCCCATTGGTCCGTCGAATACCAGCGTCGCATCGTCTGGCTTGCCCGCAGCTTGCCGTAATCACGCAGAGCGGCGTTTGCCCGACGTCGAGGGCGAACGTGTCGCTAAAACTTGCGGTGGAGGAGGCGCTGAGAGCGACGCCGCTCGATTGCGCGAACACCCCAAGCGAAAGCGGAACCCCCACGCCTCCCGCGGCCAAGGCCTGCTGATCGCGGCGTCATTGACGGATCGCTTACGGAACATGTTGGGAGCGCAGAACGCTCCGCACGCGGTGAGAGTTTGAACTGGCCATCAAAATCGGTGCTGGTGGCGGGCGGACGCCCCGACGGCAGTGCAATCGCTGGCATGGGCAAGTCGCGCGTTAATCTGAGCGTTGAGGCGATCGCGCAAGCGGTCAGCGCCGCGCGCCAGGAGCTTGCGCCGGCAATCAGTCCTCCCCGGGCAGCCGCAAACAATGAGCGATGTTTCGTACGTTGGGCAATGTGCATTGAACCACCTCCTCAACCCCTTGCCTGCGCCTCGACCGGGCAGCGCGTCGTTGAGACCCGCATTCCCGAACGACGGTCTGCACCGAAATGCTGCACATTTCTACAATTCCGCAAGCCCAACTCTGCGAGGCGCAGTTGCTCGCGCGCTGCCTTCCGCTCTACCCCGTCACCTCGAGCGCAAGCCGCCCGCTGAGCGGCTGGCCGTATTCCCCAGTCGCCTCGACGACCACCGGTAGGTTCCAGGCGCGAGATCGATGGGTAGGCGCGCGGTCCAGATGTGCGACGAAATCCTCGGCCTTGACCCAGGCCTTTTTCGTCGCCTCGTTGCGGGCGAATACCTCCTGGACGAACGGATCGGGCCGCGCGCTGCGGGTCATCTCGATCGGCGCGCGATCGCCGATGACCATCTTGACCTTGGTCTTCTCGCCGCCGTCGAACACATTGGCGATCAGGGTCGAAGCGTGAAGCGCCTCGCGAGGAACGGGCGAGCCCAACAGCCTCACCTGAGTGAAGTCGCGGTCGGCGTCCTTGCTGATCCCATGGAAGCGGCTGTCGATCGAGAGCCGCATCTGGCGCCCGTTCGGCTCCTTCGCTGGAACGAAGCGGGTCGTGTACGTCAAGCCATCGACCGAAAGGATGTGGAAGCCGTTCGGCGTGCCGTCGCGACTGTCGGCCGAGGGTACGCCACGATGATCGAAGGGCCCGCTCCACCACGAGCCAGAGAGCGTCGTCAGCACATGCTGATGATGGGGCGCGGCGCCTTTCCAGCCATCGGCGCGCGTCGAAATAATGATGCTCGGTCGTGTGGGTATGGCCTGCGAAACTGACCGTGTAGCGACGCCCCTCAAACAGAGCGAAGAACGCGTCGCGATCCTGCAGGTTCTGATAGGGTTCGTTGTCGAGAAACGTGTTGATCGGAATGTGCATCACCATGACGATCAGCGTGTCGTCCGGCGTATGCGCGAGCACGTTGCGCACAAACTCGAGTTGGCCCTCGTCGAACCGGCCTTCGTACTTCCCCCCTCCCCCAACTTTATGCGGGTCGAATCCGAGATAGTTGACGTCGTCGAGCATCAGGAAAAGCGTCTGCCCGTAGAAGAACGCGTGATAGTTCGGGCCGAAGACGCGCTTGAAGGTCTCACGGCTATACTTGCGGTCCGGCGCTTCGAAATTGAGATCGTGATTGCCGCCGATATTCCACCACGGCAGTCCAATCGTGCCCATGATCGCGTTCGAGCGCGGATAGAGCGAGAAGTCGTCGAACATGATGTCGCCCGCGGTGAGGCCGAACTTGGCGTCGACGCCGGCCAAAGCCTGGATCAGGTCCTCGCGGATGAAGTCGACTTCCGCTCCGGTCTCCGGCTGTGGATCGGTCACCAGGACAACGTTGAACGTCTTCGGCTCGTCCTGACGACGCAGCGGGAAGTCGACGGACGCGGGCAAAGGCCCGGTCGGGGGCAAGCCCTCGAAGGTCAGGTTGAGCTCAGGCGGCGAACCCTTGGGCTGATGATGGCGGTAGAAGCGCGGCAGATTGGTGAGCGGCTCGATTGGCGGCATGAAGCCCGCCGGCTTGATGACGAAGATGGTCGCCTCCTCCGGCAACGGCAGCGTATAGCGGCCGTCGGGGCCGGTGACGGCGACATCGCGGCCGTTCGAGACCAGCACGCCGGCAAGCCCCGGATTGGCGGCGCTCGACATGCCCGAGCCGTCCCGGTCCTCGAACACGATGCCGGAGACCTGCGACTGCAGGCGCGTCTTGGGCCAGCGCTCCGGAAGCGTCGGCCGCCGCGAGCGCAAGGCCGCCCGCCGCGCCGATGAGCACGTCACGCCGGGTCAATCCATCGCCATGATGCTCCGACATTCCTCAACCTCCGATTCGCTTGCTTTGCAGGAAATGGCCCGGTCATGACGCCGTCATGAAAGGAGGCCATTCAGGCGATGCTTATAGCGCGACTTGACGTGACGGAGCCTGCGCCGCCATCCACGCGGTCATCGCCATCTCGCTACGGAAAATTCAGGACGCCGCCATAGAGCGGATAGGCGGACCGAACCTGCCGCGAATCCGGCAGCGACCACCAACCTATCCTCCTTGGAGGGTCGAAATCGATTGCGCCGACCAAGGTGAAGCTGTCGAAGACGAACGGCAGGCTCCGTCCGGCGATAGGGTCCGGCTTGTCGAGAAGACCCAAATGGAGATGGGGGCCTTCCGAGGGCCCGGTGTTTCCGAGTTTGCCGATCGGGGTCCCGGCCTTGACGGCGTCGCCGACCTTCACAGCGATGCTGCCCTCACGCAAATGCGCATACCAGGCGAAGACATTCGGAGCGATTTCGACCATCACGTTGTTGCCGCCGTAGTCCGACGTCGACTTAGGCGTCATCAAGACGAACGGCGTCTGATCGGACATGCCGTCATGGACAGAGACCACGGTTCCATCGGCGACCGCGAGGACGTCCTCGCCGAAGCCGTAGTATTGCTCGACCTCCTTGCCGTCGCCGTCGAAGATTCTGTCATGTCTGACCTTGACCAAGTCGATCGCGAAGGTTTCAGCCGTCTCGATGCGGACGCCGTTGATCGCGATACGTTCGTCCCTATGAACGTTGGGCTTGCAGCAAGCGGCGCCCGCGAGCCAGCCGTCCCCCTTAAGCGGCGGCCTGATCACGATCGCTGGCTGATGGTTGATGGCGACTTCGGGCGCGTCAACCTCCGGGGGGTCGGCCAGCAACCCAAGCTGCGAGTCCGGCTTGAGCGCATAGGCGATCCGGTGCGTGACCCGTTCCGGCGCCGCGCCCGGCGGCACGATCAGATCGACGTCGACCGAGACGGCCGCCGACGCCGGAATGACGGGCGATGGCGTCTTCGCGAAGAGGGTCTGGGTGGCGGCCGCAAGCGCGTCCCCCTCGATCCGCATAAGTTCTTTGCCCGCGCGATCGAGAACAATCACGCTCGACAGCGTCACCGGCTCGGGGAACACGCTGACGACGAGAAGTTCGTATTCGACATGGTCCATGCCGTCGTCGCCGCGGACGACTTGGGCCTCGTGAATCGGACTGACCAAGATGGCGGTCGGCCGGCCGTAGTCCTTGGCCGACGGCGCCTGACGCGAGAGTGAGGAAAGCCGCCAACGCAAAATGAATGCGCACCTTCACGACGCCCTCCGCACAGCGTCCAGTCTCTATTCCATCACTCGATCACACACAATCAAATGACGCGAGGCTTGGCAGCGCGGAACGGCTCCGCGACGAGCCCAGGATTGGCGGCGCTCGACATGCCCGAGCCGTCGCGGTCCTCGAACACGATGCCGGAGACGTGCGACTGAGGCGCGTCTTGGGCCAGCGCTCCGGAAGCGTCGGCCGCCGCGAGCGCAAGGCCGCCCGCCGCGCCGATCAGCACGTCACGCCGGGTCAATCCATCGCCATGATGCTCCGACATTCCTCAACCTCCGATTCGACTGCTTTGCAGGAAATGGCCTGGTCATGACGCCGTCATGAAACGAATAGGCCAGGGATGCGACGAAGCTTTAAGCCGCAACGGGAGGGTTTGGAAACCGCGGCCGATCAGAGACAGTTGAACGATCCGACGCTGGCCCGTCTGCGAACGGCTCCTTACGCTTGCGGAAATGTCAGCGTTGGCCCGCTGGGGTGGGCCAATAGCGCCTTCACTAGGGAGCCCCGCATCCTGGCTTACGCTGCCGCTTCCATTTCGATCAGCTGACGTTTGCGCTCAAGGCCCCAGCGGTATCCGCAAAGATCACCCCCGCTGCTGACGAGGCGATGGCAAGGAATCGCAAGCGCGATCCGGTTCGCCGCGCAGGCGCGAGCCACAGCGCGCGGGGACGCGAGCGGGCTGATCCAACGGGCAAGCTCCATATAGGTCAGTGTTCGGCCGACCGATATCGCGCGCAGCTTCTCCCATACGCGACGCTGAAACGCAGCGCCGCGCATGTCGAGCATGAAGTGCAGGCCATCTGCGGGTCTCTCCAGGAAATGGAGGACTCTCGCCAGATCCTCCTCAACAGACATAAGGTTCGCGATGAGCGCGGCCTTAGGGAAGGCGGCGGCCAGATCCGAACTCAAGATATGCGCGATCGTCGCCCATCGAAATGGCGCAAACGCCCTTAATGCTGCGCGCAACCAATATGAGGCCGAGCGCGCATTTCGACATCGCATAAGAGATGGGTTCGGCGGGAGCGATTTCAGGCGCTTCCGCCAGCACGGAAGAAAAGTTCCTGCAGCCAATCGCGAGGTTCATTGGTTGGTCTCCTCGATCTATCCTCACGGTTGAATTTGCCTCGCGCCTTCGTCTGCTAAACTCCGGTTCTTGCTCTCGAATCAAAAACTACTCTCCGTGCGAGGACGCAAAAAAGCCGAGCGTCGCAGCGCTCGGCTTTTCTTAAGTGTTCGCGACGCGGAGTGATGCTGATTTGATCAGGCCGCTTTCAGCAGACCGAGCTGGGTGAGCGCGGTGACGCCGTCGTCGAGGCCGATCTCCTCCGCAATTCTGCCGTCGATCACCTTCAGGACTGTCGTGCCGGTGAAGCGCATCTTGCGCCCGGTCGCGGCGGGAAGGCTCCCAACGAGAAAGTCTTTGAAGGCAGGACCGGTGTGGGTTCCGCCACCTTCCCATTGACCGACAACATAGTCGCCCTCGGCGATCAGATCGGCGGCGCCCCAGAAGTTGAGGTCGGGGAACGCGGCGCGGAAGCTGGTCATGAACGCCTTGATGTCGTCGCGGCCACGACGAGGCGCGTGCAGCGAATATTTCAGCAGCATGTCCGCGGCGGCGATCTCGTCCACGACGGCGAGATTCACATCCTTGCCCCAGAATTCGGTGAACCAGCGGCCCACGACGGCCTTATTGTCGTCTTGCTTGCTCATGGAAATGGATCCTCTCGCCTTAAGAGGATCATCGAAACCGCTCGATGACCCGAGCGAAGGGCTACGCGTTGTGGGGTGTCGCCACACTCCGCTTCTTGCCCTGGAATTAGAGGCTGGCCGCAGGTGCGCGCGAACCATTGGCTTCGGCGCTAATTCCCGACCTGCCCGCGATGCCGCAAGAAGGCGTCTGCCAGCACGCAGGCGACCATCGCTTCGCCGACCGGCACGGCGCGTATGCCGACACATGGGTCATGGCGGCCTTTGGTGACGATCTCCGTCTCCTCGAGCGCCCGGGTGATGGTGCGGCGAGGGGCGAGGATCGAGGACGTCGGCTTGACGGCGAAGCGGGCGACGATCGGTTGCCCGGTCGAGATCCCGCCGAGAACGCCGCCCGCGTGATTGGAGAGAAAGCGCGGCTGCCCATCATTGCCCCGGCGCATTTCGTCGGCGTTCTGTTCGCCGGACAATTCCGCCGCGGCGAATCCGTCGCCAATTTCAACTCCCTTGACGGCGTTGATCCCCATCAGCGCCGCGGCGAGTTCGGCGTCGAGCTTGCCGTAGATCGGCGCGCCCCACCCTGCCGGAACGCCCTCGGCGACGATCTCGATCACCGCGCCGACCGAAGAGCCCGCCTTGCGCACTTCGTCAAGATAATCGGCGAAACGCTCAACGGCTGTGGCGTCGGGCGAGAAGAACGGGTTGCGGCCGACTTCGTCCCAGTCCCAGCGCGTCCGGTCGATCTTCAATTTGCCCATCTGCACCAGCGCGCCGCGAACGACAACGCCCGGCGTCACCTTGCGAGCGATCGCGCCCGCTATGACGCGCGCGGCCGTCTCGCGCGCCGAGGAGCGGCCGCCGCCACGATAGTCGCGAATGCCGTACTTTGCCTCATAGGCGTAATCGGCGTGGCCCGGGCGGTACTTGTCCTTGATGTCGCTATAGTCCTTGGAGCGCTGATCGACATTGTCGATGAACACGCCGATTGGCGTTCCCGTCGTCATCTGCCCACCGGTCGCGTCGTCAATCATCACGCCAGAGAGGATGCGAGCCTCGTCCGGCTCACGGCGTTGGGTAGTGAAACGCGAAGTTCCTGGCCGGCGCCGGTCGAGTTCGGTCTGGATGTCGGCCGTCTCCAAAAGAATGCGCGGCGGGCAGCCGTCAACGACGCACCCGATTCCGGCCCCGTGACTTTCGCCGAAGGTGGTGACGCGGAAAAGATGCCCAAAAGTGTTATGCGACATGGGGGGCCTGGTGGTTCATACGGGCGCCCCTCAACCGCGTCAAACTCGTGGCGGCGCCCAATTCCCGCCACTCAATATTCATTGCCAATTCATCTGAAGGAGTGCATGCCCTCGCCCGCCAACGGCCAAGAGTCGAACACCATGGAGAATGTAAAAATGCTAAAGACATTGACCGCAATCGGGATCAGCGCCGCGATCGTTTTCGCGCCTCTCGCCGCGATCGCTCAGACTGACGCGGCTCCGGCCGCCGGCGCTCCCGCCGCCACCGACAACATGGCGCCGGCCAAGGACTCGATGAAGTCTCACAAGGCTCACAAGGCTCATAAATCGACAGCCAAGATGAAGAAGCCCATGGAAGAGGCGCCCGCCGAGGCGCCGAAGAGCTAAGCCGCCCAGCGGACGACAAAGCAAAGTTCGCAGATATGAGCCGCCCTATCTCACGGATGGGGCGGTTTTTTTGTACGCACGAGCCGGCCGCTTTCGCCCTGTCGGCGCTGATGGCAAACTGGCGCACCGTTTTCGCACGGTGTTGAGGAGGCGCAATGGCGAGCGCCGAGTTCTGGTACGAGTTCGCAAGCACCTATTCCTATCCGGCGGCGCTTAGAGTCGCCGCGCTCGCCGAACATCGAGGCGTGAGCCTTGTCTGGCGCCCGTTCTTGCTCGGGCCAATCTTCATGGCGCAAGGCTGGCGTGATTCGCCATTCAACATCTACCCGGCCAAAGGCCGCTACATGTGGCGCGACTTGGAGCGGACGTGCGGCGCCATGGGCGTTCCGCTCAAGCGGCCCGAGCCCTTCCCGCAGCCGAGCCTGCTCGCCGCGCGCGTGGCGCTCGCGCTTGAAGGAGACGAGCGCGCAGAGTTTTCCAGAAAGGTCTTTGTCGCGGAATTCGGCCAGGGCTTGCCGATCGGCGATCGTGCGACACTTGGCGCCTTGCTCACCGCATGCGGCGCCGATCCGGCGGCGGCGCTCGAGCGCGCCGAAAGCGAGACCAACAAGGCCCGGCTCAAGGCCGAGTGCGCCCGAGCGGCGGAGATCGGAATCATCGGCGCGCCGTGCCTCGTCACCGCAGACGGCGAAGTCTTCTGGGGCAACGACCGGCTTGAACAGGGGCTCGATTGGGCCGTGGGCGCCCGCATAGCCAACGCGTGAGCCTGGGGCGCCTCACGTTGGCGCATGGTCGTTGGCGACATAAGCTGATCGCGCGTTTTGCTCGCGCCGAACCTCAGGGGCAGCGCAATGACGGACCAGAAAAACCCCGCCAAGACCCTCGACCAGCGGATGCTGTCGCTCGTCGATCCCATCGGCCGATTGCTGACCGACGGCTTCCATATTCTCGCGTTATTCGCAATCGGGGGCGCCACCGTCTGGGCCGCCGCCGCGGCGTTCTACGCCATGGTCCAGAAGGGCGCTGCGACGATCGAGGATTTGCTGCTTCTCTTCATTTATCTCGAGATCGGCTCGATGGTTGGGATCTATTTTCGCACCAATCATATGCCGGTGCGCTTCCTGCTCTATGTCGGCATAACCGCGTTGACCCGTCACCTGATCGGCTTCGTCCAGCATGAGGAGATCGCAGACACCGGCGTGCTCATTCTTGCGAGCGCTATCCTGATCCTCGCGTTCGCGGTCTTCGTCATCCGATTTGCGTCGAACCGCTTTCCCGCCCCGACCGACGGCGAGGTCGCGCGCGGCGACGTCGGTCGCAGTGACTTTCGCGACGAATGAAGGCCGGAGCGGTTCAGCCTTCAACGACCTCATCCTGAGGGGGCGCGCGAAGCGCGGCGTCTCGAAGGATGATCCATTAGACGCCGGCGTTCGACAGCGGCTAAAGCAGGGGTTTGCCGAGGACCTTGAGTGCGATACGTCGGCCGAGCTTCATCACGGGATAGAATAGCCTTGCCCTGCCGGGGCCGGCGAGCAGCGCCGCAATGCTCCGGCCTACCCAACTCCGTTCCCCGGACAGCGAGGAAATCAGGATGACCGCGTCGCTGCCATGATAGGTTCTTCCGCCGAAGATCGCCGCCATGCCCTCGTTGAGATCATAGCCACGATCGACGAGATCTTGCACAACGGACGCATGGGTTCGCGCATCGACCAGATCGACGCCGCCGACGGACCTGCGTAGCCCCATCAGATGAACATAGTTCGCGCAAAATGGGCATTCCCCATCGTAGACGACCACCATGCGATCATTCGCTCCCGAGCCGGGTTTCATCGCCTCTCCCGTTCACGTCGAATTGGTATTCGGCGGAGCTGATGACCCTGCGCTGCAGGCCGCCGCTTCCGAATGAAAGGCAGACCAACTCTCTCCGGTATGCGTAGGCGACAATTCGCCTCTTATCCAGGAGATCGAAATCCTGACTCTCCGAAGGCGAGGTGTAGAAGTGATGGGGATAGAACTCGTACGGGAAAGCGCCCAATCTTGAAGAGATCGTCAAAGCGAGCTGATGGTAGGATCGCACGAAGGCGGTGAGTTTCTCGCGATATGCCCATGGATCGCCGTCGCGTCTGGTCAACGCAGCGACGTCGCAGCTGCGGCCTGCATGGAACAGTCCGTAACTGTGGACCCCGCCGTTCGGCGAGCCCACCGCAAAGGCGCTGGCGGGATCAGGCGCTCCATAATCCATGTGGCCGATGAAGTAGGAATAGAACGTGAAGAAATTTGCAGGGACGGCGTGACGCTTGCCGGAGTCGTCGACCGCCTCAAAATAGAGCTTATTGTTTGCGCCCGAATCGTACCATCCGATAAACGTCACGCGGACGAACAAAGGCGCCGCCAGGATGAAGCACGTCGCAACGAGGCGCGACGCCAACGGCTGCAGTCGTAATTCGTGCTCCGCGGCGACGACGACGATCACAGCGTTCAAGATGATCCACGGCCAGAAATACGCGCCGACGGTGAACATGATTGAGAAGTGGAGCACGTCGAATAGGAGCAGGAGGGTCAAGAAAGCCCATTTCGGCAAGAAAAATGCCGCTATTGCGGCGCCCTGCAACGAAAGGACCAAAACGTTCGCGTAGCGATAGACGCTATTCAAAATGGTATAAACCCACTCGACCAGCCGCGGGTAGCCCGAGTAGAGAATATGTCCGTCGTCCAGCGCTACGAGAAAGATATAAGCCGGGTTGTTTTCAGCGATCCAGGCGCCCCACGGACCGTCAAGCCAGCTCTTTGCATAGAACGACCAAAAATAGTTCGCCAAGTGAACGGATATGGCGAGAAGAAAGAGAAGATTTGCGAATGAAGCTCTGGCTGTGATCGACGAGTCCGCGATGGTCCCCGACGACCGATCGCAGCGCGAATAGACCTGATTGATCAGGAGTCCCAGACCGATACAAACGGAAACCTCGGTCAAAGGCTGGATGTCGGAGTCTGTTGTCGACGGCAGGCCCGTAACCAATCCGCAAACAGCATTGCACCAGAGCAGAAATGCGGGCGGCAGCGCTGCGAGGCTGGGAATCCAAAAGCAAAGCCCACCCGCCGCGATAGAAATAAGCCAGGCGACGAGGATCCCTTCATAAATTCTCGCGCTGATCGCGCTCCCTGGCATCGGGGCCATCAGCGGATAATGCAGCAAGGAATAAAGAGCCGCGCATAGCGCCACAAGCTGCCAAAGGCGGACCACCTTCTTTTCAGCGGCTTGATACCTAGCGTTTGCGAGGACCATCGCCAAGAATACGGGAAGCAGGATCGAACCGGCCGGCGTTGAACGACCAATCGTTAGATTGGCGAAAAGCGCGAGCAGCAGTAGGGAAAGTCGTCCAGCGATCGCGACCGCGCCACGAATGCGGAGCGCCGACGCACCCGGGCTCAATTGTCTTGCGACCTGAAGAACCGGAAAACCTCCTTATGGCGGCGGCGGCGCTATGTGGCGGCGCTCTTTTCGAGCGCCTGCGCGCGGATGGCGGACAAGGTCGTCGTCGGCGTGATCGCGTCGGGATCCACTTTGACATGCAGGATCGAAGGCAGGCCGGAAGCCAACGCCCGTTCATACGCTGGCAGGAACTCGGCCGTCTCCTCCACCGTTTCCCCGTGGCCGCCGAAGGCGCACGCGTAAGCGGCGAAATCGGGATTGCGCAGCGCCGTGGCGATGACCCGCCCCGGATACATGCGCTCCTGATGCATGCGTATTGTGCCGTACATGCCGTTGTCGATCAGCACCACGACGATCGGCAAACTGTATTGGACGGCGGTGGCGAATTCCTGCCCGTTCATCAGAAAATCGCCGTCGCCGGCAAAGCAGACGACCGTCCGCTTCGGAAACAATCGTTGCGCGCCGATCGCCGCCGGAAGGCCGAAACCCATCGACCCCGACGTCGGGCCCAGTTGCTGCTCAACGTTGCGAAAGCGCAAGAAACGTCCAACCCAAATCGCGAAATTGCCGGCGCCGTTGGTGAAGATGCCCTCGGGCGAGCGCCGTCGGATCGCGAACATGATCTCGCTTAACTGCACCCGGCCTGGATTGGGCGGCGCTTGTTCGCTCCAGGCAAGATAATCGGCGCGCGCAGCGCGCGTTTCAGCCGACCAGCGTATCTTCAAGGGCGGCTGAACGCCTTCCAGTGCGGCGCAGAACTCCGACGTCGTCGCGACGATCCCAAGCGCCGGATGATAGTTGCGGCCGATTTCGCGCACGTCGGCGTGGACGTGCGCCAGACGCTGCGCTGGGGCGGGAATGCTGAACAGCGTGTAGCTTTGCGACGCGGCCTCGGACATCCGCCCGCCAATCAGAAGAACAAGATCGGCGGCTTCGACGCGCGCCTTCAGCCTGGGATTGATGGAAAGGCCAACCTCGCCCGCGAAATTGTCATGCTCCCCGTCGAATGCGCTCGAGCGCCGAAACGAGCCGGTGACGGGCAAGTCGAAGCGTTCGGCGAACCGAGCAAGGGCGGCGCTCGCCCGCTTGGTCCATCCGCCCCCCCCGAGAATGGCGATCGGCCGCTCGGCCGCCCACAGCATCTTCTGCAATTCGGCCATTTGCGTTAGGCCCGGCCAGATGGGGACAGGCTCGGCGCGCGGAGCGTCGGCCACCGCAGCCATCTCCGTCAGCATGTCCTCCGGCAGCGCGATCACGACGGGACCGGGCCGGCCCTGCATCGCGATGTGGAACGCGCGCTGGACAATCTCCGGGATTTGCGCCGCGGACTCGATCTGCGTCGCGAGCTTTGTGGTCGAGGCGAATAAAGCCCGATAGTCCATCTCCTGGAAGGCGCCCCGTCCCAACATCGCCCGCTCGACCTGGCCTATGAACAGGATCATCGGCGCCAAATCGTGCTCGGCGATATGCAGCCCATGCGCGGCGTTGGTCGCGCCGGGGCCACGGGTGACGAAGCAAATTCCTGGTCGTCCTGTAAGCCGCCCTTCCGCCAGCGCCATGATCGCCGCGCCCGTCTCCTGCCGGCAGACGGTCAGCTCGATCGGCGCGTTGCTCATGGCGTCGAGGGCGGCGAGGTAGGATTCGCCGGGAACGCAATAAACCCGCTCTACCCCCTGCGCGACGAGCTGGTCGATGAGGATCTGTCCGCCCGATCGCAAAGTCTCGCCCAACGCCGTTTGCTCCTTATCGATCGCGGCATGTGTGGCAGCTCACGCCCTTCTTTTCAATCGTGGGCCATGAGAAGCGGCGTCGTCTTGCGCGGGGGGCCAGTTCCAGCCATTCTTCGTCCATGTCGGCGCCCACAGAACGTCCCGCTGAGTCGAGCGCGCTGACGACGCTTAACGCCCGTTCGCGTGAGATCTTCCGCAACATCGTCAACTCGTATCTCTCCTCCGGCGAACCTGTCGGCTCCCGGCACCTGTCGCGCATGCTGCCGATGTCGCTGTCGCCGGCCTCGGTTCGCAATGTGATGCAGGACCTCGAGGAGCTCGGGCTCATCTATGCCCCGCACGCCAGCGCCGGGCGTCTGCCGACCCAGCAAGGCTTGAGGTTGTTCGTCGACGCGCTGCTCGAGTTCGGGGATCTGGGCCGCGAGGAGCGGGCGCGTATCGATAGCCAGGTGCGGGCGGCGGCGGAGGAAGGCGGGTTCGAAGGCGCACTCGCGGCGACGACGGGCCTGCTGTCCGAATTGAACTCGTGGCGCGGGCGTTGTGCTGACGAGCAAAATCGACGCGCGGCTCAAGCATGTCGAATTCGTGCGTCTTGAGGCGGCTCGTGCGCTGGCGATCCTGGTTTCCGAGGACGGCTCGATCGAGAACCGCGTGGTCGCAACGCCTCCGGGCATGACCGCATCGACGCTTGTTGAGGCCAGTAACTTTCTCAACGCTCGTATTCGAGGCCGCACGCTGGTCGAAGTGACGGCGGAGATCGAAGCCGCGCGCCGTGACGCGCGCCGTGAGCTCGACGGCATCGCCGCCCGCCTCGTGGAAGCCGGCCTCGCCTCGTGGTCCGGGGGTGGGGAATTGCGCGACCAATTGATCGTTCGCGGGCAGGCCAACCTTATCGGCGACGTGCACGCCTCGGAGGACCTCGAGCGCATTCGCACCTTATTCGCGGACCTCGAGACCAAAACTGACGTGATCGAGCTTTTGCATCGCGCCGAAACCGGCGAAGGCGTCAAGATTTTCATCGGCTCGGAGAATAAGCTGTTCTCGCTCTCCGGATCGTCGATGATCGCCGCGCCGCTCAGGGGCGCGGACCATCGCATCGCCGGCGTCCTTGGCGTCATCGGGCCGACCCGGCTCAACTATGGCCGCATCGTGCCGATGGTCGAATATGCGGCGCATGTGCTTGGCGAGCTCAAACGCCCGCGTTAGGCCGGGTCCTGTTTTCGCTGCCTGGAGAACCGCAATGTCGAATGCGCCGAACGTCGGGACATCCGCGCACAGTCTCGGCGAGACACTTGAGCGCCTGCGTGGAAAATGGGCGGCGATCACCGCCTTCGGCGCGCTTCTGGTCGTCCTCGGCGTTGCGGCGCTGTTCTTTTCCCTCATCGCGACCATCGCGACGGTGACGCTCAACGGCGTCCTGTTTCTGATCGCAGGCGCGGCCGAGATCGGCATCGGCATGCATTCGCGCGAGTGGGGGCGGTTTTTTCTCTGGGTGGTCGGCGGCCTCGTCTATATCGCCGCCGGAATCGTGTGTATCGTAAACCCGGTGCTCGCCTCGGTCGCGCTGACGCTCCTCCTTGGCGCCGGCCTCATCGCCGCCGGCGTGGTGCGGGCCTACCTGGCGACGCAGCTTCCGTCCGACCATCCGCGCGGCTTGGTCTTTCTCGCCGCCGCTGTAACCATCCTGCTCGGTTTGATCATTGTGAGCCATTGGCCGCTCGACAGCGTTTATGTCCTCGGCACCCTGCTCGGCGTTGACCTCCTGTTTCACGGAGTTGGTTGGGTGAGTTTCGGCATGGGGCTGTACGCGCGGGCCTGACGCGCTCGGGTCTGCCGATTGAGATTGGGGAAGCGAGAATGACGAAGTGGGTCTACTCCTTCAGCGCTGAACACGCCGAAGGCCGGGGCGAAATGAAGAACCTGCTTGGCGGCAAGGGCGCGAACCTGCACGAGATGGCTTCGCTCGCCCTGCCCGTGCCGCCGGGCTTCACCATCACCACCGAGGTCTGCACCCACTTCTACGCCAACGGCAAAACCTATCCGGCCGACCTTGGGCCCCAAGTCGACGCGGCAGTGGCCGAACTCGGCCGCCAGACCGGTCGGATATTTGGCGACGCGGCCAATCCGCTCTTGGTCTCGGTGCGGTCGGGCGCCCGCGCCTCGATGCCCGGCATGATGGACACCGTTCTCAACCTCGGGCTGAACGACGCCTCGGTTGAAACTCTGGCGAAGACCTCGAACGACGCGCGTTTCGCCTACAACTCATACCGCCGCTTCATTCAGATGTACTCCAACGTCGTGCTTGACGTGGATGTCCACAATTTCGAGGACATCCTCGAGCACTACAAGGATGGCAAGGGCTACGCGCTCGACACCGACCTCAGCGCCGAAGACTGGCGCGCGATCATCGACGACTACAAGGCGAGAGTGGTCGAGGCGACTGACAAGCCGTTCCCTCAAGCTCCGAGTGACCAGCTCTGGGGCGCGATCGGCGCCGTGTTTTCGTCCTGGATGAACCAGCGGGCCATCACCTATCGGCGCCTCAACAGCATTCCCGCCGACTGGGGCACCGCAGTCAATGTGCAGGCGATGGTGTTCGGCAATATGGGCGAGACATCGGCGACCGGCGTCGCCTTCACCCGCAATCCTTCGACCGGCGAGAAAGAGCTCTACGGCGAATTTCTCGTCAACGCCCAGGGCGAGGACGTTGTGGCCGGCATCCGCACGCCCCAGAACATCACCGAGGCGGCGCGGAAGGCGGCCAGTTCCGACCAGCCGTCGCTCGAGTCGCTGATGCCCGAGGTGTTTGGCCAATTCGTCGCCACCACCCAACTCCTGGAAAAGCATTACCACGACATGCAGGACCTCGAGTTCACGGTCGAGCGCGGCAAATTGTGGATGCTGCAGACCCGCAACGGCAAACGCACGGCGAAGGCTGCGTTGCGCTGCGCGGTCGAAATGGCGAATGAAGGCCTCATTTCGCGCGAGGATGCGGTGAGCCGCATCGAACCTGGCGCGCTCGACCAGCTCTTGCACCCGATGCTCGACCCTAAGAGCAAGCCTGCGGCGATCGCGACAGGCCTGCCCGCTTCGCCCGGCGCGGCGAGCGGCGAGGTCGTTTTTTCGGCGGACGAAGCCCAGGCTTTGCGTCAGGCCGGACGAAAATCGATCCTGGTCCGGGTCGAGACCTCGCCGGAAGACATTCACGGCATGCACGCCGCCGAGGGCGTGGTGACGACGCGCGGGGGCATGACGTCGCACGCCGCTGTCGTCGCCCGCGGCATGGGCAAGCCCTGCGTTTGCGGGGTCAACACGATCCGCATCGACTATGCCAAGCAGACCATGAGCGCGGGCGGAATGACGCTGAAGAAGGGCGACATCCTCACCATCGACGGGGGTTCAGGCGAAGTGATGGCGGGCGCCGCGCCGATGGTGAAGCCCGAGATGACCGGCGATTTCGCCACGCTCATGACCTGGGCGGATTCGGTCAGGCGGATGAAGGTGCGCGCCAACGCCGAAACAGCGGCGGACGCGCGCGCCGCCCGCTCGTTCGGCGCCGAAGGCATCGGCCTGTGCCGCACCGAGCACATGTTCTTCGACGGCGAGCGGATCGTTGCGGTGCGCCAGATGATCCTCGCCGACGACGAGCAGGGACGCCGCGCAGCGCTTGCCAAGCTTCTCCCGATGCAGCGCAAGGACTTCGCCGAACTGTTCGAGATCATGAGCGGCCTGCCGGTCACCATCCGGCTGCTCGACCCGCCGCTACACGAGTTCCTGCCGCACACCGACGCGGAGATCGACGAGGTCGCCAAGGCGATGAAGGTGAGCGCGGACAAATTGCGGGCCCGCGCGGCGGAGCTGCACGAATTCAATCCCATGCTCGGCTTCCGCGGCGTGCGGCTCGCCATCCGCTATCCCGAGATCGCCGAGATGCAGGCGCGCGCGATCTTCGAGGGCGCGGTCGAGGCGGGACGCAAGACGGGGAAGCCCGCGGCTGCCGAGATCATGGTCCCGCTGGTGTTCGGACGGCCTGAACTCGACCTGGTCAAGGCGATCATCGTCGCCATGGCGGACGTCGTCGCTAAGGAAACAGGGGTCAAAACATCCTACCAGGTCGGCACGATGATCGAATTGCCGCGCGCGGCGCTGCGCGCCGGCGAAATAGCGGAGAGCGCCGAGTTCTTCTCGTTCGGCACGAACGACCTCACCCAGACGACGCTCGGCGTGTCGCGCGACGACGCGGCGTCGTTCCTCGGCTTCTACACCATCAAGGGGTTGTTGAAGGCCGATCCGTTCGTGACTTTGGACACCGAAGGCGTCGGCGAACTCGTCACCCTCGCCGCCGCGCGCGGACGCGCGACCCGCCCCGACCTCAAACTCGGCGTCTGCGGCGAGCACGGCGGCGACCCAGCCTCGATCGCCTTCTGCGAACAGGCCGGACTCGACTACGTATCATGCTCCCCCTTCCGCATCCCGATCGCCCGCCTCGCCGCCGCGCAGGCGGCGCTGGGGAGGAAGGCGGCAAGTACGGCTTGAGACGCGTCGCTCATCCTTCCGGCAGCCTTGCCTTGCGCGGGCCGTCAATGACGAGCTCCTGTCCGGTCGCCACCTCTGGACGCTAACCCGTCGGACTGTGATGAAGATCACAGCGCACAAGCCTCAGTTGATAGAAAGTAAAGAAAGATTGCATTCGCGCCGGTCCACCGGCGCGCAATGACTATTGCGGCATCGCGTCTCCGTAGAGGTCGCAGCGATGAGCAGGGCGGACGATCAGCTTCTCGATCTGGTGGCGGCGGTCTACGACGCGGCGCTCGCGACCGAATTATGGCCGCAGGTCGCGGCGGAGGCGGGACGCGCTCTCAATTCGGCCCAGGTCATGCTGGGCGTCACCGATCGGTCAGGGCACGAAGTCATGCGCGCCTCCTCGCACGAATTGGGGGCGCGACTGGATCTCTCCGACTATCGCACACCGCAGAGCAACCCCGGTCTCGCCTTCTCGGCGTTGACTCCGCCTACGACGGTCGAATTGCGGGAGAAGCGGGTTTCCGACCGCGATCTCGAGCGGTCGGAATTCTACCAGTCTCTCTTGCGCCCGCTCGATCTGTGGCATGTGGCGATCGTCAACGTGCATCGCGACGCGTCGGTGCTTGCGCCGATGGGATTTTTGCGGACGCACAAAGAACGGCCGTTCAGCGAGAGCGAGCTGCTGAGCCTGCGCCGTCTCGCGCCGCATCTCAATCGCGCCCTGCGGGTCACGCTGAGGCTCCTGGAAATGGAGGCATGCGCCGACGCTTCCGCCGAGATGGGCGAGCGCGCTCTAACCGCGATTGTTGTCACCGACGCGTTCGGTCGCGTCGCGGAGGCGAACGGTCTGGCGCGCGTCATTCTCGAAGAGGCCGATGGCCTCCTGATCCGCGACGGCGTGTTGCGCGGCGCGCGCAGCGACGACAATGCGAGAACTCGTGCGACTTATTCTCGAGGCGGCGGGCGGCGTCGATGGTTTGACATTCATCCATAAGAGCGGCGCAATGCAGGTCGCTCGCCCTTCCTGCCGCCGTCCGCTGCCGCTCGTCGTCTCGCCGACCCGCAACGCCGCGTCGCCCTTCGGCCGTTCGCACGCAGTCACAATCGCCTTTGCCGACCCAGAGCGGGCGCCGGAAGCCGACACGGACCTGCTCGTCCGCCTCTATGGCTTCACCGCGCGCGAGGCGGCGGTCGCGGCGCTGCTCCTCGAAGGCCACTCGCCGGCCGAGGCCGCGGCCGAACTGGCGATGACCGAGAACACGGTCCGCACCCACATCCGCCACGCCTTCGAGAAGACCGGCGTCGAGCGGCTGAGCGATTTCGTACGCCTGCTGATGCAGGGGCCGGGCGTCCGCGCCCGCTAGCCATTTGCCCAAATTTTGATCAGCCGATCTCACCAATCTTGGTGATGCGCGCGAGATCCCTTGTGGCCACAATCCACGCCTTGGCGGGACGGCTCGCGGCTTCGATCTCCGAAGCGCCGGGCCGCCGAATTTGAGCAATGAATGGGGCATGACCGCCCGACTTCCGTTTGGGAGGGAGCTATGACCAAATCACGTCTTCCCTTTTCTATGATTGGAATTGCTGCCGTCTCGAGGCAGCGGCTGCTGCTCGGCTCCGCGCTGGCGGCGCTTTGCGCCGGCGCGGTTCCTGCGGCGGCGCAAACCCTTGTCGGCAATGATTTCTCGGCTGGCACCAGCCTTCTCGCCGCCCTGCAGTCGGATGGGAACAAGGATAACGTCGCGCCCTTTGTGATCCTGCAGGAATACAACCCCTCGGGCCCGGCGACCTCCGGCGCAATCTTCGGTTCAGCGGGAACCGTGAACCAGGTCTCGTTTTATGGCGGCTTTTCCGGCGGCGGCAAATATGACTTCACCGTCTACGCCCTCCAGCTGGACAGCAGCAACACCGCGCTGAATGAGCAGACCTTCACGGTCGTCAACGACCAAAATTTCTTCGGAAGCGTTCCCTTTCAAGGCGTGCATACGCTCAACGCCATGACAGGCTTCACGGTCGGTGCGGGAGATTACCTCGCCTTCGCTGGCATCGGTCCTTTCTACCCGCAGCAGCCGAATGACGCCGTCGGTTCCGACGCAACCTACGAGAGCGCATCTAAGCCCAATACCTTTACCGCGATCCCCCCGACGAAGGGCACGCCTTTCACGGTTGGCGCGCATGGCGACGCCAACGCAACCTACGACTATGGCCCTGATACAACCGGCAACCAGGGCAGATCGTACGCCATCGAGGTCGATTACACGCCCACCCCTAATTACTATCTTGCACAAAGCTCGCTCGGCCGGACAAATCTGAGCTGGAGCGACCAGGGCAATTGGGTCGATCAGAAGGGCGACCCAGCGACTCCGACGCCGGGCGGAAACGTATTCATCAACAACCGGACCGGCTCGAACGCGGGCGGCCCGACCGTCGTCAATTTCGACGCGACGACCGACCCGCAGCCCAACACCCTCACGATCGACTCGAACGCCGGGGGCCAACTCGTTGAGCTTTCCCAGTCGGCCAATACCTTAACGAGCGGCTCCGAGTTCGATCGGGGCGACCGGCCCAGCCGAGCACTTGCAAACAGGTGGCGTCAACAATGTAACGAGTGCGTTGACGATCTCTGGCTTCGGGACCTACGACCTGAAGGGCGGGACGCTGAACGCAGGTTTGATCGCCGTCCAGTCGGGCGGCGTATTCGCGTTTGACGGCGGCTCGGCGACCTTCAACAACTTTACCGACTCCGGGGCCGTGGTTGCAGGGCCGACGACGGTGCTTACGTCAAATTGCCGATGCGCGCAGGGCAACGAAGTCGTGGCAGGCGCGGCGGGGTCATCCACTCCCTCGACGTTCACGCAGCTCACCGGATCTACAAACCAAGCCGGGAACGCTTTCGGTTGGCAACAGCGGCTTCGCGCAGGGCGTGTACAATCTTCAAGGGGGCCAACTGCTGGCGACCAATTCCGAGAGCATCGGCAACGGCGGCGGCGCTAAATTCATCCAGAGCGGAACTTCCAGCAACACGATCGGCTCGGGATTAGGCTTGTTGACCGTGAGCGGCGCCGCCTTTCGAACGGTGATCAGCGGGTTCAGCACCTCGATCCCGACCACCTATGAGCTTCAAGGCGGATCGTTGTCGACAGAGAACGAAATCATCGGCGCGGGGAACGTAAATATCGGCCCTCCTCTCGCTAACGGCACGACAGGAGCAGGAAGTTTCCAACAAACCGGGGGCACGAATAACACAGGAGGAATTAGCATCGGCCTGAAGGGGACCTATAACCTAAGCGGAGTAGGAATTTTGAACGCGTCAGGGATGCAGATTTATGGTTCAACGAATCCGAATATTAGTAATGCTGGAGCCCTATTTATATCGGGCGGAACGGTCAATATAACGGAAATCGATAATTCTGGCGAGCTCACAGTCAACGGAACGTCTGCGAACATCAATGTCGGGACGTATAACCAACAGTCCGGCGGCGAACTCATACTGCAGAATGGCGGCGTGTTGGACCCGACGTCGGTCAACGTCTCGGGCGGCAGTTTCGGCGGAGACGGTGCGGTCGTCGGCAATGTAAAGGTGACGGGGGGAGTTGTTCAGGCCGGCGGGCCTTCGGGCTCGCTGCATATCAAGGGCGCATACACCCAGACCGGCGGGACGATCACCTTCGACATCGACCCCGACGGCAAGGGCGGCTATCTCGAAAGCGACCTTTTGTTCGATCCCAGCAATTCCGTCTCGATCACGGGCACAAAGATCGTCTTCGATTTCCTGGACGGCGCCAGTCCGCTCACGCTCTTCAAAAGCGGCGCGTTCAACCTCGACTTGTTCTTCGAGGAGAGCGACGGGAGCCTATTCTCGCGCAACTTTAACTTGGAGTTTCTGTTCGCCGGCGATACGTTCGCGACCAACATGAGCGGCTTCGGCATCAACGGCTTCGGCGCGGACGGCGCCATCGCCCTCGCCGAAAGTTCGGCTGTCCCAGAGCCCTCAACCTGGGCGATGATGCTTCTCGGCTTCGCTGGACTGGGCTTCGCGGGCTGGCGCGCTTCGCGCCAAACTGGATCTATTGAGGCGAGCTAGCCCAAATGTTCAGGAGGCAATGATGGCAATTTACACGACCACATTGCGAATCTCGACGCGCCAGATCTTCCTTGCAATCAGCGCCATAATGTCCGCTACAATAGTTTCCACGAGTTCCGACGCGTCAGGGCTTTTTCTTGGCAGTGTGGATGCGCCCCTAACATTCACGGAAGGGCAAGGAACTACGGGGGATAGCTTTAACGCGCAGTGCGTTTCATGCGTCCAGGGGCCGCTTAACGACCTTCCCAAGCCCTTTGGTCTTGACCTGCTTGTCTTCGACGCTGGGCAAGCTTCTCCCTTCATCGAAACTGGGGCATACGACTCTGAAGTCTTTGGGGGGAACATTAATTTTTCACTTATCAATCCAGATGGAACAACGCAGTTTTCCACCGCAGGGGCTCGCCTCTCGGAACAAGGGCCCCTCACTATCGGGATAGAGGGCACTCCCGGCACACAGGAGGTTCTGATTCAGATCACCATTCCGGGCCCAGTGACTGTTAATGACGACTTCTGGAGAAAACGGACCCGGACCCACTAATTATACAGTCAACGGAGACCTTTACGTCGCCATTTTCGGTGACTCCAATACGAAGCTCAGCATCGCCGACGTCGGTCCACCATTCGTAGACTGCAGTCAGCCAGGCAGCTCGGAGTTTTGCTCAGAAACATTCTTGAGTTTCACGCTCGACGCAACCCTCGAAGTATCCACATCGCCGATCTCCTTTACCTCGGTTTTCCCTCCCTCCGCCACCTCCATCCCCGAACCCTCAACCTGGGCGTTGATGGTTCTCGGGTTCGCGGGACTTGGTTTCGCGGGCTGGCGCGGTTCGCGAAGGACCGCCGCGTTCGCTGACTAAGTCTCTATCATTCGATCGAATGGAGAGAGCCGACGCAGGGCGGCCTCTCTCGCGCTGCATTGGCTGCGGCGCCGGCACGAGCACGGCGGGGCGGGAGGCGCGTCAAAATCGGGGCGCGCATGTCGGCGACTACACGACATTGACCCTCAGATGGAGGCGTTGTCCGCATTCGAACGGATCATCCGAGACTTGCTCGTCTTCGTCGTCGCGATGAGCGTCGTGCTCGCGGCGCTCATGGTGATCATCTCGCGCATGCCGAACGACAATCCGCTGAAGCGGATCCTGGTCGCGCTGAGCTATCGCGTCGGCGCCACGGCGGCGGCGGGGATGCTCGTCATCCCGGCCATGCCGATCCCAGGCCTCGACGCCATCGTCGATATTGGCGCGCCGCTCGCCCTCATCTGGTATTGGTGGACCTTCTTCCGCAACGCGCGCCGCGGCCCGCCTGGGAAACCTCCGCCCTGACGACCAGAGGGCCAGGCCTTATCATACGTAGTTTTAATGTAAAAATTACGCCAAGGCGCATTGGAAGAGCGGCTCCCGGCAGGCTCCATTTTAGCCTTCCCGCGACCGCGGAACTAAACGGGGTCGTAACCCTTTGAAATCCTGAGAGCGCGCCGGTAAGATTGCGGCTAGGCTCGGTTCAGCCGCCAAAAGCGAAAGGCGCGCCGGCGGGCGCACGCGCCGCTCGCTTTCATCTGGTATGAGTGGCCCGTCGTCCGCAACACGCGACGCGGACCGTCCGAGAAACTGCGCCCATGAAATTCGTGAAGGCCAATGGCCTCGTCATCCATTATCGCGACCAAGGCCGGCGCGACGGCCCCCCGCTCGTCTTCATCAATTCCCTCGGCACGGACTTCCGTATCTGGAACGAGGTGGCCGAAATCCTCGCGCCTGATTTCCGACTCATCACTTACGACAAGCGCGGCCACGGGCTTTCCGAATCCGGCCCCGACCAGAACGACATCGCCGATTACGCGCGCGATCTCGCGGCGCTTCTGGACGCATTGGCTGTTGGACGCGCGACGGTCGTCGGCCTGTCCATCGGAGGCCTCATCGCGCAGGAATTCTATCGCCAGCATCCCGAGCGCGTGGGAGCGCTCGTGCTTTGCGACACTGCGGCGAAGATTGGAACCGACGAAGTCTGGGACCAGCGCATCGCTGAGGTCGAGCGCGGCGGAATTGAAGCGCTCGCCGACGCCGTCCTGCAACGGTGGTTCACGGCCCATTTCCGCACCGCGCGGTCTGCGGAGCTCACGGGCATGCGCGCGATGCTTACGCGAACGCCGCGACAGGGCTATCTCGCCGCTTGCGGCGCTTTGAAGCGCGCCGACCTCCGACCATATGCCTCGCAGATCGAGGCGCCGACATTGTGCCTGGTCGGCGATGAGGACGGCTCTACGCCTGTCGCTCTGGTTAAGGAAACGGCGGCGCTCATCGCTGGCTCGCGCTTTGAAATCATCGTCGGGGCGGGTCATTTGCCAAATGTCGAGAAGCCATCCATCGTGGCGAGATTGGTGGCCGAGCACGCGAGGCGGGCCGCCCCTTGACGGATCCGGCGCGCCCCAGCGGGCGCCCCACAACAGGTTGCCGAGAGTTAATGGCGGCGAATTCTACCCCTTCCCGTCCATGGGATGAGGGGGTATAGACACCCGCCGTTTTGACGGCCCGGCGGCAGCCGCCGACCGCGAGGTCAGCTTTACGTATGTCCCAACCCATTTCGAAGGACGCGGTCCCACAGCCGGTCTATGGCGCCGAGGGCGAGCTGACGCATTCGTCCGGGCGCTTCTGGGTTCTCACGCTTGGTTCGATCGGCGTCGTTTTCGGCGATATCGGCACGAGCCCCCTATACGCGCTGCAGACGGCGCTGGGTCAATTCAAGGGCCCCCTCGGCCCCCCTGAAGTCATCGGCGTCGTCTCGCTCATTATCTGGGCGTTGCTGATTGTCGTCACCGCGAAATATGTCCTGTACCTGATGCAGGCCGACAACAAGGGCGAGGGCGGCATCCTGTCCCTCAAAGCGCTGGCGCAGCGCGCCCTCGGGCAGAAGACGCCGATTGCGTTTCTGCTCGGCGTCGCCGGGGCGGCCCTGTTCTCGGGCGACGCGATGATCACGCCGGCGATCTCCGTGCTCTCCGCGCTCGAAGGATTGAAACAAATCGACGCCGGCCTTGCTCGATACATCCTGCCGGCGACGGTGGTCATCCTCGTTTTGCTGTTCGCAGCCCAGAGCCGAGGCACAGCCAAGGTTGCGGCCTTCTTCAGCCCGATCATGCTGGTGTTCTTCGCCGTCAACGCCGTGCTTGGAGTGGTGCATATCGCTTCTGCATGGAGCATTTTGCAGGCTTTGAGCCCAATCCCGGGGCTCGCGTTTATCGTTGCCCGAGGGACGATCGGCTTCATTGTGCTTGGCAGCGTCTTTCTGGCGGTGACCGGCGCGGAGGCGCTCTACGCCGACATGGGTCATTTCGGGCGGCGGCCGATCCAGGCGGCCTGGCTGTTCATCGTTCTGCCGGCGCTGGTGTGCAATTATCTCGGCCAAGGAGCCTTAATTCTCAGCGACCCGAAGGCAGTCGAAAATCCCTTTTATTTGCTGGCGCCGGGCTGGGGCTTGGCGCCGCTCGTTCTTCTGTCGACCGCCGCAACGGTGATCGCCAGTCAAGCCGTCATCACGGGCGCCTATTCACTCGCCAGTCAGGCGATCCAGCTCGGATTGCTGCCCCGACTCGAAATCGTCCATACCTCCTCGACTCAGGAGGGGCAGATTTACATTCCCCGCGTCACTCGCGTGCTGCTGTTCGGAGTCTTGGGGCTGGTGCTTCTGTTCCGCTCGTCCGACGCCTTGGCCAATGCTTACGGCATCGCCGTCTCCGGCACGATGGTGGCGACAACCTCCCTTGCCTTCTTTGTGGTCTGGAAGCTGTGGCGGTGGCCGCTCTGGGCGGCGTTGGCGTTGACTGGCGCGTTTCTTTCGATCGACGTCGCCTTTTTCATCGCCAACCTCTACAAGGTCGTGGACGGCGGATGGGTGCCCCTCACCCTCGGCTTGGCGATGTTCCTCCTGATGTGGACGTGGTCTCGCGGCAGCGTCATCTTGCTGGCTCGGACGCATCGGGACGCGATTCCGATGCTGGATCTGATCAAGATGCTCGAGAGGTCGAAGCCGGTCCGGGTCCAGGGAACATCGGTTTTCCTCACCAATGATCCGACCTCGGCCCCATCGTCGCTGATGCACAACCTCAAGCACAACAAAGTGCTGCACGAGCGCGTTGTTCTTTTAAACGTGCGTAACGAGACCACGCCGCGCGTGCCCGCCGCCAATCGATACGAAATGAAGAGCCTGTCATCCGATTTCATGTTGGTCACGCTTCATTTCGGCTATATGGAGCAGCCGCACATCCCACGAGCGTTGGCATCGATGAGGAAAGCCGGACTCAAGTTCGACATCATGACGACGTCGTTCTTCCTGGGGCGCCGCACGCTGAAGACCGCGCCCAACTCGGGCATGCCGCTCTGGCAGGACAAACTGTTCATCGCCATGACGAAACAGGCGGCCAGCGCGCCGGACTTCTTCAACTTGCCGTCGGATCGGGTCGTCGAGCTCGGGGCGCAGATGAAGGTCTGAGCGCCATCGAAGCAGGCGTCCGACGCTGAGTGTGCCGGATCGGAAGCGCTGAGCGGACGCGCAATGAAGGTTTACCTGATCAACCTAGATCGCCACCCCGAGCGGCTCGCGCACATGCGCAAGCAGTTGAACAGGGTCGCGTTTGAGCGCATTTCCGCTGTCGACGGGTCGAACGATTCCCCCACGACGAAAGGCCTCAGCCGTTTCGAACTGGCCTGCCTGGAAAGCCATAAGCTCGCCTGGGGTCAATTCCTAAATGGTCCGGAAGGTCACGCCTGCTTTCTGGAGGATGACCTGCATGTCTGGCCGGGCTTCGACGCGCTGACCGAAAGCGGCTCCTGGATCCCGTCAGACGCTCATTCGGTTAAGCTCGACACCTACCTGCAGAAGGTCGAGCTCGGAGAGAAGCGGGTTGCGATCGGGGAGCGCCAGATCGCCAGACTCTATTCGCGGCACCAAAGCAGCGCCGCCTACGTCCTCACTCGAGAGGGAGCGGCCCGTTACCTTGAGTTGACGGCTAGCGCCTCGGCGCCGGCCGATTATGCGCTGTTTCCCAATCACCCCCGCCGCCTTGGCTTGCGCATCTATCAGCTGTGTCCCGCGATCGCGATCCAGGATCACCTTCTTGAGCCTGACCATGGTGGCCACGCGTTCGCAACGGCGATGGCTGCGACCGACCGGAGCGCAGCGCTGCGCCGCTCCTCGACGCTCGAGAAGCTCGCGCGTGAGAGCGTTCGTCTCGCCAGCCAGGTCGCTGGCCTGATGGAATGGAGCTATCAGAAGGCGGTTCTGGGACTGGAGACCACGACGATCGGCGTCGGCTGAACGCCCAAGTCGAAGGCGTTCGCCAGACGCGGAGCGATTTCGATTCGCCCGTCCAACCTGAGGGCGGACGCGCGTCACCCGCCAATATTGAAGCTGGCCATCGCGGCCATGTTGACGATGTCGGAATCCTTAGCGCCGAGAGAGACAATCTGGACCGGCTTCTCGAGCCCCACGATCAACGGTCCAATGACCGTCGCGCCGCCCAGTTCCTGCAACATGCGGGTTGAGATGGCGGCGGAGTGGAAGGCCGGCATGATGAGCACGTTCGCCGTGTCTTTCAACCGGCAGAATGGATAGGCGGCCATAAGTTCCTTGTTGAGGGCGACGTCGGCGCCCATTTCGCCATCGTACTCAAAATCGACCCGCTTGGCGTCGAGAATCCGCACCGCTTCCTGCACTCGCTGCGCGCGCTCGCCGGGCGGATGACCAAAATTGGAGAAGGCCAACATCGCCACTCGCGGCTCGTAACCGAGCCGACGGGCCACACCCGCCGCTTCAATCGCGATCTCGGCGAGATCCTCGGCGGTCGGCGTCTCGACAATCGCGGTGTCGGCGGCCAAAATCGGGCGCCCTCGCGACAGAATAATCGAGACGCCGACCACCCGGTGACCCGGCTTGTCGTCAATCACGCGCCGGACTTCCTGCAACGCGATCGAGAAATTGCGGGTGACCCCCGTTACGACCGCGTCGGCGTCTCCGCGCGCGACCATCGCGGCGGCGAAGTAATTGCGGTCCTGGTTGATCATTCGCTGGCAATCACGGAACAGGTAGCCCTTCCGTTGCAACCGCTCGTAGAGGAATTGGGCGTAAATCGCGTTGCGGTGCGACAGGCGAGCGTTGTGAATCTCAATTCCCTTGTCCGAGAGATCGAGACCCGTCGCCTTGGCGACGCTTCGCACGCGCTCCTCTCGGCCGACCAGAATTGCCTCGCCAAGACCCTGATTGACGAATGAATAAGCAGCGCGGATCACTTGTTCTTCCTCACCCTCGGCAAACACCACGCGTTTGGGAGTGCGTCGGACCCGCTCAATGATGAGTTGCATCGCGCCTGCGATTGGATCGCGACGGGCGGACAATCGCGCTTTGTAGGCCTCGAGATCGACGATCGGCCGCCGCGCGACCGCAGAGGCCATTGCGGCTTTGGCCACAGCGATCGGTACGACATGAATGAGGCGCGGATCGAACGGAACCGGAATGATATAGTCGCGACCGAAGCGCGGCCTTGCTCCGCGATAGGCCGCCGCCACTTCGTCGGGCACGTCCTCGCGCGCGAGATTGGCGAGAGCCTCAGCCGCGGCGATCTTCATTTCCATGTTGATCGTCTTGGCCCGCACATCGAGCGCGCCGCGAAAGATATAGGGAAAGCCGAGCACGTTATTGACCTGGTTCGGGTAGTCGGAGCGCCCCGTCGCGATGATCACGTCATCGCGCGTCTTCTTCGCGTCTTCAGGCGTGATTTCCGGATCGGGATTCGCCATCGCGAAGATTATCGGGTTGGGTGCCATGTCGCGAACCATCTGTTCGGTCAGGGCGCCCTTGGCTGAAAGCCCAAAGAAAATATCCGCGCCTTTGAGCGCTTCTTCTAGGGTTCGCAACGGCGTTTCGATCGCATGGGCAGACTTCCACTGATTCATGCCTTCCTGGCGGCCGCGATAGACGATGCCCTTCGTGTCGCACAGGATGACGTTGGAAGGCTCGAATCCCATCGCCTTGATCAGGTCGAGACAGGCGATGCCGGCGGCGCCAGCGCCATTGCATACGAGTCGCGTGGTCCGGATATCGCGTCCCGTTAGGTGCATCGCGTTGATCATTCCTGCCGCTGCAATGATCGCAGTGCCGTGCTGGTCGTCGTGAAAGACGGGGATATCCATCATCTCGCGCAGGCGCTCCTCGATATAGAAGCACTCCGGCGCCTTGATATCCTCGAGATTGATCCCACCGAACGACGGCCCGAGATATCTCACCGCGTTGACGAACTCGTCCGGATCCTCCGTCCCGACTTCCAAGTCGATCGAATCGACGTCGGCAAAGCGCTTGAATAACACCGCCTTGCCTTCCATCACCGGCTTCGAAGCGAGCGCGCCAAGGTTGCCGAGGCCAAGGATCGCCGTGCCGTTGGAAATCACGGCTACCATGTTGCCGCGCGTTGTGTAATCGTAAGCCGTCGATGGGTCCGCGGCGATCGCCTTGACCGGAACCGCGACCCCGGGCGAATAGGCGAGCGAAAGGTCGCGCTGGGTCGCCATGGGCTTGGTCGGCACGATCTCGAGCTTGCCCGGACGCCCTCGCGAATGGAACTGCAGCGCCTCTTGATCGGTGATCGAAAAGCGCTTGGTTGGGCCGTCGACCCTGTCAGTCATAATTGAACCCTGTCTGGATTTTGAACGGGAAGCCCGCATTGCCGTCGGAGCGCGACTCGGACGAGGCTTGGCGCGCGGGGAAGAAAATGTCGGCCGTTTTGGTTAGCCTTCCTTCGTAACCTTCCTCGTTCCAACATGATAAATTAGTTGTTTTAACTGGCCGCATACCGGGAAGGCCTCATGCTTTTGGCAGATCGAAGTGCGACAGCAAAGGCTTTTGGTGGTGACGCAGCACGGCAAAGCCTCTTGCTATCATATAAAGACATGTTTATATGATTATATCAGTGCGTAACGGCTCGAGCCTAAGCAAATGAATTGGTCTCCTAACTCAGCCTTTGACACGGACCCAGCCCGCCGCGAGTCTGCGGAGACGGCGCTGAGACGCGCCGCCAGCGAGCGCATCCTGCTGATCGACGGCGCGATGGGCACCCAGATCCAATGCCTGAATCTCAGCGAGACCCACTTCCGCGGCGAACGCTTTCATTCCTGCGACCGCGCCCTGCAGGGCAACAATGATCTTTTAACCCTGACCCAGCCCCAAGCGATCGAAGACATCCATCTGGCCTACGCGCTGGCAGGCGCGGATATTCTCGAGACCAACACCTTCTCCTCGACCTCGATCGCGCAAGCTGACTATGGGATGGAGGATCAGGTCTACGAACTCAATCGCGACGGGGCGCGATTGGCGCACCGCGCCGCGATCAAGGCGGAGAAGGCCGACGGTCGGCGCCGCTTCGTCGCCGGCGCCTTGGGCCCGACGAACCGCACCGCATCGCTTTCGCCAGACGTCAACAATCCAGGGTTCCGCGCGGTCAGCTTCGATGAACTCCGCATCGCCTATGGCGAGCAGATCCGAGGCCTGATCGACGGCGGCGCGGACCTCCTCCTGATCGAAACCATCTTCGACACGCTGAACGCCAAGGCTGCGATCTTCGCCTGCTTCGAGGCGTTCACGGAGCGCGGCTTTCAGGTGCCGCTGATGATCTCGGGCACCATCACCGATCGATCGGGACGCACCCTCTCGGGCCAGACGCCGACGGCGTTTTGGCATTCGGTGCGCCACTCACGCCCGTTCTCCGTCGGGCTCAATTGCGCGCTTGGAGCGAGCGCGATGCGCGAGCATCTGGCCGAGATCTCCGCGGCGGCGGACACGCTCGTCTGCGCCTATCCGAACGCGGGCCTGCCCAACGCCTTCGGCCAATATGACGAAAGCCCGGAGGCAATGGCCGCGCAGATCGGCGAATTCGCGGCCGACAGCATTGTCAACATCGTCGGCGGCTGCTGCGGCTCGACGCCGGACCACATCCGCGCCATCGCTGACGCGATCGGCAAATTCAAGCCGCGCACGATCCCGACGATTGCGCCGCTGATGCGCCTATCCGGCCTTGAGCCGTTCACGCTCACTTCGGACATTCCGTTCGTCAACATTGGCGAGCGCACCAACGTCACTGGCTCGGCCAAGTTCCGCAAGCTCATCACCGCTGGCGACTATTCCGGCGCGCTTGTCGTCGCGCGCGACCAGGTTACGAACGGGGCGCAGGTCATCGACATCAATATGGACGAGGGGCTGATCAACTCGAAGGCGGTGATGGTCGAGTTCCTCAACCTCGTCGCCTCGGAGCCCGATATCGCGCGCGTGCCGGCGATGGTCAATTCGTCAAAGTTCTCGGTGATCGAAGCTGGACTCAAATGCGTCCAGGGCAAGCCGATCGTCAACTCGATCTCGATGAAGGAAGGCGAGGAGGAATTCCTGCGCCAAGCCAAGCTCGTTCGCGACTACGGCGCGGCGGTGGTGGTTATGGCGTTCGATGAACAGGGCCAGGCCGACACCTTCGAGCGAAAAGTTTCAATCTGCACGCGCGCCTACAAGCTTCTGACCGAGAAGGCTGGCTTTCCGCCCGAGGACATCATCTTCGATCCGAACATCTTCGCCGTCGCGACCGGCATCGAGGAGCACAACGGCTATGGCGTCGCCTTCATCGAGGCGACGCGGCAGATCCGTCAGACCCTGCCTCACGCGCACATTTCCGGCGGGGTCTCCAACCTGTCGTTCTCGTTCCGCGGCAACGAGCCGGTGCGCGAGGCGATGCACGCCGTGTTCCTCTACCACACCATCCAGGCTGGCATGGACATGGGCATCGTCAACGCCGGCCAGCTCGCGGTCTATGAGACGATCGAACCGGAATTGCGCGAGGCCTGCGAGGACGTCGTCCTCAACCGCCGCCCGGACGGAACCGAGCGCCTGCTCACCATCGCCGAGCGGTACCGCGGCAAAGGCGGAGTGGAGGCGAAGCCGCAGGATCTCGAATGGCGCACGTGGCCGGTGGACAAGCGCATCGCACATGCGCTCGTCAACGGAATAACCGAATTCATCGAAGCCGACACTGAGGAATCGCGGCTTCAGGCCAAGCGCCCGCTCGACGTGATCGAGGGACCGTTAATGGCCGGCATGAATGTGGTCGGCGACCTGTTCGGCGCTGGCAAAATGTTCCTGCCGCAGGTCGTGAAGTCCGCGCGCGTGATGAAGCAAGCCGTCGCAATCTTGCTGCCCTATATGGAAGCGGAAAAGGCGGCCGGCGGCGACGAGCGCAAGACCGCAGGCACGATCGTGCTCGCGACGGTCAAGGGCGACGTGCACGACATTGGCAAGAACATTGTCGGCGTCGTGCTCGCCTGCAACAATTACGAGATCATCGATCTCGGCGTGATGACGCCCGCATCGAAGATCCTCGCCGTCGCACGCGAGAAGAAGGCGCACGCGATCGGCCTTTCCGGCCTCATCACGCCCTCGCTCGACGAGATGGCTCACGTCGCCGCGGAGATGGAGCGCGAGGGCTTCGACATTCCCCTCCTCATCGGCGGCGCGACGACCAGCCGCGTGCATACCGCGGTCAAGATTCATCCGCGCTATTCCCGCTGTCAGACGGTGCACGTCAACGACGCGAGCCGTGCGGTCGGCGTTGTTTCGTCGCTGCTATCGGCGGAGACTCGCGCCGCGACCATCCAGTCGGTGCGCGCGGAGTATCGCAAGGTGGCGGAGGCGCACGAGCGCAGCGAGGCTGACAAGGTTCGGGTGCCGCTCGCGAAGGCGCGGGCCAACGCGCTGAAAGCGGACTGGAGCGCCTATCGCCCCACGACGCCGACCTACTTCGGGCCGCGCGCGTATCAGTGGACCGATCTCGCCGACCTGGCGCGCTACATCGACTGGACGCCGTTCTTCCAGACCTGGGAGCTGAAGGGCCGCTATCCCGCGATCCTCGACGATGCGGCTCAGGGCGCGGCGGCTCGCGCTTTGTTCGACGACGCGCAAGCGATGCTCAAGCGCATCATCGACGAGCGCTGGTTCACGCCGAAAGCGGTGGTCGGCTTCTGGCCGGCGGCGCAGGTCGGCGACGACATCCGCCTCTTCGCCGACGATTCGCGCGCCGCGCCGCTTGCGAAGCTCTTCACGCTTCGCCAACAGCTCGCCCGCCGCGACGGGCGCCCGAACGTCGCGCTCGCCGATTTCGTTGCGCCTGCGTCAAGCGGCGCCCACGATTATGTCGGCGCGTTCGTTGTCACGGCCGGCATGGCCGACGACGCCATCGCCAAGCGCTTCGAGCACGCCAACGACGATTATTCGTCGATCATGGTCAAGGCGCTCGCCGACCGGTTCGCCGAAGCCTTCGCCGAAGCGATGCACGCCCGCGTGCGGCGCGAGCTCTGGGGTTACGCGCCTGATGAGGCGTTCACGCCTGAGGAACTGATCGCCGAACCTTACAAGGGCATTCGCCCCGCGCCCGGCTATCCCGCGCAGCCCGACCACACCGAAAAAGCGACCCTGTTCCGGCTGCTCGACGCCGAGCGCGCGACCGGCGTCAAGCTCACCGAGAGCTACGCCATGTGGCCGGCCTCGTCGGTGAGCGGCGTCTATATCGCTCACCCCGAGGCGCATTATTTTGGCGTCGCCAAGGTCGAGCGCGACCAGGTCGAAGACTATGCGGCGCGCAAGGCCATGGACGTCGGCGAAGTGGAGCGCTGGCTCGGGCCGGTCTTGAACTATGTGCCTGTGACTGCGGTCGCGGCGGAGTAGACGGCGCCAGCCTTGCGAACCGGCGAGCTTCAGAGCCGCCACGAGGGACGTAGCGGTAATTTTACCGGCGCCCCCTAATGGAATCAGGGACTTACGACCCCGTTTAGTTCCGCGCTGAAAATCCCGCCAGGAATGACGGACCTCATCTTGAGGAGCGACGCAGAGGGTCGCGTCTCGAAGGATGGCCTTGGCTGCGCTGGCTGAAGCGTCCTTCAGGGCCGCTTCGCGGCGCTTCAGGACCGCTTCGAGGCAAGGTACTAACATTTTGTTTATGTAATTAGAGATTACGCGAACGCTGTGCTTGTGCAAAATTCAAGAAATCTGCCCCCGGGATTTCCAGGCCAAAAATGCGAGGGTTTTGAGAGACGACGCTCCGGCGCTGAGCCGACCCGGCTCCCTGCAGATGGCGGGGAATGCTTGTTTCGTAGGGGAAAGTGACTTGATATATTCGCAAAGGTCATCGACGATGGAGTGCGTCGAATAGGTGTGCGGCGCGCCAAGGAAAACTGGGGGGCTTTTATGGATATTCGTCTTTCGGGCGTCGCGGCGGCCGCCGCGCTCGCAATATCCACCCTCGTCGGCGCCTCGGCGCAGGCGGCGGTGTTCAACTTTTCCTACACATTCGGCGACGGGCAGGTGGCGGCCGGGGTTGTCGAAGGAACCGTGCAGCCAGATGGCAATACGATTGATGTCTTTACGGTCGATTCGCTCACGACGAATGGCCAGAGCATCGACCCAGCTATCGTCATGAACGGTGATAACGTCGTTCCGGCAATCGCCACTTTCGACGGATCGTTCATGGACTTTGTGGCCCAAGATCCCACCCTTAGATACGGCCTTGTCGTGCAGTCGGTCAGCGTTGCAGTTATTGACCCGCTCGTTGGATTGGGAACTTTCGAAGGCTACAAACCGGCCCACTGGTCGATCACGGAGACGGGGGCGGCCGTTCCTGAGCCAGCGACATGGGCGATGATGCTTCTCGGCTTCGCCGGGCTCGGCTATGCCGCCTATCAGCGCCGCGGCGGCGCTCTGGCCTGATCGGTAAATCTCGCTTCGGTTGTGCGTAGTTGCTGACCCCGACGGGTTCGACTGGACCAGCAAATGCGCAGGCGTCGTCGAAGCGTTTGCGAACGGGCCGTTTACACGGGTCAACGGAAGCGCAATAAGACCGAGTGGAAAAATGGAGGGGGCAAGTCACGACAATGCGAGCAGCACATCTGGCGACAGCTACAATCGTGGCCTTGGGCGCATTTGCTGCGCCAAGCGCGCAGGCAGGTTACGTGGTCACCCTTGAGGAGGTTGGCTCGAACGTCGTCGCGACCGGAAGCGGCCCCCTCGATCTGACGGGGCTGAGTTTCCTCATATCCTCTCAAGCCCAAGCTTCAGTGGAGCCATTCCTGGGGGTGATACTCACCGGGCCAAAAGGCGATCAGCTATTTGACGAATACACGGGACTGTCTGGGCCATCGAGCTTTGGGGACGGGACGACCCGCTCGATTGCCAACAGCGGCAGCGGGGACCTGGTCAGGCGTAGAGGGCATCGGCGGCTCCTCCCTTTTTGTACCCACTGGCTACGTCTCTGGCAGTCCACTATCGGATACCTCGACCTATGAAGGCGACTTCGGCGGCCTCGGCGTGACCATCGGCGTCTATAAATGGACGTGGGGGACTGGGGCCAACCAGAACTTCACGCTCTACATCGGCGTCACCCCGCTCCGGCCGTTCCCGAGCCCTCGACCTGGGCCATGATGGGTCTCGGCTTTGCAGGAATTGGCGCCCTCGCCTATCGCGCCCGCCGCAAGGCGACCGTCGCGGCGTAACGGAAACCTGTCCGGTCGAAAGACCGGTTCGATTGTTCATTGGGCGGCGGGGTGAACGTCCCGTCGCCGTTTTCGCGAAGCATTTAGGGTCCGACGCTGACCGCGCCGCTGGATCAAGGAGGGGGTCTCGTAGGGGAAATTGCCTTGACGTCTTCGGAAACTTCATCGACCGTGCCAATGCGCCGAACAGGTTGTGGGGCGCCAAAGAAAGGTGGGGGCTTTTATGAAAATTCGTCTTTCAGGCGTCGCGGCGGCCGCCGCGCTCGCAATATCCACCCTCGTCGCCGCTTCGGCGCAGGCAGAAGTGTTCGACTTTTCCTACACGTTCGGCGACGGGTTCGTGGGGACCGGGGTTGTCGAAGGAACCGTGCGGGCGGATGGCAATACGATCGATATCTTTACGGTCGATTCCTTCACTCTTAATGGCCAGAGCGTCGATCCCGCTGTCGCCTCGACGGAGTCTTCTGGCGTCCCGCCCGCTATCGCCACTTTTGACGGATCGTTCATGGATTTCAGGGTCACGGGTCCCTCTCACAACTTCCTTTTTGTGAACTCGGACATCCATCTCGCACAGTCGGGGCTCGGTAATGTGGGACACGTTGAATCTTACGACCCGACCCGTTGGTCGATCACGGAGGCGGCGGCCGTTCCCGAGCCAACGACATGGGTCATGATGGGCCTCGGCTTCGCGGGCATTGGCGCCCTCGCCTATCGCCCCCGCCGCAAGGCGACCGTCGCCGCGTAACGGAAAACTGTCAGTCCCCGGCTGGCGCGCCGTCGTCACGAGCCGCGCTCTCATCCCAATCCATCGCCGGCTCCGCCGCCGGGGGCTCCGGCAAAGCGAGCAGCGGGGGCGGCGCGGCCGGCAAGGACGCCGCACACCTCTGCGCGCTTCGGTCCGGGGCGAAGCCGTGATAGCGGTCGAGCTCGCGGGCAACCTTGATCACCTTGTCGACCGCCTTCAGATCGCCGAGGCTCATGGCGCTGTAGGAGACGAGCATCGCCTCGCTCAGGCGGCGGATCTGCAGCTTTATGAATTCGTGCGGCGTGTCGATGACGCGGCTCGCCAGAACCGCCGCCTTACGCTCCCGCGCCCATTTCACCGATATCCCTTCATTCGCGGCGATTTCCTCGATGGTCGCGCCGGCGGCCAGCTTCTCGACGAGGCGCAAGTCCCGCTTCGCCAGTTCGCGTTTCGTCGCGCGCGGGCGCTTGGAGCGCTCGGACTTGATCCGGGTCGTCTCGATGTCGTCGTCATGGGCCATCGCCGCATCCTTCAGCTCTTCAGAAATACCTTACCCTCAATCCCTCTGTCCGGCAAGCATTTGTTTCGGTTTTTCGTAAAGTACGATTTCGGTCCGTTGGGCCGTCAGCCAGCGGCGCCGCGGTCCGGACGATCGAAAGCCGACATTCCGCCGAGGATCAGCGCCGGCGCCGCCAGAACCCAGGCGCCGAACCGGGGCGTCGCCGCCCCCGATAAAACCGCCCCGGCAAAGAACCCGGCCCAGACGCGCGATAGCATTATGGCTCGGCGCAGGTGGGTGTCCCACGGTCCTTGCGCGTCCACGAGGGGCGCGCGCTTCGCCGCCAGCGCCAGATGCGACCCGACGCGGCTCAGCGTCCCGGTCACGAAAGTGAGGCTCACCGATTGCGCGCCGACGCGCGAGAGCGCGCTATTCATGACTCCCATTGCGACGCTGACGATCGCGATGCCGAACCCGACGGACAGGAAGCCGAAATACGTCAAGCCAACGACCTCGGCCAGCGCCGCTGCGACCAGGCCAAACACGGCCCGGCGCGCAAGGCGTCCCGCCGCCTGCACGAGCAAGGTCCCGGCGAACGATCCGACGACGAAGAACAGGATCGCCAGCGCCGAAAGCGAGGCGGGGCCGAACGCGCCCTCCGCGGTCTGATAGCCGGTCTGGGTGGTGTTGCCGCTCATGAACGAAACGAAGACGCCATAGGTGATGATGCCGTAGGCGTCGATGAAGCCAGCGATCATGGCGAGAGCGGCGGCCAGCCGTTCCGCGCTTCGAGCCTGAGCGCGCAAGCGATCGACTGCTTGAGATTCAAGCGCGGCGCGAGCTGTCGCAGGCGCCGCCTTTCCAGGTTCATCGGCCATGATTGCACTTCGAGTGGTTCGCGAGATCCCAATAAGCGGAATCATAGCCGATGCCGCCTCTGGAAGTACTGCGTGGATGCGCGCGTCGCCGCGCCGCGAGCTCGGGCGGCGGACAAGAAGCCTCGTCTACGTCGTCCGAAATCAAGGGCACAGTAACCTGTCATGCCCGCGAAAGCGGGCATCCAGAGAGGCCGCGACAGAGCCTGGATTCCCGCGTGCGCGGGATTGACACGCTGACCGAATTCGAGGCGCTCGAAAACACCGATCTAATCGTCGATTAGATTCTGTCTTGACTGCAAGCCGCATTCAATCTAATCATAGATCAGATTGATCGAAGAGGATCTCACAGAGCAAGCAGGAGAACGTCATGACGGCGATTGCAGCGGAGACCGCGCGAAGATCGCGCGCATCGGGCGAGGTCTTCTCAGGCGCGCTCTTGGCTTCGGGAGCGGCGGCGCTGTTTGTCGGCACGCTCTTCTACGCCCGGTTGACGCCGGAGCTCGGGCTGCCGGCGTTGCCGGGCGAGCGCGCGGCAGCCCTCGCCGACGCGCTCAGGCTCGGGCCGCAGCCCCTCGCCCTCGCCGGAGGCTTCGCGTTCCTGGGCGACTGCCTCTTGTTGGCGGCGTGCATCGCCTTGGCTTCGAGAAGCGCCCCAAGCAAACTCGATTCGGCGGGCTGGGCGTTGATGGCGGTGAGCGTCGCGCTCGCGATGGTGTTCGATTCGATGACGGCGGCGCTGTTCTTCCCCTTGGCGCGCGCCGCCGACCCCGCGCCGTTCGTCGCGATCAAGTCGTGGTTCGACTTTCTGTTCGCGGCCGGCAACGTTCCCTACGGGCTCGGCTTGATCGCCGTTCTCTATGCGGACCTCCGTCACGGTGCGCCGCTGCTGCCGCGGGCCGTCTCGTATGCCGGGATCGTCATCGGGGCCGCGGCGATGTTTAGCGGGCTCGGCTCGGCGCTCGGCGTCCTGCATCTGCCGCTTGTCATCGGGCTTAGCGTGACATTCGGCTGCGTGATTCTCACGGCCCTCGGGCTCAAGATCGCGCGAAGCGCTCCGGCCGTCGTGGTATGACCGAGGGGTCGCCGCGATGGCGGCCAGGAATTCACGCCGTGATCAAGGTCCATCATCTGAACAATTCGCGCTCGCAGCGCGTCTTGTGGCTCCTCGAAGAGATCGGAGTCGACTACGAAGTTGTCCCCTACCAGCGGGACGCGAAGACGAAGCGCGCCCCTGCAAGCCTGCGGCGCGTCCATCCCCTGGGAAAGGCGCCGATTATAGAGGACGGCTCTCTGCGCCTCGCGGAGACGGGCGCCATCGTCGACTATCTTGTCGATCGATACGGCAAGAGCCTGGCCCCGCCCGAGGGCGGCGACGCTTATTGGCGTTACCGTTACTGGCTGCATTACGCGGAAGGTTCGGCAATGTCGCCGCTGCTTTTGAAGCTCGTCATCGGCAAGCTTGGCCCGCTCGGCTGGCCCGCGCGCTCCCACGTCGACCGCCAGATCGCTCTGCATCTCGATTTTCTGGAGAAGGAGCTGGGCCCGGGACCGTGGTTCGCCGGGGAGGCGTTCTCCGCGGCGGACATTATGATGAGCTTTCCGCTCGAAGCCGCGGCCGCACGGGCAGGATTGAACGCCTCGCGACCGAACTTATCCAATTTTCTTTCCCGCATTCACGCGCGGCCCGCTTATCAAAGGGCGCTGAGCCGGGGCGGCCCGTACGCGTACGCTCGCTAAGCCCGGAAGCCCATGCGAGCGAAGAGAAAGGCCGACTATCACCACGGCCGCCTGCGCCAAGCGTTAATCGAAGCCGCGGTCAAAACGATCGCCAGACACGGGGTCGACGCGCTGAGCCTGCGCGAATTGGCCGCTCGGGCCGGCGTCAGTCCAGGCGCGCCCTACCATCACTTTCCCAACCGGAGCGAGCTCTTGGCGTCGATCGCCGAGGAAGGCTTTGCGCGGCTCGAGGCTCAATTGGTTGCGGCGCGCGAGGCGGCGCCGAACAACGCCAGCGCCCGCCTTGAAGCGCTGGGCTTAGCCTATGTGACGTTCGCCGTCTCGTCGCTTGGCTATTTCCGGGTGATGTTTCAGGGCGATTTAAAATCCTCCGGCGCCACCGGGACGGGGTTGCGCGCCTTCCATATCCTGCGCGACGCGGTCATCGCCTGCCAACAGGCTGGCCTTGCGCCGAAAGGCGACGCCACGGGCCTTGTCCTTGTCGCGTGGTCGGCCGTGCACGGCTTTGCAACGCTGTGGGTCGACCGCGCCCTGCCCTTCGAAGGCCTGGAGCCTGAGCGCCTGGCGCCCGAAATCGGCCGCCTCATCACCCGCATGTTCTCGGCGCTGGCGGCCTACCCGGCTTGACCGCGCGGGGGTTCGCGCCGCAAGCTGGGCGCGCGCCCAAAATGCGCGCGCAATAAAAGCGGTCTCGCCCGTCGGGCCGCGGTCGCAACACTGGCGGCGAGGGAGGATCCGATGGCCGAGAGCGTTTACAAAGTGGTCGAACTGGTGGGCACCAGCACGGAGTTCCTGGGAGAAGGCCGCCGCAGCCGCGGTCGCACGCGCATCGAAGAGCCTGAGGGATCTTCGTGTCGCCGAGGTCGTCGAGCAGGACCTGCTCATCGAAAAGGGCAAGGTCGAGGCCTATCGCACCAAGCTCAAGGTGTCCTTCAAGTACGAGGGCAAGGACTGACGGGCGGCGCCGACTTTCGTCAAGCCATCCCTGCCAGACTTGGCGCGCGGATCAGCGCGCCAATGCTAAAACTCGGCGTCAAGCTCCTCGATCTCTTCCTGCTCGGCTAGCGCGGCCTCGCGCCACTCCTGCATCGGCGGCAGGTCCCAAATGCGCTCGGCGTAGGCCTTCAATTCCCCGTCGAGCCTGATCCCATAGGTGCGGAACCGGCTCACCACCGGCGCGTACATCGCGTCGGCCATGCTGATCTTGCCGAACAGGAACGGCCCGCCATAGGCCTGGAGGCATTCGCTCCAGATGATGACGATGCGGTCGATGTCGGCGCGCGCCTTCGACCAGATCTTGAAGGCGGGAAATTGGCCCTTGATGTTCATCGGCATCGCCTGCCTGAGCGCAACGAAGCCGGAATGCATCTCACCGCAAACAGAGCGGCAATGGGCGCGAACTGCCTGATCCTTAGGCAGAAGTCCGGATTTTGGCGCGATTTCGTTCAGAAATTCGCCGATCGCCAGGGTGTCCCACACCCGTATCCCCTTGTATGTGAGGCAGGGAACGAGGATTGACGGCGACAGCAGCAGAATCTCGGCGCGCGCGTCGGCGTCATCCGGCGCGACAAGCACTTCTTCGAAATCGATCCGGGCGAGCCTGGCCATCAGCCAACCCCTCAGGGACCACGACGAATAGTTCCTGCTGCTAATGGTCAGGGTTGTCTGCGACATCAGGGGCTCGCAACTGCATCCGCTTGCAATCCAGCAAAGGGCGTGCCAGTCGCCGATGGCATAGGGTTTGCTACTTTTCAGCGTCAGAACTCGGGCGACTCAATGATGTACGACGCATACCAAGGGATGGCCGACGTCGGCGATCGCGTGCGTCTATTGGCTCAGAACGCCCATGCGATTCTCGGCGCCTGGTCGGCGCATCCGACCGCATCGCCATGGGCGCGGATGAGCGCCTATTACGAACTGGTCGCGCTCGCGGGCTTTACGCATGCGCGCCCCGACTATTCCATCGACAGCATTGAAGTGGATGGCGCCCCAGTTCCGGTCGAAGAGCGAGGCGTGATGTGGACGCCGTTCTGCCAGTTGCTCCGCTTTCGCAAAGCAGGCGGCGAGGACGATCCCAAGATCCTTCTGGTCGCGCCCATGTCGGGCCACTTCGCCACGCTTTTACGCGGCACGATCCGCACCTTATTGCGCGACCACCAGGTGTTCATCACCGACTGGATCAATCCGCGCAACGTCAAGCTCGAAGACGGCCGCTTCTCGCTCGAGGACTATACCCAGCATATCATCGACTTCGTGCGCTTCATCGGCGAGGACTGCCACATTGTCGCAGTCTGCCAGCCGACGGTCTCGGCGCTTGCGGCGACTGCGGTCATGGCGCGCGAGCGCAACGGGCTCCAGCCGGCAAGCCTCACTTTGATGGCCGGGCCGATCGACGCGCGCGTCTCGCCGACCAAGGTCAACGAGCTCGCCCAGGAAAAGCCGATGGAATGGTTCCGCTCCAAGATGATCGGAACCGTGCCGGCTAAGTTCGAGGGTCGCGGCCGGCGCGTCTATCCGGGATTTCTTCAGCTTTGCGCGTTTATGAGCATGAACGCCGAGCGGCACTCGAAGTCGTTCGTCGACCTTTTCCACCATCGCGTGGCCGGGGACATCGAGAAGGCGGATGCGATCCGCGACTTCTACAAGGAATATTTCGCGATCATGGACATGAGCGCGGACTTCTATCTCGAGACGGTCGATCAGGTGTTCCAGCGCTATCTGCTGCCGCTCGGCAAAATGCAGCACAAGGGCGAGCCGATCGACCTGCGCGCGATCAAGAAAACATTTCTTCTGACGGTTGAGGGCGAGAAGGACGACATCTGCGCCGCCGGCCAGACGCTCGCGGCGCAAGACCTGTGCTCGGGCTTAAGGCCCTACATGAAGACCCATCATTTGCAGGCGGGCGTCGGCCATTACGGCGTGTTCAACGGCAAGACGCTGGGAGGCGCAGGTCTATCCGGTGCTGCGCAACCACATCCAGTCGAGCCGATAGGCGACGGCGGCGCGATTTTGCCGTGCGGTTACTGCCGCGCCATCGCCACCTTGGCGCGGGCGTGCTTTTCCTCCTCCGTGTCGGCGATCAGCTTGCCGGAAATATCCACCGTGACCTCATGGATCGTGCCAGTGAATTCGAACGGCGGGCCATAGAGCACGTCACCGGCGAGCCGGAATTGCGTCCGATGAAGATGCCGCTGCCGATCCCGAGCGCGAGCGGCACGGTATAGGGCAGAACCATTTCGCCGACGAGCTTCTTGTTGATGTAGAGTTGCGCCTTGCCCGCCGCTCCCTTGCCTGCCTTCAGATCGGGCTCGCCGGTCTTCTCGAACTCATAGCGAAGCGAGACTTTGCCCGTCGGCACGTCAATGTTCGAGACGAGATGAAATTCCTCCGCGCCGACATAATTGTGCACATAGTGGAGCTTCTTGTCCTTCACGAACAGCGTGTAGCCGCCGACATTGCCGCCGTGGCAGATCAGCACGCCCTCCGCGCCGCCCTTCGGGATCTCCACATCCGCGGTGAGGCTGTGCGACTTGTTCAGGAGCTTCGACCGCGACATTCTCCGGGATCATCTGCGTGTGCGGATAATAGACGTAGGTCTTGCGGTCCTTGGTCAGCTGTGGACGCTCGTCGGCAAAACGCAGCGTGCCGCGGCTGTCGAGCGGGAAGACATTGTATTTGCCGGCCTCCGTGTACCAGAGCGCGATCATCTCGATCAGCTTCGCGCGATTCGAAGCGGCGAGATCCGTCGTCTCGGTCGGGTCCTTGGAGAGGTCGTAAAGCTCCCAGTGCTTGGCGTCGAGTTCGCGCAGCATGTCCTCGGTCAGCGTCAGCATGCCGAAGAACGTGCCGCTCTCTTTGAATGAGGTTCCTGGCACCGGGCACACCGCCCGCCAGCCGTCGTGATAGATCGACCGGTGGGCGAACATCTCGAAATATTGCGTCTTGTGCCGGCTCTCCGCCTTCGCGTCCTGGAAGACATGGGCGAAGCTCACGCCTTCGATCGGCGATGGCTGACGCCTCGGACTTGCGTCGGCGCTTCGACGCCAAGCGCATCGAGCACGCTCGGGACCATGTCGATCGCGTGCGCGAACTGCGGGCAGACCTTGCCCTTGCCCTTGATGCCCTTCGGCCAGTGAACGAGGAAGGGATCGCGAGACGCCGCCGCGATAGGTCTCGCGTTTCCACCGCTTGAACGGCGTGTTGCCGGCGTGTGTCCATCCCCAGGCGTAGTGATTGAAATATTTCGGGCCGCCGAGATCGTCGATCGCCGCCAGATTCTGCTTCAGGTCATCCGGCACATTGTTGAAGAACTTGTTCTCGTTGACCGACCCGTTCGGGCCGCCTTCGGAACTGGCGCCATTGTCGGAGATGAACATGATCAGCGTATTGTCGAGCTCGCCGATATCTTCGAGGAAATCGATCAGCCGGCCGACGTGATGATCCATGTGCTCGCAGAAGCCGGCGAACACCTCCATCATCCGCGCATAGAGCTTGCGTTCGTCCGCCGGAAGCTTGGCCCATTCCTGAACGTCCGGGTCGTGGCGCGAGAGCTTGGCGTCCTTCGGCATGACGCCGAGTTCTTTCTGCCGCGCGAACACCTTCTCGCGATAGACGTCCCAGCCCTCGTCGAACTTGCCCTTGTATTTGTCCGCCCATTTCTTCGGAACGTGATGAGGCGCGTGGTTCGCGCCCGGCGCGAAATAGAGGAAGAACGGCTTGTCGGGGGCGACCTGCTTCAAGTCGGCAATGAAGCCGATCGCCTTGTCGGCAAGATCGGCGGTCAGGTGATAGCCTTCTTCAGGCGTTTTCGGCGGCTCGACCTGATGATTGTCGTAGACGAGGTCGGGATAATATTGATGCGTGTCGCCGCCCAAGAACCCGTAGTAGCGCTCGAAGCCGCGTCCGAGCGGCCAGCGGTCGTAAGGGCCGGCGGCGCTGATCTGCTCGGACGGCGTCAAGTGCCATTTGCCGATGCAATAGGTGGCGTAGCCCTGCTGCAGCAGCATCTCGGACAGAAAGCCGTTCTCGAACGGAATCGCGCCATTGCCGCCGGGATAGCCGGTCGACCCTTCGGTGATGCAGGACATGGCGTTCGAATGATGATTGCGGCCGGTCAGAATGCATGAGCGCGACGGCGAGCAGAGCGCGGTCGTATGCATGTTGTTGAACAGGAGCCCGTTCTTCGCGAGCTTGTCGATATTGGGCGTGTTGATCGGCGAGCCGTAGCAGCCGAGCTGGCCAAAGCCGGTGTCGTCGATGACGATGAAGAGGACGTTCGGCGCGCCCTCTTTGGCGCGGAGCGGCGACGGCCATGCCGGATCGGATTCGCCGATCGTGCGGCCCATGCGGCCGGGAATGTCGTGCCCGGCTTATATTCCTTGATCGCCATTTGTTCCTCCCTGATGGGCAACAAGTTAACGCCCATTTGCGTCATTTTTGCTTCGCGGCGCCAGCCGCCGATGAGGGCGCGCGGCCGTCATCCGGCGGGCGATAGCCTGTCCGGAAGCGACGGTCCGCCACCTTCTCCCAGAGGGAGAAGAGCACGCGGCCTTCGATCTATCGCGCCGCCCCTTCCGTCCCTCGAAAAACGCCCCCTCGACGAACCGCCTCACCCTCTTCAGAAAGGGCGCATGCAGCGCGAGGTCGGCGTGTCCAAGGCGGTCCTTCGCCGTCCACGACTGATGCCAGTAGGGGTAGATGAGCGGCGGCTGGCTCACCTTGTCGAGGCGTGAGCGCTCATCGTCGGTGAGCTTCACGTTGACGCTGGCGAGATTGTCGCGGAATTGCGCCTCGGTCCGCCCGCCGATGATCACCGATGTCACCGCCGGCCGGCCGAGCAACCACGCAAGCGCGATCTGCGCCCCTGAGACGCCATGGGCTTCGGCGATCGCCACCAGTTCGTCGACGATATTCCATAGCGCGTTCTCGTCGCGAACGGGCGGCTCCTTCCATCCTGCGACCTGGCGGGTTCCTTCCGGCGCCGCCTTGTTGCGGCGGTGCTTGCCAGACAGGAGCCCCCCCGCAATGGGACTCCACACCAGGACAGCGAGCTTCTGATCAAGGGCAATGGGAATGAGTTCGTATTCGGCTTCGCGCGCCTGAAGCGTGTAGTGAATTCTGCTCCGACACGAAGGGGATGCGGCCGTCGCGGCGCGCGACCTCCATCGCCTTCATCATGTGCCAGCCCGACCAGTTCGAACAGCCGACATAGCGCACCTTGCCCGAGCGCACGAGACTGTCGAGCGCCTCCATCGTTTCTTCGAGCGGGGTCAGGCCGTCCCACTGATGCACCTGATAGAGGTCGATGACATCGGTGCGCAGCCGCTTGAGACTCGCCTCGCATTCGCGGATGAGGTGCCAGCGTGAGAGCCCCCGATCGTTGGGCCCCTCCCCCATCGGATAGCGCGCCTTGGTCGCGATCAGCATGCCGGGCTTGCGCTTCGGCCCCATCGCTTCGCCGATCAAGGCCTCTGAGTCGCCGCCTGAATAGACATTGGCCGTGTCGATCAGATTGACGCCGGCGTCGGAGACGATGTCGATCAGCTTGCGCACTTCGTCGAGTTGGAGGTTGCCGACCTTGGCGAAGTTTCCCTTGCCGCCGAAGGTCATCGTGCCCATCGTCAGCGCCGAGACTTTGAGGCCCGAATTGCCAAGCTGCCGATATTCCATCAAGCCCTCGTCGTTCGATTATCGAAATTTCGTGCGCGGGGCCTAACATGCGAGGATCAGTGGGCCAAGGTTGCGGGCCGGGCCGATAACGCGCTTGTGAGCGGGCTGCCCCCAAGCCGAGCTGCTTACCTCGGACGTCGTGGACCGCGGACTTGCCGCTCGCAACCCTTTATGCGCAATGTCCGCCATTCCGACCGTCTCGACCCAGGAGCTTGATTTGGCCTTCGCCTCGCTTCGCCAGCTTGCCTTCGCCGCTGTCTTTTCCGCCGCGGCGTTCGCCGCGCACGGCGCTCTTGCTGCGGGCGCTGCGCCCGAACCTGATCGAACGGTCGACATGGCGACCATCCTCAAGCCTGGCGCGCTGCCCGAACTGACGGTGGGCGACGCTTCCGGGATTCCGATCGTCGAATACGGCTCGCTGACCTGCCCCCATTGCGCCACCTTCAGCCGCGAAATCTTTCCCGAGCTGAAGAAGGACTACATCGACACCGGCAAGGTCAAATTCATTTTCCGCGAATTCCCGCGCAACCCGCTCGATGTCGCGGCCTTCGTGCTTGCGCGCTGCATCGGCGACGACAAGGCGTTCGCCGCGATCGAGCTTCTATTCAGTCAGCAGGACAAGTGGGCGTTCGTCGACAAGCCGCTCGAGCCGCTAATCGCCGCCATGCGGCCAGCCGGTCTTACTCACGATCAGGCGATGACGTGCCTCAAGGATCAGTCGAAGGCCGACGCCATAGTGGCCATAGGCAAGCGGGCGACCGAAGAGATCAAAATGACCGGCACGCCAACTTTCATCATCGACGGCAAGGTTTACGGCGGAGAGCTCACCATCGACCAGTTGAAGGCTGTCCTAGATCCGTTGATCAAGAAGTAGCCTTCCGCCTCAAAGAAAATTGCTCCTCTTTTCGCACGACGGGGCAGTACGCCAAATTGTCAAATTTAAAGTGTCTCGCCATACAACATCATCTTTCCGCGAGCGGATAAAGTCTCGCTCGAAATCGATATCTGCCGCCCGCACCCTCCGCGCCGTCATCTTGAAAACGGCGGCACTTTGGAGAATGCTCCGCCATTACGGGTCCAGAAAACGTGACACGTTCGAAGAACTGATTTGACGTTTGGGGGTCTAATGCCAGCGAACCAAGTCGCTCTTTTCGCGGGTGTCGGCGTCATTCTTTTAGGTGCACTAGTTTGGGCTTTTAGACCGCCGCAGCCGAACGCAGAAAATACAATAAGGGGTCCGGGCGGTTTCGAATTCACACTGAACACGCCCGCAATTGCAGTAATAGCTCTAGGCATCGTTCTTGTTCTCATCGGAACAATGTACTCGAACACACCGTCACCGCCTGCCTCTGAACCAGCGCGTCCGACAACTTCTCCGACACAATCATCGAATCCCGCAACAACGCCGCCGACCTCTCAGGCCGAATGTAATCCTGCTAAGACAATAAACACATTCAAAAAGCCTGACATCGTTACCCATGGGGGGGACGGGCGCATCTTTGCGAATCTGCAAAATATTTCTGTTAGCGTAATGGAGTTATGCACGCCGCCCTCCAACATCACTTACAAATATATTATCGGTTACCATTTTTATAGCGGGAACGGAGCACAAAAAGGAACGCAATCTGTTACTGTCAGATTTTTAGGCGAGAATGGTGCTCCGTTAGCTAGCGACGTATTTGGTTTAGATCTTAGTCGTTGCATCTACGATGGCGGCGAAGATCGTACTCACGAAAAGGAACTCGGGGCAATCGCAGCGCTCATCAAAGACATTGCAATCTCTGTAGCGCCAGGCGGGGGAAAAGTCGGCGCATGTTAAACGGTCCGGATTTTGTTGGAGTCGGGTTCGATCGGTGGACGTCGACGTCATTGAGCCTCTTGACCATTGCACCCCGATGTATGGGCGGTGCCGGGGGCTTGCGGTCGGTGCCCAGCCGCATCGCTGTACTCCCTAGTCCGGCAGCGACCACGTGATCCATTCTGCCACCGCTGGCGGGTTGCGCCGTCGCAAGCAGATTGCTGGAAGGACGGATGCAAGCCTAGCGGAGACTCTCTCTGATAATCGTCACCAGGCGAGAAAGCGCCGGCCGGCGAGCGCGCCGACGCCCATGCAGATGAGGGTGGCGAGCGGATACCAGGTCGCGACGAACAGCGGCGAATTGTCGGGGCAGGACGACGCGTAGAGTAGAGCCGCAACGCCGGCCGAGGCCGCCCCGGCCAGAGCGCCGGTCAGGCCCGGGTGGAGCGGCGCTCCGGCGCGCAGCGCAACGATGAGCGCCACGAGGACGGGCGCGGCCAGGATCGGAATCATCGTCGTGCAGTGCATTGCGTTCGCGCCAATCAGTCGCGGCATCCATGCGGTTGGCGGCATGATCATCAATTCCACGACCACGCCCGCGGCCAGCAAGATGAAGGGCGCAATCAACCAGAGCGCGAGCGCTCGCGGCTTGGCGTCAGGGCGGGCGAGCCGCAAGGTCAGCAGAAGGGTCGGCAAAGCGAAGGCGAACGAGTCGACGAACTTCATCCAAAAGCGCATCGTGTCGGACGCCGCGGCGATGTCGGGCCGTGGCCCGAGCATCAGGACATAGAGCGCCACGCTGCCGACAAGGCCGATAACGAGCGCGGCCCCGACCCGCCGGCCGAGCCGGATCGGCTCCGGAACCGGATCGGCGGCCAGCGCCGTGATGAGTTCGGAGGTTTTCACTCGACCGACCTCCGCCACGCCGCGCCGAGCGATTTGAGCGCCCGATGGAGCGCCACCCTGACCGCGACCTCGCTCATCGACAGGCGCTTGGCCGTCGCGGCGATCGACTGGCCGTCCAGCGAGATCGAGGTCACGATGTCGCGCTGGCGCGGGGCCAGCGTTTCGAGAAGCTTGCGCGCATCGCTCAGCGCGTGCGGGTCCTCGGCCTCCGGCGCGGCGAGGAACTCCTCAAAATTCTCGATCGGTTCGACCTTCCGCCGGCCGCGACGGCGGAGCGCGTCCACGACCTTATGACGCGCGATCGCGTAAACCCAGGGCGCGAGCGGCTGCTCGGGGTCCCAGGTGTGGCGCTTGAGGTGGATCGCCAACAGGGTCTCTTGCACTGCATCCTCAACGTCCGCGTCCCCGACCCCGGCGCGCGAAAAAGCGCCTCGCGCCATCGCCCTCACCGACCGACCGATGTCCTCGAGGAGACGCCGGTATGCGCCCTCATCGCCCGCAATCGAGGCTATCATCATTTGAGACCACGGATCGTCCGGCGGGCCCTTGATGAGCTGGGGGTTCATACGGGCTTCGTTTCGTTTCGTCTGCCGTTACAGATCCGGAGAAATATTTCGCCCGAAGCACGAACTTGACGCCGATGTAACATGCCCCAAAGCGTGAGCGAAGTCGCCAATGTCGTTCAATCGCGAACGAGGCCCTGGAGACACCCATGACCGTCGCCGATCATCGTTCTCTGAAGGGGCTTCTCGCGCCGAGCGTCGGCGTCGGGTTCAAGCCCGAGCATTTCGAGGCGATCGTCGAGACCCGCCCGGACCTTGGTTTCTTCGAAGTTCACGCTGAAAACTACATGGGCGGGGGCGGCGCGCCGCATCGCCGCCTCGACGCGATCCGCGAGCTCTATTCGCTGTCCCTGCATGGCGTCGGCCTGTCGATCGGCTCGCCGGGGCCGCTCGACCGCGCCCATCTTCAAAGGCTCGCGGCGGTCGCCAAGCGCTTTGAGCCAACCCTCATTTCCGAGCACCTCGCATGGTCGACCCATGACGGCGCGTTCCTCAACGATCTCCTCCCCCTGCCCTATACCAACGAGACGGTCGCGCGGGTGTCGGGGCATATCGACGAAGTGCAGAACGCCCTCGGGCGCACGATGCTGCTCGAAAACCCCTCGACCTATGTCGTATTCGCGGAAAGCACCTGGGCGGAGACGGATTTCCTCCGCGAGATCGCGCGCCGGACCGGCTGCGGCCTTCTGCTCGACGTCAACAATGTGTTCGTCAGCGCCGTCAATCACGGCTTCGATCCCGACCGCTATCTTGCCGATTTCCCGCTTTCGGCGGTGGGCGAGATCCATCTCGCAGGGTGCGCCGACGACACCGACGAAGCGGGCCTGCCGCTGCTGATCGACGCCCACAATTCGCCGGTTCGCGACGCCGTGTGGTCCCTTTACACTGCGACGATCCGCCGGCGCGGGGCCACGCCGACGTTGATCGAATGGGACAATGATGTGCCCGCGTGGCCCACGCTTTTCAGCGAAGCGCGCCGCGCGGAACGCGCGATTGTTGAGGCGGCGAGAGCGCCGGAGCGCGCCGATGTCCTTTGAGACGACGGTCCGCGCCTTTGCAACGGCGCTTGGCGAGCCTTCCGCGCCGCCGCCCGCAACGACCCATGGGCGCCTAGGCGCGCCCGACGCCCGCCGATTTGGGGTCTACCGCAACAATGTCGCGATCGGACTGATTGGCGCTATCGAAGCGCGCTATCCCGTCTCGCGGCGGATTGCGGGCGACGAACTGTTCCGCGCGATGGCGCGCGCATTCGTGCGCGCTCACAAGCCGCGTTCACCGGTCATGATCGCCTATGGCGAAGAGTTTCCCGACTTCGCCGCCGGCTTTCTCACCGCGGCCAAGTCTGGGTCGGCGCATGGTGTTCTCGCCGAGGTCGCGCGGCTCGAGAACGCCTGGGTCGAGGCTTATCATTCCGAAGACGCGGCGGCGGCGACGGTCGGCGAGCTCGCCGCGCTCAGTCCCGATTGTTTGCCCGGAACGCGGATCGTCTTTCACCCCGCCGTGCAACTCTTGCGCTTCGCCACGCCCGCCGCTTCCGTCTGGGCCTCCGCCCAGAGTGCAGCAGGGCCAGCCGCGCCGACCGAGGGGACCGGCGAGGACGCGCTCATTACCCGTCCCGATTACGAGGTCCGCGTGCGCGTCCTGCCATCGCTTGGCTACGATTTCGCCCTCAGATTGCGCGAGGGCGCGACATTGATCGAAGCCGCCGCCGCGCTGAAGGACCCCGCCTTCGACTTCGGAAGCCATCTGGTCGGATTGGTCGACTCCGGCGCCGTCGCCTTGATCGTGCCTGGGCGAATGTCATGATCGCCGACGCTGCACGCGCGAGCGAGTTCGCCCCGTCCAACCCGATCGCTCGCCTCACCGGCGCTGTGTTTGGGCTCGTTCCAGCCTGGGTCCCGCTGCTCGTTCTACGCCTCGCGCTGGCGCGCCCCTTTTTCGCCTCGGGGCTCACGCGTTGGGACGGATGGTTCACGCTATCTTTCGGCACGAAGATCCTGTTTGCCCAGGATTACAAGCTGCACATCTTCGGCGACCAAATCCCGTTCCCGGCGCCGGAACTGGTGGCGACGATGGCGAGCACGGCCGAGATCGTGCTGCCGATCCTGGTCGTGTTCGGGTTGCTCACCCGCTGGGCGGCGCTCGGCCTTTTGTGCATGACCGGAATCATCCAGCTCACCTATCCCGACGGCTGGGCGAACTTCCATTTGTACTGGGCGGCGATGGCGCTTGCGATCCTCACCTTCGGCCCCGGCGCGGTTTCGCTCGACCGGCTCATCGGCCTCGACGGCTGGAGCGCAAGGCGTCCTTAGCGCTGCGGATAGGCGGTGAACACGTAATCCTTGTCGGCCACGATCGTGTGGCAGGCAAATCCGCACTTGGCGTCATGTTCCTGCGGCGGAGAGTCCGACGTGTCGCTGGGCCTGAACGTCTGGGACGCGGGGTCATACTCGAACGCGGCCCATCCCCATCCGCCGCTGTCCGCGAACTTCGCGCTGTCCTTCACCATGAAGTCCACGTCATGCAACGCGCCCGGCACGATCGGCTCGCCGGGTTGGCTCTCATCCTTCTTCGCCATCCAGTGGATCTTCGCCATCCTGGCGCCGTCGGGGAAAGGTTTGCCATTGCCGGGAATACCCGCCTTGTGGGCCTCGATCATCGGCGGATTCCCCAGGATTACTGCGATCTTGTCTCCGTTATGACTGGCGGCGATAACCTGCCAATCTTCGTAGCCCCGGAAGTCGGCAAAGGCGAGACCTCCGGGCACTTGCAAGGAATATCGGTCCTGCGCCGCTAGCGCCATCCCGGCCAAAAACGAGGGTAAAACGACAATGGCGACTGCAGCCCTTATGCTCAACATAGCGCGCTCCTCCGTTCATTGGCCCTTGTCGGTGCAATCACGCCCCGCGAAGAAGCCGTGGCGACAGAAATCACGAAGGCGCAGCGGGCTCGCTGCAAGGCGGCCGCCTACAAAAGTTCAAAGCACCGGGCCGCATGCGCTCGCCCCTCATGGCCACCTGCAGCGTCTTGAAGTCGAGCAAACCTGCGCGGAAAGATGACAGGCGTCAAGCGCCCTTCATGCGACAGTTCTGCGACAGAAACCCGGCCTCTGCCGCTATTGACATGGCCTAAAACGCCATGGCTTTAACCGCCTTCGGAGACGCTCGTCCTTGAAGGAGACCTGACGCCATGCCGCACTGGCCGCAGCACGGGCGCATCGCTGGCCCGATCGTGATGATCGGCTTCGGATCGATCGGCAAAGGGACCTTGCCGCTGATCGAGCGTCACTTCGAATTCGACCAGGAGCGCTTCGTCGTCATCGATCCGAACGATTCCGACCGCAAGCTCCTGGATGAGCGCGGCGTCGGCTTCGTCCATCTCGGCCTCACGCGCGAAAACTATCGCGACGTGCTGCGCAAATATCTGACCGCAGGCGCAGGCCAGGGATTCTGCGTCAACCTCTCGGTCGACACCTCGTCGCTCGACCTCATGCGCCACTGCCGTGAACTCGGCGCGCTCTACGTCGACACCGTCGTCGAGCCTTGGCCGGGCTTCTATTACGACAAGTCGCTCGGCAACGATGCGCGCACCAATTACGCCTTGCGCGAGACGGTGCTCGCCGAGCGGCGCAAGAACCCGGGCGGGCCGACCGCCGTCTCGTGCTGCGGCGCCAATCCGGGCATGGTCTCCTGGTTCGTCAAGCAGGCGCTCGTCAATCTCGCCAGGGATCTTGGCGACAAAGGCGCCGAGCCGAAAAGCAAGGACGAGTGGGCTCGTCTCGCTCAGCGCCTCGGCGTCAAGGGCGTGCATATCGCGGAGCGCGACACCCAGCGCGCCAAAAGCCCGAAGCCGCGCAACGTGTTCGTCAACACCTGGTCGATCGAAGGCTTCTTGTCGGAGGGCATGCAGCCGGCGGAACTCGGGTGGGGAACCCACGAGAAATGGGCGCCGGACAACGCCGGCTATCACAAAAAAGGTTGCGGCGCGGCCATCTATATCAACCAGCCGGGCGCGAACACGCGGGTGCGCTCATGGACGCCGACTGCGCGCGGGCAGTTCGGCTTCCTTGTCACCCACAACGAGTCGATCTCGATCGCCGACTATTACACCGTGCGCGACAAGAAGGGCGCGGCCGCCTATCGGCCGACCTGCCATTACGCCTATCATCCGTGCGACGACGCAGTGCTGAGCCTGCACGAATTGTTCGGGCGCGCTGGAGAGAGCCAGAGCGCGCACCATATTCTCGGCGAAGCCGAGATTCTCGATGGGATCGACGAACTGGGCGTGCTGCTCTACGGCCACGCCCGCAACGCCTATTGGTATGGATCGCAGCTCTCGGTTGAGGAGACGCGCGCGCTTGCGCCCTATCAGAACGCCACCGGCATGCAGGTCACGTCAGCCGTCTTGGCGGGCATGGTCTGGGCGCTCGAGAATCCGAAAGCTGGAATTGTGGAGGCCGACGAATTGGATTTCCGCCGCTGCCTCGAGATTCAAACGCCCTATCTCGGCCCGGTCACCGGCGTCTATACGGATTGGACGCCGCTCGCGGGCCGCCCTGGCCTCTTCCCGGAGGACATCGACCAGGGCGATCCTTGGCAGTTCAAGAACGTGCTGGTGCGGTAAGCGCACGCCAGCCTTACGCGGCGAGTTCGTGCGACAACTCGGAGCGCGTGAGGGCGCCAACCGCCTTGCGCGACACGCCGATGAGCGCGCGCGCTCCGTCAGCGACAACGGCGCCGAGCCCCGGAAGGCCATAACGATTGAGCGGCGCAAGCTGGGCGCAGAGGTCGTTGACGATGAGCGGCGAGGAGTACGCGTCGCCGGCGCGATGGGAGTTGTGTGAGCAAAGCATTTTGGTTCCGGTCTTTTCTTATTTGTGTTCTTCCAGCTCGAACGCTGGACAGATGTACAGATGGGGTGGAGGGCTCCAATTTCAATGCCAATTCGCTATGTGCAATAACCGTCGCGCGATGAAAGAGAAGACTTGGCCGGGCCTACGCGCGACGTCGATCGTCGCTCCCTAACTCAAGGCCCCGCAATGATTTTCAGTTCGACCAGCCGCCTCCCGACGGCGCGCCCAAGGTCGTCTTCCGTCCGTCCTGCCGCCTGGATGCGGCCGACATACGGAAAGTTGATTGTGCCGTCCGGCTCCACCCGCGTGGTCGTATCGAGCTCGGGATGGTCGACGATCCTGACGGCGACGACGTCCGAAGCAGTTAGAACGCGGCCGCCGCCTCGCGCCGGCGCTCCTGCGCGGCGAAAAGCAGAGCGCCCATCCAGATCACCGGATGACTTATTCTCATCGTCGGCCGCCTTCGATCGCGTGTCCTTCGAGCGCCTAATCCCGCCGTCTTCAAAAGCCGTAATTTCGGCTGCCGCCAATGGACCCGCTATATGCTCTCAGCTATAACGTAGTCGTTCAAAAAAACTAAGCGATGGAGGAAATAATTATGCGTCTTTCACAATTCTGTCGTGCTTTCGCGCCACTGGCCATCGCCGGTTCCTGCGCGATTGCTTCTATCATCGCAGGGACAGCCGCCCGCGCGGCCGATGTCGTGGTGCCGGGCTCGACCGATTTTCCCGAAAGCATGAGCGCGTCCGCTGACGGCACGCTCTACTTCAGCAGCTTCGGCAACGGCCGGGTCTGGCGCGCGAAGCCGGGCGAAGCTCAGGCGAGCGAGTTCATCAAGTCGGGCTCGAACGGCTTGGCTTCGGCCCTCGGTGTTCTAGCCGACGACAAGTCGAACACGCTCTATGTGTGCTCGGACGACTTTTCCGCAGGCGGCATCAAAATTCCTGGCGCATCCGCGGGCACGTCGCTCAAACTGTTCGATCTCAAGAGCGGCGAGGCCAAAGGCAGCATTCCCGTGCCGGGGCAAACGACCTTGTGCAATGACATCGTCGTCGCGCAGGATGGGAACGCCTATGTGTCGGATTCGTTCGGCGCTCAAATTCTGCGGCTCAAGCCTGGCGCGAAAGAATTCGAGGTCTGGACGACCGATCCGCGCTGGAACGTCCCCGGCAAGCCCCAACTTGACGGCATCGCCCAGCTCCCCGACGGCTCGATTTATTCGAATCTCTTCGAAGGCGACGGACTCTATCGCGTCGCGATGAATGCCGACGGCAGCGCGGGCAAAGTCACCAAACTGCAGACCTCACGTCCTCTCTACCATTCGGACGGGTTGCGCGCGTTCGGCGACAAGCTGTTGATGGTCGAAGGCGAGACGAAGGGCAACCTCGACCTCATCACCATCGATGGCGACAACGCCAAGATCGAGACCGTAAAGGACGGCTTCGACGGGCCGGTGTCGCTCGCGCAAGTCGGCGACCAGATCTATGTGCTCGACGTGCCCCTGCAATTCCTGTTGGGTCAGGAGGCCAAGGATAAGAAGGCTCCCCCGCCTTTCAAGGCGACGGCCGTGCCGGCGCCGACGCAATAACCTTGTAACTCGAGCTTGAGGCCGCCGTCGCCGCCAAGGCGCCGGCGGCCTTTTCCTTGAACCAACTGTTCAGCTCGCCCGCTCGCCGCTTCGCGCCGTGCGCAACCGCTCGGCGTAGACATTGATGATGAGCGCGACGAGCAGAATGATGCCGCGAATGAGGATCTTGAGGAAGCTGTCGATCTTGACGTAGTCGAGACCATTGTTGAGGACCCCGAGCACGAACAGGCCGACGATCGTGTTGCCGATGCCGCCGCGTCCGCCAAACAAACTCGTGCCGCCGACCACAACTGCGGCGATGGCGTCGAGCAGAAAGGTGTCGAACTCGTTCTGCTGGGCGCTGCCGAAATAGGCGACGCCGACCATGCCGGCGAACCCTGAGCACACGGCCGAGATCACCATCACCGCGCCGACGACGAAGCGGACATTGACGCCGGAATATTCCGCCGCCTCGCGATTTCCCCCGACCATGTAAACGTAGCGACCGAAGCGCGTGTAGGTCAGCACGAGATGGGCGACAAGCAGGAGGGCCGCCGCAACGATGATGATCCACGGCACGCCGAAGATCGTCTTGGATCCGAGCGTCAGAATGAGAGGCGGGACCGAATAGGCGATCTGGCCGCGCACCAGCACCGCCGATATGCCAGCGCCGATCTGCATCATGGCGAGAGTCATAATGAACGACGGGATGCCGATGCGGGTCACGCCGAAGGCGGTGAGAAGGCCAAGCGCGCCGCACGCCAGCAGTGCGAGCACGATGGCGATCGCGCCGGGCATCGGCAGGTTGGCGATGTTCACGTAGTCCGGCTGCAGCGTGAAGTAGGTGAGCACGATTGCGGTCGCGTTGGCGATCGCGCCGACGGAAAGGTCGATCTCCGCCGTCAGGATAACGAAGGTGAGGCCGACCGCCATGATCGCCGTGATGGACACTTGCTGGAGGATATTCTCCAGGTTGCCAAGCGTGGCGAAAGTCGGGCTCGCGATGCTGAAGAAGGCGACGAGCACGATCAGGGTGATGAAGGGGGCGATGTTGCGCAATTGATCGCGCAGGAAGTCGCCCAGCCGAAAGGCGCGTGTGGATCCGACCTCGGCGCTCTGCATATCCATGGCTAGACTTAATCCTATCGTCAGGCGGCGGCGAGCAGCTGATCCTTGCTGATCGCTTCGCCGGCGAATTCATGCGCGATCTCGCCCTTGCGCATCACCAGGACGCGGTCGGCAAGCGAGAGCACCGTTTCTGGCTCGGTGGAGAAGACGACGATGGCGATGCCCTGATCGCGCAAGTGCCGCACGATCCGCACCACGTCTTCTTTGGCGCCGACATCCATGCCGCGCGTCGGTTCGGCCAGCAGGAGAATCCGGGGCGGATGGGTCAGCCATTTGGCCAGCGCGACCTTCTGCTGATTTCCGCCCGACAGGCCCCCCAGGCGCCATTCGACGTCGGGCGGACGGACATCGAGATTCTTGACCTGAACCTCGGCGATCTCCCGCTCGCGGTCCGGCTTCAAAAACCACTTCGAAAGCCGCTCGAGGACCGCGATCGACACGTTCTTGTATACCGGTTCGTCCCCGAACAGCATCGCGCGGCGGCTCTCAGCGACATAGGCGACGCCCGCCTTCTTGGCCGCCGTCGTGCTCTTGAGCGTCTTCACTTTGCCGTCGATCTCGAGCGATCCGCTCTCGGGACGATACTTGCCGAACAGGGTCCGCGCCAATTCAAGCTGCCCGCAGCCCATGAAACCATAAATTCCGAGAACCTCGCCGGCCCGCCCCTCGAAGGACAGATCGCGATAAGAAGGCGCGAGCGTGATGTCTTTTGCCCGCAGCACGACCGGCGCCTCGGGGCGACTGTCGAGCTTGATCTCGCCGAGATAGCTTTCCTCGAGCTCCTCGCGACCCGTGCCGATCATGCGCTCGATGATCCAGGCCTTGTCGATCTCCGGCGTGACCGCAGCCGTCTCGACCTTGCGGCCGTTGCGGAAGATGGTGATCCCGTTCGAGATCTTGAGAATGTCGTCGAGGAAATGCGAGATGAAGATCAGGCTTCGGCCTTCGTCGCGCAGCCTCGCGAGGACGCCGAACAGACGTTCGATCTCAGGGGGCGACAGCGCCGACGTCGGCTCATCCAGAATGATGATGCGCGCGCCCGAAAATAGCACGCGAGAGAGCTCGACGAGCTGCTGCACGCCGATCGGGAAATCGCCGAGCCGCGCGCGCGGGTTGATGGCGAGCCCGAGATTCTTCAGTTGCTCGGCCGCAGCATCGGCCATGCGTCGCCAGGCGACAACGCCCATCCCGTTCACCGGCTGGGCTGCCGAGGAAGACATTCTCGGCGACGCTCAGTTCCGGCGCGACGCTGAGCTCCTGATGCACCATGCCGATGCTGGCCGCGAGCGCGTCGCGCGAAGAGCGGAAATGCACTTCCTTTCCGTCGACGCGCATCGTCCCGGAATCGGCCGAGTGCACGCCCGAGATGATCTTCATCATCGTGCTTTTGCCAGCGCCGTTCTCGCCGGCGAGACCATGGATCTCGCCGGCGTTCAGCGTGAAGTCGACATTCCGAAGCGCCTGGACGCCGCCAAACGACTTCGAAATGTCAGTCAGTTCGAGCAGCGCCATGGGGCTTCGTCAGGCTTAGATCAGGAACTGCTCCTGCATCCACAGCATGCCGTCGGCGTTCGCTTTGGTGACGACCGGCCCGTCGGTGACGATGTTCTTGGGGATGTCCGTCCCCGTCTTCGCGCCGTGGACGACGGCTTGCACGCCGGCAACGATCGCTCCGCCGTGAATACGGCAGGATGGATTGCGGACCGTCGCATACATCTTGCCATCCTGCACCGCCTTGATCGCGGGGGGCATGGCGTCGACGCCGCCGACCTTGGTCTCGGTGCGGCCCTTGGCCTCCATCACCTTCAGGGCGGCGAGGGCCATATCGTCATTGTGGAAGAAAGCCGCGTCGATCTTCGGATATTTGGTGAGGAGCGTCTCCCAAATGCGGGCGACCTTGGTCACGTCCCAGTCGGCCGGCTGCTCGTCGAGCACCTGAATCTTCGGAAACTTCGCGACAACCTCATGGAAGCCCTTCGCCCGCCCCTGAGCGCCGGTGTGGCCGAGCGCCCCCTGAGTCATGACGATCGTGCCTTCGCCGTTGATCGCGTTGACGAGCGCCTGAGTGACCGAGGAGCCCATATATATGTTGTCGGGCGCGAGGAGGGTGAGGACGTTGATGGTGTCGAGCGGCGCGATCAGGGTGTCCATGTCGATGACCGGGATGCCGGCGTCGATCATCTTGTTGACTGGGGCGGTCAGCGTGCCGATGCCGAACGCCTGGATGGCGACGAAATCCCACTTCTGCGAGGCCATGTTGTCGATGGCGGCGCGCTGCTTGACCGCGTCGAGCTGGCCGTCGAACCAGGTGACGTCGACGTTGAACAGCTTGCCCCAATATTCGGCCGCCTGTTTGCCCTGGGCGCACCAGGTCGCTTGCAATCCGGCGTTGGAGAACGCCGCCTTGAGCGGCTTCGGGGACATTCCCGCCGCCTCGGCCAGCGCCGCCGAAATCATGGGGTTGACACCCAATCCGCCGAACAGAGCCGCCGCCCCAGCGCCGGCGGCCGCAGCCTGAATCAGCTTGCGGCGATCACCCGAAATCAGTTTCTTATCAGTCATAGCTTCCTCCCAGCGACCCGGCGTTCCTCGCCAGTCGTCGCGTCGCGGCTGAGCATGCCATGGAAGGCGATTGGGGATCAATACGCTGGGGCGGACAAGAAATGGCGGTGAGAATGCGGCCCAGCTTGCGCTGCTTCTAGCCTACGATCCTCGCCCGCGGGCGGCCGCATCAATCGCACCGCGATCGCCAGGCCCATCACGACGCCGATCGCGAACGGCGTAAGCATTGGCTGCGGCGTCCGCTGAAAGCGCACGCCATGCCTGTCGATCACGATGAAGCCCAAAGGCTTGGCCATCATGCCGTCCCCACGCCCTTGGCGATGAGACCATCGCCCCCGCGCGAGGAGCCATAGGGCGTCGAGAGACGCCCGTCCTTTCGGACGGGCTATGGCGACGCGGCGATCCAGGAGTCGTGGCGCGCGCTCCGTTCCCTGGATTGCTTCCCCCGGGACTTGATCCGGGGGTCGCAATGACGATCGCGGTTCGACCCAAACGCAATTTGCTCTAGGGTGATGACCTACGCGAACAGCGATGAGGAACCATGGCGACCCACCTTGCAGAGATCAAATGGGCGGCGAAGGAGAGCGGCGAGGAGTTCCTGAAAGGCCGCTTCAGCCGCGCGCATACCGTGAGCTTCGACGGCGGGACGGAGGTCCCTGCGTCAGCCTCGCCCCATGTCGTGGGAAAATGGGCGGTCGAGGCCGCCGTCGATCCGGAGGAAATGCTGGTCGCGTCGCTCTCGAGCTGCCACATGCTGTCGTTCCTGCATCTGGCGCGGATGGCCGGCTTCACGGTCACGGCCTATGAAGACCACGCCGAAGGAACGACCGAGGAAATCGCGCCGGGCCGACTGGCGGTGACCAAAGTCAAGCTCCGCCCGAAGATCGAGTGGGCCGGCGCCCCGCCGGCGAAGGAGGCGCTCGATCGCCTGCACCACCAGGCCCACGAGATCTGCTTCATCGCCAATTCGGTGAAGACGCAGGTCACCGTGGAGTAGAGGCGCGCTCAGCACCCCTTGCAAATGCTATTGTCGATCTTGTTATCCTCTTGCTGGATCTTGCGATCGAGCGCCGTCGGCCCGGATGCTTGGGGAACGCCTGGCCTTGGCACCGTTTCGCCGGTCGATGTCGTATAGTCCTGATCCAGAAGATGGCCCGGCGCAGGCTTGTCAAGCTCCGGAGCCACAAGACCCTTGTCTTGCCCGTAGGCCACGACGCCCGCGGTCGCCGCAAGAACGAAGGCGGCGATGACGATCGATTTTGCCATGGATTTGACCCTCTCTAATGAGGACGCCTTCTGAGATCGCCTTCATCTGCCTTGGTTTCAAGCGCCCCACAAGGTCAAATGTCGCTGAGCGGCGCTGAACATTTGCGGCAGATATCGCGGGTTGGCTTCGAACATTCTCGCTCTCCGGGACGTTGACAAGCCCCGATCGGGCGACGAAACGTCCCGCGCTTTAAAATTCCGGCGCGCTTAAAATTCAGGACACCCATGACCGACGTTCGCCTTGAGACGCTGATCGACAAGGCCTTCGAGGATCGCGCCAAGATCACGCCGGACACCAAAGGCGATGTGCGCGACGCGGTCGAGAAGGCGCTCGACCTGCTCGACCACGGCAAGGCGCGGGTGGCGGAGAAGCTTCCCGGCGCGACAGGGCCGAATTCGTGGAAGGTCAACCAGTGGCTCAAGAAGGCGGTGCTGCTCAGCTTCCGCCTCAACGACAACGCGCTCATCGAAGGCGGTCCGGGACAGGCGACCTGGTGGGACAAGGTGCCCTCGAAAATGGAAGGCTGGGGCGAGAACCGCTTCAGGGACGCCGGCTTCCGCGCCGTTCCGGGCGCGATCGTGCGGCGTTCCGCCTTCATCGCCCGCGACGTGGTGCTGATGCCGAGCTTCGTCAATCTCGGCGCCTATGTCGACGAAAAGACCATGGTCGACACCTGGGTCACGGTCGGCTCGTGCGCCCAGATCGGCAAGAAATGTGCATCTCTCGGGCGGCGTCGGCATTGGCGGGGTGCTCGAGCCGCTGCAGGCCAACCCGACCATCATCGAGGACGATTGCTTCATCGGCGCGCGCTCGGAAGTGGTCGAAGGCGTCATCGTCGGCCAGGGCTCGGTCCTGTCGATGGGCGTTTTCATTTCCGCTTCCACCAAGGTCATCGACCGCGCGACCGGCAAGGTTCACGTCGGCCACGTGCCGCCCTATTCGGTGGTGGTGCCGGGCTCCCTGCCCGGCAAGCCCCTGCCCGACGGCTCGCCTGGGCCCTCGCTCTATTGCGCCGTGATCGTGAAGACCGTCGACGCCCAGACGCGGGCGAAAACGGGGATCAACGAGTTGCTCAGGGAGTGAAGGGGCATGAGCAAGCTCTTCGATACACCCGTCGCAGTTCTAAGCAGATAGGAAGACCGTTTTTCTCTATGATACCATAAATTATCTGCCCACCTGTCGAATTAGCCAATGAGGTTACGTCTTTGACAAGCTCCGAGCGACCTTCGTTCGTTTTATTTAGTGCGGCAGATGACTTATACTCAATGGTCAGACTTTCCGGAACCCTATCTTTAATTAACTGCTCCAGATCTGCGAGGGATGAAAATTTAGACACAGCGAAATTTCCTTGAAAGCCCGGAGCGCGGATATCAAGTAGGTATCAACCGAACGAGCGGATGAAATGTCAATCGCCCGCGTCACCCTGTAGTAGTCAACCCGAGTTGCCAACTTTGATGTCTATAGCCTTGGGGCGCTAATCCGGCGCCCCTTCGCAAGCAAAAGATTGCCCTCGGGGTTCGTGTCGCCGAGTGGCGCAGACGCGCCCACATATGAGGTGACGTTTCCTCACTCTAAAACTGGACAATCGCTGCGGGCTCGCGTCTTATACTCCACTAGGATTTTCGTTGGGGGGACCGTTATGCTTGGAATTTCGCGTTTGCCGGCGAGCGCCACGTTCGTCGTTCTGCTCCTGGCGGCCTTGGCCGCGCCTGGCACAGCTCGGGCGGACGTCACCGAGGTCTTCAACCTGTTCGGCGAATTCGACAACAATTCGACGCTGTCGGGCACGCTGACGGTCGACACAACGGCGGGAAGCGCGACGGCGATCGACGCCGCTGCGGACGGATTTGAGTTCAAGACCATCACGGGTCAAAGTCCAGGCTTGGAATATACGGTCGACGCAGACACGGCCGGCAATGCCGCGCAATTGTCCCTCGTTTTCGGCGTTCACAGCCTCGTCGGCTATGGCGGCAGCTCGCTCTCGCCCGACACCACGCTCAACGGCATGTCTTTAAAGGGCGGCGGCGCAAACCCTGCGGAATCCTCGCCCGTTCCCGAGCCATCGTCCTGGGTCTTGATGATGATGGGTTTCGTTGGCGTCGGCCTGTTTGCCGTTCGTCGCGCTGGAAAAGCGAGCGCCGCGACAACCGTATAAGTCCGACCAAACTCAGCGGAGCTTCTTCCGCGGCAAGCCGCTGCGTGGCGGGTCGCCGGGGCGTTCGCTTTATAGCGCCAAGATCGTGAAAACCGTCGACGCCTCGACGCGGGCGGGGCCGGGCTCAACGAGCTGCTCAGGGAGTGAGGGCGACGGCCCGGCTCGGTTTTCGCCGACCACGAAAAATTTCGCAAACTGCTTTACTAATATCAGAAATCACGCTAATGTCTTTGGACTGACAAAAGCGAGCTGCCGGGAACTCAAACCAAAGAGCCATGCGTTTGCTGCATTTCTGATCGAGGCGAGTTGGAGACAGGAATTTTTTTATTCCAATCGGCCGTAACCCATTGAAAAGGCACGATTTGGAAAAATAAACGCTAGTAAACGCCAGCTATTTTACTAGCGTTTATGCTCGTTTACTGGCGTTTAATGGCGTTTACTCAATTCGGCCTATGCAAAATTCGCAACGCCGGACCCGTCACGCCCCCGTCGCGGCCGCGATCTCCTCCCGTAAGCCCTCGGCGGTCTGGGCCCCAAGACCCACAGCTTCCAGCGCCCGCGCGACGGCGCCCACCAGTTCGGCGTTCGAGGCGGCGCGGGCGCCGTCGGGCAGGCTGAGATTGTTCTCGAAGCCGACCCGAACGTGGCCCCCGAGCAGCGCGGCGGCGGTGACGCAAGCGGTCTCGCGGCGCCCGAACGCGCAGACGCTCCACGAAGCGAACCGCGGCATGTCGGGCGCGAGGAACGGCAGGAGGTCGCGCGGCAGGGCCGTGCGGGTGAGCGAGTACCGCCCGAGCACGTAGAGGACGGCGAGCTTGTCGAACGGGATCAGCCCCTGTTTCACCATCGCCCCAAGCCGCTCCGCCTCGGCGGGCGTGTAGAGGATGATCTGCGGCCAGACCCGCATCTGCTTGAGCTTGCCGAGGAACACGCAGAAGTCCTTCTCGTCGGGCGCCTCGGGAGCGAGCTCTCGCAGCGCCAGCGACACGGCTTCCGGGTTGGTCTTTAGCACCGCCGCCCTTTGCTCGGCCGGCGAATAGCGGCCGATCGAATTCGCTGGTGATCTGCAGCACCAGCCGGTCGCCGACCTCCTGGCAGATGCTGCGCAATCGTCGCCCGATAGGCCTCGGGGTCGAGGCAGTGGCGGCCTTCCGCGTCGCGCACATGCAGGTGGATCATCGAGGCCCCCCGCTCAAGGCATTCGGCCGCCGTGCGGGCGAGTTCGTCCGCACTCAGCGGCAGCGCCGGGTGGTCGGCCTTGGTCTTGCGCCCGCCATTGGGCGCGACCGCCAACACGACCCGTCCCCGCCCTTCAGCCACCGCCTTCCGCCTTTCCGCCGATCGCCTTGAGCGCGTAGACTGGGCCGAACCCGTCTTTCACTCAACTCGCCATTGTTGTCGGTCATGACGCATATTCTGCATCGCTCGCCAAACGCCGTGATGCCGGTCGCGGTTTCCGGTTCGGGCGTCGAGATCGTCGATTCCGAGGGCCGGCGCTATCTCGACGCGTCAGGGGGCGCGGCTGTCTCATGCCTCGGCCATGGGCATCCTGACGTGCTCGCCGCGATGCGGCGGCAGCTCGACACGATCGCCTACGCGCACACGGCCTTTTTCACCACCGAAGTCGCCGAGCGCCTGGCCGATCGGCTGATCGAGGACGCCCCGCCCGGGATGAGCCATGTCTATCTCGTCAGCGGCGGTTCGGAGGCGATCGAGGCGGCGCTCAAGATGGCGCGCCAGTATTTCGTCGAGATCGGTGAGCCCCAACGCCGCCATGTCATTGCGCGGCGTCAGAGCTATCACGGCAACACGCTGGGCGCGCTGGCGGTCGGCGGCAACGCGTGGCGGCGAGCCCAGTTCGAGCCCTTGCTGATCGAGACCCATCACATCGACCCCTGCTACGCCTATCGGCTGCGGCGGGAAGGCGAGAGCGACGCGGATTATGCGGCGAGAGCGGCGCAGGCGCTGGAAGACAAAATCCTCGAAATCGGCCCCGACGGTGTGATCGCTTTCGTGGCCGAGACCGTCGTCGGCGCGACCGCGGGCGCTGTCCCGCCGGTCGGCGATTATTTCAAGCGCATCCGGGCGATCTGCGACCGCTACGGCGTGCTGCTCCTTCTCGACGAGGTGATGTGCGGCATGGGCCGCACCGGCACGCTGCACGCTTGCGAACAGGAGGGGGTGGCGCCCGATCTGATGGCCGTCGCCAAGGGGCTCGGCGGCGGCTACCAGCCGATCGGCGCGGTCATGCTGACGCAGCGGATCTACGGAGGCGTTCGCCAAGGGCTCAGGCGCCTTTCAGCACGGCCACACCTATATGGGCCATCCCGATGGCCGCTGCGGCGGCGCTGGCGGTGCAGGATGTCATCCGGCGGGACGGCCTGCTCGCCAATGTGGTCGAGATGGGCGCGCGGCTGGAGCGCGCGCCTCAAGGAACGCTTCGGGCAGCACCCGTTCGTCGGCGACATTCGCGGGCGCGGCCTCTTTTGGGCCCTCGAACTGGTCAGCGATCGCGCCAGCAAACAGCCGTTCGATCCTGCGGCGAAGCTGCACGCGCGCATCAAGCGCGAGGCGATGGCGCTGGGTCTCATGGTCTATCCGATGGGCGGCACGGTCGACGGCGTCCAAGGCGACCACATCCTTTTGGCCCCTCCCTTCATCGTCGAGGGGAGCCAAGTTGACGCGATCGTCGATCGCCTCGGTCAGGCGCTTGAGGCGGCGCTTACCGATCTCCGATAGCCCCGTGAGGGCCGCGAGCCCGCCATACAAAGAGCGCAGTGCTTGCGGAAAGGCGAGGCTTTCCCAATATCCGGGCGCTCCAACCGCTGATTCGGCGCTTCGATCGACAGTCGAAAGGACCTAATTTCTTGGCGAGACGCTACCGACGACCAGCGCTTGGGCTTTTGTCCGCCATTGTCGCAGGCGCCGCTGCCTTCGCGCAGCAAGCGCCGCTTGATCTGACCGCGCCAGCCGCGGCGGCGCAAAAGTCGGCCAAATCGTCGAAGGGCGCCCCTGCGCCGATCCCGGCGGACGAAGCGGTTCAGCGCGCCAACGCCTGGCTTGACGCGGCGCGCGTCATGAGCGCCGATTTCGTTCAGATCGGGCCGAACGGGCGGCGTTCCGAGGGACAGCTCAGCCTGGCTCGTCCGGGGCGCATGCGATTTGAATTCACCGAACCCCCCGCGGCTCGAGGTCGTAGCGGATGGCCGCAGCGTCGCCATCGTCGACAAAAAGCTCAACACGCAGGATGAATATTTCATCGGCCAGACGCCGCTCAAGTTTCTTCTTTCCGGCCATATTGACCTCGCGCGCGACACAAAAGTCTTGGGCGTCTCCCAGGAGGGCAAAACGGTCACGATCGAGATCGAGGATAAGGCCGCGCTCGGCGGCACGGCGCATCTTTCACTCGTCTTCGACGCTTCGACTTTTGCGCTCAAGCAATGGACGATGATCGACGCGCAAGGCTTCCAGACGGTCGTCACCCTGTTCAATCTGGATCTGACCACCCAGCCGGATCCCGCGCTATTCCACATCGACGAGAACTTGCCGGCCAACCCGCTTGGCAACCGCGGGCGCTGAACGACGACAGCGGACAGGCGCGCCCGCCCCCTTGCGCTCGTCGCTCCTGCGGGGAATGTGACGCCGCTTAAAGATTTTCGGAGCTGCGGATGACGTTTTCCATCACCACATGGAACATCAATTCGGTGCGTCTGCGCATCGGTCTTGTGGTCAGATATCTGCTTGAGCACCAGCCTGACGTTCTGTGTCTGCAGGAGACGAAATGCCCTGACGGCAATTTCCCCTTCGGGGCGTTCCGCGACGTGGGCTATCCTCATATCGCGATCAACGGGCAGAAAGGCTATCACGGGGTTGCGGTTGTTTCGCGCATACCGCTCGCCACCTTCTCCAAGCGAGATTTCTGCGCCAAGGGCGATGCGCGCCACTTGCATGTCGTCCTGGGCGGGGAGGCGCAGGGACTCGAGCTTCACAATTTCTACGTGCCAGCTGGCGGCGACGAGCCGGACCCCGAGATCAACGTCAAGTTCGCCCACAAGCTCGCTTTCGTCGACGAAATGGTCGATTGGGCCAGGGATGATAAGCCGGCGTCTCAAAGGTCGATCCTGGTCGGCGATCTCAACATCGCGCCGCTCGAGCACGACGTCTGGAGCCATAAGTCGCTCCTCAGCGTCGTGAGCCATACGCCAATCGAGGTCGACAAATTGAAACGGGCGCAAGACGCTGGTCCCTGGGTCGATGCCCTGCGCAAATTCGTGCCCGATGATCAGAAGCTTTATACTTGGTGGAGTTATCGCTCGCCCGATTGGCGGAAGGCCAACAAGGGACGGCGGCTGGACCATATTTGGGTCAGTCCGGCGCTCGGCGATTCCGTGAAAGGGATGCAAGTTCTGCGCGACGCCCGCGGATGGGAGCGCCCCTCCGACCACGCGCCGGTTATGATAAGATTGGCGTTGTAGGATCAGCGCCAAGCGCCGACCCGAACCTCGGGGCCGTCAAATCGGCGGTCCCGAATTTGCATTGATTGTCGCAAAGCGCAGGCGCAAGTAACGCAGCGACAATTCTCGAAAATTTCCCGAAAAACCGAGGCTTGACAGGATGCAGCGGGGCTAGGGGATTGTGAAATAACGGACTGTAATCATGCGTACGTCGAAGTGAATGTAATTTGCGGGCCTTAGGTTGACGGACGTGGACATAAGTGTGACGGAGGACTGCCCCACCAGGCGCCGGAGCAGAACTCCGGAAGAAAGGTCTAGCGGATGACGGCACGCGTCGATGAATTTAAATTTCCAGTGGGGGCTGGGATACGCCAATGCAACATCGCCGTCCTTGTGCCTTGCTTCAACGAAGAATTGACGGTCGGACAAACGGTCGCAGACTTTCTGGAAGCTCTGCCTTTAGCAACAATCTATGTCTATGATAACAATTCGACCGATCGAACCATCGACATCGCCAAGGCCGCGGGCGCGGTCGTCCGCAACAAGTCTCGGCAAGGAAAGGGAAATGTCGTCCGTCGCATGTTCGCCGACATTGACGCAGACATCTATGTGCTGGTGGACGGGGACGCGACTTACGAGGCTCAGGCTGCCCCGCCGATGGTTCTTCGCGCAATCGAGGAAAATCTGGACTTCATCAATGGCGCTCGAGTGTCCCAGAAGATGGAAGCCTATCGGAGAGGCCATCGCTTCGGCAATTTTATCTTAACCGCACTGGTGCGAAATATATTCGGAAGGCAATTCACCGATATGTTGTCGGGTTATAAGGTTTTTTCTCGCCGTTACGTCAAATCTTTTCCTGCGACGTCGAGAGGCTTCGAAATCGAAACAGAATTGACGGTGCACGCGCTCGAGTTGCGCATGCCGTCCGCAGAAGAGTTCACCGCCTATGGCGAACGTCCTTCGGGGTCGGTGAGCAAGCTCAGCACCTTTCGGGACGGGGCCAGAATTTTGCGCCTTATCTTCGATCTCGTGCGCAACGAGCGTCCGTTGCAATTTTTCGGTCTTGTTGGCGTGATTCTTATCCTTGTCGCCATGGCGCTCGCCATTCCCCTTGCGGAGACCTATTTCGAAACGGGGTTGGTGCCGCGACTGCCGACGGCCATTTTGGCCGTGGGCCTGATCATCATCGGCTTCTTGAGCTGCCTCGCCGGACTGATCCTCGATGTCGTCGCGACGATGCGCAGCGAGATGAAGAGGCTGGCTTACTTATCTTATCCGCCAGTCTCTGTCGGGCGGGAGTTGAAGGGCGGCGACGCCTTCGGTTGACGCGGGCCCCCGATGCGCTAGCCCAGATGTTTGGCGCCGCCATATGGGCGACACAGAATTCCGCACTAGGAAGTCGCCCGGACAACGTCAGGTGAGAGATGTCGACGAACGAATTCGACGGCCAGTATTATGAAGTCGCGACACCAGGCTCCCTATCCGAAAAGCTTGTGGCAGTGGCTCGCGACCACATCTACGCCGATTTTTTGCGGCTTTGCCAGCCAAGCGCTTCCGACACAATTCTCGACGTTGGCGTCTCGGATGTTATCGGCGACGCGGCCAATGTGATTGAGCGCCGCTACTCTGTGCAGAACAAAATCACGGCTGTCGGCTTAGGACAGGGGGACGCCTTCAAGGTTTCGTTCCCGAAGATCCAGTACCGGCAGATCGCCGCCAACCAAGCATTGCCGTTCGGCGATGGGTCGTTCGACATTGTCACCGCAAATGCCGTTCTCGAGCACGTCGGCAGCACCCAAAACCAGCATTTCTTCGTCTCCGAATTGATGCGTGTCGGCAAACGGGTCTATGTGACTGTGCCGCACCGATTTTTTCCTGTGGAACATCACACTGCGATCCCATTCTTGCATTGGTTCGACGCCACATTTCCTCTTGCGTGCCGAGCTTTGGGCAAAGACAAATGGACTGCCTCCGAGAATTTGATTCTTATGTCGCGGCAACGGCTCAAAGACGCGTCCCCTAAAAATAGGGCGGTCGAAATTGGCATGACGGGAATCATGCTTGGGCCATGCAGTTCCAACCTTTACCTCTTTGCGCCCGCTCCGCCGTTTTGAGCCATCGCGCGCAGTCATCGCGATTGGGGGCGGCCCGCCACCCATTTGCCGGCTCAACTCCTAATTAAGACTCATGGTATCGAGTGGCGTCATCCCCGACCCGCTCCTGGTGCCACTTTAGCTTGCGGGTTGGCCTACGCACGCGAGCGCCGGCAAGTGTCGCCGTAGCCTACCCTGCCTCGTGGTCAAGTCGCTTTAAGCAAAGTCGCTTGGAATTCCCGTTTGCCTGCCAGAGACCAGCTTGAGCACTAACCGCGAGACCCACCCCCGGCCGATTGGGTTGGTTTTTGGCATCGGCGGCGCCCAGTTTACGCAAGTTCGACTCGAGCGTTGCTTCGCACGAGCTTGACCTTGTCACTTGGTCCGGTAACGTCCAGTCATGGATCAGCGGATCGCCTCAGCGTAGATTTCGCTTGCGCCGCCGGGAACCAACCCGGGACATCCGAGAATCCATTCTTCCAGGGGGTGTCCTATGACCTTTTTCGCCGCCGGACGGCGACTGGCCGAGTCGCCTGAGGAGCGATTCCTGCCCGCGATTGGATTGCGTTGTTTGCGATCTGCCTTCTGGCGGTGGCGATACGCGCCAGCGTCATGGCGTTGCTTCCGAGCATACTCCATCCCGACGAGGTTATGTGGCTCGAGCAGGCGAACCGGCTTGTCAACCACCAAGGGCTGGTGCCCTGGGACTTCCAATTGGGCGAACGGAGCTGGCTGTGGCCCGGACTGATTGCCGGTTTCATGGCGGTGGGAGAGCTGTTCGGATCGCCGCCCGCGGCCGGCCTCGCCGGCGTCTCCGTCCTGATCTGCATCGTCTCGCTGGCGCCGGTGATCTGCGGCTTTCTCTGGGGTCGCAACGTCGCGGGCTTCTCGGGCGCGGTCATAACCGGCCTCTTAAACGCCGTCTGGTTCGAACTGGTGTATTTCTACACCCATCCTCTCTCCGAAAGCGTCGCCACCGCGGCGCTCGCGGCGGGTCTCTACCTGATCTATCCCGGTCGTGGCGTTCCGTCCGAACGACGAATGTTCATCGGCGCCGCTATGATGGGTCTCGCGACGGTTCTGCGCCCGCAGCTTATTCCTGCCGTCGCTGTCGCCGTCATCGCCGTCGGCGGAATTCGCGCAGCGGGCTGCATTACCCGGCTTTGCTGGGCGGGCTTGCGCTCCCGATCGTGTTGAGCGGCCTGCTCGACTGGATCACCTGGGGCTGGCCGTTTCACTCTACAGTTATTTACGTCTACTATCCGACTAAAGTCGTCCTCCGCAGCCGGCGTCAACCCCGTTTACTCTTACATCGGTTGGGAATGCGGTTGCGTGGGGCCTTTTCGGCATCGTGATCGTGCTTTCCGCGCTCTATGGCGCATTGAGGCTGCCCCTGTTGTTTTGGGTGGCCGTGACCATTTTCGTGGCCCACTCCGCTATCAATCACAAAGAATATCGATATATGTCGCCCGCGCTGCCATTCATAATGACATTGGCCGGCGTCGGCTCGACGATGGCGGCCGACTGGCTAGCGGACAGGCTCGGCCGACCACAGGTCCGGCGCGCGCTGATGGTCGCCGTGCCGCTGGTCTGGACCATTGCTTCCCTCGCCCTGGCGGCTTCACACAACCGTAGCTGGTTTTGGGTTCGCTCACGCGGCTCGATCCTGGCGATGCGCGCCGTCAACGCCGATGGCCAAGCTTGCGGCGTAGGCATCTATCCCGGCAAGTTCTGGTGGCGGGCGGGCGGCTACGTGAATTTGCGTCCCGGGATTCCACTCTACGACGCCGGCGGCGCAACGCCGATCGCCCCCAACGCCTATAATTACGTGATTAGCTTGCAGGAACGGAGCAAGGAGCTCGGACACCCCGCCGATCTGTCGGTTGACTTCGCAAGCCTTGGTTACCAGCAAGTCCAATGCTGGACCGACCCCTACGATCGCACGATGACCCTTGAGCGCATCTGCCTTTGGCGGCGCGCGGGCGCTTGCGATCCCCAATCGGCGAAGCTGCTCACCCCGGACGTCGGAGAAGCGTTCGAAGCGCTTATCCGCTAACTCATAGTGCTTTTTGACGACCGCGACCGACCGCCTGAAAAGCGCGTTAGGCGCCCCGGTGAAGCTTTGGCGCCGTCCACTCAAACGGTCGCATTGGCCCGCAACGATGGATCGGTGGCGCCAATTTTTTCGCGGGTGATTCCTAAAAGCAGGAATCCGATCGGAATCAAGAATGAATAGCGGGCGGTCTGGAGCCATAAGTCGCTCCTCACAGTCGTAAGCCATGCGCCAATCAAGGTCGACAAATTGAAACGGGCGCAAGACGCTGGGCCGTGGGCCGATGCGCTGCGCAAACTCGTGCCGGAGGCCAACAAGGGACGGCGGCTGGACCATATTTCGGTCAGTCCGGCGCTCGGCGATTCCGTGAAAGGGATGCAGGTTCTGCGCGACGCTCGCGGACGGGAGCGCCCCTCCGACCACGCGCCGGTTATGATAAGATTGGCGTTGTAGCGATCAGCGCCAAGTGGAATGGGCTTGGGACAGCGCCAGAAAAAGGGGCGTTCGGGAGCAGGGATGCCTTGGCGTTTGATTAAATGGACGGCGAGCTTGGCGCTCGCACTGGTTATCGTCGCGATGCTTGCCGGGGTCTATCTGTTCTATCGCGCCATGCCCGTCTATTCGGGAACCGAGCGGCTACCGGGTCTCTCATCCGAAGCGCGCGTGTGGCGTGACAGCTACGGGCTGCCCACATCTTCGCTGGCTCGATGGACGACGCGGCGCGCGCGCTCGGCTATTTGCATGCAAGCGAGCGGATGTTTCAAATGGACATCCTGCGCCGGGTCGGTCAGGGACGCATGGCCGAAATCCGCGGCGCCGATCTACTACCGGTCGACAAGTTCATTCGCACCGTCGGCTTCTATCGAGAAGCCGCGAGCAGCTTTTCCGCCCTGTCGCCGTGGGCGCAGAAGCGGCTCGAGGCCTATGCTGAGGGCGTCAACACCTTTCTCGCGAACCATGCGCTTCCACCCGAGTTCCTGCTCGCCGGTGATGATCCTGCGCCCTGGAAGCCGGCGGATACTCTGGTCATTGGGAAGATCGAGGCCTATCAGCTGTCGCAGAACTTCAAGCTCAAGCTTCTGCGCGCTCATCTCGTCGCCAAGCTCGGAGAGGAACGGGCAAACTGGCTCTTTCCTGGCGCGCGGCCTGGAGATCCAATCACGACCCTTCCAACGCTAAACGACACTCATGCGAGCGGCGATAGCATCGACGATGAGCTTGGGGCCTTGACCGGAATCGGCCAAGGCGCATCGAATGAGTGGGTTGTCGCCGGATCGCGGACTCTGAGCGGAAAGCCGATCCTCGCCAACGACCCTCATCTTGAACTCAGTGCGCCAATCCTCTGGTATTTGGCTCGCGTCGTGACGCCCGAAGGGTCGGTCAAAGGCGCCACGTTGCCCGGCGCCCCGGTCTTCGTGCTCGGCCAGAACAATTCGATCGCATGGGGACTGACGACGGCGGAATCCAATGTTGAGGACCTCTTCATCGAAACCGTCGATCCCGCCGACCCGTCCAAATATCTCAGCCCCGACGGGTCGAAGCCGTTTGAGACGCGGGAGGAGACAATTCATGTGAAGGGGAGGCCCGACGTCAAACTCACGATCCGCGCGACCCGGCACGGTCCTGTCCTTTCCGACGTCAACGACGATCTGGCCGACTTGGCCGGGCCGGGAAAGGCGGTCGCCCTCGCCTTCACCGGGCTCGGCGATCGCGACACGACGGCCGAAGCGTTCATGCGAGTCAATTCCTCGCGGAATTGGGGCGAATTTCTCGATGCGCTACGTCTCTATCAGACACCAACTCAGAACTTCGTCTATGCGGATGTCAGCGGCGACATCGGCTTCCTAAACCCCGGTCGCGTTCCGCTGCGCAAATCCGGCGACGGTCTCGCCCCGGTAGACGGCGCCTCGGGCGCCTTCGACTGGGCCGGGACGATCCCATTCGAACAATGGCCGCTGCTGCACAACCCGGAAATCGGCTTCGCCTTCAATGCCAACAACGCCAATTTCCCCAACGACCACGAGCCTAGTTTCGGGCCGGACTGGGAAGAGAACTTCCGCGCCCGGCGCATCCAGCAGTTCTTCGATACGATCCAGAAGCACAGTCTCGATACTTCGGCCGCGATGCAGGCCGACCACCTCTCGTTAGACGTCAAGGAGTTGCAGCCGTTCATTGCGACGATCGCGCCATCGGACGAACTTGCGCGGAAGGCGCAGGCGATGCTTCTGGCCTGGAACGCGGTTATGGACAAGGACCGCGCCGAACCCTTGATTTACACCGCGTTCCTCAGATCGCTCCATAAGATCCTGATCGAAGACAAGACCGGGCTGGCGATGAGAGAGAAGGGCCCGTTCGCGGCGACGACCCTGGTATCGCTAATGCGCGACCACCCGTCCTGGTGCGACTTTCCCGGCGCTCCGGATCCGAACTGCCGCAAGGCGCTCGGGCTCGCGCTCGACGACGGACTCGCCTTGCTCGTCAAGCGCGATGGTCCCGATATGACCCGTTGGCGCTGGGGCGCCGAGCACAAAGCGGTGTTGCAGCACCAAGTCTACGGCCATATCCCGCTCCTTGACCGGCTGAGCGATCTCAGCCTTTCCTCAAGCGGCGGCTTCTACACGCTCGATCGCGGCGGCGGCTTCGAGGTTTCGCCCGATCTGCCATTCGCCCGCACCCATGGGGGCGGTTTTCGCGGTCTTTATGATCTCGCGAACCCTGACAAGTCCCGTTTCATGATCGCGACCGGCGAATCTGGCCACATCTTTTCGCGCCACTACGGCGACCTCGCGCCGCTGTGGAATGACGTCGAATCGATCACGTTGGCTGGATCGGAAGATCAACTCAAAAAAGCTTGGGCCCAGGAACTGACCCTCGAGCCGTGAGCGCCACCGCCCAGCCACAGCCGCATGCTTGCCGCAATCCTACGCTAGCCGCCGTGCGATCCGCCGGATAAAGTAGAGTTGATGAGCCAAACGCGGCAATTGCTGATCGTAGACGATGACGCTGACCTGCGTCATGCGCTGGTTGAGCAGTTGACTCTGCATCCCGAGTTTCAAGTCCAGGCGGTCGAGACGGCGGAAGCAGCGCTTCATGCCGTCGCAAGCGCGACGCCCGACCTCGTCATCATGGACGTCGGGCTGCCCGATCTTGACGGTCGCGAGGCGGTCAAACAAATGCGGCGAGACGGCTATCGCCGGCCCATCATCATGCTTACCGCCCATGATTCCGACACCGACGCCGTGTCCGGCCTCAATTCCGGCGCCAACGATTACGTCGGCAAGCCGTTCCGGTTCGTCGTGCTCTTGGCCCGTATCCGCTCGCAGCTTAGGCAATATGAAGCCAGCGAGGACGCGGAATTTCAAGTCGGCCCTTACACCTTTCGGCCAACTTCGAAGAACCTCGTCGACCAGCAAGGGGTCAAATTGCGGCTGACTGAGAAAGAAGCCGCGATCCTGCGATATCTCCATCGCGCCGAACAGCAGCCGGTGGCCCGCGAGACGTTGCTCAAGCATGTCTGGGGCTACAACGCCAACGTGACGACGCATACGCTGGAGACGCACATTTATCGTCTGCGTCAGAAGATCGAGAACAATCCGGCCGAAGCGCAACTTCTTGTCACGGAAGGCGGCGGCTACAAGCTTATGGCGAGCGCGGCCTCCGGAGGGCGAATGGAGTGACCCTCGACGACGATGTCGCACAGCTCGGGCGGACTCGCCCCTTCGACCTTCTTCCGCGCGAGGCGGTGCAACTGATCGCCTTTTCGTGTGAAAAGCGGCGCTTGAGGACAGGCGAGGCGCTGTTCTTCCTGGGTGAGGCGGCCGACGCGGGGTATTTCGTTCATTCGGGCGCGATCACATTGCTCGAAGACCGACCGAAGCCAAAAGGCGAGCGACGCGTCGGCGCAGGCGCCCTCATCGGCGAGAGCGCGCTTTACGCTTCGACCGCACGCCGCGTCAGCGCGCGCGCGGCCGAGGACGCGGTCGTGATGCGGATTCCGCGCGAGACGTTCCGCCGGGTGTTGGCGGAGTTCCCAGCGGGCGCGGAAAAGATTCGCGCCGCCCTCGCCGCCAGAACGCGGCGCCTGGTCGATGGGCTGGAAGCGACCCAAATCAAGTCGTTCGAAGGCTCCCTTAAGCCAAGACCCCGGGCAGCGCAGTGACAGCGGAGACGCCGAGCGGCCTCTCCTCGTTACGCGCTCCATCGTCCGAAGACATCGACGCGCTCGCTCGCGCCGCATTCGAACGGCTGCCGGCTTCGTTCCGGCGTCTCAGCGACGGCTTGGTCATTCAGGTGGTCGAATTCCCGGATGACGAGACGCTCGACGAGATGGGCGCCGAGACCGAGTTTGACCTCCTGGGCCTGTTCCGCGGCCGCGGGCTCGCGCAGGGCGGCGCGACTGGGGAGACGGGCGAATTGCCCAACATGATATGGCTCTATCGCCGGCCGCTGCTCGACTTCTGGTGCGACGGCGAGGATACGCTCGACGAAGTGGTGACCCACGTTCTCGTCCACGAGATCGGTCATCATTTCGGGCTCTCGGACGCCGACATCGAGGCGGTCGAAGAGAAGGCCGGCTGATCAATTCGGCCGGCCGGTAAGGCCGACGCGCGCCAAAGCCCTGGAAAGGGCTGGATTTCGGGGCCTTCACAAGGGCGTCACGCAAGCTGTAGAGTAAGAGCGGGGCCGGATTCGGAGACGGCCCGCGGCAGCGTGCGGAGGACGGAGCGTCCGGTTTGACGGTTCATGTTCGCTCAGTTACGCCGGGAAATTGTCCGGCCCTGGTCTTAAACGCGGACTTCCGTCCGCTCAGCTACTATCCGTTATCGATCTGGTGCTGGCAGGACGCGATTAAGGCGGTGTTCCTCGAACGGGTCAATATCCTGTCGGAATACGACACGCTGGTGCGCAGCCCGAGCTTCGAGATGCGCCTGCCCTCGGTGGTGTCGCTCAAGAGCTATGTCAAAGCGACCCGCTTTCCCGCCTTCACCCGGTTCAACGTGTTCCTGCGCGACCGCTTCACCTGCCAATATTGCGGCCAGCGCGAGGACCTCACCTTCGACCATGTCGTTCCCCGTTCGAAGGGCGGGATCACGACCTGGCTGAACGTGGTCGCCGCCTGCTCGGACTGCAACCTCAAGAAAGCCGACATGCTGCCGGCGGCGGCGCGCATGTGGCCGGCGACCAAACCCTTCCAGCCGACCGTGCACGACCTGCACCAGAACGGGCGCCTGTTCCCGCCCAACTATTTGCACGAAAGCTGGATGGATTATCTCTATTGGGACAGCGAACTGGAGGAATAGGCCAGCCTTGCTTTCGGCTCGCCGGCCGACAGGACGCACGGCCGCTCTCCGGCTCACGGCCAGATCGCTCCTAGCAATTAAACGCCAATAAACGCCAGTAAACGCTAGTAAACGCTAGTAAAATAGCTAGCGTTTACTAGCGTTTATTTTTTCGATTCGTGACTTTTCAGTGGGTTACGAGCGTTTGGAACAAAAATTTTTCCCTTCCCCGAACCGACCTCTAAGATTGTCGGCCGAGTGTTTCAGAGCCCCCGCTCTCGCTCTCATTCTCTCCTGTCGGCTCCGACGCTCCGCCCGAACGTGGTGAAGGGTTTCGATCAGCCGAAAGGATACTGATAGTTCCGGGTTTAGGCAAGCTTTTGTTTGCGCGACCGCGACAATTCGGCGGAAGATCAAGCTTCGCCAATGGCTTGGCGGGCCGGCGCCGGCGAGCGCATTCGGCGCGCCGCCCGCGTCGCGGCGGTGAAGGGGACAATGAGAGCGGCCATTCAAAGACGGTCCGCATCACGCGAGCTTCCGAGCCGCGCGCCCCGCAGCCAACCAGCGCGCCGACGGGCGTCCGCTTGTCCTTTACTTTGTCAATGGGCAGCCGCTGTTGGCGGCGGTCGGATAGGCCGTGTCGCCGGGCACCGTCGCGAGCAGATTGTAATAGTCCCAGTCGCGTTTGCTTTCCGACGGCTTCTTGACCTCAAACAGATAGAGATCCGACACCATGCGACCATTGGCCTGCACATGCCCGTGCGAACTGAAGGCGTCGTCGACCGGAAGCTCCTTCAGCTTCTTCGCGACCGCGTCGGCGTCCTTGGTCCCGGCGGCTTTGACCGCCTTGAGATATTGCAACGTCGCCGAATACATGCCGGCGTGGACCATGTTCGGCATCCGCCCGGTGCGCTTGAAGAAGCGCTCGCCGAATTCGCGGGTCCGGTCATTGAGGTCCCAATAGTAGCTCTCGGTCAGCACCAGACCCTGCGCGGCTTCGAGCCCAAGGCCGTGGACTTCCGCCACGGTCAACAGCAGCGTTGCGAGCCGCTGGCCGCCGGCGACGATGCCGAATTCAGCCGCTTGCTTGATCGCATTGATGATGTCTTGGCCGCCGGTGGCGAGAGCGACAATCTTCGCCTTCGAGCTTTGCGCCTGCAAGAGAAAGGACGAGAAGTCAGGGGTGTTGAGCGGGAAGAGCACGTGGCCGAGCACCTTGCCCCCGCTGGCCGTGATGATCTCGCTGGCGTCCTTCTCCTGCGCGTGACCGGCGGCATAGTCCACGGTGATGAAGTACCAGGTGTCGGCGCCGGTCTTCACCAGCGCGCCGCCCGTCGAGACCGCGAGCGCGTGCGTGTCATAGGCCCAGTGGAAGCCGTAGGGCGTGCAGGCCGAGCCGGTCAGCGCCGACGTCGACGAGGCCACGACGATATCGATCTTCTTCTTCTCGGCGGCGATCTGCTGCACCGCAAGCGCGACCGAGGACAACGTGAGGTCGCTGATCATGTCGACGCCTTCGACGTCATACCAGCGGCGCGCGATGGCCGTAGCGAGATCAAGCTTGTCCTGGTGGTCTGCGTCGACCAGCTCGATCTTCTGCGCCAAGCACGCTGCCGCCAAAATCCTCGATCGCCATCTTCGCGGCTTCGACCGACCACTTGCCGTCAAAGTCGGCGTAGGTCCCGGATTGATCGGCGAGAACGCCGATCTTGACGCCCTGCGCCGACGCCGGCGCGCCCGCAAGCAAACGCAGGCGGCGAGGCGGCGGACGCCAATTGGATTGTCCGCCCGTTGCAAATCATATTCCCCTCCCCGTGCGCCGACTGGCTGCCCCGGTTAAATCAGCGCCGCGATCTGTCTGGCGCATTGGCCGCCCACGCGGGCCGGAAGCTTTGGGAGGAATATGCGGCGGCGGCCGCAGCCGACTGCAACAGGAAACGACGCGTAATCATGTCATTCCTCCTTGATGCATTTTGTTGGTTGTTGCGCTGCGTTTGGCAAAAATCGACCCCAATGAGGGGTTTGCCTCAAACCCAAGGCACATTACTGCGGAAAGCGCTGTGACGCGGATCACACTCCGTTACGTTTCGCCGTGCATCCGTTTAGAATTGAGGCGTGTCCGAGCCCAGAAGCTGCTGCTTCAGACGCCTTCCTAGGCAAGCTCTCCAAGGAGCGCCTTCGCATCCTTCAGGTCGGCGGTATTGAAGCCTTCGGTGAACCAGCCGTAGACCGGCGCGAGCAAGTCGTGGGCTTTCCGCCGCTCGCCCCGATCGGCCCAAAGCCGGGCGAGATCGCAGGCGGCTCGAAGCTCGAAGATGCGCGACGATCGGTGGCGGGCGTCGGCGAGCGCGGCGTCGAGAGCGGCCTCGGCGACCCGAGCGTCACGGGCGTCGAGAGCCAGGCAGGCGCGCGCGCGCAGCCGGTGCAGCTCCGCCGTGCAAAAGTGCTCGCCTGTCGCCTGGGCGCGGGCCAAACCCTCTTTGATCGCGGCCGCAGCCTCGTCCGGTCGGCCGAGCCGCAGCCAGGCGTCGGCGAGCAGCATGAGGAAATAGGTGTGCATGTAGACCGTGCCCATGGCCGCGCGCCGGTCGAGGAAATTTCGCATCTCCTCGGCGGCGCGGTGATCCCGCTCCTCGTGGACGGCGCGCCATGCGGCCAGGATGCGCGCTTCGGGGTAGTATATGGCGAGCCCGTGCTCGTCGACGAGCCGCGCGACCAGGATGGTGCGGCGGTCGAGCTCTTCGAGTTCGCCAGCGAGCTGCAGCAGCAACATCGAGCCCTAGCCGTGGGCGTGTGCGATCACCTGGGGTTGCCCGAGCGCCAGCGCATGCGCGACGCCCTCCGCGTTACGGGCCAGCGCCCGCTCCGGATAGCCCAGAAGAAACAGAGCATTGCCGCTGTTGAGGAGGCCGCACTCTCGGGCGTCGTGGCCGCCAAAGGTCAGCGCCTGCGTTCCATGGCGGCCGACCTCGTAGAGGGCCAGCCCGCGGTCCGCGTGGTGACAAGCTCGCCTCCAGATCGCCGCGGAACAGACGCGACGACCACAGCGCATGGCGCGCCTGCACCTCGTGATCGGCGTCGCCGTCCGCTTGGGCCTCCGCCAAGAGCGCGTCGCCCATCGCGACCGCTGAATCGAATTCAGCGCGCACATTGTAGACGCGCCAGAGGTTCCAGCGAGCGCGAAAGCGGCCCTTGCGGTCGCCGAGTTCCTGGGACAACCGATCCGCGCGCTCGTGCGCCGCCTGAGCTTCGGAAGAGGCCGGGCCGAGCGTATTGGTGAGAGCGACGCCGAGGCCGCCGAGCAACTCGAGCTCGAGGCGCTGTCGATCGGGCGAGGACGGCATTCCCCGGAGCAGACTGACGGCCCGGGAGAGCGAGTTCGCCGCCTCGCGCATCGCCGACCGGTCGAGGGCCGCGCGACCTGCCCGCGCCCACGCATCCGCCGCGCGCTCGTCGAGCCCGGCTTCGGTCAGGTGATAGGCGAGGAGCTCGGGTTGGGTTTCGACGACAGCCGGAAACCGCTCCTCGAACACCTGCGCGAGGCGAGCGTGCAGCTGCTGGCGCCTCGACTTGAGCAACGACTGATAGGCGGCGTCCTTAACGAGCGCGTGCTTGAAACTGTAGGTCGCGTCGGGCGGGCTGCCGCGGCGAAACACGAGCTCTGAGCCGACCAGCTGGTCGAGCCCGCTTTCCAACTGCTCCTGCGGCCGGTCGGCGACTGCGGCGATGAGCTCGTGGGAGAACTCGCGGCCGATCACGGCGCCGATCTGGGCGAGTTCCTTGACCGTGGCCAGCCGGTCGAGCCGCGCCATCAGCGAATCGTGCAGGTTCGTGGGGATCGCAAGCGGCGGCAGCGGGCCCGTAAGCTCGTAGTGATCGCCAGCATCGGTCATCAGGCCCAATTCGAGCATCGTCCTGGTCAGCTCCTCGAGGAACAAGGGCACGCCGTCGGTACGCTCGAGGATCTGATCCAGGATCTCGGCCGGCAGCGCCTTGCCGCCGGTGACCCGAAGGGCCATCGCGGCCCCCTGACGCCGGCCGAGGCGGTTGAGCGGCAGCGCCGTCACGTGCGCCTGGCCCGACCATTGCGGGCTGAACTGCGGGCGGTGGGTGATCACGACAAGGATAGGCAGCGCGCGCGCTCGCTCGACCACCATGTCGAGCAGCTCCAGAGTCGAGGGATCGGCCCAATGCAGGTCTTCATACAGCTGGAGCACGGGCCGCTGGCGGGCGAGCCCGACCAGCTGCTCGATCAGGACCTCGAAGGTGCGCTGCTTCTGCCGCTGTGGGCTGAAGTTCAGGGCGGGATAGCGCTCATCAGTCGGGACGCCCAGCAACGCCCCGACCAGCGGCGCCGCCTCGTCCAGCTGCTCGGCGCCCTGGGCGAGCAGCGCCTCAAGCTTGGCGAGTCGCTCCCCGGGTTTGTCATGGGAGGCGAAGCCCGCCGCCCGCTCCAGCTGTGCGACGACCGGATGGAGCGCGCTGTTTGTGTGGTATGCCGAGCAGAGATGGTTGATTGCGATGTGCGGCTCGCCGGCCAGCTTCTCGCGAAGGGCGCGCAGCAGCCGCGACTTGCCGATGCCCGCCTCGCCCGCGATCAGGACCACCTGGCCGTCGCCGTCCTTCGCCCAGCTCCAGCGCTCCATGAGCATGGCCAGCTCGTTCTCACGTCCGATCAGCGGCGTCACGCGATGCCCATGGAGGGCCTCGAAGCGGCCATCGGCGGAGCCTTCGCCCTCAACCACGAAGGCGGCGACAGGCTCTGGGAAGCCCTTGATCCGGGTCGGACCGAGGTCGGTCAGCTCGAACAGACTGCCGACGAGGCGCCGAGTCGCCTGGCTGATGACGACGCTGCCGGGCGCGGCAAGCGCCTGCAGCCGGGCGGCAAGGTTCGGCGTCTCGCCAACCACGGCGCGCTCCTGCGCCTCGCCCTCGCCCACCGACTCGCCAACCACCACCAGCCCGGTCGCGATCCCGATCCTGGCCGCGAGCCGACGGCCGGCCACCTCAAGCGCGCCCACGGTTTGGACGAGGGCGAGGCCCGCCCGCACCGCCCGCTCGGCGTCGTCCTCATGCGCCTGCGGCCAGCCGAAATAGGCCAGCACGCCGTCGCCCATGAACTTGGCGATATGGCCCTCGAAGCGCAGGGTCTCGCCGGCCACGGCATTCTGGTAGACACGAATGGCCGCGCCCATCTCCTCGGGATCGAGCGCCGCCGACAACGCGGTCGAGTCCGACAAGATCGACGAACATCACGGTCAGCTGCCGCCGCTCGGCTGCAGAAGGCCGCGCCACAGACGGGGACCCGGGGGCGCTCGGTCCTGCTTGCCGCGCCGAAGCAGGCGCGGCAAGGGCGGCGATCGCCTCTAGCAGCTTGCGGCGGTGCCCGACGATGGTGACGCCAATGTCTTTGAGATCATCAGCAGTCAGCTTCGGTAGAATGTCGGCCGCAATCTCGTTCTCTTGGAAGGCCTGTTCGTAGCGCTCCAGCCCCAGCCCTCGCAGCCACGCCAAGATATCCACGGCGTTCCCCAGCCAGGCGATCAAATCGGCCGCGCTGACGTTATCAGAACGACGATGCTGGCGCCACCGATCCAGTCGCAGCCCGGCCGCGAAGGGCGAACAACCCCAATTTTAGCTGTCGAGCAGGAGCTTGAGGTAAAGCGGCGCGTGCTGATATGAGCGGTTCTCACCAGAATTGATACCGAGAGATCGGCGCGACGGACGGGCGGGAGTAGGACATCTCTCGGGGGCGAGAGAAATCGGGCACAAGGACTTCGAGCCATGCAAGGCGCCCCAAAGCGGCAAGTGAAAGCTGAAGAAATGCTCGCGGAGTTGAAGCGGGCGCTGGAATCGTCAACGCGCGCGCCTAACGCTGCGCCACCGTCCGCATCGACGGCGCCCAAGTCCGGCTCCCCGGACCGCGAAGAGTTCGGCGATCGCAAATTGACAGGGAAGGCGACCCTCCCGCTAAGGCGAACGCCAAGAAGTCGATCGGGCCGCAGACTGACCTTCGAAAGTCGAGCAAGTCCCGTTCTCGAAGCTGGAAACTGACAGCCGGAGGGCTCGCGCTTGCGGGCGTAGCTGCGGTTTGCGCGAGCGTTGCTTTTCTGAATAAAGCGCCAGACCTGCCGGAACACGAGCCCTCCGCCGCCGCGGCGGAGAGCCTGGCAAGGCCGGAAAACGAGCAGACTCTTGAGCCCGTAAGCGCCCCCGGCTCGGCGGCCCCGGCATCCACGCCGGACCCGCTGAACCAAGCCGCCACGCTGGTGCCCTCGCATAGGATCGGGCCGGACGGGGCGCCAATCGCAACAGCGCCGTCCGCTCTCGCTTCGCCCGAGTCATCGCCGCCTCTGGCTAAGGCGCCGATCCCAGCGGCCGCCCCGGCGGCCCCACAAATGGCTAAGCCGGACGCCGCGCCGATCGCCACATCGCGGCCTACTCCCGCTTCGACCAATTCAGCGCATCCGGCTGAAACGCCGATCCCAGCGGCCGCGACGGCGGCCTCACAAGCGGCCAAGCCGGACGGGGCGCCAATCGCAACAGCGCCATCCACCCCCGCTTCGACCGATTCGGCGCATCGGGCTGAGACGCCGAAGTCGAGCCCGACGCCATCCGCGTCGGACGAATCTGACGAGCTATCGACGCCGAAGGCCGAATTCAAAGAAGAAGCCGCCCGGGAAGCCATCTCTGCAAAAGCCTCGCGCGATTGCGAAAGCCTCGGCAAAACCAGTTACTCAGGCTGAGCGACAATCGACTGAGCCGGCGCCGCCGAAAGAAGCGGAGAGATCAGCCCAGCCCGCGCAAGCCGCCGGCAATCCGACTGCGCTGGCGCCGGTTCCGGCGCCATCGGTTCAGCAGCGGCTCACTGATGGAATGACGCACGCATTCAGCTACCTGGTGCATTTGCCGGGCGCACTCGTTCCACACCTGGGCGGTCCAAATTAAGAAGGACGCAGTCCTCAAGCCGCGTGGAGATGAGGGTTCGGCGGCAACAATCATCCGTCGTCGCCGTTAGCGGGGGAAGTTTGACGACGTCGACGGGGCGCGTCCACGAAGGAGGGCAGGGTCGGCGACGTGGGACTCACGCGCGGCTTGAGCCTATTGCTGCGAGGCGCCCAATTCACCGGGGCTTGGATGAGCCGGCGTCGCGGTCTTGAAGGGGGCGAAGGGCAGGCGCCCAAACAATTGCGCCAGGTCTTCGGCCGCCAGCGCCACCGTCCGAACGACCCAGCCGTGCGTTTGCGGCGCGGCGGCTGTCTTGGCGGGCCCGGCCGCGGGCGCCCCGAAATTGGCGATCGGCATTGGCGGCAAGGGGGCGGTGAGCGCAGCCGCACGGGCCAGGAGCGCGCTGTCGTCATATGTCGTCGGCAGCGACAGCCCTTCAGCCAGCGCCAGCGCGCCGGTCGGCGCGCGGTCGACGCCGGCCGTAATAACTTGCGGCAGCAGCCCGTGCTGCGCGGCCGGGCCAAACCCCTTGTTCGACGGGGGCTGAAAGGCGCCGCCAGTCTGGTCTTTGGCCGAGGCAAGGATCAGATCCGCCGGACGAACCGGAGGAATGGGGGCGTCGGCGAATGCGAGTGCCGCAAGATCAGCTGGCCTCCGCGGCGGCAGCGGCGCGATGAACTTCGGCCCGGCGCTGCCACGCGGCTCGTCTGGCGAAGCGTCGCTGGCCACATTGGGCTGTTCCAGCTCCGCAACGGCCTGCGGTTTGACCGGCGGCGCTGGCTCTGCAGCGCTGGCGAAAGCCGGGCCGGCCGGCAAGTTACGCTTGGCCGTGGCGACCGCCTCCGGCCCGGAAGCGGGCGCCTGCGGCTTGGCGGCCGGCGCCGGCTCGGCGGGTCCGGCATAGGCGGGACCGGTCGGCAAGTTGCGCTTGGCCTTGGCGACCGCCTCTGGCCCGACGTCGGCGACCTCGACCTGCGGTTGCGAGCCGCCGCTGCGACCGCCGCGGGCGTTGCCGGTCGTCGCCATCGTGGTCGTCGCTTCCTGGCCGCCTGATTCCTCGGCGTCGTCGGCGCCACCGCCGAACAGCCAGGAGAAGAGGCCGCCAATGCCGCCGCCGCTCGCCACTTGCACATTTCCGCCGCGAGCTTCGATCTCGGCCCGCGCCTGCTCATAGCCTGGCATTGGCTGGCCGTCGGCGGGGATGAACACCGTCTTTCCGTCCGGGAAAAGCCGGGTCAGCGCGTCGCGGCTCATTTTTGGCCAATATCGGACCGACCCGCTATCGATATGCACCCAAGGGGTGTTGCCAGTCGGGTAGAAGCCCACGCCGCCGGTCTGCGCGCGCATGGCGATGTCGCGAATGCGCGCCGTGCTTACGTCGAGAAAATGCGCGTCGATCGCCTTGCCCTGCATATGCTGCGAATGCTCGGCCACCTGCCGCGAGCGGCGGCGCAGCATCGCATTGGTCTGTGGCGAACGGTAGCCGGATAGGACGTCGATCGGCTGCGTCGACCCCGACTCGCGATAGACCTCCCAGATGATGTCGAACAGGTGCGGGTCCATCTTGGTCGGCTCGTTGAGCCGCCAGTCACGGCAGAACCAATTCAGCTTGTCGAGCGTCGCCTGGTCATAGACGCCGTTGACCATGAAGGTGAACGAGCCGGATTCGTTGGTGTGCTGGTCGGAGAGGATGATGGTCCGCGTGTCGCCGTTGGCGACCGCCGACTCGGTCGAGTTCGGAACGAGCCAAGCGACCGTGAAGGCCGCCGCCACCGCCAGTTGCGCCGCCCCGCCGCGGCTGACGCAAGTGCTCACCTTAAAGCCCGCCAATAACCCATCCTTCCCCAACACGTCACGACCGGCGGCGAAGCCGGCGGACTGTGCCTATTCATGCCCTACGCTTACGCTTTTGCCGGCCTCTCCCGCCGACCCTACGCGACCTCCCGAACGCACATCCCCGGCGCTCTTGTTCGCATTGTGACGCTTGCGTCACAGTTAAGGCAAAAAAGCGATCTGTTGCGCCTATAGCCCGATATCGCCTCCCGTTCAATCTTGACTTACCCGAGCGAGTATGGCCTCGACCTTACGAATCAGTCCGTAAACGTCCGGCTGCTCCTTCAGCTCACCGAATTCGTCAACAAAATCAGTAAAGTACTCGATATGAATGGGCAGCGGATGAGGCAGGAACACCGTCCGCTCCTTATCCCCGAACGCGGCCTCGATCCGCTCTTCCGTCCACCCGCTTGATTCGCCGCCCAGGACCAACTCGGCCAGACTCAGAGGATCCTCGACGCGAACGCAGCCGTGGCTGAAGGCGCGGGTTTCCTCGTCGAACAGCTCGCGCGCCGGCGTATCGTGCAGATAGATCGCATGGTCGTTCGGGAACATGAAGGCGAACCGTCCGAGCGCATTGTTTTCGCCCGGCAATTGGCGGACCGTGAGGCGCCCGCCGACGGTCTTCACCTCATAGCCGCGCCGGCTCAAGGCGCCGAGCTTGGACATCATTTCCTTCCTGATGATCGAATCGGGCACCTCCCAGGACGGATTGATGAGCACGTAGCGCATGACGCTGGAGAACATCGCTGTCGGCGTCTCCGGCTTGCCGACGATGACGCGCGATCGGAGAAGGACCTTATCGCCGTCCAGCGCCGCGACCGAGAAGTCCGCGACATTGACCTCGATCCGCCGCTCGCCCATGTCGCGCGGCTCCCAACGCCACATCTCCATGTTCGCAAGGATCGCCGCGCGCTCGCGCGCGGACGCCCCGACGGCGAGCGTCGCGCCGGCCGAGGCGGTATGAATGTGGGCGCTCAGCGCCCGCTTCATCCGCGCTGGGGTAGCGTCCGTCTGCTCATCAGGCAGCGGATCGGGATCAAGATCGGCGCTGACAACACGGAACCGTCGTTCGGCGACGCCTGGATTCTCCAGGCGCTTGAGTTCGTCACGCAACGCCCGATAGCCCCTCTGCGGCGGGTTGAAGTCGGCGAGCCGCGTGGCCGGGTCGGCAGCCATGGCTGTTTCAGCCAGGGCAACGCCAGGATCAGCGACGTGGGGCGTCGCGAAGATCAGCGGCGAGACATGCGACGGCGGGACGCGCGACCCGCTTGCCTGCTGAGCATAGGCGACCACCGCCGAAGCGATGATCGTTTCGGCTTCAGCGATTGCGTCCGGGTCGAAGCCGGACCCAAGATCGCGGGGCAGAGGGAAGGAGGACAAATTGAGGCCGTCATCGCGGGCGCGCTCAAGTTGCGAGAGCGCTGCACGGCCCGCGTCGGTCAGTCCAGCTTCGCTGATCCACACCGGCGCATAAAAGCGTCCGGCGTAGAAGGCCGCGATCGCCACGCGTGCGGCGCGCCAGCCGCCTGAGCCCAGCGGGTTGCGGTGATCGTCGCGCGCGACAAGTCGCCACAGCGCCGCTTGAAGCGCTTTTTGCATCGGTGACAGCGGCGGTTGGGCCGTGGGGTCGTAGACCACCGGCGGCGGGATGTCCGGAGGGGCTGGCGCTTCTCCAGGCGCGGCGGCGGAAGCAAGGTCGAGCGTCGGCTCTACCAATCGTCTCGCCTCCAGAGCCGGGCCTCGCGACGCGCGCCCGGCGGTGAACACAGTAAACAATGGGCTCGCGTAAGGAATCTCGCCGAAGCTTAGCGGCGCTTCGGGCGAGAGGATCGGGACAGCGGGCGCCAGCGCAGTGTCGGCAAACGCAAGGCTTGCTCCGCACGCTATCGCGGCGGCGCCCAAGCCCGACAGCAGAAGCGCGCGCACTCTCCCGCGCCCGAACGACGTGCTCGAAACGCGCCCGTAGCCCTCATTCTGAGGAGCCGCGCGAAAGAGCGGCGTCTCGAAGGCCGGCCCTGAGCTTGTCGAAGGGCAAGATCGGGTTGGGCCCCCGTTTGCGCTCGCTTGAGCGTCCTTCGAGACGCGTCGCTGAGCGCGCCGCTCCTCAGGACGAGGTTCAGCAGAAAGGTCCGCCATCGAAATCCGCTGCCGCTTCGCCTGCATTATGCCGCAGCGTCGCCCAGCATGTCATCATCGGCGATCCCGATGTCTTTCATCTTGCGGTAGAGCGTGGAGCGCCCGATGCCGAGCTTGCGCGCCATCTGCGACATTTGGCCGCGATAGTGGGAGAGCGCGAAGCGAATGACCTCGGTTTCGATCTCCTCCAGCATGCGCACGTCGCCGCTGTCGTTGATCATTCGGAGCGAATGCGGATCGCGGTGATCCTGAGCGGCCGGTCGGAAACCGATGGAAGCCGCGGGATCAGCGGCGATCGGGGGCGGGGCCGACGGAATACGCACGTCGTAGCCCTCGACTTGCGCTGCGATCTGCGGAAACTCCGCGGTCGTCAGCTCGTCGCCATCGGCCAACACGACGGCGCGAAACATGGCGTTCTCGAGCTGGCGGACGTTGCCTGGCCAGTCATAGGCGGTGAGCAGCGCGAGCGCGTCATTGGCAATTCCGCGGATGCGCTTGCCCTCCTCGACACAGAAGCGAGCGAGAAAGCGGACTGCGAGATCCTGCACGTCGCAAAGGCGCGCCCGTAAGGGCGGGATGGAGATCGGGAACACGTTGAGGCGATAGAAAAGATCCTCGCGGAAACGGCCCGCCTTGACGAGCTCGATCAGGTTCTTGTTGGTCGCCGACACGAGGCGGAAATCGACCTTGACCGGGCGCCGCGAACCGACCGGATCGATCTCGCCATCCTGGAGAGCGCGCAACAGTTTGACTTGAGCTTCGGGGGGCAGTTCGCCGATCTCGTCGAGGAACAGCGTCCCGCCATTGGCCTCCGCGAACTTGCCCGCATGCTTGTCGACAGCGCCGGTAAAGGAGCCTTTCTCATGCCCGAAGAGAATGGATTCGACCAACGTCTCGGGCAGCGCGCCGCAATTGACGATGATGAAGGGCTTGCCGCGCCGGTCCGAGCCGCCCTGGATCGCGCGCGCCATCAATTCCTTGCCGACGCCGGATTCGCCTTCGATCAGGACGGGTATGTTCGATTTGGCGGCGCGCTCGGCGAGCCGCACGGTGCGCGCCATCGATTCTGCGCGGGTGACGATGTCGCGAAAGCTGAGTTCGCCGGCGTTGCGCCGGGTGGCCCGCCTCAGTTCGTCCTCGAGCGCATCGACGCGCAGCGCGTTGCGGATCGACACCTGCAGCCGCTCTGCGCCGACCGGCTTGACGACGAAATCCGTCGCGCCCGCGCGCATAGCCGAGATGACGACCTCGATCGAGCCATGCGCCGTCTGCACGATGGCGGGGACGGCGATATCGCGCTGGCGCATCCGCGCAAGGACCCCCATGCCGTCGAGATCGGGCATGACGAGGTCGAGGATCAAGAGATTGATCGGCGGCCGATCGCTTACCGATAGCCGCGTCAGCGCCGCTTCGCCCAGTTCCACGCATTCGGCGTCGTAGCCAAATCGTCTGACCGTCGCCTCGAGCAGGCGCCGCTGGATGGGATCGTCATCGACAATGAGTATGAGAGCGGTCATCGTCCCCCGTGGCGGCCTTTGAGCCGCGCATTGCGCCACATTGTGGCATCACGGTAAATGCGATGTTAATGGCGTCCCGTTCCGACCCATCGTCTCGGCAAAAGCGCCGCTTTCTCGGCGCCAGACCCCATGCAGCGTTAGCGGCAGCCTAATGCAGAGGCTTGATTGATGAGCTCGCAGTTCCACTCCCCTCAGGTCGCTTTTTCCTCGGAAGCCGCTTTGTCGCCGTCCCCTGGCCCAGCGGATCTTGGCGCGCTGCCGGAATGGCGCCTTCAGGATTTGTATGAGGGCATGGACTCAGCCAGCTTCGGCGCCGATCTCGAGCGCGCCGAGAAGGAAGCAAAGCTGTTCGCCGAAGCCTATCGTGGCAAGCTGGCGGCGTTGGCCGACCGGCATGACGCCGGCGAGACATTGGCGGCGGCGGTCAGAGGTTACGAGTCGCTGCAGGATTTGACCGGGCGCATCATGGCCTATGCGTCCCTGCTCTATGCCTCCGACACCAGCAATCCCGCCATCGCGAAATTTTACGGCGACGCCCGGGAACGCGTGACTGCGCTAGCCGGTGAGGTCCTATTTTTCGAGCTCGAGCTCAATCGCCTCGACGATTCCAAGTTGAACGGCGCCATGGCGGCCCCGGCGCTTGGCCATTATCGCCCCTGGCTCGAGGACATTCGCAAAGAGAAACCGCACCAGCTTGCCGATGACCTCGAACGATTGTTTCTCGACAAGTCGGTCAGCGCCGCCGCCGCATGGAACAGGCTGTTCGACGACACGATGGCGGCGCTGCGGTTCGATTTCGAAGGCGAGAGCCTGACGCTTGAGCCACTGCTCGGCAAGCTCATGGATCCGGACGCCAAGATCAGGGAAACTGCGGCCAACGCGCTCGCCGCCACGCTGGGCGCTAACTCGCGTCTCTTTACGCTCATCACCAATACGCTGGCCAAGGACAAGGAGACCTCCGATCGCTGGCGCAAGTTCAAGGACGTCGCCGACTCTCGTCACCTCGCCAATCGTGTTGAGCCTGAGGTTGTCGAGGCGCTCGTCGCCGCCGTCACAGACGGCTATCCGCGACTGTCGCATCGCTATTATGCGCTGAAAGCCCGGTGGTTCGGGAAGGCGCAGCTCGACCATTGGGATCGTAACGCGCCGCTGCCGAACGCGCTGCGACGCGTCTACAAGTGGGAGACCGCGCGCGACATGGTGCTTGGCGCCTATAACGCGTTTTCGCCGCGCATGGGCGATATCGCCCGGCGCTTCTTCGATGAAGGGTGGATTGACGCACCGGTGAGGCCCGGCAAGGCCCCGGGCGCCTTCGCGCATCCGACGACGCCGTCCGCCCATCCCTACATCCTGGTCAATTTCCTCGGCAAGGCGCGTGACGTGACGACACTCGCGCACGAGCTCGGCCACGGCGTCCATCAGGTGCTCGCCGGCGTCAACGGGCCGCTGATGGCGCCGACGCCGCTCACGCTGGCCGAAACAGCTTCGGTGTTCGGCGAAATGCTGACCTTCCGCTCAATCCTGACAACGATCACGGAAGCCACCGAGCGCAAGGCGATGCTGGCGTCCAAGGTTGAGGACATGCTCAACACGGTCGTTCGCCAGATCGCGTTCTACAAGTTCGAGCGCGCTGTTCACCTTGAGCGCCGCAACGGCGAATTGACGACTGAACACATCAGCCAGTTTTGGATGAGCACGCAGTCTGAAAGCCTCGGACCCGCAATTGCGCTTCGGCCGGGCTATGAGACCTATTGGGCCTATATCGGGCATTTCATTCATTCGCCGTTCTACGTCTACGCCTATGCGTTCGGCGATTGCCTGGTGAATTCGCTCTACGGGGTTTACGAGCGCTCAAGCGATGGCTTCGCCGAGCGGTACCTCTCGATGCTCGCCGCTGGCGGAACGAAGTCCTATTCCGAGCTGCTCGCGCCGTTCGGCCTCGACGCGAAGGACCCCGGCTTCTGGAAGATCGGCCTCTCGGTGATCGCGCGGATGATCGACGAACTGGAGACGATGGCGTAGAGGCTTTCGTCGGCGTCCAATCTTCGAAGCCTACCTCAACGATCCGCTGTACGTCGCGCCGAGCGTGCTCATGACCGACATTCATCTGCCGCTGAAGGCGTTATGACACATCGGCGATCGCCCACGATGCCAGCCGACGTGGCGGCAGTCTTCGCCCCCTTCCGGAGCGCGTTCGGGCGCGGCTTCTGGAGGTGCGGGAACTCATCTTTGAGACTGCCGCCGACATTAAGGGCGTCGTTCCCCTGACGGAAACGCTGAAATGGGGCGAGCCCGCTTATCTGACGGAGGCGACTGGCAGCGGAACCACGATTCGCCTGGGCCGGTCTCGGTCCCCCGAGCGGGAATGCGCGGTGCTCTTTCACTGCCGCACGACGCTCGTCGATGACTTCCGCAGCCAGTTTCCCGGCGTGTTTGTCTATGAGAAGAACAGGGCCATTCTTCTCGGCGCCCGCGACCCGCTGCCTGAAGCGCCGCTTTCGACTTGCCTCGGAATGGCGCTCACCTATCACCGGCGCCGCTAACTCTTCGGCCCTTCCTGGCCGACGCGACGCTTGTAGCGCATCGCCGCTGAAATTGATCGACGCGCGACCTATATTCTCTGCCAAGCCTCTCTATGGGATTTTGCGCTTGGATCAGGACAACGAAGCCAATCGGCTGAGCGCGCGGGCGGCCCGATACACCCGCCTCGGCGTCAACGCCGGCGCGCTCGCCGCGCGCGTAGGCGTCAACCGTCTGCGCGGGGGCGGGCGTGAGACAGACGCTAAGGCGCTCGCTTCCGCTTTGGGCTCGATGAAGGGTCCGCTGATGAAGGTCGCGCAGATGCTGACGACCATCCCCGATGCGGTGCCGGCGGATTTCGCCGCCGAACTGACCAAGCTTCAGTCGCAAGCGCCGCCGATGGGCGCCTCGTTCGTGCGCCGGCGCATGCAGGCCGAGCTTGGGCCGAACTGGCGCGAGCGTTTCGGCGATTTCGATTTGAAACCTGCCGCGGCCGCATCGCTCGGACAAGTGCACCGAGCTTTGGGCCTCAGCGGCGAGCGGCTGGCTTGCAAGCTGCAGTACCCGGACATGGCCTCGGCGGTGGAGACGGACCTCAGCAATCTCGACCTTTTGTTCTCATTTCATCGACGCGCCAGCGCCGCGATCGACACCCGTGAGATCGCGCGCGAGATTCGGGAGCGCGTGCGCGAAGAGCTCGACTACCAACGCGAGGCCAAGGTCGCCCGGCTCTATCGCGTGATGCTCGCCGACCGGCCGTTCGTCCGCGTGCCGCGAGTCGATGAGAGCCTGTCGACGCGTCGACTGCTCACGATGCAATGGCTCGACGGCGAGCCGCTGGTCGCGTTCGAGACCGCGCCGCAGGAAGCGCGTGACGCGATCGCCGTCGGCCTGTTCGAGGCGTGGTGGCGCCCATTTCTGCGCTACGGCGTCATTCACGGCGATCCGCATCTCGGCAATTATACGGTCGCTGCGTCGGGGGACGGAGAGAAGCGCGGCATCGACGGCGTCAATCTGTTCGACTACGGCTGCGTACGCGTCTTCCCGCCTCGCTTCGTGCTCGGCGTGGTCGAGCTCTATCGGGCCCTTAAGGCGAACGACAAGGTGCGAATCGGGCACGCCTTCGAGATGTGGGGGTTTCGCCGGCCCACGCCCGGCACGACCGAGGCGATGACCATCTGGGCGCGATTCATGTGCGGCCCAATCCTCGACGATCGCGTGCGCACAGCAGCCGACGGCGTGAAGCCGTCGGAATACGGTCGACGCGAGATTGGCCAGGTGATGCGCGCTCTAAAAGCTGAGGGCGGAGGCCTGCCGGTGCCGCGCGAATTCGTGTTTCTCGAGCGCGCGACGATCGGCCTCGGCAGCGCGTTCCTGCGCCTCGGCGCGCGGCTCAACTTTCATCGCATGTATGAGGACGCGATCATCGGCTTCGAAGAGGAGGCGGTTGCGCGCCGGCAGGCGGGGGCGCTCGAGGCGGTCGGGCTCTGAGCGCAATCGACGATCGCGGTCGCCCCGGGACGTCTTGCCAGCGCGGCATGAACCTCACTACATGGTCGTAGGGACCGTTGCATGGGAGGAAGACATGGCGAAGCCATTTCGACGCATCGTCACGACCAATGATGCGAACGGCCGATCGGAGGTTCAGCTCGACGGGCCCGCGACAAACGAATTGGCGACCGTCCTGACCGAGATGTGGGTCACCGATGCTGGACCCCACAACCACACGGACCGGGTCGACCACGCAGCCAGGTCGAAAAGCCTTGAGCCGCCCGCGGGCGGATCCGTGTTCCGATTCTTTCGCCTCCCGCCCGCGTCCGCCTTCGCCGCGATGTCCGAGGAGCAGCGCGAGCAGCGCATGGCGGAGGTTTTCGCGGCGATGAATGCGCCGCACGCGCGTCGGGACGTCAGCAAAGGCTCCGGTATGCACCAGACCGACACGACAGATTACATCATCCTTCTTTCTGGAAAAGTCAGGCTGGTTCTGGACAAGGAGGAACGCGATCTCGAGCCGTTTGACGTTGTCATTCAGCGCGGAACCAACCACGCGTGGATCAATACCGGCGACGATGAAGCGCTGCTTATGGCGGTGCTGGTCGATGATGGCTCGGCGCGACGCGGCGGCGGACGATCTTGACGACACGCGCGAGCGGCCAATCGCGGCGGGGCCGCACAGCGCCGTTGGGGATAGAGAGATAGATCATGGCGCGCACTCAAGTCGCGATCATCGGCGGCGGCCCGGCCGGCATGCTGCTCTCCCATCTGCTGCATCAGCATAACATCGACAGCGTCGTTCTCGAACGGCAGACAAAGGCGCATGTCCTCACTCGCATTCGCGCCGGCGTGCTTGAACCTGGATCAGTTAGGCTTTTCCGAGAGTCAGGGCTTGACGAGAGGATGGAAAAGGAAGGCCGCGAGCATGACGGGAGCTTTATCGTCTGGCAGGATCGCGAGCCGTTTCTCATTGACACCAAGGGCTACACCGGCAGGCCAATGGTCTCGTATGGGCAGACCGCGATCACCGAGGAACTGTTCCGGCTTCGGCAGCGTGACGGCGCACGCATCATCGAGCAGGTTGAGAATGTCCGTCTCAACGACCTGACCTCAGCTGCGCCGAAGGTGACTTTCGACAAGAATGGCGCGACCGAGACGCTCGAATGCGACTTCATCGCCGGCTGCGACGGCTACCACGGCGTGTCGCGGCAGAGCATTCCGAAGTCCGTGCTCAAGGTCTTCGAGCGCGCCTACCCGTTCGGCTGGTTCGGGCATCATGTCGGAAACGCCGCCGGTCGGGGAAGTCATCTACGCGCGTCACGAAAGGGGTTTCGCTCTCGCCTCGCTGCGCAATCCGATGCTGAGCCGCTACTACATCCAATGCAGCCTCGACACGCGGATCGAGGACTGGCCGGACGAGAGGTTCTGGGACGAACTGAAACAACGGTTTCCCGACGACATCGCCGACAAGATCGTGACCGGGCCGTCGATCGAAAAGTCGATTGCGCCGCTGCGCAGCTTCGTCGCTGAGCCGATGCGCTACGGCCGGCTGTTTCTTGCCGGCGACGCCGCGCATATCGTCCCCCCGACCGGGGCGAAGGGCTTGAACCTGGCGATCTCCGATGTTTTCTATCTCCAGCGCGCGTTCGCGGCGCATTTTCTGAAAGGCGACGAGCACTATCTCGAGAATTATTCGGATATGGCGCTGAGGCGCGTCTGGGGGGCGGTGCGCTTCTCCTGGTGGCTGACCAAGCTCCTCCATGTCTTTCCCGAAGACGACACGTTCGAGAGCAGGATGAAGCTCAGCGAATTCGACTATCACCAACGGTCGAAGCGGGCGGCAGCCGAGTTCGCCGAACAATACGCCGGACTGCCGTTCGAGAACATGAGCGCCGTCAAAGGCGCGAGAGAATCGGAAGCCTTGGCCGATTGCGTAATTGAGCTGGACCAGGATGATCAGCGCGAGCCCGAGCGGCACGTTCACGAGCCCGAGGAGCGCGCCCACCGCGTAGAGCGATTGAGCGATGATGACCCGCCTTCGGAAGGCGCCCGACAGCTCCGGCGGCGCGTCATCGCGAATGAGCTTCGCCCGCTCGGCATAAACCCAAATGAAATAGACGGCCACGCCGAGCAGGACGATGTTGGCCCAATAAATAAGAAAAGCGGTGCGGTGGGTGAAAAAGTCGGCAAAGAGGCGGGTCGTAAATGGCAAGACCGTGATTATCGCCAGAAACATCAAGTGCAGCCAAGTCAGGTTGCGGTCCGAGCGCGCGAGTTGGCTGAGCTGTGTCTGTTGAGCGACCCAGAAGATGCCTAGCGTCAACAGGCTGAGAAGCCAGGGCATGAGCCTATGCGACGACGCAATCAACGCGCTGAGCAACTCAGCCTCCGAGTGGATATCGGCAGGCTCAGGGGAGCGGAAATCGAGCATCAGCACCGTGGCGGCGAAAGCAAAAATGCCGTCACTCAGCGCTTCAATGCGGCCGACATCGCCGCCGGCGAAATGGTTGTAGTGGAGCCGCATGGCGCGAGCATCGCCTTTGGGCCGAATCGGGTCAATCCGCGACTTCATAGGGTCGGTCGGGAACGCAGCATGATCGAACGACGTTTGACGTGCAGTCGCCTCCATTCGAGGATCGTCCAAACCTTCGCCGTAGGGCGGAGCGGCCGCCTCGGTCGCGAGCCGCAGAACGAGACAACGAATTCCCGGAAGGAATAACGATGCCGCAGCCGTTCACATTGCGCGTTCCAGATAGCGATATCGCCGACTTGCGGGAGCGGCTGGCGCGCACCCGTTTTCCCGATTCTGCGCCGGGCGAGCCTTGGCTGTATGGGACGGATGTCGACTATCTTCGCAGCCTCGTCGACTATTGGCGTGGGTCTTTCGACTGGCGCGCGCAGGAGGCGCGGCTGAACGCCTTCCCGCAATTCAAGCTGAATCCGGCCGGACTACGACCTGCATTTTCTGCATGTCCCGGGAAAGGGTCCCAATCCGACGCCGCTCTTGTTGATGCACGGCTGGCCGGGCTCGGTGTTCGAGTTCATGGATTTCATTCCCCGCCTCGCCGATCCAGCGAGCTTCGGCGGCGACCCAGCCGACGCGTTTACGGTCGTCGCGCCGTCGTTGCCCGGCTACGGCCTCTCGTTCCGGCCTGGGCAGAGGCGGTTCGGCGTCGAGGAGATCGCGGATATTTTCGCCGACCTGATGACCGATACGCTCGGCTACAAACGCTTCGCGGTGCAAGGGGGCGATTGGGGCGGCATCACCGCCGCGCGAATGGGCTACGCGCATGCGGACAAGCTGATCGGCATTCACGTCAACTTCCTGGCCGTGCGCCGCGAGCCGGACCGGATCAAGAACCCGACTCCCGAGCAGCAAGTTTTTCTCGACCAGCTCAGGCATTGGCTCAAGGAGGACGCCGCCTACGCGTCGATTCAAGGGACCCGCCCGCAAACTTTGAGCTTTGGCTCTGACCGACTCTCCGGCCGGTCTTGCAGCATGGATCGTGGAGAAATTCCGCGCCTGGTCGGATTGCGGCGGCGATGTCGAAAGCGTCTTCACCCGCGACCAGATGCTCGCCAACATCAGCTTCTATTGGTTCACGGGCGCGATCGGATCGTCGTTCTACCCTTACTACTTCCGCATGCATCGGCCCTGGATGATCCCGGATGGCGCCGCCGTTACGGCGCCGACTGGCTACGCCGAGTTCCCGCGGGAGATCCTGCATCCCCCACGCTCGCTAGCCGAGCCGATGTTCACGAACATTCGCCGCTGGACCGTGATGAAGAAAGGCGGGCATTTTGCCGCGATGGAGCAGCCCGACGCCCTCGCTGAGGACGTGCGCGCCTTCTATCGGTCATTGCGGACGTGACGGCTAGGCGCCGACGCTAGGCCCCCTGGTCAGGTTCTCGAGTTCGCGCTCAACCCCTCACGCGCGCGCGGAATGGACCTTACATCCGCCTCCCGGGCCCGATCACGCGGCTCGACTCGCGCGACGGCGCGAGAAGGCAAGACATCCGAGACCCGCGAAGCCCGTCAGCATCATCGCCCAGGTCGAGGGTTCCGGCGCCGCGCCGCCCAAATTCGGGCTGTACTCGATCGAATAGCCGACGACGCCAGGCGCCGGCGTAAGCTTCGGATCGGCGAAGGCAACCTCGTCGAGGGCGGTCGGCCCCGCAGTCACTTGGGCGTCGGCCGACATATCGACCTCGTAGAGGACGTTTGGCGTCAGCATGAGCGTCACCGAATATCTCCCACCGCCCTCCGTAATGATATTCTGCCGGGTGCTGGGTTCGCCGATGGATACGGAGGCGCTGCTCGACGCGGAGTTGTCCCCACCCCCGACATGTTCGGACTGGGAGTTGCCGCCCGAGAAGATCACCGGGACTGGCCCCCCGGGCGCGCCAACCACTGCGAAATCATAAGTCAGCGAGCCGAAACCATGCGCCTGCGCCGTCACTACGACGACGAGCGGGGGACCGGCGCCCAGAGCCGTCGCATCGACGCGAAGCGTCGGGTCATCGCCGCCGACGACTTGGACGAGCGCCGAAGCGGCAGTGGATGGCGCGGTTTCGGCGCCCAGCGCCTGGGCGCTATCGGCAATCGGCAGCGTAGCCGGCGGCGCGTTGATCGACTCGCTTTGACGGTCGACAAATGTGCTGGCGGACACCACGATGGAGGCCCGAGCGTTGGGCAAGTCGTTCACTGCCGCGACTGCATGTGTTGGCGCCGTGATCAGCATTGAGAGGAGCGCGGCGATGGCGGCGCGGCCGCCGATCCCTATTCCTGCGTTATGGAGCGGTCTCACGGTTCCCCCCTTTTTCACTGCCGTCCGGCGCACGCAGGAAACGAAGTCCGGGCCCTCCGCCGGAAATCGGCATCCGTGCTCTAGAAGCCGCGTCCCGCCGTCTTGAACTTAATTATAGTCCACCCTGAGCCTCAAGACTACGCAGACTAAGCCCTTTGGCGTGATCGGGATCCGACCAGTTATCGAACTGGATGCCCCGAGATTTCGAGACGGCATCCCGACGGGGCGCCAAAGTTCGCCTGGGAGATATTCTAAGCCATCTCAACCTTCGATACGCGCGAGCCTCGTACGATGCCTGGCCTCGGGCGCATATTTCCAACGCGCCGCCTTAGAAACTTCGCGTGTTCGGCGCCTGGCCGTGGCCCGTCCGCTCCGCAATGAGCCGCGCGATATGGGCGCGCAAGTCGGCGACGCCATCGCCGGTGCGGGCCGAGGTCAAGATCACCTCCGGATAGGCGGCGACGTGCTTGCGCAAGCCTTCGAGCGTCGCATCGATCCGCGCGCTTTGTTCGGCCGCCTTCACTTCGTCGCCCTTGGTCAGCACGACGGCGTAGGAGACGGCGGCCAAGTCGAGCCCGCGCATCGTCTCGTGATCGCTCTCTTTGAGGCCATGCCGGCCATCGACAAGCACGAACACGCGCACGAGCGACGGACGGCCGCGCAAATAGTCGCGCGCGAGTTCACTCCAGGATTCGGACTTCGACTTTGCGACCGCCGCGTAGCCGTAGCCGGGCATATCGACCAGACGCGCCTTGCCGTTGAGATCGAAGAAGATCAGTTCCTGCGTGCGGCCGGGGGTGCGCGACGTGCGCGCGAGCGCGCCGCGGCCGGTGAGCGCATTGACGAGCGAAGATTTGCCGACGTTCGATCGCCCCGCGAAGGCGATCTCAGGGGGCCCAACTGGCGGCAAGCCGTCAGAACGCGCGGCGGCGAAGATGAATTCGCACGGGCCTGCGAAGAGTTTGCGCCCGGCCTCGGTCCAGTCGGGCGCGACAGTTTTTTCGTTCATACGCTCGGCGTTTTGGCCGGGGCAGTCTTCTTCGGGAACAGCTTGAAGAGGTTGTCCCAGAGCTCAACCTTCACGCCGGCCTTGGTCATGATGTAGTACTGCTGGAGCACCGTCAGCGTGTTGTTCCAGGTCCAGTAGATGACAAGTCCAGCGGGAAACGTGCCGAGCATGAAGGTGAAGATCACCGGCATCCAGGAGAACATCTGCTTTTGAACCGGATCGGCCGGCTCGGGATTCATCTTCATCTGGAAGAACATCGACACGCCCATGATGAGCGGCCAGATGCCGAGGTGGAGGAAATGGCCGAACACCGGCAGCGCGGTCGGATCCCAGGGAATCAAGCCAAACAGGGTGAACACGTTGGTCGGATCGGGCGCGCTCAGGTCCCGGATCCAGCCGAAGAACGGCGCGTGCCGCATCTCGATGGTGATGAAGATGACCTTGTAGAGCGCGAAGAACACCGGAATCTGGATCACCATCGGCAGGCAGCCGGCGACCGGATTGACGCCCTCGCGCTTGAACAGCGCCATCTGCTCCTGCTGCTGCTTGGCGCGATCGTCGGGATAGAGGTCCTTCAGCGCCGCGATCTGCGGCTGGATCTTCTTCATCTTCGCCATCGACTTGTACGAGCGATTGGCGAGCGGGAAGAAGGCGAGCTTGACCATGACCGTGACGATCATGATCGCCACGCCGAAATTGCCGACGACTTTGTAGATCGCGTCCAGGAGGCGGAACATCGGGATGGTGATCATCCAGAACCAACCCCAGTCGATCATCAGAGAAAACTTCTTGATGCCGAGACTGGACTCGTAATTGTCGATCGTGCTGACCTCTTTCGCGCCAGCGAAGACCCGCGTCTTGGTCTCAAACGAGGCTCCCGGCGCGACGGTTTGCTCCTTTCCCAGGAAATCGGCCTGGTAGTCGACCGGCTGGACGGTCCCGGTGGCTGAAAACCGCGCTTCGATCGGGGCGGTCTGGTCGGGAATAACCGCGGAGCCCCAGTATTTGTCGGTGAAGCCGAGCCAGCCGCCGTCGCCCTTGAACGCGTCGAGCTTGCCGGTCGCCTTTTCAATGTTCGCGTAGGTGACTTGTTGAACTGGCAACGTAAGGCCGACCCCTGAGGCGCCGCTGCCGGTGATGACGCCTACGAAGCCTTCATGCAGGACCGAATATCCAGCGACGTTCGGCCTGCCGTGGCGCAGGATGAGCCCGTAGGGCTGCACCGTCGCCGGCGCGGCGCCGGAGTTCACGACCGAATTGGTGATCGTGAACATGTATTTGTCGTCGACCGCGATCACCCGCTTGAAAACGAGGCCCGCGCCATTGTCCCAGGTCAGCGTCACCGGCTGGGCGGGGGTCAGCGTTTTGCCGTCAGCGGTCCAGATGGTGTCGAGATTGGGGGTCATGGCCCCGCTCGCGCTCACAAACCCCGTCTCGGCCCAATAGGCGTCAGGCGCGCCCGGCGGCGAGAACAGCCTGACATTCGGGCTCTTGGGGTCGACGGTCTCGTGATAATCCTTGAGGACAATATCGTCGATCTTGCCGCCCTTGAGGTCGATCGAGCCGCCGACGCTCGGCGTGTCGATTATCACCCGTGAGCTTGCCGCCAGGGCCGCGCTGACCGTTGCTGGCGTTGTCGCAGCCGGCGCGCCGGGGGGCGTGGCGGCGACCGGCGCGCCAGGCGGCGAAGCTGCCGGCGAGCCGCTCTGCTGCGCTTCGGGCGCCGCCGCGGGATTGGCCTGATTGGCCTGCGTCTGCGCCTGGTGCTCGCGCTGCAAGGGACCGGCGTAGAAATATTGCCATGCGACCATCACCAGGAGCGACAGCGCGGCCGCAACAATAAGGTTCCTGGTGTCCTCGGACTTCATGTTCGCGTGTCTCTGTCCTTCGCCGTCCTGTCGGCCGGCCCGCGCCCGCGACTATCCGCGCCGCGGCGCCGGGCGGCGCGGAAGGCAGCGCGGACATCATCGACGAGCGCGGCGAAACGACGACCCAGCGCCTCGCGCCGGGCCATCAGCACGTAGTCGTGATCACCCTCCGCCTCAAGAGGCGCGGCGGCGCGCAGCGCCTCTTTCAGCCGCCTGCGGACGCGATTGCGCACGACCGCGCCGCCGACGGCTTTGGTCACTGTCAGCCCCACGCGCGCGCTGGCTCCAGCTTCCCTCTCCGTTTCCTCGCGGCGGCGGGACTGCAGCGTGAAAGTGGCGACCGATGCGCGCCGTCCGCGCGCGACGCGCTGGTACTCGGCCCGTCTGGTCAGGCGGCCGATAGGTTCTCCGGCGGGGCCAGGGATGCCATCCTCACGCAAGGCTTCAAGGCTCCCTTCCGCGGCGTCTTCGCCGACACGCGAAGGCCGGAGCGCGACCGAAGCCGCGGCGAACCAATCAGGCAGAGAGCTTCTTGCGCCCGCGCGCCCGGCGCGCAGCAAGCACTTTGCGGCCGCCGACCGTCGCCGAGCGAGCGCGAAAGCCATGGCGGCGCTTGCGCACGAGCTTGCTGGGTTGATAGGTCCGCTTCACGGGTTTGGTCTCCGAATTCTCAATCGTCGGCGGAAAGATCGAGCGCCGCCCAATCTTGAACGCACAAACGCCAGCTCCGCCGCTACGGCCGATGCAACCCGAGCGGTGGGCCAGAAAAATGAACGCGGCGCTTCACACGCCGCTGCAAGGCCGGGCTTATGCCGCGCCAGCGCGGGCAAGTCAATCGCCGGGATTAGGGGATCTCACCGCACCCAATGCGCGCAGTCGCGGCGCCCCAAATCGAGGCAGTTCTGCATTTTGCGCTGTTGGTCGAGGTAGTTGAAAGCCCAGTAGCCGAGCGCGGCGATGACGACGACGGCAATGATGGCGACGATATTGCCGCGCCCGCTCGCGTGCGGCTCCTCGTCCTCACCGCCGGATGAGGATTGACTCATGCGAAGCGGCTCGAGGGACGCTGTTCGACATCCCCGAGCGCCGCGATCGCCTTGGCGACAATGCCTTTGGCGTCAAGCCCGGCGGCGGCGTACATGCGCTCGGGCTTGTCGTGATCCTGGAATTTGTCCGGCAGCGTCATGGTGCGAACCTTAAGCCCGCTCTCGAGCGCGCCCGCTTCGCTGAGCAAGGTCAGCACATGCGCGCCGAAGCCGCCGGCCGCGCCTTCCTCGACGGTGATGAGAAGCTTATGCGTCGCCGCCAGCCTGAGAATGAGCTCTCGGTCGAGGGGCTTGGCGAAGCGCGCGTCGGCGACGGTGGTCGACAAGCCGCGCGCCGCAAGTTCGTCCGCTGCTTTCAGGGCTTCGCCAAGCCGCGCGCCCAGAGACAGGATCGCGATCCGCGTGCCTTCGCGCACCACCCGGCCTTTGCCGATCGGCAACGGTTCGCCGTGCTCCGGCATGTCGACGCCGACGCCCTCGCCGCGAGGGTAGCGCAACGCGATTGGGCCCGAGTCGTGAGCCGCCGCCGTCGCAACCATGTGGACAAGGTCAGCCTCGTCCGCCGCCGCCATCACCGTCATGTTCGGCAGGCAGCTAAGATATGCGATGTCGAAAGCGCCGGCATGCGTCGGGCCGTCTGCTCCGACCAGCCCAGCGCGGTCGAGCGCAAAGCGAACCGGCAGATTCTGGATCGCGACATCGTGCACGAGCTGGTCATAGCCGCGTTGCAGGAAGGTTGAATAAACAGCGCAGAACGGCTTGAAACCCTCTGTCGCCAAGCCGGCAGCAAACGTAACGGCGTGCTGCTCGGCGATGCCGACGTCGAACACCCGGTCGGGAAAAACCGTCTTCATTCGGTCGAGACCCGTCCCGTCGGGCATGGCGGCGGTTATGGCGACAACCTTTTCGTCGCGCCGCGCCGCGTCGACCAGCGCGTCGCCGAAGACGCGGGTATAGGTGGGCGCGTTGGTCTTGGGCTTGGCTTGGGCGCCCGTGATGACGTCAAACGCCGAAACGCCGTGGTATTTGTCGTCCGCCGCCTCGGCCGGGGGATAGCCCTTGCCCTTCTTGGTCACCACATGCACGAGCACCGGACCATCCTGCATGTCGCGCACATTCTTCAGGATCGGCAGAAGGTGGTCGAGATTGTGGCCGTCGATCGGCCCAACATAGTAGAAACCGAGCTCCTCGAATAAGGCGCCGCCGGTCCAGAAGGCGCGACTGTATTCCTCGGTGCGCCTGGCCTTGTCATAGAAAAACTTCGGCAGGCGTCGGGCGAGCTGCTTGGCCGCGCCCCTCAGCGAGCGATAGGTATGGCCCGACACGAGTCGGGCCAAATAAGCCGACATCGCGCCGGTCGGCGGCGCGATTGACATGTCGTTGTCGTTGAGGATGACAATGAGCCGCGAGCCCAAGGCGCCGGCGTTGTTCATCGCCTCGTAAGCCATCCCCGCCGACATCGCGCCGTCGCCGATAACCGCGACCACATGATTGCTGCCGTGGGACAGATCGCGCGCCACCGCCATGCCGAGGCTGGCCGAGATCGACGTCGAGGAATGGGCCGCTCCAAACGCGTCATAGTCGCTTTCCGAGCGCTTGGTGAAACCGCTCAAGCCTGCGCCCTGCCGCAGAGTTCGGATCCGATCGCGCCGGCCGGTCAGGATCTTGTGCGGGTAGGCCTGGTGACCGACGTCCCAGACGATGCGATCGGTCGGCGTATCGAAGACGTAGTGGAGCGCGACCGTCAGTTCGACCACGCCGAGGCCTGCGCCGAGATGACCACCAGTCACCGACACGGCGCTGATTGTTTCGGCGCGTAATTCGTCTGCAAGCTGAGCGAGATCGTTTTCTTTCAGCGTGCGCAGGTCGGCGGGCGAAGCGATTTGATCCAAAAGCGGTGTGAGAGGCTTGCTCAATCTTATCCCCAACGCGCGGCGCTTCTTGTTTGTCCTCGCCGCTGCAAGCACACGTACACCAAGTCTGACGTTCACCGCAATTACGCGCTTTCGCCATTATGGCGCCGTAAAGTCTGCCGCTTTTGGCGCGGGTAAACGCGCGATCGCCTCAATCGTTCCGACATTGCGCAATTGCCATCGCCGGCCATGTGGCGCAAATCTGGGCAATGAATCAATTTTCTAGTCTCCCGGCGTCGGCTGACCGTTATGCTCCCGACGGCCCCTACGCCTTCACCCGGCTTGCCGTGTCGCTGTTGATCGCGACCCTGATCGGGGCCGGCATGTGGGCGGTGATCGTGGTCCTGCCGTCCGCTCAGCTCGACTTCGGCGTCGATCGCTCGGCGGCTTCGCTTCCGTACACGGTGATGATGTGCGCGCTGGCCTTCAGCACCATCGCGCTCGGCCGGGTGACTGACCGCTATGGCATTGTCCCGCCCTTGATCGTCTCTGCTGTCGCTTTGGGGCTGGGCTTTGTTCTAGCCGGCTACGCGCCAAACCTCGCCGTGTTTACGGCCGCCCACGCGCTGATCGGAATCGGCGCTGGAACCGGCTTCGCGCCGATGATGGCGGACATCTCGCATTGGTTCGTCAGGCGGCGCGGACTCGCGGTCGTCGTTGTCGCGTCCGGCAACTACTTCGCCGGAACGATCTGGCCGCTCTTGATGAGCCTTGCGATGCCGCTGATCGGCTGGCGCGCGACCTATGCCGGCATCGGCCTCATCGTCGCCGCCGCTGTCCTGCCGCTCGCTCTGGCGATGCGCCCCCGGCCCTCCGCCGCGGTGTACGAGCAAGCGGAGGCTGCGACTGAGGCTGCGCGAGGCGATGTCGGCATATCGCCCCGGCTATTGTTGGTCTTGTTGGTCCTTGCCGGCTTTTCCTGCTGCGTCGCGATGTCGATGCCGCAGGTCCATCTCGTCGCCTATTGCGGCGATCTTGGCTATGGCGTCGCGCGCGGCGCCCAGATGCTGTCCCTGATGATGGCTCTAGGCATCGTCTCGCGTATCGGCTCGGGCTTCGTCGCCGACGCCATCGGCGCTTCAGCGACGCTGCTCATCGGCTCCTTCATGCAAGCCGTCGCGCTTCTGCTTTATCTTTATTTCAACGGGCTCGAGTCCCTGTTCATCGTCTCCGGGATCTTCGGCCTGTTTCAGGGCGGCATCGTGCCGATGTATGCGGTCATCTGCCGCGAGCTCCTGCCCCCTCGCCGGGCAGGCGCGGCGATCGGCCTCGTCGTCTCGGCGACCATCCTCGGCATGGCGTTCGGCGGCTATTTTTCCGGGCTGATCTTTGATCTCACCAACTCTTACCGCATAGCGTTTTTGAACGGCGTTTTGTGGAATGCGTTCAATTTCGCCATCGTCGCCTGGCTCTTCTGGCGCCGCCAGCGGCGCCAGCCGGCAGGCGAACTGCTCGCCGCGTAGCGCCTTCCGCATTTGGATTGGCCCGGCCGATTGTAGCTTTGATCTGCGTGGCGGATGGGGCGGCGCGCAACGGCAATATCTCGACCCGTTCAATCCGCGCGCACCCACGATACGGGTCAGGGGATTCGTCGACGTCAAATGGCGCAAGCGGGTCGCCCATGCCGATCAATGAGGGCGCCCGCAGCAGGACAGAGGCGCTCGCCTATGAATTCAAGCAATACCGTCTCTCGGCGAGTTTCATCAGCCATAGCGCCGAAGGGGCAGTGGCGGCCACAGCGTTCCTGATCGGTGACGACGGCCAGCTCTTGCTCGCGGTCGAGGACGCGCTGGTCCGACGGCCAGCGCCTGGAAGGGGTCGGCGTTGAGCCGACCCTCAAGCGCCCATTCGATTAGCGCTACGCGGCGGCCGGCGACCAGCAGCTCAACCGCGCGGTCCAGGTCCTGCCGCGCACTTGACAGCCCCTCGATACGTCCGACAAATTGAGACAGACCCTGTCGTATTTTGACTTGGCGTCTTGGTGCGGGCTTACGGATCTATCGTGAGACCACGAATGGACTGATACGCTTTATGATGTTTTGGGACCTCAACGACGACTGAATAAATTCCACGTACGGGGAGGCATTGATGGTTACTACGGTAATCGGAATTCCCAACAGCGAAGGAATTGTCCGAATTTCGTGCGGGGGCGATATCGTCGAAATCAAAGTTGTCCTAGCGGGCGCCAACTCGTCGGACTCCGCGCGGGGCAGACGCCCGCGAGAGACTCCGGGGGGCGATAACTCCTCTAGTCCTGCGGGGGAGCTCCCCGTAATAACCCCAGGAGATCTGCCGACCGTAATAAACCCAGGTGATCTGCCGGCGACTTGGCTCCAGGCGCCATCAGCCGATGATGGCAGGCTTGATGCGAAGGAGCTTATCGAGCGAATTCGCAAGCAGATCGCCGACCCCGCTCAAGCGAATCCCGAGGGCGTCGTCGTGGTGACGCCGACCGTGAACCTGCACGATCTTGCCAGGCTTCATGAGCAGTTTGCCCACGAAGCCCCCGGGCTGCCGATCGGATTTAGGATCAAAGATCACCCGCCGTGAGCAGCCCTGACCCAGTGGCCGCGGCTGTCACTGCATCGATGGCGGCTGCGGCTCAATCGCTCCGGGACACTGCAAAGTGGCTGGTCGGCGGTGTCGTAACGACCGCGGCTGGCGTTTTTGCCGGCAGCTCGCTGACCTCGCTTGGGAGCCTGGATTTGAACGCGGACAGAGATCGGCTGGTCGGCGCAGGCCTTGGACTCCTCGTAGGCTTCGGTGGACTGGCGACAATTCTGGCTCTGGCAATTCGCGTATTGGAGCGAGGTTCGATCACGTTTCGAGAACTTTCCAATCCAAACTCACAGGAATTGGAGAAGATTAAAGACGAACTGTCAAGCCGCTACGCAAATGATATGCACCGCCATGGCGTCCCAGGATTTGCAGAATACATGGTTAAAATCGACACCGCGTCGACCGCGACGCCGACCGACGAAAACAGAAACTTTCTGCAGCAGGCGCAAGGTACAACGGCGATCATTACGGCTGACGCGGGCTTTCAATTGGTGCGGCGCCGGTTCGGCCGTCTGATTAACGGCTTGATCCTCGGGACTCTCCTTGCCGTAGCGGGTTTCGGCGTTTTCGCCTGGGCCGCCAACCCGCCCAAACCGCCGCCAGCCACGGCATCATCAACCGGCAGCGGCGAGAGTCCTCACGGTCGATGATCGAGCCTCCCGCGTGAGGCTGCTCCGCGAGTGTGAGAAGGCCGACTGCCGGACCACCGGCTGGACGATCTTCTCCCTCCCGCGCCGCGCGCGAGCCAAGGCCCTAGCCGGCCGGCGCCCGCGCTTTGCTGCGCGGGGCCGGAGGCGGCGGCTCCGGCGCGGGAGCCGCGAGCGGCAGCGCCGGCGCGGCCGCGGCCGCCTCGGCCTTCTGCGCCAGGATCAAGGTGTCGCGCAGCGCCGCGATCTGGCGCAATTTCGCCACCGCAGCGCCCGTTCCCGCCGGGATCAGCCGGCCGACGATGACGTTCTCCTTGAGGCCTTCGAGCGTATCGACCTTGCCGTTGACCGCGGCCTCGGTCAAAACGCGCGTCGTCTCCTGGAACGACGCCGCCGAGATGAACGACCGCGTCTGCAGGCTCGCCTTGGTGATGCCGAGCAGCACCGGCGTTCCGACCGCGGGCTTCTTGCCCTCGGCGGTCACCGCTTCGTTGGCCGCCTCGAGATCGGACGCGTCGACCTGCTCGCCGACCAGGAAGTCGGTTTCGCCCGCATCGACGATGTCGACCTTCTGCAGCATCTGGCGCACGATCACCTCGATGTGCTTGTCGTTGATGAGGACGCCCTGCAGGCGGTAGACCTCCTGAATCTCGTTGACGAGATAGGCGGCCAGCTCCTCGACGCCCTTAATGGCGAGAATGTCGTGCGGGGCGGGATTGCCGTCGACGATATACTCGCCCTTCTCGATCACGTCGCCGTCCTGAAGGTGAATGTGCTTCGACTTCGGGATCAGGTACTCGACCGCCTCGACGCCGTCCTCACTCGGCTCGATGGTCAGGCGCTGCTTGTTTTTGAAGTCTTTCCCGAACCGTATCGTGCCGGAGATTTCGGCGATGATCGCGTGATCTTTTGGCCGGCGCGCCTCGAACAATTCCGCCACGCGCGGCAGACCGCCCGTGATGTCGCGGGTCTTTGCGCTGTTGATCGAAATGCGCGCGATGACGTCGCCCGCGCGCACCGTCGCGCCCGGCTCGAACGAAATGATCAATTCGACCGATAGCGCATAGCGCGCGTCGCCGCCGCGCGGCAGCTTGGCGATCTTGCCGTCCTTGCCTTTGATCACCATCGCCGGCTTGAGGCCCGCGGTGCGGGGCGTCGAGCGCCAATCGGTGACGATGCGCTTGGCGATGCCGGTCGCCTCGTCGACCTGCTCCGACATCGACACGCCCTCGACCAGGTCCTCGAATCCGATCACGCCGTTGATCTCGGTGAGGATCGGCCGGGTGAACGGATCCCACTCGGCGATCCTCTGTCCGCGCTTGATCTTGTCGCCCTCGTCGACCTTGAGACGCGCGCCGTATTGGACACGATGCACGGCGCGCTCGACTCCGCTGCGATCGCTGATCACGACCGCGACATTGCGCGCCATCGCCATCAGGTCGCCGTTTGAGTTGCGCGCGAGGTTGCGGTTGCGGATCTTCACTTCGCCGTCGAAGTTCAACTCGATGAACGACTGGTCCGCGAGCTGAGCCGCGCCGCCGATGTGGAAAGTCCGCATCGTCAGCTGAGTGCCCGGCTCGCCGATCGACTGGGCGGCGATGACGCCGACCGCCTCGCCCATGTTGACCGGGGTGCCGCGCGCCAGATCGCGGCCGTAGCATGCGCCGCAGACGCCGTTCTTCGCCTCGCAGGTCAAGACCGAACGGATCTTCACCTCCTGGATTCCGGCGGCGGTGATCGCCGGCATGTCTTCTTCGGCAATCATGCGCCCGGCTTCGACGATCACCTTGCCGTCGGCGTCGCGCAGCGCGTCTGCTGAAGTGCGGCCGAGAATGCGCGAGGCGAGCGACGCCACTACCGTGCCCGCGTCGATGATCGCGCGCATGCTGATGCCGTTCGTCGAACCACAATCGGGCGTGGTGATGATCGAATCCTGCGCGACGTCAACCAGACGGCGAGTGAGATAGCCGGAGTTCGCGGTCTTCAGTGCGGTATCCGCCAAGCCCTTGCGAGCGCCGTGGGTCGAATTGAAGTACTCCAGAACCGACAAGCCCTCCTTGAAGTTGGAGATGATCGGGCTCTCGATGATCTCGCCCGACGGCTTGGCCATCAGGCCGCGCATGGCGGCAAGCTGGCGCATCTGCGTCGGCGAACCGCGCGCGCCGGAATGCGACATCATGTAGATCGAGTTGATCGGCCTGTCGCGGCCGTGCTCGTCCTTGCGCACGGCCGAGATGCCGGCCATCATTTCCTCGGCCAACCGGTCAGAGCATTTCGCCCAGGCGTCGACGACCTTGTTGTACTTCTCGCCCTGAGTGATGAGGCCGTCGTTGTACTGCTGCTCATACTCCTTCGCCAAAGCCGATGTTTCGGCGATGAACCTCGGCTTGGAGTCGGGCACCACCATGTCGTCCTTGCCGAACGAGATGCCCGCCTTGAACGCCTCGCGGAAGCCGAGCGTCATGATCCGGTCGCAGAAGATGACCGTCTCCTTCTGACCGCAGTTGCGGTAGACGATGTCGATCATGTTGGAGATTTCCTTCTTCGTCATCAGCTTGTTGACGACGTCGAAGGGAATCTTGACGTTCTCGGGCAGGAGCTGGCCAAGGAACAGGCGCCCTGGCGTGGTGTCGAAGATCTTCGCCACCCGCTCGCCTTTTTCGTTGTAGGTCCAGGCGCGGCCCTTGACCTTGGTGTGCAGCGTAACCGTTCCAGCGGCGAGCGCATGCTCGATCTCGCCAATGTCACTGTAGACGCCGCGAATCGGGCGCTTGGTCTTCGGATCCTCCGCGTACTGGCCGGGATCTCCGTCACGCATCAGCGAGACGTAGTAGAGGCCGAGAACGATGTCCTGGCTCGGCACGATGATCGGCTGGCCGTTGGCGGGATGCAGGATGTTGTTGGTCGACATCATCAACACCCGCGCCTCGAGCTGCGCTTCGAGCGACAGCGGCACATGCACGGCCATCTGGTCGCCGTCGAAGTCGGCGTTGAACGCCGAGCAGACGAGCGGATGCAACTGGATCGCCTTGCCTTCGATCAACACCGGCTCGAAGGCCTGAATCCCCAGTCGGTGGAGGGTCGGCGCACGATTGAGCATGACCGGATGCTCGCGGATCACCTCATCGAGGATGTCCCAAACTTCCGGCTTCTCCTTTTCGACCAGCTTCTTGGCCTGCTTGACCGTGGCGGACAGGCCCTTGGCGTCGAGCCGCGAATAGATGAACGGCTTGAACAGTTCGAGCGCCATCTTCTTCGGCAACCCGCACTGATGCAGCTTGAGTTCGGGGCCGACCACGATCACCGAACGGCCGGAATAGTCGACGCGCTTGCCGAGCAGGTTCTGGCGGAACCGGCCCTGCTTGCCCTTGAGCATGTCGGCGAGCGACTTCAGCGGCCGCTTGTTGGCGCCGGTGATGACGCGCCCGCGCCGGCCGTTGTCGAACAGCGCGTCGACCGACTCCTGCAACATGCGCTTTTCATTGCGGATGATGATGTCGGGCGCGCGCAATTCCATCAGCCGCTTCAAGCGATTGTTGCGGTTGATGACGCGACGGTAGAGGTCGTTGAGATCGGAGGTGGCGAAGCGCCCGCCGTCGAGCGGCACCAGCGGCCTCAGGTCCGGCGGAATGACCGGCACCTCGGTCAGGATCATCCACTCCGGCTTGTTGCCCGAGTGCATGAAAGCCTCAATGATCTTCAGCCGCTTGGCGAGACGCTTGGGCTTCAGTTCGCTCTTCGATTGGGCGATCTCAACTTTGAGCTCGTCGGCGATCTTCTGCAGGTTCATGCCCTTGAGAATCTCGCGAATCGCCTCCGCGCCGATCATCGCGGTGAAGCTGTCCTGGCCATACTCGTCGAGCGCACGCAGGTGATCGTCCTCGCTCAGAAGCTGGCGATCCTTGAGCGGCGTCAGGCCGGGGTCGAGCACGATGTAGGATTCGAAATAGAGGATGCGCTCGAGGTCTTTCAGCGTCATGTCGAGCAGAAGCCCGATGCGCGACGGCAGCGACTTCAAGAACCAGATGTGCGCGACCGGCGCGGCGAGCGAAATATGGCCCATGCGCTCGCGGCGCACGCGCGACAGCGTCACCTCGACGCCGCACTTCTCGCAGATGACGCCCTTGTACTTCATCCGCTTATATTTGCCGCACAGGCACTCGTAGTCCTTGATCGGCCCGAAGATGCGCGCGCAGAACAGGCCGTCACGCTCTGGCTTGAACGTGCGGTAGTTGATCGTCTCGGGCTTCTTGATCTCGCCGAACGACCACGACAGAATCTTTTCCGGGCTCGCAATCGCGATCTGGATCTGATCGAACGCCTGCGGAGCGGCAACGGGGGCGAAGGGATTGGTGATTTCCTGGTTCATTCTGGTCTCCCGCGAGCTCGACGCTTAGAAACGCCGTAACCCGCATTCATGGAAACAAAGGCGCGACGCCGTCCGCGACCGCGAATCGCTCGAAGGCGGCTAAGGCCAAGCGCGTTACTCGGCAGCCTCCGCGGGCGGCAGCGGCAGTTCTTCGGGCGCGCGCTTGATCGACGCGAGTTCGACGTTCAGTCCGAGCGACCGCATCTCTTTCACCAGCACGTTGAAGCTCTCCGGAATGCCCGATTCGAACGTGTCGTCGCCGCGCACGATCGCCTCGTAGACCTTGGTGCGGCCGGCGACGTCGTCCGACTTGACGGTCAGCATCTCCTGCAGCGTGTAGGCGGCGCCGTAAGCTTCCAGCGCCCAGACCTCCATTTCGCCGAAGCGCTGGCCGCCGAACTGCGCCTTGCCGCCCAGCGGCTGCTGGGTGACGAGGCTGTAGGGGCCGATCGAGCGCGCGTGGATCTTGTCGTCCACGAGATGGTGAAGCTTCAGCATGTAGATGTAGCCCACCGTCACCTTGCGGTCGAAAGCATCGCCGGTCCGCCCGTCGAAGAGCGTCACCTGTCCGGATGAATCGAGGCCCGCCTTGTCGAGCATCTCGACGATGTCCTTCTCGCGCGCGCCGTCGAATACCGGCGTCGAAATCGGCACGCCGCGACGGAGATTCTCGCCAAGTTCAGCAAGGCCCTTGTCGTCGAGCGCCTTGATCGTCTCGTTCTCGCCGTAGATCTCCTTCAGCTTGCCGCGCAGCGGCTTCACGTCGTTCGAGCGCAGGTAGGCGTCCACGGCCTCGCCGACTTGCCGGCCAAGACCGGCGCAGGCCCAGCCGAGATGGGTCTCGAGGATCTGGCCGACGTTCATGCGGCTCGGCACGCCGAGCGGATTGAGCACGATGTCGACCGGGGTGCCATCGGCGAGGAACGGCATGTCCTCCTGCGGCACGATGCGCGACACGACGCCCTTGTTGCCATGGCGTCCCGCCATCTTGTCGCCGGGCTGGATCTTGCGCTTCACCGCGATGAAGACCTTGGCCATTTTCATCACGCCGGGCGGCAGCTCGTCGCCGCGCTGAAGCTTCTCGACCTTGTCGAGGAAGCGGCTTTCCAGCGACTTCTTCGACTCGTCGTATTGCTTGCGCATCGCCTCGATCTCCGACATCGTCTGATCGAACTCGAGCGCGAAACTCCACCATTGCGAGCGCGGCTGCTCCTCGAGCAGCGCCTTGGTCAGCACCTGATCCTTCTTGAAGCCCTTGGGTCCGGACAACGCCCGCTTGCCCTCGAGCGTCTGGGCCAGACGCGCGTAGACGTTGCGATCCAGGATCGCCTGCTCGTCGTCGCGGTCCTTGGCGAGGCGTTCGATTTCCTCGCGCTCGATCGCCTGCGCGCGCTCGTCCTTGTCGACCCCGTGGCGGTTGAAGACCCGCACTTCGACGATCGTGCCCTGCACGCCCGGAGGAACGCGCAACGACGTGTCGCGCACGTCGGAGGCTTTCTCGCCGAAGATGGCGCGCAGAAGCTTCTCTTCCGGCGTCATCGGGCTTTCGCCCTTAGGCGTGATCTTGCCGACCAGGATGTCGCCGGCCACGACCTCGGCGCCGATGTAGACGATGCCCGCTTCGTCGAGGTTCTTCAGCGCCTCTTCCGAGACATTCGGAATGTCGCGCGTGATCTCCTCAGGCCCAAGCTTGGTGTCGCGGGCCATCGCCTCGAATTCCTCGATGTGAATCGAGGTGAAGACGTCGTCCTTGACGATGCGCTCGGAGAGCAGGATCGAATCCTCGAAGTTGTAGCCGTTCCACGGCATGAAGGCGACGAGGACATTGCGGCCGAGCGCCAGATCGCCGAGATCGGTCGACGGCCCGTCGGCGATGATGTCGCCCTTCTCGACCCGGTCTCCGACCCTCACCAGCGGCTTCTGGTTGATGCAGGTCGACTGGTTCGAGCGCTGGAACTTCATCAGCCGGTAGATGTCGACGCCGGGCTTGGCGGCGTCGGTCTCCTCGGTCGCGCGCACGACGATGCGGGTGGCGTCGATCTGGTCGACGATTCCACCGCGGCGCGCCGCGATCGCCGCGCCCGAATCGCGCGCCACGATCGCCTCCATGCCAGTGCCGACCAGGGGCGCGTCCGAGCGCACCAGCGGCACCGCCTGACGCTGCATGTTCGAGCCCATCAGCGCGCGATTGGCGTCGTCGTTCTCGAGGAACGGAATCAGCGCCGCCGCCACCGAGACCAGCTGCTTGGGCGACACGTCCATGTAGTCGACGCGGTCGCCGGGCAAGAACACGACATCGCCGGCGTGGCGGCAGACGATAAGATCGCCCACAAGCATGCCCTTAGCGTCGATAGGCGTATCGGCCTGGGCGACCGAGTACTTCTGCTCCTCCATCGCCGACAGATAGGCGACGTCCTCCGTCACCTTGCCCTCGCGCACCTTGCGGTAGGGCGACTCGATGAAGCCGTATTTGTTGACCCGCGCGAAGGTCGCGAGCGAATTGATGAGCCCGATGTTCGGGCCTTCCGGCGTCTCGATCGGGCAGATGCGGCCATAATGCGTCGGATGCACGTCGCGCACCTCGAAGCCGGCCCGCTCGCGTGTGAGGCCGCCCGGCCCCAGCGCCGAGAGCCGGCGCTTGTGGGTGATCTCCGAGAGCGGGTTGGTCTGATCCATGAACTGCGACAATTGCGACGAGCCGAAGAACTCGCGCACCGCCGCGGCCGCGGGCTTCGCGTTGATCAGGTCCTGCGGCATGATGGTGTCGATCTCGACCGACGACATGCGCTCCTTGATCGCCCGCTCCATGCGCAGGAGGCCGATGCGATATTGGTTCTCCATCAATTCGCCGACCGAGCGCACCCGCCGGTTGCCCAGATGGTCGATGTCGTCGATCTCGCCGCGGCCGTCGCGCAGGTTCACCAGCGCCTTGACCACCGCCAGGATGTCGTCCTTGCGCAAGGTCCGCTGGGTGTCGGGCGCGTCGAGGTCGAGGCGCATGTTCATCTTCACCCGGCCGACCGCCGAAAGGTCGTAGCGCTCGGAGTCGAAGAACAGCGACTGGAACATCGCCTCCGCGCTTTCGATCGTCGGCGGCTCGCCCGGACGCATGACGCGATAGATGTCGAACAGGGCGTCCTCTCGTGAGGAATTCTTGTCGACCTTGAGCGTGTTGCGGATATAGGCGCCGATATTGATGTGGTCGATGTCGAGCACCGGCAGCTCCTTGAAGCCGGCCTCCAGGAGCGCCACGAGCGACTTCTCGGTAATCTCTTCGCCAGCCTCGGAGTAAATTTCGCCGGTCGCAGGGTTATAGAGATCCTCGGCGATATACTGGCCATAGAGATCGGCGTCGTTTGCGCGCAGCGCCTTGAGGCCCTTCTCGGCCAATTGCCGCGCGGCGCGCACCGTCAATTTGCGGCCGGACTCGATCGCGACCTCGCCGGTGTCGGCGTCCACCAGGTCGGCGGAGGCCTTGACGCCTCTCATGCGCTCGGCGTCGTAAGGCACCCGCCAGGCGCCGTCCTTGAGACGGGTGTAGACGACCTTGCGATAGAAGGTCGACAGAATCTCCTCGCCATCGAGACCAAGCGCGAACAAGCAGCGAGGTCACAGGGATCTTGCGGCGCCGATCGATGCGCGCATAGACGATATCCTTGGCGTCGAACTCGATGTCGAGCCAGGAGCCGCGATAGGGGATGATGCGGGCGGCGAACAGAAGCTTGCCCGACGAATGGCTCTTGCCCTTGTCGTGATCGAAGAACACGCCCGGGCTGCGATGCATCTGCGAGACGATGACGCGTTCGGTGCCGTTGACAATGAAGGTGCCGTTCGTGGTCATGAGCGGCATGTCGCCCATGTACACGTCCTGCTCCTTGATGTCCTTGACCGACTTGGCCTGGGTCTCGGGATCGACATCGAACACGATGAGGCGCAGCGTCACCTTGAGCGGCGCGGAATAGGTCATGCCGCGCTGGCGGCACTCGTCGACATCGTATTTCGGCGCTTCGTACTCATACTTGACGAATTCGAGATGAGCGGTGTCGGCGAAGTCCTTGATCGGGAACACCGACTTGAACACCGCCTGCAGGCCCTCGTTTGGACGCCCGCCCTTCGGCGGGTCCATCAGCAGGAACTGATCATACGAGGCCTTCTGGACTTCGATCAGGTTCGGCATCTCGCCGACTTCCTTGACGTGCCCGAATACCTTGCGAACGCGCTTGCGGCCCGTGAATGTCTGCGCCATGTCGCTCCTCTAAAGCTCGCTTGCCCGCCGCTGTCGGTCCCTACACGCCAGGGACGCGCGGCGGACCTTCGGCCGGTCTTCTTAAGGCGCGTCGCCGACGCCCCTTCTCACTCAAACCTCCGCCGGCAGCCTCAAAAGCCTCTTGTTCAAAAGCTCTTGGCCGCCGGTTGACGACGCTCACTCCCCGCAAACATCTTGAAAACACCGGAACGGCCCCTGGCCAATGGCCGGGACCGTCCCGTTTTGATCAGCCGTGCCCCGCGTCAGCGGGCGGGCCATTATTTAAGTTCGACCTTCGCCCCCGCCTTTTCCAAAGCAGCCTTGATCTTCTCGGCTTCTTCCTTGCTCACGCCTTCCTTGACCGGCTTCGGCGCGGCTTCGACCAGGTCCTTGGCTTCCTTCAGGCCGAGCGCGGTGATGGCGCGCACTTCCTTGATCACTTCGATCTTCTTGTCGCCGATCGCCGCGAGGATAACGCTGAATTCGGTCTGCTCCTCGACCGGAGCGGCGGCTGCGCCCAGCCGGCCGGAGCGGCGGCGACCGCCACCGCGGCGGCGGCGGAGACGCCCCATTTGCCTTCAAGCAATTTGGCGAGCTCGGCGGCCTCCAGGACCGTGAGGCTCGAGAGTTCGTCGACGATTTTTTCGAGATTGGCCATTGATGGATGTCCTATATGTAGTTCGAACCGAGGGTTTGTGAAGAGCCTGTGTCAGGCTGCGTCTTTGGCGGCATAGGCCCCGACCACGCGCGCGAGCTTGGCGGCTGGCGCGGTGGCGAGCTGGGCGAGCTTGGTCGCGGGGGCCATCAGAAGCCCCAGCAGTTTCGCCCGCAGCTCGTCGAGGGACGGCAAGGTCGCGAGCGCCTTGACTCCGTCGACGTCGAGGGCCGTCTTGCCCATGGCGCCGCCCAGGAGCACGAACTTCTCGTGATCCTTGGCGAAAGCCACGGCGGCCTTGGCCGCCGCCACCGGATCGATCGAATGAGCGATCAGGGTCGGCCCCTTGAGCAGGGGACCGATCGAGGCGACGTCCGTGCCTTCAAGAGCAATCTGAGCCAGGCTGTTCTTGGCGACCTGAACTTTGGCGCCCGCCTGCCGCATCTGCTTGCGCAGCCGCTGCATCTGGGCGACCGTCAGGCCGGAATAATGCGCCACGACCACGACCGACGTTTTCGAAAAAACGTCGTGAAGGGCCGCGACGGCTTCCTTCTTTTCCGTTCTATCCACGGTGCTCATCTCCGGTCGGCGGGTTTCGATCGCTCAAAACCCACCTGTTGCACACGCCGCGACATGCAATTCGGTCACCCAAATCGAACGCCGCGGCCACTTGCGCCTGTCCCCGGAGGCGGGCTAAACGCCCGGCGCCGGACAGAAGGTTCGAACCGCTTTCGCCGTCCGGGAAGCGCCGGACGGAATGCAGAAACTCGGTCTTCCCCGTCTATGCTGGCTCCCCGCCCCGAATGGGGCCTTGGGAATTAAGCGTGCCCCCCGAAGGGGTTACGCGCCGGCAGTCTCGGACAGGACATGGCCGGAACAGACGAAAAGCCTAAGCCTTCCGTCCTCCGGCCCATCCGCCGCTCCTGCTTTGATCAGCCGTCACCGGTTTGTTCTTTGCAGGGCGGTAGTCATGTTTGATCATCGGGGCGTACGCGCCGTCGACCCCAAACGAACGCCATAGCGGGTTCGCGGCGCATGACGCAAGGGGGGTTGGGGAAAAGTATTTCGACGGCGCGTCCGCCCGCGACGCGCCTTCTTCACTTTCCGGTTGTGGCGGGGACCAGGCGCCGCCCTTGGAAAAGCCGCCAGGATCATCCTCTTAGCTTCGGACAATCGAGTCAATCGCAAATTGATCGAGCGCCTGCCGTAACGGAATCGTGATCGCGATGCGGACGCGCCCTGCTCTACAAGGAGGCTAGGCTCTACAAGGAGGCTGGCCAGGGTCAGGCGCCCGATTCGATCGAGGGAGGAACCATCGAATGGATTTGATCGATCGGCGCGGATTCGCGCGCGGAATTCTGTTCGGGCAGCCGCTGTCGCCGCCGCGGGTCTGGCAGTGAGCCCTGGGACGGTAAGCGCGATGCCGCTCGACGACCGCGTCCCGGGCGCCCTCGACGACTGGATCGAGAAGGCTCAGGCGGTGGTCGTCAGTTCCGGCGCCAGTCGCCGCATCAATCGCCGCCATCGTCGCCGCGTCTGGCGTTGCTGGTGGAGTCGAGGCCGCCGCGTCTGCGGCTGGCGCTGGGTGTAGCTTAAGGCGCAAATTTTACAGCCTCGCCTCCAATCTTTAGCCTAGGGTTCTAGCCCAGAGGGCCGGGTCGCGCCGACGCGCTCGGCCCCGAGGCGCGCTTGCGAGAGGCGCTTGGCTCCGGCCAAGAGGCGGTTCGGCGCAGATTCCGGACGCCACCCGGCTCAATTTGAGCCAGTGACAGGTTTTGGCGCCTAAATGCTTGAAAATGCTCAAGCGCGGACAAAAGCGCGCACTCCCCTTTGAGCCGCCGGCGAAGGGCAATGAAGGGCCTGCCGCCGGCGCCCCGCCGCCGGCCACGCACCCCAAAAATTGTTCCCGTCCACCGCAAGACTGCGCTTGCACTTTCGCTTCGCGCGCGGGACTAACCGCCTCGCGAGCTGCGCTCTTTGACCGGATTTCCCGCATGAAAACCAAAGCCGCCGTCTGCCGCGCCTTCGGCGCGCCGTTGACGATTGAGACAGTCGAGCTTGCCGAACCGGGCGCGGGCGAGGTGCTGATCCGGACGGCCGCCTGCGCGATCTGCCATAGCGACATTTTCTACGTCGAGGGCGCCTGGGGCGGCGAATTGCCAGCGGTCTACGGCCATGAGGCGGCGGGGGTGATCGAGGCGGTCGGCCCGGGCGTGACCCGGCTGAAAGTCGGCGACCATGTGGTGGCGACGCTCATCCGCAATTGCGGCTTCTGCCCCGCCTGCACCGAGGGCGCGCCCGTCTTCTGCGAGGAAGTGTTCCCGCTCGACCGCGCAAGCCCGCTGCACGACGGCGACGGCAAGCCGATCGTCCACGGCCTGCGCACCGGCGCCTTCGCCGAGCACATGGTCGTCGACCAGTCGCAGGCGATTGCAATCCCCAAGGAGCTTCCGCTCGACAGCGCCTCGCTCATCGCCTGCGGCGTGCTGACGGGCATGGGCGCGGTCGTCAACACGGCCGGCGTGAAAGCCGGCTCCAGCGTCGTCGTCATCGGCTGCGGCGGCGTCGGCCTCAATTCCATCCAGGGCGCGCGGCTCGCCGGCGCCTCTCCGATCATCGCCGTCGACGTCGAGCCCTTGAAGCTCGCCGCCGCGCGCGAATTCGGCGCGACCGAGACCATCAACGCCAAAAGCGAAAATGTCGTCGAGCGGGCGGCGGCGCTGAACGGTGGGCGCAAAGCCGACTGGGTGTTTGTCAGCGTCGGCGTCAAGGGCGCGGCCGAACAGGGCGTTTCGCTGATGAAGCGCAATGGCGCGACCGTGCTGGTCGGCATGCCGGCGTCGGGGGTCATGGCGACGATCGATCCCGGCTGGCTTGCCGCCGACGGCCAAAGGATTCTGGGCTCCAAGATGGGCTCGGCGCGGCCTGCGATCGACGTGCCGATGATCGTCAAGCTCTATCGCGAGGGGCGCCTCAAGCTCGACCAATTGATCAGCGGGCGCTATCGGCTCGAGTCGATCAACGAGGCCCTCGCCTCCTCGCGCTCCGGCGCGGCGGTGCGCAACGTCATCGTGTTTTGAGCGACTTCTAGGAAATTCGCGGCGCCGCCTCCGACCGCCGCACGATCACCAGGAGAATGATCGCCAGCAAGGGGAAGGCGATATCGCTGTAAAAGGGAACGCCGGCGTTGCCGGGAGCGAAATTGCCGGCGACGATCATCTGCTTCACATGGCCGACGGCGTCGCCGAGAAGGAAGATCGAACTCGCCATGACCGCCGCCGCCTTGAAGTCCAGGCTGCGCCAGAAGCTCACGCAGGCGGTCGCGCCAATCGCAAGATCCGCCAGGCCCACCTCGAACTGGAACGGACTGACCTCCCAGCCAATGTCCGCCGCTGCGATTTGGGGAAAAAAGAGATGAAAGACCGCGGCCCACAGGCCCGTGACGCCAATGGGCAAGAGCAGGATCCACCCGAGCAAGCGTTCGGGGCCTGAAGCGCCGATCGCCTCAGCCACCGCAAGCGCCAGCGCCGCGACGAACAGGAACACCGGCAGGTTGCGCAGGACGAAGGCGATCGTTTCGGCCATCATGGACTCCCGACGCGCATTCATGGAGGCTTGGACAGAGGCGAGCCGCGGGTTACCACATCGAAAGGCGTGCGCGAACGCCTAGGGACCGAAGTTCGCCCCATGCCCTCTCCTCCGCCGACCGGACGCCGATGAAAATCGCCGAGCTCAAAACTTTCGTCGTCGGCAATCCGCCGCCCGCCTTCGGCGGCCGCTACTTTCTGTTCCTCAAGCTCAAGACCGCCTGCGGGATCGAGGGCGTCGGCGAAGTCTACGCCGCGAGCTTCGCGCCCAAGGCGATTGTGGCGATGATCGAGGATGTGTTCGAGCGCCATGTCGAGGGCGCCGATCCGTTCCGCATCGAGGCGCTCTGGCGCAACGTCTACGGCCGCGGCTATTCGGGCCGGCCCGACATTTCGCTGATGGGCGTCCTCTCCGGCATCGAGATGGCGCTCTGGGACATCGTCGGCAAGGCGGTCGGCAAGCCTGTTTATGCGCTGCTCGGCGGCAAGGTGCACGAGCGGCTGCGCAGCTACACCTACCTCTATCCGGACGAGCCAGGCTCGCACGCCTATTCCGACAGTCCGGTCTATTCAAATCCGCATGCCGCCACTGAGCGCGCGCTCAAATATATGGCGCAGGGCTTCACGGCGGTGAAGCTCGATCCGGCCGGGCCCTACTCGACCTTCGATCCGCGCCAGCCGAGCCTCGAGCGGCTCGAGCTTTGCGAAGCGTTCCTGAAGACGCTTGCGCGAGGCGGTCGGGACAAAATGCGATCTTCTGTTCGGGACGCACGGTCAGTTCACCGTCTCCGGCGCGCTGCGCATGGCAAGGCGCATCGAACCCTACGAGCCTTTATGGTTCGAGGAGCCGACGCCGCCCGAGGCGCCGGAGGAGATGGCCAAGGTCGCCGCGCAATGCCGCATGCCGATCGCGACCGGCGAGCGCCTGACGACGAAATACGAATTCGCCCGCGTGCTCGAAACCGGCGCCGCCTCGATCCTGCAGATGAATCTGGGCCGCGTCGGCGGGATCCTGGAAGCGAAGAAGATCGCCGCGATGGCGGAAGCGCATTACGCGCAGATCGCGCCCCATCTCTATTGCGGGCCGATCGTCGGCGCAGCCAACATCCAGCTCGCGACGTGCAGCCCGAATTTTCTCATCCTCGAGAGCATCGAGCGCTGGGACGGCTTCCATGCCGAGATCCTCAAAAAGCCGATCCGCTGGGAGGACGGCTTCGTCATCCCGCCGGAAGAGCCGGGCCTCGGCGTCGAGCTCAATGAAGAGGTCGCGCTCGCGCATCCATGGACGGGCGCGGATCTGCATCTCATGCCAAGATCGGCGCCTTTATTGCCGCCGGATTGACGTTTTTCTGAACACGCATCGCCGCGCAGGCCGCGGCTTGAGGATTCGCGGGTGGCTGAACACGAAGCCGATAATGTCTCAGGCCCATCCGCGACGCCGGGTCACACCCAATCCTGGACCAATCGGGTGGCGGGCGCGATCGGCGGAGTCATTTTGGCGTCCGGCGTCGTCGGCACCGCGATCAGCTTTTACTTTCAAGGCCGCAGCTGGGAATACCAAACCGGAACCGCAACAATCGAAAAAGATTCCGCGGCGGTGGTGACCGCCCTCGAAAACTTGGACAAGCTTATCGACGAGAAATGGCTCTCCACTTACGGAATGAACGACGCCATCAAGACCAAGACCGAGGGCGGTAAGTTAGACGCGGCGGTTAAGCGATTTTACGCCGCGAACAAAGACTGGGAGCTTCAGCACAACATCTTGGCGTCGACTCTAAAGATCGCCGTCGATTCCCAGTTTGGCATTGAAGACCGGAAGCTGAATGTCAGTTCGATTGATTGTCAGACTTACACTCTGAAGGAGCTGCAACCGCACGGGTCCGATCCGTTGTCGGTCGGAATCCTCCTGGAAATTGCCTACAATTGCCACAACACTATCAAGGGGAAGATCGACGAACAGCTCTCTAGCGAGGGAACAGAACAACTCGGTCTGGCCGGCGACGGCCGCGGCGCCTGATCCGGGCGGCCTGGCGTTAAGTCACATCTGGTGGGTCGACAAAGTCTTGCAGTGCATGATGGTCGAGCGGGCGCTCGAGCTTCGTCAACAGTCTCCGAAAGTGCCAATCCTGCCGATTGCGACACGTGAGGACTCGCACGTCTACACGACGAATGAGCGTGAACGGGCTCGCGAAGAGCAATGCGTGGAGCCCTACAAGAACGACCCCACCCTCGGACTAGCGTCGCTCAAACCGCATTGAGCCGCCGCGGCTCGCAGGCGCCGCATCGTTGGCGACCGGCGTTGCGAAAAGGGTTTAGCCCTTTGAACTTCGGGCCAGCTTCAGGAAACCTTCGCCGGGCTTAGGCGGCGGCGTCTGCCGGCTGCTGAGCGCTTCTTCATCGAAGCGCTGCTCACGACTGAGGCAAATCATGCGTTCGCGCGCATTGGCTTCGGCTGGAAACCATTCGTAGGCCCGCTCGACCGGCCTCTTTGATCTTTCTGCGCAACGCTTTGAGATCGAGCGCCGCTTCGCGGACTTCAGGGCTGAGGGAAAGGATCATAGCGTTCACTTAGGTAGGCGTTCACACCCCAAGTACAATTTGTGACACGTATGCATAATCGTCACATTTCCGTTAACGAACTGTTGCAAGGCGCGTGCCAGCCGAATGCCCCAGATCGCGTCACTCTTTTGGATAGCGCGATTTTGGGCCGTGCGCTGTGCTCCAGCTCACTTCCGGAAATCTGAGACTTCCGGTGAAGTTGCTGGGCGATCGCAATGGGCGAGGGAGCGCCGCTCGACCGGCGGCGCCCGTCCCTCCTCATGGGCGAGCAGCGAGGCGATCCGGGCATACTGCGAGAAGAGGCACGTCTAAGCGCCAGACGCGACGCTCAGCGTCGTCGCCACGGCGCGCTCGAGATTCAGCGCGGCGTCGAGGGGAAGGCCTATCCGAACCGGAAGGCCGAGATCATCTTGCCGCCGATCTTGTCGTTGAAGTCGCGCGTCCCTTTGCTGTCGCCGGCGGCGCCGGCGACCACCATCAGCGGCAACAGGTGCTCCTCGCGCGGATGGCACTCGCGCGCCGAGGGCGCCTTGTCCCAATGGGTGAGCCGCGTCTCGCGCTCCGGACCCGGCGCTTTCGCTGTCTCGTCGAGCCAGGCGTCGAAGGCGGCCGAGGCCCTCGTGTCGCCGTCGCGGAAATGGCGCAGATCATGGAAGCTCATGCCGCTGCCGACAATCGCGATTCCCTGATCGCGCAACGGCGCTAGCGCCTTGCCGAGCTTGATGTGGAAGGCGGGGTCGAGGTCCTTGCGCAGCGACAGCATGACGACCGGGATCTCGGCCTTCGGATCGAGGATGAGGAACGGCACGAACACGCCGTGGTCGAAGCCGCGCTCGCCGTCGGTCGCGACGGGTAGGCCCGCCGCCTCGATGAGGCGCTTCACTTCGGCCGCCAGCTCCGGATCGCCCGGGCGCAGGATAGCTCAGCTTATAAGTGTGCGCGGGAAAGCCGTTATAGTCGTAGAGCATGCCGGGCTTCGGGTTGACGCTGACGGTCGGCTGATCCGTCTCCCAATGCGCGGTGACGACCAAAAACGCCTTCGGCCGCTCCGGCAGCGACTTGAGAACGCCGGCAAGGTAGTCGCGCAGGCTGTCCCAAGCATGTGGGCCGAAGGGCGGCGGAAACTCGATCCAGAAGCAGGGGCCGCCGCCATGCGGCACGAAGATCACGGGTTGGCGGACGGCGTCCATGGGAACCTCAAGGTCTCGTTGGCTCCCATGGACTTAAGTCACGCGGCGCGCAGGCGCAACGCCGCGGCCCTGCCCTCACGCCCGGTCGATCCGGGCCGCGTAGCAGCCGCGCTTGGCGTAATGCGCGTGGATGTAAGCGGCCTCAGGATTGGCGAACAGGCGCGCGATCGCTGGCTTAAGGTCGCCTTCGATGAGATCGGCGTCGACCATGTCGCCACGCGCCCGGGCGAGCGTCGAGGAGCTCTTGGCGATCGCCGAGCGAGCCGCCTCGCATGTCAAACGTCCCCACGTCGACCACGGCGAACTCTTATACGACGAGCACGGTCTGCCGAGATGATCCTCGACACTTCCGCCCTCGTCGCCATCCTCTACGGGGAGCCGGAGGCTCGAGACTTCGTTGAACGCATCCGCGCCGCCGACGTCTGCCGGTGGCGAACCATGTCGAACTCTCGACGGTGGTCGAGAACCAACTCGGTCCTGACGGCATGCGCCAGGCCGACGCCTTCCTTCGACGCGCCGGCGTCGTAGTCGAGCCCGCCACCATCGAGCAGGGCGACCTGGCTCGGCAGGCTTTTGTCGACTTCGGCAAAGGCAGGCACAAAGCAGGCCTCAACTTTGGCGACTGTTTTGCCTACGCGCTCGCCAGAGCGACGGGCGAAGCGCTCCTGTTCAAGGGGGACGATTTCGCCCTGACCGACATTCGCCACGCGTGAGGACCCCTTCGAAACGGGGGCGTCACGCCGCGTCGTGAAAGATCACGCCAAGGGTGAAGCGTTCGCCGCTTTTGATCCGGCTCACGCCATGACGGAGATTGACGCGATAAGTCCCGCGCGTCCCCTGCACGGGCCGCTCGCGCACCGCGAAGATCACGCCGTCACCCTGGGTCAGCGGCGCGACCTCCGCGCGCGACTGCATGCGCGGCCGCTGCTCGGTCAGCACGAACTCGCCGCCGGTGAAGTCATGGCCAGGCTCTGAGAGCAGGATCGCAACCTGCAGCGGAAAGAGATGCTCGCCGTACACGTCCTGGTGCAGGCAATTGTAGTCGCCGGGGCCGTAGCGCAGCAGGAGCGGCGTCGGCCTCTTCTGACCCGCGTCATGGCAGCGCGCCAGGAACGTTTCGTGCTCCGCCGGATAGCGGACGGACACGCCCATCGTCTCGCTCCACCGGTCGGCAATCGGCGCGAGGCGCGGATAGAAGCCGCGGCGAAGCGCGACGATCAGCTCAGGCAGCGGATCGGCGAAATATTTGTACTCGCCCCGGCCGAAGCCATGGGCCGCCATCACGATGCGCGAGCGGAAGCGCGCGTCGTCAGTGTAGAGCGCCGCGAGATCGCGGCACGTCTCGCGCGAGATGAGCTTCGGGGCGACCGCGCAGCCGTACACGTCGAGCTCCCGCTCGATCGCCGGCCAGTCGAGCGCATCGAGCGCGGCTGCGCCCTCATCCGGCCCTTCGGGCCACCTTCTCCCCAAGGGAGAAGGGGTGCGCGGCGCTCCGGGTTCGCCCCTCTCCCCCAGGGAGAGGGGTTGGGGTGAGGGCCTTCTTGAGGCGACGGTCGTCCCCTCTCCCCCGGGGAGAGGGGTAGGGGTGAGGGCTGGCGTGCGCGCCTTCATCACGCCGCCTCCCGATCGATCAGCTTGCGCTTGCGCTCGACGCCCCAGCGATAGCCGGAGAGATCGCCGTCCGACCGCACCACCCGATGGCAGGGAATCGCGACGGCAAGAGGATTGGCGCCGCAGGCCTGGGCGACGGCGCGCACCGCGGTAGGCTGGCCGATCGCTCGCGCGATCTCCTTGTAGGTCGCCGTCTTGCCGGCAGGGATGGCGCTCAGCGCCGCCCACACCCGCTGCTGGAAGGCGGTGCCGCGGATATCGAGTGGCAGATCGAGGCGCTGACCGGGCGCCTCGACGAGGCCGACGACTTGCGCGACCGTGCGCTCGAACTCGGGATCGCCGCCTTCAAGCTCGGCGCGCGGAAAGCGATCTTGCAAGTCGCGCACCAGCGCCTCGGGATCATCGCCGAGCATGATCGCGCACACGCCCTTGTTCGTCGCGGCGACCAGCACCGCGCCGAGCGAGGCCTCACCGACCGCGAAGCGAATACGAGCGCCCGCGCCGCCGCGCCGGACCGCGCCTGGGGTCATGCCGAGCCGAGCCTCCGTGCTCTCGTAGAAGCGGCTCGAAGAATTGAAGCCTGCGTCGTAGATCGCTTCCGTAACAGTCCCCGCCGTCCGCAGCCCGTCGGCGGCGCGGCGCGCGCGCGTCTCGGCGGCATAGGCCTTCGGGGTCACGCCCGTGATGGCCTTGAAGACGCGATGGAAGTGGTACGGGCTCAGGCTTACGCTCGCGGCGAGGTCGGCAAGCTTGGGCGCCTCTTCGGCCTGCTCGATCCGTTGACACGCGCGCTTGACCGCTTCGATTTGCGGATCGGGCGCGCCCAGCTTGTCCGGCCGGCAACGCTTGCAGGCGCGATAGCCTGCATTCTCCGCGGTTGCGCCCGTCTCGAAGAATGAGACATTCTCGCGCTTGGCCGGCCGCGAGGCACAGCTTGGGCGGCAATAGACTCCGGTGGTGCGGACGGCGAACAGGAACTTGCCGTCAAACGCCGGGTCGCGGCGCTTGACCGCCTGCCAGCGCTCTTCGTCGCGAGCGGGCGCCCTCATGGCTTCGGCCTGGCGCGTTTCGATCATAGGCATAGACATAAGGACGCCTCCGGGGTTTGTCTTGTCCCCGACTACGCCGATCGTTAAGCGCCCGAACTCCGGACCTTGCTGTCTAATTTTCGCGACGGCCCGTGATCCGAACAAACCGAACCGGCGCGCTGACGCCACGCAACATCGCCGTTTCTTCGATCTGCGTCCGATCCGCCAGCGCGTATGCGGTTTCGGCGTCTCGCGCCACATCCTCCGACACGATCACCTCGCCACCGTGGCACTGGTTTTCGAGGCGCGCCGCGACATTCACGGTCGCGCCGAAATAGTCGAGCACATCGCCCGTGGTGACGGCGATGCACGGACCGGCATGAAGCCCGAGCTTCAATACGATGGGGTCGCGCCTCGGCCCTCGGCCGGAGTTGAAGCTTGCGACATCGTCCTGGATCGCGAGCGCCGCACAGACTGCGTGATCGGGACGGGAGAAGGCGGCCATCACAGCATCGCCCACGGTCTTGACGACGAAGCCATGATTGCGCTCGATCCGGTCTGCGAGGAACGAAAAATGGTCGCGAACGAGGTTGTAAGCGGGAGCGTCTCCGAGCGCATCAGAGAGTTCCGTCGAGCCTTTGAGGTCGGTGAACATGATGGCGATCCAGCCAATCTCGGCATTGTCGCCGGGGCGCAGCAATTGCTCGGGGGAGAGCCGGCGGAAAGCGGGCATGGCGATCACGCGCTCCCCCGTCAGCGCGTCCTTGGCCCAATTGCGGTCCTCGACGACGAAAGCGAGCGGCTTGTCGCTCTCGTTGCGGATCGCGAGCCCATCTCTGCCGCTCGCTTCTTCGAGCAAAATGTCGCCGCCGCGAGCCACCAGCGTCGGGATGATTCCGTCGGCGCCGATGTCGCGATCCGCTTCGGCCCCGGCTTCGACGGTGCGAAAACGGTAGGGGCCCGGCGCCAAAGACAGGTCAAAGGTCTTGGCCGACTGCGCCGCGACTTCGCCCTGAAACTTGATGTGCCGCGCAGAGCCCGGGCCGAGCATGCACATCTCCCCGTCCGACAGCGGACGAATCCAGGGCGCGGGGTGAAAAGTCAGCTCGACGTTGCGGCTGAAATTGCGCTCGTAGTCGATGTTGCAAGAAGAGCAATGCGCGCCTTTCGGCAGGTCCTGAAGTCGGCTCACACGGGACTTCGCGCCCCGGCAGCGCGGGCATAACAGCTCCCATCCCATCGCCACGACGCCCTTCCGCGCCGCGGCCAGGAACAACTCCACTGTGTGGTCGGGCGGGACGGACCATAGCGTCGCCAGTGCGACGGGCCGAATGCTGCGCAGATCGACGATCGGCGCGTGCCGCAGGTAGTCGATGAGGTTCGGCGCAAGCGCATGCGAAGCAGGATCGCGCGCGAGTTCGGCGCCCAGCGCATCGAGTCGTTGGCGGGCGGAAGGCTCCATCAGGTCCTCGACGCTCCAGCCCGGGACAAGCGCGGAACCGTCGCTCTCGCGAATGATCCGCTCGATCCCCGCCACGGCCTTGCCGTACCCAGCCTCAAAGAGGCCGGCATGTTTTCCCACGAAGCCTAAGAGGCCGGCTGGCTCGGCCAGGCCAGTGACGATCAGCCGACACCCCTCGCCTTCGGCAACGAGTTCGCAGCCCCACTCCCACCGCCGCATCGGGCCGTTTTGGTAGTTTCGGACCTGGAAAACGCGGTGATTGTCCTGCCATTCGCCGAAATCCTCCTCCCATCGCACCGGGAAAGGCCCAAGCTTGCCGCGGACGAAGCGGCGGACGCGGCCCTCGCCGTCCACCCGTTCCTCGAACCGGTAGGGCGCCAAACCATTGAATTCCCAGAGGCGGGCGGTGTCGGAGACGAAGGGCCAGATCGCCGCCGGCGGCTTGGCGAAGGTCGTTTCCCGGCAGAAGCGGTAGACGGCGCGGCTATTCTCTTTCACGCCGCCCTCCGCATCGCGGCCGCGGGCGGCCTCGGCGAGCTGAGCCCCACGAGCATAGACCGTTTCCCGTCCCGGCCTAACCAACAGTGAACTCGTTTCTGACGTGATCCAGGAACGCCGCCATTTCGCCTGGCGACCTAAGGTGAGCGACGCGCTTCGGCGTGGCCATTTCGGCGACGAGGCGCCGATATCTGGGCGTCATGTATCGATGGCACAGCGGTATCGTCTTGTAGCTTGACATCGTGCTGGTCCAAAGCGGGCTGTCCTTCGGCCAGCCTTCCGGATCAGCAAAGAGACCTTTGATCAGACGCTTTGTCACCCGCCAATAGTGAACCGGAAGGGTCAGATCGACGTGGATCAATGTGTCGGCTGCGCCCAATCGTTCCCATATTGTAGTATCGTCGCCGTAGCCATCTATGACCCAGGTTTCACGCGCCAAAAGACCGCGGTGTAACTCCAGGTACTCGTCGTGCGGCACAGCCGCGCCGCCCTCTCTGAATTGCAGTTTGTCAAGGACGTAAAGCGGCAGCCTCGTGATCTCGGCCAACTGCCGCGCCAAGGTCGATTTTCCACCGCCGGCATTTCCGAATACGGCCACCCGTTTCATGGCGCGCTGCACTACCACGCCAAAAAGCGTTCGTCTGCTTCGGGTCATGAATGGCGAAATTCAAACTGAGCATAGTAGGGTGGCGCCCGGCCGAGGCCTGAGCAACCAAGGAAATCATCATGTCGGAAAAGACCGTCGCCGCCGTTAAGGCCTATATTCGGGCCTGCAATGACGGCGATGCAGAGACAATCGCTGCATGCTTTTGCTCTGACGCAGTCCATTATTTTCCAACCGGCCCAAAATGGCCGGGAGCATCGAACAGATCGGCGCCAATTTCTCGAAGAGAGTGCGCGACCTGGGTCACTTCTGGACCGTCGATATGGTGCTGGTTGATGGACCGTCGATATGGTGCTGGTTGACGCCTATCGACGCGCGGCCGCGCTTGAGTGGACACAGTTCGCCAAAAACGGCCGCGTTCTTCGTGGGGTCGACTGGTTCGTCTTCAAGGCGGGGTCGTTCCGAATTCAGGAGATTCGCGCTTACGGCGCCGCCCAATCCAATCCGACCTCGAGCGCCAGGAGTTGCGGGATTTCGATTACTTCGGACGTGGCTATCCGATGACGCGCCCTGCCTGAGTACGTCGCCTAGCGTCCCCGCGCCCGCTCGCTGAGGGAGCCAAGACCTCTAGCAGGCTGTTGAAGAAGTCCCTCGTTTGGCTTTGAGGACGGCTTCGTCGCCGTTGTGATAGGCGAATTCGATCTCGATGGAGCCGTCATCGAGCAGTTCAGCCGAGCCGTCGCCGGAGACCTCGTCCATTTCGTCGCAGCCCTCCCAGGTGAAGCCGACCGACAAGCGGCTGTATTCGATGTCGAGGCCGGCCTGGAGGGCGCCGAAGGCGATTTCGCCGCGACCGTGGTCGGTGATCGTGATCGTCGCTGGCCCACAGAGGTCGAGATGATCGCGATCCCAAATGTCGGCCTTGACAATTCGCCAGCGGCCGACGAGTTTGCAATTCGCGGGCGCGCTCATGTCGGCTCCGCTATGAGTTTGGGCAGCCGCACCAGATTGTAGGCTGCAGCCGCGAAGGTGAAGGCCCAACCGACGCGATCGCGTCCCCGGAACTTGGTCTTCTCCTGCCCGCCGATCGTCTTCATCCAGCCGAAGGCTTCCTCGATCCGCTTGCGAATGCGTTGGCTGACGGCGTATCCGGCGTGTCGCGTGGTGCGGCCGTCGATCGCCGACGAGCGGCCGTTTGTGTTCTGGGCAACGTGCGGCGTTGCCGTCATCGACCGCAGTTCATTGACGAAATCCTCGGCGTCGTAGGCTTTGTCGGCGCCGACTGTGATCGCTTGAGGCCAATCGGCGCGCGGCTCGATCATGTGCAGCGCCGCGATCCGCTCGGCGTGCCCGTCGGCCCGGGTCAGACAGGCGTCGACCAAAAGGCCGTTGCGGTTCTCCATCAGCGCATGCCCCATGAAGCAGAGCTTCGCCTCCTTGCCCGACCCCTTGCGATAGAGCCTCGCATCCGGATCGGTGGTCGAGGCGTGCGTGTCGTTCGATCGCTTCTCGCCGTGAAAATCCGTCTCCGGGTTGCGCCCGCCGCCATCAGCCGGCGGTTCATCCCTCCCCTGCTTCGGTTTGAAGCTTTTCATCGACGCCCAGGCTTCGATCAGCGTGCCGTCGACTGAGAAATGGTCCGTGCTGAGCAACCGCTTCACGCGCGGCTGCGACAGAACCGCGCTCAACAGCTTGGCGGCGATGTCGCCTTCCAACAGCCGATCGCGGTTTTTGGAAAATGTCGAGTGGTCCCACGCCGCATCGTCGACCCCGACCCCGACAAACCAGCGAAACAAGAGATCGAACTCCAGCCGCTCCATCAACTGCCGCTCCGAGCGGATCGAATAAAACGCTTGCAAGAGCATCGCTCGCAGCAGCTTCTCAGGCCGAAATCGACGGCCGTCCGATCCGCGAGTCCAACGCCGAAAAATCGCCGCCGAGCGCCGCCAAAGCCTCGTTCACAATCAAACGGATCATGCGCAGCGGATGACCCCGATCAATCCGCGCCTCGAGGTCGACATAGCTGAACAGCGACCCCGACCGTTCGTCCTCGCCCCGCATGATTCGGTCCCCCCAACTTCGCGCGGGAAACAGAATCACATCACGGCTCCCCCGCCCAGGGACTTGTTCAACACCCTGCTAGGCGACCGCGTCCTACCGATGCGTTGTCATGCCGTGTGCCGTATCACGCCGCCGGCGGCGTAGCCGCTTCTTGGCTGCCTCCCACGGCGCATCCAAATCCATCCGACGAGACGCCTCCACCAGGGCTGTTCATCCGACAGCGCAGCGTATTCAGCCATCTGCTCGACTTTTGCTCGCTCACCGGCCGGCTCGGCGGGTTGACGATTCCGTTCAGCCAAGTCGACCAACAACCTCTCATCCCCGTCCCGATGCAGTTCGTCACCTCTTAGCGCATCGGCTGGCACTTCGAGAAGGCTCTTGAGCTCCGTCTCAACCTTTTCCGGCCTTTCGCTTGTTTCGCGAGTCTCTCGGATTCTGTCGATCTCGTGGTTCGTGGCGTCGATCGCAGCCTCGAGCCTGGCTTTGGTCTCTGCAACGTCGAAGAAATCGTTGGGGTCGACGCCGAGCGTGTCGAAGAAGGCTTCGAAGACGCCAGCCTTGCTCAACCGGTCGAAGCGTTTCCATACGCTGTTGCACGGACCGAAGCGTTCCGGCAGGGCGCGCCACCGAACATTCTCGACCGTGAAGAAGTGGAGCGCTTCGAGGAAACGGCGATCGTCGCCGGCCTTCCGCCCGCCTCGTGGAAGGCAGGCGCGAAACCCTGCGAGCGTGTGCGCCCAATCCTCCTCGCTCATTTTTGTCGACATGCGCCCCGGCCTCCGATTCGGTCGGGGACCTAGGAATCACAACCGATTCACCTCAGGAATCCAAAAATCTCATCCAACGCAAATTCGTCCACACGGCCTAGTAATTTGCCGCGCGGTGGTTAGCCGCCGGATTTTAAAACTGTTGCGCAAAAATAGACTTGGCAAAGGTTGTATTGCCGGAGAGGGAATTCGCCCCTCTCATATATAGCGACCTGGCAGATCACCGTTACAAATCTGTAATAATGCTCGGCAAGCCGATGACAGGGTTACCGTTAATGGCTCTTGGCGGCCTGTTTAGCGTGGTTTTCTAGCGGTTTCGCGGCCTATGAAAGCAATTTGTACTCAGTGTAAATATATCACCTCTTCGTGATAACAGCGTCTTTATTTCGTACTTATAGAATCAACGACGCGATTTGAGTTCAAGCTTGTCATTTGCCGAATACCATCACCGGTCGCGGCAGACTCTAGGTTCCAAATAGCGCCCGCCTTTTAATCTCATTTCGCACCAGTGTCAATGGGCGACGGACTAGCCGCCGCCCTGGTGCCCGTCAAGCCGCCTGCGCCGCAGAGCGCAGCTGCGCCGCGGCAGTGCGGAACTCCTCCGCCGTAAGTCCTTGGCGCGAGACCGCGCCGATGGCGTCGAAGACGGTGGCTTCGATGTTCTTGAGCTTGCGCTTCCGCGGGCCGCGTTCATTGCCGATCCGGCTGACCGATCTGATCTCTTGCGGTCTAAGACTTCATGCCGCCTGAGGCTTCGCCCTCCGCGTTCGACGATAGCCGACGAACCCAAGCCCTGCGAACCCCAGTAGCATCATCGCCCAGGTCGACGGCTCCGGAACGGCGAAGAGGGAAGCGTCAAACGACAGAGTGTTCTTGCCGAGATTCAATGCAATCTTCTGCCCCAGGTCGTCGATCGTGCCAACAGCGAAAGTGCCGACCGGCTGATTTACGGTGTTATAGGCATAGTCGAATTCCCCCGGAGGTGTGCTAGGTACGCTGAAGGAATCAAAGTGCTCGAGGACGGCAATTAAGACTTTGAGGACCGCTCCCGCTTGCATATCGGTTTTTCCCGTGAACTGGCCAAAGGCATGGACGAAGGCCATCCAAATATCATCGCCCGTGAATGGGCCGACTATCGCACCGGGATTTTCGAATATTATATGGTCATTAAGCGTGATTTCGTAGGATCTCTGCCAAAGTACGGGTTCATTCACCGGCGCGCAGATTGTCGAAGACCGCGTAATCGCCGGTGAGCGTGGCGAGGTAGGATCCATTGTTCTTAAGCTCTAATGCCGGCTTGCCGTTGGACGGCGCCGCCGCCGCCGAAAGACCGCCAGTGGGATTGTAATCCAGCGTCAGGGGATTTTGCGGATCGCCCAATTCTATCGAGAAGCCCTGCGAGAAGCCCTGCAAGGCGGCGCGCGCGCCGCCTGGAAGCATAAGACCCGCCGCAAGCGCGGCGGCGAGAAACATCCTGGATGCGATCGACATGGCGCGAATCCTCCCTTGTTAAGAGGGTGGGCCAGCCCTTGTCCGAAGCGAAATAATAAACAATCCCGTTGCGGTACTTTGCCTGAAGGACTCAGGCCGTCAACGTCCGCCCGGATGAAGTCTCGCTCTGGGCCGCCGACCCTCGAGTTTGGCGGGCCTGACGCAGCGTCAGGCTCTTGGCTTGTGCGAAGAAAAGAAATTGCTGGGGACATCCCAGAACTCTCGGATACGAGAGCATGCTATCGGATATGGTATCGCCGTCAAGTGTGAAATATCGTTTGCGATAGCTATCTCTCGCAAGCGAGAGCAAGGACAGGATGGCGTTCGCGGAGACCGAACAAGAATGGGCGGAGCGCGTCGCCAGACATCTAAAGGCAGAACTCAAACGTGCTGACGTAACCTATGAGGAATTGGCGGTGCGACTCAGAGAGCACGGCTTCGAGGAAACCAAGGCGAGCATTACAAATAAGCTTTCGCGGGCGACGTTGAGCGCTCATTTTTTCCTCGCCAGCCTGGCCGCTATAGGCCGTTACAGTCTACGAGTTGAAGATATTTAACCTTGTCTATGTTGTCATATACCAGTGCGCCATGATGTGCATGTGGCGCTGGGGCAGGGACCGCTTTGTGGCCTTGCTCAGTAATACCGAAAAATAGTTCCTGAAATCTTTATCCTAAGGTTGGAACGCGCTCCCGCGCGCGCCGTGACGGGAGTGCGTTGAAGCTGTTCAATCCTTTATTGCCACCGGCAAATAACGCCGTTGCTCCGCCGCCGCCCTCGCCGGCCTTGCGGGTTGAAATTACAGGCCCATGGTGAGGTGGCGGTTGCGCCAGGGTAGGCGACGGCAAAACTGGCGGTTGGCGGCTTAAACCTAGACAGAGCGAATTTACAGGAACGTCGCAGGGCCCTGTTGCACATAGTGCTGCCTGGACCTGAGTACTGTGAATCATAGCCGTAATTGCCCGGCAAGGCGCTGCAAAGCGGGACGCCGCTCTCAGTGGATATCCCGGAGGCTTGACCTACAGAAGGAGTGATCGGGACGTTTGTGCCTCCGGCGCGAAAACGATTTGGTAAAGCGGCGCGTCCCCCGAAGACCTGAGGATCGTTCGGCCATGTGTACGCCTTGCGCATGACCCCATGCACGCTATGCCCCACGCTACCGATAATGTGTAGTAGCTGGCACTTGATCTGACGGTCAGCGTCCGGAGATGGGTCGGTTCCGCCTGTCAGGTATGATCAGGCGGCGATCATTTTCTCCTTCGCAAGCGGCGTCGCGTCAAGGAACGTCTGCATCGGCGTTTTGCCGAAGCACCATCGTCCTTGGTGCGGCCTTTCCTCATTGTAACTTTGGACCCAGCGATCAAGATCGACCTGGAGATCGGCGATCGAGCCGTAGATCTTCTTGCGAAAGGCGATGCGATAGAACTCATCGAGCACCGTCTTGTGGAACCGCTCGACGATGCCATTCGTTTGCGGGCTCTTGGTCTTGGTGCGCGAATGGTCGATATCCTCGAGCGCCAGGTAGAGCTCGTATTCGTGGTGCTCGGGGTTGCCGCAATATTCCGTGCCGCGATCGGTCAGCACGCGGCAGAGCCTCACCTCCCTCGCATCATAGAACGGCACGACGCGATCGTTGACGAGATCAGCCGCGGTGATGGGCGTCTTGCGATCATAGAGCTTGGCGAAGGCGACCTTGGCGTAGGTGTCGATGAAGGTCTGCTGGTAGATGCGGCCGACCCCCTTCATGTTGCCGACGTAGAACGTATCCTGGGCGCCGCAATAGCCCGGACATTCGCTCTCGAACTCGCCATGCGCCTCCTTTTCGCTCTTGGCCTTCTCCAACGCGGCGAGCTGGCTTTCGGTCAGCACCAGGCCTTCCTGAGCGACCTTGGCTTCGAGCGCCTTGAGCCGTTTCTTCATCGTCTCAAGATCATGGCGCTGCCAGACCCCGCGCACCCCGGCCGGCGAAATCGAATGGCCGAGCTTGCGAAGCTCATTGGCGATGCGGATTTGGCCATAAGCCGGCCGGTCCAGCGAAAGCTCGACGATGATCGCCTCGACGTCGGGCGGCGTGCGGTTCTTCAAGATCGGTTTGCGCCGCGTCAGCTCTTGCAGCGCCAATTCGCCGCCGGCGTCGTAAAGCTCCTTGAAGCGATAGAAACTGTCGCGCGAGTAGCCCATCATTTTGCAGGCCTGGCTGACATTGCCGAGCTGCCTGGCCAACTCCAGCAGCCCTACCTTGGCGCGGATGATCTTCTGTTCCTTGGTCATCGTCGGTGTCCTTTCGAAACGCCGAGGCCGGGCGCTGCGAACCCCGACCACTCCGCGCCCGGCCTCGGCTTCCGCCTCAGCTATGACACCAACTGTCAGATTAAGTCTTAACTACTGCAGCTTGAGCACGCTTCGCCCCGCTCTGGGCGAGATTGAGGTTCAGCTCAATGCGCTCAGCGAGCTGCGCGAATTGCCCTCGGGATCGCTCCGGCTCACCGCCGGCCGGCATGCCGTTGAGACGGTGTTGTGGCCCGCCCTGCTTCGGCTGAATACGCGCTATCCCGACATCAAGGTTGAGGTGTCGATCGAACCCGCTCTCACAGACATCGTCGCCGAACAGTACGACGCCGGCGTCCGGCTAGGGGAACAGATCGCCCGGGATATGATCGCCCTGCGCATCGGCCCTGATCTACGGAGGGTGGTCGTCGGATGCCCAACCTACCTCGCTGACCACGGCATCCCGGTCGAACCGCAGGACCTCACGCATCACCGCTGCTGCAACATCCGCCTGCCGACTTCTGGCGGCCTCTATGCCTGGGATCGAGCGCGACGGACGCAGCGTCAACGTCCACGTCGACGGCCCCTTCGTCTGAATGACCAGCACCTGCTCATCGACGCCGCCCTTCATGGCGCGGGGCTGGCGATCGTGATGGAAGACATGGTGGCGTCGTTCATCGCCGACGGACGCCTGGTCCAGGTATTGGAAGTGACCGCACTCCCGTTACCACTCTATTCCTAACCGGCGACCCCTCCCCGGCTTTGCTGCGCTTCTGGAGGAACTACGGGCCAATCTCACCTATAAGCAGGCCGAATATCCGACGTCGCGGATACGGACGCCCCGTCGAGCCTGCCGCCAAGCCGTCCCGGGAATGGCCGTATTTGCACATTCCGGCCGGCTGGAGTCGGTAGAGTAGGAGTGTGGCGCGGTGGCGTTAGGTTGAGCATGTCTGTTTTCCGCCCCTTTCGTCTGGCGGTGCCTTAGTGGCTCAGCCGTAGCTCCGTTTCCACACCCCCCTCATCGAACCGGACGTGCAGATTTCCCGCATCCGGCTCTCGGACAAGACCTCACGCCTTCGTCCACGGCACGTCGTGCCCAAGCCGGCTCAGACGTACGAGCCCGAAGTGCCCGTAGAGGTGCGAGAGTGGATAGCTCCCGCCCCCTCGTCGCCTGACTTTGTGCTTGGAGCGCAACCACCGGCGCAACCGCACCGCTGTGTAAGCATCGAGCGCCCGATACGCCTTGCTGATGGTTCCTACTTGGAAGTAGTTCGCCCATCCGCGCAACGTGCGGTTCACTTTGCCCACCAGCGTTGTGGTCTCTTGCCATGTTCCCGCTCGGTCGGTCAGCGCGTGGACTTTCTCGACCACGCGCTGAATGCTTTTCTTTGACGGCCGGTAGCCGATACGGGCCTCGCCGGTCCTCGCCGAAAACATTCGCCCGAACGTGTATCCCAGGAAGTCGAACTCTCCTTCCGGCACTTTGCAGATGCGTGTCTTCTCCTCGTTCACCGTCAGCTTCAGCTTGCCCATGATCTCGCGCAGGCTTTGCAAGGCCGCTTCGGCTTTGCCCCTTCTGCACAGGATCACGAGGTCGTCCGCATAGGTTACGAGCCGAGCGCCGAGGGTTCGCTCGAGCCCGAACATCTTCCATCCCAGCACGAACCGGCGCATGTAAATATTGGCCAGCAAGGGTGAGATGGGTGAGCCCTGCGGAATGCCGCGCCGCTTGTCTCGCGCCTCGGTCGTGCGTGTCCTCCGACCTCGATCGTCGGTTTCTTCCACGGGGCAATCCAGCCACATCCTGATCAGATGCAGCACGCGCCGATCGACGATCCGGCGCGCTACCGACTTCAAAAGCTCGGCATGGGGAATGCTCCCGAAGTAGTCCGCGAGGTCGGCGTCCACGACTTCCGGATGGCCGCGAAACAGCAGCTCTTCCACCTCGACCACCGCCTGTTGGGCGTTTCGCCCGGGACGGTAGGCGTAGAGTTCCGGTGGAAGGTCGGCTTCGAAGATCGGCTCCAGCACCAGCATCGCTGCCGTCATGCAGACCCGATCCCGCAAGGTTGAGATGCCCAGCGGCCTGAGTTTGCCGTTGGCCTTCGGTATGAAAACGCGTCTGATAGGGTCCGGTCGGTAAGTCTCCTGCCTGAGCGCAAGCGCCAGTTCGCCAAGCCATCGCTCCACCCCGTACGCCTCGACGGCCTCGAAGTCCTGACGGTCCACGCCCGGCGCGCCCTTGTTGGAGCGGCACTGGGCATAGGCGTGCGCCAGAATGTCCTCGCGGCTGATCTTGTCGTAGAGGGCGTAGAAGCGGTAGCCGGGTTCTGCCTTCGCTTTCGCGTGCAACGCCGTCTGCAGTTTCTGAACGCTGTCCGGAGTTGATAGGTTGCCCAATCTCCAGGTCCTTCACTACGTCTTGCGTCTGTCTTGAACTGAGGCCCCTTCCCTCCCCCGGCGTTACCCGGCTTCAGCGGTACTACAAGCCTCTCCGCCACCCCACAGCGCCCGGCCTGTCCCTCGCGGGCGTCCGGTTGGTCATCCCTGACCACGCTTTGGGGCTTCCCGTGTTGCGTGCGCTTTCCTTGTGTACGTGCTGCCGCCACTACCCCGGTGCAGCGGCTGGGCGTCGTCTTCGCTCATCTCACCCAGCCGTAACAGCCTTCCCCGATAACGTTGTCGGGTCGGCCTGCACATCGTCCTTTTCGAGGCTTGCTCGGCGTTCACTCGCGTTGCGGCCCGCACACTCGCGCCGTCACCTATATGTGACCAGCTACACCGAAGGCTTCAGCCATTTCGTCACCTCCATGACTGCTCCGGTTGCTTCCGGCTGGAGCGTTTGCCGGGTGGGGCTTGCACCCACTGGAAAGCGCCGCCTTCTCACGGCGCACACGTGAAGCGGACATTGCGGATCGCGTCCCTGGACATCGCAAATGGGCGGGAAGCGCGCCTCCGAGGGCCGCATCGGCAATGACCGGAGTGCGTCGATCCACGACGTTTAATCAGCCGCGACGAACTTCCGCTTTGGGTCGGAAACCGGTCCAATTCGCTTGGTTTGCCGCAACTCAACCAACCAGCAACAGCGGATTGGGGGCGTGGCGCGCCCAGCCGGCTTCGCCGACCATGACGTCGAGCCCGAGCGTGGCGAGGTCGTCGGCATAGGGATCGGCCTGCATGTCTTTGGCCTGGTGCGCCATCTTCGAGTAGGTCCCGCACTCGTCGCAGGTCTCCGCCTTCACGACACCGGAATCGCCTTCAATTCCCCTGAGCGCGAGCGTGCGCGAGCCGCCGCAGGTGACACAGACGGCGCGCGAATAGTTCCAACCCGTCGAACAGAGGGAGCAGCAGAGGTAACGGGCCCCAGGATTTTGCCCCGCCGCGGTTACAAGACTCGCCGACGAGGTCGAGCCGCAACACGGGCATAATGAGCGCTCCTCGAGCAACCGCAGCCGCCGCGCCGGCAGGCGCCGCGCGAGATGGGTGAAATAAACCTGCAACGCCGCCGCAATCCAGAAGCTTGAGCCGGTGTCCTTCTCATCGATGACGCCGCGCAAGAACGCGTCAGCTTGCGTCTCCGTGGAGGCAGCGCCGCGGGAGCGCAGCTCCGCCACGATTGCGGCCGCCGGAGACGGCAGCCCCTCGCCGACGGCGGTGTCGAGCAGCAGGGCAAGACCGTCACGCCACGCCGGATCGCGCCGGTGTCCATCGGCGGAGATTGGCGGAATGCGAGCGGCGACGGCCTGCTCCACCGTCCCTTCGTCAGGCGCGGCGCCAGGCGGGAGCATCGATGCGACACGGTGTTGGGCGCGTGCAAGCTGCGCCATGAAATCGAGCCACCCTTCCATCGGGTGGCCGCTCGACAGGCGCTCGAGCCGCTCGGCGGTCCGAGCGAAGCGGACCGCCGCATCGGGGAGCAGGATCGGCTCTGGCGCCTTGACGCCGCCCGACGCATTGCCGATCCAGCCGCTTTTCGGCGCGCTCTCGCCCTGCCTCATGAACCCTCGGCGGCGCGCCGAGGACGAGGGCCCCGCGACCCTGTCGCCACGAGGCTCTTGAGCCATTTGCGATGATGACGCCACGCCCAGCCGGGGGTCACATAGCCTTGCGTCATCCCTCGCATCGAGCCGCGCACCCAGATCGCCGCGTAGACGTGTGTGATCCAGATGATGATCGCCGCAATCGCCGCGTAGCTGTGGATGAGCGCCGCTGCGCGTTGCGTCTCGATCGTGGTCGCCTCGCCAAAGTAGTATTCCCAGATCACGAGGCCGGTGAGGAAGAGCGCGGGCACCAGCAGCGCCATCGACCAGAAGACGAATTTCTGTCCAGCGTTAAACCGCCCGACTTCGGGAACGCCTTCTTCCTCGTTGCGCAACACGCGCACGATTGCGCCCATCCAGGCGATGTCGTCCCAGTTCCAGAAATTGTCGCGCCAGAACTGAACGATGAGGCCGGCGTAGCTCACAAGGAGCACGCAGCCGATCCAGGGATGGATCGCGCGCGCCCATTGCCCGCTGCCGAACAGCAAAGCGAGAAAGGACAGCAGCGGGTGGAACATCGACAAGCCGGAAAGGATCAGCAGGACGAAGCAGGCGGCGGTGATCCAGTGATTGATCCGCGCCGCCGTCGTATTGCGAATGATCGTCCCGAGCGGATAACTCATGCGACGTCACCCGTGACTTTGCGCTCCGCGTCTCGAATGAGCTTCGCCGCCGCGATGTCGTCCTCGGGCTGCACTTCATTTGGCCCGGCGATGATCCAGTGGAAAAATCCTGCGACGGCGGCGAGCGCAACGCCAGCCACTGCGAGCGGCTTCAATATACCCTTCCACACTTCAACGAGTACGCTGATCTTGGGATTGTCGGGCAGTCCGGCATAGAGCGACGGGCGGTCGGCGTGGTGAAGCACATACATCACATGGGTGCCGCCAACGCCTTGGGGATCGTACAGCCCTGCATTCTCAAATCCGCGCGACTTGAGGTCGATGACGCGCTCGCCAGCCCAATGCGTCATGTCCGTCTTTGAGCCGAACATGATCGCGCCGGTGGGACAGGCCTTAACGCAGGCCGGCTCTTTGCCAACCGTGACGCGGTCGGAGCAGAGCGTGCATTTGTAGGATTTGTGATCGACCTTGCTGACACGCGGAATGTTGAACGGGCAGCCCTTGATGCAATAGCCGCAGCCGATGCAGTTCTCGCTGATGAAATCGACGATCCCATTAGCGTATTGCACAATCGCGCCAGGCGCCGGGCAGGCCTTGAGGCAACCTGGATCCTCGCAATGCATGCAGCCGTCCTTGCGAATCAGCCATTCGAGGTTACCCTGATCGTTGTCCCATTCGGTGAAACGCATCAGCGTCCAGGTGTTGGGATCGAGGTCGAGCGGGTTGTCGTACGTGCCCTCGAAATGGCCGACCTCGCCGCGCAGGTCGTTCCATTCCATGCAAGCGGCCTGGCACGCCTTGCAGCCGATGCAGCGCGTGACGTCGATGAGCTTGGCGACTTCCTGCTCGTGCCGGCGGACTGACGGCGGCGTGATCGTCGTGGCCGAGATGCGGATAAAGTTCTGCGACTGCAGATCGGACATGCTTCTTTTCCCTACGCCACCGGCGCTGCGACCTTCTCAATATTGACGAGGAATGCCTTGAACTCCGGCGTCTGCGTGTTGGCGTCGCCGACCGAGGGGGTCAGCGTGTTTGCGCCATAGCCTTTGCGCGCTAGGCCCGTGAAGCCCCAATGCAGCGGCACGCCAACGACGTGCGTCGGCTTGCCATCGACGGTCATCGGCTTGATGCGCTTCGTGACATAGGCCTTGCAAATTATTGCGCCGCGCTTGCACGAGACTCGCACCCAACCTGCCTGCTCGATACCCTTCTCCCTCGCCAGAGCCTCGCCGATCTCGACAAATTCCTCCGGCTGGAGGATCGCGTTGATCAATGCGTGCTTGGTCCAGAAGTGGAATTGCTCGGTGAGGCGGTAGGTCGTTCCGACATAGGGGAAGTCGGTGGAGGTTCCGAAATTGGCGCGGTCATCGGCATAGACCCGCGCCGCCGGGTTGTTGCGGACCTTCGGATGCAGCACGTTTTCCGAGGGCGATTCAAACGGCTCGTAATGCTCGGGGAACGGCCCCTCGACCATCTGGTCGAGAGCGAACAGGCGACCAACCCCCTCGTTGTTCATGATGAACGGGCCGACATTCTCGGAAGGCGCGGCGGCCGTATAGTCCGGCACGTCGAGACCGACCCATTTGCTGCCGTTCCATTCGATGACCGATTTCGCCGGGTTCCATGGCTTGCCCGCAGGGTCGGCGCTGGCGCGATTATAGAGGATGCGGCGGTTGGCCGGCCACGCCCAAGCCCAGTTCGGCGCGATGCCCGCTTCACGCGGATCGCTCGCATCGCGCCGCGCCATCTGGTTGCCCTGCTCGGTGTAGCTCCCCGAGAAGATCCAGCAGCCCGACATAGTCGAGCCGTCATCGCGCAATTGCGCGAAACCGCTGAGCTGCTGCCCGGCTTTGACGAGCGTCTGGCCGGAGGCGTCCTTGAGATCGACCAAGGCGCGGCCATTCATTTCCTTGGCCATTTCCTCGGGATCGGGGTCGACCGGATCGATGTAATCCCACGTGAGGTTGAGGAGCGGATCAGGGAAGGCGCCGCCGTCCTTGCGGTACATTTCCCGCAAGCGATGGAACAGGCCGGCCATAATAAAAATATCCGACTGCGCCTGCCCGGGCGGGGGCGCCGCCTTCCAGTGCCATTGCAGCCAGCGCGCCGAATTGACGAGGGCGCCGTTCTCCTCGGCGAAGCAGGTGGTGGGAAGCTGGAACACCTCCGTCTGGATGCTCGCTGGGTCGGAAGGATTCTGCGGCCCGAAATTCTCCCAGAACCGCGACGTCTCGGTGTCGAGCGGATCCATCACGACGAGGTATTTAAGCTTGCCAAGCGAGCGACGGATCTTGCCCTTGTCAGGGAAGGCCTGGAGCGGGTTGAAGCCCTGGCAGATGTAGCCATTCATCTCGCCCTTATCCATCATCTCGAACGCAGCGATGATGTCGTAGAGCGGGATGTCGAGTTTCGGCAGCCAGTCGTACGCCCAGTTGTTTTCGGCGGTCGCGGCCTTCCCGTAGATCGCCTTCTGGAAGCTCACGAAGAACTTCCTGTAGTTCTGCCAGTAGCTGACCTGCCCTGGCCGCAGGGGCTTGAAAAGCCGCGTCCTCATGTAATCGTCGAAAGTTACGTCACCGTCTCGCGGCAAAGTCATATAGCCGGGCATGGCGTTCGACAGGAGCCCGACGTCGGTCAAGCCCTGGATGTTGGAATGGCCGCGCAGCGCGTTCATGCCGCCGCCCGCCACGCCGATGTTGCCCAGGAGCAGCTGCACCATCGCCATGGTGCGGATGTTCTGCGCGCCCACCGAGTGCTGCGTCCAACCGAGCGCGAACAGGCTCGTCAGCGCTTTGTCCGGAGCGGAGCACGAAGCGAACAGCTCGCAGATCTGCAGAAATTTCTCCTGCGGCGTGCCGCAGATGCGCGACACCATTTCCGGCGTGTAGCGATCGACGTGCTTGCGCAGAAGGTTGATGACGCAATGGGGGTTTTGCCACGTGTCGTCAATCTTGGCGAAGCCCTTATCGTCCTTGTCGTAGTCCCAGCTCGATTTGTCGTAAGCGCGCTTCGCTTCATCGTAGCCGGTAAAGAGCCCGTCCTCGAAGCCGAAGCCGTCTTTCACGATCAGGCTGGCGTTGGTGTAGGCATGCACGTACTCGTGCTGAATCTGATCCTTTTCGAGCAGATAGCGGATGAGACCGCTTAAGAAAGCGATGTCGGTGCCTGGACGAATCGGCGCGTAGACGTCGGCGACCGACGCGGTGCGGGTAAAACGCGGGTCGATGACGACGAGCTTGGCGCCGTTCTCGATCTTCGCCTCGATCACCCATTTGAAACCGCACGGATGGGCTTCGGCGGCATTGCCGCCCATGACCACAACGACGTTGGCGTTCTTGATGTCCTGCCAGGTGTTGGTCATCGCGCCACGACCGAATGATGGGGCCAAACTGGCCACCGTCGGTCCGTGTCAGACGCGCGCCTGGTTGTCGAAGACCACCATCCCCAGGGCTCGAGCGACCTTCCAGGTTATGTAGGAGGTCTCATTGGAGGACGCGGACGCCGCCAGCATGCCTGTGGAGAGCCAGCGGTTGACCGTCGTCCCGTCCCTGTTGAAGGGAATGAAGTTCTCGTCCCTATCCTCCTTCATCAGCTTGGCGATTTTGTCGAGGGCAAAATCCCAGGACACCTCCTTGAATTCGCTCGCGCCCGGTGCACGATATTTAGGGACCTTGAGGCGGCCTGGCGAATGGACGATGTCGAGCAGCGCCGATCCCTTGGGGCACAATGTGCCGCGATTGACCGGATGGTCCGGATCGCCCTCGATGTGAATGACGTCGGACACCGCGTTCTTGGCGCGATCGCCGAGCGTATAGATCAGGATGCCGCAGGCGACGGAGCAGTAAGTGCACGTGTTGCGCGTCTCGGTCGCCGCCGTCAGCTTGAACGGCCGCACCGCTGCGGCCAGAGCCTCCCCATCCCCGCCGAAGCCAAGAGCGCCCAGGCTCGATGCGGCCAGTCCGGCGGCGGTGATCTTGATGAAACCGCGACGACTGAGTTCCATGGCGACTTTCCCGACACTGCGGCGCGCTATTGGCGCAACCGACAAGCAAGCGGCGATCGATTAAAGAGCCTAGCGAGAAAGGACGGACCTGTGAAGACAGCTAAAAAAGCGTTGTATCCGCTGGGATATCTTGCAAGCATTCGTCACGTCGCACTCCGAAAAATCAGGCGCGCGCGAAACAAGCGCGAGGACTCGCATTCCGAGGCTTTTCTCTTACGGGACGCTTCAGCAGGAGGACGTGCAGCTTGCCACCTTCCGTTGTCTCACAGGCGTGAGCGACGCCCTCGTCGGCTATCGGCAGTCGATGGCGGCGATCCAGGATCCCGAGGTCGTGCGCACGAGCGGCAAGACTTATCATCCGATTGTCGCTTTCACGGGGCACGGCGAAGATCGCGTGCCGTGCGCGCTGTTCGAGATCCCCGACGCCGAGCTTGCCCATGCCGACGCTTACGAGGTCGCAGCTTATGTGCGCGTCAAGGCGCCGCTCGCCTCGGGCGTGGAAGCGTGGGTCTATGTCGACGCGCGCGGTAAGCCTCCGTCGGCGTGAGCGCAAATTCCACCAGCCATCAACGCGGCGCGCCACCATCACATTGGCGTGAGCGGCGGGGAGATCCAAGGCCCGGCATGATATGCGCTCGGGCGGGGCGACAAGGCATCGGGAGTTATCAATATGTCCAAATGGTGGAGCGCCGGCCTGCTCTCCGCGATCGCGATTTTGGCTTTCGTCGCTCCCCCACAGTCCGCCTGCGCCACAGTGATCATAAAAACCTTCCGCTTCTCGATTTGCGTGACAGGCGAGAAACATCCGGAGGGCTGTAAAAGCGCGCATGCCGACGCTCACCTTGTGGTCCCCGACGATCAAATGGAGGATCTGGACGGAGAAATTGGTCAGGGCGCAACGATCATGGCGCCGTCGAGTTCCGGCGGGTCCGCCCCGGGTCAACCCGCGCATCGCGGGCGCAAACATCGGAATGAAGCGGCTCCGCAGCCGAATATGTGAAAGGGCCCGCCGGCAAGACGCACGATCCGATCGTCGCTTTTGCCCGCAAAGGCGACGATCGCGCGCCTGGCGCAGAGTCCGAGATCTCGAACGCCGAACTTGCGCATGCCGACCCATAGGAGGTCGCGGCTTACGTGCGCGTCAAAGCGTCACTCACCTGGGGCCTCGAAGCGTGGGTCTATGTCAACGCGCGCGGCAAGCCTCGGGCGGGTGAGTGCTGAAGGCGCGCAGAGGAATACAACCCAGAGATTGTTGTGTTTTCCGAGGCCGCAGCGACAAATTCGGGCACATTCCGGGATAGATAAAAATCATCTCGGGAATGTGGGAGGGATCGGCCCATGACCGCAACCCTTACTACGCTGGTCAGCTTCAACGACGCTGACGGAAAAAATCCCCTGGCGAGCCTTATCGCCGACGCCAACGGCGACCTGTTCGGGACGACAGGAGCCGGCGGCGGCAGCCTAGCTTTCGGCACAGTGTTCGAGATTAATAAGACTGCGACGGGTTACACGAGCACTCCCACAACGCTGGTCAGCTTCAACAACGCCGATGGCGACGCTCCGCTGGGGCTTGATCGCCGATTCCCACGGCGACCTGTTCGGCACAACCTCGGAAGGCGGCTTCGGCACAAGCTCGGAGGACAACTTCGGCACGGTGTTTGAGATCAAAAAAACGGCCGCCGGTTACGTGGGCACGCCCACCACTCTGGTCGGCTTCAACGGCGCTGACGGCGCGCAACCGGAGGCTAGCCTGATCGCCGATTTCAACGGCGACCTATTCGGGACCACGCGAGGCGGCTTTGTTGGGGGCGACAACGGCACGGTGTTTGAGATTAAAAAGACTGCCGCGGGTTACGCCAGCGTGCCCACCACCCTGGTCATTTTTAACGGCGACAACGGCGAGCTTCCGGGCGGAAGCCTGATCGCCGACGCCGAAGGCGACCTGTTCGGCACGACCGAGGGCGGCGGCCCCGGTGGCAGGCGGCACGGTGTTCGAGATCACGGGCAGCGGCTTTGTCACCGGCCCAGTGACGCCCCCGATAGTATCGGCCGACATCCTTTGGCAAAACACGGACGGTCAAGCCTCGGTCTGGGAAATGACCGGGAACACCTTGGTCGGCGGGGGGCCCGTAAGCCCCAATCCCGGGCCGAGCTGGACCGAGATCGAAACAGGCGATTTCAATCACGACGGCCATTCCGACATCCTGTGGCAGAACGCCAACGGCCAAGCCTCGATCTGGGACATGAATGGAAACAGCTTGATCGGCGGCGGACCGGTGACGCCCAATCCCGGGCCTGCTTGGCACGCGATCGGAGCCGGCGATTTCACTGACGACGGCTTTTCCGACGACATCCTCTGGCGGAACACGAGCAGCGGCCAGGTTTCGATCTGGGAGATGAGCGGGAACACCTTGATCGGCGGCGGCCCCGTGAGCCCGAATCCCGGGCCAGCTTGGAAAGCGATCGGAGCCGGTGATTTCAATAAAGACGAGCGCGCCGCGCGGCTCGTCTATTACGCTTTCGATCTCCTGCATCTCGAGGGTCGGGACGTCTCGAGCCTTCGGCTCACCGATCGCAAGGCGCTGCTTGAACCTTTGGTCGCAAACAAGTCAGGCCTTCAATACAACGGCCATGAGATCGGGGACGGCGAGCTCATCCTAAGCACGCCGGCAAGCTCGGCTTTTGAGGGCGTCGTTTCCAAGACGATCGATGCGCCTTACGCGCCGGGAAACCGCGGACTATGGCGCAAAGTCAAATGGCTGAACCGCCAGGAGTTCGTCGTCGGCTGGTCTGACCCGGAAGGGTCGCGGCCTCACTCGGGGCGCTGCTGCTTGGCTACTACACCGACGACGGCAGCTCATCTATGCCGGCCGTGTGGGCACGGAATGCCGGTCAAGGTTCTTGCCGATCTAAGGCGCCGCCTCGACCCGCTAGACGTGATGTTCGCGGACCAGCGCCGGTGGCCCGCCCTTTCGTGCAGGTAAGAACGAGGGTTGCTCGGGCATGCCGAGCCGAGCCTCATGCACGGAGGGCGGACGATGGAAAAGCACAGCGAAGTTTTCGTGGCTTTCGATGTCGCCAAGAAGAAGCACGCGATTGCGATCGCGGAAGGGGGCCGGACCGGGAGAAGTCCGGTTTCTCGGCGATGTCGAGAACAGCCCGCTGCCGATCGAGCGGACGATCAAGGGGTTGGCGGACCGATACGACCGGCTGCATGTCTGCTTTGAAGCGGGGCCGACGGGATACGGGCTTTATCGCCACATTCAGGATCTCGGCCACGATTGCATGGTGGTCGCTCCGGCTCTGATCCCGAAACGGCCGGGCGAGCGGATCAAGACGAACCGGCGCGACGCGGTCACGCTGGCGCGGCTGCATCGGGCCGGCGAGCTGACTGGGGTATCCGGGCTTGGTCCCTAGGCGGCATCAGTCGGGCGAGGTCGACTACGTCGGCAGCATCTCGAAGTGCGGCGACAGGCGCGTGCGAACCCTCCTATACGAGGGGTCAATGTCATGCTGACCCGCTACAAGGGCCAGCTCAAACTCAAGGACTGGGCCTTCGCGATCGCCAAAAAGATCAACGATGCGCAAAGCGCGAGTCGCTCTGGCGCGCCGCCTCGGGATCATCATGCATGCGATGCCGCGAGACGAGACAGAGTTCGTATTGGCCTAAGCCCGGCAATCCAGGAGACAGGAGGCCAAATCCAGCTCCCAAGAGGAGCGATGCCCGAGGGAGGGAGCAGACGACGGCGCGGATTTTGTAGCACGCGGTCAACCTATGACCGACTGCGATTTCAACCGAGCAGCGCTGCACCCAGCTTACCCATCAAGTGCCGAATGAGCACGCAAGAACGCAGGCACCCGAAAGCGTCGACACCCGGAGAGCTTCCGCCCTTGACCTATTAGAGACACAATCCGTCGAATGGATGCGTTCGCAAGCACGCGATTGAGTTTGGCTTATTCCCGCAGCGACGTCGCGCTCCCCAGCAGATTTTAGTGGACGGAAGTGGCAGTATATTTCCTTTGCGTTTTATCGTAACTCGCCGAACAAAAAGTTAGCCTTGTTCGCATTGATAGACGCGCCGCTATCCTGAGCCAGAAACGAAGGAAGTGGGCCGCAATAGCCCTACCCGACAGCGGCGTCCGGGCGTTTCGCGGCGCCGGCGATCACCTAAACGGGCAGCTTCGCAGCGGTCCAGCCCCGACGCCGGCCGATGTTGATCAATCGCAAAGTGATCGATCTTCTTCTGGGGTACCTGCACCGCGTCGTTGGTTCGCGCCGAGCGCTGAAATCCGCGTCCAATGCGAGAAGGCCGCCTGCTGCCTACGCGGCCTCCAACGCCCGGTACACGCTCGCCCTGGCGATACCGAGCGCCTTGGCTGCTTCGGTCACAGTCTTGCCGTCGGCGACCATCTGGCGAGCTTCTGAGGCCCGTAGCGAGGCAGACTTCGGCCGGCCTTTGTATCGACCCTCCGCTTGCGCCTTGGCGATGCCTTCGCGCTGACGCTCGAGCATCATCTCGCGTTCGAACTGCGCGAAGCCGGCGAAGATGGTCAGGATCAGCTTTCCGGTCGCCGACTTCGTGTCGACCGTCTCGCCGCCGAGGTTAAGGATTCGCAGCGCGGCGCCGCCTTCCTCTACGGCCTCAAGCTCTTGCGACGATCGCCCATAGGCCGACCGTGCTGCGCGCCAGCCTGTCGACCTTGCAGACGACGAGCGTATCGCCGCCCCGAAGGTAGGCCAGCGCTCGGTCAAGCTCGGCGCGCTCGCCGACGCTCGACACCTGCTCTCGAAAAATCTTGGCGCAGCCGGCCGCCTCAAGGTCGCGTATCTGCGCCTCAAGGCCGGCCGATTGGTCCGCCGTCGACGTCCGCGCGTAGCCGATTAACTTGCCCATGTATGCGACCCTCAGTGTCCAAAAGGTCTAGGCTTGTCGCACGTCGGCGTCCAAATGTCAATACCTACCTTTTGGACGCGCCTTTCGGCCGATCGCGGACGCGGCCAATGAACCAGGGTCTATTGGACGCGCCCAAAGCGCCAGAGACTGCCCTCGACCACCGCGGGCCACGGGAAGTCGGTGCCACAAACGGTCGCCTGACGCGCGCGAGAGGCGCGAGCGCGAACAGGCGGCCTGCAGGCGTTATTCGGGAACAACACGAAAGTATAAAAATCGACACAGCCACCGCGCAGGCTTATGCGGGCGTGTCTTTGCCGCGGTTGTGCGAGCCATGGAAAATCGGATTAGCAGGGTGTTGAACAAGTCCCTGGGCGGGGGAGCCGTGATGTGATTCTGTTTCCCGCGCGAAGTTGGGGGGACCGAATCATGCGGGGCGAGGACGAACGGTCGGGGTCGCTGTTCAGCTATGTCGACCTCGAGGCGCGGATTGATCGGGGTCATCCGCTGCGCATGATCCGTTTGATTGTGAACGAGGCTTTGGCGGCGCTCGGCGGCGATTTTTCGGCGTTGAACTCGCGGATCGGACGGCCGTCGATTTCGGCCTGAGAAGCTGCTGCGAGCGATGCTCTTGCAAGCGTTTTATTCGATCCGCTCGGAGCGGCAGTTGATGGAGCGGCTGGAGTTCGATCTCTTGTTTCGCTGGTTTGTCGGGGTCGGGGTCGACGATGCGGCGTGGGACCACTCGACATTTTCCAAAAACCGCGATCGGCTGTTGGAAGGCGACATCGCCGCCAAGCTGTTGAGCGCGGTTCTGTCGCAGCCGCGCGTGAAGCGGTTGCTCAGCACGGACCATTTCTCAGTCGACGGCACGCTGATCGAAGCCTGGGCGTCGATGAAAAGCTTCAAACCGAAGCAGGGGAGGGATGAACCGCCGGCTGATGGCGGCGGGCGCAACCCGGAGACGGATTTTCACGGCGAGAAGCGATCGAACGACACGCACGCCTCGACCACCGATCCGGATGCGAGGCTCTATCGCAAGGGGTCGGGCAAGGAGGCGAAGCTCTGCTTCATGGGGCATGCGCTGATGGAGAACCGCAACGGCCTTTTGGTCGACGCCTGTCTGACCCGGGCCGACGGGCACGCCGAGCGGATCGCGGCGCTGCACATGATCGAGCCGCGCGCCGATTGGCCTCAAGCGATCACAGTCGGCGCCGACAAAGCCTACGACGCCGAGGATTTCGTCAATGAACTGCGGTCGATGACGGCAACGCCGCACGTTGCCCAGAACACAAACGGCCGCTCGTCGGCGATCGACGGCCGCACCACGCGACACGCCGGATACGCCGTCAGCCAACGCATTCGCAAGCGGATCGAGGAAGCCTTCGGCTGGATGAAGACGATCGGCGGGCAGGAGAAGACCAAGTTCCGGGGACGCGATCGCGTCGGTTGGGCCTTCACCTTCGCGGCTGCAGCCTACAATCTGGTGCGGCTGCCCAAACTCATAGCGGAGCCGACATGAGCGCGCCCGCGAATTGCAAACTCGTCGGCCGCTGGCGAATCGTCAAGGCCGACATTTGGGATCGCGATCATCTCGACCTCTGTGGGCCAGCGACGATCACGATCACCGACCACGGTCGCGGCGAAATCGCCTTCGGCGCCCTCCAGGCCGGCCTCGACATCGAATACAGCCGCTTGTCGGTCGGCTTCACCTGGGAGGGCTGCGACGAAATGGACGAGGTCTCCGGCGACGGCTCGGCTGAACTGCTCGATGACGGCTCCATCGAGATCGAATTCGCCTATCACAACGGCGACGAAGCCGTCCTCAAAGCCAAACGAGGGACTTCTTCAACAGCCTGCTAGCAGGGTGCTGAAAAAGTGGCCCGAGAAGTTGCTGGTGTTTGGTCTTTTCGTATGATTCCTTGGGTTGGCGAAGCGAATCGCGAGGGATCGATGCGAGGCGAGGATCGGACGAGCGGGGCGTTGTTCTCCTACGTCGACATCGAGGCGCGGATCCCGACGAAGCATCCTTTGCGGGCGATGCGACGGCTGACCAACGCGGCGCTGTCTGATCTCGACGGAGCGTTTTCGGCGCTTTACGAGGCCTGCGGACGTCCGTCCATTCCGCCGGAGCGGTTGCTGCGGGCGACGCTTCTGCAGCTTCTCTATTCGATCCGCTCGGAGCGGCAACGGGTCGAACGGCTGGAGTTCGATCTGCTGTTTCGCGGGTTCGTCGGGCTGTCGATCGACGAGAAGGTTTTCGACGCCTCGACATTCTCCAAGAACCGCGACCGCCTTCTCACTCAGGAGATCGCGCAAGGGTTTCTGTCTTCGCTGCTCGCCCTGCCGGAGGTGAAGGGGCTTTTGAGCGCGGAGCATTTTTCCGTCGACGGGACTCTGCTCAAGGCGTGGGCGTCGATGAAGAGCTTTCGGCCCAGGGACGGCTCGGGCGAGCCGCCGTCGCCTGGTCGCAACAGCGAGGCGGACTTCCGCAAAACGAAGCGGTCGAACGAGACGCACGCCTCGACGACGGACCTGGACGCGCGGCTCTTCCGCAAAGGCGATGGACAGGAGAGCCGTCTTTCCTATCTGGCCACGCGCCTATCTCGGCCACGCGTTGATGGAGAACCGCAACGGGCTTGTGGTGGCGGCCGAGGCGACCTTGGCGACGGGAACCGCGGAACGCGAGGCGGCGGCGCGTTTGAGCGAGCGGTTGCCCGAGGGCGCGACCCTCGGCGCCGACAAGAACTACGACGCCGAGGCCTTCGTCGAGGGGCTGAAGGCGCGCGGGATCGAGCCGCACGTGGCGATCAACGGAACGGTCAGCAAGAATGGCAGGGTGCGCAAGACCGCCGTCCCGAACCACGTCGCGGCGAGCCTTGGCTATGCGATCAGCCAACGGCTGCGCAAACGCATCGAGGAAAGCTTCGGCTGGAGCAAGACGGTCGGCGGGCTCGCGCAAGTGAAGGTGCGCGGCCTCGCTAAGGTGCGCGCCGTCTTCGTCTTCGGTGTCACCGCCTATAACCTTGTTCGCCTGCCCAAGCTTCTGGCTCCGAAGGGCGACGTGTGCCCAGCGGCGTGAAAAGGAGGTGGAAATGGTTCTATACCGAGGCCATTTCCTCAGGATGAACCCCTTCCAGACGAAAAATTTCACGCCCGCCCACCGTCTTGCGGACACGCACTGACTTTTTCAGCACCCTGCTAGAGCTTGGCGATCTCTCGTTGGCGGATGCGCGTGCACAGCGCAACCGATGGCGCCGCGAGCTTGCCCTTGGTCGTGATCCGATCGAGACGCGCCGCGCTGAGAAGGTCGCCGGAATCACCCTCGGCGAGGTCGCCGACCGCGTGCTTAAGTCGTCGCATATCAGGTCGCTCTCGAATGAGAAGCATCGCGCCCAATGGTCGTACAGTCTCAAGGCGCTTGCTGAGCCGCTTCGGTCGCGCCCGGTGGCGGGGGGATAACCACCGTCGACGTCTTGGCCGTCCTGAGGCCTCTGTGGACCGCTGGCAAGCATGAGACGGCGGCGCGGCTGCACAGCCGCATAGAGCCCGCGATCGAAGTCGCGAGGTCTGAGGGCGCCGTGCCCGACGACAAGCCCAACGGGCCTGGGTCTATCGGATCGCCGGTTAGCCGTTTTTTCCACGGACTGACCCTGCCGAGCCATCTGACTGTATTTTTAAGCATGGAACGGCGGGCGAACTGGTACACCCTCAGCCGCGGCATTTTGTACCGATCCGCAGCAATATCAGACCTCAGCGGGCGCTAGACTAGACCCAGGTCTGGGCTCTTCCGAGCCCCCCGATTGCGGGCGGCGAACGTCTCCTTCGGCTCGCAACGGGTCCCTAGGCGATTGATGGAGTGGATGCCCCCTCCTGACGGCATCGCGATGTGCCAAGGTGGCGATGTTTGCGCATCCCACGAATGAAGAGGGCATCCATGGAAAAGTTAGCATCATCGGTCTCGACCTTGCAAAGCGGCGCCTTCAGGCGCATGGCGCCCGCGCTGATGGCGGCGTGGCGTTCCGCAAGACACTTTCGCGCGATAAAGTCCTGGCTTTTCTGGCCGAGCACCCACGCTGCGTCGTCGCTATGGAGGCCTGCGGGAGCGCCCATCACTGGGGACGCGCTATCGGCGCTTCCGGCCATGAAGTTCGGTTGATTCCACCTGCCTATGTCAAGCCGTTCGTCAGGCGCCAGAAGAACGACGCGGCCGACGCAGAAGCCATCTGTGAGGCGGCGGTCCGGCCGACCATGCGCTACGTGGCGGTCAAGACCGAGGAGCAGCAGGCGCGCGCCATGCTGTTTCGCACCCGTGATCTTCTGGTTCGCCAGCGCACGCAACTGATCAATGCGCTACGCGGTCACTTGGCCGAGCATGGCGTCGTCGTGCCGCAGGGACCAGCGAACGTGAAGGGCCTTGCAGAGGCAATCGGGTCGGAAACAACGCCCCTTCCGCTTCTCGTCGTGGAGCTCTCTCGCGTCTTTCTCGACCAGATCGACGGGCTGTCGAAGACGATCGCCGAACTCGAGAAGGTGACGGTTCAGGAAGCCACGCGCGGAGTGACGATGCGTCGCCTGCAAACCATGCCGGGCGTGGGACCGATCACAGCGATGGCGATTGAGACTTTCGCGCCGCCGATGGCCGTCTTCCGACGCGGCCGCGACTTTTCCGCTTGGCTCGGGCTTGTTCCCCGGCAACATTCGACGGGCGGCAAGCCGCTTCTCGGCAAAACCTCGAAGATGGGCCAGCGTGACATCCGGCGCCTGTTGATCATCGGGGCGATGGCAGTCATCCGCGGGGCCTCCCGAAAGGGAAGGGCAGAGGGAAGCTGGCTGCATCGCATGTTGGCGCGCAAGCCGCGGATGGTGTTGGCGATCGCACTCGCCAACAAAATGGCGCGCGCGATCTGGGCTATGCTGACGAGAGGCGAAGATTATCGGGTTCCTGCAGCTGCGGCGCTCTGATCCACGATCGGACTGTGCGGCCAAGGGAACGTCGGGCGCGTGAGGAGGTCGGCGAACGGTAAGGGCAAATGATCGGTCAGATCCGGACCAGGAAATGCAAGAAAACCCAACGAGCTCACAGCTCGCCTGATTGATCTGCGCCTGGTCCGCGCATCTCCATACCGGCCCGCGGCGCGTCACAGCCGCATCTGAGGCCTGATACATGACCGCACCCGATCACGCGACCAAGCCATTCATAAAACACCTTGCGCGAACGGGGGCATCCATACATGAGTTTTGACCCGCCTCACCCGAGGCGAGCGTCGCTCTCGCGCGGCGGAAGGGCAGGGCGAGCCTCGATGACGACAAACGCCTGGGCGAAGGCCCCCTCGTCGGTAATTGTCAGGTGGATGACCGGCTCCGTCCCGGGCGGCAGGATCGCTCTCAGACGTTCGGCGGCGCCACCGGTCAGCTTCATGGTCGGCTGCCCCGACGGAAGATTGACCACCCCCATGTCGCGCCAGAACACCCCGCGCCTCAATCCGGTCCCGAGCGCCTTGGCGCAGGCCTCCTTGGCGGCGAAGCGCTTGGCGTAGGAGGCGGCGCGCATGGCCCGCCGATCTGAGCGGCGTTGCTCGGTCTCGGTGAAGCAACGGTCAATGAAACGCTCGCCGTACCGGGCGAGCGTCCTCTCAATGCGCTCGATGTCGCAAAGGTCGCTGCCAATCCCGACGATCAAAGCCGGCGCTCCGCCGACGCGCGCCCCTCGGTCATCGCGATGCGCATGGCCTTCACGGTTTCGGCGAGCCCGACGAAGATCGCCTCGCCGATGAGAAAATGGCCGATGTTGAGTTCAACGATCTGCGGCAAGGCGGCGATGAGGCGCGCCGTGTCGTAGTCGAGCCCGTGGCCGGCATGACACTCAAGTCCGAGCGACTTGGTCTCCGCGGCTGCGACCCTGAGGCGGCCAAATTCGTACTCGGCCTTGGCGGCTTCGCCCCGCGCCCGCGCGTCACACCAGGCTCCGGTGTGGAGCTCGACAACCGCCGCTCCGAGTTCGGCGCTGGCCTTCAACGCCTCTGGCGAGGGTTCGATGAACATTGACACCCGAATCCCCGCGCGCGTGAGCTCGTCGACGAACGGTTTTAGGGCCTTGAACCCGCCGACCACGTCCAGACCGCCTTCGGTGGTGCGTTCGGTCCGCTTTTCCGGCACGATGCAACAGGCGTGCGGACGAAGCTTGAGCGCAATGTCGAGCATCGCTTCAGTTGCGGCCATCTCGAAATTGAGCGGCTTGCCGATCGAAGCCTTGAGGCGGCGCATGTCGTCATCAAGAATGTGCCGACGGTCCTCCCGCAAATGCGCGGTGATGCCGTCGGCCCCGGCGTCGATCGCAATGAGCGCGGCGCGGACCGGATCGGGGCTCGCGCCGCCGCGCGCATTGCGCACCGTCGCGACATGATCGACGTTGACGCCGAGCCTGAGCGCCGCCATCGGGTCGCCCCCTTTCGTTTAGGATTCGCAGCCATCAGGCGGCGCCGGCGAGCGCGCGGCTCCCCGGCTTGACGGCCGGAAGCGCCGCCAGTTCGGGTGGCAGAGCGTCGGGCGCATAGGCTGGAATGTCGAGCGTCGCCAGCGCCACGCGCTCAACGCCGATGTCCGCTTCGCCGTTGGAACGGTCGATCAGGCAGGCGGCGCCGACGATCTTGCCCGGATGCTCCGCCAGCGCCGCCAGCGTCTCACGCGAGGAAAGGCCGGTGGTGATGATGTCTTCGACCATCAGCACGCGCGCGCCCGGCGCAATGGAGAAACCGCGGCGCAATTTGAAGACGCCGCCCTCGCGCTCGACGAAGATCGCCTTGGCGCCGAGCCAGCGCGCGGTCTCGTAGCCGGGAACGATACCGCCGATGGCGGGCGAAGCGACGACGTCGATTGCGCCAAACGCTTGGGCTGCTTTCTCGGCCAGCGCGCGGCAAAGGCGTTCGGTGCGAGCCGGATCCTGGAACACGAACATCTTTTGCAAAAACACCGGCGAGTGCAGTCCGGACGACAAGATGAAATGGCCAGTGAGCAGGGCGCCGGCGGCGCGAAACTCGTCAAGCGCCTGATCCGCGGTTAGACTTGGGGCGGTTAGACCTGGGCTCGTCATGTCCACCTCTTAGCAGGCCGCCAATCGCCGCGCCAAGACAACGCGGCTTTCGGGCGCGAGGAACCGTGAGGCGCTTATCCGATGTCGGCGACCATGGCCAAGCCTTACGAAACCAAGACGCTCGGCTCGGCGATCGACGCCACCGCGCCAGACGGAACGGCGGTGCGCCTACTTCTGAGCCTCGCCGGCGGAAGCATGGCGCATTTCGAATTGCCCGCGGGCGGGGTGTCGCACGCGGTCACGCATCGAACGGTCGAGGAGATCTGGTTTGTGGTCGGCGGAAGCGGCAGCATCTGGCGCCGTCAGGATGGCGTTGAGCGGATCGATCCACTCGCGCCAGGGACCTCGCTGACCATCCCGCTCGGAACTGCGTTTCAGTTTCGCGCCGACGGCGGCTCGGCCCTCGCGTTCATCGCGATCACCATGCCCCCTTGGCCTGGCATGGACGAGGCGCTGGCCGCGCATGGCCCTTGGACGCCGACTGTCGCGGCCGGCTCGGCCTGAAGCGCGCCCTTGCGCGTGGCCGGGTCGCTGATAGCGCAAAAGCCGCTGAAGTGCCGGATTAGCTCAGCGGTAGAGCAGCGGTTTTGTAAACCGAAGGTCGGGGGTTCAATCCCCTCATCCGG
>CAVZJI010000027.1:0-204002 GCA_963775405.1 uncultured Alphaproteobacteria bacterium
CGCTCAGCATGTTGCGCGACAGCCTGATCGAGCGGGACCGACTCGAACGCGAAAGACAACGTGCAGAGATGGAAACCCGAGCCGCGCGCGACACCGCCGAGGCCGCGCTGAACGATCTGAAGGCGGCCCAAGCCAACCTCATTCAGGCTGAAAAAATGGCCTCACTCGGTCAATTGACTGCGGGCATCGCTCACGAAATCAAGAATCCGCTCAATTTTGTCAACAACTTCGCCAGCCTCTCCGTCGGTCTATTGGACGAACTGAACCAAGCCGCCGCGCCGGCGCTCGCGTCGCTCGACGAACGACGGCGCCGGGAGGTCGACGAGGCGAGCGGTTTGCTGACAGGCAATCTCCAACGGATTGTCGAGCACGGCAAGCGCGCCGACAATATAGTCAAGAGCATGCTGGCTCATTCCCGTAGCGGCAGCGGTAATCTGGAAAGCGTCGATCTTAACGCACTGGTGGACAATTCGCTCAATCTCGCCTATCACGGCGCCCGCGCTCAGGATCAAAACTTCAACATCACGTTAGAGCGAGCCTACCGCGAGAATATCGCGCCGATCGCTCTTGTGCCGCAAGATATGACGCGAGTGTTCCTCAATCTGTTCGGCAATGCCTTCTACGCCGCGACCAAGCGCCGGCGAGAAACGAGCGATGGGGAATTCAGACCGAAATTGACGGTGACCACACGCGATGTCGGCAAAGCTGTTGAGGTCAGGGTGCGCGATAACGGAAGCGGCATTCCCACTCAGATCAGGGACAAGCTCTTCCAGCCGTTTTTCAGCACGAAGCCAACCGGCGAGGGCACTGGGCTCGGACTGTCGATCAGCTATGAAATCGTAACCAAACAGCATCGCGGGACGATCGAGGTCTCCAGCATTGTCGGAGAGTTCACCGAATTCATCGTCTGTTTGCCGCGCGGCCTCGGTGAAGGCGCGCTCAATCCTTCTGCATGAGTTGCAAGGTCATGCCGGTTAGCATCTTGATTGTCGACGACGAACCCGATGTTGCAGCCCTATTTCGGCAGCAATTTCGACGCGAGACGCGCGAGGACGTCTATGTCTTGCATTTTGCGCTCTCGGCCTCAGAGGCGCTTGAACGCCTTGCCGGCGAAATCGAACCCCAGCTGATTGTGATCTTGTCGGACATTAATATGCCTGGGATGGATGGTCTGGCGCTCCTGCGAGAGATCAAGACGAGACGGCCCGAGCTCCCAGTGATGATGCTGACGGCCTACGGCGACGATGAACGGCGGCGTCGCGCCGCCGAGGGCGGCGCAGCTGATTTTGTGACGAAGCCAGTCGACTTTGATTTCTTGAAGATTCGCCTGCGCGAGTTGCACGGACCGTTGGTTTAAGGGGAGCCCATTGGTTGCTTCAGCTAAGATCCTCGCCGTCGATGACGAGCCTGATTTCGAGCTCTTGATTACACAGCGCTTCCGCCGCCAAATTCGTGACGAAGAGTTCGAATTCCGCTTCGCTCATCATGGCGAGGAGGCGCTGACGGCCCTGTCAGCCGAACCTGACATCGAACTCATGTTGCTCGACATCAACATGCCTGTGATGGACGGGTTGACGTTGCTCAACGAACTTCGCGAGCGGCAGCTCCCGGTGCAGGCGATAATTGTCTCGGCCTACGGAGATATGACAAATCTGAGAACCGCAATGAACCGCGGCGCCTTCGATTTCGTGACCAAGCCGGTGGATCTGAGCGATCTTGAGATTACTGTCCGCAAAGCGCTGGCGAATATTGCAAAGGCGCGGGAGATGGACCGGCGGCGGATGGCGGCGGAACGAGCGCGGAACAATCTTTCGCGCTATTTCTCGCCCAACATTGTTGAGTTGCTGGCCGCTCAAGACGAACCGCTCGGAGCAGGTCGTCGGGAGACCGTGGCCGTGCTGTTTGCCGATATCGTCGGCTTCACGCGAACGGCGGAGGTCATGGCCCCCGAAGAGGTGCTCGCGTTGTTGCGCGAGTTTCATACCCGAATGACAGCGCAGATCTTCGCGAGCGGCGGCACGGTCGACAAATATATCGGCGACGGGATTGTCGCCGTGTTCGGCGTCCCGGGGGCGAGCCCCAACGACGCCGCGAACGCGCTCAACTGCGCCGAGATGATGCTCCGGGCGCTCGAACATTGGAACGACGAGCGGGAGGAAGAGGGAGAGGCGCGGCTCGATATCGGCATCGGCGTCAACTATGGACCTGTCGTGCTCGGCGACGTCGGCAGCGAACACAGCATGTCGTTCACGGCGATCGGGGACACGGTCAATACGGCCGCTCGACTGCAGGCGCTGACCCGCTCGTTAAAAACGCCGCTGGTCGTCGGGGACGCTGTCGTTCAAGCGGTCCACGCATTGTCGCCGGAGACCGCCGCAGAGCGTATCCGCGGATTGGAGGATCAGGGCGAACATACGCTGCGAGGTCGCGCAAGCCCGGTGCGGGTCTGGACAAGCAAGGCCAAGCGGATCCGCGAAACGGCGCCGTTTGAGGCGGCTTCTTAGGGCCTTCGACGAGTTCGGTCGAATCCTCGAAGGGTCGGAGCGCAGCGCGCGCTTTGCGGCCCTAGTTCCATTTTAGTTCCGTGCCCTAACGATATCAGTGGCTTGGCGATGTTTTAGTTCCGCGCTGTCGTTGAGGCCCCTTGGGGACCCTGGCGCGGCTCGTCCTCTATAATACATACCACAAATGTGTTAGTACGCTTGGATGCGTCGGTCGATGTCGCAGCTCTATTTGGCGCCCGCCGCCAGCAAGCCAATCTGGCGGCCCAGCTCCGCTAGAGTGTAAGGCTTATCGAGCCTGGGCAAATTGCCTCCCGGCTTTTCCCGCTCCGAATAGCCCGTCGCCAGCAGGAGTGGCAGCTCCGGATAGGTCTGGCGCAACAGTTCGGCCAAGGCTACGCCCGTCATTTCAGGCATGGCGTAGTCAAGAATCGCCAAGTCTGGCCGCTCGCCGCCATGGACCGCCTCGAGCGCTTTTTTGGCCGACGTCATCTCGATCGGCTCGTGCCCGAGCTCCCGCAACATGTCCGCGGTCGCCATAAGGACAAGCGGATCGTCGTCGACCAGAAGGACGCGACGCCCGCGTTTCTCGACAGCGGCAGGCGAAAGAGTCGCATCTGACTCGATTGTGTGCTGGTCGGACGCCAGAGGCAGCCAAAGCCGAACCGTGGTCCCTTCACCCACCCGGCTCACAATCTGCATTGCTCCGCCAGACTGCAGGGCAAGTCCGTGAACCATCGAAAGACCAAGACCCAACCCCTTGCCTCCGCGCTTGGTCGAGAAGAAGGGTTCGGTGGCGCGCCTCAGCGTGTCAGCGTCCATTCCCACCCCTGTATCCGCGATCGAAAGACTGACATAGGAACCGGGCGTCAGTTGCTCAGGAAGTTGCTCCTCGTCGGCGATCCTGGCCTTGATGACAATTTGCCCGCCGGAAGGCATCGCGTCGCGCGCATTCAGGCCGAGATTGAGAAGAGAAAGTTCAAGCTGGTTGCGGTCGATCAGAATGTTAGGAAGATCGCTCGGCAGATCGGCGAGGATCCGCACTCCGGGATCCAACGAGTGGGACATCATTTCGACCATTCCGCTGACGACGTCCGACAGCGGAACGGACTCAGGCTTCAGGTTCTGTCGGCGCGCGAAAGCCAACATGCGCTTCGTCAGCGAGGCGCCGCTGTTGGCGGCTTCCATCGCTCGTCCAAGCCAGCGGGTCAGTCGCTCGTCTCCCGCGACGTGGCTCTGCGCCAGCTCGAGGTTCGACAACACCACCATGAGGAGGTTGTTGAAATCGTGAGCCAAGCCGCCAGTAAGCTGTCCGAGGCTCTCCAGCTTCTGCATATGGGCGATCTGCGCCAAGGCCTCCTCCCTCTCTCGCGTGCGTGCTTCGACCCTCCTTTCCAGGTCCGCATTCGCGGCGGCCAACTCGGCCGTGCGAGCTTCGACGCGTCTCTCCAACTCTGCGTTTAACACCTCGAGTTGGCGGGTCTTCCTGAAGAGGTCGCAGAAGACGCGGACCTTCGCCCGAAGAAGCGCCGGAACAATGGGGACCGGCAGGTAGTCGACGGCGCCTGCCTCGTACCCTCGCAAGCTGTCGAATTCGGACAGATGGACCGCGGAAACGAAGATGAGCGCGGTCTGGGCGAAACGCGGATGGTCGCGGATCATCGACGCCAGCTCAAATCCGTCGAGCTCCGGCATCGCGACGTCCACAAGAATGACCGCAACTTCGTTCCGCAGGAGCAGCTCAAGCGCCTGCCGGCCCGACGACGCCTTGATGAGAGTCTCGCCCAACTCTTCAAGGATCACTTCGTAACTAAGAAGCTTCGCCGGCTGATCGTCGACGACGAGGATGTTCACCGGATCGCGATCGCGCTGCATATTCGTCCCCATGCCTCAGCGATGGAGCCAGATACGAAGCGCCGAAAGCAGTTGCTCGGTGTTGACCGGCTTCGCCAGATAGTCCGAGGCGCCAGCCTCGAGACACCTTTCACGGTCCCCCTTCATTGCCTTTGCGGTGAGCGCAATAATCGGCAGTCGCCGCACCGAGGGGTCCTCCCGAATCGCCTGGATGGTCTCGTAGCCATCCATTTCCGGCATCATAATATCCATAAGGACAATCGAGATGCCTCGATCGGCCTTGAGAATCGCAATCGCTTCGCGGCCCGTCGTAGCGGTCAGCACGTCCATTCCGCGCCGCTCCAGCACGCTGCTCAACGCGAAGATATTTCTGGCGTCATCATCAACGAGAAGCGCCTTTCGCCCGTGCAAGTTTTCGTCGGAATTGCGCAGGCGCTCCAACATGCGCTGCTTGTCCGGCGGCAGATCGGAAACCACGCGATGAAGGAAAAGCGCCGTTTCATCCAAAAGACGCTCCGGCAACTCAACTCCCTTCACAATGACGCTGCGCGCCATCGAGTGCAATTGCGCGTCTTCCTCCGGCGACAACTCACGGCCGGTGAACACAACGACCGGAACCTGCGTCAGAGCGTCATCCTGCCGAATATGCTCAAGCAACTCGAACCCCGACATATCCGGCAGCTTGAGATCGAGAACGACGCAATCGGTTGGATGCTCCCGAAGCATGGCCAAAGCCTTGCGCCCGTTGTCGGCGGTGACGACCTCGATGTCGTGGTGGCCGAGCAGCTCGGTTATGCCCAAGAGTTCAGACGGATTGTCCTCGACGATAAGCAGCCGCTTTCGTAAATCGCGAGCATAGTCGGTTAGGCGGGCGATCGACGCCTTCAGCTTGTCCATCGTGGTTGGCTTGTTGAGATACGCAAAAGCGCCACCTGCCAGCCCGTGCTGCCGATCCTCGTCAAGCGTGACGATTTGCACCGGGATATGCCTGGTGCGGGGGTCCTGTTTCAACTGGCTCAACACCGCCCACCCGATCATGTCCGGCAGAAAAACATCGAGCGAGATCGCAAGAGGCGAAAATTCCCGCGCGAGAGTCAGGGCGTCGACGCCGCGGGAGGCGACAAGCACCTTGAGCCCGACGTCGCGCGCAAGATCGACGAGGATGCGCGCATAGTGGGGATCATCCTCGACGATCAATAACGCCGCGTCGCCCGGCGCAAGATGCGCTCGATCGTCGGTCGGTTGCGGCAACGTCTCCTCGGTCCGCTGCACGGGGCCTCCGTCCGCCCGCGCCTCGGAGCGCGTCCCGCTCGCTCCTTTGGCCAGAACCCGAGCGGGACCGGCGTAGGATTGGGGCAGGTAGAGCGTGAATGTACTGCCTTCGCCGGCTTTGCTTCGCAAATGGATCTCGCCCCCGAGCAGGTTTGCGAGTTCGCGACTGATTGCGAGCCCCAGCCCGGTTCCTCCGTATCTCCGATTGGTGCTGGCGTCGGCTTGCTGGAAGGCCTCGAAGATGATGCGCTGCTTTTCCGGGATAATGCCAATGCCGGTATCGGTCACCTCGAACGCGACGACGGTTGATGCGGTCGCAAGCACCGGATAAGTCGGCGTCCAGCCTGACGTCGCGCTGGCGACCCGCATGCGCACTCCGCCGTGCTCAGTGAACTTGATGGCGTTTGACAGCAAATTCTTGAGGACCTGCTGCAGGCGTTTCGAGTCGGTCGTGATGTTGTGGAGTTCGGGGGCGATTGTGACGTCGAAAGACAGACCGCGCCGTTCCGCCTCGTGGCGGAAGGGGCGGGTCACCGACTCCTGGAGCACGCTCAGCGTAAGGTCCTCAGCCTCGACCGAGACGGTGCCGGATTCGATCTTCGAGAGGTCCAGAATGTCGCTGATGAGATTCAAGAGATCGCTGCCTGCGCCGTGAATCGTGCGGGCGAACTCGACCTGACGGCCGGAAAGATTGCCATCCGGGTTGTCTGTGAGCTGTTGGCCGAGGATCAGGATGCTGTTGAGGGGTGTGCGCAACTCGTGCGACATGTTTGCAAGAAACTCGGATTTGTACTTCGAGGTCAGCGCGAGCTCGGTCGCCTTTTCCTCAAGCGCTCGCCGGGCCTGCTCGATTTCATCGTTCTTGCGTTCGACTTCCGCGTTCTGCTCGGCCAGTTGCTGCGCCTTCTGCTCGAGCTCCTCATTCGTCAACTGGAGCTCTTTCTGTTGGGTCTGCAGCTCGGTCGCCAGCTGCTGCGACTGCTTGAGCAAGCCCTCAGTTTGCATCGTCGCTTCGATGCTGTTGAGCACGATGCCAATCCCGGCGGTGAGTTGATCCAGGAAAGTCTTCTGCAATTCGGTGAATGGAGAGACGGAAGCAAGCTCAATAACCGCCTTCACCTGACCTTCAAAGAGCACGGGGAGGACAATCAAGTTAGAGGGTTTCATCTCGAAGATGCCGGTCCGGATCGGAACAACGTTGGAAGGCACATCGGAGATGAGCGTGGCGCGCGCGTCAATCGCGCATTGTCCGATGACCCCCTCGCCCAATTGCAACTTCTCGGGATGGCCCTTGGCCCCCGCGTCAGCATAGGAGGCCAATAGCGTGAGGACTGGCGCGCCTTCCGCGTCGACCAGGTAGATGACGCCATTCTGAGCTGCAACCTGGGGCGCCAGTTCCGAAAGCAGCATTCGACCGACGGCGGTCAGATCGCGCTGGCCCTGCAGCATGTTGGTGAACCGCGCGAGATTGGTCTTCAGCCAGTCCTGCTCGGTGTTGCGCTCGGTCGTCAGACGCAAATTGCCGATCATCGTGTTGATGTTGTCTTTGAGCTCCGCCACTTCGCCGCGTGCGTCGACTTAAATCGACCGGGTGAGGTCGCCTTTGGTCACCGCGGTCGCGACCTCGGCGATCGCGCGCACCTGGGTGGTCAGGTTTGCCGCAAGCAGGTTGACGTTGCCCGTGAGATCCTTCCAGGTGCCGGCGGCGCCTGGCACATTCGCTTGACCGCCAAGGCGGCCTTCGACACCGACCTCTCTCGCGACTGTCGTGACCTGGTCCGCGAAGGTCGCGAGCGTGTTGGTCATATTGTTGATCGTCTCGGCCAGCGCCGCGACCTCGCCTTTCGACTTGACCGCCAGGTCCTGGGTGAGATCGCCGCCGGCGACGGCGGTCACCACCTTCACGATGCCGCGGACCTGCTCGGTCAGATTAGCCGCCATGACGTTCACGGTGTCGGTCAAATCTTTCCAGGTTCCAGCAACTCCGGGGACGGCGGCCTGGCCGCCCAATTTTCCTTCCGTGCCGACCTCGCGCGCGACGCGGGTCACTTCCGAAGCGAAAGCATTGAGCTGATCGACCATGGTGTTGATCGTGTTCTTCAGTTCGAGAATTTCACCTTTGACGTCGACCGTGATCTTGCGCGAGAGGTCGCCGCGAGCGACCGCGGTGGTCACTTCGGCGATGTTTCGCACCTGCGTTGTCAGATTTGCGGCCAGAAGATTGACGTTGTCGGTGAGATCCTTCCACGTGCCGCCAACGCCCGGCACAAGCGCCTGTCCGCCGAGTTTCCCCTCCGTGCCAACCTCGCGCGCGACCCGCGTGACTTCGGCGGCGAACGAGCGGAGTTGCTCCACCATCGTGTTCAGAGTGTCCTTGAGCAGCAGAATCTCGCCCCGCACGTCGACCGTGATCTTCTTCGAAAGGTCGCCATTGGCGATGGCCGTCGCAACCTCGGCGATGTTTCTCACTTGCCCAGTGAGATTGGACGCCATGAAATTGACGTTGTCGGTGAGGTCCTTCCACGTTCCGGCGACCCCTGGCACCGCCGCCTGGCCGCCGAGCTTGCCCTCGGTCCCGACTTCGCGCGCGACGCGCGTAACCTCGGAGGCGAAAGAGTTGAGCTGATCGACCATCGTATTGATGGTGTTCTTGAGCTCCAGAATCTCGCCCTTCACATCGACGGTGATTTTGCGCGATAGGTCCCCGCGCGCGACCGCAGTCGTCACTTCGGCGATATTTCGGACCTGAGCCGTGAGGTTCCCGGCCATCGAATTGACGTTGTCAGTGAGGTCCTTCCACGTCCCGGCAACGCCCGGGACCTGCGCCTGACCGCCAAGGCGCCCCTCAGTGCCGACCTCGCGCGCGACCCGCGTCACTTCTCCGGCGAAGCGATTGAGCTGGTCGACCATCGTATTGAGCGTTTCCTTGAGCTGAAGGATTTCGCCGCGCACGTCGACGGTGATCTTGCGCGAAAGGTCGCCGTTGGCGATCGCGGTCGCGACTTCAGCGATGTTGCGCACCTGACCGGTGAGATTGCCGGCCATCGAATTGACGCTGTCGGTCAAGTCCTTCCAGGCGCCAGTGACGCCTGGCACCTGCGCCTGGCCGCCGAGGCGTCCCTCCGTGCCGACCTCGCGCGCGACGCGCGTCACCTCTCCAGCGAACGCGTTGAGCTGATCGACCATCGTGTTGATTGTGTCCTTCAACTCGAGGATTTCTCCGCGAACGTCGACCGTGATCTTGCGCGAAAGGTCTCCGCGCGCGACCGCCGTCGCCACCTGCGCGATGTTTCGCACCTGCCCAGTGAGGTTCGACGCCATCGAGTTGACGCCGTCGGTGAGATCCTTCCACGTGCCCGCGACGCCTGGCACCTGCGCCTGCCCTCCCAGTCGCCCATCTGTTCCCACTTCGCGCGCAACACGGGTCACTTCGCCGGCGAAGGCGTTGAGCTGATCGACCATCGTGTTGATGGTTTCCTTGAGCTGCAAAATCTCGCCGCTGACGTTGACGGTGATTTTCTTCGACAGGTCCCCTCCCGCGATGGCCGTCGAAACCTCGGCGATGTTGCGAACCTGGGCCGTCAGGTTGAAGGCCATCGAGTTGACGCTTTCCGTGAGGTCCTTCCACGTCCCTGCGACACCCATGACGTTGGCTTGACCGCCGAGCCGGCCTTCGGTGCCGACTTCGCGCGCGACGCGCGTCACCTCGCCTGCAAAACGGTTGAGCTGGTCAACCATCGTATTGATGGTTTCCTTGAGCTGCAGAATCTCTCCGCTGACGTTGACGGTGATCTTCTTCGAAAGGTCTCCGCCCGCGATCGCCGTCGCCACCTCGGCGATGTTTCGCACTTGCGCCGTCAGATTGCCGGCCATCGAGTTGACGCTGTCGGTCAGATCCTTCCACGTGCCCGCGACGCCCAGGACCTGCGCTTGACCGCCCAGGCGCCCTTCCGTGCCGACCTCGCGCGCGACCCGCGTCACCTCGGAAGCAAATCCGTTGAGCTGGTCGACCATGGTGTTGATCGTGTCTTTGAGCTCGAGGATCTCGCCGCGCACATCGACCGTGATCTTGCGCGACAGATCGCCGCGCGCGACCGCGGTGGTGACCTGGGCGATGTTGCGAACCTGGTCGGTCAGGTTGCCGCACATCGCGTTCACGCTGTCGGTCAGATCCTTCCATGTCCCCGCAACTCCCGGCACCAGCGCTTGCCCGCCGAGTTTTCCCTCCGTTCCGACCTCGCGAGCCACTCGGGTCACTTCGGACGCGAAGGAGCGGAGCTGGTCGACCATCGTGTTGATGGCTTCCTTGAGCTGAAGAATTTCCCCTCTAACGTCGACTGTGATTTTCTTCGAGAGGTCGCCGTTCGCAACCGCGATGGTGACTTCGGCGATGTTGCGAACCTGGCCGGTCAGGTTGCTCGCCATCGAGTTGACGCTTTCGGTGAGATCCCTCCAAACCCCGGTCACTTCGCGCACCTGCGCCTGGCCGCCTAGTTTTCCATCGGTGCCGACTTCTCGAGCGACGCGCGTGACCTCGGAGGTAAAGACGCTGAGCTGCTTGATCATCGCGTTGACGATCTTCGCAGACCGCAGAAATTCTCCCTGCAGCGGACGCCCGTCTACGTCGAGCGGAACGGTCTGTTGCAAGTCGCCTTGCGCCACCGCCGTGATGGCGTGGGTCACCGCCGCGGTCGGCCACAAGAGATCGTCGATCAAAGCGTTGACGGAGCTTTCCATCTCGCCCCAAGCGCCGGAGCTGACGCCAAGGCGGAGGCGCTTGCGGGTCCTTCCTTCCCGCCCCACCGTTTGGCCGACCTGCTCGAGTTGCTGCGCCATCCTCTCATTCGCGGAGACGATGTCATTGAACGCATCGGCGATCTTGCCGGCGAGCCCGAGTTCGTCCGTCGACAGTCGGGCGGAAAAGTCGCCGCCGCGCACCGCCTGCAGAGCGTGCAATAGATTTCGCAAATATTTCTGGTTGCCGTTCCTGTCCCTCTCGCCTGCACGACCTTCGCCCCTCTTCAATTTCAGCGGGGCAAGTGCAAACTCACTTTCATCCATTTGTTCGGCCTTTCTTTTTAAATTATCGCACACTGAAGTCGGGCGCTAACCGGCGCCAAAGCTTCGAGTTTTGTCACACAATATTGGGCAAAATATTGGAGACGCCGCGCTTGAGCGCGCGCCCTTGCCGGCCCAAGCCAATCGCGCAAGGCGGACGGGTCTACATACCCCTCCCCCGCCAGCGGAGCTGTTGAAACCGTCGAGAAGATAAGCGCCCCGCACGCCCCGCGCCTTTCGCCTTGCATCGCTGCGCGACGGGAAAACGCGTTGGACGCAGGTAGAGTTCCCCGGACTAAGAAAAAAAATGGGCCGCGCGAGGGTCTGGTATTGGGAGCGTCGGACAATCAGAGCAGCAGGCGCACTGGCTTTGGAGGTCGCGAATAGCCAGCTATGTGCTGAAGACTGACCGGCTCAACCGTCGGCGGCGCTTTATCTCGGCGCGAACGGGGCCGCGCTTAGGGAAAAATATTAAACAGTTGGTGTCGGTCAAATCGTTTGCTTCGGCTTGAGCCCGTGCATGCTCACGCGCTGCAGCCCCCTTGAACCCAAACCATCGACTATCCCATCGGCATATGCATCGGCATCATGTTCTGATTCATGTTGTACATGATCCAGAGCGATCCAACCATGATCAGAAAGACAATCAAGACCCCGAACGCCAGCGCCAAGACGTTGTTGACGTTGTCGGGACCGGTGGTGATGTGCAGGAAGAAGACCAAGTGCACGCCGATCTGAGCGATCGCCAGCACCACCAACGCAATCGGGATGCTGGGGCGCCAAACAAGCAATGTCCCGGCAATGAAAAAGGACACGGCGGTGAGCAGGATCGCAAGGCCAAGACCGACAAGGTAGCCAACGACGCCTTCTGCGATCTCGTGACGGCCCACGGGCTCGTCGCCGGGAGCATGATCGTCGCCGCCTAACGGCCGATAATTGTCCATCGAGCTCATTGACCTGATCCTAAGAGATAGACGACGGTGAAGATCGCGACCCAGATGATGTCGAGCGTGTGCCAGAACAGCGCAAAGCAGAGCACGCGGCGCAGGATGTCCGCGCGGTAGCCTTTAGCGAACACCTGCGCGATCATCGTCAGCAACCATAAAGTGCCGAGCGTGACGTGAACGCCGTGGCAACCGACCAGGGTAAAGAATGCGGATAGGAACGCGCTGCGCGTCGGTCCCGCGCCTTGAGCGATCATGCCGACGAATTCATGGATCTCGATCGCCAGGAAGCCTAAGCCCAGCAAGCAAGTGGCGGCCATGCCGCCGTAATACATGAGGCCGTTATGCGCCCTTGCGCCGATCGCGGCCAAGCCGCAGGTAAAACTCGAAAGCAAGAGACAAGCGGTCTCGATCGCGACATTGTGCAGGTCGAACAGATCTTTGCCGCTCGGCCCTCCCGCGGTCTCGCCGGAGAGGACCGCATAGGTGGCGAAAAACGCCGAGAACATAATAATGTCGCTGAGCAGGAAGATCCAAAAGCCGTAGCCGACAATAATGCGCTTCGATGCCGGGTCGGAGTGATCTAAAACGACTGCGGCAGGGCGCCGCGCCTCCTCGCGCCGGCCGTCGCCGTAGTCCGCGCCTGCCTGAAAGGCCGTCATGAGAGGGCCTCCACAGTGGCGACCGCTTCGCCACGCGCGCGGCGGTTGGCGCGGTCGATGCGAGCGACCTCCTCGGCCGGGATCTCATATTCGGTCCGATCGCGCCAAGCGAAGACGACGAATGTGACGAAAGCTCCGAGCAGGGCGACAATGGCCAGCCACCAGATCTGCCAGATCATGGCGAAACCGCCAAAACTGGCGAAGAACGCGCATATAAAGCCGGTCGGGCTGTTTCTCGGCATCTCAATGGCCTTGTAGACCGGCTCGACCGTGGGACCTAACCCACGCTCAGCAAGGCGCGCTCTGCGCCAATACTCATCTCGATCCTCGACGACGGGCAGGACGGCGAAGTTGAACGCGGGCGGCGGCGACGCTGTCGACCATTCGAGCGAGCGGCCCATCCAGGGGTCGCCGGTCACATCGCGCAATTCCTCGCGATGGCGGATGCTGACAACGAGCTGGATGACCTGACACAGGATACCGGCCAGAACCACCACGGCGCCCAACTCCGCAACCAAGAGCCATGGATGCCATTCGGGCACGTCGTAGTGCTGCATTCGCCGGGTCATGCCCATGAGTCCCACGACATAGAGCGGCATGAAGGCCAGGTAGAAGCCGAAAAACCAACACCAGAATGCGGCCTTGCCCCAGCCCTCGTGGAGCCGGAAGCCAAACGCCTTGGGGAACCAGAACGTGTATCCGGCGAACATTCCAAACAGCACGCCGCCAATGATCACGTTATGGAAATGGGCGACCTGGAACAGGCTGTTGTGCAGCATAAAATCCGCCGGCACCACCGCGACCAGGACGCCGGTCAGGCCGCCGATGACGAAAGTCACCATGAAGCCAATCGACCACAGCATCGGTGTCGCATAGACAATTCGTCCGCCGTACATCGTGAACAGCCAGTTGAATATTTTCACCCCCGTCGGCACCGCGATGATCATCGACGCAATGCCGAAGACAGCGTTGACATTGGCGCCCGCGCCCATCGTGAAGAAGTGGTGCAGCCAGACCGTGTACGCGATGACGCAAATCGCCATGGTCGCCATGACCATCGAGCGGTAGCCGAACAGCGGTTTGCGTGAGAAGGTCGACACCACTTCCGAGAACACGCCGAACGCCGGCAAGACGAGGATGTAAACCTCCGGATGGCCCCAGATCCAGATCAGGTTCATGAACATCATCACGTTGCCGCCGGCTTCATTGGTGAAGAAATGGAAGCCGAGGTAGCGATCGAGTGTCAGCATCGCGAGCGTCGCGGTCAGAACCGGAAATGCAGCGACGATCAACAGGTTGGTGGCGAGCGCCGTCCAGGTGAACACCGGCATGCGCATATAGGTCATGCCGGGAGCGTGAATCTTTAGGATGGTGGTGACGAAATTGACGCCGGTCATCAGCGTCCCGACGCCGGAGATCTGCACCCCCCACAAGTAATAGTCGACGCCGACGCCGGGCGAATAGGTCAATTCAGAAAGCGGGGGAAACGGAAGCCAGCCGGTGCGTGAGAACTCGCCCACCACCAGCGAGATGTTGACCAGAAGCACGCCGGTCGCGGTGAGCCAGAAGCTGACCGAATTGAGAGTCGGAAAGGCGACGTCGCGTACGCCGAGCTGCAGCGGCACGACGAAATTCATAAGTCCGATCACGAACGGCATCGCCACGAAAAAAATCATGATCGTGCCGTGCGCGGAAAAGATCTGGTTGTAATGCTCCGGCGGGAGATACCCCTGAGACTGGAATGCGATCGCCTGCTGCGAGCGCATCATGATCGCGTCAATGAAACCGCGCAGCAGCATGACTGCGGCCAACGTCACATACATGATGCCGATGTGCTTATGATCGACACTGGTGATCCACTCGCTCCATAGATAAGGGATCCAGCCCTTGATCGTGATGAAAGCGAGCACGCCAAGAATCACCACGATGACAAAGGCGCCCGCAAACAGCGGGATCGGCTGGTCGAACGGAACGGCGCCCCAGCTCAGCTTGCCGAACATTTTTAGTTCCCCTTCCGCACGCCGGCGCCCGGATTGGTCTCAGCGATTGGCCCAGGACCTGGCGGCAGCGTCTGATCAAGGATCTTCTCGAACAATCCGTCGGCGACCGTCCGGAAAGTGTACGGCGCCGGCACGACGCTCTGCTTGGACAGCTCGATATAGCTTTCCGATGTCAGCTCCGGTCCGTCAGCGCGCGCTTTGCCGAGCCAGTCGTAAAATTCCGGCGCTGTCTTCGCCACGACCTCGAAATGCATGCTGGCAAATCCGTCGCCGCTTATCTGAGTTGCAAGGCCGTGAAAGGTCCCTGGGTCATCAGCTAAGAGATTGAGCTGCGTGGTCATGCGGTTCATGGTGTAGATCATGCTGCCGAGCTGGGGGACGAAGAAGGCTGTCATCACACTGCCCGAGGTCAGAGCAAAGCGAATCGGAACGCCCGCAGGGACGACCAGTTGGTTGACGCTCGCGACATGCTGGTCGGGGTAGATGAACAGCCATTTCCAGTCGAGTGACACGACCTGAATATTGAGCGGCTCTTCTTTCGATACCAGCGGCCTCGCCGGATCTTGATCATGCGCACCGATCCAGGTCACCCCGCCGAGCAGCATGATGGTGAGCAGCGGAATCGCCCAGACGATCAATTCGAGCTGACCGGAATATTCAAAGTCCGGCAAATATCGCGCCCGGGTGTTGGAAGATCGGTACCACCAGGCGGCGGCCAGGGTGGCGACAATCGTCGGGACCACGATGACCAACATGATGGCCACCGAATCGACAAGAAGCGTCGCGTTGGCGTCGGCGACTGGACCTTTCGGATTGAGCACCGCCCAATCGCAACCGCTAAGGAGCAGAGTGGCGCTCAATGGCGCCAGCCTCAAAAATGTTCGAACCCCGGCCTTGAGGATCATGGCGCCGCCCGCCTATCTCACTCCTCATCGAGGTCTCTCGAGTAGCCGACACCCCTGTCAACTCGTCCACTCACCCCAAGTCACCCCGACTGAACCCGCAAATTGCTCTGCGGCCGTGAACGCAGCATGACATGGCCCAACGCCCGGGATCAAGCTTGCACAGCGACGCGCCTAAACGCCGCCCGCCGCCTTACGTCCGTGCCTTTAATATGCAACTTTGAGCGGAAGCCTCGCGCCACAAAGTCGGCAGGCCGCGAGAATTGCCACGGGAGGGCGGAATGGCTGAAGATCAGGCTCAACCGGTCGGCCCCGATCTGGCGCTCGGAATCTCCGCCGCCGAACTGCCGGACGGCGCCAAGCTCGCCGGCCATGTCGGACAAGAGGCTGTTCTGCTGGTGCGTCGCGGTCCTGACGTGTTCGCCATCGGCGCTCAGTGCACGCATTACAACGGCCCGCTCGCGGAGGGCCTCATCGTCGGCGATACGGTGCGCTGTCCCTGGCATCACGCCTGCTTCGATCTTCGCACCGGAGAAGCGTTGCGCGCACCGGCGCTCAGTCCGGTCGATACCTGGCGGGTGGATGAGCGCGACGGAAAAATCTACGTGCGCGAGAAGAGCGCTCAGCCTGATAAGAAGCCTCGCGCCAAACCGGACGAGTCCAAGAGGATCGTGATCGTCGGCGGCGGGGCGGCCGGGTTCGCCGCGGCCGAGATGCTGCGGCGGCAAAAATACGAGGGCGGCGTCGTCATGCTGAGCAGCGATGACGCGCCGCCCGTCGATCGCCCCAATCTGTCGAAGGACTATCTCGCCGGCAGCGCCCCAGAAGAGTGGCTGCCGCTGCGCGACGCCAAGTTTTATTCCGACAACGCCATCGACCTTCGCCTCAATACGACCGTCGCCGCCATCGACGCCCGTGCGCGTGAAGTCACGCTCCCGAATGGCGACAAGCTTCCCTACGATCGCCTGCTTCTCGCGACCGGCGCCGAGCCCGTGGCCCCTTCCCTCCCCGGCGCCAAGCCGTCCGACGTGCTCGTGCTTCGGTCACTCAAAGACTGCCGCGCGATCATAGAACGAGCGAAGACGGCGCGCCGCGCGGTAGTCCTCGGCGCGAGCTTCATCGGGCTCGAAGTCGCGGCCGCGTTGCGCGCGCGCAATATCGAGGTCCATGTCGTTGCGCCGGAAGAGCATCCGATGGAGAAAATTCTGGGGCCTGACCTCAGCCGCCTTGTGCGTGCGATTCACGAGCAGCACGGCGTGGTCCCCCACTTGGGCGAGACTGCGCGCGGCCTCGAGGGCAGGCGAATGACGCTCAGCAGTGGAACCATCCTCGAGGCTGATCTCATTGTCGCCGGCCTTGGCGTGCGTCCGCGTCTCGGCCTCGCCGAGGCTGCAGGCCTTAAGATTGACCGCGGCGTCGCCGTCGACGCCTTTCTCGAAACGAGTGCGCCCGGCATCTTCGCCGCCGGCGATATCGCGCGCTGGCCGGATCGGCTTGCCGGCGACGCCATTCGCGTCGAGCATTGGGTCGTGGCGGAACGGCAGGGACAGACGGCGGCCCTCAACATGCTTGGGCTTCGCGAGCAATTCGATGCGGTTCCGTTCTTCTGGAGCCAGCATTACGACGTGCCGATCAACTATGTCGGCCATGCCGAGACGTGGGACGATCTCGTCGTCGAAGGCGACATCGCCAATGAGGATGGCCTGGTGCGTATGCGGCGCGCCGGACGCACGCTCGCCGTCGCCTCGATCTTTCGTGACCTCGAAAGTCTCGAAGCCGAGGTCAGCCTGGAGCGCGAGGCGGCGCGCCCGAATTCCTGATGGATGGGGCGGAACGGCTTTGAAGGCGTCTTGAAGCCGGTCGTGGCGCTCTCATCGTGCGACTTTGCCTCGGCGTGTCTCGGCGCTGTCGGCCGACCGGCGGGCGGTAGTCAAGCGGACGGCTCGAGCTTGCCAAGAGCGCCATGCAGTCGCAGGCTGGACCTTAACCGGCAGCGATCAAGCGGATGTCGGGTGAGTTGGGGAGGCGCGATATGGCCACCGCACTAGTCACCGGAACGAGCAGCGGCATAGGGCTAGCGACCGCCGTCGCCCTCGCGCGTGCGGGGCATACGGTCGCGGCGACGATGCGAAATCTGGATGGCGGCGCAGAGATCCGCAGAACAGCCGAGGAAGAAAAGCTTCCAATTCATTTGGCCGCGCTCGACATCGACGACGACGCCTCCGTGCGCGAAGCCTTCGCCAGGGTCGTCGCGCAGCTTGGACCGATCGACGTTCTCGTCAACAACGCTGGCGTCCCTGGAAGCGGCATTGTGGTTGAAGAAGCGCCGCTAGAGAAATTTCGTCAGGTGATGGAGACCAATTTCTTTGGTGGTCTTCGCTGCACCAAGGCCGTGATTCCAAGCATGCGGGAACGCCGTCAGGGAACCATCGTCAACGTCACTTCGGTCGCTGGTCGGATTGCGTTTGCTGCGAGCGCCCCGTATGCCGCATCGAAATGGGCTTTCGAGGCGCTCAGTGAATCTCTCGCCCAGGAAATGCGCGCATTTAACGTTCGCGTCGTGATCGTGGAGCCAGGTGTCATCGCGACATCGATCTTCAAAAAGGGCGCCCCCGCCGCGTCGGGCAGCGCCTATCCGCACGGCAAGCGGCTCCGCGCCCTCTTGGCCGCCTCGCTCGCCAAGCCGACTTCACCTTCGGTCGTCGGCGACCTGATCCGGAATATCGTCGACGGCGACAGTTGGCAGCTTCGCTACCCGGCCGGGCCGGGCGCCGCCGAGATGCTGAAGAGCCGAGCGAACAAGACGGATGAGCAGATCATTCTGGAGGGCGCCCAGAGCGACGACGAATATGTCCGGCGGATCAAACGCAAATCCGGGCTCGACCTCACGCTGTGACGCGCGGCGCGGACGACGACGCCTATTCGCCGAATCGGACTCGTCTTTGAGCGGCGCAGGGTGGATAGTAGGGACACTCGAGATCACAGTCCGGTGGCGGCCATGACGCCTTCAAATCCGTCCCGGCTCTCCGTCATTGTTCCGAACTCACTGCGACCAACACGCTATCTGAGACTGACGCGTTGATCCGCTGACGGCGCTCGGATAGTCCCACCAGCCATGGACCCGCCCTGCCCTTCGCTTGCGGCGCTCGCCAAAGACATCCGGGCTTGCCGCCTCTGTCGCGACGCGCCCCGATACGGGGCTCCATTGCCGCACGAGCCGCGACCGGTCTTTCAGGTCTCAACCTCCGCCCGGCTCTGTATCGCGGGTCAGGCGCCGGGCGTCCGGGTGCACGCCTCTGGGCGCCCGTACACTGATCCATCCGGCGTGCGGCTGCGCAGTTGGCTCGGGATCGGGGAAGAGATCTTCTACGATCCTGCGATCGTCGCTGTGGTGGCGATGGGGTTCTGTTTCCCCGGTCTCGACGGCAAAGGCGGCGACCTGCCGCCGCGCCGGGAATGCGCCGAGCTCTGGCGCGAGCAGATGTTTGCGCTTCTCCCCAATCTGGAGCTCATTCTGCTCGTCGGACAATACGCGCAGAGGTGGCATCTCGGCGCGAAGGTCGCCAGCAAAAGCCTGAGCGAAACGGTCGCGGATTGGCGCGATGTGTACGGCTCACAGGACCGTCCGCGTCTCGTGCCCATGCCTCATCCTTCTTGGCGGAATAACGCATGGCTCACGCGCAATCCCTGGTTCGAGACGGAGCTGTTGCCGGTAGTCCGGGCTGAGGTGGCCCGGATCGTCGGCCCGAGGCCTTGAGGCGGGAGGGTTCCGCCGCCTTCGCGCGGCCAGCCTGGGGATACCAGCAGGAGCGGCTTCATGGGCCACCGAGCACGAGCAAGGGGGACCCTGTCGTGGCGGAAGTTGGCGTCAACGAATTGACAGCTAAAATTTCTTTGGACATTCTGTTGCGAAAACCAAAAGCCTGTGTTATAAGTTTCTATTGGCCGGATTGACATCCCCGCCCACCGGAGCCGTCGCGCGTGGATATTGGGAAGGAGAATGAGGTCGACCTGATCGCTTGGCGAGAGGGGACCTAAGAGGGGCAGAATTTTTTACTCCAATCGGCCGCAACCCATTGAAAAGTCTCGATTCCAAAAAATAAACGCTAGTAAACGCTAGCATTTTTACTAGCGTTTACTAGCGCTTATTAGCGTTTACTGGCGTTTATTTGGACGGATTTCCGCCGTCGGTTGGCGCTCGCCCGGTCGCAGGATCCGGCGGACGGCGCCGGATCGCCGAGCCAGCACTTTGAAGCGCTCCCGGAACTGGCCTACTCTAATCGCGTCGGTCGGCGGGTTTCCGCGGGGACCCTGGGAGGGTGCGAGCATGAGCGGCGTCATCGCCCGTCGAGGCTTTCTCAAAGCAATGGGAGCAACGGTCATGGCGGCAGGCGGGTTCAACGCTGCGACGGGGCAAACGCAGCAGGCCGTGCCCTGGTCGTCGGGCACTGAACCGCCAAAGCTGAAGGCGCCGCCGAACGCCTGCGACTGTCACATCCACATCTACGACAGCCGCTTTCCGGTCGCTCCCAACGCCAAGCTGCGGCCGCCGGATGCGACCGTCGACGACTACCGCCGATTTCAGAAGCGGATCGGGACGACGCGCACCGTCGTGGTCACGCCGTCGACCTACGGCACGGACAATTCCGTCAGCCTCGACGCGATGGCCAAGCTCGGCGCGACCGCCCGTGGCGTAGCGGTGGTCGACACGAGCGTCACCGACGCCGAGCTCAGGCGCCTGGACGGCGGCGGCATTCGCGGTATCCGTTTCAATCTTGTGATCGCCGGCGGGCCCACGGTCGACATGCTCGAGCCGTTGTCGAAGCGGGTCAACGATCTCGGCTGGCACGTCCAGATTCAATATGCTCGGCGACCAGATCGTTGAGGCGGCCGATCTGCTGCAACGTCTGCCCTCCCCGATCGTCTTCGACCATATGGGCCGCATTCCCGAGCCGGCGGGGATCGATGATCCGGCGTTCGCATTCGTGCTGAAACTCGTCGATCGCGGGCGGACCTGGGTGAAGCTTTCCAGCGCCTACCAGGATTTCGAAGAGCGGCCCGCCCCACTACAGCGACGCCAGCAAGGTCGCCAAGGCCTACGTCAGCGCCGCGGCAGAGCGAATGGTATGGGGCAGCGACTGGCCGCACCCGACCGAAAAGGCGGACGCCAAGCCTGATGACGCCATTCTGTTCGACCTTCTGGCCGATTGGGCGCCTGAGGAGGCGACCCGCAACCGCATCCTGATCGACAATCCAGCGGCGCTGTACGGGTTCAATTAGGCGCGCTCAAGGGCAGATATATTGCCCGCTGTCTGGCCCCTTGAAGCAGCCAACCGATTCCGGAAAAAGCGCTTTCGGCAGCCAAAGCACCGCCTTCGGGAAAAAGATCGCAAAGGCGATCGTGACAAAGAAGATCACGTAAATCGGCAGCGAGGCCCGCAGCGCCGAGGAGAAGCGGACGCCGACGAACTTGGACGCCATCAAAAGCGACAGTCCGTATGGCGGGGTGATCAGGCCGAAGGCGAGCGTGATGATCAGTACGATGCCCATATGCACGCTATTGATGGACGCCTGGTCAGTGAGTTGATTCACAACCGGCATGAAGATGATGATCGCCGGTATCGGTTCGATGAAGTCGCCTACGATGGTGAACACCGCCACCAGAAGGAACATGACGGCGCGCGGATCGCCGCCCGCCACATCGCCGATCCACCCCGAGACGACGATCGGACCGCGCAGATAGGCGAGCAGCCAGCCGAACGCGGACGCCGAGGCGATGGTGATCAGCGGCAGCGAGTAGATCAATCCGGCTTGCACGAAGTCGCGCCACACCGACTTCAAGTGGCCCGGATTGAGCGCGGGAATCACGACAATGAGAATGTAGGCGACGGCGACGACGCCGGCTTCGGTCGGCGTGAACCAGCCGGTCATGATGCCGCCAAGCAGGATCACGGGGATTAGCCCTGGGAGGGCGGCTGCTCGCGCTGCCGCGACGAGATTGGTGAAACTCGACCGCGGCCGGCGAAACCCGACCGGTCCGAAGAAGTAGCAAAACACCATGAGGCCGGCGCCGACCATCAAGCCGGGCAGAATGCCGGCGAGAAACAGTCCGGCGATCGAGACATTGCCCACCGCGCCATAGACGACCGCCATGATGCTCGGCGGCACCAGATTGGCGATGGTCGATGCGGCGGCGATCAGGGCCGCGACAAAGGCCGGCGAGTAGCCTTCCTTCGCCATCGGGCGAGCCATCGTCCGGCTCAACACCGCAACGTCCGCCGACGATGAGCCCGACATGCCGGAAAAGAACATGCTGAAGACCGTGGTCACCTGCGCAAGTCCGCCGCGAATATGGCCGACCAGCGCCTGCGACAGCTCGGCGATGCGCACGACGACATTCGCCGACGTCATCAGCTCCCCAACCAGAAGGAAGAACGGAATCGCCATCAAGGCTTCCGAATCGACGCCGTTGAAGGCCTGCCCGACGATTGACTGCAACGAGACCGGTGTCAGCATTGTGCCGGCGATAACGCCCGCCATCAACGAAAACGCCACCGGCACGCCGAGATAGCCGAGCACGAGAAAGAGCGCGGTCATGATCAGAAGGATGGCGCTGTTGGGCATCGAGCTTAAGCGACGTGCGCGGACGGCGGGGGCTCGAAGCCGCTGCGCAAGCCATTGACGATCTGCTCGAGGCTGAACAGCGCCACCAGCGCTCCGCATAGCGGAATGGGCGCGTAGAGATAAGCGATGGGCAACATCGACGGCATGCGGAAGCTGCCGAAGCCGGTGAGGAAATTCTGCCAGCCATAAACAACGAAGAAGAGGCCGACGCCCATGACAACGACGCGATTCATGACCTCGAACATCCGCCGCATCGCGCCGCTCATCAACTCCGTCAAGGCCAGGAGTTGCAGGTGATCGTTGCGTCGCGTCGCGACCGAGGCGCCAATGAAGACGCCGTAGATGAAGAAAGCCGACGTGACTTCCTGCGGCCACAACAGGGGATGGCCGGCAACTCTGGTCAGAACGTCAAGCAGCGTCGTCGAGGTGAAGCCGACCAGGCATACGCCGCAGAGCTGCATCAGAACCCGCTCGAGCGGGTCCAGCGCCCGCCATTTGAGGTGCCGATCGGCGTCGAGGACGAGGTCGGCGCGGCCGTCCATCTCTATTGGATCGAGCGGCAGACCTGCAGGATCTTTTCCGCGTGCGGGCCAAGGCCTTTGGCGAGTTTATCCTGCAGCGGTTCGGCGATCTTGATGAAGCTCGCCTTGTCGACGTCGGTAACGACTTTGACTCCCAGTTTTTGCAGCTTGGCGAGCGACTTGTGCTCGAGCGCGATCGCCAGCGCCGGCTGCTTTAAGCCGACCTCGGTCGCCGCCGCCTGCACCCAGCCCTTCTGTTCGTCCGTCAGCGACGTCCATAGCTTGTCGCTGATCCAAATGACGCTGTTGTTGGCCTCGTGCTCGGTCATCGACAGCACTGGCGCCACTTCATAGTGCTTGTTGCTGTCGTAGACGTTGACGCCATTCTCAGCGAAGTCGACCACCCCGGTCTGCAGCGAGGTGTAGACACTGCCGAACGGCATGTGCACGGTCTGCGCGCCGTAGGCCGGGAACAGCGTGTCCTCGGTCGGGGTCGCCTGGACCCGAACCTTGAAACCCTTGAGGTCGGTGACCGAGGTTACTGGACGCTTGCCGTAGAGATCCCGCAGGCCGAGCGTGGCGAGCGCCAGCACGTGCCCGTCCTTCACGGACGCGCCGAACATCTCCTGCACCGCAGCGATCAGCCGGGGGTCGGCGATCGCCTTGATCAATTGGTCTTCCGAATGGAAGAGATAGTGGATTGACAGCACGCCGGATTCCGGCGCGACGGTCGCCGCGTTCGCGGTCGAGCTGATCATGAAATCGATGTCGCCGGTGCGTATCTTTTGCAGCATCTGGGGCTCCTGCCCCAGTTGCGCGCCTGGAAACTGGTCGATCGTCATCGACCCGTGGCTCAATTCCATGAGCTTGTTATTGAAGAGGTCCGCAGCAACGCCATAGCCGGTCGAGTGCGGCTGGTCATAGGCGAAACTGAAATGACGCGCTAAATCAGCCCGCGCCGCCATCACAAGAAGGCTTATCGCGAGTGCGATGACCGCCGCGCGCAATCGCCCTTGGCCCATCCCGTCTTCCTCCCGCTCGACGCCTTACTCGGAACGCGACGCCTTTTGCGTGAGGCTATCGATATGCGCCAGCCATGTCCACGTCGGCGATGACGGAACGGCCCGTCCACGATTGTGGGAATGAAGGGAGCGCACACGCGAGCGCTTCGGGTTTAGTGGCGGATGCCGCCTCGCGGCACTATTTTGGCGACATGACCGAATGCGGCAATCTCCAAAACTTTGTGGACCGGCATCGGCGGCTCTTCGTCTTGACTGGCGCCGGCTGTAGCACGCGATCAGGGATTCCGGACTATCGCGACACCGATGGCCACTGGAAGCGCGCGCAGCCGGTGACCTATCAAGCCTTCATGGGCGAGGAAGAAACGCGCCGTCGCTATTGGGCGCGCAGTCTCATCGGCTGGCGCCTCATTCGGGGGGCCCAACCCAACAACGCGCATCGCGCCTTGGCGCGGCTCGAGGCGATGGGCAGAAGCGAGCTTCTTTTGACCCAGAACGTCGACCGGCTGCACCAAGCGGCCGGCAGCATGAAGGTGATCGACCTGCATGGGCGGATCGATCTCGTCCGCTGCATGGATTGCGAGCGCAGATCGCCGCGTGGTGAGTTGCAGGACGAACTCGGCCGGCTGAACCGCGATTGGCTCGATCGTGACGCAGCGGAAGCGCCGGACGGCGACGCGGACCTCGAAGGCGCGGACTGTTCGTCCTTCGTTATCCCCTCTTGCCGGCGCTGCGGCGGCGTGCTCAAGCCTGATGTGGTGTTCTTCGGGGAGAACGTTCCTCGCAACCGGGTCGACGCGGCCTTCCGCCATCTGGACGAAGCCGACGCCATGCTAATCGTCGGCTCCTCGCTGATGGTCTATTCAGGCTTCCGCTTCGTCCAACGGGCGGCCGGCCTCGGAAAACCGGTGGCTGCGGTCAATCTTGGCCGAACACGGGCTGACAGGCTTCTTACGCTGAAGGCGGAGGAGGCGTGCGAGTCGGCGCTCGCCTTTCTGTTATGACCGGCAAGCAGCACGTCAGGCTCGTTCCAGCCCGCTCGCTTAAACCGTACATATCCACCGCGTTTTGTGAGCCCAGTTGAGCCAGAGGGTTTCTCGCGAGCAGCACGGCGCGGACGATTAAGGAATCATAGTCATGCGCTTCACCTGGGCGGCGATCTCCCTACTCTGCTCTGTCGGCGTCGTCGCCGCTCAGCAGATCGTTTCTGTTACCAACGTCGATCTACCATATTCGTATTGTGGTGCTATGGCCGCCGTGAGGGCCAATTTGACCGGCACGCCGGATCCCTCGCCCAAAAGCGACGCCATCCTTCGCAGACTCGGCGTGCGTTGCGTCGGGCCTGCGGCCGCGCCTCGGGTCCGCCAACGCTATTGAGCGAGCGGCCTGAACCGTTGCGCCCAAATCACTCACAAATAACAGGCGGCCGCCCGGAGGCGGCCGCCGCCGTCTTTAGCGCAGGATCGCCGAGGTCACCGGCCAAGTTAGGGACAAACTGACGATTAGTCCGACCGCCGCCAGGCTGGCCAAACGCATCTTCTCCCGCGCGCCCTCTGGCATCGCGGCGATCATCAGAACCGCGAAGATGAGGACGAGGAACCCCGCAGGAAGGTTAGCGACCGAAGGGTGAAACACGGCGTCGACGAAGTCGCCGAGGGTCGAGCCAATTTGATCAAAACCGTACATCAATTTGCTCCATTTAAGAGCGGTCAACAACTTATGGCACGAATTGCTGACCTCACAAAGGACGCCTTAAGTTTAACCTTTACTGGTGACCATTCTATACTTAATTGAATATTGATGCGCTTCAATAAAATAACTAAATTTGAAGCCGCCCGGTGGGGCGGCCTGACCGAATTGCGATTGACAATCGGCGCGCGCGCTGGCGGATTGCCCCTCTGCGTCAATGGCGCCGCTGATGGCGCGGCGATGCATGTTCGAGGACGCAAGGCCGATGCGCATCGAGCCCGTGTTTTTGTTCGATCTCGATGGGACGCTGGTGGACAGCGTCTACCAGCACGTGCTGGCCTGGAAGGAAGCACTCGACAGCGAAGGCGTCGACATCTCCGTCTGGCGCATCCATCGCAAGATCGGCATGAGCGGCGGCCTGTTCACCAACCAGCTCAAACGCGAGACCGGAACGGACCTCAGCGATGACCGGCTCGAGCGCCTGCGCCATCTGCATGTCGAAGCCTATCGTCGGATGTCCGCCTCCATTCGCCCCCTGCCAGGCGCTCGCGAATTACTGGCTTGGCTGACCAACGCAGGACTCCCGTGGGCGATCGCCACTAGCGGCCGAATGGAGACGGCGGCAGTCAACCTCGCCGCGCTCGGCGTCGATCCCGCTGTAACCCCGGTCGTAACACGCGATCAGGTCAAATACGCCAAGCCCGATCCCGACCTGTTCCTGGCCGCCGCCGCCCGGTTGAACGCGCCGATCGAGAGAGCCGTCGTGGTCGGGGACAGCATCTGGGACATGCTGGCGGCGGCGCGCTGTCGCGCGCTCGGGGTCGGCCTCTTATGCGGCGGTTATGGCGCTAGCGAACTGCAGCAGGCCACCGCGTTCCGCGTCTACGAGGACCCGGCCGACCTGCTGGTCCATATCGATGAGCTCGGCGGGCGGCGTTAGGTGATCACGACTTTGGCGGTTAGCTGAGTTCCCGCATCGTCTTTGCGAATTGCGCGGCGATCTCATCCTTGAACACATGGCGGCCGCCGGCGACGACTTTCAGTCCGCCGCTCCAAACGCAATCGACGAGCGGAGTACCGGCCGAGAATATCCACGCGTCGAGCACCTGATCGTCGGCCTTGCCGGCAAGCGTGGGATGGTCGGCGCGAAAGGAAAGAATGTCGGCCGACGCTCCGGGTGCGAGCTTGCCCGAGTTTCGCCGCAAGGCCTGCGCGCCGCCGACCCAAATCGCGTCGAGCATCGTCCGGCCGGACGACGCGCGTGGTGGAGCGTAAACATTCCGCGCCCGCTCCCGCAATCTCTGGGCATATTCGAGCTGGCGCAATTCCGCGGCGACGCCAATTGAGACGTTGGAGTCGGTGCCGACGCCATAGCGCCCACCAGCGCGAATGTAGTCCGCCGCGTTGAAGACGCCATCGCCCAGGTTGGCTTCCGTGATTGGACAAAGCCCGGCGACCGCGCCCGAGCGGGCGAAATCGCGTGTCTCTTCCTCATCCATGTGAGTCGCGTGGACGAGGCACCACTTTGCGTCGACGCCGGCATGGTCGAGCAGCCAGCGCACCGGACGAGCTCCCAACGAGGCGACACAATCCTCCACTTCCTTGATTTGTTCGGCCGCGTGAATGTGAATGGGATCGTCACCGGCCACAGACAGAAGCTCGGACAATTCGCTCGGCGTCACGGCGCGAAGGCTATGCGGCGCGATGCCGATCGCCTCGCCCCCATCCGCCTTGATCATCTCGCGGCAATCGTCGACGAGACGCGCGAACGACGAGAGGTCGTTGATAAATCGTCTCTGCTCCGGCCTGGGCGGCGCTCCGCCAAACGTCGAATGGGCATAGAACACTGGGAGCAGCGTCATGCCGATGCCGACACGCCGAGCCGCCGACAGAATGCGGCCGGCCATTTCCGCAGGCTCGGCGTAAGGCGAACCATCGGGCGCGTGATGGAGGTAGTGGAATTCGGCGACGGTGGCGAAACCCGCCTCCAACATCTCGACATAGAGCTGCGCGGCGACCGCCTCGACGTCATCCGGCGACATCAGCAGCGCGAAGCGATACATGATTTCGCGCCAGGTCCAGAACGTGTCGTCGCCCTGGCCCCTGACTTCAGCGAGTCCGGCCATCGCGCGCTGGAAGGCGTGGCTGTGCAGGTTCGCCGCCGCGGGCGCCATGATCGCATGACGCTCGTCCCCCTCCTCGGCCACGACGCCGATCTCGACGGCGGCGATCGCGCCGAAGTCCATCGTTACGCGGACGTCCGACTTCCAGCCCTCCGGCGTCAGCGCTCTTGCGGCATAAAGGGTGGGCACCGGTCGCCTCCGCTTGTCTCGATCAGCTGCTGAAGCCGCTGCCTTGCCTTTCGAGCAATTCGGTCTAAGCATGAAATGGTCTGCGGCGGGAAGCCGTTGAGCGCCATGGTTCAAACAAACGCTCCCAACCCTCTCGATACGGTTTGGCTCAACGCCCGTCTGGCGACGCTCGCGCCGACGCAGGCGGGACTTGGAATCCTCGAGTCCGGCGCAATCGCCGCGCGCGAAGGACGCATCGCTTTCGTAGGCCCGCAGGCCGAGCTTCCGGCGGCATGGCGCAACGGCGCCCGCGTGGTCGACTGCGAAGGCCGCTGGATCACCCCTGCGCTGATCGATTGCCATACCCACCTCGTTTACGGGGGCGACCGGGCGCACGAATTCGAACTCAGGCTCGCCGGCGCCACGTATGAAGAGATCGCCCGCCAAGGCGGCGGCATTCTGTCCACCGTGCGCGCGACCCGCGCCGCGAGCGAAGACGAACTCCTCCGATCAGCGCTCAAGCGTTTGGACGCTCTTATCGCCGAGGGCGTTGGCACGGTCGAAGTCAAATCCGGCTACGGGCTAAACCTTGACGCCGAGCGTAGGTCGCTCCGCGCCGCGCGCCGGCTCGCCAAACAGCGTGAAGTCGCGATCCGCGCGACGTTCTTGGGCGCTCACGCGCTGCCGCCGGAATTCACCGACAAACGCGACGCCTATATCGCTTATGTCGTGGACACGATGATCCCGACGCTGGCGAATGAAGGCTTGATTGACGCTGTCGATGGGTTTTGCGAACGGATTGCGTTCGCGCGCGACGAGATCGCGCGAGTGTTCGCAGCCGCGAAACGCGCAGGGCTTCCGGTCAAGCTGCATGCGGACCAATTGTCGAATTCAGGCGGCGCCTCGCTTGCCGCCGAATTCGGCGCGCTGTCTGCCGATCACCTCGAATATGCCGACGCGGCCGGCCTCGCAGCAATGGCGAAAGCTGGCGTCGTCGCGGTGCTGCTGCCCGGCGCGTATTATATGCTGCGGGAACGACAGGCGCCGCCGGTTGCCCTCATGCGCAAGCATCGCGTGCCAGTGGCTGTCGCCACCAACTCCAATCCGGGCACGTCGCCGATGACTTCGATCCTACTCGCGCTCAATATGGCGGCGACTTTGTTCGGGCTCACGGTCGACGAGTGCCTCGCCGGCGCGACCCGCAACGCGGCGCGCGCCCTGGGCCTCACAGACGAGACAGGCAGTCTGGAAGCCGGCAAATGGGCTGATCTCGCGATCTGGGAGATCGAGCGGCCAGCTGAGCTAGTCTATCGGCTCGGCTTCAATCCCCTACATGCGCGCGTCTGGAGGGGACGATGACCGTCATGATTCGCCCCGGCGAGGCGTCGCTCTCCGACTGGCGCGCGATCTGGCGCGGCGAACCGATGGCCGCCGATCCTGCTAGTCAGGCCAGCGTGGCCGCGAGCGCCGCCGCAGTCGAGCGGATTCTTGCCCGCGGCGAACCGGTGTACGGAATCAATACCGGCTTCGGCAAATTGGCGGGCGTGCGCATCAAGCCCGCAGACCTTGCTGAGCTTCAGCGCAATATTGTTCTGTCGCACGCTGCGGGCGTGGGCGAAACGGCTTCCGTGCCGACAACACGGCTCATGATGGCGCTTAAACTCGGCAGCCTCGCTCAGGGCGCCTCGGGCGTTCAACCGCAGACGCTTGCTCTGATCGAGGCCATGCTTGCGCGCGGCGTCACGCCCGTGGTCCCGTCGCAAGGATCGGTGGGCGCGTCGGGCGATCTGGCGCCGCTCGCCCATATGGCGGCGGCGATGATCGGCGTTGGCGAGGCTCGCGTAGGCGATCGCGTCGCGCCCGCCGCGGCCGCGCTCGCCGAAGTCGGCCTGGAGCCCATCACGCCTCACCCCAAGGAAGGGCTCGCGCTGCTCAACGGCACGCAATTTTCGACCGCCAATGCGCTCGTCGGCCTATTCAAGGCCGAGACGCTGTTCGGCTCCGCCGTGGCGACTGGCGCTCTGTCGACCGACGGCGCGCGCGGATCGGATACCCCGTTCGACGCGCGCATCCATGCGCTCAGGCGCCACGCTGGACAGATCGAAGTCGCCGCGGCCCTTCGCGGGATGCTTGCCGGGAGCGCCATTCGCGCTTCGCATCTCACTGGCGATGAACGAATCCAAGATCCGTATTGCCTGCGCTGCCAACCCCAGGTGATGGGCGCTTGCCTCGACCTCTTGCGCCAGGCCGCCACGACCCTCCTCATCGAGGCCAACGGCGTCTCCGACAATCCGCTCATCTTCGCCGATACCGACGAAGCGCTGTCAGGCGGCAATTTTCACGCCGAGCCGGTCGCCTTCGCGGCCGATGTGATTGCGCTCGCGATTTGCGAAATCGGCTCGCTGGCCGAGCGCAGGATCGCGCTTCTGGTCGATCCTGCGCTTTCCGGCCTGCCCGCGTTTCTGACCCCGAAGCCCGGGCTCAATTCCGGGTTCATGATTGCGCAGGTGACCGCAGCGGCGCTCGTCGCCGAGAACAAGACGCGCGCCTATCCGGCCAGCGTCAATTCGATCCCGACTTCCGCCAACCAGGAGGATCACGTCTCGATGGCCGCGCACGGCGCGAGGCGCCTGGCGTCGATGGCTGACAACGCAATGTCGGTCATCGGCATCGAACTGCTCGCTGCCGCTCAGGCGTGCGACTTTCATAGCCCCCTCACTTCAAGCGCGCCGCTCGAAGCCGTGCGGACGCTCCTGCGGCGCGAAGTTCCCCGCCTGGAAGACGACCGTTACTTTCATCCCGACATCATCGCGGCGACCAGCCTCGTGAGTCGCAGGGCCGTCATTGATGCGGTCGGCGCTGCGGCGTTGCCCGGACTTGAGAACCCGGCGCGATGACCAGCGAGCGGCCCGACTGGCTAATCGTCGAGCGCCGCGACATGCCGCTCATCGTCAGCATTCCCCATGCGGGCACGGATCTCATGACATTCGAGGCCGCTCTCGTCAGTCCGTGGCTCGCGCGCAAGGACGCGGATTGGCAACTCGACGAGCTCTACGATTTTGTCGAACCCCTCGGCGCGACATTGGTGCGAACCCGCCTCTCACGCTCGATCATCGACGTCAATCGCGATCCAAGCGGAGCGTCGCTCTATCCCGGTCAGGCGACGACGGAACTCATCCCGACCACCACCTTCGACGGCGAGCCTCTTTACCGGCAGGGCCTTGCGCCAGACACGGGCGACATCGCAAACCGTCGGCGTCTTTACTTCGATCCCTATCACGCGGCGCTCGCCGGTGAGATTGCGCGTCTGCGCCAGAAGCATAAGCGCGTGGCTGTGTTTGACGCCCACTCCATTCGTTCAATCATCCCGCGTCTGTTCGACGGCGAGCTGCCGGTCTTCAATCTGGGCACGAATTCCGGCGCAAGCTGCGACCCTCAACTGCGCGAGACGGTTGGCGCCGTATTAACGGCGAGTGGGCAAACGTCCACCGTGGATGGGCGCTTCAGGGGCGGCTGGATCACCCGCGTCTTTGGGCGCCCCAGCGAAGGCGTCGAGGCTGTGCAGCTCGAACTCGCCTGCCGCGCCTACATGTGGGAGCCCGACCGTCCGGCGCCAGAGAACTGGCCAACGCCGATCGACGAAAAACGCGCGGCGCCGACGCGCGCAACGATCAAACGCGTCCTCGAGGCCATCTTTTCGGAGGTCAGCGGCTCATGAAGACAATCACTCATTGTCATTCCCGACGGGAGAAAAGCGACCGATCGGGAATCCAGCGCTTAACACCAGCCGGCCGCAACTCTGGATCCCCGGTCGGACCTCCGGTCCGCCGAGGATGACAAGCCTCCCCTGAAGGATTGATCCCATGACCGCGCCAGCCCGCATCGACAACATGCGCGTCATCCGCGCGCCCCACGGAACTGAGCTCAGCGCCAAGAGCTGGCTGACCGAAGCGCCGCTCAGGATGCTCATGAACAATCTCGATCCCGAGGTCGCCGAGCGGCCGGGCGAGCTCGTTGTTTATGGCGGCATCGGGCGGGCGGCGCGCGACTGGCCGGCGTTCGACCGCATCGTCGCGACCCTGCGTCGGCTCGAGAGCGATCAGACGCTGCTCGTCCAATCGGGCAAGCCGGTTGGCGTGTTCCGCACCCATGCCGACGCGCCGCGCGTGCTCATCGCCAACTCCAATCTCGTGCCGCATTGGGCGACCTGGGATTGCTTCAACGAGCTGGATCGCAAGGGGCTCATGATGTACGGGCAGATGACTGCGGGCTCGTGGATCTATATCGGCTCGCAGGGCATTGTGCAGGGCACCTACGAGACCTTCGTTGAGATGGGGCGCAGGCACTTCGGCGGCGATCTGAAGGGAAAATGGATTCTCACTGCCGGCCTCGGCGGCATGGGAGGCGCGCAGCCGCTCGCCGCAGCGATGGCCGGCGCTTCGCTGCTCGCGGTCGAGTGCCGCCCTTCGAGCATCGAATTCCGGTTGCGCACCGGCTATATCGACGTCCAGGCCAAGGATCTCGACAGCGCGCTCACGATCATTGAGCGATCGACTAAGGAGCGCAAAGCTGTCTCGGTCGCGCTGCTCGGCAATGCCGGCGAAGTGCTGCCCGAACTTTTGCGCCGCGGCGTCAGGCCCGACATCGTCACCGACCAGACCTCGGCCCATGATCCCATCAACGGCTATCTGCCCAAAGGCTGGAGCCTGGAGCAATGGGAGGAGCGCCGCACGAGCGATCCCAAGGGCGTCGAGCGTGCGGCCAAAGCGTCGATGGGCGAACATGTGCGGGCGATGCTTGCTTATGCGCACGCCGGCGTGCCAACCGTCGATTACGGTAACAACATTCGGCAGATGGCGCTGGAGGAAGGCGTCAAGGACGCCTTCGACTTCCCCGGCTTCGTGCCTGCCTACATCCGTCCTTTGTTTTGTCGCGGCGTCGGGCCGTTCCGTTGGGCGGCCCTGTCTGGCGATCCCGAAGATATTTTCAGGACCGACGCCAAGGTCAAGGAACTGATGCCGGACAACCCGCATTTGCACAATTGGCTCGACATGGCGCGTGCGCGCATCAAGTTCCAGGGCCTGCCCGCACGCATCTGCTGGGTTGGACTTGGCGACCGGCACCGCCTTGGCCTCGCCTTCAACGCAATGGTGGCGTCCGGCGAACTCAAGGCGCCGATCGTCATCGGCCGCGATCATCTGGATTCCGGCTCGGTCGCGTCGCCCAACCGCGAAACCGAGGCGATGCAGGACGGCTCCGACGCCATCTCCGACTGGCCGCTTCTAAACGCGCTCCTCAACTGCGCCTCAGGCGCGACCTGGGTGTCGATCCATCACGGCGGCGGCGTTGGCATGGGCTTCTCGCAGCACGCCGGCATGGTCATCGTCGCCGACGGCACGCCGGAAGCGGCGCGGCGCATCGAGCGCGTGCTTTGGAACGATCCGGCGACCGGGGTCATGCGCCACGCCGACGCCGGCTATGAGACGGCGATCGCCTGCGCGAAGGAGAAGGGCCTCGACTTGCCGAGCCTGGGCGATCGCTAGGCCGGTGAGCGCCGGTCTGCTGCGGCCGTGCCTGCGCCAACAATTGCGCGATACGTTTTCGTGATCAATTCGTCGACCAGCTTCGGCGGCCGCTCGCGCCACTGCAGGTGTGGCTTGACGGCGGCGATCGGGACCTCCGCCAGGACGAATGTCGCGCGGCGCATCTCGGCGCGACCGGCGCCGCCGAAGGCGCCGCGGGCAAACGTCCGCAAACAGCCCTCGAAGCGCTCGGCCTGAGCGGCGACGCCGCGCCTGAGCGGCGCCGGCCAGTCGCCCTGAACGAAATCGTGGCGGCTGTAGAGCATCAGCAGCCGTGCGTCATCCAAATGCAAACGCGCCCAAGCGGGCGTGTGGAGCGCGGCCTTTAAGCCGTCGCCCGCCTCGATCGCCGCGACGAAACCCTCCTGATAGGCGAACACCGTGTTGAGCCACACCTCGCCAAGCAGCGCATCGCGCGAAGCGAAGCGATAATAGAACGAGCCCTTGGGCGCCTTCAGCCGCTCGGCGACGGAATCGACCGTGACAGCCTGCGGCCCGCGCTCGGCGATAAGCGCGCGGGCGGCAGCCACGAAGCCTTCCTGGTCGAATTGCGCGCGCCCCATATTTGTAGACTATTCGGTCTAGACGTGACGGTCAATATCTGATAGTCATCGCGGCGGCGGGGCGCGAAAGCGGAGGCCACTCCAATGCTGGAAACGAAGGCCAAGCCCGACGCCGTTGATCTCACTCCCCTTTTAGACGGCGCGGCCAAGACGATGCGCAACGCGCGCTATTGCTGGCTCGCGACTGCGACCGAAGCCGGAGCTCCTCACGTCCGACCAATGGCGCGAATCCTGAACGACCCGGGCGGGGATCAGTGGAAAATCCGGTTCCTCACGGATCGGCGGTCGAACAAGGCCGCGGATATGCGGCGCGCGAGCGAGGTCTCTATCCTCGTTCAGCACGATCCCGACCTCGCCTTCGCCACCTTGATCGGGAAGGCCGAGCTGCGCGAGGATGCATCCGAGACGCGCTGCCGTTGGAAGACCGCCTATGAGGTCTACTTTCCGAGCGCGGCCGACCAAGCGAATGCGATTTTTGTCGAGGTCCGGATCGAGCGTATGGAGCTCTGGATCCGCGGCGTCACACCGGAGCCGTTCGGCTTACGCCCAACGGTGCTCGAGCGCGACGCCGAGGGCTGGCGTTTGCTCGGCTAGGACTTCCACCCGAAAGGCTGCGTCTGCTACTCCGGCTCCATGCCCGCAGCGAGCTCGACCGGTTTTCCATGGGGAGTGCGCAAATAGGCGCGCTCCCATTGGTGCTCGCGCTCGTGGAGTTCCGCGGGAGTTACGCTGCCGTTTTCCGCGAGCAGCCGCTCGAGCGCACCGAGCACGGCGCGATAGTAGGTCTCCCGATCGTCGGGCTCGGCGTTGAGCGCCTTGATCTCGGCTCCGAGGGTCTCGGCCCAACGCGCGGATGCGATTGCGCCGCTTTTCACCAGAAAGTCGGCAAGAGCGAGCGTTTGCGTGTGCCAAGGTTCGCCAAACACCGGGTCTCCGTCCTTGGCTTTGAGAAAGCCAAGCTCAGGCCGGTTCAAGATAGCTCTCCCAGAGATCGACGAACACGCGATCGCGACTTCCCTTCGCTTCCGGCCATAGGTCCGCAGAGGCAAAGCTCACGGTATAGAGATGCTCGCCCCGCTCCTCGCCTCGCGCCGACGCGTCGGCGAAAACATGGCCGCCGTGATGGGCGTGGATCACCCCTGCCCTGCCCCGCACATATCCGGGCAGGCGCGTGTGACCCGAGCCGCCATCGAGCCGGCATCGCACCTCATCGCCAAGCGCGAAGCGCGGCGGCGTGTTGACGCCAACCGCGAAACTCCTCGCCCTCTTGACATAGGCGCGCACGGCCTCCGCGCTTTGCGGTGGCACGCTGGGCTTCGGCGCAAAAGTCGCGGCGCCGGCCTTGATCTCATCGAGCGTCAAATAGCCCTCGTCGATCAGTTGCGCGGCGAGCGTCGTGAGCCATTGGTCGAAATAGGGCCGCGTCAGATAGTCGACGGGATCGGTAAGCTCGCGGGAGTGGCGAAACCAGTCGATCGTCCAGCTCTTGGCCGAGGCCGACGCCTGTTTCATTCCGAAGGCGCGCATCTCCCAGTCGGCGTGAAACGGCTTGTCGTCGGCCTTATCAACGATGGGGCCGAAATTCTCGCGTCCGCCGAGGTCGTGAACGCCGTCCATCAGGCGTTCAATCGCTTAGGCGAAAGATCGCGCTCCGTGCCGATCATCGAATTGCGGCTGACGAGATTCGCCAGCGCCGCCTCGTCCCAATCTTCAACGCCGTTCGGGCGCTGCGGCACCACGACATAGCGCCGCTCCGAGGTCGAGTCCCAGACGCGGACCTGCGTGCTCTCATCAAGCTTGACGCCGAATTCCTCCAGCACGCCGCGGGGGTCGCGCACCGCACGGGCGCGATATTCGTTCGACTTGTACCAGGATGGTGGCACTCCCAGGATCGAGTACGGATAGCAGGAGCAGAGCGTGCATACGACGAGATGGTGGACGTCCGCCGTGTTCTCGACCGCTTGCAGATGGCCGGTCGCATGACCTGCAAACCCCAGTTCGCCGATCGCCGCGGTCCCGTCGGCCAGGAGCCGCGCCTTGAAGGCGGGATCGCGCCAAGCGCGGGCCACGACGGCGGCGCCGCGCTTCGGTCCGATCTCGTCGCGATACATTTCGATCCAGGCGTCGACCGCGGCCGGATCGATGAGCTTCTTCTCGGCGAGCAGGCTTTCCAGCGCCTTCGTCCGCAGCGCCGGCTCTGACGGCAGATGCGAATGCAGTTCGTGATGGATGTGGGCAATTGTCTTCGAGTCGAAAGTCGCCATCGCGCCCTCGTTCAGCTGGTCGCGACAACCTATCACCTGCCAACGCGCAGTAAAGGCGGTGACGAATGCCGCCTCCGCAGAATTGCTGGGACGCTAGTCGTCGAGACCTCTCTGGGCTGAGGGCTCGCCAACGTCGAGCACCGCCACGCGGCGAAACGCAACTATGAAGCCTTCAGCAACGCGAGAACGGCGACTTCCTCAGCCCTTAGCCCTACCGGGTGCGATGCGCCGCCCTCCTGTAGAACCTCGAGCGCAAACGCGCCGCTGAGATAGGCGTCCAAAATTGCCGGATGGATATAGGACTTGCGGCAGACGGCCGCAGTGTTTCCCAAAGCGGCTGCCACCTTCTTGACCGCCGCGCTCATGACCCGCTTGGCCTGGCTCATGGTTGTGAACGGATCGGCGATCGAGAGATGGCGCGCCATCAACATCGTTCCGGCCCAAGTGCGAAAATCCTTAGCGGTGATGTCGCCGCCGGTGATCTCTCTGAGGTAGGCGTTGACGTCGCCGGACGAAACCGCGTGCAACGCCTTCTCATCGTCGAAATATTGCAGTAGATCCTGTCCCGGCAATTCCTGGCAAGCCCGGACGATGCGCGCCACGCGCCGGTCGCGCATCGCCAGCGACCATTGCTTGCCGCTCTTACCGGTGAACTGAAAGCGAACCTCGGCGCCCTCGACCGCGACATGATCGCTTCTAAGAGTGGTCAGCCCATAGCTCTGATTGTTTCTTGCATATTCGTCGTTGCCGACGCGGATTAGCGTCCGCTCCAAGAGATGCACGACCGTCGCCAGAACCTTCTCGCGCGGCAGACCGCGCAGGCTCATGTGTTCGGCGACTTTCGCCCGGATCGTCGGCAGCGCCGCGGCGAATGCAAACAGGTGCTCGTATTTCGACTGCTCGCGCGCCTCGCGGTATTCGGCGTGATACTTATATTGCTTGCGCCCTTTGGCGTCGCGGCCGGTCGCCTGGATGTGACCGTTCGCAGAGGCGCAAATCCAAACATTGGTCCATGCCGGCGGGATGACGAGGGAGCGGATGCGCTGAAGGGTGTCGGCGTTCGCGACGCGCCCGCCCTTCGCGTCGAAATAGGCAAAGCCCTTGCCCGCGCGCCTGCGCTGAATTGCCGGGCCGTTGTCGCACACATAGCGCAGGCCGGGCGGCGCCGGCATGTCCACATCAACGGAAATACGGATCTCGGCATCGAGCATAGGCGGGCCCTCACTTTCCCCGAACGTCGGATGTGCTCGCTCTGTTCCCTTTCCGATTTTCGGGGCCAATGAAATGGCCGCCGCTAAGAGCCGCCTCGGGGCTCTTTCCTCGGCCAATAGTCACGCACGCGTGTCTTCAAAACGCCGGGCGCATGCGATATCGATGCGCTCGCGACACTCATGCGCAAGTTTGCCGACGCCATGACGGCCGGTCTCCCGGCCGCCAGATGAGTTCGCATGAGCTGCGCCACGGCCGTCGCCCGTATGGTGCGAGCGCGGCGGGGCCACGCGCTGCGCCGCAAGATAGGAGTTACGTATGGACACCAATCGTCTCGGCCATTCCGGCCTTCGCGTGCCGGCGCTGAGTTTTGGCACGGGCACGTTCGGCGGCGGCAACGACTTCTTCAAGGCGTGGGGATCGACCGACTCGGCCGGGGCGTCCCGTCTTATCGACCTCTGCCTCGATCACGGCGTGAGCCTGTTCGACACCGCCGACGTTTATTCCGCCGGGCTCGCCGAACAGATCCTGGGCGAGGCGATCAAAACTAAGCGCAACCGCCTGCTCATTTCCACCAAGGCGACCTTCCCGATGGGCGACGGCCCGAACGATTATGGCTCCTCGCGCCAGCATCTTTTGGAGGCGGTGGAGGGTTCGCTCAAGCGGCTTGGGGTCGAGACGATCGACCTCTTCCAACTGCACGGTCAGGATTACAACACGCCGGTCGAGGAGACGCTCTCCACCCTCGATCAGCTCGTGCGCGCGGGCAAGATCCGTTACATCGGCGGCTCGAATTTCTCCGGTTGGCATCTCATGAAGTCGCTCGCCGCTTCCGACCGTTACGGCTATCCCCGATACGTCGCGCACCAGGCCTATTATTCGCTGCTCAATCGCGACTATGAATGGGAGCTGATGCAACTCGGGCGCGATCAGGGCGTCGGCGCGGTCGTCTGGAGCCCGCTCGGCTGGGGCAAGCTGACGGGAAAGATCCGGCGCGGGCAGCCGGCGCAGCCCGGCACCCGAGCCCACTCCATTCCGGAAACCGGGCCGCGCTACGACGAGAAGCGCCTGTTCGCTATCGTCGACGCGCTCGATAGCGTCGGCAAGGAGACCGGCAAGACAATTCCGCAGATCGCGCTCAACTGGCTGCTGCGTCGTCCGACCATCGCCAGCGTCATCATCGGCGCGCGCAACGAGGCGCAATTGCTCGAAAACATCGGCGCCGTCGGCTGGAAACTGACGCCCGAGCAGGTGGCGAAGCTCGACGCGGCGAGCGACGTCGACCCGGCCTATCCGGTCTGGCACCAGCGCGGCCTTCCGATCCTCAACGAAAGGGCGGCGCAAAGCTGAAGGGCCGACAAGGAGAAGCGAGCGCGCCGCCGGGCGTGGCGCGCGCCCTTCCCTCAGAATGCGTTGCGGTCGTGGTAGGTCTGCAGGAATTGCCGTACCCGCGGCTCGGGGCTCTCGTGGAACACGCGGCGCGGCGCGCCTTCGTCGATGATGCGGCCTTCGTCGATGAAAGCGATGCGGCCGGCGACGTGGGCGGCGAAGCCCATCTCGTGGGTGACGATGAGCATCGTCATGCCTTCGGCCGCGAGGCTCTTCATCACCTCCAGCACTTCGCCGACCAGCTCGGGATCGAGCGCTGAGGTTGGCTCATCGAACAGCATGAGGCGGGGCTGCATCGCCAGCGCTCGCGCGATGGCGACGCGCTGTTGCTGGCCGCCCGAGAGCCGCGACGGATAGGCGTCGGCCTTGGCGGCGAGCCCGACCCGGGTCAGCATCGCCATTGCGCGATCCCCCGCTTCGCGAGCCTGAAGCTTGCGAACGCGCCGCAGCGGCTCGGCGACATTGCTGAGCGCCGTCATATGCGGCCAAAGGTTGAAATGCTGGAACACGATCCCGATCTCGCGCCGCATTTCGCGCAAGGCTCGCGCCGCCATCGCCCTGCGGGCTCCGTTCGCGTCCTCGTACCCGATTAGGCGGCCGTCAATGCGCAGATCGCCGAAATCATAAGGCTCGAGAAAGTTCACGCATCGGAGCAGCGTGCTCTTGCCCGACCCGCTGGGCCCAATCAGGCAGACGACCTCCGAGCGCCTGACCGAGAGGTTGACATCGCGAAGCACCTGATGCGCGCCAAAGCTCTTGCTGACTTTGGCCAGCTCGATCATGGGCGCGCTCATGCGCGCGCCTCATGCGCCAGAAACGCAGTCACCCGAGATTCAACCCTCGCGCCCAGGCGCGAAACCGCTTCGACCAGCAGCCAGTAGAAGACCGCCATGGCGAAGATCGCGTCGAACGCCGTGAAGGTCTCCGCCGCCATCGTCTGCACCTGGTACATGAGTTCGGGCACGGTGATGATCGACAGCACCACCGTCTCCTTCGACAGGATGATCAGCATGTTGACGATTGCGGGTACGGCGGCGATGAGCGCCCCCGGCAGCATGACCCGCAGCATTGTATCGAAAGGCGCCATGCCGACGCTCACCGCCGCCTCGACCTGGCCGACCGGCACGGCGGCGAAGCCAGCGCGAAAGATCTCGGCGAAATAAGCCGACGCGTAAAGGCCAAGGCCGAGGATTCCCGCCGCAGTCGCGCTGAGCCTGAGGCCAACCGACGGGCCGCCGGCGTAGAGAAGGAAGAGCTGGACCAGGAAAGGCGTACCGCGGAACAGCTCGATGAACGCCCTGATCAGTCCGTTGAGCGGCGGGATTTGGAGTCGGCGAAGGAGCGTGATCACGAACCCCAGAACGAGGCCGAGCGTGCTGCCTGCGCCCCAGCACAGGATGGTGACGCCGAAGCCACTCAGAAGCGAGGGCGCGTAATGCCAGAATAGATCGAGGTTCATCGGCTGGCTGCCCCCGCCAGTCGCCGCTCCGCCACCGCCCCCATGCCTGCCAGGCAAAGGTTGATCGCGAGATAGAACAGGCCCCCGCCGACGTAGGCCTCAAGCGGCCGATAGGTCTGGGTGGCGATATTCATGCTGACGCGAGTGAGTTCGGCGATGCCGACCACCGAAACAAGCGACGAGGCCTTGATCAAGAGGATGAACTCATTGATGAGGGGCGGCGTCGAAATCCTCAACGCCTGCGGCAGAAGAATGCGCCGCCAGATATCGAGGCCGGAGAAGCCGAGCGCGGTCGCTGCCTCGCCCTGCCCGCGCGGGACGGCGTTGAGCGCCCCGCGCAGGATTTCCGCCTGATAGGCCGCCGACGCCAGCGCCAGCGCCCCGACCGCGGCCACGATCGCCGGCACGTCGAGCCCGTATTCGGCGAGAAAATAATAGACGAACAGGAGTTGGACGAGCAGCGGAACGCCGCGAAATACGCTGACATAGGCTCCGCCGAGACGCCTGACCCACGGGCGCGGCGAAATGCGCGCGACGCAGACGAGCGCGCCGATCGCGAACCCGAATGCGATGCCGGCGAAGGACACAGCGACCGTCGTCGCCGCCGCATGCGTCAGATAACCGAACGAATGGAGGATGACCTCGGGTTTCATGCAGGCGGCGCGCGAGGAGCCGCCGGCGCATCGGATCCCTCAGTCGCGTCCTTCGAGGCCGCTTCGCGGCGCCTCAGGACGAGGTGAGTGTGGACTACGAGCTGGAACAAATCCTCATCCTTAGGAGCGCCGCGCAAGCGGCGCGTCTCGAAGGATGGAGATTCCAGTTGCCCCTCCGTTTGAATGGCCGTCAGATGGAGGGCTCGGGCACCGTCTTCGGCAGGTCCATCGTCTGACCGAACCAGGTCTTTTGGATCTTCGCCATCGTCCCGTCGGCTGTGACCGCGAGAATCGCCGCGTTGATGGCGTCGATCAGCGTCTTGTCATCCAGCCGGCCGACCCAAGAGAAATAAGTCGGCTGGCCGAACGGCGGCGCCACCATTGCGAACGCGTCGGAGCGCTGCTGGACGACGTAGGCGAGGTTCGGCAGCGAATTGACCGAAGCGTCAATGCGTCCGGCGGCAAGGTCGGCGTAGGACTGGTTGTTGTCGACGTATTCCTTCACTTCGACCGGCTTCGGCAGCTTGGCGGCGAATTCCTTGAGCTGCGCGAGCTGCGAGGTGCCCTTCTGGCCGCCGACCGTCTTGCCGGCGATATCCTCGGGCTTCATGATGCTCTTGTCGTCCGCGCGCTTCATCAGGGCCGCGGTGGCGTCGGCGATCGGGACTGAGAAGGCGTAGCGCTTCATCCGCTCCTTGGTGATGGTCACCGGCGCGATGCAGAGATCAAACTTTTTCGCTTCGAGCCCAGGCAGAACGCTGGTCCATGGTAGATCCAGATAAGTCACCTTGAGCCCCATCTCCTTGCCGACGGCGTCGATGAGGTCGCGGTTGAGACCCTTGTAGGTTCCATTGTCGGAGATATCGAACGGCGGAAACTGCATTTCCGTCGCGGTCGAGAGCACGCCGCGCTTCTTGATCTCCGCCAGCGTATCGTCGGCAAACGCGGCGCGTGTGGCGCCGAACATGGCGCCCGAAGCCGCAACCCCGGCCAACCCCACCTTAAGCGCGTCGCGCCGGGTCAAGGCGAGCTTGTCGAATTGCGTCATTGCCGATCTCCGTTCGTTGGCTAGTTTTGAATCCGACCTCCCCCGACGGCGGATTCGGTGATTCAACCCCTGACCCGAAACTGGCTCACGGGAAAATTCGTCTGCGTCGAGCGCCAATCTTGACGACGCTCGTTCCGCTGTCAAATTTGGTGCGGACAGTGAGAATCCGGTGGAGGGGACACGTCTGATGGAAGATAGAGCCATAGTTGACGAGGTGCTGGGCGTTCTCGGGACGGGGCGTCAGATCGCGCCGCTCACCTCGCGCCGCCCGGGGTTCGAGTTAGCCGACGCCTATCGCGTGGCGCGAGCGATTTGCGACCAACGGATTGCCCGCGGCGACAGGCCAGTCGGACGCAAGATCGGTTTCACCAATCGTTCCGCATGGGCGAATCTCAAGGTCGCAGCGCCGATTTGGGGCTACATGTACGCGTCCACCGCGCACGACCTCGGGCCGGACTCCCATGTCCCGCTCGCCGGACTGTCCGAGCCGCGCATCGAGCCGGAAATCGTCTTCGGGCTCGCCGCAGTCCCGACGCCCGACATGGACGAGCGCCAGCTCGCCGGCTGCGTCGCCTGGGTCGCGCACGGCTTCGAGGTCGTCCAGTCAATCTTTCCCGGATGGAGCTTTCTGCCGCCGGATGCCGTCGTCGGCTTCGCAATGCACAGCTCGCTCTGGATCGGGCCGCGTCATCCCTTCCCGCCGCGCGCGAGCGCGTGGGCGCACGAGTTGCCTACCCTGGAAGTCGAGCTTCTGCGCGACAATGTCGCATGCGATCGCGGCCGCGGGGCCGACGTGCTCGACGGGCCGCTTACAGCGTTACGCGCGATTGTGGCGCTATTGGCGGTTGACGCGCACAATCCAGCGCTCGCGGCGGGCGAAATCATAACCACGGGCACCGTGACACGGGCTCCGCCGATCGCTGCGGGGGAGATCTGGACAACCCGGATCAGCGGGACCCCGCTCGAGGGAGCGCGGCTCGCAATCACCGCCGCATGAGCAGCCGCCTTCTTGATAGGGCGCAATCGTTCGGGCTAGCGACGGGGTCGCGGTTGCCCGAGCGCGTCGAACGTGCATTTCTATCGGCTCTCCAACCCATGCGGCGCGATGGCTCCGCCGCCAAACAACGAAGACACAAGGCCTGTGCATGATTGAGGAACCGCCGCCGATCGTTTTCGCCCCGTCTATCGAGCGCCCGTCGGCCGATATCGTCGAGCGCTTCCGCGCGCCGACCAGCTTCATAGTCGACGCGATGAACGGGACAGGCGCCCTCGACTGGCGGATCAAGCGGCTGGCGGGGGGTTCGTTCGTCGGCGTCGCGCTCACCTGCGACTGCGGCCCGCTCGATAATCTGGCGTTTTTGGCAGCGCTTGCTGAATCCAAGCCGGGCGACGTGTTCATGGTCGCAACCAACGGCTATGTCGCCGCTGCCGTGACCGGAGATCTCTTGCTGTATGTCGCGCGCAATCGCGGCGCCGCGGGCTTCGTCACTGATGGCCTTGTGCGCGATCTCGACGACCTCGAAACTGTCGGCCTGCCGACTTTCGCCATGGGCGTCACGCCCAATTCCCCTCAGCGCCGCGGTCCTGGCTCGGTCGGCCTGCCGATCGTCTGCGGCGGCGTGGCTGTCGCCTCCGGCGATGTGGTGGTCGGCGATCGCGACGGCGTGGTCGTCGTCCCCTGCGCGCGCATCGAGGAGACGCTCAAGAATCTCGAGCGCGTCAAAGCTATAGAGGCGGCGACGCTGGAGCGCGTGCGCGGCGGATTGAAAGAGCTGCCGATCGAGGTCCCCGCGCTGCGCAAGATCGGCAGAGGCTGAAACGGACCAAGAAGAAGAGCGAGAAAGAGGCGTTTGGCGTGATCGATTTTCCTATCATCGATTCTCACATCCATCTCCTCGACCAGCAGCGGTTCGCCTATTCCTGGTCGAAGGACGCGCCGGCGCTTAAACGCGACTGGGCGCCGGACGATCTCGCCAATGCGGCGAAGCCGTATGAGATCGAAGGGTTGGTGTTCGTCGAAGTCGATGTCGACATGCCGCAATATCTTGACGAGGCCGAATGGGTGGACGGGCTTGCCAGCCACGACCGCCGCGTGCGGGGCGCCGTTGTCTGCTTGCCGCTCGAGCGCGGAGCGGCGATCGAGTCAGAAATGGCGCGCGTGGCCAAGCTCAAGACGACGCGCGGCGTGCGCCGCCTGATCCAGAACCAGCCGGATCCTGAGTTCGTGCTGAAGCCCGGCTTTCTCGAAGCGCTGCGCCTCTTGCCGAAATACAACCTCTCGTTCGACGCCTGCATTTACCATCCCCAAGCGGCGAACACGCTCGCGATGATGCGGCAATGCCCGGAGGTGTCCTTCGTTCTCGACCACATCGGCAAGCCCGGGATCAAGTCGGGGCTCCTAGACCCATGGCGGACGCACATTCGCGAGATGGCCGCGCTGCCCAATGTCGTGTGCAAGCTATCCGGTGTCACCACCGAGGCCGATCACAAGACCTGGACCCGCGATCAGCTAAAACCCTACATCGACCACGTGATCGCCTGCTTCGGTCCCGACCGCATCCTCTATGGCGGCGACTGGCCGGTGTCCGAGCTTGCCGGCAGTTATCTGCAGTGGCTTTCGACACTGGACTGGGCGACGGCTGGCTTTTCGTCTGCCGACAAACGCAAGCTTTTCCGCGACAATGCAATCAAGGCCTATCGGCTCGACGCCTGATGGACAAGGCGACGCTCGAACGGAAAGGCTACAGCATCGCCGCGTTGCGCGCGCTGGCCCAGAAACAATTGCCGCGCGTGCTGTTCGACGTGGTCGACGGCGCCGCCGGCGACGAAATCACCATGCGGAATAACGAAGCCGCTCTGGCGGCGATGGAGCTCGTTCCGACTGTGCTTGCGGGGGCGCCGAAGCGCGACCAGTCGGTCGAGCTCTTTGGGCTTAGGCTCCCCTCGCCCGTCGTCATCGGGCCGACCGGCTTCGCCGGGCTCCTCTGGCCTCGGGCAGAGATCGAGACGGCGCGCGCCGCGGCGCGGTTCGGGACGATCTATTCGACGAGCCACGCTTCGCTGTCGAGCCTGGAGGAGATCGCCGCGGCGACACCCGGCCCGAAATGGATGCAGACCTTCCTCTACAAGGACAGGGGCCTTACCAAGGAATTCGCCGCGCGCGCTGCGTCCGCTGGATACAAGGCGCTCATCCTCACTGTCGACAATCAGGTGGTGGCGGGCCGCGACCGCGACGCGCGCAACGGCACGTTCTTTCCTTTGCGCTGGGGTCCGCGGCGCATCATGGACCTCGCGAGCCGTCCGGGCTGGCTCATCCGCATGCGCAAGACGCGCTCGCCCAGCTTCGCCAATTACGGCGCGCGCTCCTCGATGGCCGGTTTCGGCCCTCTCATGATGGAACAACTCGATCCGGACATCGGCTGGCGCGACGTCGACTGGCTGCGCGGCTTGTGGCGCGGGCCGCTCATCCTCAAGGGCATCCTGCATCCGGACGAAGCGCACGAGGCGGTGAAGCGCGGCGCCGACGGAATCATCGTCTCTAACCACGGCGGGCGCCAGCTTGACGGCGCGGTCGCTTCGATCCGCGCGCTTCCCGCCATTGTCGAGGCCGTCGGCGGTCGGGCGCCCGTACTTATCGACGGCGGCTTCCGGCGCGGAATTCGACGTCGTCAAGGCGCTCGCGCTTGGCGCGCGCGCCGTGCTGATCGCCCGCCCGCAGCTCTGGGGCGTCGCCTGCGCCGGCGAGGATGGCGTCTTCTGGGTGCTGGAGCTGTTCCGGCGCGAGATCGACCGCGCGCTCGCGCTCGGCGGCTGGGACGGAGTGGCCAAGCTCGATCGAAGCATCTTTTTCGAAGGCGAGATCGGGCGCGCCCACGCAAACTGGCGATAAGGCTGCGGCCTTTGCGAGCCCGACCCAAACTACGGCTTCCGCGGAGCCCGCTGCGAGCGCCGTTGAAGAAGCCCGCTATTCCACGGTCACCGATTTCGCCAGGTTGCGGGGCTGATCGGCGTCTTTCCCCATAATGACCGCGGTGTGATAGGCGAGCATCTGGATCGGCGCGGCGTAGACGATCGGCGCGAAATTGACGGCCATTTCGGGCATCGGCAGGACGTGCTCGACAGCCACTCCCGCCTCCTCGGCCGCATGGCTGTCGCCGATCAGAATGAGGCGGCCGCCCCGCGCGGCCACCTCCTGCATGTTGGACACCGTCTTTTCAAAAACCGCGTCGCGTGGGGCGATGACGATCACCGGCATCGCTTCGTCGATGAGCGCGATCGGTCCATGCTTAAGTTCACCCGCTGCATAACCTTCGGCGTGTATGTAGCTCAATTCCTTTAGCTTTAGCGCGCCTTCGAGCGCCAGCGGATAGGCCGTGCCGCGGCCAAGGTAGAGCACGTCCCGCGCGCGGGCGACCACATGCGCAAGTCTCTCGGCGGCGGGCTCGAGCTTGAGCGCCTCGGCCAGAAGGCCTGGCGTCACGACCAGTTCGCCGACCAGCGCCGACTCGGCGGCTTCGTCGATCACGCCGCGCGCCTTGGCCAAGGCTATCGCGAGCGCCGCCAGGACCGCGAGCTGGCAGGTGAAGGCCTTGGTCGAGGCGACGCCGATTTCTGGGCCGGCGAGCGTCGGGGCGACCGCGTCCGTCAATCGCGCGATGCTCGAATCCGGCACGTTGACGACGCCGATTGTCCTTGCTCCCCCGTCCCTCACGTAGCGCAGCGAGGCCAGCGTGTCCGCCGTCTCGCCCGATTGCGACACGACGATGGTGAGCCCGCCGTCGTCGATGGGCGCCTCGCGATAGCGATACTCCGAGGCGACATCGATCTCGACCGGGAGGCGCGCCCAGCGCTCGATCCAATACTTGCCGATAAGCCCCGCCATGTACGCGGTGCCGCAGGCGACGATCGACACGCGCGTGAGCTTCGTTGGATCGGCCGGCCAGGCGAAGGGTTTCAGTTTAAGCGCCGCCATATCGACGTAATGGGCGAGGGTGTGGCCGACCACTTCCGGCTGCTCGTGGATCTCCTTGGCCATAAAGTGGCGGTAATTGCCCTTTTCCGCCAGCAGGCTGCCAGCCGGGCTGCGTCGGATGCGGCGCTCGACTTGGCTGCCGCTCGCCGCGCGAATGTCGGCCCCCTCGCGGGTCAGCGTCACGCAATCGCCTTCCTCGAGGTAGGCGATGCGGTCGGTGAACGGAGCGAGAGCGAGAGCGTCGGAGCCCAGATACATTTCCCCCTCGCCATAGCCGATCGCGAGCGGGGCGCCCTGCCGCGCGCCAATCAGCAGATTCTCCTCGCCCTCAAACAGATAAACGAGCGCGAACGCGCCCCGCAGCCGCCTCAGCGCCGCATGAACCGCGTCTTGAGGCGGCTTGCCCTTGCCGAGTTCGTCCTCGACGACGAACGCCGCGATCTCGGAATCGGTTTCGGTGGCGAACGCGTAGCCCTTGGCGGCGAGCTCCTGGCGGAGCGCGCGGAAATTCTCGATGATGCCGTTGTGGACGACCGCAAGCCTCGGCGAGGCATGCGGATGGGCGTTGGTTTCGGTCGGTTTCCCGTGGGTGGCCCAGCGCGTGTGGCCGATGCCGATAGCCCCGCCAAGCGGCGCTGCGGCAAGTTTCGCCTCCAGGTTTTTGAGCTTGCCCTCGGCGCGCCGGCGCTGCAAGCGCCCGTTCTCAAGCGTCGCCACGCCAGCGGAATCGTAGCCGCGGTATTCGAGCCGCTTCAGCGCATCGACAATCGAGCCCGCGACCGGCCCGGCCCCGAGAATCCCGACAATCCCACACATCCAAAGTCCCCTGTCCGAAATCAATTCCGGCTAAGGCAAGCCTTAGGGCAACGACCGGCTCCATCACAAGTCCGGTCAAGGAATGTGAGAGGCGCGCCGCGAACGCCAGTTAAAGTCGTGAGCGATCTAGAACGTGTAACAACTTGCAATTACTTAAGGATGAGGCGTTCAGGTTGAGCAGAAGCCCCGCCATGACAAAGGGCCGTCCTGTCACCGCGCGGCCGGCGAGCCCTTCACCAGCCTGATCGAATTCCGCTTCCGAAAGTCAGAGATCTAACACGATCCGATTTGCCCGCTCGCAGCGCCGTTAACCTACTCGAGTTCCGCTGAGGAACCCCGGAATTTACCATCGGGCGGGGCCCGAAACCGGCGAGTTTGAGGCTAACGGCCCCAAATCACTTGACGAGGTTGATACATTATGGTTGGTTGCATTGAAATTATTCGCCGCAATTAAGTTAGATTTGAGCTCTCCGGAACCGAAATTCGGAGAGTACGGCTTTTCCAAACGGGGGTTCATGCGCGCGCAAACCATACTCTGCATGGTCGGTTTCTCTGTGGCGCTAGGCGCCGCGGAAGCGCGCGCGACGCCGGCCGCGCACGGCGCCATCGTCCAGCCAGCACCGCACTCTGGCGACGCCAGTCATGATCTTGGCGTTTTGCCGCCGCCGCCCGATTCAGACAGTCCGACAGCTGCCTCTGCTTCCACTGTGAGCAGCGGGGAGCCCATCCCAGAACTGCCGACCTGGGGGATGGTGCTCGTTCTCTTCCTGGGGCTGGGGCTGGCCACGATCAAGAGAGGCCGGAAGGATCGTCTTTCGCCAGGAATCAAATAACCCCGCACCGGGCCTTCGCCTTCCGCGCCAATACCGGCTTCAGGTACTGCCCCGTGTAGCTCTTCGGATTGCGGGCGATCTGCTCGGGCGTGCCTTCAGCAACCAACTAGCCGCCGCCACCGCCGCCTTCCGTCCCACGTCGATGACCGGTCGACGGTCGCGGACGGGCCACCCTCGGGCAGCTTTTCCTCTGCTCGCGTTCCGTTGACGCTACGGCAAGAGCACCGTAGGGTACCGACGCGGCTTGTTGAATTTATTGAGACCAAACCAACTAGGGGAGAGCTTAATGAAACGAATACAACCGATTATTGCTTGCGTCGCATTGGCTTTGTCGAGCACCGTTGTCAGCTGGAGCGGTGCGAGCGCAAGCGTACTCGCGTCGAGCACATTTGACACTGGCCTCGACGGTTGGACATCGAATACGCCATCGCAGGTTACGCAGCAGCCAACTGGAGGAAATCCGGGCGGGTTCATGCTGTTTACCGACGCGACGTCTGAAGGCGCCGCCGTTTCCGCTCCATCAGCGTTTTTGGGCTTACATCGCGTTGGGAGCCTCATCGATTTCGTTCGACTTCAACGTTATCGCTGAAACTCGAATTGAGTCGGTTTCTCCCTACTCATTTGGATTGTCCGGGCCGGGAGGGTCCGCTGTTTGGGAAGGAGCTACGCCCTCGACGGTGAATCTTCCCACAGGGTGGGTCAATCTCACGGGCGCGATTTCAGACGCGGCTCCGCCAAGCGGTTGGACAGTCGAGAGCGGAACCTGGGCCGGACTATTAGCCAATGTCAACCTGTTCCAAATCACGATTGAGATCGTGACGAATGATCAGAGTGCGCCTTGGACCGACCTCGAGGGCGTCGACAACGTGGTGCTTTCCAACGCGAGTGGCGCCGCCGCGCCTGAGCCTTCCACCTGGGCGATGATGTTACTTGGTCTCGCGGGGCTTGGACTTGCCAGTCATCACCGGGCAAGGAAAACCCGCCCGTCGAGGATCACAGCCTAATCTCCCTCGCACTTGACGGCCTCCGGGGTGACCCGGCGGCCGTTGCCGTTTCGATTGGGTGACGACCGGCTATTCCGGAACGAGTACGAAAAAATAAGCAGAAGCAGAGTTTCCGCCGGCAAACCACGCGCCGCGGCGTTGAATTGCAAGCTACTCCGCCGCCCGTCTTCCGCCCTTCGCCTTCCGCGCCAGCACCGGCTTGAGATAGTGCCCCGTGTAGCTCTTCGGATTGCGGGCGATCTGCTCGGGCGTGCCTTCGGCCACAACCTCGCCCCCGGCGTCGCCACCCTCCGGTCCCATGTCGACGACCCAGTCGGCCGTCTTCACAACCTCCAGATTGTGCTCGATGACGATCATCGTGTTGCCCTGATCGACAAGTTCGTGCAGCACATCAAGCAGTTGCGCGACGTCATGGAAATGGAGGCCCGTCGTCGGCTCGTCGAGGATATAGAGCGTGCGGCCGGTCGAACGGCGCGACAGCTCCTTGGCCAGCTTGACCCGCTGCGCTTCGCCGCCGGACAAAGTCGTCGCCTGCTGGCCGACCTTCACATAGCTTAGGCCCACCCGCTTCAAGGTCTCCATCTTGTCGCGGATCGACGGCACCGCCTTGAACAATTCCGCCGCCTCCTCGACCGTCATGTCGAGCACGTCGGCGATCGACTTGTCCTTGTAGCGCACCTCGAGCGTCTCGCGGTCGTAGCGCTTGCCCTTGCACACGTCGCACGTGACATAGACGTCGGGCAAAAAGTGCATCTCGATCTTGATCACGCCGTCGCCCTGGCAGGCTTCGCACCGCCCGCCTTTGACGTTGAACGAGAAGCGCCCCGGCAGATAGCCGCGCGCCTTGGCCTCCGGCAGACCGGCGAACCAGTCGCGGATGGGGGTGAAGGCGCCGGTGTAGGTCGCCGGGTTCGAGCGCGGCGTGCGGCCGATCGGCGACTGGTCGATGTCGATCACCTTGTCGATCTCGGCGAGGCCGTCGATGCGATCGTGTGGGGCGGGCGGCTCGTTCGCGCCGTTCAGGCTGCGCGCCGCGGCCTTATAGAGCGTGTCGATGACGAGCGTCGATTTGCCGCCGCCCGAGACGCCAGTGACGCAGGTGAAGAGCCCGAGCGGGATGGTCGCGGTGACGTTTTTAAGATTGTTGCCGCGCGCGCCGACGATCGTGAGCTCGCGGCCCGGATCGCGCGCGCGCCGCCTGGCCGGGATCGTGACCGTCCGCTCGCCTGAGAGATAGTGGCCGGTCAGCGAATTGGGATTGGCGGCGATTTCGGCCGGCGTTCCTTCGGCGACGATCTCGCCCCCGTGCACGCCGGCGCCTGGGCCGACGTCGACAACGTAATCGGCGGCCCAGATCGCGTCCTCGTCGTGCTCGACCACGATCACCGTATTGCCCAAGCCCCGCAGCCGCCTGAGCGTATCGAGGAGCCGCGCGTTGTCGCGCTGGTGGAGGCCGATCGACGGCTCGTCCAACACATAGAGCACGCCGGTGAGGCCCGAGCCGATCTGCGAAGCAAGCCGGATGCGCTGGCTCTCGCCGCCCGACAGCGTGCCGGACGCGCGCGACAATGTGAGATAATCGAGCCCGACGTCGCGCAGGAACGTGAGCCGGTCGATGATCTCCTTCAGGATTCTTTGCGCGATCTCGTTGCGCTTGGGGTCGAGCTTCGCCGGCAAGCCCTTGGCCCATTCGATCGCGGCGCTGACCGAGAGCAGGCTCACCTCGCCGATGTGCTGACCGTCGATCTTGACCGCCAGCGCCTCGGGCTTGAGGCGAAAGCCGTGGCAAGCCTCGCACGGCGTCGCGGTCATGTAGCGCTGGATCTCTTCCCGCGACCACTCACTCTCGGTCTCGCGGTAGCGGCGATCGAGATTGGCGACCACGCCCTCGAACGGTTTCTTCACTTCATAGGCGCGCAAACCATCGTCATAGGCGAACCGGATCTCTTCCGCGCCCGAGCCGTGCAGGATCACGCGCCGCGCTTCAGCCGGCAATTCGCTCCACGGCTTGTCGAGCCGGAACTTATAGTGGCGCCCCAGCGCCTCGAGCGTCTGCAGGTAATAGGGCGAACTTGTCTTGGCCCAGGGCGCGACCGCCCCCTGGCGCAAGGTGAGCCTCGGATGGGGGACGACCAGCGAATCGTCGACCCTCAATTCCGAGCCCAAGCCTCCGCAGACCGGGCAGGCGCCAAAGGGGTTGTTGAACGAGAACAGCCTGGGCTCGATCTCGGCGATGGTGAAGCCGCTCACGGGACAAGCGAACTTGGACGAGAACAGGAGGCGCGTTGGCTCGCTTTCGCCCTCGGACGCGTCCGCGAATTCGGCCACCGCCAGCCCGTCGGCGAGCTCGAGCGCCGTCTCGAAGCTCTCGGCGAGGCGCGCGCCCATGTCGGGCCTGACGACAATGCGGTCGATGACCACCTCGATGTCGTGCTTGAACTTTTTGTCGAGCGCCGGCGCGTCCGCAATCTCGTAAAACTGGCCGTCGATCTTCAGCCGCTGGAAGCCGCGCTTCATATAGTCGGCGATTTCCTTGCGGTATTCGCCCTTACGGCCGCGCACGACCGGCGCGAGCAGATAAAGGCGCGTGCGCTCGGGCAAAGCCAGCACGCGGTCGACCATCTGGCTCACGGTCTGGCTCTCGATCGGCAGGCCGGTGGCGGGCGAATAGGGGACGCCGACCCGCGCCCAGAGCAGGCGCATGTAATCATGGATCTCGGTCACCGTGCCGACGGTCGAGCGCGGATTCTTCGAGGTCGTCTTCTGCTCGATGGCGATCGCCGGCGACAGGCCGTCGATCTGATCGACGTCCGGCTTCTGCATCATCTCCAGGAACTGGCGCGCATAGGCCGAGAGCAACTCGACATAGCGGCGCTGCCCCTCGGCGTAGATGGTGTCGAAGGCGAGCGACGATTTGCCCGAGCCCGAGAGGCCGGTGAACACGACCAGCTTGTCGCGCGGAATGGTGAGATCGACGTTCTTGAGGTTATGCTCGCGCGCCCCGCGGACCACGATCGCCCGGCCGCCGAAGAGGGCTTCGACGGGCTCAGCGGTGTTGGCGGCCCGCACCGGGCGCGTTGCTGATCTGGGTCCGGCCATGACAGTTCCTGGAGGCGGCCTTCCTTAACGGTAATGCGCACTCGCGCGCGAATCACGCTTGCGTAAGCCTCGCGCCGATGTTAGAACAAAAGAAGAACAAGGGCAAAGGCGCCTCTTCCGGCGCCGGGACCCGCGGTTTAAGGTTAATGTAGTCACAGGGACGCCGCTTCCCAAGCGTTGGATGCGGCGAGGTGTGGATAAGCATGAGCCGGCGGAGATTTGGGCGCCCAAGCTCCCGCCCCGTTCGGCTAAGGCGATAGTGCGTGGATCGCGCGCCCTTCAATGGGCGGCGGCGAGGAGAGCATCATGGCGGGCAGCGTCAACAAAGTCATTCTGGTCGGCAATCTGGGCAAGGACCCCGATGTTCGGCGGCTTAATTCCGGCGATCAGGTGGTGAGCTTCTCGGTCGCCACCTCGGAAACCTGGCGCGACAAGAGTTCGGGCGAGCGCAAGGAGCGCACCGAATGGCACAATGTCGTCATCTTCAACGAGAACCTCGGCAAGGTCGCCGAGCAATATTGCAAGAAGGGCACGAAAGTTTACCTCGAAGGCCAGCTGCAGACGCGCAAGTGGCAGGACCAGAGCGGCGCCGACCGCTACACGACCGAAGTGGTGCTGCAGCGCTTCCGCGGCGAATTGCAATTGCTCGACGCGCGCGGCGGAGGCGAGGCTCGCGAGAGCTTCCCGGAGGAAGGGGCTCCCCGCAGCTCAGGCTTCAACCGCGCCGCGACGAGCGAGCGCCGCCCGGCGCTTTCCAGCGGCGGGGGGGGCGGCTCGGGCGCCGGCGCCGATCGACGACGACATCCCGTTTTAACCGGACGCCGGCGCGAGGCTAGACGAAGGATCGGTGGAGCGGGGCCGCAATCGTCCGTGGATCGGCCACAGGTCTGGACGTCACCCGCCCGGCATCGGAAATCCTTCACCGAGGTGGAAGTCTGGGTCGACGACGTCGAACACCTACCGGGTCGCGTGAAGTCGATTTCACGAACAACAGTCGAATTCGGCAGCAATCACTTCGGCGTCGAGATCAACGGCGTCGGGCGCGTCAGCGAGGGCGAGCGCCTCACCGAAAACAGCGCAATGTCCCATTGGGCATACGCGTGGCCGGATGGCCGGTTGTTCGCAAGCACCAGTCTTGGTTTTGACCGCCCCAGACGCATTCGCCCCATCCATTGCGGTGGCGATTTCGGACCGCACCCGCCTAACGCGAACGCGGGCGAAATGGCCGATGACAGGGTGGCGGAAATAATCACGACCCCGAATAGCTTAATCGCAAGCTTTTTCATCGTGACCTCCCAGTCCCTCATGCAATGAAAGTGAATGAAAATATTCGATGGCGCAACGCTTGTTGCCTGACATTTAAGTTGAGACAGCACCAAGTCTCGGGCTGGGCGCCGAAGCGATTGGAGAGGGGTATGTTGGACCTGCCCCTTCCACCCGACTTTCCCCTCAAAACCCGACACGCCGGCCCCCGTCCAGCGACGCAAGGAACCCGGCCATGCCCATCTTCGTCGCCCTTCTGCGCGCGGTAAACGTCGGGGAACCGGCAAGCTGCAGATGGGCGACCTCAAGCGGCTGCGCGAGAAGGCGGGATACGGAACGTGCGCACCTATTTCGCCAGCGGTCATGTCGTGGCCGAGCGGGACAGCTCCGAGGCCGAGGCCAAGGCTGCCCTCGAGGTGGAGCTTAGGGTGTATGCAGGAAAGCCGGTCGGGGTGATCGTCCGGACGGGCGGCGAGATATCCGAGGTGATCGCCATCAACCCCTTCTCCGACCGCGCGGCCCGCCAGACGGTCGCGATCTTGCTCGGCGTCGGCCGCTCCAAACTGCGCATTCCAGCCGCCCGAAACGGAACCGCGCGCAACCTGAACACGCTCGCGAAGCTCGCAGCCATGGGGGCGGAATAGAAACTCGGCTTGCCTGCGCGAATGCCGGATGATGGATTGCTTCGCTCCTCGCGGGAGAGGGAACTGAACCGGGGAAAGGCTCATGACGACTTTGACGGCGCATAGCGCAGACAGGGTGACGACGTCCTCGGTCGTCGAAAGCGCGGACTGGCGCGCCGCGGCCATCGCCCTGCTCTCTGTCCGTCTCATCCAGGGCTTTATCTATTGGGGCGGCGGGTCGCGCCGCTTCATCTACGATCCTTCGAAACTCGATCCCAACGCGCCGTCGTGGACGGCGAACAAGCTCCAGACAGCGATCCCTGGCGCGCTTTTTGGCCTCGATCGCGTGCTCGCCTTCCTACTCACTCATTTCTGGCTTTTGTACGCGGCGATCGTGCTCTTCAGCGCGATGGAGCTGGTCGTGGGCTTCGCGTTGATGGCGGGCCTGTTGACGCGGCTCGCGGCGCTGTTGTCGATTGGACTGTCGATCTCGCTGATGCTGCTGTTCGGCTGGCAGGGAGGCACGTGCATCGACGAATGGACGATGGCTTCCTGTAATGTTGCGATGGGCGTGACGCTGATGCTCGCGGGCGGCGCGGCTTATTCGCTTGACAATGTTTGGCTGCGCCGCGATCCGGCGCTCGCGCAACGAGCGTGGTTCCGCTGGTGCGGAGGGAGCCTGAAGCTGCCCTTAAACGACAAAAGCTTTCGCGCCCTCGCGTTCTTGAGCCTCGCTTTCGTTCTCGCCTTCGACGTCGGCCTCTACAGCTACTATCGGGGCTCCGTGCTTACCCCTTACCACGGCGGGCCGGTCAGCGCGGAGGCGCACCATCTCTCCCTGTCTGACGCGACAATCCTCGCCGACGGAAGCCTTCGCTTCTCGATCACGCTCAACGGCGGCACGCCGGCCGTGCCGGCGCACGTCATGAAGGTCGAGGTCGTCGGCGCCGATGGGAAAGCGCTCGCGACCTGGGACTGGCAAGCTCTGTCGGCCCTTCCCGCCTCGGCGATCGTCAACGATTTCCCCTACAACCGGTTCAAGCCGGGCGCCTACGGCCTGGAGGCGGGAATGGGCGCTAAAGCGATCGTGACGCTCCCCCAGGCGGCGAGCCTCACATCGCCAACGTCCGGCGCTCAGTTGCGCGTCACTGACGTGGACGGCAAGACCTTTAGCAGTAGCCTCCTTCCTGCGTGAGTGAAGGCCGAGGGGACGCTGGCCATGCCTGTGTTCGTCGTCCTTTTGCGCGCGGTGAACGTCGGGGAACCGGCAAGCTGACGATGAGCGAGCTCAAGCGGCTGTGCGAGAAAGCCGGATTCAGGAACGTGCGCACCTATATCGCAAGCGGCAACGTCGTGGCCGAGCGGGACGGCGCGGAGGCTGAAGCCAAGGTCGCGCTCGAGGCGGAACTCCGGGCCTATGCCGGCAGGTCGGTCGGGGTGATCGTCCGAACGGCGGCGGAAATGGCTGAGGTGGTCGCCAAGAACCCCTTCCCCGATCGGTCCGCAAGCCGGACGGTCGCGATCTTCCTCGACAACGCGCCGCCTCCGGACGCGCTGAAAGACGTCAAGGGACAAACGAACGAGGAGCTGCGCGTGGAAGCGCGCGAGATCTATGTCCACTACCCGGACGGGATCGGCCGCTCCAAACTGCGCATTCGCGCCGCCGGCGCCGGGACCGCGCGCAACATGAGCACGGTCGCCAAGCTAGCGGCCATGGCGGCCGAATGAGAACCAGCCCGCTCGGGCTCTCGGCGACTTTGTGGGGAGGCAAGCCATCGACCCGGACTCGGACCGTCGCGTCGTAGAGAGCGCCACAGGGTTTATACGGACATCGCCGCGCTTTTTTATGTGTATAACATGATAGACATGTCTATTTACTTGATTGCGTCCGCTCCCGCCAAACCCTCTGACCCCAAGGGCGGAACTAAACGGGGTCCTAAGACACTGAAAACATTAGGGCGCGGAACTAAAAAGGAGACTACGCGATGCGCGCCGTCAAGACCGCTCTTTCGAACGACCCTTCGAGCAACGCCGCCCAATGACCCGGCGCCGGAACGTCGTCAGGCAGATTTCCTCCCCGGCTTCGGGCTGCTCGGCGCGGCTTCGGCTTTGGAGTCGCCCTTGGCCTTCACCAGCGCGGCGTGATCCTTGACCGTCTGCCCGGCGTAGGCCATGGCGAAGGACGCCAGCGCGTCGTCGAACGCCCCGCTCCTTCCCATGTAGCCGGCAATGACGGCGGGGTCGCCGGCGCGGGCGTGAGAGCGCGCGAGCGTTCGGCCGCACAGCCGGGCATATTCCGACAACGCCTGCTGCTCGGCGAGCTCGCTGACCGCGCCGAGGCGGCGATTCTTCAGGATGCGAACATAGAATTCGACGCCTAAGGGCTCGTCCGACATCCAACCGAGAAATATGTCGCTCGCCGCCTGCATCATGCGCTGCCCCTCGACCACGCGCCTGCCTTGCGGGCCTTGGTAGGCAAGCTTCTTCGAGAGTCGCTCGAGGACGGAGCGTTGCGCCTGCTTGACCTGCAGGAAGAGCGGCTCGCCATCGCCGCTGAGAAACAGCCCGACAACACAGATCGTGCCCACCGAGCCGACGCCCACCGCTTTGAAAGCGACGTCCATCAATCGATAGCGGTCGAGTAGCACCGACCGGTCGGCCGTCAGCGTTTCGCGGTAGAGCGCGAACCCGCGCGCAAAGTCGATGTTGCGGCCCCCGAGCGTCTTCGGGTTGAGGTGGAAGATCGTCTGCGGCTTGTCTGCGATCCTGGGCTCGCCGCCAGTGACGAGATGGGGAAAGTTGTCATCCCGGTCGAGACCGCGATGCTGAGCATGTCGGATCAGGGTCGAAACGCTGCGCCGCAGTTCCGGACTTTCGATGTGGTTGAGCTCTTGCTGAAGATCGATCCGGCTGTGCCAAATTTCGCGCGGAGACAGCGCCATGAGAGCGAACATGTGTTCGCGATAGGCGCTTACCGTGCTCGCCGCGAAGCTGCGCGCCCGCCTGTCCGACATGTTCGCCGCGTTGGCCGCGACGGCGACGCTGGCCGCCAGACGCTTGAGGTCGACAGTGAAATCAACGCCCGGCAGCGTCTCGTCGAAATCGTTGATGTCGAAGAGGATGTTGTCTTCGGGCGAATTGAACGCGCCGAAGTTCAGCAGATGACAATCGCCGCACGCCTGCACCCGCGCCCCTGCGAGCGGTTGATGCGCGAGATCGGTCGCCATCACCGCCGCCGCGCCGCGAAGAAACGCGAACGGGTCCACCATCATTCGCTTGTAACGCTCAGGCACGAGCTCGGGGACCCGCTCGGCTGTCGGATTCCGCCAGAATGGCGACCGCGTCCCGATCAGGGAGGCCGTGGAATTCCGCATGAGCTTCGCGAGGGGTCCGCGTTCGCAGCGCTCTGCCTTGCTTGTAACGCTCTTGGCGATTTTTCAAAGCTGCGGCCATTGCGAAATCCCTGAAGAACCGAGGTCTGACGGAAGGCTGCGGGGCCCGGCGCTCGCCAACAATCCACGCCTCAAGCCTCCGAAATTACAGCTTCAGTCCCAGAGTCGGCAACCGCTCCCCCGCGCCTCGGGCTTCCTTGAGTTCGCCCACCGCCCCGGCTAAAGCTCGCGCGAAACCGGCATCAGCTTATGAGCTTCGTTTGTCCCTTCCGCCTGACATTCCCCTTAAGACCATCGAAGGCGAGGCCCGCATGCTCCGCGATTTCGCGGGCCAAGCACTGCTGATCGTCAATGTTGCGAGCCAGTGCGGCTTCACGCCGCAATATGTGGGCCTCGAAGCGCTGCACCGGCGCTTTCGCGAGCGCGGCTTTGCGGTGCTCGGATTTCCATGCGACCAGTTCGGCCATCAAGAGCCGGGCGACGCGGCCCAAATCCGCGAGTTCTGCACCGATAAGTACGATGTGACGTTCCCGATGTTCGCCAAGGTCGAGGTCAACGGCGCGAACGCCCATCCGCTGTTTCAGACACTCAAACAGGAAGCGCCCGGACTCTTGGGCACGCAGGCGATCAAGTGGAACTTCACCAAGTTCCTGGTCGACAGGCAGCTTGGTGTCGTGCGCCGCTATGCGCCGAGCAACAAGCCAGAGAAGCTCGCCAAGGACATCGAGGCGGCTTTGGACTAAACGGCCCTCAGTTTTCCGTCTCGCCCCTCCCGGAGCCTCCAATATCGGCCACAGCCCTACTCGTCACCGACGCTTCGCGCGGCATCGGCCGCGCCTGCGCGCTGCTCGCTGCCAAGAACGGATGGGCGGTCGGCGTCAACTATCGCGAGGACTGCCAAGGCGGCAGACGCTGTCATCGAGACGATCGCCAAAGGAGGCTTCCGCGCCGTCGCGCTCAAAGGCGATGTGTCGGTCGAAGCCGATGCGGTCGCGATGTTCGACGCCGCGACAAAGGCCCTCGGGCCCCTGACCGCGGTCATCGCCAACGCCGGCATAGTCGCGCCGACGGCCAAGCTCTGCCGACATGAGCGCCGAGCGCATGCGCCAGATGTGCGAGGTCAACGTGCTGGGCGCTTTTCTCACCGCCCGCGAGGCCGCGCAGCGGATGTCGAAATCGTCCGGCGGCGCCGGCGGCTCGATCGTGCTGATGTCGTCGGCCGCAGCCCGTTTGGGATCGCCGAATCTTTATATCGGTTACGCCGCGTTCAAGGGCGCGATCGACACGCTGACCTTGGGTCTCGCCAAGGAACTTGGCCCCGAGGGCGTCAGGGTCAACGCCATTCGTCCGGGCCTCGTCGACACCGAAATCCACGCTAGCGGCGGTGAGCCCGACCGGGCAAGGATTCTTGGCGCAACGGCTCCGCTCGGCCGCCCGGGCCCGGCCGAGGAGATCGCCGCAGCCGCGATTTGGCTGATCAGCGACCGCGGCTTCTTACGTGACCGGCGCGCTTCTCGACGTCTCCGGCGGGCGCTGACGGCGGCTTTAAGGGCAGGAGTTAAGACCCAATCTGACATTCGGTGTCATAGCCGAGCCGGGACCCGAGGCTGGGCTGACAGTTCGAAGATTTGCGCTCCCCCTCCAAGCCGCTCGGCGCCAGGTTTGACGCTTTCGGACTGGCGCGGCTTACTTTGTGAGTAACCCAGCAAACTGACGTTTCCTCTTCAGGGCGTCTTGGGAGGCGCGCCCTTCTGATAGCGCGCGTTCCCAGTCTCGACGCCTTGCCAACGCGACCAAATCGGCCGCTCAATCGGCGCAGCTCTCATGCTCGGAGCGTTGAACGTGACCGGGGAAACAAGCCGGATAGTTTTGCCAAGCGCCACGGGGTTCGCCGCTCGGCAGGCGATCGCCGTCCTTCGCAAGCACAAAGTCCCGATAGGCCCTTTGCTGAATCGCGCGGGCGTTTCTGAAGACGATATTGACAACCGTCATCATCGCATCTCCGCTCTGGGCCAAGGCAAGCTTCTTGAGTGCGCGGGGGAGGCGCTCGGGGACCACGTCTTCGGGCTGCACCTCGCTCAGCAGGCCAATCCACGCGAAGTCGGACTGCTGTTCTATGTCGCCTCAGCTGCCGACGATATCGGCGACGCGCTGGCGCTGTTGGCGCGCTATTGCCGCATTGTTAATGAAGCCGTCCGTCTGAAACTCATTCGATCTCCGGAGGGAGTGATCGCTCAGAGCAAGTTTGTCGGCCTGCCCAGACAGTTCGCCTGGCAGAACACCGAATTCACGATCGCCGCTCTGATCAAGGGGTTGCGGGAAATCGCCGGCCGCGACATTCGGCCAACGCGGGTGACGTTCACCCTTGCGCATAGCTCGGAGCTGCAGGAGTTCCAACGCTTCTTCGGCTGCCCTGTCGAGTTCAGCGGGTCAGCTGATCAATTTGGCCTTTCGAATGAGACGCTAGCTATTCCGCTGATTACCGGGGACCCACACTTGTTGGACACGCTTCAGCCCATTTGCGACGCGGCGGCGAACGAGCGCAACACGAGCCACGGGACGCTCCGGGCTTTGGTCGAGAACGAAGTGCAGAAGTTACTGCCGCATGGAAAAGCCAACCGGCAAAGAGTCGCGAAGGCGTTGGGAGTAAGTGAGCGAACGCTGTCGCAAAGGTTGGCCGAAGAGGACACAAGCTATGAAAAGGTCGTCGATCGCTTGCGGTACAGCCTGGCGCTCCAATACATCACGGAGCCGAGCGTTTCGCTCGCCCAAATTGCCTGGTTGCTCGGCTATGAGGGACCGACCTCCTTCAATCATGCTTTCGCACGCTGGACGGGCAAATCGGCGTCAGAGGCGCGCGGCGACAATCGGCGTTCAAGCGACGGTAAAGTCTCGAAGCTGGACTGCGCGCCTTAAGCTTACGCCTCGGCATTGGCCCGGCCAATTCGCGCGGAGACCGCGCGCGCGAAGGTTCAGGAGGCTCGGCCCCTCGGCGCCATGTCCTCAGTGATCAGTTGTTAGGCCGACTTGGTCGAAGCGCGAGCCGCGGGCGAGAGCTGGGCGGCTAACGGTCAATCTGATGTAAGTTTGACGCAATTATCCCACATAACGTGACTGCCTATGGCGGCGTAGAGATGACTACGGGTACGTGCGGTGAGTAAGATCCTTCTGAGTGTCGTGGCTGCGGCGGCGAGGATCCTGGCGGTTTCGGCGGCATTCGCGGCGACAGCACTCATCAACGGCATAACGGACATCGATTATGGCCGAGCTGATCCTATGAGGGCCGGCCTTGCCCTGCCCGGCCTTGGCACCGGCACGGCGCGGATCCAAACTGGCCAGGTCGACGGGCCCGGGAATAGGGCGCGGATTGGGAGCCTTGGATCCAGACGGTCGCGCGCCTGATGTGCACGATTTCGATAACACATTGAAATCTGGCCGGATTGTATAGGCGATCAATGCCCTCATCCGCTGGCGTGTGGCGGTGAAATCGGCTACAGTCTGACGACGCGATTGGCGTCAAGGACCTCTTCCCATTGCCCGACATTATTGACGAGCGGCCCGCGCCCGGCGGGCCGGCTGACATCAAGCCCGTCTCGATCCTCGACGAAATGAAACGCAGCTATCTCGATTACGCGATGAGCGTGATCGTGAGCCGCGCTTTGCCTGACGTTCGCGACGGGTTGAAACCTGTGCACCGGCGCATCCTCTATGCGATGCGCGAACTCAATTTCACCCCCGACCGCCCCTATAACAAGTCGGCGCGCACCGTCGGCGACGTGATCGGCAAGTATCATCCGCACGGGGAGCTCGCCGTCTACGATGCGCTCGTGCGCATGGCGCAGGACTTCTCGATGAGCGCGCCGCTCATCGACGGGCAGGGCAACTTCGGCTCGGTCGATGGCGATCCGCCCGCGGCGCAGCGCTACACCGAAGCCAGGCTCGCGCCCGTTGCGATGCCGATGCTCGACGACCTCGACAAGGATACCGTCGATTTCAAGCCGAACTACGATGACAAGGAGTTCGAGCCGGTCGTCCTGCCGGCGCGCTTTCCCAATCTGCTCGTCAATGGCGCAGGCGGCATCGCGGTCGGCATGGCGACCAATATCCCGCCGCACAATCTCGGCGAGGTGATCGACGGGCTTCTCGCTTTGATGGACAAGCCCGACATCACGCTCGACGAATTGCTGGAGCATATTCCAGGGCCCGACTTCCCGACCGGCGGGTCTATCCTCGGGCGAGCGGGCATCCGCGCCGCTTACGCGACCGGCCGCGGTTCGATCATCATGCGCGCCAAGGTCGCGGTCGAAGAGCTGCGCAAGGATCGCGAGGCGCTGATCGTCAACGAGATCCCATACCAGGTCAACAAGGCGACGCTGATCGAGCGCATCGCGGAGCTGGTCCGCGAGAAGCGCGTCGAGGGCATCTCCGATCTGCGCGACGAGTCCGATCGCGACGGCATGCGCATCGTTATCGAGATCAAGCGCGACGCGGTCGCCGACGTGGTGCTCAACCAGCTCTGGCGCTTCACCGCCCTGCAATCGAGCTTCGGCGCCAACATGATCGCGCTGAACGGCGGCCGGCCGGAGATGCTGACGCTCACCGACATGCTGCGCGCGTTCCTCGATTTTCGCGAGGAAGTGGTCACGCGCCGGACAAAGTATCTGCTCACCAAGGCGCGCGACAACGCGCATATCCAGGTTGGCCTCGCAATCGCGGTCGCCAACATCGACGAGGTGATCCGCCTGATCCGCACGTCCCCCGACTCGGGCGCCGCGCGCGCGGCGCTGATGGAGCGGATGTGGCCGGCGCGCGACATGGCGCCGCTCATCACGCTCATCGCCGATCCGCGGCACGCGCTCGACGTCGATGGCGCGATCCGTCTCTCGGAAGCGCAGGCGCGCGCGATCCTCGAATTGCGCCTCGCGCGCCTCACCGCGCTCGGTCGCGACGAAATCGCCGAGGCTCTCAACCGGCTGTCGGTGGAAATCGCCGACTATCTCGACATTTTGAGCTCTCGCGTCCGGCTGATGAGCATCATCCGCGACGAGCTCGTCAAGGCGAAGACCGACTTCGCCGTCCCCCGCCGCACGATCATCCTCGACAGCGACGCCGACATGGAGGACGAGGACCTTATCCAGCGCGAGGATATGGTCGTGCTGGTGAGCCACGGCGGCTATATCAAGCGCGCGCCGCTCTCGACCTATCGCGCGCAAAGGCGCGGCGGCAAGGGACGCGGAGCGATGGCGACGCGCGACGAGGATTTCGTCGCGAGGCTGTTCGTCGCCTCCACCCATCAGCCGGTGCTGTTCTTCTCTTCGGCGGGGCAGGTCTACAAGGAAAAGGTCTGGCGCCTGCCGCTCGCCGCGCCGCAGGCCCGCGGCAAGGCGCTCGTGAACCTGCTGCCGCTGGAGGCGGACGAGCGCATCACCACCATCATGGCCCTGCCGGAAGACGAGGAGAGCTGGGAGGCGCTCGACGTGATGTTCGCCACCACGCGCGGCACGGTCCGGCGCAACAAGCTCAGCGATTTCGCCCAGGTGAACCGCGCGGGCAAGATCGCCATGCGGCTCGACGAAGGCGAGCGGATCGTCGACGTCCAGATCTGCTCCGACAAGGACGACGTGCTGCTGACCACTGCGCGCGGGCCAATGCATCCGCTTTTCCGTCGATGACGTGCGCGTGTTCAAGGGCCGCGATTCGATGGGCGTGCGCGGCATCGCGCTCGCCGAGGGCGATAGCGTCATCTCGCTCGCGATCCTCAAGGCGTTCGACGCGAGCCCGGCGGAGCGCGCCGCCTACCTCAAGCAGCGCCGCGCGGGACCGAAGGGCGAGGCGGAGGAAGCCGAAGCGAACCGCCGAGAGCGAAGACGAGAACGGCGCGGAGGCGAATGGCGCAAGCGCGCTCGAGCCCGAGCGGTTCGAGGCGATGCGCGCCGCCGAACAAGTCATCCTTACAATATCCGAGAACGGCTACGGCAAGCGAACCTCGTCGTTCGAGTACCGCGTCACCGGGCGCGGCGGCAAAGGCATCGTCGCGATGGCGGTGAACACCCGTAATGGCGCGCTGGTCGCCTCGTTCCCCGTGGAAGAGAGCGACGAGCTCATGCTGGTGACTGACGGTGGCCAGCTCATCCGCGTGCCGGTCACGGGCATCCGCATCGCCGGCCGCGCGACACAGGGCGTGATCGTGTTCGACACGGCCGAAGAAGAGCACGTCGTCTCGGTCGACCGCATCGGCGAAACCGAGGGCGACGAGGAGGGCGAATAGGCCGTCCGCAGGAGGGCGAATGGGCCGTCCGCAGCCCAGCGCACAAGTTTACGCGCGCGAATGATTTCAGGGGCTTAACTGCGCTTTTGCGCAACTTTTTTCGTCATCGAACAATTCCGCGACCGCCACGCCGGGCGAATGCGTGAGCGCAAGCGGCGGAGCCGCTCGGCGCGATGTCCTGCAGCGTCGCCGGTGGAGCGAGTCGCGCCGGGCCAACATGGACGCCGTGGTAGAGATTAAGCTCGCGCACGACTTTCACGAACGGCGCAATCGCCTTCAGGTCTCCCTCCTCCAGCGAAACGTCGGCGCAGCGCAGCGCCTTGGTCAGCCGCGCGACCTGGAGGCGGGCGTAGTCTTCGGGCGCGTCGAGCTGGCGCTTGGCCAAGGCCTGACCGATCGCGCGACGGACCGCCGACGGACTCTTCTTTATGTGGCTCGCAATCTGCTCGACGCTGTAGCCGGAGACGAGCAGGTCGAAATAGGTCTCGCGCCGCTTGATCAAGATCTCGCGGCGGATTTTGCCCGCGGCGCGCTTGCGCGCCCGTTCGGAGAGCGGTTTCGGTTGGTCGGACATGTGGGCTCACGATTTTTTGAACACAGAACAGATGATATCTTGAATTTCTGTTTTTTAGCAAGAAAATTCTCAATTTAATTCGGCCGCTCGCGTTTCTCCAGGCGGCTCGCGGCCGTAACGCCGGACCGCCGAGTTTCTCACGACCGGCCATCCCTTCTCCTGAGGAGACTGCGCTCTCGTCGAGGTGCCTTCGACTCGAACTCAGCCAAGCCCGTCCCGCCCCTGTGACCGAGATGTGATCCTCGTCACACCTCTCGCCATGGAGGGTGGTTAGAAATCTTGCGCCGTCGCTCGATTGTCCCCAATTGAGCCCGGCAAGGGCGGAGACGACTCCAAGCGTGGGATGAGACGCGGAGTTGGTGCCATGCCCGGGAAAGTCCTCAAACTCCCGATGGCGCCAGAAGATGGCGCTCCGCCTTCCGCGCCTCGGCGCGCGACAGCGTTTTGGGCGAATGCGGCGCGTCCGGCGCTTCGCGCATGTCGCATAGGAGCACACCTCGGCCCGACGAGCCCGCAGGCAAGTTGTTCGCGGCATGAACGCCGGCGAACCGCAGGACTGCTCCAGACCGGCGATCCCACTTCTCCCTGAACGAAGTGCGATTGGGCCCCACATTGCAAAGGAACAAACAAATGAGCGATTGGCGCCCTCACAGGAGCTTTGTCGGCGACCGAGCGGCGAGTGCGTGCCGCTGGCCGGCGGTTCAACTTCAATCGGCCCGAGACCGTCGGTTACCGAAATCCCGAGGAGAGACGGGTCGTCGTTTCCGATCCCTGCTGACGAGCCGCAGCGGCTCACTGCGCTGCGCGCGCTCGACATTCTGGATAGCCCGCCGGAAGCCGCCTATGACGAAATAGCGGAATTGGCGGCGCAAATCTGCGGATGCCCGATCGGCTACATCAGCTTCATCGACGACGATCGCCGATGGCTCAAGGCGAAATATGGCCTCTCTTCAGGCGTAGCGACCGTGCCGCGGGCGGCTACGGTTTGCTCGACGACGATTTGCGGCGCTGAGATGTTGGTGGTGCCGGATCATGACGCAAGACCCGCGGTTTGATCGCGCCGCGCTGGTGGTGGGCGAACCACACTGCCGATTCTATTGCGGCGTGCCGCTCATTACCGACGAGGGTTATGCGCTTGGGGACCCTATGCGTCCTGGATTTTGAGCCGCGTCGACTTACTTTCGAACAAATGGAAGCGCTGCGCCGGCTGTCGCGTCAAGTGCTTACGCTCTTGGAGCTGCGTCGAAGGCTGATCGAGCATGGCAGGACGATCAGGCAACTCGACCAGGCGCGCCACGAGGTCGCCACGCAAAAAGCACGCGCCGAGGAACTTCTCCACGAGCTTTTGCCTCCCGCAATTGCCGACGAGCTCAAGAAAAACGGGCGCGTGCAACCGAGGTACGTGCGCTCCGCGACAGTTCTATTTGCGGATCTTCAGGGCTTTACGCTCCTGGCCGAACGAGCGGAGCCCGTGGGCCTCGTTGGTCTTCTCAACCAATATTTCAGCCGCGTTCGACGACATCGTAGTCCGCCGCGGACTGGAGAAAATCAAGACGATTGGCGACGCGTATATGGCGGCCGGCGGCGTGCCCGAGACCAATCGCACACATCTCGTCGACGCCTGCCTCGCGGCGCTGGAAATGCAAGCGGCGGCCGCCCGCATAAAGTCGCGAAACGATAGAATGCGACTGCCATCGCTGGAATTGCGGGTCGGCATTCACACCGGGCCTGTCATATCCGGCGTCGTCGGCAATCGCCGCTTCGCCTTCGATATCTGGGGCCATGGCGTGAACATTGCGGCTTTCATGGAGGCGCACTGCCTACCGGGCCGGATCAATATCTCGGAGACGGTGGCCGGACACGCCAAGACTTTATTCGAACTGGAGCCGCGCGGTCCGGTCGAAGCCAAGCACGAACGCTCGCACGAGATGTTTTTCCTCAATCGCCTGAAACCGGAGTTTTCGCGCGACCCGGCCGGCCGCCGGCCGAACGAGATTTTCGCCGCCGAATATGACCGCCTGACCGGCCCGTCGGCGGCGCAACTCACGCAAGAATTGTGGTGGTCGCGCTAGCGTTCCGCCGCATTGTTGCGCGGCGGGCGCGTTCGGCCAGCGCTGACCCCGAGCGATGAGGGTCGACAATCAATCTTTTCCTGGAATGCAGTTTGACTCGACGCTTCTTGCGTGGTCGCCTGTGGGGCGAGGACTCGCGAAAGCCGGGACAATACGAGCTCTATTTGCATGACCGCAGCGCAAATTCGCATTGGCGTCGTCGGCGGCGGCATTGGCGGCTTGACCCTCGCGCTCGCCTTGCGCCGCCGGGGGCTCGAGGCCGATGTCTACGAACAGGCGTCGGAGTTGCGGGAGATCGGGGCGGCGGTCGCGCTCTCCGCCAACGCCACACGCGAGCTCCATCGCCTCGGCTGTCTCGAGGCGATCGCCGCCCAATCCTGCGAACCGAGCGAATTGATCTGGCGCGGATGGCGTGACGGCGACCGCGTCGCGTCGTTTCCCGTCGCGAAAGGCGGCGCCTATCGCGCCCGATTTGGCGCGCCCTATTTCGGGATCCACCGGGCCGACTTGCAGCGGGTTTTGGGCGGAGCGCATGGACCCGAGAGATTGCGCCTCGGGCATAAGCTCGTTCGCATCGCCGAGAAGAACAATGTCGTCAGCCTGGACTTCGCCAACGGACACAGCGCTGAAGTCGATATTCTCGTTGGCGCGGACGGCGTGCGGTCGACCGTGCGCAATTTCGTCGCCGGCGGGGAACGCGCGGCCTATTCGGGCACAAGCGCCTTCCGCGGCATCGTTCCCGTCCGCGATCTGCCGTCGCTGCCGGACCCGCAAGCGTTGCAGTTCTGGATGGGACCGAACGCGCATCTCCTGCACTATGCGATCGGCCCCTCCGGGAAGGACGTCAATTTCTTCGCCGTCGTCGAGGGCCCCCGGACCTGGACGCATGACAATTGGGTCGCGCCCGTCGGGCCGGATGAGGCCGCCAAAGCCTTCGCAGGCTGGCATCCGGCGGTGGTCGAGATGGTCACGTCTGTGCCACATCGCGTGCGGTGGGGCCTGTTCAGTGTCCGGCCTCTGCGGACATGGCGACGCGGTCGCGCCGTGCTGCTCGGCGACGCCGCACACGGCATGCTGCCGCATCACGGACAGGGCGCGAACACCACGATCGAGGATGCGATCACGCTCGCAGAACTGTTGCCAGCACGACGCAGCGAGGACTTCGACGAGGCGATGCAACGCTACGAGGCGCTGCGACGCGCGCGCACCCGGATTATTCAGCGCAGTTCGCGGGCCACGAACGTAACGCTTCATTTGCCCGATGACGCGACCGCCGGTCGTGCGGCCCGCTTGGCGAAATTTCCCGAGCGGTTCGGCTGGATCCACGAATTCGATGCGCTGGCCGACGTCCGGGCCTGCACGGATCGGCGGCCGATCCCAATTCAAGGCCGGCGACGACCCTGATGTGGGGCTGACTCATAAGGAGCGCTGATGACCCGCCGCGCGCGCGACGTTCTCATCGACATCCTGCGCGATGAGGGAATAACCCATGTCTTCGGCAATCCTGGGTCAACCGAGATGCCGCTCATGGACGCGCTGGTCGACGCGCCGGACATTCGCATACGTGCTCGGCCTTCAGGAGGCGACCGCGGTCGGCATGGCCGACGGTTGGGCGCTCGCCACGGGCCGCGCCGCCTTCGTCAACCTGCATGCGATGGGGGGCTTAGGCAACGCGATGGGCGTACTGGTCGCTTCCAAGGCGAGCGAGACGCCGCTCGTCATCACCGCCGGCCAGCAGGACACGAGGCACCTCATGACCGAGCCGTGGCTCTCGGGCGACCTTGTCGCGCTCGCCGCGCCGGTGACCAAATGGGCGAAGGAGCTGCGCCGAGGCGACGATGTCGGGCCGGCGCTCCGCCGCGCCTTTGGCCTCGCCCGCACCCCGCCGTGCGGCCCGGTGTTCCTGTCGCTGCCGATGGACATCCTCGACCAGGAAGTGAATCACCCGACACCGCCGGCTTCTGCGCCGCCGCGGCTCGGGCCGTCTCCCGACGCGGCGCGCCTGGCCGACAAACTCGCCGGCCTCGATCCCGATCGCGTCGTCGTCCTGCTCGGCGACGACCTGCCCGCCGGAGCGAGCGCGGGACTCGTGGCGTTCGCGGAAGCCGGCGGCTTTCCGGTCTGGGGAACGCAACTGACCTCGCGAGCCGCCTTTCCCTCCGCGCATCCTTGCTGGGCTGGCGTATTGAAGCCCGACTTCGCCGACATGCGCGCTCACCTCAAGACCACGCAAGCCATCGTGCTGGTCGGCGGGCGCGCATTCGTCGCCTATCCCTATCGCGAAGCCGAGCCGGTGCCCGAGGGGGTCGCCGTCATGCATATCGCCGACAATCCGGAGGCGTTCGGACGCGAGCACGCCGCCGACATGGCGCTCCTTGGCGACATCAGCCAGACGCTCGCCGCGGCCGCCCGACGCCTCGGGGAACTGGGCGACAAGAACAAGGTCAAGGCGCGGCTCGAGACGCGCGGCGCGCGGCGGCGCGAGGCGAGGGAAGCGACGCGCAAGGAGATTCTGGCGGATAGCGCGAGCACGCCGCTCAGCGCCGACGCCGCCGTGCTGGCGGCGCTCGACGCGCTGCCTGAGGACGCGATCATCGCCAACGATTCCGCCGCGACCTTCGGCCGCGTCCAGGATCTCATGACGACCGAACCTGGCCGCTACTTCTTCGCCCGCGGCGGCGTGCTCGGCTGCAGCATGCCCGCCGCCGTTGGCGCCGCGCTCGCAACGAAGGGCTGGGTCGCCTCGTTCGTCGGCGATGGCGGGGCGATGTATTCGCCACAGGCTTTGTGGAGCGCTGCGCATTACAAGGCGCGGACCATCTTCGTCGTCTTCAACAATCGCCGCTATGGCGTCTTGCAGAACGTCGCCAAGTCGCTCGGCTACGCCAACGCGAAGGCCGGCCGGTTCGTCGGCATGGACGTCGTCGATCCGGCGATCGACTTTCAGGCGCTGGCGGCCTCGATGGGCGTTCCTTCAGAGCGGGCCGACGATCGTCACGCGATCGGCGCGGCTATCGAGCGCGCGCTCAAACGCGATGGTCCGTCGCTGATCGAGATCCCGATCCGCTGACGCCGCGTCCGGCGCGCCCGCGCCTCCGAGACCGCGTAGGTAGAGTTGCCCATAGACATGAACTATGCCGGCGTTCAGTGTTCAATCGTTGAGCGCGCGTGAACGTCTGCATAAATTTAGTTCCCAATCTATACTCTCTCCCTGTGACGATTAGTGATTTCGCCCGGCGAGACGAATCCCCTCGCCGGGCGAAATTGCGAGTTCGCCTAGGGAGGCTGACCCTTATCGAGATGGGATGGGAGGCCGACGTCGCCGCGAGCGGCGCGCGGCTAATGCAGATCCCGCGTATAGACGAACCTCGGCATGTTCCAGCCGTAGCGGATCGCGAGCAGGCGAAGCACCAATCCCGCAGCCATGGCGACGATCATCACCGGGTCGTGGGGAAGTCCCGCAGCGAGGCCGCCGACATAAAGGGCGCCGGCCACAACGGACACGCTGGCGTAGAGCTCGCTGCGAAACAGCAGCGGTATATCGTTGCACAGCAAGTCGCGCAGCACCCCGCCGACGCAGCCGGTGATCATGCCCGACATGATGACGATGAGGAACGGAAGCTGAAGGTCGAGCGCCACGTTACAGCCGATCACCGTGAATAGGGCGAGGCCGATCGCATCGAGAACGAGAAAGACATTGCGCAGCCGGTGCACGACGCGCGCGATCGCGATCGTGAACAGCGCGGCGCCCGCCGTCACCAAGAGGTAGTAGGGGTGCTCAACCCACGAGAGCGGATAGTGGCCGAGCAGCAGATCGCGCGTCGATCCGCCGCCGAGCGCGGTGACGCAGCCGAGCATGCAAACGCCGACCCAGTCCATGGCTCGGCGTCCAGCGGCCAGCGCCGCAGTCATCGCCTCGACAACGATGGCGAGAATGTAGAGGGCGTGAAACAGCATGGCGTTCCTGGCTCCCCTCGATCGCGCTCAGGCTTCGAGAGACGCCACGCGCCGCGGAGGCCCGAGGCGCGCATCCGCCGATGGATCCTACGCTCGCACGATCGCCGCTTCGATCGCCGGCGAACGTCTCAGCGTCTGCAGCACGACGCAATAGCGCTCGGTCAGTTTCAATAATGTGTCGAGCCGGTCCTGCGGGGCGTCCGTGTCCAGTTGGAACTTGAGCCGGATGTCGCTGAACCCGACAGGCGCCTGCTTGTCGACGCCGAGCGTGCCGCAAAAGTCGAGGTCGCCTTCCGCCGCGACCTTGCCCGACCGCAGCTCGATCCCCATCGACGTCGCCACCGCCTTCAACGTCACGCCGGCGCAGGCGACCAGAGCCTCGAGCAGCATGTCGCCGGAGCAGAGCTCGGCGCCGCTTCCTCCAGTCGCCGGATGAAGCCCGGCCACGGCAAGCGCCCCTCCGGTCTCGACCTTGCAGGCAATTGTCGCGGAATCGAGCGCGCCATTGGCTTTGAGGGTGACCAGCCCCGCCTTGGCGTCGGCGCGGTAGCGTTCCTTGAGCGGCGCCTGGATCAAGCGCAATTCGTCGACGTTCATTATCGTGCGTCTCCTCGCTAGGCCAAGCTCGCCGTCCAGCGATCCAGGGTCTCCTTCACCCGCCCCCGGGCCCTGCCCAATCGAACGGCAGCGGCGCCTCTCGGAACGCAAACCGGTCGAGATGCGAGGCGACCACGCCTTTCATGCGCTCGACGGCTTCGCCCTCCTCGCCTTCAATCGTGACCTGAAGCGCATCAGCGCCCGCATCAAACGTGGCGACGGCGGTCGGAAACTTGACCACGCCTCTCTCATCCGAAAGGTCGACCTCCAGCTTGTGGCTCCAATGCTTACAAAGCTGCTGCATGTATTTGGCGGCGTTGATGGTGGGAACGCTGGCCTTGGCGATCGGCATGCTGACTGCGTCTTTCGGTGTTCAATGCGGCCTGGCGCGCTGAGTAGCGTGGCGAGGCTCGAGGGCGATGATCAAGCGTGGGGCGTTTTGCCGGCGATTTAGCCTGAAACGCGCTCCGACTCAAACGGTGACCTTCGGGGCAGGCGACGCGAGTCTGCTTGTCGCCGCCTCGTGGCCGGGATAACGCTTGATGATGACCCGCGTCGGCTTCTTCTCCGGCTCGTTCGATCCGATGACCAACGGCCATCTGGACGTGATCGAGCACGCGGCGGCGCTTTGCGACAGGCTGGTCGTCGGCGTCGGCTCTAATCCCAACAAGGCCGCCTTGTTCACGGTCAAGGAACGGCTGAAACTGATCCGCGAGGCGGCCGCGCCGATCATGGCCAAGGCGCAATGCGAACTTGAGGTCGTCGAGTTCACCAGTCTCGCCATCGAGGCGGCGCGCACAGCAGGCGCGACGGTGATCTTCCGGGGCTTACGCGACGGAACCGATTTCGACTATGAGATGCAAATGGCGGGCATGAACGGCGCGATGGCGCCCGAGCTGCGCACCGTCTTTCTGCCCGCCTCCTCGCCGGTGAGGCCGATCACCGCGACCTTGGTGCGTCAGATCGCCTCGATGGGCGGCGACGCCTCACCCTTCGCCCCGCCCAACGTGGTGAAGGCGCTGAAAACGAAATTTGGGAAGGGATCTTGAGGAAGGGAGCAGAACCCTCATCCGGCCCTTCGGGCTCCCTTCTCCCTAGGGGAGAAGGGAGCGCGCCTCGACCGCCGGGACCCCTTCTCCCTCATGGAGCCGGGAACCCCTTCTCCCTCGGGGAGAAGGTGTCGCCGCAGGCGACGGATGAGGGCCCTTCGCCCTACCCCTCGCCCCGCTCCTCGCGCAGCCTCGCCCAGTACTCGAGCCGCTTTCTGATCTCACGCTCGAAGCCGCGCTCGACCGGCTCGTAGAGCGTGTGGCGGCCGACCTTCTCCGGCCAGTAGTTCTGCCCGCTGAACGCTTCGGGCGCGTCGTGATCATATTGATAAGTTGCGCCGTATCCCTCGCGCTTCATCAGCCGCGTCGGCGCGTTGAGGATGGTCTTAGGCGGCGCGGGCGAGCCATGCTCTTTCGCCAGCGCCTGAGCGGCGCCGAACGCCTTGTAGAGAGCGTTCGATTTCGGCGCGGTCGCGACATAGACCACGGCTTCAGCGATCGCCAGTTCGCCCTCGGGACTGCCGAGGAAATCGTAGGCGTCCTTGGCGGCGGTGGCGACAAGAAGCGCCTGCGGGTCGGCAAGGCCGATATCCTCGGACGCCATGCGCACGACGCGCCGCGCAATGAACAGAGGGTTCTCGCCGGCGTCGAACATGCGCGCGAGATAATAGAGCGCCGCGTCCGGATCGGAGCCGCGAACGCTTTTATGCAAGGCCGAGATCAGATTGTAATGGCCGTCCTGCGCCTTGTCGTAGATCGGCGCGCGCCGCTGCACGACTTCAACGAGTCGCGCCGCGTCCAGCGTTTCGTCCGGCCGCGCAGCGCGCCAGACTTCCTCGGCGAGGGTAAGCAGCGCCCGGCCGTCGCCGTCGGCCATGCCGATCAGCGCTTCGCGCGCCGGCGGGGCGAGCGGTAAGGGCTTGGACAAGAGGTGCTCGGCGCGCTTGAGCAGCGCTTCCAGCGCCTCGGACCCGAGCGGGCGAAAGACGAGCACCCGAGCGCGCGACAACAGCGACGCGTTGAGCTCGAACGATGGATTCTCAGTGGTCGCACCGATCAGCGTGATCGAACCGTCCTCCATCACGGGCAAGAAGGAATCCTGCTGCGCGCGGTTGAAGCGATGGATCTCGTCGACGAACAGGAGCGTTCCCTGCCCTTGCGAACGCCGCGCGCGCGCGGCGTCAAAGATCTTCTTCAATTCGGCGACGCCGGTATGGATCGCCGACAGCTGCACGAACGTGTCGTTGCGGCCTGCGCCAATCAGCCGCGCGACCGTCGTCTTACCGCTGCCTGGCGGCCCCCAGAAAATCATCGAGCCGAGCGAAGGCGGCGCAAGCAGACGCGTCAGCGCCCCATCCGGACCGGTCAGATGTTCCTGGCCCGAAACCTCGGTGAGCGTTATCGGCCGAAGCCGTTCGGCGAGCGGCGCCGGCGGCGGCTCGATCTTTGGGCTCATGCCGTCGAGAAGGCTCATGGGTCGCCTTTGTCCCGCGCCGGCGTCGCGCTGTCCAGCCTGGCTGGCGCCTGCTTGCCGACTGCTTGCGGGTAGCCCATTGTTTAAGTTTCCGTTGAAACCCAGGAGCCATCTCATGAGTTCCTTCGGCCTTTCCTACGCCCCATCCGAAACGCTGGGCTTTATCCCTGAAAGGCTCGAGCGGCTTACCGCAATCATGGCCCGCCAGGTCGAGGAGAAAAAAGCGCCCGGCGTCTCCATGCTGATCGCCCGCCACGGCAAGATCGCTTACCGGGAATCGGTCGGCGCATTGCGCCCCGGCGGGCCGTCGATGACCGAAGACGCGATCTTCCGCATCTATTCGATGACCAAGCCGATCGTTTCGGTCGGCGCGATGATGCTGGTCGAGGAGGGACGGCTGCTCATCACCGATCCCGTATCGAAGTACATCCCCGCCTTCGCCAACCTGAAAGTCGGAATCGTCAATGGCTACAAGCTGGACCTTGCGCCGCTCAAGCGCGCAATCACGGTCCAGGACCTAATGCGCCATACGTCGGGGCTGACTTACGGCTTTACCGGGGCGTCACCAGTCCAGAAGCTGATCAAGACGGCGAACGTCGTGAATGCGAACCGGTCTTTGGCCGAAAATGTCGAGGCGATGGCTGGGCTTCCACTCATGCATCAGCCGGGCGAGGTCTGGGAGTACAGCGTATCCACCGATGTGCTCGGACGCGTGATCGAGGTCATCGAAGGCGCTTCGCTCGGCGAGGCGTTGCAGGCCCGCATTTTCGAGCCCCTCGAAATAAGAGACACCGCATTTTTCACCCCCGAATTGAAGGTCGCCCGGCGCGCAGATCCGTTCTCGTTCGACGTCATGACGGCGGCGGGGGTCAACACGAACAGCACGACCTCGCCGCCAAAATTCGAATCCGGCGGTGGTGGGCTGATGTCGACACTCGCCGACTACACCCGCTTCGCCGCGATGCTGAGCCTCGGCGGCGCGATCGATGGCGTGCGCATCCTCAGCCCCCGGACGCTCGCGTTCATGGCCAGCGATCATCTCGACGCCAAAGTTGACAGAAGCCACTTTTTACTCTGGCCGGGCCACGGTTTTGGCCTTGGCTTCGCGGTGCGCACTGATCCCGGCAAAGCGCCGACGGCGGGCAGCGTCGGCGAGTTCTTCTGGGGCGGCATGATGGGCACCGCGTTCTGGGTGTCGCCGCGCAACTCCCTGTTCGCCGTCCTGATGGTTCAGACGCCGGAACACCGCGAACATTTTCGCGCGCTGTTTCGCAATCTGGTCAGCGCCGCGATCGCGTGAAGGGCTCGTTCGCTCACCACACCCCCGTATTCGCCATCGACGCCCAGGGCTCGGCGGACGGCAGCGAGCCGCCCTTCTGGATGAGTTCGATCGAGATGTCGTCCGGGGTGCGGATGAAGGCCATGTGGCCATCGCGCGGCGGCCGGTTGATCGTCACGCCAGCCGCCTTGAGCTTGGCGCAGGTCGCGTAGATATCGTCGACGGCATAGGCGAGATGACCGAAATTACGCCCGCCTTTGTATTCCTCGGGATCCCAATTGTAGGTGAGCTCCACGGTCGGCTTCCGGCTCGCCTTCGCCTGCTCGGCATCATCGGGGGCAGCGAGGAAGACGAGTGTGTAACGAGCTTTCTCGTTTTCGATGCGTCGCGTCTCGACAAAGCCCATGAGCTCGAAAAATGCGATTGTCGCCTTGAGGTCCGTCACACGGATCATCGTATGCAAATATTCCATGGGCTCCTCGTCGAGTTTGCTTGATTCCTGGCTTCGGAGCATAACGCCTCCGGCCTCAAGGGGAAGCCCCCGGACATGGACGACTCGCTTTGGGAAAGAAGCCGCCGGCCGAGGACCCCTCGACGCTGAAGCAGCGCGCGGCGGGGGCCTCTATCGTCGCGAGCACAATCCTGGCCGCGCTCAAGCTCGCAGCGGGCATGGCTTCCGGCTCGCTCGCGCTTCTCTCGGAAGGCGCGCATAACACGATCGACATTGGCGCAAGCGCGCTCACGCTCTTCGCCGTCCACGAAGCCGACAAGCCCGCCGACGCCGATCATCCCTTCGGCCACGCCAAGATCGAGGCCGTGGCGGCGCTGGCCGAGACCGGCCTTCTCGCTGCGCTCTCGATCGGCGTCGCGATCCAGGCGATCGAGCGCATCCGCGGCGGCGACACGACGGTCGACGTCGGCGCCTTCGCCATCGGCGTGATCCTGTTCTCGATCGTCGTCGACATCGTGCGCTGGCGCGCGCTCACTCATGCGGCGCGCACGACCTCGAGCCACGCGCTCGCCGCTGATGCGCTGCACTATTCGAGCGATCTCGTTGCGTCCGTCATGGTCCTCGCAGGCCTTGTCGCTTCCCGCGCGGGATTCCCCCATGCCGATGCGCTGGCGGCGATCGGCGTCGCGGGCTTCATCGCCGTCGCAGGCTATCGCTTAGGCCGGACGACAATCGACGCGCTTGTCGACCGTGCGCCCGAGGGGCTGACCGACGCGATCCGCGGCTTGGTCATCAACACGGGGAGTGTCGCAGGGATCGAGGCGATCCGGCTCAGACCCAGCGGCCCCAAGATCGTAGGCGACGTCGTCGTCTCGGTGCCGCGCACCCTGCCCCTCGAGCGCGTCGCGACCGTCAAGGCCGACCTTCAAGCCCGGATCGCCCGTCGGTGGCCTCAGGCCGAATTGACTATCACCGCCAATCCGCTCAAGCTCGACGACGAGACGATCCTCGAGCGCGTGTTGGTGATCGCGGCGCGCCGAGGGCTCCCGGTGCACCACGTCACCATCCAGAATATCGAAGCGCGCAAGACAGTCGCCCTGGACCTCGAAGTCGACGGCGCCATGCCTCTCGGCGAGGCTCATCTTCTCGCTTCCGGGCTCGAAGATGCGATCGCCGAGGAGATCGGCGAGGACGTCGAAGTCGAGACCCACATTGAGCCGGCCGAGCCAGAGTCAAGTGGGCAATTGGCCGAGCCAGACCTCGCTCACCGCATCGAAGCCTCGCTTGCCGCGACAGCCGCTGAGCAAGGACGCGTTCGCGACATCCACGACGTGCGCGTGCGCGAAACCCCGGGCGGCGTCTTTGTCCTCTTCCACTGCCGTGTCGATGCCGAGACGCCGGTCGAGACGGTCCATGACGCGGTCGATTCGCTTGAGCGCTCGGTCAAGGAGGCTTTTCCCGAAGCGCGCCGGGTCGTGGGGCATGCCGAGCCTGCCGGCGCGGAAGGCGCGCAATGACTCTGAACGCGGGGTCTCCGCCTCACACCTTGGCGCCCTTGAGCGCGGCCGCAAGCGGCGCGATCATGGGCCTGGGCTTTCTCGGTTGAGAGCCCCGCGGAGCCCCTTATGGCCGATTCGCAATTGACGGATAACGCGTCGCCCCGGACCACCGCGACTCCGGCCCCGGATCGGCTGAGCCGATGGGTCTATCCGATCCTCCGCATCGCTTTCCTTGGCTTCGCCGCCTGGCTCATTTGGTACACCGCCGGGCACTGGGACCGCTGGACGGGCGCGGCGCGTTTCGAATCGACGGACGACGCCTTCGTCGCCGGCGACGTGACGCCGCTCTCCGCGCGCGTGTCCGGATACATCACGGAAATGCCGGTCAATGACTTCCAGACCATTCGCAAGGACGATTTGATCGCGGTCATCGATCCGTCCGACTACAAGGCGCAACTTGACCTGGCTCAAGCCAATCTCGCCGCCGCCGAGGCGACGCTGGCCAATCTCGAGAACCAGCGCGCCGTCCAGCAGGCGCTTGTCCGGGAGGCTCAGGCGACGATCGACGGGGCTGAGGCCGATGTCCTGCGCTATCAGCTCGAGGATCAGCGGCAGCGGAACCTCTACAAGACCGGAATCGCCGGCACACAACAGCTGGTCGAACAGGCCGACGCCAATGCGACGAAAGCGATTGCCCAGCGACGCCTGAACCTAGCGCAACTCGACCAGCAGAAGGCGGCGCTGGCGGCGATCGACATTCAGGAAAAGCAGCTTCAGGCCCAAATCCACGCGGCGGAAGCGCAGGTCGCGCTCGCCTCGGACAATTTGCGATACACGCGAATTCTGTCGCCCGCCGACGGCCTTGTAGGGCAGCGGCAAGTGCGCCTCGGCCAATTCGTCAATGTCGGCACGCAAGTGATCGCCGTCCTTCCGCTGCCGAACATTTGGACGCTCGCGAACTTCAAGGAAACGCAGATGACCAACATCCGTGTCGGCCAGCCGGCCACCGTGACGGTCGACGCCTTTCCCGACCTCAAGCTCACCGGCCACGTCGACTCCTGGTCGCCGGGGACAGGGAGCACCTTCGCGCTGCTCCCACCCGACAATGCGACCGGGAACTTCACCAAAGTGGTCCAGCGCGTGCCGGTAAAGATCGTGCTCGACGACAACCCTTCGCTTGGCGCGCTGGTGAGGCCCGGCATGTCGGTCGAAGCCACAGTCGATACCGGCGCCGGCCCAGCGAAGAGTGGAGGAACGGCGCCAAGCGACGCTCCGCCTCACCCATGACCGCCGTTCCCGCTCCACTGGTAGGGCCACGTCCCGATCGGCCTGCACCAGCGCCGATCACCTCAGCGGGCGTCGCCAGCCATGCAACGGGGTGGACGCCCCAACGGCTCAGCGCCGATTCGCTCAGGCCGTACATCGGCATATTGGGCGTCCTGATTGGCGCGCTACTGTCAACCATTGGCAGCCGCATCACCACCTTCGGGCTCGCGGACCTCCGCGGCGGCTTGCATTTCGGGTTCGATGAAGGCGCTTGGATGACGACAAGCTTCGGCGTCGGCCAGATGCTAATTGGCGTCGCCTGCCCCTATCTCGGCGCCATTTTCAGCGTCAGGCGAATCCTGCTCTACGGAATGGCGCTTTTGTTCGTGGCGAGTTTGCTCGCGCCCTTGTCGCCGAATCTCACAGCTTTCCTCACGGCGCAATTTCTCGCAGGCGTCGGCGCCGGGACTTTCATTCCGCTCACCATCGGCTTCATCGCCCGCAATCTCCCGCAGCGCCTCGTCGTCTACGGCCTCGCGGTCTACGCGATGAACTCGGAGCTATCGCAGAACGTCGCCGCTTCGCTCGAGGGCTGGTACTCAGACAGCCTGTCATGGCGCTGGATCGAATGGCAATATTGCGCCGCGCTGCCTCTTATGTTCGCCTGCATCTGGTACGGCGTGCCGCGCGAGAAGACGAACACGAGCCTACTTAAGCACCTCGATTGGCCAGGCCTCGCCTATTCCGGCTTCGGTTTCGCCCTTCTTTATGCCGGCCTTGACCAGGGCAACCGGCTCGATTGGAACAACAGCGGTCTCGTCAATGGCCTCTTGCTTTCGGGCGGATTGCTCACGCTCGCCTTCGTGGCGCGCGAGCTTGTCGTCGAAAAGCCGTTCCTCAATCTTCGGCTGCTCGCCAAAGAAGGGCTCGTGCCGCTTCTGCTGCTCCTCGCCGGCTTCCGCTTCATCATTCTCTCGACCGCCTACATCATCCCGACCTACCTTCAGGTCGTTCAGAACTATCGCGAGCTGCAGGTCGGGGCCGTACTCCTTTGGATCGCACTACCCCAATTCGCGATTGTCATCCCTCTCGGCTGGCTTCTTTCCCGTGTCGACGCACGTTGGGTCCTGGGGTGCGGCGCGATCTTGATCGGAATCGCGTCGCTGATGGGAACCGGTCTCACGCAGGATTGGGCCACCGACGACTTTCTTCCCTCTCAGGTCCTCCAGGCCGTCGGGCAGTCGTTCGCGTTGACGGCGGTCATCGTTCTCGCGGTTCAATCGATGAAGTCCTGCCGATGTGTTGACGATCGGTACGCTGCTCCAGACCAGCCGTCTTTTCGGCGGCGAGATCGGAACCGCCTTCATGCAGACCTTCGTGCGCGTGCGCGAGCAGGTCCACTCCAATCTCATCGGCCTGCATGTCGATAGCCTCGGCGGCCAGACCGCCGATCGGCTGGCGGCCTATCGCAACGCTGTCGGCGCCCACTCGAGCGACGCCGCGCTCGCTGCCGGGCGGGCGACGAGCCTGCTTGGGTCCGCCGTGGCGAAGCAGGCCGCGGTTCTCTCCTATATCGACGGATTTCTTGCCGCCGCCATCGGCGCTTATGTCTGTCTGTTCTTCACCACCTTCTTAAGGCGGCGGGCTTAGGCCTCGATTCGAAACGGGGGGCCATGCGAACCGCCTATTGCTTCACGCCGGATCTCGCGTTCTTTGCGCCCGCGGTGCGCGCGATTGCCTCTATGGTCGAGGCCGAACCGGATGTGGAGCGCGAGATTTTCTTGATTTGCGAGCCTGACGAGGTGATGCCGGGCTTCGACAAGCTGCCGACGGCGTTGCGCGAGCGCATCAATCTCATGATTCTCGACTTTAAGCGCTTCGACGCTAGCCTCGCGGGCAGAGGCCGCTTTTCCCGCGCCGTCTTCCGCCGGCTGTTTCTCGACGACATCCTGCCCGCTCATTTCGAGCGAATCGTCGCCGTCGATTCCGACATGCTGATCGCCCGCGATGGGCTCAAGCGGCTCGAAAGCTTCGATCTCGGGGACAAGCCGCTCGCTGCGGCTTATGACATGATCTTTCTCATGGACTTCAAGGGCGACGCCCTGGCGCGCCAGTTCCAGCGCTCGCGCCGCTCGCTCGGGCTTTCGCTCGACACGCCGTACCTCAACGCCGGCCTGATGGCGATCGACCGGGCCGTGTGGCGGGCCGAAAAGCTGACCGAGCGTGTGACCAAAGCGCTCCGCGATGACCCGAAGCGCTATCCGTTCATGGAGCAGGACGCGCTCAACGCTGCGCTCAAAGGCAATTTCGCGCCGCTCTCGCCGCGCTTCAATTTCATGGGCGACTTTTTCCTGCTCGATCTCGAACGCTGGCTCGAGCCGATCGTGTTGCATTTCGTCAACGCACCGAAGCCGTGGGAGCTTGGCTCATGGCGGGGCGAACCGAGGTTCGCTGAGAATTACCGCGCTTGGTTCGCCGCTTCGCCCTGGCCGGACTTGGCGCAGGCGCCGGCCACGCCGCCGTGGCGGCGAACCCGCCCGCCGCTCACGCCTCTGAGATGGGAGTTCGCCAAGCGCCTGTCGGCATTCCTGGCCCAGACGCACTTTATCGACGGGAAGTTGACCGTCCAAACTGAGCCTTGAAACTGGAGAGGGATGTTGAAAGCGAACTTTTGGCTGATTGCGATGGCGTGCGGCTGCGCCCAGGCCCTGCAGGCCATGTCCAACGGCTCAGCGGTCCGGTCCGGCGTCGGCGCCATTTGGGTCGGCGCGACATCGGCGACCATCTCCACGTTGACGCTAGTCCTGGTCGCCGTTGCGATCTATCGTCTGCCGCTTCCCGACACAGGCCTGGTCATGGCTCAAGGGATGAAAGTCGTCTTTGGCGGCATGATGGGGGCGTTTATCGTCGCGGGGCTCGCCTTCGTCGCCCCGAAGCTCGGTCCGACCCAGACGTTCATCCTCTATTTCTTCGCCATCGCAGCCGTGTCGGCGCTCATCGACAGTTTCGGTCTTCTGGGAACGGAAGCAAAGCCGTTGCAGGCGCGACAGCTCGCCGGCGTGTTGCTCGCGGGTGTCGGCCTCGCGCTCGCCCGCTCCTAACCCGCCGCCGAGGGCGCCGCTCCAGCCCCACGTAAGCGGCCGCCGATAGACTTCATCGGGAGCCAGCCGCTCTCTGCCGGCGGCACACGCCTTACTATACGTTACTTACAGACTTGTGTATATTACGGGTAACAATTTGTTACAGTTAAACTATAATTAAGTATCGGACGCCATAACGTCTTGAAGCGTCGTTGTATCTCGCGCGACGCGGCGATTCTGGGGTGGCCGATGAAGGTTCTGTTGTCTCTTGCTTGCGCCGGAGCGATCGTGGCGACGCCGGCCTCAGCCGCCGATCTGTTAGGGACGTCTCCGCCGCTGACCTTTCCGGCGAGCCAAGCCCCGACCGCGTTCGAACTCGGCACAAACTGGTACGTGCGCGGCGATCTCGGGGTCAGCTTCGACCACGCGCCAAGCGTTTCGTTTTCGAGCATCGCGCTTCCGCCGCTCGGCGTCGTCGGTGCGCCGTTCACCATCGGCAATGGAACGAACTGGTCGACCACGAACTTCACCGGCGGCGCGGGATTCGGTTATCGATGGAATGACTGGCTGCGGTTCGACGCCACATGGGACTACCGCAGCGGGCCTGGAGGAACGCGTCAGGCCAAGATTGTGTGCCCTTACGGCCTGAGCGGCGTGAGCAGTCCGACCGGCGTCCCTCTAGGGTTTCTCTACGATACGACCAACACCTGCAACGCGTCGGCGAGCGTGCATCAATACGACAACGCCTTCCTCGGCAACGCCTATTTCGATCTCGGGACTTACTACGGCTTCACCCCTTATGTCGGCGGCGGCCTCGGGCTCAACATGAATGTCCTATCGGGAAGCGCCAACTTCAACGAGACCGCCAACGGCCAGACCTATGCCGCGAACCTCACCCCTGTCGGTCCCTTTCCGCCGGCGTGGGTCAATACGCAGGGGCAGACGCTGGCGCCGCAACCCAACATCGCCTTCGCGCCGCAATTGTGGAATCGCTCGATCCGCTCGACAACCTGGTCGATGGCCTGGGCGCTCTCGGCTGGAGTTGGCTACAAGATCACCCCCAGCATGACTCTCGACATCGGCTATCGCTACTTGAACAGCGGCACGGTCAATACCCTGGTCAATCCGCAGACGGGCTTGACGATCCACCAGTATAACGCGTCGCACCAAATCCGCGTCGGCGTTCTCTACTACCTGCAATAGGAGCGCCGTCGCACCCGCTGCTCGGCTTGCGCCGGCGAAAAGGCTGAGCGGCGGCCGGCGGGAGGTTCGCGCCCCTGCCGGCCGAATCTTGACGAACGTACTTCTGGGATCGCTTGCCGTTTTTCTTCGTCGACGCGCGTCGAGCTCCTTTTGCGCTCGGGTAAGGCCCTCATTAACCGGGGCGTCGAGCTCCGGCCCGCTGATGGGCGCCGCGCGTGCGGGTGCCCTTTTTCGATGTTCGCGAACTCTTGGAACGCGGGCGCGTCAACGCGCTCGCACGGATGCGTTATCGTTCCACGGACCGAGAAAGTCTTTCTCGCCTTTGATCGCCTTCGCCAGTGGAAGAATTGAAATATTGGTCGACCATCTTCGGGGTCGGGTCGATCAGACCGATCTTCAACGGGTCCTTGTCCATCGCCGCGAGAGCAACCATGAAAGCCTTCAAGTGCGTGATTTCCCGCGTCATTAAAAACTGCAAGGCGTCCTTGCTTCCTTGGTCGTCGCAAAAATCGAGCAGTCGCTCATAAACAATCTTCGCCCGCGCTTCCGCGGCGATATTGCTCCGCAAATCAACGTCGAGCTCGCCGGTGATTTTGAGATAGTCCGAGGTCCAAGCGTTTCCAACAGAATTGAACAAGCCGACACCGCCGCCGCCGCAAATCGCGATCAGCGGGTCAGCGTCGGCGCATCGCGGCTCAGCTTGTTGGTTTGAGATGCAGCCTTGCCGGCGTCCGATGACTCCAGGTGGCTGAGTTCGGCGGTAACAATATCCATCAGCAGATCCTTCAGGCCGGGATCGTCGCAGTTGAGACCATGAATCGAATATTGCATGGCGGCCGCGAGTTCGCCGTTGGCGCCGCCAAACTGTTCGAGCAACATCTTGCCAAAGCGCGGCTCCGGGTCTCCCACCGAAACGGTGTACATCAATTTTTTGACGTGATGGTACATGGTGACTCTTCCTTTCGAGGCCGACGCGGCGTGCGTATCAGTGAAACTGCAGGAGGCGTCTTCGGTTCCCCCTCGGGCGGCAGGAAAACTTCGCTTGAGACCGGCTTGTCGGTTTTGGGCCGCTATGCGAAGTTCGCATCGACGCGGTCGACGCAAGGGCGGTCGCCAATCGCCAAATGGGAGGAAGCGCAATGTTCAGGATGGTTGCGAGGCTGATCGCCGTCGCATGGTTTGCGCTGTCGCTGCCGCTGGCGGTTCAAGCGAAGACATTTTACTGGATCTCCCACGGATCGCCCGCCGATCCGGTGTGGACGTATTTCCTCGCAGGGGCGGAGTCGTGGGCCAAGGACACAGGGCAAACCGTCAAGACGTCGTTCCACAACGGCGACGTCCCTTCGCAACAGGAAGCGATCCGGGCCGCAATCGCCGCCAAGGCCGATGGCATTGTCACGACCAGCCCCGATCCGGGTAGCCTCGTCGATGTCGTCAAGGAAGCGCGCGCGGCGGGCATTCCGGTCATCAACTTCAACACGCCGGACGCCAAGGTGAACTTCAATGCCTACGTTGGCGGTGATCTCGCGGTCGTCGGAAAGGGCTGGGCGCAATATCTCGTCGACCACGGCCTGGTGAAGTCCGGCGATTTCGTCTGGCTGCCGGTCGAGGTTCCCGGCGCGAGCTACGGGGTCGAAGAAGAAAAGGCGATCGCTGCCGTCTTCAAGCCGCTCAACATCACTTGGGAAGTCACCGACAATACGCTCGATCAGGCGAACGTCATTTCCCGCATGAGCGACTACCTCACCGCCAACCGCAAGAAAATCAAGGCGATCATCGGGCTCGGCGATCTCGTCACCGGCTCGATCAAGCGCGTGTTCGATCAGGTCGGCGTAAAGCCGGGTGAGATTCCGGTGGTCGGCTGGGGCAACTCGCGTGACACGACAGCCGAAGTGCTGGGCGGCTACGTCAACGCCGCCGAGTGGCAGGATCCGCAGGCGACGAGCTACATGGCGTTGTCAGTCGCCAATATGGCGACGTCCGGCATCCCGCCCGGATTCAACATCACCGTCGGCACGCTCTACGACAAGACGAACGCCGCCTTGTACGACAAGATCATGTCGGCCAAGTAGGCGGTCTCAATCCTCCGGGCTGCGCTCGCGCGTCGTTATCCGCGGAGGCGTGTTCGCCTCGGTCCGCTCGATCGGTGATACGCGCTTGAAGAGAGAATCCCAACTCCGACGTCTCATTTCGGCGCCGGAGTTCGGCCCGTTCGTGCTGCTGGTGCTCGAGATCGCGGTTTTCACTGCGATCAATCCAGACTTCTTGTCGGTCCTCAATATCAGCAACACGCTCACCTTCACGGTCGAACTCGGGCTCATCGCGCTGGCGATGACGTTACTCATGACCGCGGGCGAATTCGATCTCTCCGTCGGCTCGCTATTTGGATTTGCGCCCGTCGTTATGTGGACGCTGTTCAACGCCGGCCTGGCGTCGCTGGGCGTCGCATTCGTGATCAGCCTCGTGGTCGCGGCGCTGATCGGGCTGTTCAACGGGCTGTTCGTTACACGCCTCAAGATCCCCTCATTCCTGGTGACCCTCGGCATGTTGCTGGTGGTGCGCGGCACGGCGCTCTTCGTCACCAACGGTTTTCCGCAACGCACGTGGAGCGCGGAGGGGCAATGGCTGGCTAAGCTTCTGGTCGGCGACTTCTACATCGGGCCCTTCCGAGTCTACGCCTCGCTTTTCTGGTTCGTCGCAGCGGCTGTGATCCTCGGCTATCTTCTGACGCAGACCAAATACGGCAACTGGATTCAGGCCACCGGCGGCAACGCCAGCGCGGCGCGGGCGCGCGGCGTCGACGTTTCCGGGGTGAAGGTCGCGCTGTTCATTCTGTCGGCGGTGATGTCCTCGTTCGCCGGAATCATCAGTTCGATCCGCACCTCCGCCGCCAATCCGAACAGCGGAACCGGCTACGAGCTCGAAGTGATCGCGATGGTCGTCATCGGCGGCACGGCGCTTACCGGGGGGCGAGGCACCATCCTCGGCACCGTGCTCGGCATCCTCATCCTGCGCGTAATGCGCAACGGCATCGTGCTGATCGGCGTGCCCGGCCTCGCCTATAATATCTTCATCGGCGCCATCATTCTTGGCATGATGGCGCTCCATTCCTGGCTCGAGCGCCGACATCAGGCGGGAACCTAACCGATGAGCGAAGACCTCATCCGCATGGAGCACATCGACAAGTTCTACGGTCGCGTGCAGGCGCTCGACGACGTCACCTTCAGCGTCGCGCGCCAGGAGATCGTCGGCCTGTTGGGCGACAATGGCGCGGGCAAGTCGACGCTGATCAAGGTTCTCTCAGGCGCCGTGCGCGCGACCAGCGGCGACATCATCGTGCGCGGCAAGCGTGTAGACATCCGCAGCACGACCGATGCGATCGCGCTCGGCATCGAGACGATCTATCAGGATTCGGCGCTCGTCACCCAGCTCTCGATCGCGCGAAATCTGTTCCTCGGGCGCGAACCGCTCAAGGGCCCGCGGTTCCTGAACCGCATGGACGCAGCGCTTATGGACGAAGTCGCTGGCGACCTTTTGAGGAAGGTCGGAATCGGCAAGTCGATCCCGACCTCGACGCCGATCTCGTCGCTCTCTGGCGGCGAGCGGCAGGCGGTGGCGATCGCCCGCGCGATGCATTTCGACAGCGATCTCATCATCCTCGACGAGCCGACCAACAACCTCGGCGTCGCCGAGACGCAAGGCGTGCTGCGCTTCGTGCGCAGTGCTCGCGACTCCGGCCACTCCTGCATCTTCATCGCGCACAACATCCACCACGTGTTCCAGGTGGTCGACCGAATCGCGGTCATGCGCCACGGGAAGATCGTCGCCGACGACATCGACCCAAAGCGCACGACAGTCGCCGACGTCGAGGCCGTCATCACCGGGGAATTGGCGGGGCTGGCGCACTGATCGACCTGGCCAGCGAACACCGGGAGTGCGCGGGGCGCGCCTTATCGTGGCTTTCTCGAGGCGACATGCCGAAAATTTGTCAGGATTGTCCGATTGCATCGGGATGGGAAAACAAATGGGCCTCGGGGCGACGCGTAGGGATGGCGAAATGCCGGAAGCGAAAAGCAGTTTTCATCGTCTCCTGGGACCCGGGTTTCCGACGCGCAACGTCGCCAAGGGCAAGACGATCTTCCAGGAGGGCGATCACGGCGACGAGTTCTTCGTTGTGGTGCGCGGGCGGGTGGAGATCAGGAGCGGCGACCGTCATTTCGAGACCCTCGACGCAGACGGGATTTTCGGCGAGATGGCGCTGATCGACGACAATCCGCGCAGCGCCACTGCCGTCGCTTTGACCGACGTGACATTAGCGCCGATCAAGGAAAATCAGTTTCTGTTCCTGGTCCAAAACACCCCGTTTTTCGCCCTCAGCGTGATGCGCGTCCTCGCGCGCCGATTACGCCGCCAGAATAAAGCGGCGTAATCGGCGCGGTCCTTCACGGCCGCCGTGGCTATAAGCTAAACGACGATCGCAATCGCCTCACGGCCCTTCGGAGTCTCGACGACGCGCATTGACACCGCCTGGCCTTCGAAAAGGTCCCTAACGTCGGAGGCGGCGAGCGTGGTGCTGTGGACGAAGACATCGCGGCCAAAATCGTCGCTGGCGACGAATCCGAAGCCGCGGGTGTCGTCGAACCACTTGACTTTGCCAGTCAAATCGAAGGCGGCGGACGGGTCAAGGGTCGAACGCCGCGACGATCGCTCCGTGGCGCTTCTGGGGTCGACCTCAACGACCCGCACCACCTCCGCTCCCCGAGAGCCGGCGCGAGCGACAACGCGGATCTTCGCGCCCGAAGGCAGAGTTTGCCGCCCAGTCTCGCGCAGGGTCTTAAGATGCAGGAACGCATCGCCCCGGCCGTCCGAGAGCTCGACGAAACCATATCCCTTTGTGGCGTTGAACCATTTCACCGCCGCTTCGACCGTAAGCCCCTCCGCTTGCGGATCAGCGCTCCCCGAAACCGCGTCGAATCCCGTGGCGCGCTACCGATTCAGCGATCTGCCCGGCGTGCTCGAACGCGCGCCCGCCAAATTCCAACTCTTGAACATGACCCACCATAGCTTCCAACCTCCGTAACCAGACATATCGAGATCGATCGAAACCACGGACCCGCGATCATCGATCACCGACCCCACCGCCTCACGCCCAAAGCCCGCGTTCCGCTTCCAAGGCCGGGCCCGCCGACAAACGTACGGTTGCGTACAGTACAGCGCCGTTTCCTCGACGGCAGTGATCCACGTCACACTGCGGACGCGCGCGTGGATATTTTTTGGTGGAAGGAGACGCTCGCCGTGGCCTAACCACGGCGGTTGCGCGTAGAGCGGCGCGCTGCTGCGCCAAACCTCTGCGCAAAACCCTTCGAAGTGGCGCTTATTGAGTTCAGTCGGCGCCGCGTGGCCGCTTCCGGTCCTTACGCCACGCGGGCGAGCGCGACCGCAGCGCGATGCGCGCTGGACTCTTGGCAGGGTGACCAGCACCGCCGCGCCTTCGCCGGGCCGGGACTGCAGACGCAACGTGCCGCCATGCAATTCGACCAGCGAATTGGCGATGGCGAGACCGAGGCCCGATCCCTTCATGCCATTGATCATGACTGCGGCGGCCTGTTCGAATGGCCGACCCAGCCGCACAAGGTTCTCGGCGGCGATTCCGGGACCATTATCCTCGACGGTGAAATGGATGAGCTCGGCGCCCGCAGCGGCGCCGATTGAGATTTCGCCACCCTCGGGCGCGAATTTCACCGCGTTGCGCAGGAGCGTTGTGAGGATGCGCTCGACCGCCAGGGGATCTGCTTCAACTGTCACCTCGGCTCCGACGTCGACCCGGACCGCAACGCCTTTCTCGCGCGCGGTCGGCGCGATGTCGAGCACCGCCCGGCGAACCGCCTGCTCTGCGCGGAAGCGCGCGTAAGTCAGGCTCTCCCGGCCCGCCTCAAGCCGCGCCATGTCGAGGACATCGCTGACGACGCGCAGGAGATATTCGCCGCTGGCGAGAATGTGGGCGCAATAGTCGCCGTATTTTTTCGAGCCCAAGGGTCCGAAGGTCTGGCTTCCCATCAGTTGCGAGAAGCCGATGATCGCGTTGAGCGGCGTGCGCAGCTCATGGCTCATATTGGCGAGGAATTCCGCTTTGGCGCGGTTTGCGGCCTCGGCGCACGATTTCTGCTCATGATAGCGTTCAGCGAGCTCGGCCAGCTGCTGGGCTTGCCCTTCGAGCGACCGGCGCGACTGGTTGAGCTCCGCGACGGTGGCTAAAAGCTGCCGCTCGGAGTCGATAAGCCGCTGCTCATGACCGTCTCTGCCCTTGCGCGCACAGAGGCCGACCGCCCCGATCATCAGCGCGATTGTCGAGGCAAGCAGGAACGCCGTGGTCAGCGCCGTGTCGCGCCAGGCAAGGAGATGATCCTCGACCGGCGAGGCAAAGGCCACCCTCGCAGAAGTCCTCGGCAGCATCCGCACAGCGGCAAATTGTCGCCGCCACGTTCGGTCTGGATGCGGATCACCCCGCCCCGAATGTCGCTGGCTGCGGACGCTTTTGCGCGGCCCGCGAGCGCCGCCAGCGGTAAATCGGAAGCGTCCTGGGACCCCTCGTATTCGACGACGCGGCCGTCACGATCGATGAGGATCGACTGCGTGAGCCGCTCTTCGGGATGAGCCTTAAGAACGCTGCGAAAAACTTCGGCTTCGGACGCCTGCGGATCGGCGCTCAGCGCCGCGTTAAGCTCTTGGGCGAGCAGCGTCGCGCGCATGTCGACCTCGTGCGCCCCGGCGCTCAGCGCCAAATCGCGCTCCAGCCGCAAATGCTGAAGGGTGAGCGCGAGGACGGCGAAGATCGCAATGGCGACGCCGATGACAAGAGCCGACGGAATCCGCTGACGGCGGACCCCGGCAGCGCCGGAAGGATGCGCGCGCTCTCGAGCGCGGTTCACGAAAAAGTGGGAGGCCGGTTTTTCACGCAAAGCGCGCGAAATAAAAGAAACATAGGACCCGCGGCGATTTGATCGAATCCCCAAAGGTTCCGGCGCCTCGCTCGGCCGGCGAGCCAACGCCTGCGCGAATCGAAACGCCCCTTCCCCGCTCAGCGCTCGAGCTGGCCCCATTGAATAAGCGTCCCCGTTTGCCGCGCTTACACGCGTCATCGCCCATCCCAGACTTCGCCACAAATTACACTTGGACGGCCGCCTTACCGCCCGAATCACTACGATAAGAATCCTTGTGCAAATCTTTGTCTAGCCCTTGACATCGCGTCAGGCGGAAAAATTGTGGCCGTGCGGGCGACGGTAGAATCATGCTCGTGCGTATTGCTCTGAGGTCCAGGCTCTCTCTCTCTCTTCCATCTCCCTCGGGGAAAAGGTGGCGCGCGCAGCGCGCCGGATGAGGGCGACCCCTAGACGCCGGCGCATGTCGCGCAAACCCTCGCCCCCACCCCTCTCTGGTAGGAAAGGGGCGCGCGCGCCCCTAGACGAAGGGACGCTGCTCAGCCCAGGCTGCGGGTGACGATGTCGCGGACGTCCGGCGACAGCGACGGGCGGGCCGCGATGCGCCTCAGCATCGCCTCGGCGTGACTCCGTCGGACGTCCTCCAGCGAGCGCCATGACCGCATCGCCGTCAGGAGCCGCGCGGCGATCTGCGGATTGGTCGGGTCGAGAAACACCACCACCTCCTCGAGCAGCGCAAAGCCCGCGCCATCGGCGCGGTTGAACTCTCTCTGGTTGGCCGTGAACCCGCCGATCAGCGCGCGCACGCGGTTGGGATTGGCGAGCGAGAAGCCACGATGTTTCATGAGGCCACGCACGCGCTCGAGCGTCTCGCGCTCGGGAATCTGCGCTTGCAGCGCGAACCATTTGTCGAGGATGAGCGGCTCCATCGCATAGCGGCGGCCAAACGCCTCGAGCGCATGTTCGCGCGCATCGTCCGGCTTGAAGGCGATCGCCGACAGCGCGCCGAGGCGTTCGGTCATGTTGTCGGCGTCGGCGAGCTGGCGATGGGCGAGCTCCAGTCCCTGGATCACGTCGCCGTCGACGAACAGGCCAAGCGCCACATTGCGCAAAGCCCGGCGGCCGGCGGCCGCGGCGTCGGGGCTGAAGGGCGAGGAATCGGCAAGTTCGGCGTGCAGCGCGGCGAGCGCGCCGGCGTATGTGCGCCCGAGCGCGCCGCGCATGGCCCTTCGCGCGGCGTGGATCGCGTCGGGATCGACGTCCTCGCCGATCTCGCGCGCGAGGTCGGCTTCGGTCGGCAGGCCCATCGCGAGCGCCGCGAAGGCGTGATCGATGCGCCCTGCGCGGACGTCCTCGATCAAGGCGCCGAAGGCGGCCGCAAGTCCGCCGTTGCGCTCGGGCGCGCGGCCGGCCCGAATGGCGTTGACGCCGCGCAAAAGGATGCGCGTCGCCAAACTCTGCAGCGATTGCCAACGATTGAAATTGTCGCTGTCGTGCCGGGAGAGGACGATGAGATCCTCCTCGGTGAGGTCGTCGTCCACCCGCACCGGCGCGGAAAAGCCGCGCAGGAACGACAGAGTCGGCCGCTGCGGCACGTCGCGAAAGACGATCGACCGCTCGGCGTCGCTAAGTTCGAAGACGCCGCTTGCGAGTTCGTCGGCGCTCGCGTCCGGCGACGTCAGCGGCAGGTCGCCGCCGTTGGCGCCGACCAGGCCGAGCGCCAGCGGCATCGTCATTGGCAGCTTGACGCTTTGCCCCGGCGTCGGCGCAAGCGTTTGCGCAATGTCGAGCCGATAGGTCTTGGCCGCCGCGTCATAGGCGCTGCGAACCGTGATTTTCGGCGTGCCGGCCTGATTGTACCAGCGCATGAACTGATTGAGATCGCGTCCCGAGACCGTCTCGAAGCAGCCGATGAAATCCTCGACCGTCGCCGCGTGGCCGTCATAGCGCTCGAAATAGAGATCCATGCCGGCGCGAAACGCATGTGTCCCGATCAGGCGCTTCAGCATGCGCACGACCTCGGCGCCTTTCTGGTAGACGGTCGCCGTGTAGAAGTTGTTGATCTCGTGATAGACCTCGGGGCGCACATTGTGCGCGAGGGGACCCGCGTCCTCGGGAAACTGCGCTGCGCGCAGCGTGCGGACGTCGCCGATGCGCTCGACCGGCGCGGAGCGCATGTCGGCGGAGAAATCCTGGTCGCGGAAGACTGTCAGGCCCTCCTTCAGGCAGAGCTGGAACCAGTCGCGGCAGGTCACGCGATCGCCGGTCCAGTTGTGAAAATATTCGTGCGCGATCACGCCTTCGATGTTGGCGTAGTCGTCGTCGGTCGCCGCCTCCGGCGAAGCGAGGACGTATTTGTCATTGAAGACGTTGAGGCCCTTGTTCTCCATCGCGCCCATATTGAAATCGGAGACGGCGACGATGTTGAAAACGTCGAGATCGTATTCGCGCCCGTAAGCCTGCTCGTCCCAGGCCATCGACCGCTTGAGCGCATCCATCGCATAACGCGCGCGCTCCTCGCGGCCATGCTCGACATAGATTGCGAGCGCGACGGTCTTGCCCGACGCCGTGACGAACGAATTCGCGATATGGCCGAGATCGCCGGCGACCAGCGCAAACAGATAGCAGGGCTTCTTGTGCGGATCGCGCCAGATCGCGAAGTGGCGGCCGGGCATGTCCGCTTCGCCCGCAGCTTCGAGATTGCCGTTGGACAGAAGCACCGGCGCCTCGGTGCGATCGGCCTCGAGCCGCACGCGATAGGTCGACAGCACGTCCGGGCGATCGAGAAAATAGGTGATACGGCGAAACCCTTCCGCCTCGCATTGGGTGCAATAGGCCGAGCCGGTGCGATAGAGGCCCATGAGCTTGGTGTTGGCCGCCGGATCGAGGCGGGTTTCGATCGTAAGCTTGAACGGCGCGCCGAGGCGGCCGCGGCAGCAGAAACTCAGACGGGCTCGCCTCGAAATCGGCCGCGTCAAGCGGCTCGCCGTCCAATCGGGCGGACGTGAACACAAGTTCGTCGCCGTCGAGCGAGAGGGCCGCGCGCTCTCGGCCTGCGGGATTGGGGCGCAGCGACAGGGTCGAGATGACGCGCGTCGCATGGATGTCGAGCGACACGTCAAGCTCGACGTGGTCGATGAAATAGTCCGGTACGCGATAGTCGCTGAGGCGAACAGGTTGTCCGTCCGACGTGCGCATGGGCCGCCTTTCGAAATCTTGGAAATTGCCGGGGCGATCAGGCCGTGAGCCGACGCCGATCATTGCGGCGGGCGTAAACGCCAGCCCGTAGCGACGCAAGGTTTTTTGCAAAGCCGGCGGCGGCTTGTCGCCGCTGGTGAAGATCGCCGCCCCCTCGCGGCTAGTCGGCCCGCCCGAACGGGGCGCGCCGATCAGCGCATCGAGGCGGCGCGCGATCGCCGCCGCGGGGTCGACGAAGCCGACCGGCCATGGGGAAAGCCGCTCGATTTTGTCCGCGATAAGCGGAAAGTGGGTGCAGGCGAGCACGATCTGATCCGTGCGACGACCATCGTGTTCAACGAAGCACGGCGCGATCTCGCGCGCGATTTCGGCCTCGTCGACCGCCTCGTCGCGCATGACGCGCTCAGCGATGACGGCAAGCAGCGGCGAGCCGACCAGCGTCACCTCGCAATTGGCGGCGTGCTCGCGCACCAAATCATGGGTGTAATCGCGCGCCACGGTGCCGCGCGTCGCCAGCACGCTGATCAGTCCCGACCGCGACGCCGACGCCGCCGGCTTGATCGCCGGCACGGTGCCGACGAACGGCAGGCGCGGATAGGCGGCCCGGAGCGGCGGGAGAGCCAAGGTGGAGGCGGTGCTGCAGGCGATGACGACGATATCGGGCTCGATTTCGCCGATCAGTCGAGCCATCACCGTCTCGACCCGGGCGATGAGCGCCGCTTCACTGAGCCTGCCATAGGGAAAAGCCGCGTCGTCGGCGGCATAGACGATTTCGACGTCGGGCCTAAGGCGCCTGATCTCGGCCAGCACCGAAAGCCCGCCCAGTCCGGAATCGAACACCAGCGCCCGCGGGGCGCGCAGGCGCCGATGCGTCCGTATCGAATTCCGCGATCAGATTTCGGGGCGCCTCACCGCCCCCGCCCCCGGCCCGGTTCATGCGCGAGGGCATACGCCAATCCGGCGCGCGCGGCAAAGTGACCAATTGGCCCATTGACCCGACGGGAACGATTCGGCCAAGGAAACACATCGCGCTTTCGCGAGAGGAGTTTGCGCGCTGACCGCCACGTTGTTGTCCGAGGCCGATTTCGTCGCCGAGCCGGTCGAGCGCCTTGATGTGCCCGAGCCGCCGACGCGTGCCGAGCGCAGGTTCCACGTGGTCGCGCTCATTGCTGCGGCCGTGCTCCATGTCCTGATTCCGCTGTCGTTCTTCCTCTACTACTGGCTGTGGCCACGCACGATTCCGACCGCGGTGCAGGAAATCCCGGTCGAGGTGGTGATCGAGCAGCCGCCGCCCCGCCTCCGCCCAAGCCAAAGCCGCCGGAGGAGAAACCGAAGCCGCCGCCCGAGCCGGATCTCGAGAAGCCCGCCTATGACGCGCCCGCGGCCCCCACCAAGGAGAAGGTCAACCGGGAATCCCCCGACAAGACGACGGAGGCCAAGGCGACGCCCGAGACCCCTCCCCCGCCGACCCCGGGCGCCCCGCCGAAAGCCGATTCACCGGCGCCGGAACCCCGCCCAGCCGACCAGCAGAAAGACGAGACCGCGCCGCCCGCGCACGAGCTCACGCCCCAGCCCGAAGGCGAATTGCCGGCGGATGTGAATCCGAAGGAACAGGAGAATCCCGCCCAGGCGGCCGCCCCCGCGACGCCTTTGGCGCCGCCGAACAAGGCCCCTGTCGGGACGCCGATACCGACGATCGAGGAGCTGCCGCAATACAAGTTCGCACGCTCGGTCGAAGAGTCGCCGGTCGCCGGCGGCAACGCAGAATCCCGGTATTTGACGATTGTCTACGGGAAGATCAAAGCCCATCTGCGCGAGAGCCCGGACCTCCACCTCGATCTCGCCAACAGGCACGGCATGGTGGATTTCTATGTTGACGAGGGCGGCAACCTCATCGGCCGCAAACTCGTCGCGTCAAGCGGGTCCCCGAACCTCGACATCGCCGTCATGACCGCGATCACTGAGGCTGCGCCCTACCCCGCGCCCCCGAATTGGAGCCCGATCTCCTTGAACTATAATTTCGGCCGGGCCCCAAGGGCGGCTGGAGCTCACTGAACGCAGTTGTAAATCACCTTCACGCGGTCAAAGTCAGCGTAGGTGCTCCAGTAAGGGGTCGCCCTCATTCCGTACTTCAGGCATTCCTTATCCGCTTCGGCATAGAACTCGGACCGGCGCGGGAACGTGTCGCGATGTGGCGCGTTCGGATAGTAGATAAACGTAACATCGCGGTGAATTGCGCAGCCGCTCACCACTGCAAGCATCCCGATCAGGAAGACAAAGCGCATTCTTGCCCCACGGCCTCGAGAACCGGCGGGCGGTCCCAGAACAGCCCGACTCTCTTGCCGCCACTCTGCCCGCCCGCCGCGCGTCACGCAAGCCTTGCGTTCGCCTCTGTCGCGCGAACATTTCGAGCCCGAGCGGAGCTCGCCGCCATTTGTGCTGAGACTCGCTCGTGCCAAGGGTCCACCGGCATGCTGTCGCAGTTGATGGAGTCAAGCTTCGCCACGACCGCCACGAGCCACGGCGTATCGCCTCCTCCTGAACCGCCACGCGACTCCCCTGCTGGCGCATCCCTCTGTCTGAGGACGAATTTCGGCCCCCCTCTGAGGTCAGCCATAAAATTGGCGATCAAGCGGATTAAGGACCCGCCCTGCGACTTCGAGGAGCCGTATCCGGAACGCCCTCGGAGAAGCCAGTCATTTTCACAAAGGAGGTAAGCCTGTGAAGATCGTCGTCATCGGCGGCACCGGCCTGATCGGCTCGAAGACCGTCGCCATCCTGTGCCAGCGCGGCCACGAGGTCACCGCCGCCTCGCCTGAAAGCGGCGTCAACACCATCACCGGCGAAGGGCTCAAAGGCGCCTTGGCCGGCGCGCAGACCGTGATCGACCTCGCCAATTCGCCGTCATTTGAAGACAAGGCGGTGGTGGAATTCTTCGAGACTTCCGAGCGCCACCTTCTCCCGGCGGAGGCCGCAGCGGGGGTTGGGCATCATGTTGCGCTCTCGATCGTCGGAATCGACCGGACAGACAATGGCTATTTCCGCGCCAAGGTTGCGCAAGAGAAACTGATCGAAGCTTCCGGCGTCCCCTACACAATTGTCAGAGCGACCCAGTTCCTGGAATTCCTCCGCGGCATCGCCGATTTAAGCGCGGTTGGAAACACAGTCAGGCTTCCGCCCGTCATGTTTCAGCCCATCGCGGCGGACGACGTTGCTCCTCTCGTCGCCGAGGCGGCGTTGGCTGCGCCGCGAAACGGCGTCGTCGAGATCGCCGGCCCGGAACGAGCGCCGTTCAATGAAATCATTGCCCGCTATCTGAAGGCGGTCGGCGACCCACGACAGGTGGTGAGCGACCCCGCGGCCCAATATTGGGGCGGCCGGGTCGACGAGCGCTCGCTCGTTCCCTTAAGCGAGGCGCGCCTCGGCCGCATCGGTCTCAACGAATGGCTCCACCGCTCACAGGCGGCGGCCTGATCCCGAATCTCCATGCGCGTCTCGCGCCGAGACGATCGGGGCGGGAATCGCGAAACTCCCCCGAGGGAGGTTACGGCCCTCGGGGGAGTTTAGGCTCCTAACCAAAGAGGGGACCATGATGGCCAAATTCGTTGCAATGGTTCTGCTATGCCTCGTGACCAGCACGGCGATGGCTCAAGAGGCTAAGGTCACGTCGCTCATGGCGAAAGCACTTGCGGAGAATCCCGGCAAGGAAGTGCTGATGATCACAGTGGAGTATCCGCCAGGCAACGTGGACCCTATCCACCGGCACAATGCGCAGGCGTTTGTCTACGTGCTGGAAGGCTCGATCGTGATGCAGGTGAGGGGCGGAAAGGAGGTCACGCTGACGCCGGGTGAGACCTTCTATGAAGGCCCCGACGATGTTCATGTCGTCGGGCGGAATGCAAGCAGCACCAAGCCGGCGAAATTCCTGGTGGTCTTGATCAAGGACAAAGGGGCGCCGGTGCTCGTGCCCGCCGAGTGACTGCCAGCGGCCGGGCGGGCTCGGTCGCAACCGTCGCGCTATCCCAGCCGCCAATGGCTTTCACTTCAGCCTCGACATCACAACATAGGAAGTGATGTTCGCCACCCCGGGCAGCGCCGTCAGGCGATCGGCATGGAAGGTTTCGTAGGCAGCGAGGTCCGCGACCGCGATCCGCAGCAGATAGTCGAAGGCGCCCGCGATATGGTGCACTTCCAGCACTTCGGGCAAGAGGACGACGGCCTTTTGAAAGGCTTGAACCTCGCTGCGCTCGTGACGCTGCAACTGCAGCGCAGCGAACACCGTGAACGCCTGACCCAGCACGGCCGGGTCAATCTCGGCGCGGTAGCCCTGCACGATTCCTCGCTGTTCGAGTTCCCGTTGCCGGCGCTGACAACTCGAGGGCGATAGGCCAACGACCTCTGCGAGTTCGAGGCTGGTCGCGCGCGCGTTACGCTGCAGAGTGCGCAGAAGTTTCTCGTCAAACTGATCGATATCGCGGGATTTCTCCACTATCTAATGCCTTTGAGCTCAATTTCGGAGAAAAGTGGCGCGCATGTTCGCATAATCTTCGCCGTGGAGAAAGCGGGAGGCACACGATGTCGCCAGGGCATGCGATCGACACGAGGCTACAGCATCCGCGCGTTGGCGCCGCGCCGGGTGGTGAGCCCGTCAGTCCGCCGATCTATCAAAGCTCGACCTACGTCCTGCCGACGCCGGAACTGGGAGCCGAGATCGCGGCAAGCTGGCATCCGCAACGCTTCTACACCCGCTACGGCTCGCCAAATGTCGCGCAGGTCGAAGCCCTTGTCGCGGAACTCGAAGGGGCCGAGAGCGCGGTCGCGGTCGGCTCCGGCATGGCGGCGATCGCGGCGGCGATCCTTGCCCATGTGCGCGCCGGCGATCACGTGGTCGCGCAAACCGCTCACTACACGGCGGCGCTCTCGCTTTTTGCGGACTGGCTGCCGCGACAGGGCCTGGCGGTCACGCAGGTCGCACAGACCGATATCGAGGCGTTTGCCCATGCGATCGGCCCGAGGACGCGCCTCGTCTACACGGAGACCCCCACCAACCCGAGCATGGCGCTGACGGACCTTGAAGCCGTTTCGGCGCTGGCCCGCGCGCAGGGCGCGATTGTCGTTACCGACAGCACTTTCGCGTCGAGCTTCAACCAGCTTCCGCTGACCCTCGGCGTCGACCTCGTCGTGCATTCCGCCACAAAGTACCTCAACGGCCATAGCGATGTGACCGCTGGAATCGTCGCAGGCGCGCGCAAGCTCATCGAGCCGGTTTGGGAATATGCGCGGGTGCATGGCCCCGTGCTGCATCCGATGGAGGCGTGGCTGCTCGGGCGCGGGCTCAAGACCTATGCGCTCAGGATGCGCCAGCACAATCAATCGGGGGCTCTCGTCGCCGAAGCGCTTGTGAAGGCGAGCGGGGTCGCGAAGGTCCACTATCCCGGCCTCGCCTCGCATCCCCAGCACGAACTCGCGCGCCGGCAAATGCCGGGCGGCTTTGGCGGCATGCTGTCGTTCGAGGTCGTGGGTTCGACGGCGCAAGAGCGGTTCAAGCGTGCTCAGACCGTTTTGCGGAATGTGCGGCTCTGCACGTCAGCAGTCAGTCTCGGCGGCGCCGAGACTTTGATCACGCACCCCGCCTCGATGATCTTCTCCCATCAGTCGCCCGATCAACTCGCTGCCGCCGGCGTCGAGCCGGGGCTGTTGCGGCTATCCGTCGGTCTGGAGGACCATCGGGATATCGTGGAGGATCTCACGTCGGCGCTTTCAGGCGTCGACGACTGAGCGACGCGAATTGTGCGCGGTCCCAACATCCCAAGTACCGGAAGAAGGCCGGTCCTCTCTGGGCGGCGTCGCTCTCCGCGGCCCCGCGACGGCCCATCCGCCCGGCTGGGCAAAGCTTCGCGAGGATTGGGCCGGAGCTCTGGGCTTTTTGGGTTCGGTCCAAGCCTGTTGCCCTCCGGCCGCGGCGCGCCTGGACTTGCCGTCTCACGCGGGTAAGGCAATTGCTTCCTTAGGCTGAGCAATGCGACAAAGCTGAAGGCGGCCGGGATTGGGGGGCGCGCATTCATGTCGGCGTCCGCGAAGATTTTTCTCTCCACCGTTTCGGATGAATTCCGCGCCTATCGCGATCAGCTGCGCTCCGACCTCACGCGTCCCAATGTCGAAGTGAAGGTCCAGGAGGATTTCAAGGACCAAGGCCGCGGCACGCTTGACGAGCTTGACGTCTATATCGCCGATTGCGACGCCGTGGTGCATCTTGCCGGCGACATGACCGGGTCTGCGCCGGGCGAGCCTGCGTTGCGCGCATTGCGCGCAAAACATCCCGATCTTGCCGACAAGCTGCCGCCGCTCGGCGAGGCGCTGCAAAGCGGAGCAGGCGTTTCTTACACGCAATGGGAAGCCTGGCTTGCGCTCTATCATGGCAAGCTCTTGTTCATCGCTAAAGCAGCCCAGACCGCCGAACGCGGCCCGAAATACATGGCGACGGACGCCACGCGCGCCGCCCAGGCCGCGCATCTGGCCCGGCTCAAAGCGATGGACCGCTATCCCGGCTGCACCTTCATCAGCCCGGACAATCTTGCCAACTATGCGTTGTCGTCCGCCCTTTTCGAACTGTTGGTGAACGCGCAAGTCGCCGCTTACGCCAAGGAATTGGCGCGCGCCAGCGACGTGGCTGAGGGGTTCATCGACGAAATGGCGCGCCGCGTCGCCGGCGACAAGGCGCTGGATTTCGAGGGCCAGAAACAGGCGGTGCGCAACGCCCTCGAAATCTACGAAAAGGAGATCGCCGGACGACCGTCGGAGACCAATTTCGACGCCATCGTCGATGCGGCGCTGGCGAAGGCGAGGACGCAGGTCGACAAGGGGCAGTCCGCCCTCGCCCGCGCCACTCTGGACAGGGCGGCCGAGGACATGGCGCGCGAGCAGGAGGAGCGCCGCGAACGCTACGTCGCAGGCGTGACCGCGATCCGCCACCGCGAACGCGACATCGCCCTTGCGACCTACGACGGTGACGCCGCGGCGGCGGCCATTCTGAAGCTTGCGCGCTCGGTTCATGGGGCGAACGTGGCGATGGTCATGGAGTTCCTCGGCAAGGAAGCGGAGGCGCTCTACGAATACGGCGACCATCGCGGAAGCAACGTGCATCTCGTCGCTGCGATCGCGCTGCGGCGCGAACTGTTGGCGCTCGCCTCGTCGGATGACGAACGAGGGGCAGCGCGCCACAAACTCGGCAATGCGCTCTTGGGGCTCGGGGAGCGGGAGAGCGGGACGGTGCGGCTAGAAGAGGCGGCGCGGCATATCGCGCGGCGCTGGAGGAGCGGACGCGCGAGCGGGTTCCGCTCGAGTGGGCGATGACGCAGAGCAATCTCGGCAATGCGCTCCAAATTCTTGGCGAGCGGGAGAGCGGCCGGCGCGGCTGAGGAGGCGGTGGCGGCCTATCGCGCGGCGCTGCAGGAGCGGACGCGCGAGCGGGTTCCGCTCGACTGGGCGATGACGCAGAACAATCTCGGCAATGCGCTCCAAAGGCTCGGCGGGCGGGAGAGCGGAACGGCGCGGCTCGATGAGGCGGTGGCGGCCTATCGCGCGGCGCTGCAGGAGCGGACGCGCGAGCGGGCTCCGCTCGACTGGGCGATGACGCAGAACAATCTCGGCGGTGCGCTTCAGGCGCTCGGCTAGCGCGAGAGCGGGACGGCGCGGCTCGAGGAGGCGCTCGCCGCCTATCGTTCCGCGCTGGAGGAGCAGACGCGCGAGCGGGTTCCGCTCGACTGGGCGCAGACCCAGAACAATCTCGGCGGTGTGCTTGGGTCGCTCGGCGAGCGCGAAAGCGGGACGGCGCGGCTGGAGGAGGCGCTCGCCGCCTTTCGCGCGGCGCTGGAGGAATGGACGCGCGAGCGGGTTCCGCTCGACTGGGCGGCGACGCAGAACAATCTCGGCAATGCGCTCGAGAGGCTCGGCGAGCGGGAGAGCGGCACTGCGCGGCTCGATGAGGCGGTGGCGGCCTACAGCGCGGCGTTGGAGGAGCGGACGCGCGAGCGGGTTCCGCTCGAGTGGGCGCAGACGCAGATAGAATCTCGGCATTGCGCTCGCGACTCTCGGCCAGCGGGAAAGCGGAACGGCGCGGCTCGAGGAGGCGGTCGCGGCCTGGAACGCTTGCCTGGAAGTCACAAGAACTGTCTGGCCGCCCGACTGGGTTCGAGCGGTCGAAACCAGCCGCGACGAGGCGCTGGCCGAGATCGCGCGCAGGTCCGCGAAATAGGCGCCCCCGACAGCAACATGCTTTCAGATGGAGTCGCAGACAGCCGTCTTGTCATTCCCGCGCAAGCGGGAATCTGGAGTCTGGGCAAAGCCTTGCTCGATGCCCGCGTTCGCGGGCATGACAAATCACTGCGTTAGAGCGCGCTGCGTTCGGATAGAATCGTCTTTCGCGAGGCAGAACGCCCTCCTTTCGAACGGACGATCGTCATCGGCGATCCGTCGGACCGCGTAGCGCCCGACGTTCCCCTGGATTCGGCTTGATCAGCCGCAATGAGACCGGAACAATTATATTTGACTGCCCGCCCCTCCGGAAGCCGGTGCGCAAAACCGGCCATTCTCGGCGGCGCGCCGCGCCCTGGAGGCGCCAGAGACTTAGGGTCCAGCTCTTGGGGGCCGCGCCCCGGCATGGCGGCTGGACAATTCCTCAGATGCCGGGTCCTGAATCAGAAAAATATGGCCCACGTCTTGGCAAAAGCAGAAACGCATGCTATATACTGAGCACTCGGCAGATTGATGAAAAATGTTTGTCGTTTTATATATGTGATATAGGAAAACCGGGACGGGAGAGAATTCTTATTTGGATTCGCTGTAACCCATTGAAAAGTCCCGATTCGGACGAATAAAACCAAATAAAACCAAGCAATTTTATTTGGTTTTGTTTGGTGGGGCTTGGATTTGCTTGGATTTGCTTGGCCGCCGGTCCGAGGCCGCGGGCCTATGCGCGTCTAGCCGAGCGCCCGCAAGACCCCCGGCAACGCCTCGGGCAGGTCCTCAGCGATGAGGCCTGGACCGACCGCCCGGCCACAGGCGCCGTGCAGCCAAACCGCGGCGGAAGCGGCCTCGAAGGCGGGCATGTCCTGGGCCGCAAGCCCCGCGACGAGGCCCGACAGCACGTCGCCCGAGCCGGCGGTAGCGAGCCAAGGCGGCAGGTCCCAGCCGATGGTGGCGCGACCGTCGGGCGCGGCGACCACCGTGTCGGCCCCCTTGATGAGGACCACGGCGCCCATGAGGCGCGCCGCGGCGCGGGCGCGGGCGAGCTTGTCGTCGCCAAGCCTGACGCCCGTCGCGCCCTCGAACAGCTTGGCGAACTCGCCCTCGTGCGGGGTCATGACGGCCTGATGCCCGCCGCGCTTGATCAGCCCCGCGAGCCGCGCGGCGTCGCCGGCGAAACTCGTGAGCGCGTCGGCGTCGAGCACGATCGTCCGATCCCTGGCGGGCTTGGTCAGGGCCGCCGCGACCAGCTTGCGCAACGTCGCGCCCACGCCCGCGCCCGGACCGAGCACGATGGCGCGGCGCCGCTCGTCGGCGAGCAGCGCCTCGAATTCGCGGGCGTTCGCGAAGGGCGCGACCATCACCGCGGTGAGATGCGCTGCGTTGACCGCGACCGCATCAGGCGGGCTGGCGACGCTGACGATGCCGGCGCCGGCGCGCAAGCCGGCGCGAGCGGCGAGCCGGGCTGCGCCCGTGTGATGGCCCGAGCCCGACAGGACGAGCGCCGCGCCGCGTTCGTACTTATGGCTCGCCACGCCGGCATGCGGCAGCGCCGCGCGCCAGACGGCCGGCGCATTGACGAAGGCTTGCGGCGCGATCGCCCCAAGCGCGGCCTCGGGAATGCCGATGTCGGCGAGCCGGATCTCGCCGGCGAGCGTACGCCCCGGCAGCAGCAGATGGCCGGGCTTGAGCCGAAAGAAGGTCACACTGGCGCTCGCTTCGACCGCGGCCCCGCGGATCTTGCCGGTTTCCCCGTCGATTCCAGAGGGGACGTCGACCGCGAGCACGCGCCCGCCGGCGCGCGCGAAGGTATTGACGCGGTCGATGATCGCCTTCGCTTCGCCGTCGATGTCGCGCGCCAGCCCCGCGCCGAACAACGCGTCGATCACGCAATCGGCTCGGGCGAGGTCGACCGCTGCAGCGTCGAGGATCGGCCCGTCATAGCGAGCCGCGGCGAGCGCCGGATCGCCTTTCAGCGCGTCGCGCCGGCCAAGCAATCCGAGCTCGACCGCATAGCCGCGCGTTCCCAAGAGCCGCGCGGCGACGAAGCCGTCGCCGCCGTTGCCGCCGGGGCCGCAGAGAATGGCGATCCGGCCGCGCGACTTGGTAAGGCGCGTCGCTTCGTTAGCCACCGCGAGCCCCGCCCGCTCCATGAGCTGAATGCCCGGCGTTCCGGCGGAAATCGCAAAGCGGTCGGCCTCGCTCATTTCAGCCGGCGTCATGAGCTGCGGGTATGCTCTAGGATCGCGCATGCAAGCCAAGGTGCGCGTCGCTTAAGCGCGGCGCAAGGGGGCCAAAAACGGCCTTTCCATTGCGCCGGATTTGCTATATCCCGCCGACGCTGATCCCCGATAGCTCAGCTGGTAGAGCATTCGACTGTTAATCGAATGGTCGCAGGTTCGAGTCCTGCTCGGGGAGCCAACTTTCTCAGATAGTTACGGCCATTAAAACGTCTGCAGCGGTGGCTGACTGGCTCGACTATATGTGCAGGGTATGTGCATTTCGCTCATTGGTGAGATTTAAGCGAAGGCGCAATGGTCTGAGAAGCTAGGGACCCTGGGCGACCCGGTGCCGCGGCTTCATTCTGGTTCTCCCCTCCCTCCTCGTGACTGACACCGCGTATAGGCCGCGAACCCGATGAATGAATTCCTCTAGGCCATGCGCTCCCCCCTGCGTGGTAAGGGCAGCTGGAGCTTCCTATGGCAATAATCGCGTTGAGGGCGAGCATTTTGAAGCGGGCGGAATTAGGATATCGGACTCGTCTCAGTCCCGACGCCGCCGAGCGGCACGGCCCTCGTCGCGAACTGGATCTTTGACGCTCAACAACGGCGGTTCGTCATGCGTTCCCCTCATCCCAGCCGAAGGTAAAGCGGTGCCGCTTCACAAGGACGAAGTACTGGACGGGCTGGCGCGCCGCGGCAACGTCGCGCAGTTCGTCGCCTTTAGGCCCGACGGTAGCAACCTGCCCCGCCAGAGCTTCGGCCAGCTTCAACATCAACAACATCAACCGCCGCTTGGCTAACCTGCTCGGCTGGCTTCGAGAAGCCGAGCCCGACATCGTATGTCTTCAGGAACTCAATGCCGCCGACACCGAATTCCTTGCCGACGGAATCCAGCAGGCAGGTTATCACGCCGTATGGCGCGGCGAGACGCGCTGGAACGGCGTGGCGATTCTTGCAGTTGCGCGCGGTCGTGCCTCACACGGACTTGCGTGGTGCCGCCGCCGATGAGCAATGCCACATTGGGGCGAGTGGATGGAGTTCGGTCGATGAGCGACGCCGCCAACTACTCCGTGACCGAGACTCTGCGCAACGGGCGTACCGTCGAGATCCGCGCACAGCGTTCCCATGACCGCGAAGACATGAAGGCGGCGATCGCGAGATCCAGCTCGGGATCGCTTTATCGTCGCTTCTTCGCCGTCAGGCGCGAGTTTTCGGAGAAGGAGGCGGACTATTTCCTCGACATCGACTTCGTCAACCACGTCGCTTTGGTGGCGGTGGTCGAGGATGCCGGTCAGCCGACGATTGTCGGTGGCGGGCGGTATGTTGTCGTCCAGCCCGGTCAAGCCGAAGTCGCGTTCGCGATCGTCGACGCGTATCAAGGCTTGGGCATCGGCTCAACATTGATGCGCCATCTCGCAACCCTCGGCCGTGAAGCTGGGCTTTGTGAGCTCATCGCCGAGGTCCTCGCGGAAAATGTTCCCATGCTGAATGTTTTCGAGCGCAGCGGCCTCCTGATCAGCACAAGGCGGGAGGGCCCCGTCGTGCACGTCACTCTGCACTATTCCTGATCGCCAGACGCGCTCGGGCTCGCCCTCCGGCCCGGTTGGGCGCTTGTGCCTAATGGAGAAGGCCTTCCATGAAAGCGATCGCTCTATTTGCCCGGACAACGATTGTCGGCGGGGTCTTTTTCCTGGCGCCGATCGTTGTGCTGATTGTCATCCTCACGAAGGCGTTCGGCTTTGCGAAGACGGGTTTACACGCCGTTGTTCCTCACATTCCAGGGATTTCGGACTTGAGAGTCGGCGTGGCGACGGCGCTTTCGACCACGATGATGGCGCTAGCCTGCCTTCTGGCTGGGCTTGTCGCCCATATTCTGATCGCGCAACGTTTGAAACAGGAGAACGCAGGCGCGTTGGGCGTCGCCGAGATTGGCGAGCTGCCCGTTATGTGTTCGTGCCCATGGAAGGGGGGATGGCAGCTCGGCGTTCAAACCGAAAGGTTGAGCACCTTCATGCCAAATCTCGACTTTGGAGAGCGCGGCGCTGAAGCGCAGCGCCGAAATCCTGAAGGAGGCGGCACGAGGGGTGCCCTAAGATTACCGTGCGTCGAATGTCTAGATGCGTGCGAGCGTGCTTCAAGAGCGCGACCATTCACCTCTTTCACGGCAGGTCTCACCAAATCTCCGCGCTGGTTTGCCAAACCCTAGCAAGTACACCGTTTGCCGCAAGCGCCTGTCCTCGGGTTGGTTGTCGATCTCCGCTTTGAGCTGGGGCTAACCCATACAAGCGTGAAAGAACCGGTGGCGATCCGAAGCGGGTGGGGCCTCTCCCTCTCGACCAGAGAGGGGGAGGCCGGGCGCTTCCTGGCGCCCCTCAAAGGGAGCTATGGCTCCTTCTTACCCAGATTATGACGTGCAGTGTGGCTCACCACGCATATTTCGCGCCAAATGCGCCCCGGACGCCGTTTCGCTTTTCGTCGCCTGCGCCGACCGCGAATTCATAATCGACATTGGCGAAGACGGAGACGGCGGCGTTGATCCGTCCGGTCAGGCCGCCGCCCAGCTCCAGCATGGTGGTCTGGCTTAACAGGGGCACGATGTCCGTTCCCGAATAGACAGCGTCGCCCTCGGCCCCCCAATCCCGCCAGAGATTGCCCCTGAGATACGGCTGCCAGACCTGACCGCCCGCGGTCAGGATCGTCCATTTGGTCTTGAGCCCGATGCGCCCGCTCGGCCCCGTCGTGTCGCCGAGGGCGACATCGCCAAGCCCATCATAGTCGTGCCGGAAGCTGACCTTCTGCCATAGGATCTGCCCCTGCGGCTCGATCACGAAGCCAGGCCCGAGTTGCGGCCAAGAGAAGGGATAGCCGCCCTCCAGCGACGCAATGAAGCCCGTTCCGTCGGTGTTTAGCCTGGCGAACTGGGTGCTGGCCGAGCCGCCATACCAGGTCCCTTGCAGCACGGCGTCGAGATAAGAGCCGCCGGGCCCGACATGCGTCCAGTAGCCGCCCGCCGACCAGGAGTTGAGGCTCATCGATCCAGTGCGGTTGAGGACATAGGCCGTCGCCGCCGGATTGGTGACCAGGCCGTCCACGTCGGCGTTCACGTCGCCGTAAGCGCCATAGAGGCCGGCGCGCTCATAGTGACCGGCGATCAACGATCCGCGCAGGAGATCGACGCCGCCCTGGAAGCCGCCGAGATTGCCGCTGGCGCGCGGATCGGCGAAGGCTTGATAGTGGTTGTCGAGTGTCTGGCCGAAGAAGCGGCCCCACAACGACGGCGCGAAGAGCGGGCAGGGTGCCACTGCCAACCCCTTCCTGGTTGGCAGGCTATCCGGTGCGACCGCAGGCGCAATGTCGCAACCATCCGGCTCGTAAGTATCGCCGACCCGGTCGTCGAGGGTGCCGAGGATCGAAAGGCCCAACTGCCGCGCCAGAGGCTGCACCACCCCATAGGTGGCCAACTCCGGCCCGATGATCGGAAACTCAATGCCGGGCGGCAGAGGGTTCGGCGGCGGGGTGGATGGCAGCGGGGCACCGATCGGCACGAGCGGCGTCGAGGGACCGATCGGCACGAGCGGCACCGAGGACCGATCGGCGTCGAGGGACCGATCGGTACCAGGGCGAAGCCGGAGCGCAGGAACCAGTCGTTCGGGCTGGCCCCGGAGACGCCGCCGCGGAGCAGATCATAGTCGAAGGCGCCCGCCCGGAGTTCGCCAGAGGAAAGGGCGAACGCCCCAGGAGCAGTCGTGGCCCCGCCGACCGCGCTCACCACCTGAATGCCGTTGACGGTTTCCGCACCCACACCACCGACATTGGTCACGTGCACGATTGTGCTGCCGCTGGCCGTGCCGCCGCTGATGACCAATCTGTCGGAGGGCGAGCGGTCGCCCCCGAGCACGGTATTGATCGCCAGTGTGCCACCCACGCCGGTATAGTTGCCGTTTATGGTGAACGCGCCCATCGGCGAGCCCGAAAACCCCGTCGTGGCGCTGCCGGGCGCAATGACGCCGCTGTTGGTTACCGGCCCGGTGACGCTGCCGTAACCGCCCAGCGTGCCGCCTGACCCCACGGTGATCGGTCCGCCGCCCGACAAGGCAGCAGACGGATGCGCGAAATCGCCAACCGCCAGCGTTCCGCCGCTGACCGTCGTGCCCCCCGTATAGGAGTTGTCGGCGGTCAGGATCGTGGTGCCTGCGAGGACATCGACAGTACCGCCGCCGCTGATCGCAGGTGCAAACACATAATCGGCGGATGTGTGATTGAAGTTGATCGTGCCGGTTCCAGCGCCAAATGCGATGCTCGGCGCAATGAGCGTGCCGGGGGCAGCCGCAGGATTGCCCACGCCCGCGCCGATGTTGAGTGTTCCCATCGAGCCAGCGTTCGCCGCGATCGTAACGGTGGGCGCGATGACATTGCCGCCGTCCGCAATTGTGAGCGTGCCGGTGCCCGAGTTGCCAATCCTAATTCCCGCAATGTCGCTCCAAAGGGAGCCCGCGCCGGTCACCGTCACGGCACCGTGCGAGCCTGCACCGTCGCCGATGTTGCTGACGAGGGGGGTGATATCGACGACCCTTCCGCCATTCGCGATTGTGAGTGTGCCCGTGCCAAAACTGCCGATGTTGAGCCCGCCGCTTGGTCCGTTGGTCCAGGTAGAGCCCGGCCCGATCACCGTCACCGTGCCAGTCGAGCCGAGAGACAATCCGATCGAGCCGCCGCCACTGCTCACGCCGTCTTGAGCCGTGCCGCCGTTTTGAATTGTAAGCGTGCCCGTGCCCCGACCACCGATCACGATGCCTCCGGCACTCGACCAGCTGGAGCCCGGACCAGTCACCGTCACCGTGCTCTCTCCGCCCAGTAAATTGCCGAGTGTCCCGAAGGAATCGGCTAATGTCCCGCCGGGGCGGCCGAGATCAAGGCGCCGATGACAGGAACGCAAACCGCGAGAGCGAAACGCCATCGCTCTCGCCGGTGTAAAACGCATGACGGCCTCTGCGGCGTCGTCGCCACGACGCGCCGCTTACCTCATCGCCGCAAGATTTCGCCAGAAGGTCTCGAGGCTCGTCGTGCCGCCGAAGAGGGTGGTGAAATTCGTGGAATCGACGAGGACGATGTCTCCCGCCATCTGCTCGTTCGGCGGCACCCAGAGCAGGCAGTTGAACTCCCGCTCGCCCGCTTCGGTGAAGGGATGTGGGCGTTCGAGGTCGATCGGCTGCCGCGCGAGCACTTGGACGGAACTTGCGCCTCCCGTGAGCTCATAGTGCGGTAGATGCGGATGAAAATTGAGGGTCGGCACGTTCCGCAGGAGGCCAAGGGTGTCGAGGTCGTGGAACGGGGTCAGCGGAGCGATTTCGGTCGTGCCTTTCACCACCGCGGGCCGAAGGCCGTAGGTGTTGTGCACGGGAACGCCGAGGCCCTCCATCAAGGAGCGCGTGTACTGCCCAAACCGCTGCTGGCGAGGCACGAGCCGGTCGCCATGGTGGAGATATTCCATCTGGCGTTGCTTCATGTCGTCGGTGAAGCCGACGTCATGATGGGGAGCAAGGAGGAGACACGAGCCGTCCCGCTTCAGCCATTCGCGCAGCGCGGCGATCTCATCCGGCGCCGCCTCCTGCTCGGACAGTATGTGGTCGAGCCCGAAGACCATGAGCGTATCGGTGTCAGCAAGAATGCGTTCGTCTATTGGCTGCTTGTAGCCAGCCTGGTCAATACGTTGGAAAACGGCGACCGGATGGCCCGTCGTCTCGCCCGCAATCTTCTGGAAGCTAAGGGTCGAGCGATGAAAGAGCTCAAGCGTTCCCGCGATGCCCTGAAGAAACTGGGCGGCGCTCCACTCGGGCGTCTCGTAAGCCGGCCAGAGGACGTTGCGAACCTCGGTCATGGTCGAGAAGCGGTTTTCCATCGCCGCCGGGTCGCGCTGCGCCTCCCAGGGATAGCTCCACGTCCAGTAGATGCTAATGCGCCGCTTGCCAGCCGTGTATTTGCGCGCAATGTGATCCTGGTTGTACGTCCGAGCATAAGCTGGCGCTGACATAGGATTTTCCTTTTTGCGCTTCGCGGCTCAGGCTCGGCCTTGTGCGTTCAGTGAGGCAAGATAGCTCAGCGCCTTGAGGCCCGGGAGAAAAAAGTACGCGCCGCCTCTCAGCGTGGTGAAGGCAGGCAGGCCGACGATCTTCTTGCGAATGGGCCGCTTGGGGATCTTGAACTCCAGCGTTCCATCGTGCGCGCCAATGATCGGGTCGCGCTCGTTGCCCAGCTCGTTGAAGTTCCGATCGTTTATCCAGACGTTCTGCGCGAACTCGAACTGCCGGATGAGGCTTGCGCAGATGACGAAGGCGGCGATCCCGCGCTCGACACCGTCGTCGGGCGCGCCCTCCGGCAGAGGAGGCCCGTACGGCGCCCCTCGCCGGATCATTCGTCTCCGATTCATATTGTGCCCCGTGTCGCGAGGATTCATTCGCCGAATGTGCGAGCCAAGCGGGACCGCATAGCCGTGCGGGTCCGGTTCCTTGTAGGTGAAGTCGTTGTTACGCTGCATGTCGGCGCCCAGCGCGGGATCGTCTTGCTCGGGCGCGAGCACGAGCGGCGCGCCGCTGCGCCAGCGGCCCATCAGCTTGGCCGCGATCAGCTCCTGCTCCTCGACGGTGTCGCCGTGCTCCTGGAGAAAATCGCGGAACTTCCCCACATGCTCTTCAAGCCGTCGATAGGCCATGTAGCTGCCGTTCCTCGCCAGAATTTCTGGCCGGGGATTGTCGGCTACGACACCATGCTCGTCGGGGTAGCCAAGAATGAACTCGCCGGGTTTCAAAGGCTCGCCGGTTCCCGGCGACGGTGTCACGCCGTTTCCCTCGATGGCCGGCTCTGACAACCGGTCGCGATAGCCAAAATGCTCGTGCGCGTAGCCAAACGGCGGAATGGCGTGAAGGTCGAGCACGGACAGCACTTCGACGCCAGGGCAACTGGCGATGAGCTTTTCGTGCTCCAAGACGCAGCGGTCGTGTTCCGCGTCGTCCCGCGCGAAGAGAATGACGATCGCGTGCAGGTCGGGGCTCGCAAGTCCACCCACCCAGTGCTCGGGCGCGTGCGCGCCGGCATCGCCGAGCATCTCCGCCCGCGCCGCCATGCCCTGCTTGAACTCCTCAGGAAACGAGGCAAGCGAAGCCTCATCCAGTCCGAGCGCACGAAGCCCGTTCCAGGTAAAAGCCGCCGTCACCCAGCGCTTGTCCTGATCGACGCTGCTGCGCATCGACGCGGCCGAGTGAACCTTTTCCTTGATTGCCGACACCCAGGCGCGGCCGCCGGCTCCATCGCGAAATGACAGAAACTCGTAGCGGGCCGTCAGCGCCGGGGCGCGCGTCAGCAGCAGGTGCTGGATGTCGTCGAGTTCGAGCATCGCGACTTTTCCTGTTTAGCGATTTGACGGCTTCACGACGTTCGCCCCCACGCTTGTGCATCGATCTTCCACGCATCGCCATGCTTTGAAAACGTGTACGCGAGCGTGCCGGTCCGCGCGACGGTTTGACCCTTGATGGTGACCTTGAGCGTCCCTGCTACGACCGCATACGCATTAGAGCCCTCTACGTTCCAGAAACCCATTTCGTACGATAAGTGCTCGTAGGAAACCCCCAGGTTGTCACGCCACTTTGCTACGTCAGCAAGCCAATTGGCGGGGGCGTTTGGATTCAACCAGCGATAGGGTGCGATGCCGTCAACAATGATGGCTGTATCCCCGAAAACACGAAAAAAAAGTTCGTTATCCTGGGTGTTGAAAGCGTTGATGTGGTTGTCGATTAGGGTCTGAATTTCCGTAGGGGGACTGTCCGCCACGATCATCCTCCAGTCGTGTAGTTCAACGCATCGCCTATCGTGGCCGTTCGACCGACAATCCTCTCCCGAGGAATCATTGCATTTGATCGAGCATTTCGGAGAACGCGGCCTTCAGTTTGAGCGCCTTCTTGATTTCAGTGGCGCTAACAAAAGGATATTCAGCGTATTCGAGGAAGCTCGGGCATTGATGATCGCGGACAAACTTGACGAAGGCGCCGGGATTTGACTGCCAGTCCGTCGGGAAACCCTCCAGATTTTCAAACACTGTCCGCAGACCCGTGATTCCGAACAGCGTAACGGCATCCTCGGTGTACTTATCGAAGTCGGTGTCGAAAATGCCCTGGTACATGAAGTAGGTGTCTCCCTTGATAGGAAAGAGCACCCAGCGCAGGTAGTGCAGCTGCAAGACCGCCAGCGCGTCCGGCTGGGCCGCGATCGTTTCCTCGATGCTTTTGGCGTATTTGTAGAAGACGTCCTCGCGCCCCGGAATGATTTTCGCGACGATCGAAAAGCCGTAGGAGGCCGGAGTCTTAGGGAAGATGGGTCCGTAACGCCCCTGCTCGACCTTGTCCTGAAAATAGCCTCCCTTTGGGATCGCCATCGCGGCGGGCTTCGACCAGTCCTCTGTCTTGGATTCGCTCGACATTGTGTTGGCCCTTCCTTGTTTCGTTTCCTCAGGGAATCAATTTGTTGTCGCCCGCAGGTTCTACCGCCGGCGGCGATCGAGCAACCGGCAGGAACAGCCGGGCGAGGCGATTGAACGGTCCCCGCAATAAGGCGTACGGCACCAGCGCCAGCAAGGTCGCCGTAAACAGCAGTTCCAGCGGGTAGACAAACCGGATCGTCATGATCTGATAGGCGCAGTCGAGCGCGAGCGCCAACAGGAACGGAGTCATCGCTCCCCGCCAGCCCTCGTGGAGCAACTGCAGACGCCTCTGCGGGCGCGTGAGTATCGCCCACAGATAGCCCTGCCGTCCCTGCCTCGCATCCTCAATGCCGGCGCGCAGAGCCAATAAGCTCGCCATCGTCGGCTGGATGTAGAACCGCAAACTCAGCGAGCCATTCGGCCGCGCGAGAAAGTTTTCCCAACCGCGGCCGATCATTTCCAACAGGATGCTCATTGCGCATAGCCTGTTATGTCAAGCGAAGCCCGAAGAGTTGACGTCAGACCCTTCAACGCCGCCATTGATCGTCTTGCTAGGACGACGCGTGATGATGATGCACGTGGTGTTCGTGGACATGAACTTCAGGGACAAGTGGCGCGACCACGACTGTAACGTGGTGCACGAGATAGTCCGAGTGCACGTATCCTTCGTGTCCTGCCCACCCCATGTAGCACCAGGTGTGACCGCAGCTATGTATATTTATTTCAGCGCCCGCGGGGATAACCGCCCTCACCTTATGGGTCGTCGAGGGCCCGACCTCAAATTCAGATTAGCAGTTGTATGGGTGACAGCGGCGTCGGATGAGGTGGAATAAAGCCACAAACCCAGTACGGCACTGACAAAAATAGCGGCGTGGCGTGACGCCATTGGCTCTCTCCCATTTTTTTAGAGCGATGAAGTAACAATGTGAACTAATGGTCCGTTGCAGGATTAGTCAATCCAGGGATCGCGCCCCGCCGCGTGGATGGCCGCTTACGGCGCGCATTTCTTCAGAGTTGTCCCAAGCGCCGCATCGCCGGAAGCGCTGTAGACGAGTTCGGTCGGGGAGCGGAGCGCGATCATTACGCTTCGGGGTGTGTAGCTGATCGAGTCTTCGCAGTCGGCGCTTACCTTGAGCATACCCTCCACTAAGGAGGCGCCCTCGATCCGGCAGATGGCGGAGGGGAGAAAGATTTTCTTCGGCGACTCGACAATCGCGGCCTGAGCGAACTTGTCCAAGGGCTCCCGATAGACCCAGCGGCCGCCGCGCCGCTGGAAGAGGCGCTCGCAATCCGCCGCGGAATAGGCCCATGTTCCGACCAGCTGCGCAAGGCTTTTGGGAGCGTATTCGCTCTGGGCTTCTGGCAGCGCCTCTCGTCCGGGTGCGGGCGGCGGCAGGGGCGTTTCGGAGAGTGGAGCCCGAACAGGCGGGGGCGTAGGTTCCTGCGCGACGATCGGCGGCGGCGCCGGCTTTTCGGGGGACGGCGCGGGCGGTGCGCCGGCTTGCTGTCCTGGGCTGGGCGCCGGAGCCGGAGCGGGCGGGGCTGCCGCTTCCTGCGCGGCTGGCGGAGAAGGTGAGGGCGGAGCCGAGGGCGCGGCGGTCTGTGCGGCAGGGGCGGGAGAGGGCGCCGGGGCGACTGGCGTCGTGCTCCGTAATACCGGGGATAGGACGCTCGTCTGGTCTACCCAGAACATGGCAGCCATCATGACGAGCACGACGCCCGCAAGCAAAGCCCACAACCAGCGCGACATAACGTTCCCTTCGCGTCGCTCGGAACAGGGCGGAATTTATACAAAGCGCCGCCGTTCAGCCGACAATCGCTGTTCTTCTGAAGCGGACGTTTGCTCGGCGCTTCGGTCTGACACTTAGCAGGTCATGCCAGCTGCGCAGCGTCGGACCGCCCGCCGTGAGTGCCTCCGATGAGCGCCGGCTACGCTTCCGGGAGTTGCGGGCCTTCCAACCACCGCATAGGCCTTGTCCTGAGATATAGATAAGCTCTTTCCTGCTGACCATTGGATCGACATCGGCAACGTCGCAAAGAGCAGACCGCCCATAACAGTCGCGCCAGTTAAAACCACGCCACGTGATCGCATATGCGTTCTCCCTTTGAGGTTGATGACGTGCCTTGGCGTGTCTTAGCGGCCTCGGCGTGTGTTAGCGACATCATCGGAGGATGCTCATCCGCCACAAAAATGCGCATCCGTCGCCTTGCTCACGACAATCGCAGCCATCCTGTTCTGCGCTTCTGCGGTTTGGTCGGCAGTTGATGTGAATGGCAGGCGCTCGCCGGTCCAGCACATAAGATATCCGGCTCTCTGACACTTTGTGGTCATACACGAGAGCCTCGAATACGGCATTGGCGCGCCGTTGTGATAGGCGCTCGTTGAATCCCACAGAACCAACTGAATCGGTCTTGCCAAGGATTGTGGCGACGAACTCTGGGTGGCTTTGAATCATTCCAGCCACGTCGCGTATTTGCTCTTCGTCTTTAGCATCCAACTTATAGCCGCCGGTGGGAAAATAGATGAAATGGGCGGTCGCGTCGGGTGGCAGATTCTTCGCCTCTTGCGCCGTCCCGGCGTAAGTCGCAAAAAGGCCAACGGCCGCCGCTGCAAGGCTCTTCGTTATATTGCTTCTTAGCATTTCGCTCCCCTCCAATCTTTGCTGCTATGTTAAATAAATGGCTGCCGTCGAGGAGGGCCGCTACCTCCTGTCGATTGAGCGCTGATTCCCCGAAGAGACCGACGGGAGTTCGACACTCTGCCGTCGGTCTGCCTCAGGCGGGTATGGCTGAGCTCAATATCGATCAGCGGCGGGAGAGGCCATAAACGCCATCGCCGCCTTGCAGGTCCCGCTGGCCTCGCCGAGATGCGGCCTCATGCAGTCGCCGACGCTGCCGAATGTGGCGGTGGGGCAGAATTGATGAATGTCCCCGGCGCATTGCTGTGCGGTCCAGATGGCCTTCGACAGAATTGTCGAACAGCCCACGGAGAGGTCGCCGACATGGGACTGCAAACAGGCGAGAACGCGTCCTCCGCCGGGCTTGACGCCCGCGCAAAGGGAACTGACATCGGCTGGTGCAATCCCGCTCGGAGGTGAACAACCCTTCCTGCGCGCCTGAGCTTCCGGTACCCGTAAGCAGCAGCGTCGCGCTGAGCGCGAGCGTGTACAATGCAGTCCTCATGTCGATCCTCCCTTTCGCTTTTTGACGTTCGCCGGCCCTACTTTAAGAGATCCCAATTATCCTCGTATTTCTCCACTGCTTTGACGTCGATGAATCCAAAGGCTTTCCAAGTCGGCGGCTGACGAAATTCAGCCGCGAGATCGCTGTTCTTGACCACGAAGAAACGGGTCGACGTTGCGGTCTCGGCTCCCAGAAGAACGTACACCGTCACCTGATCCGCACGCCTAGCGAATAGGTCGCAGCGCACGTACCATGGCGCCGAATGCACGGTCTTGATGCGGATGGGTTTCGGTAGGAACCCGCCTACCCAAACAAGCATGTCGTACTTCTCAGAACTAGCGCCCGCGAGCTCCGCATCGAACCCGCGTCGCAGCAGTTCGGTCATCACGAGATGCTTTCCCGTGGATTCTGCGGTAGCGGGGTATTTCCGTCTCCTCCTTTTCTTGTCGTCTGCGGTCTCGCGCATTGCGTGGTCCGCCGAACCGATAGGCAATTCTGAATCTGTCGAATCGCGCAATCTGGCGTTCGAAAGCAGATGAATCTCCTATTGCGTCGGAGCTGTTGCGGCGGGTGCGGTTGCCGTTGGTTTCTCACCGGTTCGTCGCTCATGGCGTCGCTCATGGCGGCCGTGGCGCCGCTCATGGCGATGGGCGCGCCGCCCTTGCCGCCGCTGCATCCCGTGTGTTCCGGTGGCCTCAACGGGCGCGGCGGGGGTGCCCGCGGCTTCCTGTGCTTCGGCCTCCAACGGCTCCAATGCCATCGATAGCGTGAAGCCGAAGGCTGCGCCGAGCCCAAGCAGGGAGATCGCCTTTCGTCGCGAGATCACTTCCGTTTTGATTCGTTCGCTCACTTGCTGTCTCCCTCACACTCACGATTGCCGAATTGAATGGCGTCAGTTGAACGCGATCACCTCAATGGGACGACAAAGTTCAGTTGAGTCGACGGTGTAAGACGCGGCGCGCCTCTTGAGACTTGCAGCGAAGGGAGATGCCACCCCGAATAGCCATGGGTCCACGTCGCGGCTTACGAACGGGCTCACGCGCCGCCATGCCATTGGCCCCTCCCATCCCGTCAGTGTCGCGAACCACGGATGAACGCCGGCGTTGCCGCCTGCTTGTCTTCGACCGGTTCGATTTTTTCGACTGGCGCGTCCCAAAGAGAGCCAAGCCTTGGTGACGCTACGAAAGGGGCTACGGTCTGTAACCTCGTAGAATTACGAGGCCACGCCCTGAAAAATTACGGGGTCACCGATATGGGAAGGCAAGGTACTGCTAAAGCGATGACCAAATCAGATCGCCACAATCCCATGTTTGATCGCGAAGTGAATCAGTTCAGCACTGCTGCGCAGTCCGTTCATCTCCATCATTTGGTACTTATGGAATTCGACAGTTCGCGCCGAAATTGTAAGTTCGCTCGCAATCTCCTTCGCCGAGCGTCCTTCCGCCAGCAATTGCAGAATCTCTCTCTGGCGTGAGGTAAGCGAATTCGCGCCATCCTTCACGCCTCGAGCGCCACCCTCGGCCTGCTCGACCACCTCTTTCGTCAAGGACGGTGTAATAAAAGTCCTGCCTTTCAAAGCGGCATGGATGGCCACAACCAATTCCTCCGAGGCCGAATGCTTGACCACGAAGCCGGAAGCGCCGGCGTCCAACGCGCGGCGCGCATATGCCGCGTTCTGATGCATCGTCAAGAAAACGACCTTGATGTTCGGGTGGGTTTTTCTCAGCTGAGTTAGCGCCTCGAAGCCGTTGAGGTTCGGCATAGTGACGTCGGCGACAATCACATCGGGCCGCAGCTTTTCTGCGGCCTCAATCATTGCGCGCCCATCCTCAACAATCCCGACGAGCTCAAACTCTTCGTGGAGAAGCGCCTTTAGACCTTCGGCCATCATACGGTGGTCGTCAGCAAGCAACACGCGCGGTCGAGTCACTGCGCCCCTCCTCGCTTCAATGGCGCCCGAGCCACAATGCTCGTCCCATTGCCCGGCGTACTCTGGATGAGGAGTTCGCCGTCGACTAGAGACAGACGCTGTCTCATTCCGGCGAGCCCAAGGCTTGGCCGAGCTTGTTTTCTCGTCGGATCGAATCCAACACCATCGTCTTGCACCGCAAGCTCAATGCTGCCGCCGACCACGCGAAGTTCGACCTCGACCGAGCTGGCGCTTGAATGGCGGGCGATGTTACGAAGCGCCTCTTGCGCAACCCTGTAAAGACAAAGGGACAGGGCCTGGGGCGGCTCGTCGAGGTTGCCGGTCGCTTTGAAGTTCGTCAGAATTCCCTCTACGCCGCGGAAGCGCGCGCACTCGGCCTTGAGAGCTTCGATCAATCCGAGGTCCTCGAGAATTGCGGGATGCAGCGCGTACGACAGCGCGTGCACGTCCTCACTGAGTTGGACAAGGTCGTGACGTATCGAACGCATCGCTTGGCGAGCGATGGTATCGCCGACTACCTTTTCTTTGTGTCCCGCATCAATCGCAAGCAGAGCTAAGCGCTGGGTAACGTCATCGTGCAACGCGTGCGCCAATCGAGCGCGTTCATCCTCGTGCGCGGTAATCAGACGTCCACTGAGATCGCGAGCTTCGTCTTCAGCTTCCCGGCGTTCAGTGATATCGATCGATATAGCCAGCAATTGTTTGGGCTTGCCGTTCCGATCGAACTCGACTCGCCCCCGACCCGCGACCCAACGCACGGTCGTATCCGGCATCATCACCCGGTATTCCGTTTCATATTGGCCGTTGCCTTCGAGCGCCCCGCGGACCGCATTGCGCAGTGTCGCGCGGTCGTCGGGATGAATGACGTCCATGAAATAATCAAAATGGACGGGCTGCGCCGAGTACCAGTTTCCAGAGCTCCAATCGCTTTTGCTGGCGCGAACCTCGTCTTGCGGAACGTCCCAAACCCAGAAGCGCAGCTTGGCCCCGATCGCGGCCAGGCTCATGCCCTCTTCGCTTGTCCGCAGCCGGGCATGCGCACGGCGCAGCCAGAGCCGGTTGAGTAGCAGACCGACGATAAGGATCGCCTGAAGCCCGGAGACACCCACGGCTGCCAAGATGTACCACCTATATTGCTCCCACACCGTCGACTCGCGGAAGCTGACAGTGCTGTTCGGCGGTAGACTTGCCTCGGCCACCCCCCATCGTCTCAGCTCCCGCCAATCAAACTCCGGCTCTCCAAACTTCTGTGGCGGAGTCTTGATATCGCCGGGCGAAACTCCCTCAAGGACCCGCACGGCGACCTCGGCGGTCTTGCGACTCAGTGTGCGGATAGAGAGCAGAGGGCCCCCAACAATGCCGGCCCCCAACTGATAGTCATACTGTGCGAATATCGGCGCGTTGGCCACGGCGTGCAGCCGGGCGAGAACCTCCTCCTGGCTATAGGGAACGCCCTGCGCGTCGATGATGAGATCGCCGAAAAAGATCGCGGAGGCCGGCGGCAGGGCGGCGACGCGCTTCTGTATTTCGCCGAACGATAGGTCATTCATGAAAACAGAGTTGACCCGATCGTCGAAAGCATGGATTGCGTGACGATATTCGTTGGCCCAGAATTTTTCGATCGGCGTATTGCCGATCACAATGGCGAGCGTGGTTGTGTTTGGCAGCGTTCGGAAGATGTTTCCAAAAATTGTCGGCAGGTCAGTCGAAAGCGTGACCATCGTGTCGTTGGCGGTGAGCGTCGCATCTTTTATCGCTCTCGCGTCGAGGGCGGCAAATATAACGGGTGTGGAAGGAAAAAGATCTTGTCGATGGCGCTGAATGAAGCGCGCCGCAGGACTTACCATCGTCACGATCAAGTCTGGCGGGTGTGTCGCGAATAGGGCTCGCAAATAAGCTGCGAACGCTTCGTCGCGCTCGCCGTCCGCAAAGCGGGCGATTTCAAGCGACACCTCGTAGCGATCCAAAGGATATTGCGATCGCTCCGCCAAATCTGTGCGCAGATAGTCCGCGAAGATTTCCTCGGCTCGAAAATCGCGGCCGAACGAATGCAACAACAGCACTCGCTTCGGCTCCGCAGCCGTCGCGCTCCCTGCGGCGAAAGCCAGCAGAGCAACTCCCATCCACCCGCTGCGCGCCCATCCCATAGGATACTCGGTAATCAGGAAAATAATTCCGTAATTGTCGTCACTGTAACGCACTATTACTCGCGATGTTAACGCTGTTGTGAGCAGCATGCGGATCGGGAATGTCCCGGCGATGGACTCGCACCGCGACACGACATCCTAGAGCATTTTCCGCTCACGTTGCATCATAACCTGCGGCGGCGAGATAGTTTGCGCATTCTTGTGGGGAGAAGCGGCGAAGGGCGTCGGCGATGGCTTGCCAGAGGTCGGGGATGGTTCGCGCGGCGGCGGCGCGCAGCAGGGCCTTGAGCTTGGCGAAGGCCATTTCGATGGGATTGAAGTCGGGGCTGTAAGGCGGCAGGTATCGCAGGCTCGCGCCGGCGGCCTCGATCGCCTGTTTGACGCCAAGGACCTTGTGAGCGGGCAGATTGTCCATGATCACGATGTCGCGTGGCCGCAACTCGGGAACGAGCGCCTGTTCGACATAGGCGAGAAAGGCCTGCCCGTTCATCGGTCCGTCGAGGACCATGGGCGCAGCGATCCGGTCGTGACGCAGAGAGGCGGTGAAGGTGGTGGTTTTCCAATGGCCATGGGGCACGGCGGCGCGGCATCGCTCGCCTCTGGGCGCACGACCGTAAAGGCGCGCCATCTTGGTGTTGGCGGCGGTCTCGTCGATGAAGACGATCCGCGTCGGATCGAGGTCGAGTTGTCCTTCGAACCACGCCTCGCGTGGCCCGCGTTCACCGCGCTGCGGCGCTGTTCGGCGGCATGGGCCGACTTTTTTTGCGCGTGATCTTGCGACGCTTGAAGAACCGCCAGAGTGTGCCGATGGCGACGGCGACGCCGCGCTCCCTCAGCTGTTCTCGCAGTTCCGAAAGCGTAATGTCGCTCCTGGCGGCCACGGCCGATAGGATCAGCTCGGCATGCGCCTCGATCCGTTGCGAATGGCGGTCGCCGCCCTGGCGCTTGGGCGCCAGATCGCCCTCGCGCCGTTCCATGGCCCGCCACCGGATCGCGCTTGAGGCGCTGACGCCAAACCGCTCGGCCGCCGCCCGACACGACAATCCCCCCTCAATCGCGCCAACGACACGCCTGCGAAGGTCAACGGATAAGGATCTGGCCATGCACGCCAGCCTCCTTCGCCGGCCAGAAGCATGAATCAGAACCAAGCCGATTCGGGAATTCCTTGCGATTTAATCAGACAGGAAAATGCTCTAGGTTGCGGCTGCCCGCGGCTTCTCGGTCGGCGCGCCCCGTAATTTTTCATCTCGAAAGCTAGTAAATCTTCGAGGTCATGCTGACGCGTTCCGGGTCCAAGGTCCGCCGAGAATTACGACGCGCCCGTGTGGCGAACGCGAAATGAAACATGCCTGCAAAAGAGAGAGGTTGCGCGCTTCTGGCGGACCGGCATCTTGGCTTGATGGAGGGCGTACGCGGCCTCCTTGAGACTGAGTTTGAGGCGGTTGTGGTGGTGGGGGATGAAGTTTCGCTGTTCGAGAGTGTGCGCCAGCTCCACGTCGCTCTGGCCGTGGTTGATCTCTCGCTGCGACGCGGAGATGGGCTGGGGTTAATTCGCCGAATCCGGAGCAATTTCCCGCAGCTGAAGCTGATCGCTCTCAGCGTCCACGAGGAAAAGAGCGCGGAGTTGGCGGCTATTGAGGCGGGGGCCAATGGATTTGTCCTTAAAAGATCCATCGCGACGGATCTGCTCCCCACCATCGACGCCGTGCTTGTGAGTGGCGTAACGTGACATTGCCCCTTGGGGTTCTGTCCGCGAAGGCACAATGAAGGCCCGACGCGGAAAATGGGAGGACGCGTGGATGGCGGGTGCGATCAGCCGACGCGGCAATAAGCTCGCACAAAGTCTGCTTGCTTTCGCGCTTTCAGCGGCACTGATCGCGGAGCCGGCGATGGCGCAGGCGCAAGACAATCCGGCGGCGCCCACGTGCTCCGGCGACCGACGCAGAGGCCAACGCCGCCGAGCCGGCGGCCGAAGAGAGCTTCAGCCGCGACGAGCTCGAGAAGCTGCTTGCTCCAATCGCGCTTTATCCCGACCCCTTGCTCGCGCAGATGCTGCCAGCGAGCGCCTATCCCGTGCAGATCGTCCAGGCGCAGCGCTGGCTTGACAAGAACAAGGCGCTCGTCGCCAAGAACGATTATTCCGGAATCGACAACCAGAATTGGGATCCCGCGGTGAAGGCGCTCGCGCGCTTTCCGGACGTCATCAAGACTGATGAGCGCCGACCTCGATTGGACGACGGACCTCGGCGACGCCGAAGTGAACCAGCCCCAGGACGTCGCCGAAGTCATCCAGGACCTTCGCGCCAAGGCGGAAGCGGCTGGGACGCTTAAGACGACGGATCAGCAGACCGTCGAACGCGTGGAGGCGAGCGCGCCGTCCAGGGGCCGGCGCGCCTCAGGGGTCGACAGCGCCGCAAGCCGCGGCGAGCTACATCTCCATCCAGCCGACCGATCCGTCGACCGTCTATGTCCCGACCTATGATCCCGCCGCGGTCTACCAGCCCTATACAGGGATTGCGCCTCTCCTGGGTTTCGGGGCCGGCATCGCGGTCGGGGCGCTGTGGAACAACAATTACTGGAATTGGGGAACGGGCGCGATCTATCCGCCGACCTGGGCCGGCTATTCGGGCTGGCGTGGCGGCGTCAACAACGGCAACGTCAATATCGGACAACGTCAACGTCGGCAACAACATGAAGCCTTGGCGGCCGAACGGGGACTATCGTCCCGGCATGGGCAGCAAGCCGGGGATCGGCGCCAATCGCCCGGGCGGCGTCGGGCGGCCGGGAGGCCAGGGCGGCGTCGGCGGTGCAGGCCGTCCTGGCGGGGTTGGCGGGCCGGGTGGCAGTCGGCGGCGCAGGCGGCATCGGCGGTCCCGGTGGGATTGGCGGCGCAGGCCGGCCTGGCGGGCCAGGTGGCGTCGGCGGTCGCAGGCCGTCCCGGGGGGCCGGGAGGCGTTGGCGGTGCAGGCCGTCCCGGCGGGCCAGGGGGTTGGCGGTGCAGGCCGGCCCGGGGCGGCGGGCAGGCCGCTAACGTCCGGCGAGGCCGTCCTGGCGGCGGCGCCCGCCCGGCGGCGAGGCCCGCCAACCGTCCTGCTGGGCGGCCGAACATCAGCCGGCCGGGAAGCTCGGCCATGGGCGGTGTGAGAATGGGCGGGGCCAACGCGGCCTTCGCCAATCGCGGCGCAATCAGCCGCGGTGGAATGCAGGGCGGCTTCGGCGGCGGGCGTTGCGCGGCGGCGGCTTCGGCGGCGGTGCGGCGCGGAGGCGGCTTCGGCGGCGGCGGCGCGCGGAGGCGGCTTCGGCGGCGGCGGGCGTGGCGGCGGCGGACGTGGCGGCGGCGGGCGTCGCTCCGACATGCGCCTCAAGCATGACATCGTACTGCTCGGGCGGCTCGACGACGGCCTCGGCTATTATCGCTTCGTCTACAACGGCGGCCACACCGCCTATGTCGGGGTGATGGCGCAGGAGGTGCGGACCGTGATGCCGGAAGCGGTAACGCGCGGCCCTGACGGCTATATGCGCGTTTCCTACGACCGGCTTGGATTGCCGTTCGAGACCTACGACCAGTGGGTGGCGAGCGGCGCGCATTTGCCGAGTGTGAAACCGGCCGCGCATTGATGGCGTGCCTGCCTTGGCTCGCGGCATGCGCGCCGGCGATGGGTAAGGCTAGTCGATGGCGGGAACGCGGACGAGGACAACGACGATGACAATGAGGATCGGCGGCATTCTTGCAGCGGCCGTCTTGATCGCCGCAGCGCTTCCGGCGCGCGCCCAAGAGACCTATCCGACTCCGGAAGCAGCGGTGAAGGACCTCGTCGATTCCGCCAAAGCCAAGACGCCAGGCTTCGGCGACCGCATTCTCGGCAAGGACGGCGCGGCGTTGCTCAGGTCAGGCGACGCTGACGAGGACGCCGAGAACCTGAAGGAGTTCAACGAGGCGGCGGCCGCTCAGACCGCGATCGACGACGGCCCGAATGGCGCGAAAATATTGCGCGTCGGGAAAAACGGTTGGACCTTGCCGCTGCCGCTCATCAAGACCGACGCGGGATGGCGCTTCGACGTCGCCAAAGGAAAGGAGGAAATGACCAATCGCCGGGTCGGCTACAACGAGCTCAGCGCCATTGAAGCGTGCAAAGCCTATGTCGCCGCCCAGGACGAATATTTCAAACTGGATCGCGACGGCAACGGCCTGCGTGAATACGCGCGCAGGATCGTCTCGACCCCCGGGACCCACGACGGCCTCTACTGGCCGCCGGAAAACCAGGCCGATATTTCGCCGCTCGACGGATTCGCTGAAGACGCCAATCTGGCTGGGCGTTCGGGCGAGAAGCCGGAGCCTTACGACGGCTATTACTTCCGCATCCTGACCGCGCAGGGGCCGGCGGCGCCGGGCGGCGCCTTTTCCTACCTCATCAACGGCCACATGATCGCTGGCCACGCCATGGTCGCCTGGCCGGCCGCCTACGGCGACAGCGGCGTCGAGACTTTTATCTGCGGCGAGAACGGCGTCGTCTACCAAAAGGACCTCGGGCCGAACACCGCCGCTCTCGGCGCCTCGATGGCCCAGTTCAATCCCGACGCGAGCTGGAAGGTCGTCGAGTAGCGGCGACGCACGCGAGAGTGGCTGACCGTTCAGCCGCCAGAAATAGCTGGGCCTCCTTTTCGCGAGCGGCGACAGGCTGCGAACCCAAGGCCGGCGAAGCCGACAACCTGAGACGGGTCAAATTCGTGCGGCCGCAACGGATGCGCGTCCGCGCAAGTCCTTTAGATCGCGACGCGACCCGAAGGCTATACTGCCCCAATAGCTCAGCGATCAGCCTGCAATCGGAGGACGAGATGAAAGCGATCTCCCATTTTCTTCGGATTACCGTCCTCGGCGGCGTGCTCTTTCTGACGCCGATTGTGGTGCTCGCCTTCATCCTGGGCAAGGCGTTCGACCTTGCGCGTCGCGGATTGAAGCCGATGGCCACGATCATTCCAGATAGATTTGTCTCTGGGGCGACCACGGAAGCGATTTTGGCGATCGTTCTTATTGCGATTTTGTGCTTTCTCGCCGGCCTGTTCGCCCGAACCCGGCCCGCGCAGCAAATCATGGCCGAGTTGGAGTCTTCCGTTCTGTCCAAGGTTCCTGCTTATGAGTATTTGAAGCAAGCAGGCGCGAGCGTGATGGGCCTCGGCGAAACGGCTGATCATCCGGTTGTATTCGCGCAACTTGGCGGCGCTTGGCGGATCGCGGTCCAGACCGGCGTGGTGGGCGGCGGCTTGGTCGCGGTCTTCGTCCCGAATTCCCCGAACCCGATGTCCGGATCGGTCTTTCTCGTCGCCGCCGACAGCGTCCGCCCAGCCAAGGTTCCACTCGCTACGGCTATTGGTTGCCTCAGGCGTTGCGGCGCTGGGTCGGAAGCGTTTCTGAGCGAGTTCACGCCCGGCGTACCGACAGCCCGAGGATGACAAAGCTTGCTCGTCGAAGTCGGTAGGCGGCCACATTCCGATGACGTGGGCGCACTGATGGGTCACGTTCGCGTCAGCCCAACACGATCGCGCTGGGCTTTGGGCGGCGTCACGCCGCGCGGCGTTTCCGCTGGCACCGAGAAGCCGTACGGGCGCGCGGCCGGGTTTAGCTCTCGGTGCGCCGGCCAAGACTGCTCGCCAGGATATGGACACTCAACAAAAGCACCCACAGGGGAAAGAGCGCGAAGCTCCAGCGCAGGAAAGGACTGCCGAGCAGTAGCAAGACTGCCAGCAGGTAGCCCAGCGCGGCCAGCCAGCGAGGCGCGAAATGCGTCGCCATCGCGACCGTTGAGGTGGAGATCATAAACACGCCGGCCATCCTGACCATGTAGACGTTGACGAGGTTGTACGAAAGCGTCCTCGCAAAGCGAAACACCGGCGAGCCGAACGCAGCGGGATCGTCTTTGAACGCCACCAGCATGGCGCCGACGATCGCCGCGGCGACGAACAACATGCCGAGGAACAGAAGGCCGCTTCCCAAAAACACAGTCGCAAAAAAGCGATCCTCCCGCGCTCCGAGCCGGTCGCGAATAACGCCGATGAACCACAGAAAGGCGATCCCGGCGAAAGGGATGAGATTGAGCGCCAGCGCGACCTCGGCGGTGTTGGCGGCGAGCCATCCGCCCGACGCCTGCGGATCTGCCGGGATGGCCGTCCACAGCAATCCGAAGCTGATCAGAGTCAGCAACGAAAAGACCACGCCCGCGACGGCGGCGGCCCTGGGGGTTCTCAACCCGGCGTCAGTGAGACCTTCGGCTTGGCTCATGTTCTGTACCCTCCCGGGGACTTGTCGAACCGACCGAACCGCGACCGTAGTAGCATCATCTTGGGCCCGGCCGGAATTGCCCTTCGCGTCTCCGCGCGCCGCGACGTCGTTGGATCACGGAGCGCGCCCGCCAAGAACGCTTGGTCCTTGTGTCTTCGCATCATCAATCCCATAGACTGTCCGGATCGCCCGGAAAATCGGGGATAATCGAAGCCACGACAGACCGGTCGGCCCGCGATGCAGCCCTGGTTCATTCCGATGTTCTACGTGAGCGGCGCTGTGCTGGGCGGGCTCGCGCTGCCGCGAATCGAGCAGGCCTATCTCTCAGGCTACACCTTAGCTGTGTCGGTGGCCTCGGCCCAGGCGCTCCTCTCGGCCGCGCTTCGGGCATGATGGCGCTGACCGGGATCGTTTTCGCCATGGCTTTCGTGATGGTGCAATTCAGCGCGATCGCCTATTCCCCTCGGCTCGTGCTCTGGTTCGCGCGCGACCGGACGCTGTTCCACGCACTGGGCGCGTTCACGGCGACTTTTATCTATGCGCTGTTCACGCTCGCCTGGGTGGACCGCGGCGGCTCGGCAAAGGTCCCGCTATTCTCGATGTTGCTCGTCGGGATCATGATCATTGTCAGCATGCTCCTGTTTTCAAGGTTGATGCAGCGCCTAGGCGACCTTCAGATCGGCAACGTGCTTCACCTGCTCGGCGACCAGGGGCGCGCCGTCATCGGCGAGATGTTCCGCCGCCTGGACGATGCGTCCGCCGCCCCTCATCCTGCCAAAAGCGCGGCGAGCACGGCGCGGCTCGGCCGCGTGACCCAAACGGTGAAGTATTTTGGCAAACCGCGCACCGTCGCCAAGCTCGACGTCGATTCCCTTGTCGCGCTGGCGCGGGAGGGACAGGGGACGATCGTGATGGCGTGCGCGGTCGGCGATACGCTGGTCGAGGGTTCGGCTCTCCTGCATGTTCACGACTCGGGAACGCCGCTGCCGGAGGACGCACTGAGGCGCGCCGTCCATCTCAAGCGCGAGCGAACCTTCGAGCAGGACCCAAAATATCCGATCCGGCTTCTTGTCGACATCGCCATCAAGGCGTTGTCGCCGGCGATCAACGACCCGACGACCGCGGTCCAGACGATCGACCAGCTCGAGGACCTCCTGCGCCGTCTCGGCGCGGCGGAACTGGACGCCGGCTACGCCGTCGATGAGAACGGCGCTCTGCGGCTGGTGTTCCCGACGCCGACCTGGGAGGACTATCTCAGCCTCGCGTTCGATGAGATCCGGCACTTCGGCTCGAATTCGGTTCAAGTGATGCGGCGAATGAGGTCCGCGCTCGTCGGCCTCGCCGATGCACTGCCGAGCCAAGAACGGGTGGAGACGGTGCGAAATTATCTCGAGCACCTCGACCGTGTCATCGGAGCCTCGCCGTTCGACGTCGAGGACAAGAGGATGGCGCGCCAGGAAGACCGGCAGGGCATCGGCCTGTCTCGGCGGCAATCGGACGCGACCTGAACCGTTTGGGTCGTCGAAGGCTCAATCCTCGGACGCAACCGGGATTCGACCTTCGCGGATCGCTTTGACAAAGCTGCGATAGTCGCGAAGGTTCTGGTCGGCATATTCGACCGCGAACTCGCACACCGCGTCGTCGAACGTCGTATTGGAGCCCATGTAGCCAGCAATCCTCGCCGGGTCGCCGGATCGCGCATGCGCCCGTGCAAGCGCCCAGGCGCAGAGCTTGCCGAATTCCTGTCAAGGTCGTGAGGTCCCAGTCTTCCGGGATCGCTGAGATTTTCGCATCGCGAAGCTGGCGGAAGTAGTAGTCGCGGCCAATCACTCCGCGCGTCCAGCCAAGGAAAATGTCGCTCGCCGCCTGCATGAGACGCTGGCCCGCCACGATCCGCTCGCCCTGGTTCTTGTGCAGGGACTTGCCGGCGTAAGGCTCGAGTACGGACTTTCGCGCTTCCTTGACCTGCAGGAAAATTGGATCGTCATCGGCCGCCATAAACAGCCCGAGCGCGCAATAGGTGCCGACGCTGCCCACGCCGACGACCTTGATCGCGAGGTCGAACAGCCGAAACCGGTCGAACAACACGCGAATATGCTCGGGCAACGACTTCCGATAGCCTTCGAGCGCCTCGACGTATCCGGTCCTGACGCCCGGGGCCTGTTCGGCCGTGGGATGGAAGATCAGCGGCGGCGCGTCCTTGATCCTTGGCGCAGAGCCGAAATGCTCGACCAGTTTCGGGAAGAGGCTTTCGGGCAAGCTTTTCCGGCGCGCCTGCTCGAACTCTTTGCCTCACCCGCTCCACCTCGGCTCCGGACGGCAGGACCTTGAGAACGCGGTCGAGATCGATGCGATCGTACCAGACGTCCAGCGCGCGCATCGAGGCATAATCCGCCATTCGTTCACGGTACGAGCACACGGACTCCGTCGCCGCCTTCGCCGCCGCGCTGTCGGGCAGGTCGATATGACGAGCGGCGATGACAATGCTGGCCGCGAGCCGCTTAACGTCCCACTCCCAGGGCGCCGGCAGGGTTTCGTCGAAATCGTTGATGTCGAAGAAGATGTTGCGCTCGGGCGTTGCGAAACCGCCGAAATTCATCAGGTGAGCGTCGCCGCAGGCCTGCACGCGAAGTCCGGACGTCGGGGTCGACGCCAGATCGGCCGCCATGATTGCGGCCGCGCCGCGATAGAAGGCGAAAGGCGATTGGGCCATGCGGGAGAAGCGTAACGGGATCAGTTCTGCGATGCGGCCTTCGTTAGCCTCGCGCAGAAGCTCGACCGGATCGCGCCGATCCTCGGGCGGCTTCCAACCGCCATGCGCGGCGCGCGGCGTCAGGTCGCGCAGCGCCTTGCCTGCGGCGCGCCGCTCGTCTGCGGATAGGTATGCTGCGGGGGCGCCCGAGGCGTCTTTTGCCGGTTCGTGTTTCGCGTTGGACTTGCGCATGCTCCCGCTCCCCAGCCGAAATAGCGCGGCGCTCACGGCGGGATGCATAGGCCACTCACCCCGCCGGTACAATGTCAACCGCAAGGTCTACCGCAACGTCAATCGAAACGTGAACCGCAATATCAATCGCGGGCTACGGCTCGGGGTGTGTGGTGATCGCCGATACAGCCCAGACATCGTCGCCCGGCAAGCGATGCGACGACACCGACTGGCGCTCTTTCGCGATTTGCCGACGAACTCTTGACGCCTAGGCTATCCTGCGGCAGAAGTTCCAAGAATGCGTGAGAAAGAATGGGCCACGATCGCCGGTATGCGCCCGCAACACTGCGTAATCGCGATTTCATTCTCGATGTCCTTCGCGATGTCCTGCCAACGACGGGCATCATCCTTGAGGTCGCATGTGGCTCGGGCGAGCACGTCGCTCATTGTGCGAGGAATTTCCCGAGTCTCGTTGTCCAACCTTCCGATCCTGATCCCGATGCCCGACTGAGATGGGTGAAGGCCACGGGTGTCACGAATGTACGCGCGCCATTGCCCTGGACGCCTTGCATTCGGTTTGGCCAATCGCATCGGCTGACGGGATTATCTGCATCAACATGATCCACATCTCACCTTGGCAGGCGACTGTGGGATTGATCAAAGGGGCGGCCGCCATCCTCGCTTCGAAATCGCCGCTGTATCTCTACGGTCCAAACAAACGAAGGGTTCGCAACGGCGCCGAGCAATCAAACCCTCGACCAGAGCCTTCGCGATCGCGACCCGAACTGGGGTCTGCGAGACCTCGAAGCGGTCGCCGCGACGGCACAAACCCTGGATTCTCGGGTCCGGTTATCACCGAAATGCCCGCAAACAATCTGAGCGCGGTATTCCGTCGAATGTGATGGTGTCCGTGGCGGGCGACCCGCCCGCGCCTCAGCTTTTCGCGTTCGCCCGATACTTGCGGCTGGCCTCGTGGATCTCAACCGCGCGTGCCGTTCCCGTCTCATCGACCCGACGTCGCCGACCGCCCAGTGTTGGTTCAGGCCGATGCTCTTCGAGCCTGTCGCCTTTCCGACGCTGCGACGGCGAATCTGTCTAGCAGCCGTCGAATTGCCGGCGGATCGAATTGCGTCTCCTCGTCCAGAGTTCTGACGCCGCCCCGCCGGCTCTGGAAATGGGATGACGGGCGCTAGGAGAGGCGGAGTCTCGAACTCTGTGGCTCCCGCGGTCCGGCCCAGCGCAGCCGGCGCAACGTTTGGGGGGCGAACCGGGTCGGCGAAGAACTGAGGGTCCATCCGACGATTGGCCGACTGATCGATGCCCGTCGCGACGACCGACACCCGCATCGCTTGTTCGAGAGCGGGCTCGATGATCGCGCCCACGATGATGTTGGCTTCTTCGTCGACTTCCTGGCGTATCCGGCTTGCGGCCTCGTCCACTTCATACAGCGTCAGATCCTTGTCGCCCGTGATCGAAATCAGAACGCCCCGCGCTCCTTTCAGCGAGGCATCGTCGAATAGTGGGTTGGCGATCGCCGCTTCGGCGGCGCGATGCGCTCGGCGGTCCCCCGCCGCTTCGCCGGCGCCGATCATGGCGATCCCCATTTCGCTCATGATCGAGCACACGTCTGCGAAGTCGAGATTGACGAGCCCCTCCTTCACCATAAGATCAGTAATGCAAGAGATGCCCGAGCAAAGCACTTGATCCGCCATCCCGAAGGCGTCAGCGAAGGTTGTCGTCGCATTGGCGACACGGAACAGGTTCTGGTTGGGGATGATGATAAGCGTATCGACCGCCTCGCGCAGTTCAGCGATACCGGCCTCAGCGACCCTCATGCGGCGACCGCTTTCAAAGTGGAACGGCTTGGTGACGACGGCGACCGTAAGGATACCCATCTCGCGAGCGGCCGCGGCGATGATCGGGGCAGCGCCTGTGCCCGTGCCGCCGCCCATGCCGGCGGCGAGGAAAACCATGTTCGAGCCGGCGAGGCAGTCGCGAATTTCCTCCAGCGTCTCCTCGGCCGCCGCCTTGCCAATCTCCGGCCTGGAGCCGGCGCCGAGACCCTCGGTCAGCTGAAGGCCCATCTGAATAACTCGTTGCGCGCGCGACGAGCCGAGAGCCTGCGCGTCGGTATTGGCGACGACGAAGTCGACCCCCGACAGGCCGGAGCCGATCATATTGTTGATCGCGTTGCCTCCGGCGCCTCCCACACCGCACACCACTATGCGAGGCTTCAGTTCCTTCGGTTGGGGGGCCTTCAGATTGATCGGCATACCTTGCCTCACTTGTTGGGCGCTCGCGGACGCCTTACCCCGCCGCGAACTGGCCAGTTCAGCGACCGCTTTCCGGAAGCACTGGCCGACAAACGTGTCCAGCTTGCTCGGGCCGATGGTTGCGTCAGGCCGGAGACTTCACCTCTATGGTTAACGTCGGCTTAATTGGGACGAAAAGCCGATCAGTCGGCCGTGACCCCCATGCTTTGAGTTACGGAAAAATCGGTCGGTTCACGTGCAGAAGAAATAAGATCGGCATGTTCACGTGAAAGGCCGGCAATCGTTTCGTGCCTGCCTACTCGCACCTTCAAAGATAGGCCGCTCCGCGGCTCCTTCCGCCAGACGTACCACGCGTAAGCATGCATCGGGCTTTTCTTGGTGCCCGGAATCCCTCGAGGGCGCCAACAACAAAGGATTTCGCCGTAGAATGACGGCCGGTTGAGATATGGCAACCTTCCCGGTTCAGCGCCCCAGATTGCCCGGAACAGTGCGGCGACGAAGTCGACCTGTTGACCCTCAACAAGGGCAACAAGATTTCTGACGATGGCGCACGCCTCATCGGTGCGGTGTGGCGAGTTGGTGACGATCGCGGTGCAATCCGGGCCCGCCAACTCTAATGAATTTGTCAGATGTTCTGGGTCGGAGGCATCGAGCGATTGGCTGGTGACGTAGCCATCAGCGCCCGGATACTTATCCGGGCAGAGATCGCTCAACCTCACGTCGACCCCATAGGGCGCCAGGCCGCGGCGGAGCGCGCTATCGCCGCCGCACGGATCGAGGGCGAACTCTTGGCAAATCGAGCCCTAGTCGTGGGAGCCCGAGCGCGAGGCTGATCGCGAGGTCCGATGGCGTCGGATAAAAATCGTTCGCCTTCCGCTCGTAGGCGCTGAGACGATAGCTGTGCTGGTGGGGCATTTGGAAGGCGGACGTCATTTCAATTCGTCGGCCAAACCCGTCCCATTTATTTGGTCGAAGAGCCGCAAGTAGCGCTCGCAGAGTTCGTCGCCATCGACGGCCGAGAACCTTTCGTACAGCCATTCGCTTTCCCTACAGCGCTCGTCTCCGTCACGCGGCAAGACATCGACAGCGGTCCGCAAGATCGTCTCGACAACATCTGTCTCTTCGTTGTCGACGAACCACCCGCACGGAGGACGCACCGCGAACAGTTGTCTGTACCTTCCAACAATTCCGTGCAATTCGATCGCCATCTGATGGGCAGTCTCTGCCCTGACCGACGCACGTCCCCTGGATTCGCATTGCGGTCAGCTCGACGGGAAGCCTAAGCTCGATGTCCTGCATCTTCTCCTCCGGTGAAATCGATGAGCGGGGCGGCGCCCTTTGCGCGCTGCCGCCGAATGGCGCGTCCGGCTAGTTGTCATGTACTTGCGCGGCTCGGCCAGCCTCACGCCGTCAGAACCTTTCCCTCGTCGACAAGTCGGCAATCGTGGACACCAGTCATGATTCGTTCTCTCAGCTACGGCGGTAGATTCGCGACTACCGCTATGTCCGCTACGTCACCACCGACGCAGAGGTAACTCTGGCGCCGGAGCCCAAGCCGGCGAACAACGGCGCCGCTGAGTGGCAGCGCGCGATTCTCCTAGGTCGTAGTGACGATTTAACTATTTGAGCCAGATGGCGATAGCGGCGAGTTTGACGAAGCCCATGAAGTTGGCGAGGAGCTTATCGTATCGAGTTGCGACACGGCGGAACTGTTTCAGCTTGTTGAAGAAGCGCTCAATGACATTGCGCTCCTTGTAGAGTTCGGCGTCGTAGGGACGTTTGAAGGTCCGGTTTCGTTTGGGTGGAATGACGGGCCGGCCGCCGGTCTGCGCGATCCTGTCGCACAAGTGATCGGCGTCGTAGCCCTTGTCAGCAATCGTGATGTCAGGGGCGAAGCCTTCGATCAGCTTGTGCGCGAAGGCGATGTCGTTGCGCTGTCCTGGCGATCCGATCAGGCGCACCGGATTTCCCAGCGCATCGCCGGCGGCGTGGATTTTGGTGCTCAGGCCTCCGCGGGAGCGACCAAGGCCCTGGGCAACCACTTCCAGACCAACTCGATTTCTTCGAGGGTCAAGACGCGATCGCGCGGAGTTCCACGGTCGTACGCCTCGAGCCCCGCGGTCGGGTCCGCGACGACGATGTCCTGCGACAGCGCCCAGCGGAACATCGCGGTGCAAACCTGCCTGCGCTTTTCCGCTTCACGGCCTTTGCCCTGGTCGACGATGTTGTCCAAGATCTCGCGGATGTCACGTCGGCAAATATCCGCCGCATATCGTTGAAGGATGGGCGCCAGGGTGCGCCTCAGACGGCTCTCAATCGATTTGGCTGTGCGCAGGCGGCCAACAACTCGCCGTCGCAAATAGAGGTCGATCAACTTCTCGACCGTAATCCGCGAGGCTGCTGCATCTCTGGCCTCGCCCTCTTCGCCGACCAGGTCACGTCCACTGCGCGCCGCGCTGGTTAGCTCATTGGCCCGCTCGCGCGCCTGCTCGAGGCTCACGTCGGTGGTTCGGCCGAGCGACAGCCGGCGCATCTTGCCCGTTCCTCGAATGCGGTAGGCTAAATCCCACGTCTTGACGCCGCTCGGCGCGACCCGCACCGCCAGTCCCTTGCACCGCTGATCGGGCACTCGATAGGGCGCTTCGGCTGGCCGCAAAGTCTCGATCGTACGATGTGTAAGCGGCTGCGCGCCGCGTGTCAGTCCGGCCCCAAAAGCCATTACCCTTAGTCCCTCTTATGTTCGCCCTGTCGCAACGCCGCCGCAACAAAATCGGCGGCTCGAGGCGAACCAGCGCGAACACGAGCGGAAGGTAACTCACTGTTTAACCAACACAAACTGCGCGCGAGCGGACGACTGCGAACGACCACGAACAGCTATACAAGGGCTTGCGGCGCCTTTTCCGACCTATTCTTGTCCCGGAGTCCGACGCCTTGGTTGCGCGTCGTCCATTGTGAAATATGCAATCAAGATGTCAGTGAATTCTGAAAATCAGTACAATATCCCAGCCGGCTTGGCAAGAAATTGTCGAGCTTTTCTGATTGGGCGACCCGGCCCTCGACCGGAGGCATTCGCCACTCCGCGGGGGAGCGCCGAGGAATCTCCTCAACCCAATCCCGTGTCACAATCCCCTTGCCTTAAAGTACTTCAACAGGGTCCAGACCGCTGTCTGCTGTTCATCGTCCATCGCGCTGGGGTCGAGGTGCATGAGAAGGAGCTCTGACGGACTCTTGCCGTCGTCGGCCGACATAGCCGGTTGAAGCCGTGGCGGCGCTGCTTCGAATTCCTTCATCGGCGGAGGTGAGAATGTCGGCCTTGCAGCTTTCCTGCGCGGCGTCAGCGATCGCGGTTTTCGGCCCTTAAGGACTCGGCCGCTGATTTTCACGCCCGCATCGTTGGCGGCGTAGAGAAAGAACGTCACGCACTTCTGGACGACCGCGTCCGCAGCCGGGAAGGCTTTCCTGAACGCCTCGTTGAAATGGGAAGGCGTGGCGGTTTCCAGGTCGATGGCGAACATTGGCGCATATTCCCGCCGCAGGAGTTCCACGAACTTCTCAGGCCAATGCCCACCATCATGCGCTTTCATCAGCTCCTTGAGGCGGTGGGTAGGGCGTCCATCCTCTTCGATAAGACTGAGAAACCGAAGCGCGTGCATGAGCTGGGTGCCGACCACGCCCGAAAAGCGCGTCAGCACGCTGCGGTCGATGCGCGACGGAACACCGTGCTCGTGCAGATCCTCGATGAACGTCTTGAAGGTTCGGTACGACGTATACGGCGGCGTTCCCGACGATCTCGCCCGCTCGAGCATAACAGTCTCCCGGCGGTTCGGAACGCCACGCCCCGTATTCCGCACAGTGGGATCACTATACCGTATTTATGGTCCCAGTAGGACTATTCCAAATGGGCGATTGCAGCCTGATTCGTTTTTTTAAGATGCTGAAGAAATTGGAAATTCTTCCAATATTGGTGGGATGCAGAGGCCGCAGCGTCTCCGCGTCCGGCTAGGACAAGAATATCCACCCTCAGACCATTCCGCGCGGCGGGACGCCGCAGCGACAGCTATTGGAGCACGCAGATGCTATGGACCGCCGAGGCCGTCGAGGATCTCAAAAAGCTCGCGCTCGAAGGAAAGAGCGCAAGCCATATCGCTCTTGCGCTCGGCGTGGGATCGCGAAACGCGGTCATTGGCAAGGCGAGCCGGATCGGGATCAAACTCAATGGCGGCGGGCGCGCCTCCGGACGGGGCGAGATGAAGGCGCGCGCGGGTCGGCCCCGATGGGCGACTGCGCTTTACCCTCGGCCCCACGCCGACGACCACGGCTCCAGCTCTGCGCTCGCTCGCGATCTCCAGGTCTCGCCGGGGGACCGCAGGGCGGCTGGAAGTCGCTTTGGCGTAGCCGAGATCGGAGAGATGCGACGGCTGCGGTTCGAGGAGATTCGTGAATCCTCCTGTCGGTGGCCGCTCGGCGATCCGAGAAGCGGGGAGTTTGCCTATTGCGGGCTCACGCCGGCCAAGAGCCAGTCCTATTGCGCCGGCCATTGCCGGATGGCCTATCGGCCGCCAAATGCGCGCGCGAGGCCGAGCCAAGGCGAGCGACCAACGCTCCGCGCGCTCGCGAACCCGTGGCGACCGTTCTGAGGGTGGCGCGCTATTTTTATTTTACGCCCCCGCCTGCCGCGCTGTCCTCTCGAACACGCAGATCAGGCCTGGCGCATCTGCGCCCGCTTCGCGCCGCGTCGACGCGGACTGGATATGGAGCGACCCGAAACCTGCCTCGCGGGCGGTCGCCTCGAGGTAGGAGCAGCTGTGGGCGAACCGCATTGTGGGATCGAGCTTAAATCCGCCTCCCTCATGAGTTTCGACCGAGAACGCGAACAGGCCGTCCGTGGTCAGCGCAGTCCCGACAGCGGTGAACAGAGGCGCAAGGTCGCCGAGATAGACGAGCAAGTCGGCGGCGACGATCAGGTCGAAGATTCCCTGCCGCTCGCGCATCGGCGCGACCGCGTCGCCGACAATGAGTTCGTCATAGACGGCGCGCTCGCGCGCCTTCGCGATCATGGCCGCCGAAAGGTCGACGCCGGTCAGATGGTCGGCGCGGTCGCGCAGCGCCTCGCCCATGAGGCCGGTGCCGCAGCCGAGGTCGAGGGCCGAGGCGAAGCGGCGGTCCAGATGCAACCGCGCTCAAGGCCTCGGCGATGAGGGCAGGGGCGCGATAGCCGAGATTTTTGATGAGATGCTTGTCGAAGCGCGGGGCATAATCGTCGAACAGCCGCGCGACATAGGCCGGCGGCAGCGCGCGGGGCACGTCTCCACGCCCAATGAGCGCGAGCCGCGCCATCGCGCCTTGCGCGTCGGCGGGATCGGCCACGAGCGTTTCATGAAAGGCTTGAGCCGCGGCGTCGAGGTCGCCGAGTTTCTCCCGCGTTTCGCCAAGCGCGAACCACGCCGCCGCCCAATTTGGCGCCCGCTCGAGCGTTTGCTCGAATAGCTCCGCCGCGGCGCTCCAGTCGCCGTCTGCCGCCGCGGCCTTGGCGTAAGCGAAACGCCGGTCGGCGACGAGATCGCCCGAAGCGAGCGGATCGCGCGCCACGCTAGCGGCTGTCGGCGAGCGCCGCCTCGAGGCGCGGCAGCTTGACCCGCACACCATGCGCCTTGGCGAGTTCGATCAGACCGCCGAAGCGGCGCTGCTTCTTGGCCTCGTGGTTGATGAGGATTTCAGACAGGCGGTGATTGAGAAACGGATTGGAGAATCTTTCGATCACGGTTTTCAGATAGGCGTTCGCCTCATCTCCCATGCCGATCGCGGCAAACACCGGAAGCACTTCTTCCGCGTAGAGCGCATCAAGTTTGGCGCGGGTCGCTTTGTCCGCGATCGCCTCGCGAACCATCAGGGTGGGCGCGCCTTGTTCTTTGGTCCAAATCTCGGCGAGATAAGTGTGTCCGAGATTGAGAATGAACAGCTTCAGGCGTTCATACGGCTTGAGGTCGCCGGTCATCACAATCGCGGCGTGCCGGCAAGGTGGTTCCAGGCCGGGCTGGTCCTCGATCGCCCACAGCGCATAGGGCTCGGCGACCGCGCCCAAGGGCTCCAGCGGCTCGGAGACGATGCGGTCGACCAGCGAATTGACCCAGAGGCATTCCTCCCCGACCCAGCGGCGCGCGTTCGCCGGCGCCTGCCACCGGTCGAGCATGTCGAGCACCACGCCCCGCAGAACCTGGCCATTGGCCGGCGTCAGCTCGCAGGGGAAGAGCGTGATCGGCTCGCCGCCGGCGCGGTGGCGCGCAAGCAGGAGCTTGGCCAGCTTGGCGGGAAACGATCGCGGCGGTCCGGCGTCGGGCCGGTCGTCGGGATCGGTCTCGTAGCCGCGATCCGCAGTGTTCGATATGGCGCAGCGCGCAGCGATAAATAGGCGTTCGAGCTCGTCCCATTGCGTTGCGGCGTCGAGGCCGGCGCCGACGCTCGAAACCTCGACCCTTTCGTCGACGATGGCCCCTTCGCTGAGGCCTTTGACGAGAACCGGATAGGGCCGCCCCGCTGCAAAGGCGGCGATGCGCCGGCGGCTTTCCGGACTCCCGGTGGTTCCAGCGACGGCGATCCGCCCCATGGCTTCGCCGCGAGGAAGCGCCTCGCTGACGAACAGGTCGACATGCGCCTGCAGGAAGCGGCTGGCGCCGAACTGGAGGATGGGGAATTCGGTCAAATCTCTCTCCGCGCGCGGCCCGCTTGTGGCCGGGCCAAGGGCGCTTGTCCATTCCGACAAGAGCGGCGGGTTGATTTTTTCGCTCAATCCTGGTTGAAGGGCCTCATGCGAACGTGGTCGACGACCCTGCACCTTAGACGCCCGGCGCGCTAGACGCGTCGGGACATAGTTTCGCATCCGCCTTTTCGTTTCGACAGGCAAGGTCGGCCAGCTGATTTCAGCTTAAGCGCCGCCACAAGTCTTCCAGGGTTCGTCATGACACAGATGCCTATTCAAAAGTACCGCGCCTACGCGCCCATAGTCCTGCCTGACCGGCAATGGCCCTCGCGGGTCATCGACAAGGCGCCGATCTGGTGCTCGGTCGACCTCCGCGATGGCAACCAGGCGCTAATCGAGCCGATGGGCGTCGAACGGAAGAACCGGATGTTCCGGCTCTTGACGGACATGGGGTTCAAAGAGATCGAGGTTGCCTTTCCCTCGGCCTCCCAGACCGACTTCGACTTCGTTCGCTCCATCATTGAGTCGGGGGCAATTCCTGACGACGTCGCAATCCAAGTGTTGACCCAGTGCCGTCCGGAACTGATCGAGCGCACGTTCGAGGCGGTGAAAGGCGCGAAGAAGGTCATCGTCCATTTCTACAATTCGACCTCGGCCCTGCAACGCGAAGTCGTGTTCAGAACCGACCGCAAGGGCGTGACCGAGATTGCGGTCAACGCGGCCAAGCAGGTCAGGGCGCTGGCGGACGCCGTTTCGGGCACGGATTTTCAGTTCGAATATTCGCCGGAGAGTTTCACCGGCACCGAGCTCGATTTCGCCCTCGACATCTGCGAGGCGGTTAAGGACGTGATCAAGCCGACTGCCTCAAAGCGGCTGATTCTTAACCTGCCGGCCACCGTTGAGATGGCGACGCCCAACACCTATGCCGACCAGTTCGAGTGGTTCGGGCGGCGCATATCAGACCGCTCGAGCGTGATCCTGTCGGTGCATCCGCACAACGACCGCGGCACGGCGGTTGCGGCGGCCGAGCTGGCCTTGATGGCGGGCGCCGAGCGCGTGGAGGGCACATTGTTCGGCAATGGCGAGCGCACCGGCAACGTCGACATCGTCACCATGGCCTTGAACCTGTTCACGCAAGGGGTCGATCCGGAACTCGACATCAGCGACGTCAATGGCATCCGGGACGTCGCCGAGCATTGCACGCAACTGCCGGTGCATCAGCGCCACCCTTACGCGGGCGAACTGGTCTACACCGCATTTTCCGGCTCCCACCAGGACGCGATCAAGAAGGGTTTCGACGCGCAGGAGAAGCGCAACGATCCTGTGTTTCTGGTCCCTTATTTGCCAATCGATCCCAAGGACGTCGGCCGCGACTACGAGGCGGTGATCCGCATCAACAGCCAGTCGGGCAAGGGCGGCATGGCCTATATCCTGCGCGCCGACCACGGCCTCGACCTGCCGCGTTCGCTCCAGGTCGAGTTTTCCAAGATCGCCCAGGAGCGGATGGACGCCGACGGCAAGGAGCTGACGTCGCCTGAGCTTTGGGCTTTGTTCCGCCAGGCCTATCTTCTCGACAATCCGCCGATGACGCTGGTCAGGCAGCAGACGGTTCCGACCAGCCCGGACAATCGCGAGCTCGCGGCGACGCTGCGCAAGGCGGACGGCTCGACCCTGACGATCGAAGGGGAGGGCAACGGGCCGATCGACGCTTTCGTCGACGCGCTGAAGAAGGCGTTCAAGGTCGAGTTCTCGTTCATCGACTATCACGAGCACGCGGTCGGCCGCGGCGCCAACGCGACCGCAGCGAGCTATGTCGAGATCCAGGACGCCGAAGGCCGCGCCGTGCATGGGGTGGGGATGGACCCCAACATCGTAATGGCCTCGCTCAAGGCCACGCTCGGGGCGGTGCTGAGACTGATGCGGCGGGAGGGCAGGGCGCTTTAGATGCGCACGGAGAGGACGATACTGCCGGCCGGCGCGCGGTTGCGAGAGCGACCGAGGTTCGCTCAATTCACCGGAGTGAGCTGCGTCTCAATGCGGGCTCGAGTTCGAGATCATTCTCAGCAGACTTGTTCTGACCGTGTCCATTGGGTCAGGGACTGGTTTTGAATTCGGATCCGTGTGGGGTCGGGTCGATAACCCCCTTAAGAGCCCCATCCGTAATCGCCAAAAGTTCTTTCCGAGTCAGAGCGCGCCGTTCGAGGAAATTGCACTCATAGGGACGAACAGCTTTCCGAAGGTACTTCTTGGTTTTGCACAAATTGAGCCTGACAAGGGTTCCCGGATCTTCGCTACTTGTTTCCAAGCTTGGATCCTCATCGCCATCCGGTTCACGCACTCCCCCAAAGCCAAACAATTCTCGGCGAGCTTTGGCTTGTCTGTAGAGACTTTCCGCGCGGAGTTGGCAGTCTTCGAACTTCTCCATGAGACATTCGAAATCGCCTCTTTCAATCCATCGTTCACCGGCTTCATCGACGAACGAGGCGGCGCGCAGGCAACGTTTGATCTTCTTGAATTCATTCTGAAGGTCGTTTGTCGATCGGTAGAATTCAACAAGCGCGGCGCGCTTCAGTTCGCGAATCTGTCGCTTTTTCCTGCGCCTGCTGTCGAGCCTCTCGCATTTTATCCTGAGCCTGGTCGGCGAACGCGCCGATTCTCCAAGTTGTGATAGGTTATCGCTACCAGTCCTCCGACGATCGTGACAAGAAAGAACTGCGCGTTGATGTGCGCAATATCCCTGTCGAAGAAGAACTTTTTATTGTGGACTAGATATTCGCTGACGTCTAATAAATAATAAAGCGTGAAAAGAGTAGCAATAGTCAACGGCCACAAGAATAGACGGTAACTGTCGGCAAAGATAGTCGACTGTATTTATCGAGAGCTTGACGCGCGGTGTCGAATTTCTGTGCTGCGATATTACTAATCATGGCTAGGATAACCCCGATCGAATATGACTTGAAGGCACGCGCGGAGTGGCCGTTGAGGCTGCCCCCGTCGATCTTGAAGAATGAAGACCGTGCAACACCTTGACCAAAAAGACATTTAAGCAAAAGCGGCTTGGCCGCGCTGCAATAATGAAGAAATTATGACAGAAATCTAATCAGATCAAGAGGCGGTTCTCGTGGATTTGCGCTTCGAATTTGTTGAGGCTGATGCGGCGGAGGGTAGGGCGCTTTAGCTGCGCGCCCCGTTTTAGGCCGTCAAGCCGTCGCAAGCGCTTCCTTGGGCCGCCGGCCGATCGTCAGCACGAGACCGGCCGCGATCACGCAGGCGACGCCGGCGACATAGAGCGCCGGCAGGTAGGTCGCGAAATCGCTGCGCGAGAACCCGGCGCCGAAGGCCGCTGTCGCGGCGCCGAGCTGGTGGGCGGTGAAAATCCAGCCGAAGGTCAGGTTCGCCCTTTCCGCGCCGAACCGCTCGGCGGTCAGCCGGACGGTCGGCGGCACGGTCGCGACCCAGTCGAGACCGTAGAAGACCGCGAAAGCGGACAGGCCGACGACCGTGAAATTGGTGAAGGGCAGCGCGATCAGCGAGAGGCCGCGCAGTCCGTAATACATGAACAGGAGCCAGCGATTGTCGTAACGGTCCGACAACCAGCCGGACAGGATCGTGCCGACGAAGTCGAAGGCGCCGATCACGGCGAGCGCGCCGGCCGCGGCGACGGGCGCGATGCCATAGTCGCCACAGAGCGAAACCCAATGCGTCTGGATGAGGCCGTTGGTCGAAAGCCCGCAGACGTAGAAAGTCGCGAACAGCACCCAGAAGGTGCGGCTCGCGCGGGCCGCGTAGAGCGCGCGCAGCGGCGACGCCATCATCGCGAAGAGTCCCAGATCCTGCTTCGGCGCCGGCTGGATGGCGCGCTCGCCGAACGGAGCAAGCCCAACGTCCGCCGGGCGGTCACGCAGCACCATGAGCGCGACGAATAAAGCGACGAGCAGCATGGCGACGACGAACACGAGCGCGCTCCGCCAGCCGTAGTCCTGGGTCAGCTTGGCGATGAGCGGCAGAAAGATCAGCTGCCCGGTTGCGCTGCTCGCCGTCAGCATGCCGACCACGAGGCCGCGCCGCTGGACGAACCAGCGCGTCGCGATGGTCGCGCCGAGCACCAGCGCGACCATGCCGGTGCCGATGCCGACGATGACGCCCCAAAGCGCGACGAGCTCCCAGACCTGCGTCATGGCCATCGAGGCGAGGATGCCCGCGACGATCATCGCGACCGCCGAGACGACGACAGGGCGCACGCCGAAGCGGTTGATGAAGGCGGCGGCGAACGGCGCAATCAAGCCAAACAGCGCGAGCCGCACCGCCAGCGCGACCGAAATCTGAGCCGTGCTCCAGCCGAACTCCTTCTCGAGCGGCTGGATGATGACGCCCGGCGCGCCCATCGCTCCCGCCGTCGCCAGCATGACGAGGAAGGTCGATCCGGCGACCACCCAGCCGTAATAGAGATTCCTTTCGGCCATCGCCGCGGCGAGCCGATTGGAAAGCGAGAACGCCGCGAACTGCCTTTGCGGCTGCGCAGTGTCCTGAACAGCCGGCCCCGATATCGTCATCTCAAGCTCCGTGACGGGTATCTACCCGCAAACTCGCCAAAAAAATCAAAGATTGTGCGCAAGCGTCTGCAACTGCGCCGCCCCGGTCGCGCCGAGCGCCGCCTCGACCCGCCGCTGGGCTTCGTCCCATAAGGGGGCACCGATTCGCAACGCGCGCTCTCCCTTCAGGCGTGAGCCGCACCGCCGCTTCGCGCTGGTCCTTCGCTGAGGCCACGGGCACAAGCCGAAGTCTTTCCAGCGCCTTGACATTTCGTCCGATCGTCGATCGGTCCAATTCCGCGAGCTGCCCAAGCCCGGTCAGGGAAACCGTTCCGGCGCGCTCGATTTTTCTTAAGAGACTGAATTGCGCAAGCGTGACGCCGGCCGGCTCGAGGAGCGAGTCATAAAGCGCGGTGGTCTTTCGCGCGGCGGTCCGAACCGCGGCGCAGTAGCAGGTGGTTTCATACGCGGGTATATACCCGCGTTGTCGCGCAGGACAGCAAGCGCCCCGAATTTGGCAGGCAAATCGATAGGCAAGCCTCTCGGGAGGGATGTGTTGTGTATTTACTACTGATAGGTTATTGTTGTACGGGAGGAGGTGGCGTTCGCGAGAAAGTGATGAAAAGATTTGTGTTGATCTTGTATAATGTTGAAAGTAGCGACTGCCGCCTGTAGCTGAGTTATCGCGAGTTATGCTGGGACTGGCTGACGAGAAAAGAGTGTAGTTCAAAGTCGCGATATAGGATAGCTGATGGACGCCCGCGATTGGCAGATAGAGAGCTGACGAGGCGAATGTGTCGGTCTGGGTTGGAGAGTGAGGGAAGTGAGAGAAAGAGAAAAAAAAAAAAAAAAAAAAAAAAAAAAAAAAAAAAAAAAAAAAATTGTGTGATGTGTTTGTATGTAGTTGGTTAGACGCAATTGGGGTTAACCTGTATATGAGTAATATAGCTATAAGGTGAGAGGCGATCCAGAGCTAACGCGGAGCGGGTGGACGAAACATGCGCTAGAGCGCACATCTCAGGATTGATCGCGCGCCGCAGAGTCGCTGCGCTTCAGCTCTCGCCAAACTTCGATGCAGGCAGCAGCCACGGTCAGGAGGCCGCTGACAGCGAAGAAGACGCCAAGCCAGCCCTCTCGAGCGCGGGAAGGCTCGACGGTGCGTAGTCGACCTTTCCGATGACGGATTGGCGCGAGCAGATCGATCGCGAGACGTGAGAATAGCGCGTTCGAGATGTGAACTAGTGCTGTGGCGCGTGAACGCGTTCGACCAGATGAGCCGGTTGGGGCGCAGACCGCCGATAGCTTGTCCGACTTCCGCTCCGAGCAGATAACGCGAGTCAATTGAGTGACGTTGTGTTCGGCGTGAACGTTTGAGGCAGATGCGTATAACTCCCAACCCCCTCGTCCTGAGTAAGGGTGTAAGTGAAACGTCGTGCTCGTAAGGACGCTTCATTTGCATGTCGTCAGTAGTAATAAGCTTGACCTCTCATGGAGCATATAATTCCTTTCGAGACGCGAGGCTCCGCGTCTCCCTTGATGCATGAAGGCGATGGCGCGGCGCGATATAAATCAGACGTCCGCGCCTGCCAGGCGCGCCGCGATCGGACTCGAGCCTTGAACCGAGCTCATCGATCGTCGAGACAATGGCGTTTGCGCGCTGCTCGGCGTCGTCGGAGCGCTTGCGCTGGGCAGCCGCCTCATCGCGCGCTTCGGCCAGATTGTCGGCGATGGTCAGAGCGGCCATGATGACGAGACGCTGGTCGCCGATCTCGCCGAACGTCTTTCGCATCTCGCCGATTTTCTCATCGATCAGGCCGGCCAGCGATTCGAGGCGCGCTTCTTCCCCCTCGTTGCAAGCGAGGCGATACTTGCGCCCGTCGATGGTGACCGAAACCTGTGACATGGCGCGCGCCTTATCCACGGGGGACTGGCCTTAAGGGTCCGAGTCCGGCGCCGAACGGTCGAGAACGCGTTCGATCGCCTGCGCGGCATGAGCGAGCCGCTTCGCCGCTTCGCTGTTGGCGGCTTCGAGCGCGCGTGACCGGTCAACGGCGGCGTCGAGTTCGACCGCGAGCCGCGAGCGGTCGTCTTGCATCAGCGCGAATTCCTCTTGCGTGGTTGCGCGCGCTTCGTCGTGACGCATGCGCAGATCGGTCGCCCACTCGAGCGCATCGACCGCGGAGGCAAGACGTTTGAGCGAGGTCTCAAGCAAATCCATGGAGGTGTTGATTCCATCCATTGCGGCGTTTTGTTTACGCGATGCTTGAACGGAACGTCAACGCGGGCTTGAGCCGCAATTGACAGGTTCCTGCGACCGCCCCTAATTGACGCGCCCGTTCCGCCCGGTGTCAAATCACTGCCCGAGCTCGGAACTCCGAATTGCCGGCGCCCCATTTCTTGAGGAGACTCCCGATGGCGACAACGACCGCGTCCCCTGGCGCGACGAGTGTGTCTCATGACGCAATGGCGAACGCGATCCGCTTTCTCGCCCTCGATGCGGTGGAGAAGGCCAAGAGCGGCCACCCCGGCCTGCCGATGGGGTCCGCCGACGTCGCCACGGTTCTCTGGCGCGACGTTCTCAAGTTCGACGCGTCCGATCCCCATTGGCCCGATCGCGACAGGTTTGTCCTCTCGGCCGGCCACGGCTGCATGCTGTTGTACAGCTTGCTCTATCTGACCGGCGTCGGGGGCGCCAAAGGACTCGGAATCGAAGACATCAAGCAGTTCCGCCAAGTCGGCTCGAGGACGCCCGGGCACCCGGAATACTGGTGCGCTCCGGGCATTGAGACGACGACCGGCCCGCTGGGGCAGGGGATTGCGACCTCGGTCGGCATGGCGATCGCGGAGCGCATGCTGGCGGCGCGCTTTCCCGGAATCGTTGATCACCACACTTACGTCCTCGCCTCCGACGGCGACTTGATGGAAGGCGTAAGCCACGAGGCGATCGGCATCGCCGGCCATCTCAAGCTCAACAAGCTGATCGTTTTCTGGGACAACAATGGGATCTCGATCGACGGGCATATCCCGGTCCTCGCCGACAACATCGACCAGGTCGCCCGCTTCCAATCGGCGGGCTGGAATTCAACCCACATCGACGGGCACGATCCGAAGGCGATCCTCGACGCCATCCACGCGGCGCAGAATTCCGACAAACCGACCATGATCGCCTGCAAGACGACGATCGGCTTTGGCCTGCCAACCCACGCGGGAACCCAGAAAGCGCACAGTGATGCGCAGGGGGCGTCCGAGGTCGCCGGCGCGCGCAAGAACCTGAACTGGTCCTACGAGCCGTTCGTCATCCCCGACGACATTCTCGCCGTCTGGCGCAAGGCGGGAACGCGCGGCTCGGCGCAACGCGAAGCGTGGAACCGCGCGGTCGAGACGCTCGACCCGAAGGAGCGCGCCGAATTCGAGCGCCGGCTCCGCGGCGACCTGCCGCCGGATCTCGACAAGGTCATCGACGCGTACAAGCAGAAGCTTGTCGCTGAAAAGCCGGAGGTCGCCACCCGCAAGGCTGGCCAGGCGGCGCTCGATGTGATCGGGGCCGCCGTGCCGGAACTCGTCACTGGCTCGGCCGACTTGACCCCGTCGAACAACACAAAGTTCTCCCCCGAGAAGGAAATCGCACCCGATGATTTCTCCGGGCGCTACATCCATTGGGGCATCCGCGAGCATGGGATGATCGCGGCGTGCAACGGCATCGCCATTCATGGCGGCTTTATCCCCTCCGGGGCCTCGTTCTTCTGCTTCACCGATTATTGCCGCCCCTCTTTGCGGCTCTCGGCGCTCATGGGGATCAGGGTCGTGAACGTGTTCACTCACGATTCGATCGGCCTCGGCGAGGATGGTCCAACCCATCAACCGGTCGAGCATCTGGCGGCGATGCGCGCGATGCCGAATTTCTACATCTGGCGTCCTGCCGACAGTGTCGAGACTGTCGAGTGCTGGCAGGCGGCGCTCGAGCGCGAGCACTCGCCCTCGATCCTGGCGCTGACGCGGCAGGGCTTGCCGGCGTTGCGGACGACGCATGTGTCCGAAAACTTGTGCGCCAAGGGCGGTTACGAGATTTCTCCGGCCTCGGGGCAGGCCGAAGTGTCGATCTTCGCCTCCGGCTCTGAGGTTTCGCTCGCTGTCGCCGCTCAGGCGCAATTGAAGGAAAAGGGTGTCGCCGCCCGGGTCGTATCGATCCCCTGCTTCCCGGCTTTCTTCGAGCAGCCGGAGGACTATCGCCGCTCGGTCATTGGCTCCGCCAAAGTCAAGGTCGGCGTCGAGGCGGCGGTGAGGTTCGGATGGGACGCGATCATTGGCGACGGCCCATTCATCGGCATGAAGAGCTTCGGCGAAAGCGGACCCTATAAAGCCGTCTATCAGCATTTCGGCATCACGCCCGAGGCGGTGGTCGAGGCGGCGTTAGGCCAGCTCCGCGCCTGATCAAAAGCCCCACGGCGCGGGGAACCCCCGCCGGTATCAATTCCATTGTGGACATTGAGCCGGGGATTGGACAATAAGCGCGGCTTCAACGGATTGAGTTGTGAGGCGTCCGCGGCCGTGCTGCCGGCCGGGCGCAAGAGGAGAAATTGCGATGGTTGCCAAGGTAGCGATCAATGGCTTCGGCCGGATTGGACGGCTGGTGCTGCGGGCAATTTTGGAGTCCGGCCGCAAGGACATCGAGGTTGTCGCGATCAACGATCTCGGCCCCGTCGAGACCAATGCGCATCTCTTGCGTTACGACAGCATACACGGGCGCTTTCCTCATAAGGTCTCGGTCGAGGGCGATACGATGGTCGTCGACGGCCATAAGATAAAGGTGACCGCCATCAAGGACCCGGCCGAGCTTCCCCACAAAGCGCTCGGCGTCGACGTCGCGCTCGAATGCACGGGCATCTTCACTGCGCGTGAGAAGGCGGCGGCCCATCTCAAGGCGGGCGCGAAGCGCGTCCTCATCTCAGCGCCGGCGGAGGGCGCGGATCTGACTGTCGTCTATGGCGTCAATGACGACAAGCTGACCAAGGATCATCTCGTCGTCTCCAACGCGTCATGCACGACCAATTGCCTGGCGCCGGTCGCCAAGGTGCTCAATGACGCGATCGGCATCGAGCACGGGTTCATGACGACGATCCATTCCTACACCGGCGATCAGCCGACGCTCGACACGCTGCACAAGGATCTCTATCGCGCTCGCGGCGCGGCTTTGTCGATGATCCCGACCACGACCGGCGCTGCGAAAGCGGTCGGTCTCGTGCTGCCCGATCTCAAGGGCAAGCTGGACGGTTCCTCGATCCGCGTGCCGACGCCAAACGTCTCGGTCGTCGACTTCAAGTTTGTCGCCAAGCGCAAGACGAGTCCGGACGAGATCAACAACGCGATCAAGACGACTGCGGACGGCAACGGGCCGCTCAAAGGCATCCTCGGCTATACCGACGAGCCCAACGTCTCGAGCGATTTCAATCACGACGACCGCTCCTCGATCTTCCACCTCGATCAGACCAAGGTGATCGACGGCAAATTCGTGCGCGTGCTTTCCTGGTACGACAACGAATGGGGCTTTTCCAACCGGATGGCGGACACGGCCGTCGCGATGGCGAAGCTGATCTGATCGAGACAGCATATGAGCGAAATCGCGCCGGATGCTTGGCAAAAGGAAATGGAGGACGCTCGCGCGGCTTTGCGTGAGCGGTTTCCGGACCTGCGTTGCCTACGTTGTCGCAACGAGCGATTCCTGGTTCGAATGTGGCCGGACGAGAGCTTGGTGCCGGGCTTGGCGTCGGAGAACAACAACAGGGTCGTGGAATTGATATGTGAGAATTGTGGTTTTCAGGAAAGGCATATCGTCCGGCTGCTGGCGACTCCTGAAGTGGGGTAATGTGCTTATATGGCCGAACTGAAGCTCGTTACCGGGGGGCCGGAGGGTCCGATGCTTGAACAGCGCGTTGCTCGGCTGGAGCAAATATTAGAAAGGCTTGAGCCAAAAATCACCGAGATCCTGCTGACCGGCGCAAAGCAGACCGATATCCAGAAGTTGCAGGTTGAACTTGCTGAGGCGCGCGGCAGGGTTTCCATGCTTCCAACTTGGTGGATGCTGATTGTTGCGATCGTGGCCACATGGAGCGCGGGCGCCGGGATTGTTTTCGCGCTCGTGAGGGCGGCTCATCCGTGACCAAACCTTTCCGCACGCTCGACGACGCCGACTTGGCCGGCAAGCGCGTTCTGTTGCGCGTCGATCTCAACGTTCCGACCGGAGAACGGCCGGGTGACCGATGCGACGCGCATCGAACGCGTCGCGCCGACGATCACGGAAATCGCGGACAAGGGCGGCAAGGTCATTCTTCTTGCGCATTTTGGCCGGCCCAAGGGCGGGCCTGACGAGGCCAATTCGCTGAAGCCCGTCGCCGCCGCGGTCGCCCACATCATCAAGCGGCCGGTCGCCTTCGCAACCGACTGCATCGGCAAGACAGCCGACGACGCGATCGCCAAGATGAAGAACGGCGACGTGCTTCTGCTCGAGAACACCCGCTTCCATAAGGGCGAGGAGAAGAACGACCCCGCCCATGTCGACGAGCTCGCCAAGCTCGGCGACGTCTATGTCAACGACGCCTTCTCCGCCGCCCACCGCGCCCACGCGACGACGGAGGGGCTCGCCCACAAGCTGCCCGCGCATGCGGGACGGGCGATGCAGACAGGAGCTCGAGGCGCTGGAGGCCGCGCTGGGCAATCCGAAGCGCCCCGTCGCGGCGATCGTCGGCGGCGCCAAAGTGTCGACCAAGCTCGATCTGCTCGAAAATCTCGTCAAGAAGGTCGACGTGCTCATCATCGGCGGCGGCATGGCCAACACCTTCCTGTTCGCTGAGGGCAAGGGAGTCGGCAAGTCGCTGTGCGAGAAGGATCTCGCAGACACGGCGCGGGCGATCGTCGCGGCGGCGGATAAGGCCAAATGCCGCATTCTGCTGCCGATCGACGCGACCGTCGCGAAGGAGCTCAAGGCGCACACCGCGGCGCGCGTCGTCGACGTCGATCATGTTCCCGAGGACGAGATGATCCTGGACATCGGCCCGAAGTCGATCGCCGCGGTCGAAAAGGTCTTAGGCGAGATCAAGACTTTGGTCTGGAACGGCCCGTTCGGCGCGTTCGAGACGCCGCCCTTCGACAAGGCGACAATGGCGATCGCGAAAACTGCCGCGCGCCTCACCAAAGAGGACAAGTTGACCTCCGTGGCCGGCGGCGGCGACACCGTCGCTGCGCTCAACAAGGCCAAGGTCGCCGACGACTTGACCTATGTGTCGACCGCAGGCGGGGCGTTTCTGGAATGGATGGAAGGCAAGGCGCTGCCCGGCGTCGAAGCGCTCAGGCCGAAGTAACGTCAGCGCGGCCTGACGGTCAGGCTCTGGGTCGCGCGCCCGATCATTCCGCGCTCGTCGTAGAGGGCGGACTCGGCCAGTCCGCAGCCGTTGCCGCCGAACAAGCTGCGCGCCTCGAGGCATATCCACTCCCCCTCTGGACGGCGGAAGAGGTTGAGGGTCAGATCGCAATTGATGAAGAGATATTTGCCGAAGTCCAACGCCGCGCTAATGCCGTTGGCCGAGTCCGCCGCAACCGCCACGCGCTGATATGGGGTCGGCGCCTCGCCCTTGACCAGCGGGTGGTCATGCGAAACCAGGCGGCGCAAGGGCCATTGAAGAATTGTCCTTCCGCGATCCGATTCTCCACCAGGTCGCCGTAGCCGAGCGTTGCGCCTGCGAAGGGCATACGGACGACCGGACATTGGTTGGGCGGCTTCAGGGCGCTCCGCGACGGATGCCCCGGGCGTCCCGTCTGGAATCGGCAGATCGTCCTCGCGCTGCATAAGGGCCGTGAATCGTGTGATATCCTTGCCTTGGGCCATCAGGCGACCCGAATAGTGGCCGGCGTTGCGGCCCACATATTCCGTTGCGACCTCGACACGGCATTCGCCGACGGGCGCGGGCCTGAATAGATTGACGGTAAGACGTCCGAGATGGGTCAGGCCGTCGTTGGCGGCGGCGCGTTCGATCGCCCGGCAGATCAGCGCCGAGGGCGGGGCCAGCGTGCTGATGGTCCGCATACCAGGGGCCACGCGTCAAAGGGCTCGCGCGAAAAACGTCCTCACCGAGATCGACGTAAGCCGCATCCAAGGCAGAGGCTCCTTGCATCCAAGCGCCGAACGCTCTTGGCGCGCCGCGTTTTGCGCCTGAGGCGCCCCTCGCGCAAGATACGCCCTTCGCATTGAGCGCTCACGATGATCGAGACCGTTTTCAGCGCCATCGAACGAACCGGCCTCGTTCCGCGCGGCGCGCTCGTACTCATGGATGGCGAGCGAGGCGGCGCGCTTGCTGACATTCGGACGATCGTACTTGCCGGCATGGCCGGGCGCGACGGCTGGAGCGCATTTGCCGCCTCGACCGAAGCACGCGACGGTTTGGACGATCCGCTCGACCGCTGGAGCCGGCGGGTGATCGAGGCTCTGGCCCGGGAACTCGGAGCGAAGGCGCTCTTTCCCTTTGGCGGCCCGCCTTTCTGGCCGTTCCAGCAATGGGCGCGGCGCGCCGAACCCGTACATCCCTCGCCGATCGGAATTCTGATCCATCCGCGCTACGGGCTTTGGCATTCCTATCGCGGCGCGCTCGGCTTCCGCGAAGCGTTCGACATTCCAGAGCTCACGGTCGTCCCGAGTCCATGCGAATCCTGCAGCGAGCGCTGGTGCTTGAAAACGTGTCCCGTCGGCGCCTTCTCAGGCGCCGACTACGACGTCGCCGCCTGCGTGGGCCACCTCCAAAGCGCTGCAGGTGGGGACTGCATGGGCGGGGGATGTCGGGCGAGGCGGGCGTGCCCGGTCGGCGCCGAACACGCCTACGGAATTGAACAGGCGAATTTCATCATGCGGGCGTTCCTCAGGGCGCGCTGGGATACGCGCTAAGAACTGAAGCCAAAACTCGATCAATGGAACTCGTTTCGATCCCGTGCGGAAGGTCGTCGGAACCGATTTAACGTTGCGAATTCATGTGAAGCGGCCATTCGAGTTCACGATGGTGAGCGGGTGGGCAGAGAGCAAACATCGGTGGCGGCGCCTTTGCGACCAGAATCGCCAGCAGTTTGCGCGTTTTCGCGCGCGCAGGACGCGTCGATCACGCCATCAGTCGTCCGGTTGCAAACTTCACAGCAAATATCGGCACCGATTGGGCGAAGCCCTTCATTTGCTGGGTTCCGAGGCCCTCGACGCCGATCGCCGCGGTCGCAGCCGCCGCCGTCTCCGGATCGATCAGCACTTGCCCGTCACTGGCCGCCGAGCAGATGCGCGAGGCGAGATTCACGACGCTGCCAATCGCCGTATAGTCGATCCTGCCCTCGTAACCGATGCGACCCACGGTAGCCGTGCCGGTGGCGATGCCGACGCCGAAGCCGATGACATAACCGCGTTCCCGCCATCGCAAGATCAGGGCCTGCACCGCGCTTTGCATGTCGAGGGCCATGCGCACTGCGCGCGTCGCCGGCTCGGGACACGGCAGCGGCGCATTGAGGAGCAGCATGAGGCCGTCGCCCATGAAGCAGGTCAACGTCGCCTCGTAGCGCATGATGATTGAGCCCAGAGCGTCGTAGTAATCGCCAAGAAGGCCCATGACTTCCTCGGGGCCGACCTCGCTCGCGAAAGCGGTGAAACCGCGAAGGTCACAAAAGACCACGCTCACCTCGGTGCGATGACTTTCGAGGAGGTTTTCTTGCCCGACGTTTTCGACAAGCTCGGCGATCTGGGGCGCAAGAAAGCGCTTAAGGCGGCCGATGCGTTCCGCTCGCTCTTGCGAGAGCGCCAGCTCGCCGGCCATTGCGTTAAACCGCGACGCCAGGCCCTCCAGTTCGTCGCCGGTGCGCAGGTCGATCTGATGATCGAAACGTCCAGCGCCGATGCGCGCGGCTCCCTCCTCCAGCTGGCGGATCGGCCCGGCCATACGATGCGCAAGCAGATAGGCGAGCGCCAACGCAAAAGCCGAGCCGGCAATCAGCAACAGGCCGGTGCGCCAGAGCGCCGCGCGGATCGGGCCGTAAGCCTCGGCAGTCGGCTGTTCGACGAAGGCGGTCCAATCTGGGCCAGGGATACGGGCGGCGGCCGCCAAAACCGGCCGATTGCCGGCATTGAAGCCGCTTACGATTTCGTTTTCCCGGGCGGCGGCCGCCTTTTGCAGCGCGCGCAATGGAGCGATGGCGGCGTTGTCCGCGCCGCGAAGCACCAGACTGATGTCAGGATGCGCGACCAATCCGCCGACGCCGTCCAAGACGAAAGCTTCGCCTGTCTTACCGATATGAATCGCGGAGATCACATCCCAGATCAATTTCAGGTTGATCTCGGCGATGGTGACGCCGGCGCTGGGTCTCGCGCCAGCGACGGCAACAGTCATGAAAGGCTCGGAGCCACGATGCAGCGTGAGCGCGCCGAACCAGACATGCGCCGCCCGCGCTCCGACGACCGCGGGATCCGTGGAGTGGTCGGCCCCGCTCATCACGACGTCGGGATCCGTGCGCGAAACATGCAGGCGCTCAATCCCTTTGCCGTCGACCAGTGTCACCTCGGTGATCGCGGGCGCCTGGCGGAGAAGTCTCAGCGCGTCGAATTGATGCCGATCATCGAGACCCTCGAGCCAAGGCAGTTGCACCGTCCAATCCATTTGCGCGCGAACGCCGTCGAGAAAGCCCTGAATCTGGCCGGCCGCCGAATTCGCTTCGGCGCGCAGACGCGAACTCAGATTGTCGCGCTGATCGCGGTAGCCGAACCACGCTTCGCTGGCGCCATTGATGATGAGGGGAACAACGACCGCAACGAACAAAACCAAGAAATATTTCTGGAACAGGGAACGACGCGGCCGCGCGAACGCGGCGGGCGAAACGTCGTCCTTCATTCAATCACGTCGTCGGCGCGAAGCTGGGTTGCTTCGGGTATGGTGAGACCCAAGTTGTGGGCCGTTTTGAGATTGACCGAGAAATGAAAGCGAGTCGGCAGTTCGAGCGGCAGGTCAGAGGGCTTGGCGCCGTGCAATATCCGATCCGATAGCGCGGCCACGCGATCAAATACCTCGGTCTCGTCGGTGCTGTAGGCCATCAGGCCGCCGATATGGGCGAGGAGGTCCAGTTCTTCCATGTCGGGAAGATGATGTGCGATCGCGTAGTCGAAGACCGCCTTGTGGTTGATAACGGTGAGACTATCGGCCACCAACAGGATCGCATCCGGCGGGTGGCGGTCCATCTCGCCGAACGCGTCGGCGAAATCGTTTGGCGCACGTACTCCGAGCAATTGAGTGGCGATGCCAAGCTTTTTCGCTTCGGCCTGCGCCGCCGTGCAGCGCATCTGCATGGCGAGATCGTTCTGGTTCCACAGCAGCGCCACCGTGTGAACGCCTGGGACCGCCTCCTTGAGGAGCTGCAGACGCTTGGCGGAAAGGTCGCTTGCCACTTCTGAGACGCCGGTGACGTGACCGCCAGGATGAGCGAGGCTCTCAACCATCCCGGTCTCGACCGGGTCGCCGGCATTCATGACCACAACCGGTATGCCTGGCGCCCGCTGCGCGGCCGCGAGCGCCGCGGGATACCCGCAAGTGACCAGGAGATCGACCTTATCGGAGATCATTCGATCCACCGCATCCGGAAGGCGCTCCAGCCGCCCCTCTGCCGCAAATCGCTCAAAGATGACGGTCTTGTCTTCGATGTAACCGCGGCGCGCGAAGGCATCTTTGAGGGCCGGCGACAAAATACAACTGCCGGGTATTCCGACGTGCACGAGTCCGATGCGAAAGACCTTTGTGGATGATTGCGCCATCGCGCCCGAGCAAAGGGCAAGCGCCGCCAGGATTGTCAGGGCCATTCGAGCGCGCATGACCGCCCTCCCATCCGTCAATAATTTTTATGCCAACGTGACCAGGGTCAGCGACGGGACTTGGCGCTAACAGCGCGAGAATGTCAATTTGCGCGCTTTGAGCGGCGTAAGGTGATCGTCGCGCGGAAACGACCAGACGGATCACTTCTGTCGAGCTGTTGAAATAGCGGAACGGGATCCTCATGGTCCGAAGCTACCGCAGCGAGAGAGACGGCCGAAATTTTGTCTGACATCGTCCTTGCCATTGCTTGCGGCGCCGGTCAGTATTTCACGACTAAGGCGATCGCCCTTACGCGGCGACGGGAGGAAGTACGCATGGCGCATCGGCTTCGTTTTGGCGTCTTTCTGGCGCCGTTTCATAAGCCAGGCATCAATCCGACGCTCGCGCTGCAGAGCGATCTTGAGCTCATCCAATGGCTCGATCGCTGCGGCTATGACGAAGCGTGGTTCGGCGAACATCATTCGGCGGGAACGGAGATCAGCGCTTCGCCCGAAATCCTCATGGCCGTGGCGGCTGAACGGACGCGCCACATTAAGCTTGGCTCCGGCGTCGTCAGCCTCTCTTATCATAATCCGCTTTGGGTCGCCGAGCGCATAGTCCTGCTCGACCATCTCACGCGCGGGCGCGTCATGCTTGGCGTCGGACCGGGCTCGCTGCCGACCGACGGGGCGATGATCGGCGTCAAACAGGCCGACACAAGGCGGTTGCTCGAAGAGAGCCTCGGCGTGATCATGCGACTGCTCAAAGGCGACGAGCCGGTCAATTTCAAGAACGAACGCTGGGAACTGGTCGACGCGCGCCTGCACCTACGCCCTTACTCGAATCCGCTGTTCGATGTGGCGGTCGCGGCGGTCGCCTCGCCAACAGGTCCGCGGCTCGCCGCGCGTCACGGTGTTGGTCTGCTTTCCGTCGGAGCGACCACGGCGGCCGGTTTCGATGCGCTGGCCCTGCATTGGGAGGTGATGGAGGACCAGGCGAAGGTCCACAACACTCGTGTCGACCGCTCAAAATGGCGTCTCGTCGGCCTGTGTCACGCCGCCGAAACGATCGAGCAGGCCTACCGCGACGTCGAATATGGCATCGAACATTGGTTCCAGTATTTTCAGGCTGTAGCCGCCTTCCCGCAAATGGCCGTTCCCGGGAGCAACGTCAAAGAGATGATCTCGTTCATCAACGATTCCGGTTTCGGCGCGATCGGCACGCCGGACATGGTCACTGCGCAGATTGATCGGCTGATAACGCAGTCGAACGGCGGCTTCGGCGCCTATCTGATGCTGGCGCACAACTGGGCCGATCCGCGCGCCACATTGCGCAGCTACGAGTTGATCGCCCGCCACGTGATGCCGCACTTCCAGGGCCACGGGCAGCAGACCCTGGACGCCGCCGCACGCGCCCGCGCCGTGCGCTCCGACCTCGCCGCGCAACAGCAGAAGGCGGTCGAAGTCGCGACGGAGGCTTACGCCAAGGATAAGGCGAGTCGTGTGGGCTGAGACGGCGGCGGAGGCGTTTTTCATGGCGTTATCGAAGTAACGACGTTTCGTCGACGCGGAGCGCGCGAGGCCCTTCCGCGGCAGCCGGATTCGGGTCAGGCGCGCGACACACACACTGAGGCAGAGAGCCCGCTCGATGACCTCTGCGCGGATCGGCGAGTAGCCGGCGCCTGACGGCGTCTGGACGCCCATGATTATTGTATGGCGTTTTCATGACGATCCGTGCCAACCTGAGGACGAGGTCGCGCCGGAGGCGAAGGCGACAGTCAACAGAAACAAGGGAGGTCCCGATGACAGACCAGGCTTTGACTCCCAGTCCGCTCCCCCAGGGTTTGATGACGCGGAAACCCCTCGCCGACATCATCGCCGAAGGCGAGAGCCATGCCCTCCGCAAGACACTTGGTCCGGTCAGCCTCACTGCGCTCGGGATCGGCTGCATCATCGGCGCCGGCATCTTCGTTCTCACCGGCACTGCGGCGGCGCGCTACGCGGGGCCGGCCATCATGCTGTCCTTCGTGATCGGCGGCATAGCCTGCGCCTTTGTCGGCCTCTGCTACGCCGAGCTAGCCGCGCTGCTGCCGGTCGCCGGCAGCACTTACACCTATACCTACGCCACGCTTGGCGAGATTTTTGCCTGGATCATCGGCTGGGACCTCATCCTCGAATACGCCATGGGCGCCTCGACCGTGGCGGTCGGCTGGTCGGGCTACATCGCGTCGCTGCTGCGCAATTTCGGCATCACCATCCCTGCCCAATACGCCGCCGCGCCCTGGACGGAAGTCAAGCTGCCGGATGGAGCCACGGTTCAGGGGATCGTCAACATTCCCGCGGCCCTTATCATCCTCGCGCTGACCGCGCTCTTGATCGGCGGCACCAAGGAATCGGCCCGGCTCAACAACATTATGGTTGCCGTAAAGCTGTTCGTCGTGGTCGCTTTCATCCTGCTCGGGGCGGCTTACGTGACCTCCGCCAACTGGCATCCGCTCATTCCGGCCAATACCGGCGAGTTCGGCCATTTCGGCTGGACAGGCGTGGTGCGCGGCGCCTCAGTCGTGTTCTTCGCCTTCATCGGCTTTGACGCCGTCTCGACCGCCGCGCAGGAAGCAAAACTGCCGCAGCGCGACATGCCGATCGGCATTCTCGGCTCGCTGGTGATCTGCACGATCCTCTATGTGCTGGTGGCGGCCGTGGTGACGGGCCTGGTGCCCTATACCGAGCTCAACGTCCCGGACCCGATCGCCAAGGCCGTCGACGTCATCGGCATGACCTGGTTCTCGGTGCTCATCAAGATCGGCGCGCTGGCCGGGCTTACGACCGTCATCCTGGTCCTGCTCTACGGGCAGAGCCGCGTCTTCTTCACCATCGCTAAGGACGGCCTTCTGCCAAAAATGTTCTCGGAGGTGCATCCAACGCTCGGCACGCCCTACAAGAGCCAGCTCCTGATCGGAATCGTCGTCGCCATCGTGGCGGCGCTCACCCCGATCGACGTTCTGGGCGAAATGGTGAGCATCGGCACCTTGTTCGCGTTCGCGCTGGTCTGCGGCGCGGTGGTCTATCTGCGCAAGAGCGATGCGGAAATCTTCCGGCCGTTCCGCACGCCCGCGGTGCCGTGGGTGCCGAGCCTCGGCATCGCTTTCTCGCTCTTGCTGATGGTGTTCCTGCCTTGGGAAACGTGGCTGCGGCTGATCGTCTGGCTGGCAATCGGCCTCGCCATCTACTTCGCGTACGGACGGTCGCACTCGGTGCTGATGAACGGCGGCAGGCGCTGAGCGGCGCCGACCGACTGCAGTTCACCTCGTCTGTGTGTAGGAGCACGTCAGCCGGGTCAGCGATCGAGGCCAGCGGCGGCCCGATGTCGGCGCAACGGGATCGGCGCATTCGGAATTGGTCGCGTACGTGGGCGGCCTTGCGCGACGCGAAGACGGCGGCGGAGGGCTTGCCGCGCCGGCGACATCGGCGCGCGAGTGAGTTCCACCGCAACGGCCCTATTCTTGGCAAGTGTGCCAATGCCCTCGAGAGTTGGAATCAGCCGGCCAGCAAGAGGGGGCGTCCTAAGCCGCGCAAACTCCCAGTAGTAGGCCCGCGTCGCAGGCCTTTATTTGCAAGCTGAGATATTTGGAATAAACGCGGCATTGCGCGAAACTGCCCGCGATAAACCAGAGGCCAGGCTGAGCGGTGCGGGTGAACATGTTGCGCAACTCCTGTTCATCACCGAATCCCCAGATCGGGCCAACGCGGACGGCAACGTCATCGCCAAACAGGTTGCGAACCAAATATTCTTGGCCTTTGTAGCCGGTCGCCAAAACGATCAGATCGGCGGCAAGCATTTCGCCGGTGCTCATTCGCGCTCCCTCTACGACGAAGGAGGCGATGTCGGAGAATTGCACCAGCCCGATTTCGCCCTTAACGATCAGATCGGAGCAGCCGACATTGAAGTAGTAGCCGCCACCACGGGTGAGGTACTTGAACTGCCAGCCCGTTCCGTCTTCACCGAAATCAAGTTTGAATCCCACCCGCCTGAGCCCATCGAGCAGGTCCCGGTCGAGATTCTTCGCTTTTTCGGTGAGGAGGATGTGGCTTTTCTTTGCCAGTGAAAGCGGGATGGACGTCGCGATAAGATCGCAGTCCTCCAGCGAAGGTCCTTCGTCATAGAGGGCGTAAGGCAGTTGCGCGCTGGGCTCGACATTGACGATCATAGTCGAACTGCGTTGAACAAGCGTGACCCTTGCCCCGCTCGAGTGCAGGTCCTGCGCAATATCATGGCCGCTATTGCCCGAGCCGACGACAAGGACTTTTTTGCCCCTCCACATCTCGCCGTCGGCGTATTGGCTGGAGTGCAGAACAGTGCCGCCGAAGTTGCGCAACGTCGGAATATCCGGAAGGCTCGGAATTCCGCTAACTCCGGTGGCCATAACGACATGCCGCGGGTGCATCTCTCGCTTCGTGCCGTCATCGCGGCGGAGCATGACGGACCATCGCCCCTCTTTTTCGTTGTACGCGCCGCCCTCGAATTCGGTGGCCGTCCAATAGTTGAGCTCCATGCTTTCCACGTAAGCCTCGAACCAAGCGGCAATTTTGTCTTTGGGAATATAGGCCGGCCAGGTCGGCGGAAAACGCATGTACGGCATGTGGTTGACGTGCGTTTGGTTGTGCAGAACCAGAGCGTGATAACGGTTGCGCCAGTTGTCACCGATGCGCCGTTCGCGGTCGACGATCAACGTGTCGACCTGCAGTTGAGTGAGGCGCGCTGCAGTCGAAAGCCCTGCTTGGCCTCCGCCGACAACGAGGACGGCCGGCTCGCGGTCGACATAGTCAGCGGCAGCTTTCCTGAGGTCAAGCCAGTTGGGGCCCCGAAAATCGCGGGAATAGACTTTGCTCTGGGGACGTGATCTCCCGAACTGCTCTTCGCACCCCTTGATTTCGTCGAGCGCCGTGAGCAGCGTCCACGCTTTCAGCCTGTTGCCATCGCCGACATCCGCGGTGAGCCGCAAAACTCCGTTGCCGCGGCCTTCAGCCGTTTCAAATGTGAAGATCGCTTCAATCGCGCCGCCGCCCGCACGCGTCACATGGCGCGGCGCGGCGTGGCGGGGATCTATCCTGAAGGCGGCGGGTCGTGCACTGCCGATATGCGCCTTAAGCCCTCTTAGAATGGCGTCTGCGCCGTTGACCGTCTGGATGCGCCAAGTGAGCGCCAGCAAATCGCGCCAATAACTATCGGCGTGAAATAAGGTCTTGAGCAGTACATCGTCCGGGCTAGCGAGCGCCGTTTCGAACTGCGTAAGCCAATTCTGTGCGGTCGTCGCGATGGTTTCTGTTCCAGACATCATTCGCGCCCCTCAATCAAATCGATCTGCGCGGTACGCGCGCCTCTCCAAAAATCGGGTCGACGAGTTAGTTGCTTTGTCTGGGTGGTGACACTCGCGAAGGATGGCACATTTTCGCCAGATTCCGCGTCCAAGTCGAGGGCTGCGGTAATTGATTTCCCTTAGTTTAGCCTTTTGGCGCCGAGCTGGATTCAGCGCGCGGACGCGCCAAAGTCCGCCTGCGAGGCAACGCTGTCGGGTCGATTGATCCGCTCGCCGCGCCGGCGGGCAACGACCGGTATCTGCGCATCTCTGCCATTTCTCGCGATGGGTTGAGCCTTGCGGACACGAACGATAACGGCGATGGGTCTGACGCGATCAACTGGGATGCAGTGTGGAATAATAAAGGCGTGCAATTGCTTGCGGAAATGTGGAATATGTGTTATTCGTATTCCTAGTCACAGAATCTGCGCCATGCGCGACAGCCGAGGAGGGGTGAGAGGAAGAGAGCGCTGGAGACGTTCTGCACACAACCTGAGACGGGGGACGAGAGAGGGGAGAATTTTTTATTTGAATCGGCTGTAACCCACTGAAAAGCCTCAATTCGAAAAAATAAACGTAAGTAAAAGAAAGCAAATTTGCTTTCGTTTATTTGCGTTTATTGACGTTTATTCGCTTTTATTTGCGTTGGCCCGACCCATTTTGGGGTAAGCCCGACGTCGAAAGGGCGGCGTCAGGGCGGGTTGGTCGCCGTGACCATCCAGATCGCCGCGCCGAGCGGCACGCTGTCTCCGCGCGCGTGGGCGGCCAGAGCCTTGCGAATGTCCGCCGTCGCCGCGGCGCGAACCGCCTCGCTTTGGCCGTCGAGAATCCGGCTCGTCGGCCCGATCGTCATCGCGGCCTTGACGGCCGCATCGAGCCCCTGGCCGACAGCAATGTCGAGTTCGAGATCCTGCGGCGCGATTTCGATGTCGGCGTAGCCCGCGTCGCTCAGAATGCTCCGCACGCGCGCGTCGATGGCGAAGGCGAAGGGTCCGGGCGCCTCGGGGCTGGTCTCGGGCAGCGGAGGGGCGTGCTTGGCCGCTTCGCGCAGCGGCACGATCAGCCAGGGATTTTGCTTGGCCTCGCGCCAGCAGGCAAAGGCGAGCCGCCCGCCGGGTTTGAGGCCCGTGCGCAGATTGGCGAACGAGCGCGCCGGATCGGCGAAGAACATGACGCCGAACCGCGACGCCACGAGATCGGCGCGGTTGGGCTCGAAGTCGTAGACGGTGGCGTCGGCGCGTTCGAACCTGATGGGCAGGTTTTGCGGCGCGCGCTGACGGGCGCGGGCGAGCATCGGCTCGGAAATGTCGAGCCCCAGGACATCGCCGCCAGGACTGACCCGGGCGGCGAAGTCGATCGTCGTCGCGCCGCAGCCGCAGCCGACGTCGATCACGCGATCGCCGGGCTTCGGCGCCGCCGCGACGATGAGCCGCTCGGAAATCGGGCGCAGCACTTGATCCTGATGTTCCTGGTGGTCGGTCCATCGCGGTCCGGCGACGGAATTCCAGTATTCGGCCTGCGCGGCGTTGTCGGCGTGGACTGGCGCAGCGGACATTGACACTTCCCTTTGTCGCGTCACGTGACGCCTGCAGTTGATCAGGTTTCCGTGCGGACGCAAATGGGCCGCCGCGATGAGGCCCTGAGAGCGTCGTTTAATTGTCATCAAATGGGCAGAACTTGGCTCAGTCCCGGCGTAGCGAGCAGGCTAAAGCGGGCGGTACGAGGCGCTTTGAATGGCCAACGAGCCGCCGACCGAATCGAGCGGGCGTCCAAGCGCGGGCGTCCCAGCGGATATTCCCGCCGCCGTCGCGGGAAGCGATGGACACAAGGACGATCAGACTAGGGAGCGCGCCTATCTTATCTGGGTCGATGAAGGCCGGCCGCAGGGACGCGAGCTTGACCATTGGTTGCGCGCCAAGTGGGAGCTTGAGCGCGAGCCCGGTCGATAGGGTTAACGCCCGCGAGTCGCTGCGCAACTCGGCTTAAATTCATATGCGGCTCTACCGGATGCCGAGCCGAAGGTGCAGGGTGTGCTTGCGGATCCAGTTGTCACGCAAATGCTACTGGCCTCGGTAAGCGCCTCAAACCGGGGAGAGCGGAACGGGACGCCGTCATTCGCCAAAGAAGCACTGGAGGAGATGACGATGGCGACCACCGTATCAAAAGGAAAGCGCATCGAAAGCCGAAAGCACGCTGTCGAAAAGCGAAAGTGCGCTCATCGACGCGTACTGGCGGGCCGCCAATTATCTGTCTGTCGGCCAGATCTACCTGTTCGACAATCCCATGCTGCGTGAGCCTCTCAAAGGAGAGCACATCAAGCCGCGTCTTCTGGGGCACTGGGGCACGACGCCTGGCCTCAATTTCATCTACGCACACCTCAATCGGCTGATCAAGAAACACGATTTAGACATGATCTACATCACCGGTCCCGGACACGGTGGGCCGGGGTTGGTCGCCAACGCTTATCTCGAGGGAACGTACAGCGAAGTTTATCCGGGCGTCTCGCAGGACGAGGAGGGGATGAAGCGGCTCTTCACCCAGTTCTCATTTCCCGGCGGAATCCCGAGCCACGTCGCGCCGGAGACGCCCGGCTCCATCCACGAGGGCGGCGAGCTCGGCTATTCGCTTTCGCACGCCTTCGGCGCAGCTTTTGACAATCCGGATCTGATCGTCACCGCGGTCGTCGGCGACGGCGAAGCGGAGACGGGACCACTCGCCACGAGCTGGCACTCCAATAAGTTCCTCAATCCAGTGCGCGACGGCGCCGTGCTGCCGATCCTGCATCTCAACGGCTATAAAATCGCCAATCCAACAGTGCTGGCGCGGATCAGTCATGAGGAGCTTGAATCGCTTCTGCGTGGATATGGATATGCGCCCCATTTCGTCGAAGGGCATGAACCGGGCCCGATGCACCAGCTCATGGCTGCGACCCTCGAAACAGTGATTGGCGAGATCCGCGACATCCAGGCCGACGCACGGCGCAATGGGTTCGCAAAACGCCCGATCTGGCCGATGATCGTCATGCGCACGCCGAAGGGGTGGACCTGTCCCAAGGAGATCGACGGTAAGCGGGAAGAGGGCTACTGGCGCTCGCACCAGGTGCCGATGAGCGAGATGCGCGGAAATCCCGGCCATGTGCGCATTCTCGAAATCGTGGATGAAGAGCTACCGCCCCGAGGACCTGTTCGACGACAAGGGCGCCCTCAAGGGCGAGCTTGCCGCGCTTGCGCCGCAGGGGACCCGCCGGATGAGCGCCAACCTGCACGCGAACGGCGGTCAGCTCTTGCACGACTTAAAGCTCCCGAACTTCCGCGATTATGCAGTCGTGTTGCCTTCGCCTGGTTCCGTAACCGCGGAGGCGACGCGGACCATGGGCCAATTCCTGCGCGATGTGATGAAACTCAATCTGGACTCGCGCAACTTCCGCCTGTTCAGCCCGGACGAGAACAATTCCAATCGCTGGCAGGACGTGCTCGAGGTCACAAATCGCGCCTGGGCTGCAAAGACCTTGTCATATGACGACCATCTCGCGCCCGACGGACGGGTGATGGAGATGCTGAGCGAGCACCAATGCCAGGGTTGGCTCGAAGGCTACCTCCTGACCGGGCGGCACGGCTTCCTCTCCTGCTATGAGGCCTTCATCCACATCATTGATTCCATGTTCAACCAGCATGCGAAGTGGCTGAAGGTCTGCGACCAGATTAAGTGGCGACGGCCCATCGCCTCGCTCAACTATCTCTTGTCAAGCCACGTCTGGCGGCAGGACCACAATGGCTTTTCCCACCAGGATCCCGGCTTTATCGACCATGTGCTCAACAAGAAGGCGGAGGTGGTGCGCGTCTATTTGCCGCCGGACGCCAACTGCCTCCTCTCCGTTACGGATCACTGCCTACGCAGCCGCAATTACGTGAATGTTGTCGTCGCCGGCAAACAACCCGCGCCGCAATGGCTAACCATGGATCAGGCGGTCAGGCACTGCGAAGCAGGGCTGGGGATCTGGCCATGGGCGAGCAACGACCGCGGCGGCGAGCCGGATGTCGTGATGGCCTGTTGCGGGGACGTGCCGACGTTGGAGACCCTGGCCGCGGTCAAACTCCTGCACCAGCACGCGCCTGAACTCAAGATACGGGTCGTGAACGTCGTTGATCTCATGACATTGCAGCCGCCAAGCGAGCATCCGCACGGCATCTCCGATCGTGACTTCGACGCGCTCTTCACGGTCGACAAGCCGATTATCTTCGCCTTCCACGGCTATCCGTGGCTCATCCATCGCCTGACCTATCGGCGGGCCGGGCACGACAACATTCATGTGCGCGGCTATAAGGAAGAGGGAACGACGACCACGCCTTTCGACATGTGCGTGATCAACGACCTCGACCGTTTCCATCTGGTCGGCGACGTCATCGACCGCGTGCCGAAGCTCGGCGAGCGCGCCGCTTACGCCAAGCAGGAAATCCGCGACAAGCTCATCGACCATCGCGAATACATTCGCCGCTACGGCGACGATATGCCCGAGATCAAGAACTGGACATGGAGCGGCCAGAGCGCCGGGGAGGGCGCGGCTTCGACCGAGGGCGACAACCTCTAAGCGTCGCCAGAGCGTCACAAGCACTGGCTAACAATAGCCCTTTTCGGCGGGAGGGCCTGGCCAATGAACGACATGCACGAACTCAACCGAGCGGCGCAGGCTACGGCGGCGCCGGCTTCGGCTGACGCCGCCGCGCTGCTGAAGAGCTACGCGATCAGCGCAGCGTTGTTCTCTGGCTCGCCCGACGCTTTGTACGAACGGCACCTGAAATACGACAACATTGTCGAGCCCGAGACCGCGAACACCCGGGAGCGGTACAAGGCCGCCGCGCGCGCGGTTAGAGACATTCTTTCGGACCGTTGGCTGCGCACCCATAAGACCTATGCGCGCGAGAATCCGAAGCGGGTCTATTACATCTCAATCGAGTTTCTCATCGGCCGTTCGCTCGGCAACAATGTCATGAATCTGCTGCTCGATCCCATCGTCGGACCGAGTTTCAAAGGCGACGGCTGCGAGTGGTGGGAGATCCTGCACGAGGAGCCAGACGCGGGCTTGGGCAATGGCGGTCTGGGACGTCTCGCCGCCTGCTTCCTCGACTCAATGGCCACGATGCAGCTGCCCGCCATGGGCTATGGCCTGCGATATGAGCACGGCATCTTTCAGCAGAAAATTCAAAATGGTTGGCAGGAGGAGCGCCCGGACAACTGGCTCGCCCATCCAGATCCTTGGGAGATCGTGCGTCCCGCGGAAAGCGTTTCGGTGACGTTCGGCTGCTCGTTTGAATTGCGCGAAGGCAAGCTGCGCATGCTTCCGAACAGGCCCTCGACGCTTATCGGCGTCCCCTATGATCGACCCGTGGTCGGATACGGCGGCAAGACGGTCAACACGCTCCGTTTGTGGAGCGCGGCTGCGACCCAGTCGTTCAATTTTCAAGCGGTTCAGCGGCGGCGATTTCGTTGCCGCAATCGCGGAAGGCGCTCAACGCGGAATCGCTCACCCGCGTTCTCTATCCGGACGACCATACGCCTCAAGGGCGCGAACTGCGCCTCATGCAGGAATATTTTCTCGTCGCCTGTTCGCTGGCCGACGCGATCCGCAGGTTTCGGGAATCGAATTCCGATTGGCGGCTGTTGCCCGAGAAGGCCGCCATTCAGCTCAATGACACGCACCCGACCCTCGCCGTGCCGGAGCTCATGCGCATCTTGCTCGACGAAGCGCATCTGGGTTGGGACGAAGCGTGGGATATCACGCGCGCAACCCTCGCCTACACCAACCACACTCTGCTTCCCGAGGCGCTCGAGCGTTGGCCGGTCGACTGGATGCGCCTCCTCATTCCGCGCCAACTCGAGATCATCTTCGAGATCAACCGTCGGCTGCTCGACGACATTCATGCGCGGTATCCGGATGATGCCGGACGCACCGCTCGCGTGAGCCTCGTCGAGGAGGGTCAGACGCAACACGTCCGCATGGCGCACGTGGCGATCGTCGGTTCCCACAGCACGAATGGCGTCGCCGCGATCCACTCCGAGCTCTTGCGCAGGACGACGGTGAAGGACCTCGCCGAGGTGTTTCCCGAGCGCTTCAACAACAAGACCAACGGGGTCACCCCGAGACGCTGGCTCAAGCTGGCCAATCCCTCGCTCGCGACGGCGATTTCGGGCGCAATCGGCGACGGCTGGATCACGGACCTCGCGGAGCTTCAAAAGCTTCGCCCGTTGGCGAAGGACGCTGCGTTCCTTGGGAGCGTTCAGAAGGCTCAGCACGAATGCAAGGCGCGCTTCGCCGACTGGGTCAAGAGGCACACGGACGTCACCGTCGATCCGCACACAATTTTTGATTGCCAGATCAAGCGCATTCACGAGTACAAGCGCCAGCTCCTCAATGCTTTGCGCATCGTCATTCTCTACCAGCGTCTGCGCGAGAATCCGGGCCTCGATATCCCCCCACGCACGTTCTTCTTCGCCGGCAAGGCGGCGCCGGCCTACTATCTCGCGAAAGTCATCATCAAATTCATCAACAATCTGGCGCAGACGATCGACGCCGATCCTGCGATGCGCGGCAAGCTCAAGGTTGTGTTCCTGCCGGAATACAATGTGACGCTGGCCGAGCGCTGCGTTCCCGCCTCCGATGTCTCGAACCAGATTTCGACTGCCGGCTATGAGGCGAGCGGCACCAGCAACATGAAGTTCATGATGAACGGCGCGCTGACCATCGGCACGCGCGACGGCGCCACGATCGAAATGGCCGAGGAGGCGGGAGAAGAGAACTTCTTCTTGTTCGGCCTCACCGCCCAGGAAGTCGCCAACAGCGAGCCTTGGTACAGCCCCTATTGGCACTACGAGAACGAGCCGGAAACTCGGAAGGCGCTCGATCTGATCTTCTCAGATCACTTCAGTCCGCATGAGCCCGGGATCTTCGAGCCGCTTCGTGGCGCTCTCCTCACCCATGGCGACCGCTTCATGCACTTGGCGGATCTCACCTCCTATCTTCATGCCGACGGGAAGCTCTGCGAACTCCACCGCAAGCGAAACGAATGGACGGAGAAGGTCATTCTCAACCTTGCCGGTTCGGGCAAGTTCTCAAGTGATCGCACGATCGGGCAATATGCTCAGGAGATCTGGGGCGTAAAACCGTGTCCGGTGAAATAGCCTCGCCCAGGCATCGTTAAAGCGGCGCGCTCTGTCGGCCCATCGCCGACCGCAGCGCGCCGGCTCTGATCAGCTCTTGGGAGCGGCAGGAGCGTGGCGCATAGTGCGCATATGTTCGGCCGAGGCCCTGGCTCTCTCTCGGCTCGTGTTGCCGCTGTGGCGCAAATGGCTTCTGTGAGAGCCGCCCCCGCCGGCGTGGGCTGTCCCCGTTGCGGACTGCGCCATGGCGGCCAGCGGCGAAAGGGCGATGACGGCGCCAAGGCCGATCGCGACAAACGTGTTCTTCATTGAAGTCCTCCCAAAACATTGGTTGAGCTTTACATCCTCATGCTAGCCCGCGGGCAATGAATTGCCGATGAACGTAAGCCCTCAGCCCATATACATGCCGCCGTTCACATGCAGCGCCTGCCCGGTCATGAATCGGCTTAGCGGCGAAAGCAGATAGAGCACCGTGTCGGCGACGTCGCGGATGTCCGAACGGAACGGCAAGGATTGCCGGTCGATCACCCACTGATCGAAAGCCGCGCGGCCTTCGCGATAGTGCTTGCGCTCGAGCTCTGTTGGAATGGCGCCTGGGCTCACCGCATTGACGCGAATATTGGACGGGCCAAGCTCGCGGGCCAAGGACCGGGTGAGCCCGAGCAGCGCTCCCTTCGACATGGCGTAAGGGACCTTCTCGGCCCAGCCTCCGGACAGGACGACGCTCATCACGTTGACGATGGCGCCGGCGCCCTTGCGCTTCATGTGGGGCGCGAGTGTCTGGCACAGGACGAAAGCGGCGTGGGCGTTGACCGTCTGAACCGCGAGAAAATCGTCGATCGAATAAGCCTCGATCGGCGCTACCGGATCGATCGCGGCGTTGTTGACGAGGAAGTCGAAGCCATCGACCTCACCGGCGAGCGTTGCGCTCTCGCGCTTGAGCGCCGCGAGATCGTTCAGGTCTCCGGCAACGAAGATTGCGCGGCCATCGCCGAACCTTTGGCAAAGCGAGCGCGCCTTCGAGGCGCCGTCGGAGGTCGGCAGATCGTGCAGGAAGACCCGGCCTCCGCTCTCCAGGAGCGCTTCGACTATGGTCGAGCCGATCCCGCCGGCGCCGCCGGTGACCAGCGCGGTCTTGCCCTCAAGCCCCTCCAGGACGCGCTCCTCCCTGATGAGCCCGCAATGGCGTCAACGCGCAGGGGCGCGCGACCCGACGGCCGAATCGGTGAAAATACGCGGCAATAAACGCAAGTAGACGCAACTAAACGCAAATAAATTTGCTTTCTTTTGCTTACGTTTATTTTTTGGAATCGGGACTTTTCAATGGGTTACGGCCAATTCAAATAAAAAATTTTCCCCTCTCTCAAGCTCCACGCCAACCGCCTCGAGCCAAACTCCATCGCTCCTTTTCCACCACCCTTCGGTTGGCCGGGGAGGTGCGGTCTCAGTCCATCGAGTAGAAATGTATAACACGGCTTTTGGCTTTTCGCAACTAGTGAGCAGAAAAAAATGGGCCGCTTGTCTCGCGCCGTCCCAGCCGACCGGCTCTCCTCAGGTTGACGTTACTCGGGCGCGACGTCGCCGACCGTCGCCGCGGTCGGAACGGTCCGCTGGGCGCACTGGCCGACGCCGATCAAAACGCCGTTGTGGAGCAGCGCATCGCGGAGGCCCTGACGTTCGCGCGCCGGCGCTGATCTGCGATCCTGACCCGCCAAGCCTGAGCCGATGAGAGCCAGGCGCCCTTTCTGTTTGTGATGTGACTGCCGTCACTGCGTTTTCCTAGGGCGTGCTTCTAAAAATCACTTCTACAGCGCAGCACGCCTTCGCCTCTTCACGAGAAACCCAGATGCCGTACGCCGATCACCCTACGCCGCTGGACCGATATGCCGCGCGCGTGAGAGAGGCCGCGTGCCAATACCGGCGAGATTGCGCCATCCTATCCGAGGTCGGCACGTATTCCAGGCTGAAGTCCGAACAGCAGCGCGCCATGCGCGAACTCGTGACCGGCGAATATTGGCGCATGATTGAGGTCCGCGACGCGCCCCACAAGGAGCCTGGCCCGCTAGAGGTCGCCCAGTCGGGCTCGGGCCAGGCGTAGGCTCGTCGAACCCCTGCAAGGCAAAGAGGCGGTCTTCGGGCCGCCCTTTTTGCTGCGGGCGCTGTGAGGGCGGTCACTGCGCCACGCGAGGCATTGTGCTTATTTTGGAAATGGAGCGGGGCTGGCGAGGAGTTTCCGAGATGTCCTATCACCAAGGGGAAAGAATTAAATCGCGAGCGCATTGGTTGGCGATTGAATTCGTCTTTTACCTGCTAGGGTTGTTGACGTTGGGCGCACAATTGGCATGTCTGTTGACGTCCTTGCCCCCGACGTAGTCTTCCTTCGGATAGTTGGGCGAGGGGCGGTCTTCGGGCCGCCCTTCCTTTTGGCCCGACGTCCCTCAGCGATAAATTGTATGTCTTGATCACAATTCCCATATCACCATCGCTACGGCCGCCACCGTCCATGCTGCGGTGCAGGCAACGGCGAGCGCGGGCCAAATCGCTGCGCTGCGATGTGGCAGCAGCGGATCGTCATCCGCCGGCCGGAAGAAGATTGTCGTCGGATCCAGCGGAAGGACTTCGCCGTCCGGCGGCGGTTGCACATGTTTCATCTCGCGTTCTCCACGGGTCTCGCGTTCTCCACGGGTGAGGAACACGCGCCGGCGGCTTTTCACTCGCACAATCACGCGGATTTGAGCTGCGCTGGCCTCAATTGAAGACGAGGTTGAGCCGTCGCTCCGCGACCGAGCACATCCTTCGTCGCCATCGCCTGACAGCGCATCGCACCGCCGAAGGCTCCGACGTTCGCAGCGCCGGGGCTTTTCATTTGCCGAGCGGGTGTCTAAGCCTCTATTCGCGCCTTAGAGTCCGTTGGAAAACGGTTATTCGTGAGCTATTCGCCTGAGCAGGAGGCTTCCGAGAGCGACGTGGATCATGGCTTCGGAACAGTCGATGCGCTCCTCGTAATCGCGCACGAGACGTCGCCATCGGGTCATCCAAGCGAACGTGCGCTCCACGACCCATCGACGCGGGATGACCTCGAAGCCCTTGGCCGTATCGGATCGCTTCACGACCTGGATGGTGAAATCCAGGAAGGCGGCTTTGTCCATGAGTTGGGTGCGATCATAGGCTCCATCGGCGAACAGATGCTTCAGCCACGGCCAGCGCTTGCGCACACCGTCCAGGATCATCTGAGCCCCGGCGCTGTCGGAGATGTCGGCGGGCGTCAGATTGACCATCAGAAGACGGCCGTCGGTGTCGACCGCGATGTGGCGCTTGCGGCCCGCGATCTTCTTGCCCGCGTCGTATCCCCTTGTTTTAGCTTCCGGAGCTTTGACCGATTGGCTGTCGACGACGCCCCCGGTTGGGCTCGCTTCGCGTCCCACGCGCTCTCGGTCGAGCATCAGCGCGACATCGTGGATCGTCTGAAACAGGAACCGACGGACAAATCGGCGAAACCACCAATAGACCGTCTGCCAAGGCGGGAAATCATTCGGCAGCATCCGCCATCCCCCGCCCGAACGCGCCATGTAACGGATTGCGTTCAACACCTCCCGCAAATCGACCTCGATAGGACGCCCCGACTTCGACGCGCGAGGAAGAAAAGGCTCAATCTTCGCCCACTCCTCGTCGGTCAGGTCGCTCGGGTACCGCTTAGTCTTCTTCTCGATCTTGGCCATTCGGCCGCGCGTCGCTGGTGTCCACATCCCAAGCTTGAATCACGGTCGAAAGAACCTTTCAACCAGTTTTCAAACGGACTCTTAGGAGACCGCAAGGTCAGCAAGGTTTATTGCGGTCCCCCGAACTCGGTGACCACCTTTCGCAAGTTTTCGTCACGACTTACCAAGATCGCGTCGTTCTTGATCGCCGTCTCCGCAATTATTACATCTCGATCTTGATTAAGACCTCTCTTCTTGTGTTTCGCTGCATCCAGCTCGCGCAGACGTTGAAGCATATGTTCAACCTTTCCGCTTCCGTCATTCCACGATGCTTGACAGAAACCAGCGCCCTCGATGCCGAACGCAAAGCTTGACGAAAGAACGGTCGCAGGATCAACTTCCTCAAACATTGCGAGGAGTTCCGCCCGCCTCTCAGAATTTTTGGTGTTGCCAAGCTCATTTAATTGGATGCCAGTAACGAGCCAGCGCCGACTTCCAAGGGACGCAGGCGAGATTTTCTCGTCAAAGAGGTCATTAAACACGTTCGTATCCAGCATTTAGGGGCGGTCGATTGGGGGCATTAGCGAACGCCTAAGCGGTATGGTGATGCGGATCATGCGGCGAATTCTGTCACCAAAATCTGGCGGGCGCGCGCCGGGGCTTTTGTTTGGCGGGCGGGAAGGCGCGTCTCGGCAAGGCGTAGGTAGTAACACCCATTGCCACCCTGGATCGGCCGTCTAACGTGATGGCGCTGTCAGCTCCCATGACCGCAGGGGCGCGCTCGGCCACGAATCCTCGTAAGGGTGCTTAAAGCCTTTTCGGGCTGAGCGCGCCCCATTTCCTATCCGGTCCTACTGCTTCGTGCTCTGGGGTTATGATGTCCGAGCCAACCGTCGATGAGATCATGGAGAAGGCAAAACAGCTCTGCCGCCTCGACGGCATGCTATGGAGCAAATTAGATTTCCAAAATCCGATGGCGCAACAGATCCGTACAACAGCACGGCTGGCCGACGAGGCCGTTCGGAGGATATATCTGAAGCGGGCGCAGGCGTTGCTCGACACGGAAGCCTGACGTCAGCTCCCTGGAAGCTAGAAGCCTCTCGTTCCCCGCCTTGCACCGGTCGGGCAGGACAATCGCGGGATATCGCATCGCCTCCCCGAAGCCCCGACGTTCGCGCCGGGGCTTTTTTTTGCGCTCTTAAGGTCCGCCATGGGTCCGCATTTTGGTGATGCTCGGAGAACCCAGCAAATCTGGAGTATATCACCTTCTTCTCTATAAGCTGGTACATATGCTTAAGGTCGCTCACGAAAGAAAATCAGCGAATAGCAGCGCGGACTTTGTATAGAAATTCCCTATGCAATTCTGCCGGAAAAAATAAAGGAGTCGTAATCAACCGCGCCAGGCGGCTATCGCGGCCGGCTAGTCATCGGACTTCGGGACGTCGGGCTGCCGTATGCTGACGGCGGCAAAAACAGCGAATTCAAAGCACGAAAGATTAATGGTCATCCGGCTTGATTCAGTACAAACCTGAAATCGAGCTTTCCATGCCAAAGTTCCTGGGCGTCTATGTGCTGGCGATCGCGATCTTTTGCGGTCTTGCTTTCGAGGGCCGGTCGGCGCTTACGCCTTCACGAGCGACTACGGCGCCACGCTCCATCGGTGGGCCAGCCGAGGTCCACTACGCGCCAGGCGAGGATTTGGAGAGCATCGACGCCGCTCTGATCGGCGAGGCCGTGAAGCAGATCGACATGGCGGCGTACGTGCTCACAGACAGCGCGGTCATCGAGGCGTTGCGCGACGCGGCCTCGCGTGGCGTGAAGGTGCGCATTTGGCGCGACGCCGGCATGGCGGCAAAAGTCGGCGACTATGACGTGGAGGCGCAGCTCGGCGGCCCGATTCAGGGCCTCGAGATTCGATCAAAGTCGCCGGGCGGCGAACTCATGCATCTGAAAGACTATTGCGTCGATCACCACCTCCTGCGCACCGGCTCGGCCAATTTCAGCCGGTCAGGCGAGACGCGTCAGGACAACGACCTCGTGGCGTTGCGAGGCGAATCCGTTTGCGCCGGGTTTGACGCCAAGTTCGACTGCGCTTGGGCCAGGAGCTGAGGAAGACCCGATCGGGAACCCGATTCAATGGCTATATCGATTGCTCTCCGTCAGCCGGCCAAAGCACCGCCTCCGTGAACGCCAATAGCCCATGGTCCCTATGCCGATAAACCCGATCAGCATCATCGCCCATGTCGCGGGTTCGGGCGCGGAAAGAGCCGGAGCCGAAGCTTCCGGCGCGCCGGTGATCGTGTAGTCCGAAAAGGCTGGATCGGCGATCTCGAAAATCGGATCGGCGGCGGCGCTATCCGACACTTTCTCGCCCTGATCTGCGGCTGAAGCGACGAACTCCGCGCTCGCTTGGGGCGTCCACGAGCACCTGAATGTCTTCGTTGGGCGCCATCATGACCACGTCGTTCTCTTTCGACTATTTCGACACGTAGAAACACATAGATGGCAGGGACAAACTCGCATGACGCCTTCAGAACCGGGGCGAAGCGCATGCTTGTGACGGCACCGGCTCAGCCGCGGGAAGCCCAATCCTTGTAGCGTTTGAGATTGTCTTCATTCGGCGGATAAAGACCCGGCAGCTTCGCTCCGTTCGTGACTTCATCCATGATCCAAGTCTCCAGGCGCTCCTGCTCCGGAGCGACGCGGACCACGTCCTCGACCAGCGCGGCCGGGATCAGCACCGCGCCGTCGTCGTCCACGACTATGAGATCGTCGGGATAGACGCTGACGCCGCCGCACCCGATCGGCTCCTGCCAATTGACAAAGGTGAGGCTGGCCACAGAGGGCGGGGCGGCTGCGCCCTGGCACCAGACAGCGAGGCCGGTCTTGAGAACGCCCGCCATGTCGCGCACGACTCCGTCGGTGACGAGGCCGGCGACGCCGCGCTGCTTTATCCGCGCGCACAAGATGTCGCCGAAGATGCCCGCATCCGTGACGCCCATGGCGTCGGCCACCGCGATACAGCCAGGGGGCATCTCCTCAATCGCCGCTCGCGTCGAGCGCGGGGACGACCAGGAAGCAGGCGTTGCAAGATCCTCACGCGCTGGAATGAAGCGTAAGGTGAACGCGCGCCCAACCGTGCGCGGCTGTCCGGGGCGAATTGGGCGCGTTCCTTTCATCCACACCCGGCGCAATCCATGCTTGAGCAGAACTGTCGTGATTGTCGCTGTAGACACGGGTCTCAGCGCATCCATGATGTCGCTTAGCTCACTCATGCTTCCTCCGGTTCGCGCAATTAGAGCTCATCAAGAGCGACCAGTCGGCTTCGGTCAGCCTATTCCAGGCCAGCAAAAGCGACTCCTCTCGCGGGACTTACTCCAATGTGCAACGACTATCGATTGCTGACCAATGCGGCGGCGCTCTTCGAGGGGTTCTCTGAGACCAGAATCAAAATCCGGTTTTCAGAGGGCGCGCCCAATATCGAGGCGCGCGAGGATATCAAGATCACGGACACGGCGCCGATCGTCCGCGCGATTGATGATGAGGCGGAGACGGGCGACCTCGTGCAGCGGTGCTGGAGTTGGCCCGGGCAGAACGGCAAGCCGGTCTACAATTTCCGCTCGGAAGGCCGCGAATTCGCTTCGAGGCGCTGCTTGATCCCCGCCGATGGCTTTTACGAGTTCACCGATCCGGCTGACAAAAAGAAGAAGCGGAAGGACAAGTGGCTGTTCACCAAGACCGGTGAGCCGTGGTTCTGCATCGCGGGAATCTGGCGCAGGGACACAGACGTCGGCGAGGCCTTCACGATGTTGACGATGCCGCCCGGTCCCGACATCGCGCCTTATCATGATCGGCAGATCGCCATTCTCGATCGCGCGGATTGGGCTACCTGGCTTGATATGTCGGTTTCAGCGAAGGGGATTCTGAAGCCGCTGCCCGCAGGCAGCCTCGCCGTCGTACAGGTAGGCTAAAAGCGCCGGTCGCGCCCTTTCGCGTAAGCGCACATGAGCAACAGAATGAGCCACCCGGCGGCTCCTGCGAATATGATCGTCACTGTGGTTTCCTCTTGAACCTCGGTTGCGTGGCCAGCGTCGGAAGGACGGATCCGTTCCTTCACATCCGCTCGGCGATTTTGAAGACGAGCCAGCCGAGAGCGGCGAAGCTCACGCCCCAAAAAAGCATCACGACGACCATCGCTAAGCCTTCCTCTTTTTACAGGATGATTACGACGTTTATCGCGCGATAGCAAGTAACAAATTGTTAAAGGCAAATCGGCGGTTGAAGTTCATCGTCCCGTTCTCGTTGTGTGGTTGTAGACCCCCGTCGGGGACCGCGCCGTGACGCCGCTCACAGTGCGTTAACCAAACGGAAGCCAGGCGTCTGGGCGCGGCGTTCGTGCGCGCGTCGCGGGAAAAGCGTCGCGCTTCGCGCGAATGTCGCTGCGAGCGGCCCGAATAATACGCAGAAACTGTCCGTCCTAACGGAAGATTAACCTTGAGCCCCTAATGCGTTGATGCCCATGGGGTCCCATGCTATCCCACGCTATCCCGCCATCGACCGCGCTCCCGCGCTGTCGCCTAAAGCCGCAAAGCGGCGAGGGCGGGCTTGCTCGCGCGGCGAAGGGCTGTCTGGTGGATCGATTTCTTTCGAATTTCACCCACCGCTTCGACGCCAAGGGGCGGATCTCGATCCCGGCCTCATTCCGTCAGGTGCTGACGAAGGACGGGTTCGCCGGCGTCTACGCCTATCCGTCGCTGGACGCGCCGGCGCTCGACTGCGGCGGCAACGCGCTGATTGCCGAAATCGATTCGCTGCTTCAAACGATGCCGCCTTATTCACAGGCCCGCGATGCTTTCGCGACCGCGCTTCTGGGCATGAGCGAGGTCTTGCGCCCCGACGCCGAGGGCCGGGTCTTTTTCGAGGAACGGCTCAAGACGGCGTTAGGGCTCGGCTCCGAGGCGGTGTTCGTGGGGCAGGGGCACAAGTTCCAGATCTGGGAGCCGACACGCTTTCAGGCCCATCTCGAACAAGCGCGGGAGCGGGTCCGGCGCTTGCGGGCGGAACGCGACGCGCTTGCGCCGCCAGGGGCCTCCGGATGAGCCGCGCCGAGCCCGCGGAGCTCGGCCACGTTCCTGTTCTGCTCAAGGAGGCCATGGAGGCGCTCGAGCCCCGCGCGGATGGCGTCTATGTCGATGGCACGTTCGGCGGTGGAGGCTACGCGCGCGCGCTCCTCGATCGTGGCGCGCGCGTGATCGCGCTCGATCGCGATCCTACGGCCATTCGGGCGGGCGAAGCGCTCAGAGCCTCGTTCGGCGGCCGGCTCGAGCTTGTCGAGGCGCGCTTTAGCGAGCTCGTCGAGGTCATGAAGCGCATCGGCGTCGACGCGGTGGACGGGATTGTGCTCGACATCGGCGTTTCATCGATGCAGTTCGACGAGGCCGCGCGCGGCTTCTCTTTCCGCTTTGATGCGTCCCTCGATATGCGGATGGGAGGAAGCGGCCGTTCGGCCGCCGACATTCTGCGCGACGAGGACGAAGCGACGATTGCCGACATTCTGTTCCATTACGGCGAGGAGCGCGCCGCGCGTCGAATCGCGCGCGCCATCGTCGCCGACCGCGAGACAAAGCCATTCACCTCGACGCTGGAGCTCGCCGGGATGATTGCGCGGGTCGCGCCGGCGCGGCGCGGCGAGCTCACCCATCCTGCAACGCGATCCTTTCAGGCTTTGCGCATCGCCGTCAACGACGAGCTCGGCGAACTCGCGCGCGGACTGTGCGCCGCGGAGCGTTTGCTCAAATCGGGCGGCCGCCTCGCAATTGTGACGTTCCACTCGCTCGAGGATCGGATCGTCAAGCAGTTCTTCGCCAGCCGCTCGGGCCGCGGACGCGCTGCCTCGCGTCGCTTGCCCGGCGAACCGGCCGAGGCCGAGCCGACATTCGAGGTTCCGCGCGGCCAGCCAATCGAAGCGGGCGAGGCGGAGACAAGCGCAAATCCGCGCGCGCGCTCGGCGAAATTGCGATTTGGCGTCCGTTTGAGCGCGCCGCCGCGGGGACGGGACGAGGACATTGAGGCGCTGGCGCGACTGCCAGCGCGGAGGGGGAGATAAGACTGATGTGGCGTATCCTGCACGCTTTCGCCATTGCCGCGCTGATCGGGTCCGCGGCTTACGTCTACGGCGTCAAGTACCGCACGATCTATGCGTCCGAGCAGCTCGTGAAGACGCGCCATCTCATCAACAAGGAGAAGGACGCGATCAATCTCCTGCGCGCCGAATATGCGCATCTCGCGCGGCCCGACCGCGTGCAGAGCCTCGCCGACTCGAAGCTCGGCCTGCAGCCATTGGCTTTGAGCCAGATCGCGACCGTCAACGAATTGCCTGACGCCCAGCCCAAGACCGACTCGATCGGCCGTACGCTCGAATCGCTCGGATTTACCGCCGACAATTCGACGCCGGCCGTCACCGCCTCCGTCTCGACTCCGCCGGTGAGGTGAGAAATGGCCGAGAACCCAACCGACTCCAAAGCGAACCCCGAGAGGCGCGCGCGGCCGCGCCTCAAGCTCCTGGACGCCTTGGCCGACGCTGGGATCGCATGGCTCAGGCGCTATCTGCCGAAGAATTTCGGCGTCGATTTGGACCCGCCGGGAGCACGACTCCCGCAGCCTGCGGGCGCAACCAAAGCGAAGCTCAAGGCCTTCGCGCGCCAGCTTCTTTCGACCCGGCTCGACCGCTCGAGCGCGCGGGTTCGCACCATCGCGCTTGGGCTATTCGTGGCCTATGCCGGGCTCGGCGTGAAGCTGCTCGCGCTTGGGCCTCTCGCATGATCCCCCGCAGACCTTGAAGACAGCCGCCGATGACGCGGTCTCCGGCGCGAGGCCGGATTTATTGGACCGGAACGGTGAGATCCTCGCCAGCGACGTCAAGACCATGTCGGTGTTCGCCGAGCCGAATCGCATCATCGACCTAGACGAGGCGGTCGAACTGATCACCGCTGTGCTTCCCGATGTCGATGCGAAGGAACTGCGCGAGCGGTTGGCTTCGAAAAAGGGCTTCATCTGGGTCAAGCGGCAGATCACGCCGAAGGAGCAGGCGGAAATCTTTCACCTCGGCCTGCCCGGCGTCGGCTTCCTTCCGGAGAACAAGCGCGTCTATCCCAATGGTCCGATTGGCGCCCACGTGATCGGGTTCGTCGACAAGGACAACGTCGGCATCGCCGGCATGGAGAAATATCTCGATCAACAGAGCCTGACCGATCCGCATGTGGCGGGCTTTACGGTCGATCCCGACAGCCTGAAGCCAGTCCGCTTGTCGCTCGATCTTAGGGCGACGCATGCGCTGCGCGACGAACTGGTCGACGGGATGGATCGCTTCCACGCCAAAGCCGCGGCGGGCATGGTCGTCGATGTCAACACCGGCGAAGTGCTGGCGCTCGAATCTCTGCCCGACTTCGATCCCAACGACCCGGGCGACGTGCGCGATCCGACCAAGATCAACCGGATCAACGTCGGCGTCTACGAAATGGGCTCGACCTTCAAGGCCCTTTCGCTCGCGATGGCGCTCGAGTCCGGCAAGGTCAATCTCGGTTCGCACGTGGACGCGCGCGACAGCTTGCGCTACGGGCGGTTCACGATTCACGATTTTCACGCCACCCATCGCGTGCTGACGGTGCCCGAAGTGTTCACCCATTCCTCGAACATCGGCGCCGCGCGGCTGGCGCTGATGGTCGGCGTCGAGGGTCATAAAGCGTTCTTGAAAAAGATGGGTCAGCTCGACCGGTTGCGCACCGAATTGCCGGAGAGCGCCGAGCCTTTAGTGCCCAGGCATTGGTCGCTTCTCAACACCATGACCATCGCCTTCGGCCAGGGCCTCAATGTCGCGCCCATTCAGGCGGTGATGGCGGTGTGCGCGCTGGCCAACGGCGGCGAGATGATGGCGCCGACCTTTCTGCCGCGCAGCGTAGAGGACGCAGCGAAGGTCAGCCATCGCGTTATCAGCGAACAGACTTCCGAATCCATGCGCTATCTGATGCGCTCCAACGCGACGCACGGGTCCGCAAGTTTCGCCAACATTCCCGGCTATTACGTCGGCGGCAAAACGGGAACCGCCGACAAGATCATCCACGGGCGCTATTCGCAGAACAAGGTCTTCACCACCTTCATGGCGATCACTCCGGCCGACAAGCCAAAATATCTTTATCTGACAATCTACGACGATCCGCAGGCCGCACCCGAGGATCACGGATTCCACACCGCCGCCTATAACGCCGGACGCGTCGCCGGCGCGCTTATCCGCCGGGTCGAACCGCTCGAAGGCGTGCCACCGATGAAGGAGGCGCCAACGCAGCCGTTCCCCATCATCGCCCGACTGGGGTATGGAGCCGACGCCGACAAGACCGGCAAGGAGTGAGCTCAAGGGCGATGAGACGGCTTGGCGACATCCTCGAGCTCAAGGACGCCGATCGCGCGCTTGCGTCGAACGAGCCATTGCGGGGCTGGCGTTCGACAGCCGAAAGACGGCGCCGGGCGATATTTTCTTTGCGCTGGCCGGGGCGAAGGACGACGGCCTCAAGCACGTCGGCGAAGCGGTGGCGAAAGGCGCGGCCGCGATTGTCGCCGAGCGTTGGGCGGAAACCCCTAACGCGGCTTTCGTCAAGGTCGCCGACGCCCGCGCCGCGCTTGCTCACGCTGCCGCACGCTTCTATCCGCGCCAGCCGGAAACGATTGTCGCGGTCACCGGCACCAGCGGAAAGACTTCGGTCGCGGCCTTTGTTCGTCAGATCTGGCAGGCGCTTGGGCGAGAGGCTGCGTCCATCGGGACAATCGGCGTCGTGTCGAGACCGCTGACGGTTTACGGATCGCTGACGACGCCGGATCCGATCGCGCTGCACGAGCTTCTCGACCGGCTCGCCTCGAAGGGCGTCACGAACCTCGCGATCGAAGCCTCCTCGCATGGTCTCGACCAGAAGCGGCTTGATGGCGTGCGGCTCACCGCAGGAGCGTTCACCAATTTGACCCGCGACCACATGGACTACCATGCGACGGTCGAGGACTATCTGGCCGCCAAGCTCAGACTATTCCAGGACCTTTTGCCCGACGGCGCGCCGGCGGTCATCGACGCCGACAGCGCCATTGCTCCGCGCGTGATCGCGGCGGCGCGGGCGCGCGGGCTGAGGGTCATGACGGTCGGCGTGCAGGGCGAGACGATCCGCCTGAACTCCGCCGCGCGCGACGGATTGTCTCTCGGTGCTCGATCTTCAGTTCGGTGGCCGAAGCTTTCGCGTAGACTTTCCGCTGGCTGGAGATTTTCAGATCTCCAACGCGCTGGTCGCCGCCGGCCTTTGCATCGCGACGGGCAGCGAAGCCGACGCGGTGTTTGGGGCGCTGCAGGCGCTGGAAGGCGCGCCGGGGCGTCTTGAGCGCATCGGCGACATCCACGGCGCGAGTGTCTTCGTCGACTACGCACATAAGCCCGACGCGCTCGAGAAGGCGATCGCGGCGCTCGGCCGTTCGTGCCTGGCCGTCTCGTTCTGGTGTTCGGTTGCGGCGGCGACCGCGACCCGGGCAAGCGGCCGATCATGGGCGAGATCGCGGCGCGTTGCGCCGACGTGACGATCGTGACCGACGACAATCCTCGCTCGGAGAATCCCGCGGCGATCCGCAAACAGATCCTCGCTGCCGCGCCTTTGGCGATCGAGATCGGCGACCGCGCGGCGGCCATTCGCGCAGGGGTTGCGATGCTTCTCGGCGGCGATGCGCTTTTGATCGCCGGCAAGGGTCACGAAACGGGGCAGATCGTCGGCGACAAGACGCTGCCGTTCTCCGACGCCGATGAGGCGCGCGCGGCGCTCAAGGCGGCGCAATGACTGCGCTGTGGACCCAAACCGAACTGTGCGCAGCGCTCGGCGCTGCGCCGAACGCTGGGTTTAGCGTGCGTGTCACGGGCGTCTCGATCGATAGCCGGACGCTTGAGTCTGACGACCTCTTCTTCGCCATCCGGGGCGATGCGCATGACGGGCACGATCACGTCGCGCGCGCTTTCGAGGCCGGCGCGGCAGCGGCAGTCGTGTCGCGTGAGCGCGCGCCGCAGCTTGCCCCGCTCGGTCCGGTATTCGCGGTCGAAGACACCCTGAAAGCAATGGAGCGGTTGGGCGTCGCTGCTCGGGCGCGTTCGAAGGCGAAGATCGTCGCGGTGACCGGTTCGGTCGGCAAGACGACGGCCAAGGAGATGCTGCGCGCCATGCTGACGGCCTGCGGCATAACGCACGCCTCGGCCGCTTCCTACAACAATCATTGGGGCGTGCCGCTGACGCTCGCGCGAATGCCGGCCAACGCCCGGTTCGGCGTGTTCGAGATGGGCATGAATCACGCCGGTGAAATCGCGCCGCTCACCCGGATGGCCCGGCCACATGTAGCTCTTGTGACGACGATCGCTCCCGTCCACATCGAGCATCTCGGCTCGATCGAAGCCATCGCGGACGCCAAGGCTGAGATCTTCCTCGGCCTCGAGCCTCACGGAACTGCAGTCTTGAATCGCGATGCTCCACAGTTCGAGCGGCTGAACAGAGCCGCGTCGGCGCGCGGCGCGCGGGTCTTGAGCTTTGGCCGCGGCGCCGATTGCGACGCGCAGCTTCTCGCGGTCGAGGCGATCGACAGCGGCTCGCGCGTAAAGGCGCGCGTTCTCGCCCACGAATTGGCGTTCGAACTTGGCGCGCCTGGAGCCCACATGGCGGAAAACGCGCTCGGCGCGCTGCTGGCGGCGGACGCGCTTGGCGCTGACGTGCACGCATGCGCCAAGGCGCTCCGCCGCTTCTCGCCGCAAAAGGGCAGGGGCGAGCGTTTCTTGCTTCCAACGGCTGATGGTCCGGTGACCATCATCGATGAAAGCTATAACGCCAATCCCACTTCGATGCGCGCGGCGCTCGCGCTGCTTGCTGCGGCCAAGCCCGGACCCAAGGGACGCCGCATCGCGGTCATCGGCGACATGCTCGAGCTTGGGCCGAAGGCGGCGGCGATGCACGCCGAACTCGCCGCCGACCTCAGCGCCAATAACGTGGATCTCTTGTTCGGCGCGGGCCCACTCACGCGCGCGCTCTACGAGGCGGCGCCCGCGTCGATGCGGGCCGTTTGGACCGAACGCTCAAGCGACTTGACGGACGAAGTCGCCCGCGTCCTGCGGGGCGGCGACATCGCGATGGTCAAAGGCTCGAACGGCAGCCGCATGGCCCCGATCGTCGCGGCGCTGCGCGAACGCTTCGCTCATCGGCCAGGAGGCTAGGGCATGCTGACCTGGCTGGCGGAGCTCCCGGGCGCTTTCCACCTGTTCCGATACCTCACTTTCCGCACACTTGGCGCGGCGGGAACCGGGCTTTTTCTCGTCTTCTTCTTCGGTCCGACGATCATTTCCGCGTTGCGTCTGAAACAGGGCAAGGGGCAGCCGATCCGCCCCGATGGACCGGCCTCGCATCTTCTCAGCAAAAAAGGCACGCCGACCATGGGCGGGCTGATGATCCTGTTCGGCCTTTTTGTCTCCGCTCTGCTGTGGGCCAACCTCGAAAGCCCGTATGTGTGGATCGTGCTGTTTGTCACCGCGGGCTTCGCCGTGATCGGCTTCTACGACGATTATCTGAAGGTGACGAAGCAGTCAGACCGCGGCTTCTCGGGCCGCGCGCGCCTTTTCGGCGAATATGTCATCGCGGCGCTCGCCTGCTATGCGCTGATGCGGGTCGGCGCCAACGGCGCGACTGAGCTTGCGGTGCCGTTCGTGAGCGGCTTCGTATTCGATTTCGGCTGGGCGTTCCTGCTGTTCGGTCCGTTCGTGATTGTCGCTTTCGGCAACGCGGTCAATCTAACCGACGGGCTTGACGGTCTCGCGATCGTGCCGGTGATGATCGCCGCCGCGACGCTCGGGCTCATCGCCTACATCGCCGGCAATGTGCTCTACTCGCATTACCTTCTGATCAATCACGTGCCCTTCGCCGGCGACCTCATGGTGGTCTGCGGCGCGTTGATTGGCGCTGGCGTCGGATTCCTGTGGTTCAACGCGCCCCCGGCTCAGATTTTCATGGGCGACACGGGATCGCTGGCGCTCGGCGGCCTGCTCGGTGCGACGGCGGTGGCGGTCAAGCATGAGATCGTGCTTGCCGTGATCGGCGGGCTATTCGTGATGGAGGCTGCGTCGGTGGTCGTGCAGGTGGTGTCGTTCAAGCTCACCGGCAGGCGCGTGTTTCGCATGGCGCCCATTCATCACCATTTCGAACAGCTCGGCTGGTCGGAGCCGCAAATCGTCATGCGCTTCTGGATCATCGCCTTCGTGCTCGCGATGGTCGGCCTCGCCTCGCTGAAACTGAGGTGACGATGACGCCGGTCGAGACCCTGCGCGGACAGAGCGTCGCCCTCTTCGGCCTCGGCGGGTCGGGGCTGTCGACGGCGCGGGCGCTGGTCGCCGGCGGCGCCGAGGTGGCCGCCTGGGACGATAGCCCGACGGCTCGGGAGCATGCGGTCGCCGCAGGCATTCTGCTCGTCGATCTCGCCCAAGCCGACTGGCGCAGCTTTCGGCTGTTCGTGCTCGCGCCCGGCGTGCCGCTGACCCATCCGAAACCGCATTGGACCGTCAACCTTGCGGACGAGGCCGGCGTTCCGATCATCGGCGATATCGAACTCTTTGTGCGCGAGCGTGGTGTCAGGGCGCCGGACGCGCCGTTCGTCGCCATCACCGGCACCAACGGCAAATCGACAACCACGGCGCTCATCGCCCATGTGCTCAAGGAGGCCGGGCGCGAAGTCGCGATGGGCGGCAACATAGGCGTGCCAGTCCTCGATCTGCCGCCACCCGCCGCGGGGCGCACGCATGTTGTCGAGTGTTCGTCCTATCAGATCGATCTCGCTCCCTCGCTTAGCCCCAGCGTCGGACTGCTGATCAACATCACGCCCGACCATCTCGACCGGCACGGCGATCTCGCCCGCTACGCCGCGATCAAGGAGCGGCTTGTCGCACAGGCCGAGGTCGCGCTGGTTGGCGTCGACGATGAACCTTGCCGCAATATCTACGCGCGATTGAAGACGCGCGCCGGGGCGCCGCGCATCCTTGCTGTCTCGGGTGCGGAGTCTCCGCTCGCCGACGTTTGGGTCAGCGAGCACCGCGTGATGGCTAAAGGTGAAGCGGCGCCTGCGGCCGATCTTGCCGGCGCACGGGCGCTTCGCGGCGCGCACAATGGACAGAACGCAGCGTTTGCCTACGCCGCCGCGCGGGCGCTCGGCGTCGAGCGCGATCGCATTGCGCGCGCGTTCGAGACCTTTCCCGGCCTTGCGCATCGGATGGAAGAGGTCGGCCGGCTTGGCCGGGTGCTGTTCATCAACGACTCGAAAGCGACCAACGCTGACGCCGCCGAGAAGGCGCTCCTGTCGTTCCACGATATTCATTGGATTCTTGGCGGCAGGCCGAAAGCAGGGGGGGTGGAGCCGCTGCGGCCGCTTTTTCCGCGCGTCGCCAAGGCCTATTTGATCGGCGAGGCGAGCGATGAATTCGCGCGGACGCTCACCGGCGCTGTTCCCTTCGAACGCTACGGGACGTTAAGCGCGGCCATCGAGGCGGCGGCTGAGGATGCGGCGCGGTCGCCAGCGCGCGAGCCCGCGGTGTTGCTCTCACCCGCCTGCGCGTCGTTCGATCAATTTACAAATTTCGAGGCGCGCGGCGACGCCTTTCGATCGCACGTCGCCAAATGGCTTGCTGAGCGCGCGACGGGCGGAGCGCGCGTGCAAACGGGGAGATAGAGCTCATGGTTTCGAGAGTGGAACGCGGCCCCGTTGCGGATTGGATGCGGACCGCCGACCGGTGGCTCATCGGGTCGTTCGTGGCGCTGATGGTGATCGGCCTGGTGATGGCGCTAGCCGCGAGTTCCGGCGGTCGCGGAGCGGCTCAATCTTTCGACTTTCCACTTCGTCAACCGCCAGGCCTTGCTGCTGCTGCCGACGGCGGCGCTGATGATCGCAACTTCGTTTCTCTCGCCACGGCATGTGCGGCGCGCGGCGTTGCTGACGTTCGCCGTGTCGTTCGCGCTCATCATTCTCGCGCTCATGTTCGGCGCGGAGGTCAAAGGGGCGAGGCGCTGGATCTTCGGCCTGCAGCCCTCGGAGTTCATCAAGCCGGCGTTCGTCGTTCTTGCCGCCTGGGCTTTCACCGAAGGCGGCCGAACCGGGCCGACTGCGATCCCCGCGAAGCTTCTATCCTTCCTGCTCCTGCCGATCGCCATTGTGCCGCTCATTCTCGAGCCCGACTTCGGTCAGACGATGCTGGTCGCGGTGGTGTGGACGGCGCTTTTCTTCTTGGCCGGTCTGCATTGGTTCTGGGTGGTCGCCATCGGCGGGATGGGCATGGCCGGCGGCTTCGCCGTTTTCAAACTGTCGCCGCACGTGCACGAGCGCGTTCTGCGCTTTCTCGATCCGGACTCGACGGGCGGCTTGGTCGACACGTTCCAGGTCGACACCGCGTTGCAGAGCATTCTCTCCGGCGGCTGGCTTGGACGGGGCCCTGGCGAGGGCGTCTACAAGCGAATCCTACCCGACGCACACACCGACTTCGTTTTCGCCGTGACCGGCGAAGAATTTGGCATGATCGCATGCATGGCGCTGATCGCCTTCTTCGCCTTCATCGTCCTGCGTGCGCTGACGCTCGCGGCGCGCAACCCAGATCCGTTCTGTCGGCTCGCGGCCGCTGGGCTCACGGTCATGTTTGGAGTGCAGAGCTGGATCAACATAGCGGTCAACTTGCGCGCGATGCCGGCCAAGGGAATGACCTTGCCGTTCATCTCCTATGGCGGCTCCTCTCTGCTTGCGCTCGGCCTCGGCATGGGTTTTCTCATCGCGACGACACGCAAACGGCCGGCCGCTGATCTCGATCATCCCGCGGCGACGGAGGGATGAGTTCGGCGCGCTCGATTTTGCTCGCGGCGGGCGGCACGGGCGGACATCTCTTTCCCGCCGCGGCGCTGGCCACTGCGCTCGCCAAGCGGGGCGCCGAAGTCGAGCTGGCGACCGACAGCCGGGCGCTCAAATTCGGCGGGGATTTTCCCGCGCGCGCGATCCACGCCTTTCCCGCCGCCACGACCACGGCATCCGGCGCCCTCGCCAAGGCGCGCGCCTCGCTGACCTTGGGCGCGGGCCTCGCGGCCGCCGCCGTGAAGCTCAGCCGCATTAAGCCGCGCGCGGTGGTTGGGTTTGGCGGATATCCGACCGTGCCGCCGCTTCTTGCCGCCTGGCTCCTCAGAATTCCAACCGTCCTGCATGAGCAGAATGCTGTGATGGGACGCGCCAATCATTTCTTAAGCCCGCGCGTCAACCTTGTCGCTTGCGGCTTTCCGGGCTTGAAGGGCGTCGATCCGGTCAAGGCGCGCGTGACCGGCAATCCGGTTCGGCCATCGGTCATCGCCGCGGCTGGGGTCCGTTATCCGGAATATGTCGGGCAGCGGCTGAACCTCCTCGTGACGGGCGGCTCGCAGGGAGCCCGCGTCATGGCGGATGTCGTTCCCGCAGCGCTCGCGCTGATGAACCCGGACGAGCGCCAATGGATCCGTCTCACTCAACAAGCGCGCGGCGAGGACAGCGCTCGTGTTGCGGCGGCGTGCGCGCGAATGAACTTTCCGGTCGAGATCGCGGAATTCTTCCCTGATTTACCGGCGCGGATCGCCGCGGCTCATCTCGTCATCGGCCGCGCCGGCGCTTCGACCGTCTCCGAGCTCGCGGTCATTGGGAGGGCGTCTGTCCTGGTGCCATTTCCGCATGCGCTCGATCAGGATCAGGCCGCCAATGCGGCGGCGCTCGCCAAGTCCGGCGGCGCGATTGTCCTGCCGCAGAACGAGTTCACGCCCGAACATCTGGCCGCGATCCTGCGAGACGCGCTCGCGGCCCCGGCCAAGCTCGAGGCTGCGGCCGCGGCGGCGAAATCGGTCGGCGTGCCCGATGCTGCCGAGCGCCTCGCCGACCTGGTGCTCGAGATTGCCCGGCCTGCGTAGTCGGCGAGTTCAATTGCCGCGATTTCAAAGCGCGCGCCAACTGGGTCCAGGATTGGATGCTACGGGCCCACCGCCCGTCACATTGGTCCCGTTCATCTCCCAGATCGAGGCCTGACCGTTGGCGTTCTGCCACAGAATGTCGGAATGACCATCGTGGTTGAAGTCGCCAGTCCCGACCGCACTCCAACTCAGTCCAGGGTTGGATGCGATGGGGCCTCCGCCGATCACGTTGGTCCCACTCATTTCCCAGATTGCCGTCTGGCCGTTTGCGTTCCGCCACAAGATGTCGGAATGCGCGTCGTCGTTGAAGTCGCCGGTTCCGAGGGCTTGCCAACTGGGCCCAGGATTGGGAGTCACGGGGCCGCCTCCGACTAAGGTGTTGCCGTTCATTTCCCAGATCGAGACCTGGCCGGTGCTCGTGTTCTGCCACAGGATGTCGGAATGGCCGTCGTCATTGAAATCGCCCGTTCCGATTGCTTTCCAAGCAGGCCCTGGATTGGGGCTCACGGGCCCGCCCCCGATCAAGGTGTTCCCGCTCATTTCCCAGATCGAGGCCTGCCCGGTGTTCGCGTTCTGCCACAGAATGTCGGAATGGCCGTCGTCATTGAAATCGCCAGTTCCGATCTCGGTCCAGCTTGGCCCGGGATTGGGAGTCACGGGGCCGCCGCCGACTAAGGTGGTCCCGTTCATTTCCCAGATCGAGGCCTGGCCGGTGTTCGTGTTCTGCCACAGGATGTCGGAATGGCCGTCGTCATTGAAGTCGCCGGTCCCGGCCTCGATCCAACTCGGCCCGGGATTAGGGCTCACCGCCCCCCCGCCAATGATGTTCGACCCGCTCATGTCCCAAATCGACGCCTGACCATTCGTGTTCTGCCACAGGATGTCGGAAGAACTCCCGCCGGCGTTGAAGCGGCGCGGTGGCGGTGGCGGCGGAGGTGGTGGGGGCGGTGGCGGCGCGGCATTGACCACTCCAAAGCCAATAACGCTCAAGGCTTCAATGTCGAAACTCGTCAACGTTGTCGCGGCGCTGGTGAATGGCAATCTTAAGGCGTCGTCAACAGGCAGATCAGTGAATAATGTTTGATCGAAAGTCGTGCTGAAATCCGCCAAGTTCGTATTGCCGCCGTCGACAGAGAAGTAGGCGAGCTGCCCGGACGTCCACTGGCGCTCTCCGGGCGACGAATATCGAAACAGATCCGCGACGTCGGGAAAGGACCCGCCTTGGGCGATGCTATTCCAGCCCAGCGCATGGGCGATTTCGGTTAGAGCCGCTGGCTCCCAATCCACAGAAGAGCCTGCGTCCCCGATATTGAATCCGATTGAGCCGTCGATCGCGCCGCTGTCTCCACTAAAGACGCCGAGCGCTTTCTCCTCCGGGCGGCTGACGAAGAAAGTATTAGCGTCGCCCGGGAAAGCGGCGTTGCTCGTGGGTAACGACGCGACCGCGGTAATCTGGGCGCTCGAGGCCGCGTGGGCGACCAGCCAGCCTCTAAGCTCGGAATAACTTACCGCTGAAGAAGTCCCGCCCCCAAGTGAGAAGACACCGCTGCCCGAATTAGTCAGAAAAGCCGACGGGGCGTCATCAAACGTTCCCCAACCGTAACTGATATTCACATTATAGTTACCTGGAAAATCCTGCTCGAAAATACTCGCGGCAGCCTCAACCGCGGCCGTAAGCCCGAACGGCGCGGAGGCAATACTGCTGTCTGGAACGAGAGTGATCTGCATCGCAGCCCCAATGTGTAGCGCGTCCGACACGTGCGGCCAGCCAGTGGCCAACCTCATAGGATCGCATAAATGTTTCGGGCGCGCGCGGCCAGCCAAGCCTAGTCACGTCGGGCTAAACGAGTGAGAGATGTCTCGCCGGCGCGATTTCCTTGCTCAGCGCGCTGACATCCGAGTGCTTCGCGACGGACGGATCGAGACGATCAAATGCCGGCGGCCGGCGTCAGTCCATCACCGCGTGCGCCGCCGCTTCGCGCGAAGCGGCTGTCGCGACAGATTTCGGCGAGCGGATGAGCGCAAGCAGCGGGAAGGCGCAGAGCGAGATGAAAGTCATGAACAGGAAGCTGTTGGAATAGGCCATCATCGCCGCCTGTTGGGTAATCATCCCCTCAAGCATCGCCATGCTCGGAAGCCCATGTCCCCAAACCATCGAAGCGTTCGGCATTCTCAGCGCGTCGTTGAACGGCGTCGCGTGCTCGACCAGCTGGCTGTGGAACATGGTGGTCATACTGGTTAGACGCGCGATGACGACCGAGATGCCGACCGACGAGCCGATGTTGCGAATGAGCGTCCAGAGCGCGGCGCCCTCGGTGCGCAATTCACCCGGCAGGCTTGCGAAGGCGATCGTGTTGAGGGGGACGAAGATGAAGCCGAGGCCCAACCCTTGTGCGATCGAGTTGATCACGATCGTATTGGCCGGGACGTCGAGCGACCAACCGACCATGAGCCAGAGCGACCCCGCCGCGAGCACAAGGCCGATGAAGATCATGAGGCGCGGATCGACCCTGCCGCTCAGCCTGCCGACCAGGAACATCCCGACAAATGTGCCGATGCCGCGCGTGCCGAGCAGAAAGCCGCTCGACAGCACCGGGTAGCCGAGCAGGTTCTGAATGAACGGCGTCACCAGCGCCAAGCTCGCAAGCAGCATGATGCCAACCAGGAACATGAAGACAAGCGCAATCGAGAAATTCCAATCGCTTGAAAGATGCGCACGCTGATGAATGGCCGCGCGGATGTCAGGCAATCGGCAAGGAAGAAATAGAAGCCGACGACCGACAGGGCCGCCTCAATGATGATTTCGGGCGATTCGAACCAGCCGAGCTGCTCGCCGCGGTCGAGCATCATCTGCAAGGAGCCGATGCCGAGCGACAGGCTCAAGAAACCGAACCAGGAGAAGGGCACGTCGCGCCGCGTCGGCGTCTCGCTCATGAAGATCCAGAGGCCGACGGTGGTGAGGATGCCGAATGGCAAATTGACGAAGAACACCCAGCGCCACGAATAGAGTTCGTGAGCCAGCCGCCGAGCGTCGGACCCATGATCGGCCCGAGCATGACGCCCATGCCCCAGATCGCCATCGCCGAGCCGCGCTTGGCAGGCGGGAAGATGTCCAGCATCACCGCCTGGCTCAAGGGCACGAGCGCCGCGCCGAACACGCCCTGCAACAGCCGATAGGCGACCATCTGCTCGATCGAGAGCGCGACGCCGCACAGCATCGAGGCGACGGTGAAACCCGCGGTGCAAACGATGAAAAGCTTCTTGCGGCCGAAGCGCGTCGCCATCCAGCCAAGCGGCGAGGTCATGATCGCGGCGGCGACGATGTAGGACGTCAACACCCAGTTGATCTGATCCTGAGTCGTCGCAAGCGAGCCCTGCATATAGGGCAGGGCGACGTTGGCGATCGTCGTGTCGAGCGCCTGCATGATCGTCGCCATCATGATGCAGACGGTCAGCAGCCACTTGAGCGTCGGCGAGATCGTCTCGTAGAGCGGCGGGGCGGGCGCTTGCGCGTTCATCGGATGACGGCAGTCCTCGCCCCCAAGAGCGTGTCGACGTAACCGACGACCCACTGCTTGAGCCCTTCAAGCGTGCCCGCAAGCGTGCGCACCCGTCCTGTGTCGACAGTTACGTAGGCGCTCATGCCTGCTCTCAGCCCGGTCGTTTCCTCCTTCGGGTCAAAGCAGAAGCGGAGCGGCACGCGCTGGACGACCTTGACCCAGTTGCCGCTTGCATTCTGCGGCGGCAGAATCGCGAATTGCGCGCCGGTGCCGGGCGCGATCGAGCAGATCGTGCCTTTCCATTCCCGGTCGGGGAACGTGTCGACGCTCACCGTAGCGGGCAGGCCGACATGGACGTAGGTCAGGTCCGATTCCTTCGGATTGGCGTCGACCCACAGCCCTGTATTGGCGACGACCGCGAACACCGGCTGGCCAGCCGCCGCAACGCGCCCGAGCTCGATCTCGGGCACCTGCGTCGCGACGCCGTCGATCGGCGCTAGCACCTTGGTGTTGCGCAGGTTGCGCTCCGCGTCGTCGACCGCGGCTTTCGCCTGCATATAGTCGGGGAACTGGTCGATCGTCGTATTCGGGCCGCCGCTGAGCTTCACCTTCACCGTCGCCTGCTGCCATTTGACGAATTCGAGGATCTGCTTGGCCTGGATCAGATTGGCCATCGAGGTGTCGCGATCGGCCGCCGTGCCAGAACGTGAGATGGCGAGGTCATTCTTGCGGTCGAAGTCAGCCTGGCGCACGCGGACCGCATCCTCGCCCATCTTGATCTGGTCGACGTTGCTGGAGAACGCGGATTGAAGATTGGCGAATTCGACCTTGGCCCCTTCGAGCTTGCCCTTGGCGAGAGCGAGGGCGATCTCATAAGGCTTGGGATCGATGTCGAAGAGCGGATCGCCGACCTTGACCTTCTGCCCCTCGACCACATGCACCGCCACGATCGCGCCGGTGACCTGAGGCGTGATGAGCGATTTGTCGGCGCCGACATAGGCGTTGTCGGTCGAGATATAGCGACCGCTGCTCAGCCACCAGCCGAAGCCGAGCGCGAGCGCGACGAGCGGAATGACAACCAGCATGACGAACCGGCTTACGCCGCGCTTGCGCTTGACGACGATCGGCGTCTCCGCCGCTGGCGGCGCGGACGGCGGAGCCTGCGGGGTTGGCGCAGGCGTTCGCGCCGGCGTGAACTGGATGGGGTGCGAGGGCTGCTGTCCCGATGGCGTTTGCGGCGCGGATTCGCGCGCCGCCGACGGCGGGGCGGCGCCCTTCGGTGGCGTGAAAGGCAGCGGCGGCGTCGGTTGGAGCGCGCCTGGTGGATCATCCTCCTGCGCGGGATCGCGCCCGGAAGCGGGTTTCGGCATGGTCACTTTGGGTAGGCTCCCGGGCTCAATTCGGTCTTGAGATTGGCTTTTATGGTCGCGAGGCTGTCCTGCATCGCGCGGATGTCGTCTCCGTCGAGGCCCGCCAGCGCGCGTCCCATCAGATCCTCTGCGAGCGCGCTCAGCTCCTTCAACGCTGGCGCAGCTTTTTCAGTCAGATAAAGACGGTTGGCGCGCCGGTCGGTTGCATCGTCGCGTCGCTCGACGAGGCCGACGGCGGTCAGTTTGTCGAGCAGCCGCCCAACTGTGATCGGCGCGAGGTCGAGCGCCTCGGCCAGTTCGTTCTGCTTGGCGCCCTCGCAGCGCTGAAGGCGAGACAGCACCGCCCATTGTGCGCGGGTCGTACCGAGTTCGCGGGCGCGCTGGTCGGAGTAGGTCCGGAGCAGGCGGGCGACGTCATGGAGCGCGAAGCCCAGTTCGCGGGCGGGAGATACGGTCCATTTCTGAGCAAGTGATAACATAAGCATACTTATAATATAATGAGCAGGCTTATTCAAGGGTGCAGTGCGAAAATCTGAGCTGGGTGCGCAAACTCAGGGTATTTAACGGCCTCAGGATGAAGATTACGTCAATCCGGGTGGGGCGAACGGCCTACCGTCAATTGGGCCATCCCGCATGAGGTCATCGTGGTTTGCCACGTGGACAGGTTTTGGCGCCTAACCGTTTGAAAAGCCACGACCGGCGTCAAAGCCGGCGCTCGGGCGAACGGCGGCGGCGCTGATTTCAGGAAGCCGCGGCCCTCAGCTTCCCCGATAGGTCGAATAGCTCCACGGCGAGACGAGGAGGGGCACGTGGTAGTGCGCCTGGGGGTCGGCGACGCCGAAGCGGATCGGGATGATGTCGAGGAACGGCGGGTCAGCGAGTTCGGCGCGCCGACGGCGAAAATAGTCCGCGGCATGGAAGATGAGCTCGAACTGGCCGGCGCGCGCTTGGTCAGCGATAATCAGCGGGCTTGTCGGTGCGGCCGTCGGCGTTGGTCACGACATCGGCGATAAGCTTGCGGTCTGATCCGCCCGCCAACTCGTAAAGCTCCACTCGGACGCCGTCCGCCGGCCGGCCGCTGGTCACGTCGAGGACATGGGTCGTAACGCCGGCCAAATCCTGCTCCCTCAGCGCTTCAAACGCCCGCTAGCGGAGCGCGCCATCATCATTCTATCGCGACCGGCCGAGGGTCGGCGAATGCGCTCTGCTTCATGCATGATTGACATGGCAGCAGCGCCGTCCGTCGCAATTGCCAATTACTCGGACGCGTGAGAAGACTGCGCCGGCTCGCTTACGACTTTTGTATAAGTGACAGGGAGGTTGGGCCCGATGGACGACAGGGTCAAGGACCAATCCGACGAAACCGACGAATGGCTCGACGCGCTCGATTCGGTCGAAGCCTTTGAGGGAATCGGCAAGGTCGACGACATCCTGGACGCGGTTGTCGCGGCAGCTCGACGCAAGGGCGCGAAGCTGCCCTTCGCCGCCAACACTGCTTACGTCAACACTATTCCGCCCGAAGGGCAGCCGCCCCATCCCGGCAACCGAAAGCTCGAGCAGCGCATCCGCCGCTATGTCCGTTGGAACGCCGCGGCAATGGTCGTCAAGGCGAACAAGGAGTCTTCCGAACTCGGCGGTCACATTGCGAGCTTCCAGTCGGCGGCGACCCTTTACGATACTGGGTTCATGCATTTCTGGCATGCCTGCAACGAGACGCATGGCGGCGACCTGATCTATTTCCAGGGCCATAGCTCGCCAGGCATCTACGCGCGGGCTTACCTTGAGGGCCGGCTGAGCGACGATCAGCTGGTGAACTTCCGCCAGGAAGTTGGGGGCAAGGGACTGGCCTCCTATCCCCATCCCTGGCTGATGCCGGATTTCTGGCAGTTCCCGACCGTCTCGATGGGCCTCGGGCCCTTGATGGCGATCTATCAGGCCCGGTTTCTACCGCTATCTGCACGGGCGAGGGCTCGCCGACACCGCGCCTCGGAAGGTCTGGGTGTTCTGCGGCGACGGCGAGATGGATGAGCCGGAATTGCTCGGCGCAATCTCCCTCGCCGGGCGCGAGAAGCTCGACAACCTCATCTTCGTCATCAATTGCAACCTCCAGCGGCTGGACGGGCCGGTGCGCGGCAACGGCAAGATCGTGCAGGAGCTTGAGGCCGATTTCCGCGGCGCGGGCTGGAACGTCATCAAGTGCCTATGGGGTTCGGGGTGGGACGCGTTGCTTGCCAAGGACAACGGCCGGCAGGCTGCGCCAGCTCATGTTCGAATGTGTCGACGGCGAATACCAGGACTTCAAGTCGAAGGACGGCGCTTACATTCGCAAGAACTTCTTCGGCCGTTACCCTGAGACGGCGGCGATGGTCGAGGACTGGACCGACGCCGAGATCTGGGCGCTGACTCGGGGTGGCCACGACCCGGTCAAGGTCTATGCCGCTTACAAGGCGGCGGTCGAGCATAAGGGCCAGCCCACCGTCATTCTCGCCAAAACCGTCAAAGGTTATGGAATGGGCGCGGCCGGCGAAGGGCAGATGATCGCCCATCAGGCCAAGAAGCTCGGCCACGACGCGCTCAAGGCCTTCCGCGACCGGTTCCAAATCCCCGTCTCAGACGCCGATCTCGACAACGTTCCCTTCCTGCGCTTCGCCGAGGGCAGCAAGGAAATGAATTATCTGCGCGAGCGGCGCGCGGCGCTCGGCGGCTATTTGCCGGCCCGCCGGCGCAAGAGCGAGCCGCTGGTCGTTCCTCCGCTTTCCACTTTCGATGCGCTCTTGAAGGCAACGGCGGAGGGGCGGGAAATCTCGACCACAATGGCCTTCGTCCGGATTCTGACCGCGCTCCTGCGCGACAAGAATCTTGGGTTCGCATGTGGTTCCGATCGTCCCCGACGAGAGCCGCACCTTCGGCATGGAGGGTCTGTTCCGGCAGGTCGGGATTTTCAGCCAGGTCGGCCAGCTTTATCGGCCCCAGGACGCCGATCAGCTCATGTATTACCGCGAGGATCCGAAAGGCCAGATCCTTCAGGAGGGCATCAACGAGCCCGGCGCAATGGCTTCGTTCATCGCCGCGGGCACATCCTATTCGACCTCCAATGTGCCGATGATCCCCTTCTACATCTACTATTCGATGTTCGGCTTCCAACGCGTCGGCGATCTCGCCTGGGCGGCGGGCGACATGCGGACCCGCGGCTTCCTGATCGGGGGCACCTCCGGCCGCACGACCCTCAATGGCGAAGGCCTGCAGCACGAGGATGGCCATAGCCATATTCTGGCGTCGACCATCCCGAATTGCGTAACCTACGATCCGACTTACGCCTACGAACTGGCGGTGATCGTCCACGCGGGCCTGAACCGGATGCTCGTCGATCAGGACGATGTCTTTTATTACATCACGACCCTGAACGAGAATTACCCCCATCCGGCCATGCCGGAAGGGGCGGAGGAGGGCATCCTCAAGGGCGCCTACAAGCTGCGTGAGGTCAAGGCCGATCAGCCGGGCCTCCACGTGCGCCTCTTGGGCGCGGGCGCGATCCTGCGCGAGGTCGAAGCGGCGGCCGAGATGCTGGCCAGCGAGCACGGCGTCAGCAGCGAGATCTGGAGCGTCACCAGCTTCACCGAGCTGCGCCGCGAGGGCCTCGATGTCGAGCGCTGGAATCTGCTGCATCCTGAAGCCGACGCGAAGGTCCCGTTCATCACCCGCGCTCTGTCGAGCGGGAAGGGGCCCGTCATCGCGTCGACGGACTACATGAAGGCGCTGCCGGACGGAATTCGCCCATACGTGCCCGGCGCGCTATAAGTCGCTCGGAACCGACGGCTTCGGACGCTCCGACTATCGCCGTCGCCTGCGTTCGTTCTTTGAAGTTGACCGCTATCACGTCACGGTCGCCAGTTTGAAGGCGCTCGCGGAAGAACAATTGCTGCCCACCCGGCGCGTGGCCGAGGCGATCGCCAAATACGGCATCGACCCGGAGGGGCCGAATCCGGCGCGAAGCTGAAATCTCGGCATCCTAAACAACCTGCTCGCTGAGGAGAGCGCCGGTGGCGAAAGTCGACGTGAAGGTTCCCGATATCGGCGACTTCAAGGACGTGCCGGTCATCGAGGTGCTGGTGAAGCCCGGCGACGTCGTCAAGGTCGATCAGTCGCTGATCACGCTCGAATCGGACAAGGCGACGATGGACGTGCCTTCGCCCGTGGAGGGCGACATCGCCGAGGTTGTGGCGAAGGTCGGCGACAAAGTGTCGATGGGTACGCTCATCGCGCGCATCGAATCTGCGGAGGGCGAGACCGAAGGCCGAAGCTGCTCCCGCCAAGGCGGCCGCGTCTCCGGCGGAGAGCTGCAGAAACGAAAGACCGGCCCCCCCAAAGGGGCCGCCGCGCCCGCTCCCAAGGCTGCCGCGCCGGCGCCCGCCAAGGCGGCGACGATCGACATCACAATCCCGGACATCGGCGACTTCAACGACGTGCCGGTCATCGAGATTCTGGTGAAGGCCGGCGACACGGTCGAGGCGGAGCAGCCGATCGTGACGCTCGAATCCGACAAGGCGAGCATGGACGTGCCGTCGCCGGCGGCCGGCAAGATCACGGAAATCGTCGTCAAGGTCGGCGACAAGGTGTCGATGGGCTCGCTGGTCGCGAAGCTCGATCGCCGGCGGACAGGCGGGGCAGATCGCCTCTGACCAGGAGGACGAGGCGGACGCGAAGGAAGAAGAGGACGCCGCCGAAGCGCCTGACACCTCGCCCGTCGCGCCGAGCGATCTGCCGCCCAGGCCGCCCAAGGCTGCTGGACCCGCGATCGCCGATTTCTCCGGGGTCCACGCCGGTCCCGCGGTTCGGCGGCTGGGGCGTGAACTCGGCCTGGATCTCAATCAGATCAAGGGGACGGGCGAAAAAGGCCGCATCACCCGCGAGGATTTGAAAGCGGCGCTCTCCAAGGGCGCCGCTGCGCCGGCGGGGGGCGGCGCGCTGCCCGCGGTGCCGCAGGTCGACTTCGCCAAATTCGGTCCGATCGAGACGGTCCCGCTCTCGCGCATCAAGAAGATTTCCGGCCCACGGCTGCATGCCTCCTGGGTCAACATCCCGCACGTCACGCATACGGACGAAGCGGACATCACCGATCTCGACGCCTTCCGAAAGGCGCTCGACGAAGACGCGAAGAAGGACAAGTCAAAGCCTTACCGCGTATCGTTGCTGCCGCTTCTCATGCGGGCGTGCGGTCGCGTCGCTGAAGGCCTTCCCGAATTTCAACGCCGCGCTCAAGCCCGGGCGGCAACTCCTTGATTCTGCGTCGCTATTGGCACATTGGCGTCGCCGTCGACACGCCCGACGGCCTCGTGGTCGCGGTCATCAAGGACGTCGACCAGAAAGGCGTCATCGACCTTTCCCGCGAGCTTGGCGCTCTCTCGGAAAAGGCGCGCGCCGGCAAGCTCGCGCCGACCGAAATGCAGGGCGCGACCTTCACCATCTCTTCGCTCGGGGGCATCGGGGGGACCGCCTTCACCCCGATCGTCAACGCGCCCGAGGTCGCGATTCTCGGCGTCGTGCGTTCGAAAATGGCTCCGGTTTGGGATGGAACGGCGTTTCAGCCTCGTCTCATGCTGCCGCTATGCCTATCTTACGATCACAGGGTGATCGACGGCGCTGCGGCCGCTCGCTTCATGCGCCATCTCGCGGGCCTCTTGGAGGACATGCGGCGCATTATCTTGTGACCGCGGCCCGATAGAGAGACAGGCATGGCGAACGAAATCCGGCTCCCCGACATCGGCGACTTCAAGGATGTGCCGATCATCGAAATCCTCGTCGCGCCCGGGCAGAGCGTCCGCAAGGACGAGACGATCCTGACGCTCGAAAGCGACAAGGCGAGCATGGACGTGCCGGCGCCAGAGGATGGCGTGATCGGCGAGATTCACGTCAAGGTCGGTGACAAGCTCAGCCAGGGCGACCTGCTCGCGACCTATTCGGCCGGCGGGGAGACGAAGCAGGCCGCAGCGCCGCAGACGCCCAAAGCCGCGCCAACCAACGGCGCCCAAGGCGGCGGCGTCGAAATCCAGGAGCCCGCTCCCAAGGCCGCCGCGCCAGCGGGTCCACCGCCGAAGCCCGCCGCCGACCCTGGCGGGCAGGCTGATTTCGAGGCCGATATCCTGGTTTTGGGCGCCGGTCCCGGCGGCTACACCGCCGCCTTCCGCGCCGCCGATCTGGGGCAGAACGTCGTTCTGGTCGACGCGCGACCGACGCTCGGCGGCGTTTGCCTCAACGTCGGCTGCATCCCGTCCAAGGCGCTGCTGCATGTCGCCAAGGTCATCGACGACGCCAAGGCGATGGGTTCGCACGGCGTGAGCTTTGGCGCGCCGACCTTCGACTCCGCGGCCATTCGCGGCTGGAAGGATGGCGTGGTCAAGCGGCTGACGGGCGGCCTCACCGGCCTCGCGAAACAGCGCAAGGTCAAGACGGTGATCGGGGAGGGCAAGTTCACCTCGGCCAACACGCTGCGGGTCGAAACGGCGGAGGGCGCGCGGGTCGTGCGCTTCAACAAGGCGATCATCGCCGCCGGCTCCGAGCCAGCTGCGCCCGGATTCATCCCGGCCGACCCGCGCATCTGGGATTCGACCGGGGCGCTCGAGATCAATTTCATCCCCAAGCGCATGCTGGTCCTCGGCGGAGGGATCATCGGGCTCGAGATGGCGACGGTCTATCATGCGCTGGGCGCCGGCATCACCGTGATCGAGATGATGGACCAGCTGATGCCGGGCGCCGATCCGGACATCGTCGCCCCGCTCGCGAAGCGCGTTGGCAAGCTCTACGACAAGATCCTGCTGAAGACGAAGGTGACCGCCGTCAAGGCGGAGCCGGACGGGCTTAAGGTGACTTATGAAGGTGCCGACGGTTCGAGCACCCAGACGTTCGACGCGATCCTGGTTTCTGTCGGGCGGCGTCCGAACGGCGCGCGCATCGGCGCGGCCGCCGCGGGCGTCGCCGTCGACGAGCGCGGCTATATCGCGGTCGACCGGCAGATGCGGACCAACGTGCCGCACATCTTCGCCATCGGCGACATCGTCGGTCAGCCGATGCTGGCGCATAAAGCGACGCATGAGGCCAAGGTCGCGGCGGAAGTCGCGAGCGGACACAAATCCTCGTTTGACGCCAAGGCGATACCCTCGGTTGCTTACACCGATCCGGAAGTCGCCTGGGCGGGCCTGACGGAGACGGAAGCGAAGGCGAAGGGGATCAAATACGGCAAGGCCGTCTTTCCTTGGGCCGCGAGCGGGCGGTCGCTCTCGCTCGGCCGCGACGAGGGCCTGACCAAGACCCTGTGGGACGAAGAGACCCAGCGTCTCATCGGCTGCGGCATCGTCGGCCCCAACGCCGGCGACCTCATCTCCGAGGCGGCGCTGGCGATCGAGATGGGCGCCGAGGCCGAAGACATCGGCCTCACCGTCCATCCGCACCCGACGCTCTCGGAGACCTTCGCCATGTCGGCCGAGGCCTTCGCCGGAACGCTAACGGACCTCTACATGCCGAAGAAGAAGTAGCGGGCGGCGGCCCGGAGGGATCGATGGTCAGCGATCTTCTCGACCGGATGCGATCGAGTCCGATGTCGGGCTGGAGCATCGCCGACGTCGAACGTGTTTGTAGCGCCTACGACGTGAGGTGCGCTCCGCCGTCCGGCGGCGGTTCGCACTATAAGGGTTTCTCATGCGTCGCAACGTGAAATTCTCACTGTGCCCTTTCGCCGCCCAATCAAGCCTGTATATGTTCGGAAGCTCGTGCGGTTCATCGACGCCGTAAGGAACTCGAATGCGAAAGCCTGAATATGCGGTCGTGATCGAGCCGCTGTCCGAGGAAGATGGCGGCGGGTTCCTTGCGACCGTTCCTGACCTGCCCGGTTGCATGTCCGACGGCGACACTCGCGAGGAGGCCGCGCGCAACGTCGAGGACGCCATCGCCAGCTGGCTTGAAGAAGCGAGGTCGGTTGGCCGCGAGATTCCCAGGCCGCGCGCCGCGCTGCACATCGCTTGAAGGTTTTCTTCTTCGGGCTCGGCTATTGCGCCCGGCGCCTCATTCAGCGCGAGCCCTGGATCGAGGCGAGCGGAACGGCGCGGACGGCCGAAGCCGTCAGCGCTCTGCGTCGCGAAGGGCGTCGAGGCCTATCGGGTTCGACGGCGCCGAGGCGGAGCCGGGGCTTGAGCAGGCGCTCGGGAAGGCCGAGGCGATCGTCGTTTCGATCCCGCCGCGCGAGGGGGCAGGGGCGGCGCTCGATCGCTTCGGGGCCGCGATCGCCGCCGCGCCGGGGCTGCGGCGCATCGTCTACTATTCGACCATCGGGGTTTATGGCGACCATGGCGGCGCCTGGGTCGACGAGACGAGCGCGACGCGGACGCGCACGGCGCGCGGACTGGCGCGGCTCGAGGACGAGGCCCGCTGGACGGCGGCGGCAAGGGGGCGGGGAGCGGAAGCGGACATCCTGCGCCTCGCCGGCATCTATGGGCCTGGCCGCAATGCGCTCGTCAATCTGCGTCGTGGCGAGGCGCGGCGGATCGTCAAGCCAGGGCAGGTTTTCAACCGCGCCCATGTCGATGATATCGCTCAAGTTTCGAGCCTCGCGCTCACGCGTGGCCTTAAGGGCCAGATCTGGAATGTCGCCGATGACGAGCCGGCGCCGCCGCAGGACGTGATCGCCTATGCGGCTGGCCTGCTGGGCTCGAGCCGCCGCCCGAGGAGCCGTTCGACGAGGCGAGGCTGTCGCCGATGGCGCGGGAGTTCTACGCCGACAACAAGCGGGTTTCGATCGCCAAGGCCAAAGCCGAGCTGGGATTTGCGCCCGCCTATCCGACCTATCGCGAGGGGCTCAAGGCTCTGGCCGCGATGGGCGAGGGTCAGCTTGAAGGCGGCGCTACGAGCCGCGCCACCGGGCAGACAAGCGCCAATAAACGCCAATAAACGTCAGTAAACGCTAATAAACGTTAGTAAAAATGCTAGCGTTTACTAGCGTTTATTTTTTGAAATCAGCCTTTTCAATGAGTTAATAAACGCTAGTAAAAGTGCTAGCGTTTACCAGCGTTTATTTTTCGGGAATCAGACTTTTCAATGGGTTACGGCCGTTTAGAGTAAAAAAATCCTTTCCCGTCTCAGGCCCTGTGCGAATGTCTCGACGCTCCCCCGAACCTACCCTCCGAGCCCCGCCCGGCCCCTCGACGAGGTTCTCTTGTCCGACCAACAGAAGAAAGTATAACACGATTTTCGGTTTTTGCCAAGGAATTGTCGATCCTATAGCGAAGCTTTCGGGGCCGTGAGAAATCGTGGGGACGTGGGCCTTAAGCCGTCGTTCATGGCCTGGCTCGGCCGGCCATCCACGTGTTCAGCGCGTCGAATGCCTGCGTGAACGCGGGGACGAAGGGCTTTCCTGCGTTCAGGGCGAGGCTGGACGCGGTGGCATCGATCACGTCGGCGATCTGGCCGATGAGCTTGCGGCGCTCGCCGATGTCGGTCTTCGACCATTTCGGAAAGGCGGCCTTGGCCGCCGCGACCGCCGCGTCGAGCTGATTGCGCGAGGCGCGGGGACAGTCGGACAGGACCTCCTCGGTTGCGGGATTGATGACCCGCATGATCTGGTCGCCAGCGACCAGTTTGCCATTGATCAAGAGCATTGGCGTTTCCATCGGAATCCCTTCAAAAAGCTGGTTTTTGACCCTTCCGGAAGGCGCCGCGGGCCGATATCGCCCCGCGCTGAATGACGTCACTTGCTTGGCACTCTATGCAGGGGGCCAACCATCGGCGGCGATATTTCATGGGATATATCGCTAGGACGACGCAGCGAAAATTCACCGCAATTACCTGAGCACTCTAAGCCGGTCGAGGATCTATTCTCATGCAGAAAACGGCCGCAGGGCTGCTGCTCACAGCTTTTGGCCGCGACCGGAGCAGCGCAGAGGCCAGACGCCGCAAGTCGGCCGCTATCAGATGGTCGCCGTCCCCGGCGTCCCAATCTCAAACTTTTCCCAAACCCTTCTGCTGGACACGGCGACCGGGCAGACGTGGATCCTGTACCACGAGACGGGGCAGGCCATTGAATGGCTCCCGCTTCGGGTTTCGGCCGGAAAAGATCGGCCCGGGACGCCGTTGCCGCCTTCGCCCGACGTTGTTGGCTTCACCGCGCTGAGGTCGGACCAAGTCGAACAGCAACCTCTTAGGTAGTACTGCCTATTGCCAAGTTGGCTTCCGTACCTGCATCATCATGTCGTGTTTTTGAAAGGCTGCGCTTTGGCCGAAAGCTTGGTGATTAGGCCACATTAGGGCATCAAACTCAGCCTATACCTCAATCAGCGCTGTGGGCACTTATAACCAGCGACCAGACGTCAGCGCGAACTCCAAAGTTGTAGGCGTTTGCGCGCCTTGTTCGGCGCGCTGCAAGCCAGGAGGAACTCTCATGGCGCTTTCCTATTTTAACCAGTCATTGGCGGCGTCTCGCAACTGTGGGTTACCGACGGCACGGGTGGGCACGCATATTGTCGCTGCGCTTGGCAATAACGGGATCTTTCAACCTCACAACCATCGGTAGCCGCGTCTACTTCTCGCAATTCAACTCTGTACACGGGCAGGAGCTTTGGACTTCAGACGGGACCGCCGCCGGAACGATGTTGGTCAAGGACATCAATCCTGGCTTGGGCGGCTCTTCACCTGGCGCCCTGACCAACTTCAACGGCACGCTCTACTTCGCCGCGGACGATGGGGCGCATGGCACTGAGCTCTGGAAGTGGGATGGGACCGCCGCCGGAACCCGATGGTCACGGACATCCCGCCGCTCGCAACGAGCTCGTCCCCACAGTCCCTGACGGCCGTCAACGGGGCGCTCTACTTCGACGCCAACGACGGGACGCATGGCGATGAGCTGTGGAAGTCGGAGGGACGACCAGCCGGAACCGTGCTGGTCAAGGACATCAATACTGCCGCAAGCCAACTCCTTCCCGCAGAACCTCAGGAACGCCAGCGGCGCGCTCTACTTCCAGGGAACGACGGCACGCACGGAGCGAACTCTGGAAGTGGGACGGGACGGCCGCCGGGACCATGTTGGTCAAGGACATCAATCCGGGCGCATCAGGCTCCTCGCCCGGCGCCTGACCAACGTCAACGGAACGCTCTACTTCCCGGCCAACGACGGGACGAACGGCAATGAGCTGTGGAAGACCAATGGGACCGCGCCGGAACGGTGATGGTCAAGGACATCAACCCGGGCGCAAACCCCTCCTTCCCATTCTATCTGACAAACCTCAACGGCACGCTCTACTTCCAGGCCAGCGACGGGACGAACGGCTATGAACTATGGAAGTCGGATGGGACCGCCGCCGGAACGGTCATGGTCAAGGACATCGATCCCGGCGCAAACAGCTCGTTCCCCTCATATTACATCAACGTGAACAGCGAGCTGTACTTTACGGCCAACGACGGCACGCATGGGTACGAGCTTTGGAAGTCGGACGGTCCGCCGCCGGAACCGTCATGGTCAAGGACATCAACCGCCGGCGCCGGAAACTCGACGCCTTTCGACTTCGCGGCCATAAACGGAGGGGTAGAGTTCTACGCGTTCGACGGCGCGAGCTACGGCCTGTTCCGGTCCGATGGGACCGCCGCAGGAACGATCGAGCTTGCCGCGAACGTCCAAACGTCGACGCCGCTCGGCGTGACTGCGCCGCCAGCCGGAGACTTCAACCGCGATTTCAACGGGGACGGCTTTTCCGACATCCTGTGGCATAACGACAGCGGTCAGGTTGCGATCTGGGAACTCAAAGGGACCAGCCAGATCGATGGCGGCAGTCAAGTGCTCCCCATCAACCCAGGACCGAGTTGGGCCGAGATCGGAGCAGGCGACTTCAACGGCGACGGCCATTCCGACATCTTGTCGAGGCAGAACGCGAATGGCCAGACATCTGTCTGGGAAATGAACGGAACCAATCTCGATAGAGGCGGTGGGGCGGTGAGCCAAACGCTGGGCCTGGATGGAAGGCGATCGGAACGGGGGACTTCAACGCTGACGGCCTTTCCGACATTCTGTTTCAGAATACGAATGGTCAGGCCGCCGAGGTGGGAGATGAACGGGACCAGCGTGATCGGCGGCGGGGCGGTGAGCGCCCAATCCGGGGCCGGCCTGGCAGGCGGTCGGAACCGGCGACTTCAACGGCGACGGGCGTTCCGACATCTGTGGCAGAACGCGGCACCGGGCAAACCGCGGTCTGGGAAATGAACGGGAGCAACCTGATCGGCGGGGGGACCGTGAATCTCAATCGCGGGGCTAGCTTGGAAGGCGGTCGGAACAGACGATTTCAATGGCGACGGCAAATCCGATATCCTGCTTGCAGAAGCCCGGCAGCCGGCCAAGCTGCAATCTGGGAAATGAACGGGGCCAACCTAATCGGGGGGGGACCGTGGGTTCCGTTCCCGGGCCGAGTTGGCATGCGATCGGAACAAGCGACTTCAACGGCGACGGCTTCTCCGATATCCAGTGGCAAAACGATAACGGCCAAGCCGCGATCTGGGAAATGAACGGGAACAATCAGATCGCGGGCGGAAGCCAAATCCTCTGGCCGCTAATCCCGGACCCAGTTGGCACGAGGTCAGAGGCTAACGGTCGGCGGCTTTCAATGCGCGCGGGGGCGCCTGACCCCGAGCTTGACCTTGCGCAGGCTCATCGCCAGCGGCACGGCGGCGAGCGACAACAGCATCAGCACCCAGAACACGTCGCCTAGGATAGAAAGGCGGATTGGCTCTGCACCTGCTGGCCGATCCAAGCGGTCGCCCGCGACAATGGCCTCCGCTTCGGTTTTCGGCAGGAAAAGATCGGGCTGAACTCCCCTTGCCGCCAGCGCTTGACGCTGTTGGCGTCGCGCACTGAGGTGTCCAACACTACCTGACCCCATCGGTCGTTCTAATTACGCAAAACTGCAATGATAAAGAACGCGTCCCCGGCGGGACCCTCTTCGCTCGGGGTTGCCCGCACAGTGACGCGCATCACAGCCGCCGTCCTCGAACTGGCTTCTAATGGGTCGTTGGCTTTCAACAGCCTTGACATTGGATAGCTTCTGCAGAAAACGTAATTCACAGAGAAATTGCCGTTTTATGGTGATATCGAAGCGGGAGGAAATTCATGGCGCTGCCCGGGGAAGAGGCCGGCTCACCGCGACCGTTTCTGAACAATCGATCCGCAATTCCCGTCACCATCGGAAGCCGTTTGCACCGCGAGGGAAGTGAGACATGGCCGCCATCAATTGGAAGAACCCCGTCAACGGCGACTGGAATGTCGCAACGAACTGGTCGACGAACACCGTTCCGACCTCTGGGGACGCCGTCACCATTTCGGCACCCGGCTCTTACACTGTCACGATTACCAGCGCCGATTGGCGATTCGCTAACCTTAATGCGCCTCAGGCCGCGCTGTCAGAAACCGCGGGTTCGCTGACGGTGACTGGTGCGCTGACCGTCGATTCCGGCCTCGTATCGCTCAGCGAGGCGAACACGATCGGTGGCGTCGCACTAGCGGGTGGCGTGCTCGGCGTTGGCAAAGCCACGGCGCTCGGAACAGGAACCCTAGCCTTCAGCGGCGGCGAGCTTTTGGAAACCGCAACTACCGCTTTCGCCAACGCAATCAATCTTTCCAGCGGCAGCACGACGACCTTCGCGGCGGCGCCCGGCACAACGCTAAATTTGACTGGCGGGGTAGACTTTCTTGGCAACGATACAGTTGATATTGGCGCGCCTGGCGAGAACGGG
>CAVZJI010000028.1:0-121544 GCA_963775405.1 uncultured Alphaproteobacteria bacterium
AATTGGACCGATCGACGATCGGACGAAACGTGAAGGCGCTGGAAAAACTTCGGCTCGTGTCCATGGCCTCGGCGGAGGACCACCGCGGAGGCTGCGGTGCGGCTCACGCCTGAGGGAGAGCGCGCGTTGCGGGTCGGCGCCCCCTTATGGGACGAAGCCCAGCGGCGCGTCGAGAGCGGCCCTGGGCGCGACCGGAGCGGCGCAGCTGCAGACGCTCGCGCACAATCTTTGATTTTTTTGGCCAATTTGCGGGTAGATACCCGTCACGGAGTTTGAGATGACGATATCGGGGCCGGCTGTGCAGAACACTGCCCAGCCGCAAAGGCAGTTCGCGGCGCTCGCGCTTTCCAATTGGCTCGCTGCCGCGCTGGCGAAGCGAGGCGTCTTCTACGGCTCGGCGGCAGCCGGGGGGGCCGTTTCCTCGTCATGCTGGCGACGGCCGGGGTCATGGGCGCGCCCGGCGTGTTCATCGGACCGCTCGAGAAGGAATTCGGCTGGAGCGCAGCCGACATTTCGGCTGCCCTCGCGGTGCGGCTCGCGCTCTACGGTCTGATCGCGCCCTTCGCGGCGGCCTTCATCAACCGCTTCGGCGTGAGAACGGTGGTGGGGGGACGGGGGCGATGCTGCTAATCGCCGTGCGCCATCCTAGCCTCGCTCGGTATGACCGAACTCTGGCAGCTCGTCGCTCTGTGGGGCGTGATCATCGGCTTCGGCACCGGCATGGTCGCGCTGGTCCTCGGCGCGACGGTCGCGACCCGCTGGTTCGTCAAACGCCGCGGCCTCGTCGTCGGCATGCTGACGGCGAGCAACGCCACCGGCCAGCTCGTCTTCCTGCCGCTGCTGGCCAAGCTGACCGAGGACCACGGCTGGCGGGGTCGCGCTCGCCTTCGTTGTCGCGATGCTGGGCGGCTGCGGGGACGGTCGCCCTGCTCGTGCTGCGCGACAGGCCGCGCGGACCTCGGCCTCAAGCCGTTCGGCGCGCCGGCGCGGTTGAGCCGCCGCCGCCACAAGTCCTCTCCTTTTGAGCGCCATGATGGTTTCGCCTTTGAGGGCGCTTTACGAAGCGCGGCGGAGCCGCACGTTCTGGGTGCTGTTCACCACCTTCTACGTCTGCGGCCTCTCGACCAACGGGCTGATCCAGACCCACTGGATCTCGCTTTGCGGCGACTACGGCGTCGCCCCAGTCAGCGCCGCTGGAGCGCTCGCCGCCATCGGCGCCTTCGATTTCGTCGGCACGCTGCTCTCCGGCTGGTTCTCCGACGGCTCGACAACCGCTGGCTGCTGTTCGCGTATTACGGCCTCCGAGGCCTGTCGCTGATCGTGCTGCCTTCACCAACCCGCCCGTCGTCGGGCTGTCCGCGTTCGCCGTCTTCTACGGCCTCACTGGGTCGCGACCGTGCCGCCGACCGTGCGGCTGACCGCCGAGCGGTTCAGCGCGGAGAAGGCAAACCTCACCTTCGGCTGGATTTTCGCCGCCCGCAGCTCGGCGCGGCGACGGCCGCTTCGGCGCCGGTGTCTCGCGCAGCGAGCTCGCGCGTACCTGCCCGCGCTCTATGTCGCCGGCGTCGCCTGCATGATAGCCGCCGGGCTCGCGCTCTCGATCGGCCGGCGTCCAAAGGAAGCGTTCGCGACGGCGTAGGGCAAGCCGCAAGGCGAGAGAACTCGAACTGGCGCACACGTGCGTTCACCGTAGCTTATGGCGCCGGCGCTTCGGGGGGAAGCGCGCCTTAAGCGTCGTCATTCTTGCCGCTGGTTCTCTCTTCTAAGCGACGCATCGGAACTGCAGTGACGCGCCAAAGCCGTTGGTAAGGCGTGATCTGTCAGAGTGTAATCCCCGTCACAGCGCCTTTCATGGAAATGTGCTCCGACACGCCCGCAAACCGGCTGACAAATACCCGGCGATATTGGCGTGTCCTCGGAGATGGCATTCGGCGAAATATTCGAGTCAGAGCACCTGCATAGGGAGGAGAACGCAAATGACGGGCATCCAGCCTGTTCCATTGTATTTTGGCAGTCTCTCATGCGATTGCTTCGCACTTGCCGCGCCGAGTGCGACGGCTCAAGAGCTTCATGGGCATAGCGTCTGTCGCGATGTAGGGACGCGTAGCAACTGCGGATCGCGAGGGCCGCGCGCTGTAACGCTATTGGGCAATCAAGTTGCCAGATTACCGATGGCCCCGTGGCCGGCGCAGTTCAGACCGAAGCAAAGCTATGTGGGAATGGCGATGGGCCGAAGGCGAACGAGCTTTCAGGTTATGGCGTTGCGCGTAAGCCGGGAGCCACATTCGCGTTTCAACTCACGGACGGAACGCTATGAGGTCACGATGACCGATGGCAAACTCGAGCCGGTCGGACAGACGCCGGGCATGGCGATCGCTAACTTTGGCGACCGGAAGCTGAGCGTCTCTGCAACGGTCAAGAAGTGCGAGTGGACCTGCCAAGGGCACAGGTCCGAATGTCTTTGAGCGCGACTATTCGTCAAGTGACATCTACGCAAGTCGGAGGACTAGAGACGGCGGTCGCTACCCGCGCTGCACGCTGCGGCCACGAGATCGGGGACTGCCGCTGAGTGGTCGCAGCTGGTCCAGACGTCGCTGATTTGACGCTAAAGCGCCCTGCCCTCGCGGCCCATCAGCCTCAGCACCGCGCCGAGCGTGGCCTTGAGCGAAGCCATCACGATGTTGGGGTCCATGCCGACTCCATGCACCGGCCGGCCTTCGGAATCCTGGATCTCGACGTAGCTCGCCGCCGTCGCATTGGCGCCGCGGCCGACGGCGTGCTCGTGATAATCGATGAAGGAGAACTCGACCTTGAACGCCTTCTTCAAGGCGTCAACGAAAGCGTCGATCGGCCCGTTGCCCTCCCCCTCGATCGTCATTGCGGAGCCATCAGCCTTGCGGATCGTCGCAACAAGTTCGCGATTGTCCGGGCTGGTCGGGACCGTCTGCTGCTTGACCAGCGTCATCGGCGGATTGTCGAGAAGATAGGCCTGGCGGAACAAAGCCCATAGCTCGGGCGAGGTCAGCTCCTTGCCATCGGCGTCCATCCGCTCCTGCGCGATCTTGGAAAATTCGACCTGCAGCGGACGCGGCAGGTCGAGGCCGTGGTCGGCCCGCAGGATGTAGGCCATGCCGCCCTTGCCGGACTGGCTATTGATGCGGATCACCGCCTCGTAGTCGCGACCCACGTCCTTGGGGTCGATCGGCAAATAAGGCACCATGAACACAGGATCGTTGCGCTTCTCCTGCGCCTCGAAACCCTTCTTGATTGCGTCCTGGTGCGACCCCGAAAATGCGGTGTAGACGAGTTCGCCCACGTAAGGGTGACGCTGGTGCACCGGCAGCTGCGTGCAATGCTCGGCCACATCCCGGACTCCGTTGACGTCGCTGAGGTCGAGCTCAGGCTCGACGCCTTGCGTGAACAGGTTCAACGCCATGGTGACGATGTCGACGTTGCCGGTGCGCTCGCCATTGCCGAACAAAGTGCCCTCGACGCGCTCGGCGCCCGCCATCAACGCCAGCTCGGCCGCCGCGACCGCGGTGCCGCGATCGTTGTGCGGATGCACCGACAGGATCACGCTCGAGCGGTCTGATATGCGCCGCCCGAACCACTCGAACTGGTCGGCGTAGGTGTTCGGCGTCGCCATCTCGACGGTGGCCGGCAGGTTGAGAACGAGCCGCTTCGAGGCCGTCGGCTTGATGACGTCCTTGACCGCCTCGCATATTTCGAGGGCGAAATCGAGCTCGGTGCCGGTAAAACTCTCGGGCGAATATTCGAACTGAAAATCCGTGCCCGGGGCCGCCGCCGCGAGCGCCTTGACCTGCTTGGCGGCGTTGACCGCAATCTCGGTCACGCCCTTGCGATCGGTCCTGAACACGACCTCGCGCTGCAGGGTCGACGTCGAATTGTAGAAGTGGACGATGACCTTCTTCGCAGCCTTGACCGCCTCGAACGTGCGCTCGATCAATTCCGGGCGGCACTGGGTCAAGACCTGGATGGCGACGTCGTCAGGAATGGCGCCACCCTCGATAATTGAGCGCACGAAGTCGAAATCGGTCTGCGAGGCGGAAGGAAAGGCGACCTCGATCTCCTTGAAGCCCATGTCGACGAGGAGCTTGAACATGCGGTTCTTGCGCTCGACGCCCATCGGCTCGATCAGCGCCTGATTGCCGTCGCGAAGATCGACCGAGCACCAGATCGGGGCCTTGTCGATGATGCGCGAGGGCCATTGCCGGTCAGGCAGGACGATAGGCGCGTAGGCGCGGTACTTTTGAATTGGCATCTGTGTCATGACGAACCCTGGAAGACTTTTTGGCGGCGCTTGAGCTGAAATCAGCTGGCCGACCTTGCCTGTCGTGAAAAAAGGCGGATGCGAAACGATGTCCCGACGCGTCTAGCGCGCCGGGCGTCTAAGGTGCAGGGTCGTCGACCACGTTCGCATGGGGCCCTTCAAGCAGAGATAGCCAAAAAAATCAACCCGCCGCGTTCGACGGAATGGACAAGCGCCTGCGCCCCGGCCACAAGCCGCGGGCGCGGAGACAGAGATTTGACCGAATTCCCAATCCTCCAGTTCGGCGCGAGCCGCTTCCTGCAGGCGCACGTCGACCTGTTCGTCAGCGAGGCGCTGCCTCGCGGCGAAGCCGTGGGGCGCATCGCGGTGGCGGGAACCACAGGGAGCCCAGAAAGCCGCCGGCGCGTCGCCGCCTTTGCCGCCGGCCAGCCTTATCCGGTTCTGGTCAAAGGCCTCAGCGACGGGGCGATCGTCGACGAAATCGTGGAGGTTTCGAGCGTCGGCGCTGGCCTCGACGCGGCGACCCAATGGGACGAGCTCGAGCGCCTGTTCATTGCGGCGCGCTGCGCCGTGTCCAACACCGCCGATCGCGGCTACGAGACCGATCCCGACGATCGGCTTGACGCCGGGCCGCCCCGATCGTTCCCCGCCAAGCTCGCCAAACTCCTGCTCGCGCGCCTCCGCGCTGGCACGGAGCCGATCACGCTCTTCCCTTGCGAGCTGACGCCGACGAACGGCAAGGTCCTGCGGGACGTGGTGCTGCACGTGCTTGATCGCTGGCAGGCGCCGGCGGACGCGCGCCGCTGGGTCGGGGAGGAATGCGTCTGGGTCAATTCGCTGGTCGACCGCATCGTCTCCGAGCCGCTCGAGCCCCTGGGCGCGGTCGCCGAGCCCTATGCGTTATGGGCGATTGAGGACCAGCCGGGCCTCGAACTTCCTTGCCGGCATCCCGCCATCGTCGTCGCCGCCGACCTCAAGCCTTACGAGCGCCTGAAGCTGTTCATCCTCAATCTCGGCCACACCTATCTCGCCGAGCTTTGGGCCAAAGAAGGCGGGGCGCCTACCCTGACGGTCCGCGAGGCGGTGGCCGACACAACGATGCGCAGAAAACTTGACGCGCTTTACGCGGAAGAAGTGCTTCCGGTGTTCGCGGCGATCGGCATGGGAGATGAGGCGAAGGCGTACCTCAAAACCGTGATCGAGCGGTTCTCCAATCCCTTCCTCAATCACCGCCTCTCTGAAATCTTCATCAACCACGAGGCTAAGAGACAGCGCCGCTTCGGCGGCCTGATCGAACTGGCCAACACAAACAATGTGCATGTCAAGCTGCCGCGCCTCAAAGCCGCGCTTGCTGACGGGTAGCATGACCCGCGATCCCCTTGCGGCAGGCGATCTCATCGCCGAGCGCCGTTTCGCCCGCGCCAAAGCCGCGGCGAAAGAGCGCGACTGGAGCGCCGCCGCCGAGCTGTACGAGCAGACGGTCGAGCGAGCGCCGCATTGGGCGGCGGCCTGGTTCGCCCTCGCCGAAGCGCGGGAAAAGCTAGGTGACCTGGACGCCGCGGCTCGAGCCTTTCACGGAACGCTCGCAGCCGATCCTGCCGACGCGCAAGGCGCGGCGGCGCGGCTCGCGCTCATGGGGCGAGGCAACGTCCCGGATGCGCTGCCTCAGGCCTATGTCGCTCGGCTATTCGACGATTACGCTTGGCGCTTCGACAAGCATCTCATCAAAAATCTCGGCTATCGCGCCCCTGCCCTCATCGCTGAGGCCTTGAGCGCCGTCGCGCCGGACCGCCGCTTCGCCTCCGTTCTCGACCTCGGCTGCGGCACGGGCCTCATGGGGGAGGCGCTCCGCGACCGCACCGACCATTTGACCGGCGTCGACTTTTCGCCGGCCATGATCGCGAAGGCGCGCGAGCGCGCCGTCTATGACGAACTCCTTGTCGGGGACGCGGTCGCGCCGATGCGCGAGCGGCCGAGCGGCTTCGACCTGATCGTGGCCGCTGATGTGCTCGTCTATGTCGGCGACCTCGCGCCTCTGTTCGCCGCCGTCGAGACTGCGCTGACCGCGGAGGGCCTGTTCGCGTTCTCGGTCGAGACCTGCGAAGGCGACGGATTTAGGCTTGAGCCGACGATGCGGTTTGCGCACAGCCGGTCCTATGTCGAGACGGCGGCGCGCGAGGCCGGCCTGCGGCAGCTTCTCATCCAGTCCGCTTCGACGCGGCGGGAAGCGGACGCGGACGCTCCTGGCCTCATCTGCGTTTTCGAGGGAAACGGCGATTTGTAGACGCGGTCGCCAACCGCGTCCGCCAAGCTCCAAAGGGCGTTCGCAAGGACGCCCGTCTGTGGACGGGCTATCGAGCGCGGCTACAATTGGCTGCGTCCACCTGAACGCAATTCTGTTTAGCGCTGCCTCACGACAGGCGCCATGAATTCCCGATGACGCGGAGCCCTTGCCGCTCCCGCGCAATCGGTCGCGCCTGCGGCGATCGATAAGCCATTTGGCAGTGCCCGGCGCAATACGACTGCCCTCCGACTGGCGTGAGCCCGCAATAGGCGAAATCTCCGCTCCGCGGATCGCCGAGCGGCCACCGACAGGAGGATTTACGAATCTCCTCGAACCTCAGCCGTCGCATCTCGCCGATCTCGGCTCTGCCAAAGCCACATCCTGCCGCCCTGCCGTCCCCCGGCGAGACCTGGAGATCGCGAGCGAGCGCAGAACTGGAGCCGTGGTCGTCGGCATGGGGCCGAGGGCAACCCGTAGTGGCCCATCGGGGTTGACCCGCGCGCGCCTTCATCTCGCCCCGTCCGGAGGCGCGCCCCCTCCATTGAGTTTGATCCCGATCCGGCTCGCCTTTCCGATGACCGCGTTTCGGGATCCGACGCCAAGCGCCACGGAGATGTGGCTTGCGCTTTTTCCTTGAAGAGCAAGCTTCTTGAGATCCTCGACGGCCTCGGCGGTCCACAGCATTTGCACGGCTCCAATCGCTGTCGCTGCGGCGTTCCGCCGCGCGGAATGGTCTCAGTGTGGATATTCTTGTCCCAGCCGGACGAGGAGACGTTGCCGCCTCTTCAGTCCATCAATTTTGGAAGAATTTCCAATTTCTTCAGCATTTTAAAAAAACGAATCAGGCCGCAACCGCCCATTTGGAATAGTCCTACGGAGACCATAAATACGGTATAGTGATCCCTTCGTGCGGAATACGGGGCGCGGCGTTCCGAACGCCGGGAGATCGTGATGCTCGAGCGGACGAGGTCGTCGGGAACGCCGCCATACACGTCGTACCGGACGTTCAAGACCTTCATCGAGGATCTGCACGAGCACGGCGTTCCGTCGCGTATCGACCGCAGCGTGCTGACGCGCTTTTCAGGCGTGGTCGGCACTCAGCTTATGCACGCGCTTCGGTTCCTCGGTCTCATCGAGGCGGACGGACGTCCGACCGAGCGCCTCAAGGGACTGGTGAAAGCGCACGGGACTGGGAGTTGGTCCGAGAAACTCCTGGAGCGCCTTCGGCAAGAATATGAGCCGCTGTTCGCGATCGACTTGGAAACCGCCACGCCTTCCCATTTCAACCAGGCGTTCAGGGGGGCGTTCCCAGCGGCCGACGCGGTCATCCAGAAGTGCGTGACCTTCTTCCTCTACGCCGCGAACGATGCGGGCGTGAAAATCAGCGGCCGAGTGTTGAAGGGTCGGAAGCCGCGGTCTCTGACGCCGCGCAGGAAACTCGCGAAGCCAGCGTTTGCAAGTTCGAAGGAGTGCGACGCAGAGCCGCCCCAACCTCGAGAAGCTCTGCCCCCAGCCCTGCCCCCCATCGAGGGCAAAAAGCCGTCAGAAATCCTTCTGACGCACCTCGACTTGATGGAGATGGACGAGGACCAGCAAGCGGCGGTCTGGACCCTGTTGAAGTATTTCAAGGCGAGGGGGTTATGAGATCCTCTTAGGCCTCCTCATCCAGGATCTTGCGAACCTTCGCCGCCAGTTCCTCGATGCTAAAAGGCTTGGTCAAGAGGTTGGTGCCCGGATCGAGCATCCCGTTGTGGACGATGGCGTTTCGAGTATAGCCCGTCGTGTAGAGCACCCTGAGGTTCGGCCGTTTCTCCCTCGCGCGATCGGCCAGTTGTCGCCCAGACATGTCCGGCATGACGACGTCTGTGAACAGCAGGTTGACCCGCTGGCCCTCGTCGAGCATGCGCAACGCCTGGGAGGGGCCAGAAGCTTCGACGACGCTGTAGCCAAGCTCCCTTAGGCCCTCAATGGAAAGCGCGCGGACACGCTCGTCGTCCTCCACAACGAGAACAATCTCGCCCTGCAAACCGCGCGGAATGCTGGTGAGCCCCTTCGCCTGTTCGGCCGCCACCGCTGCGCCGTAGTGGCGCGGCAGATAAATCTTCACCGACGTTCCCACCCCGAGTTCAGAATAGACTTTTACGTGGCCGCCGGACTGGCGAACGAAGCCGTACACCTGACTCAAGCCCAGACCCGTCCCCTTTCCGGCGCCTTTGGTTGTAAAGAAGGGGTCGAAGGCCTTGGCGATAATTTCCGGCGTCATGCCTGCGCCCGCATCGGCGACCGCGATGAGCACGTACTGACCGGCCTCGATTGCGTACTCCTGGGCATAGACGTCATCCACAAAAGCATTCAGGGTCTCGATGGTCAGCCTACCGCCGCCTGACATTGCGTCGCGCGCGTTGACCGCAAGATTGAGGATCGCGTTCTCAAGCTGCGCCGGGTCGGCCTTAACCTGCCACAGACCGGCGGCGAGCACGGTCTCGACCTTGACTTGCTCGCCAAGCGTACGGTCAAGCAACTCGCTCATGCCGGCGACCAGTTTGTTGATGACCAGGGGTTCGGGTGAAAGCGGTTGCTGACGAGAGAACGCCAGAAGCCGTTGAGTGAGGGTCGCCGCGCGTTGCGCGCCATCGATGGCTGCGTCGACGAACCGCCCAACGTCGGTCTCGCCGCGCGCGAGCTTGCGTTGCAGGAGACTAAGGCCGCCCATGATGATGGCGAGCATATTGTTGAAGTCGTGGGCGATGCCGCCGGTGAGCTGTCCGACCGCCTCCATCTTGTGGACCTGGCGGAGTTGTTCCTCGACCTTGGAGCGGGCGTAGACTTCGTCCAGAACGCGCTGCTCGAGCGTGTTGTTCAAAGCCTGCAAGGCTTCTTCAGCACGGCGGCGCTCAGCCACCTCCCGTTCGGCGGCCTGAAAGAGGCGGGCGTTGTCGATGGCTGTGGCGGCCTGGCCGGCAATGCCGACGAGAAGCTCCTCATGCTCGTCGACGAACTTGCCGGGCTCGCCGTGCCCAAAGAAAAGTCCGCCGATCACCTCCCCTGAGCGCGAGGTGACGGGCACAGCGAGATAGCTCCGCACCGGCAAATGTCCTTTGGGCATGCCGTAATAAGGATCATTCTTTCCATAACGCGGGTCTTTAAGGATATCATCGGAGCGGATGACCCCGGTCCCCTTAAAGGTCGGCTCGAACACGGCCGTGTTGCGCGGCATGGGAAATTTGTCGAAGTGCTCCCGCGGCACACCAGAGAGGGCATAGAGCATATAGCTCTCGCCCTTGTCGTTGATGACCTTGTAGAAGAAGGCGCCGAACTCGGCGCCCACGATCTCAGTGCAGGCGTCGGTGGCAATCTGCACGATCTTGTCCACATCGAGCTCAGCGGCGAGCGAAGCGCCGGAGCGATTCAGCACATCGAGCTTGCGAGATTCGGTGCGGATCGCCTGCTCCGTCGTGTGCTGCTCGGTGACGTCGTGGCCCTGGATGAAGATGCCGGTCGTGCCGCCATTATCGGCCGAAATGGGTTGGTAGATGAAATCGAGGTAGCGCTCTTGGAGGGCGCCATCCGGCCCTTGCTGCAGATTGACGGGCTCGCGGCGCCCGACATAAGCCTCGCCGGAAGCATAGACCCGATCGAGCAACCCGACGAAGCCTTGCTCGACCACCTCCGGAAGCGCCTCGGCCACGGTCCTACCCACCACATCGCGGCCGGCGACGAGCGTCCGATAGGCCTCGTTCACCATGGTGAAACGATGCTCGGGCCCGCTCGCCATCGCAATGAAGCCGGGCGCCTGCTCGAACATGCGCTTGAGGCCCTTGCGTTCGGCGTCAAGCTCGCGCTCGATCCGCACCTTGTCCGTGATCTCGACGACGATCGCCATGACTCCGGCAGGTCTCCCGTCTTCGCCCAGAAGCGGCGAGTAATCGAGGTTGAGCCAGACTTGCTCCGGCTTGCCGTCATGCCGATAGAGCGTAAGCGGGAAGTCTCGGTAGGCCAGAGTTCCGCCGGCGAGCCCCACCTTCATGATGTTGTCGTTGAAGTCGGCGACCTCGGGCCAACCCTCCCGGACCTTGGAGCCGAACAGATTTGGGTGGCGGCCACCGGCGAACACGGAATAGCCGTCGTTGTAGATCATGATCCCATCCTCGCCCCATAAGGTCACGATCGGGACGGGCGAGCGCAGGATCAATGCGAGCGTACTCTTGAAGCCGGCGGGCCAGGTCTCTATCGGACCAAGCGGCGTCGCAGCCCAGTCGAAACTCGCTACGATTTCGGCGGCGTCCCCTCCACCCGTCAAAAACGGGTAGCGAGCGCGGGTTGCGATGTTCAAACTGTCCTCCGACCTCTTGGAGTTGGACCGGACACATTGGCAATGTGTAACGCGGACGCGCGAACCCGCAAGTTAATCGTAACGGGCAAGTTCTGTAGTCTTCCCAGAGAAATTCGCTTGGATTTCCAAGTCGCCGGCGTGACACCCGATTGGGCTTTTGCGTCATCCGGCCGCCCGCTGCTGGCGCGCCCGGATGATGGCCGCGTTGAGCTCACCGCCGAACACGAACAGGAGCGCCACCCAATAGAGATAGACCAGCGCGATCATCACCGATGCAAGACCGGCGTAGGTCGAAATATAGTTGCGCAAATACTCGCTCAAATAGAAACCGAAGACTTCGCCGAAGGCGATGCTGGCGATGAAGGTCATCGATACGCCCGGCAGGATGTCGCGAAACCCGACCCGATGGGCGGGCAGGATGAGATGCGCCAGAAGGAGCGAGCTCGCCAGCATCAAGCCGGCGATGCCGATGCGCAGGAACGTAAGCAGGCTGTGGGCCTGCTCCACCGAGGGAAAGAAGGCCCCGAGCGTGTCCACGATCAGCGGCCCGAGCACGACAAGGAAGGCGAGCGCCAACAGGGCGATCGACCCGATCAGCACCAGCCCCAGCGACTGGAGCCGCAGCATCCACCACGGTCTCGGCTCAACGAGGGCGTAGGCGCGATTGAGCCCGACCCGAAGCGCTTCGACGGCGCTCGAGGCAAAGTAGAATGAGAACACCGCGCCGAAGGTGAGCAGTCCGCCGCTGCGCGGGGTGGTCAGAACCCGCTCGACCTCCTGGGCGATCGGGCGCGCCACAACCTCAGGCCATTCGGCGAATACGAGCTTCGCCGCCTCGTGCGCAAGGTCGTCCGAGCCGAGGAACCCGGCCAGCCCCGCGACGAAAATGAGGAAAGGGAACAACGAAGTCAGCAGCGTCAGGCCGATATAGCTGGCGATCGCCCAGCCGTCATCGGCGGCGAATTTCTCCGCCGCCTGCCAGACAATTCGTAGCGCCCCACGCACCCTTGCTCGAGCCTCCCCTCACTGGCGGCCACTTTGGCCCGGCCCGGCCCAGAGCGCCACCCGCAAGGCCGAATTCTCCCGAGGCGGGCGCCAAAAGACGCATTGCAAGGAGGAATGCGGCGACGCATGCTGCGGCGCAGCAAAGGCCCCCAACTGAAGGAGCGACCCCCTTGACGCTCGACGACCTTGCCCGCCAGGCCCACTTCGCCGCCCAGGGCCTCATGGATTGCGCACTAACCTCCGTGCGCGAACGGGTGAGCGAAAACGGCAAGCTCAGCGCCGATAGGATAGAGGCCGAACAGCGCGCCGTCCACGGGCTGGCGTGGCTTGCGACCTATGTCGAAGCAATCAAGGAAATGGCGGCCTATGCCAATCGTACGCAGGAGGACGGTCGATTCGGCGAGACTGAACAGCTCCTGACGCGCATTGGGTTTGGAGAATATCTCGCCCAGATCTTTAGCGCCATCCCAATGAACCAGGGCGAAATCGTCCGTCTCGCCGACTTCGGCCTCGAGCCTCGAGAGATCGCGCCCTTTCGCAACGAGGCCGTCGAGGCCCTGATCGCCTCCGGCAACACGCGGGAAAACCGCGCCGCCCTCGCCGCTCTGATCACGGAGGCGCGGGAAGGCCTGATCGGCGATCCGGGCCTTGACGAAACCTTCGAGGCGATCCGCGGCGAGATGCGCCGCTTCGCCGACGCCGAGGTCGTTCCGCACGCCCAAGGCTGGCACCGCGCCAACGCTTACATCCCGCTCGAAATCATTGCCGGCCTTTCGGCCATGGGCGTCTTCGGGCTCACGATTCCCGAGGCTTACGGCGGCATGGGGCTCGGCAAGGTGGCGATGTGCGTCGTATCGGAGGAGCTGTCGCGCGGCTATATCGGCGTCGGCTCGCTCGGCACCCGGTCCGAGATTGCCGCCGAACTCATCATCGTCGGGGGGACCGAGGCGCAAAAACAGAAATACCTGCCCAAAATCGCGAGCGGGGAGATCCTGCCGACCGCCGTATTCACCGAGCCCAACACCGGCTCCGACCTTGCATCCTTGCGCACCCGCGCCGTCCGCGACGGCGACGACTATGTCGTCAGCGGAGCCAAAACCTGGATCACCCATCCTGTTCGCGCCGACCTGATGACGCTGCTCGTCCGAACCAACCCCGATGAGCGCGGCTACCGGGGCCTATCGATGTTTCTGGCCGAGAAGCCGCGCGGCAGCGACACCGATCCGTTCCCGGCCAAGGGCATGTCGGGGGGCGAAATCGAAGTGCTCGGCTATCGCGGCATGAAGGAATACGAGATCGCCTTCGACGGTTTCCGCGTTCCAACCGACGCCCTGCTCGGCGGGGTGGAAGGCCAGGGCTTCAAACAATTGATGGAGATCTTCGAATCCGCCCGCATCCAGACGGCCGCGCGGGCCGTGGGGGTGGCGCAATGCGCCTTCGAGCTCGGACTGCGCTACGCCAAGGAGCGGGTGCAGTTCGGCAAGGCGATCATCCTTTTTCCCCGGGTCGCCGACAAGCTGGTGATGATGGCGGTCGAAATTCACATCGCCCGCCAGATCACCTATTTCGCAGGGCGCGCCAAGGACGAAGGCCGCCGCTGCGATCTCGAAGCCGGCATGGCGAAGCTGCTCGCCGCGCGCGTCGCCTGGGCGGCGGCGGATAATGCGCTGCAGATCCATGGCGGCAACGGGTTCGCCCTCGAATATCCGATCTCCCGGGTCCTGTGCGACGCGCGCATTCTCAATATCTTTGAAGGCGCGGCGGAGATCCAGGCGCAGGTGATCGCGCGGCGGCTGCTCGAAGGCGGAAATTAGGGCCAAAGAGGGTGCGCCAGGACCGGCGCGCTGAGCCCTAGCGGCAATTTTACCGGCGCCCCCTAATGTTTTCAGTCGGTTACCACCCCGTTTAGTTCCGCCCTGCCTAGCTGCGGTCTTTGCCTCCACTTTCCGTCAACCTTCGTCCGCCCTTTCTACTCGCCGGACCTGAGCTTCATTGTATAACATAATCTAATCGTATAACCGTGATACAGGATGCGTCATGGTGTTTGGCGGGATGCGCTTCGGCGCGGCGTTGTTGGCTCTGGCCATCTGGCTCGCGTCGGCGCCCGTGCAGGCCGACGAGCCGAGCGAGCCTATCGTCGAGGTCCGGAGCGAAGTCGAGCTGATGCTCATGGAAGGCCGCACCAATGAGCTCGGCGCCATGCGGACGACTATCGCGCTTCGCGGGTGCGCATCCGCGGTGGCTATTGGGCGCTGGTCCTTATGAGCATGTCCTTGGAAGCGGGAATTTAGCCTTTGGCGACGCCTTTTTCTCAGCCGCACGCCCGGCTGTTCCCCGTTCGTGAAAGGAACGGCCGCGAGGAGGCGCGGCCATGACCTCCGAAGCCGATCGTCGCGCTGTCTTGGGCTCGCGCGAATTGAGCCGAGCCGCGCTAAAGCACGGCCTACGGACAAGCCGAGATATTGACCTTCCCGCGCAGGCTGCGGGCGGCGCCAGGCGTCCAATATTCGTAGATCACGGAGACGCCCGTTGCGATCGTTGCGCGCATGGCGCTCGCGCAGAGCTTTTCGGTCATCGCGTCCTGAAGGGCCTTCATGTTTCCGACCTCATGGCCGCGCCTTATGTCGAGGACATAGACGATTGTCATGTCCTCGGCGCGCACGTCGGTCGCGGTGACGCTGTCGTTCAAATCGCGCGGCAGCTGTCAGCTTCAGTTGCGCGACCGCCGCCTTGAGCGCGACCGCGGCGGGAGACTGAGTTTGAGCATGTTGGGGGGTAATCACGGCGATCGAACTCGCCGCGTCGCTATCGGCGCTGGCGATGTCGGCGCCGATGCGCTGCTGGTTGAGGGCGGGTCCGATGAACCAGCTCGCGCCGCCCGGCCGAGCCTGACCCGCCTCATGCCGGTCGGTCGGCTCGCCAAGTCCCATAATTGCGCGGATATGGGCGATCGCGCCGTCGAGCGTAAGGCTTGAATGCGGCGGCGCATAGACGATGCAGCTCAAGCTGTGCTCAGCGTCCGAGCCGACGGCGCTCATCGACAACGTGAGCCCGCGCGGCCGGTCGTCCATGACCCAATAGCTCGTGTCGCCCCAGGCGTGCGCCATCTCGGCTTCGGGGCGCCGAGAAAGAGCGAATTTGAAGGTCGCGCCGGCGGCCTTCGCCGCCTCGATGAAGGCTTGCTGATTGGTCAGGGATTTCGCGCAGGTCCGATCGAACAGAGCAAAGAAATCGCTCGCGTCATCAGCCGCCGCCGGCGGGATTAAGGCGAGCAACGCCGTCAGCAGCGCCACGGGCAAGAGCCGCCTTCTCATCCGATCACCCCTGCCCAAACGAGCCGTCATGGCTTCGCCTGCGTCACCCCGTTGACGACGGGCGCGTAAGCATTCAGGCACGCTTTCGCCTCGTCGCCGCTTTTAGACATGCACCGCTTCAGTTGGTCGGCGCGATCGGAAAACGCCTGCTCCGCGCAACTTTTGGAATCAAAGTCGCCGATCGCGCCGCCGATGCACGACTTCGCCACATAAGAGAGCCAGCCATTCTCGCTGGCGACGAGCGCCTCGCGGGCGTCGGGAGCCGCGCGGTTGAAGGCTTTTCGATAGGCCGCAGAGAGATCGATGTCCTCGCCGCCGATAACGTCGCTCGAACAGATCAGTTGCTCGAGTTTCGTGCGCGCCTTGTCGCAATCGAAGCTGGCCTTCACTGGCGCAAGCGGCGCGGCGGGAATGCGGCCGGCAGCAGCGGCGTTCCTGGCGAAGGAGACGGCGATCGCCTCGGCGCAAAGCGACGCCTCCGCGACCGCCAGGCTCCCGTCTTCTCTCGCATATTTGTCGCTGCAGCGTTGCTGACGATCCTGGTAGTTTCTCTTCTGCGCCGGCGTGAGGCGGCTGAGAAAGACGGCTTCGCATTTCTCGATGACGACCCCGCTCAGGCCCGCATCGCCGCTCGATCCCCAGGCGCAGGCGTCGTGGAGCTTATGAGCGGCCTCGCAGCTCGCCGTCGCCCGCAAATCCTCCTCGAAGATTGGCGCGTCCCCAGCCGGGCATTTCGCCTCGGCAAAGGCCGCCCGGGAAACGAATGTCCATCCAAGAACGAGCATCGAGGCGAGCATGAATTTCGACATCTGCGATCAGCCTCCCCCGAGGGTCGCGCCACGCGCTACCCTGCAGGAGACACAATTAACAGACCGATCGCAGGTTTTGTGAGATTTTACGACGCCCTGCTCGGCGCCTGCCCGCCGCCCAAGAGCCGCGGACTCGGAAGACTAAGTCGCCCGCCCCTGCGCCCAAGCGCAACGCGCGCCAAAACGCCGGGGCGGCGCGCGATCGCCGATCGTCGCTGAAGAGTTAGTTCCGCTCGACCCGCACATGCGCCAGGCCTGCCTCGCGGAAGCCGAGCACGCTCGCCGCGGCCGGCGAGACGTCAATGATCCGCCCACGGATGAACGGCCCCCGGTCGACGATTTTCAAGACGGCGCTGCGGCCATTGTCGAGATTGACCACCTTCACCCGCGTTCCCATGGGAAGGGTTTTGTGGGCGGCGATCAGTCCGCTGTAATGTGGATTTTGATAGTAAGAGGCTATACCCAATTCACTTGCGGCCGTTACGTTCGTAAATCCAACAATGGCCGCGCATACCAACATGACTTTCCGCATTCACTACACCTCATTGTTCTAAACGTTACCAGGCCCCTCTGGAGAGTAGATGAGGCAAAAACAAGGCGGCTTAATTTTCTGCTTCGACAATGGTTCGCTTAACTTGACAGAGGAACGGGAATATGCAGGGCGGCAAAACCGCTTTAGATTGCGACCATCCCGCGAGCAGGAATGGCGTGGCCGCGGCGAAGGGAGAAAATTTGGATGAAGGCGCTCATCATCGGCGCGGCGGGCATGATCGGGCGCAAATTGACGGCGCGCCTCGTCCGCGACGGAAAACTCGCTGGCAAGGCGATCACCCATGCGCATCTCGTCGACATCGTTGCGCCGCAGACGCCGGCGAATGCGCCCTTCTCGGTCTCCCTCGACGCCTTCGACATCGCCGCTCCCTACGCCGCGCCCAAACTTGTCGCGCCGCGGCCGGACGTCATTTTCCTGCTGGCTTCGGTCGTCTCCGGTGAAGCGGAAGCCGATTTCGACAAAGGCTACGCCATCAACCTCGGCGGAACCCACGCGATATTCGAGGCGATCCGGCGCGAGCAGGCTTTGTCCGGCGGCGCCTACAAGCCGCGTCTGATCTTCACGTCCTCAATCGCCGTCTATGGCGCGCCGTTTCCCGACAAGATCGGGGACGAGTTTCTCTCCGCTCCACTGACCAGCTACGGGACCCAGAAGGCGATCTGCGAGCTTTTGCTTGCTGACTATTCGAGGCGCGGCTTCTTCGATGGCGTTGGGCTGCGCCTGCCCACCATCTGCGTTCGCCCCGGCTTGCCCAACAAGGCGGCTTCCGGGTTTTTCTCCGGCATCATCCGCGAGCCCCTCGCCGGCAAGGAGGCGATCCTGCCGGTCGGCGACGATGTTCGTCATTGGCACGCCTCGCCCCGCGCCGCGATCGAGTTCCTGTTGCGCGCGGCGGAACTCGATCTCTCGCTGCTCGGCGCCCGCCGCTCGCTCAATCTGCCCGGCGTGAGCGTCACCGTCGGGGAGCAGATCGAGGCTTTGCGGGCGATCGCCGGCGACAAGACCGTCGCCCTCATCCGCCGCCAGCCCGACGAGACGATCATCCGAATCGTCGCAGGATGGGCCCGTGACTTCGATCCCGCGCGGGCAAAAAGCCTCGGATTTCAAGCGGACGCCAATTTTTCGGCCATAATCAAGGCTCATATAGAAGATGAACTTAACGGCTGAGGGCGCGACTCGACGATGTTAGACGTTACAGCCCGGAGCGAAGGCGGCGCCAACCCGGCCGCGTTCACAGGCGCGCTGACAAGGCAGACAAGCGCGCCAGGGCTCGCGCTGCCCTTCCAAGGCTTCGGCCTCGCGGCGCGCGTCCTTGCGGTCACGATCGGATTTGTTCTGCTGGCGATGGGCCTGTTCTATGTGACCCGGCTCACCGCCCATCGCGAGATGTTGCTGCACGGCAAGATCAGCGCCGTCGAAACGACTGTCGACGCTTTCGGGCTGGCCGGGCCGAACCCGCCGCCGCACGACCTGTCGCAAAAGATCCTCAACAGCGTCGAAGTCAAATGGATGGCGGTCGAGACGCCGGCGGGACGCCGCGAGTTCGTTACCGCGGGCGGGCCGCTGGAGAGCGTCGAGGCGATCACCGCCGACGAAAGCTCCTATGTCGAGAGCATGGCGGCCACCTTTCACGCCCTGTTCGCCGCGCCCGGAACGGTCGTGAAGCTGAGCGCTCCTGCCCAAGCGAACGAACCGGCGATCGAGTTCGCCTTCGACGAGACGCCGCTCATCCAATCGTTGCGGCGCGTGTCGTACAATTTTCTCACGATTTCGCTGACCATCGCAGCGGTCGTCACTTGCGTGCTCTGGGCGGCCCTGTGGCGCATGGTGCTCCAGCCGGTCCGCCGCCTCACATCCAACATCATCGCCTTCGGCGAGAGCCCGCAGGACGCTTCGCGGGTGATCGCGCCGACCGGGCGGGGCAACGAGATCGGCCGCGCCGAGGCGGCGCTCGCGGTCATGCAAGCGGTCGCTCGCCCACGAGCTGGCGCAAGGCAAGCGCCTGGCGGAGCTCGGCATGGCGGTCGCGCGCATCAATCACGACCTGCGCAATATCCTCAGCGCCGCGCAGCTCATTTCGGATCGTCTGGCGACGATCCCCGACCCGCTCGCCCAACGGCTGGCGCCGCGTCTGGTCGCAACCCTCGATCGCGCGATCCAGTTCTGTCAGTCGACGCTGACCTATGGCGCAAGCCGCGAGCTTCCCCCGTCGCGCCGCCGCTTCGACCTGAGCGAGCTGGTGAGCCAAGTCGTCGAGGCGGGGACAGCGCGAACACGATGTGGCGATCGACTACAACATCGACATTCCTCCGCGGTTCTGCGTTTACGCCGACCCGGACCACATGTTGCGGGTGCTGGAAAACCTGAGCCGGAACGCCGCCCAGGCGCTGATGGCCAAGGGGCCTACAGAGGGACGTCCGAAAGCCATTCGCTTTGCGGCCATTCGCACCGATGGGCTGGCGCTGGTCGAGATCAGCGACACCGGACCCGGATTTCCGGCCGATCAAAGCGAGCGCATTTTCGAGCCTTTCCACAAGTCGACGAGCGATGTCGGCGCCGGCCTCGGGCTCGCGATTGCGGCGGACCTGGTGGCGCGAAACGGCGGGGCGATCACGCTCGCCCCGGCCAAGGCTGACGACTTCTATTGCGGCGCGCGGTTCCTGATCAAACTGCCGACCGCCGAAGGCGCGGCAGCGCGCAAGCCCGCGCGGGGCCCGTCGGACGCCCGGGAACTGCTCCCATAATCCGCTTCCCATAAGGGGCGCATTCCGCTTCGGTCGCCGCGACGGCTTCATGAGCCGTCGTACGGCGCGCTATTGTGTTGGGGCCGCGGCGGCTTTCAAGCGGGGCCGCCGCTCCGCTAAGACTTCGCCCGCGGGAGATGGCCGCGAACAGGCGGCGCGCCGGTTCGTCGAGGCGTGCGAGGCGTTGGTGGGAGTGCAGATGTCGGTCGCTGACGCCAACGGCGCGAACGCAAACGATCGCCTTCCTGTCTTCGGGCGCCAAGGAAGCTAACGAGGCGCTGGAGAGGCTGACCGCCCTCTATGGCAATAGCCCCTTCGACCAGGCCGACGTCATCGTCGCGCTCGGGGGCGACGGCCTCATGCTGCAGACCCTGCATATGACCATGAAGGCGCCGAAGCCGATCTTCGGCATGAACCGAGGATCGGTCGGCTTCCTCATGAACGACTATTCCGAGCTGGGGCTGCCCGAGCGGCTTAGGGTCGCGCTGCCGTCGATCATCCATCCGCTCATCATGTGGGCGCGGGACATCAACGGAGCCGAGACGACGGCGCGGGCGATCAACGAGGTGTCGCTGTTGCGCCAGACCTATCAGGCCGCCAAGCTGCGCATCGAAATTGACGATCAGACCCAGCTCGAGGAACTGATCGCCGACGGCATCCTGGTTTCGACCCCCGCCGGCTCGACCGCTTACAACCTGTCCGCCAACGGGCCGATCCTGCCGCTCGGCGTGCCACTGATGGCGTTGACGCCGCTGTCGCCGTTCCGCCCCCGCCGCTGGCGCGGCGCGCTCTTGCGGGACTCTCAACGCGTGACCATTGAGGTGATGGAAGCCGACAAGCGCCCGGTCGCCGCGGCGGCCGACCACTTCGAAATCCGCCGCGTCGTCGAGGTCGCCGTGGCGATGGACAAGGCGACCTCCCTGGTCCTTTTGCATGATCCGGGGCATTCGCTCGACGAACGGATCCTGCGCGAACAATTCCGCTATTAGGCGCGCAAGATGGCCAAGGCCGCGCGCGTAATCAGCGACACGCTCCTGGCCACGGGCAGGTTCGATCTGACCCGCACCGAGATCGAGGTCACAGAGGACGACGGCTCGACACGCACGCTTAAGCACGACGTTTATCGCCATGGCAAAGCGGCGGCGGTGCTGCTCTACGACGCGAAGCGCCGCGTCGTCACGCTGGTCAAGCAGTTTCGCGCCGGGGCGTATCTCAGCGACGGAGCGCTTGCTACCATCGAGGTCTGCGCCGGGATGCTGGATGGCGATCCGCCCGAGGTCTGCGCCGTCCGCGAGGCGCTCGAAGAGACGGGCATCGCCATTCGCGAGCCTGTCCTCGCCTTCGACGCCTACATGAGCCCTGGCGGCATGAGCGAGAAGATCACTTGCTTCGTCGCTCCTTACGGCGAAGCGGACCGCGCCGGAACCGGCGGCGGCGTCGACGAGGACGAGCATATCGAGGTCCTCGAGATCCCGTTCGGCGAGGCGCTCACCATGATCGAGCGCGGCTCAATCGCCGACGCCAAGACGATCGCGCTCCTTTACTACGCGGTTGCGAAGGGGCTCATGGACTAGGGCGCGGCGGCACCTCGACGAAACTCAGCCGGCTTTTTGAGCTTGATTTCGGCGCCATCGAGCGGTCATTGTCTTCTGCAAAGCTTGATTGCGAGCGGACCTTTGGGGAGGACAACATGGCGACGTTCGACACGCTCATCGACGATCTGGCCAGCCGGTTCGGGCTTGGCGCTAACGCCCGGACGCTCATCAGGGAAGTCCTGTCGATGATCCCGAATTCGCCGGGGGGCTTTGGCGGTTTTTTGGATAAGTTCAAATCGGCTGGTCTGACCTCGGAGGTCGCATCCTGGCTCGGCCATCCGGACGCGAGCCCGATCGCCGCCGGGCAAGTCGAACGCGCGCTCGGCGCGACTGCGCTTAGCGCGATTGCGGGGCGCGTCGGCCTGAAGCAGGCCGCTGCTTCGACCGCGCTTGGATACGCCTTGCCGAAGATCGTCGGCCTTTTGACGCCGCGCGGCGCCGTTCCCGCCGGCGTGCCTGCGGAGGTCACAGCCTTTCTCTCACTGCCGCGAGCCGCAGCAGCGGTGGAGCAGGTCGCGCCGACGCCGGCTCGATGTCTATCCAGCGAGCGCGGAGAGCGAACCGGCCATCCGGCGTTGGCTATGGCCGGCGCTCGCCGCGCTGGTCGTCGTTGGCCTCCTTTCCTATTTCTGGTCGACGATGAACCGGATACCGCCCGCTCCGCCCGTCGCAACGGCGCCGGAACCTACGACGCCCGCGCCGTCGGCCGTCGCGCAGGCGCCGTCCCCGCCTCCTGCTCCTCCGCCGGCGGCGCAAGCGCCCGCCCCGCCGCCTCCGCCCCCGCGGTTGCGCAAACGCCTGCGCCAGCGCCTCAGCCGGCTGCGCCGCCCCCCGCGCCTGCTCCGTCGACCGACGCGCAGGCGACCGCTTCGCAAGCTTCGCCTGCGCCGGCAGCGCAAGCGCCCGCGGCCCCGACTTCGCCCGCCGACGACCCAACAGTCGCTTGCCACCCCAGCGGCGCCTCCGGCAGTCGCCACGGCGGAGCCAACCGCGCCCGTGTCCGCGTACACGCCGCCCCGACTGGCGCTCAGCAACGACAATGGCGTGGTGCGCGCGTCAGGCGTCGTGCGCGACGAGGACGCGAAGACGTCGGTCGTCGACATGCTCCACGCGGTCTTCGGCGTGGACAAGGTAAAAACCGACATCCACGTCGACCCGGGCGCCGCTGCGGCGCCGTGGCTCGGCGACTTGGGCCGCGGGCTGGAAGCGCTCAAAGGCGCCAATGTCGACGCAATCTTTGAGGGCGACAAGGTCAACGTCCGCGGCGGGGCTATGGGGGACGACGCCACACGCGACAAAATCATCGCGGCGTTGAAGCGCGCGCTCGGCGCAAGCATCGCCGTCAGCGCATTAACCGACAGGGCTCGCCGGCATCGCCATTCGCCATTGCTAACGCCATTGCTAACGACAAAGCCACGACCGAACTCGCGTCGCTCGGGTCCGGCTTCGGTGTCAAGGACCTCCTTTTCGCGCTCAACGACTCCATGGTGAATTTCGCCTCGGATAGCGCGGAAGTGCCGGAAGCTATGGCGCCGTTCCTGAAGACCGCGGCCGCGGATTTGAAGCAGCTCAAAGCCGGCCATGTGCTCGAGATCGCAGGCTACACGGACAACACCGGCGATGCGGCGCTGAATCTGGCGCTATCGCAGAAACGCGCCGAGGCGGTGCGCGAGGCGCTCATCAAGTATGGCGTGGACCCGGACATGCTGGTCGCCAAAGGCTATGGCGAGGCCGACCCGGTCGCCAGCAACGACACTGCCGAGGGGCGGCTGAAGAACCGCCGCATCGAGTACCATGTCGTGAAGGCGCCGACGTAGATCCACGGAGAAAACGACAGAGACGCTCACGCGCCGAGTGCCCTTTTCGCCGCCAGAACCGTATTGGCCATCAGCATGGCGATGGTCATCCGGCCGACGCCGCCCGGAACGGGCGTGATCGCGCCGGCGATCGCGGCGGCCTCCGCATAGGCGACGTCGCCGACGAGACGCGTCTTAGGCTTGCCCGACGCGTCAAGCCCTTCGCCCGGCACGCGGTTGATCCCGACGTCGATCACGATTGCGCCCGGTTTGACCCAGTCGCCGCGCACCATTTCTGGCTGGCCGACGGCGGCGACCAGGATGTCGGCGCGGCGCGCCACCCCAGGCAGATCGAGGGTGCGCGAATGGGCGACGGTCACTGTGCAGTGGCGCGCCAGCAAGAGCTGCGCCATCGGTTTGCCGACGATGTTCGAGCGGCCGATGATCACCGCCTCCATGCCGGGAAGCGTCCTGCCAAGGCGCTCGCAGGCCCGATCGATGAGAAGCATCGCGCCCAGCGGGCGTACAGGGAATGAGCGCGCGGCTCGTATCGCCGATCGACAGCAGGCCGACATTGATCGGGTGAAAGCCGTCGACATCTTTGGCGGGCGCGATCGCTTCCAACACCCGCGTCGAGTTCGATGTGTCTGGGCAGGGGCAATTGCACGAGGATGCCGTGCACGGCCGGATCGGCGTTGAGCGCGAGGACCAGCGCCAGCAACTCCGCTTCACTCGTCTCGGCCGACAGATTGTGCTGGATCGAATGGAAGCCGCAGGCTTTGGCCGCCCTCCCCTTTCCCGCGACATAGCTCTGGCTCGCCGGATCGTCGCCGACAAGAACGACCGCGAGACCCGGCGTCACGCCAAGCGAGATGAGCGCGCGCGCGTCCTCGGCGACCTGAGCGAGCACTTCGTCGGCGATCGCCGCGCCGTCCAGCACGAAGGCCGAAGCGCCGGTCATGGACGATCCTTGCTTAGACTCAAGCGACCCTCACTCCGGCCGGAAGACGAAGCGCGCTTCGTGGCGGGCGAGCCCTCCCGGCTCAAGCATCCGCATGCCGGGCTTGTCGAACAGATCTCCCGTGAACCCTTCCGGATCGCTGTAGCCAGTCCATGCCTCGAGGCATAGGAACGGCGCCGCCGGCCGCGTCCACAGCGCCGCGTGCTGGAAGCTTTCGTACTCCATGGTGATCGACGCCCCCGAGGCGTCGACGAAGGCGAGCGACCGGCTGTTGCAATCGAGGAAGCAAAGCGCGTCGTGGGCGAATAGCGCGTCGGAGAGCGGCAGATTGCGGCCGCGAAGCGGGATCGGACGCGTGGTCGCTGCGGACAAGGCCGCCCGGCGCGAGTTCGGGAACTTCCGGCCGCTCCGCCTTTTCGAACTGAACCATGGCGCCCTCGCGCCCCGCCTCGCCCAGCGGCCAGCGGAAACCGGGATGGAGCCCGCAAGCGTAAGGCGCGCGCTTGGCGCCGGGATTGGCGACCTCGATGGCGATCGCGAGCGCGTCGGCGCTCAGCCGATACTCGAGCGCAAGCGCAAAGGCGAACGGATAGATCGCGCGGGTGCGATCATTGTCGGTAAGCGTAAGCCGCGCAAAGTCAGGCCCTGAGGTTTCGACGGCGAAGGTCTCGAACCTGGCGAAGCCGTGCAGGGCAAGCGGATAGCGGACGCCGTCGACCCGCTCCTCCCCGTTCCGCGTCCAGCCAACGACCGGATAGAGGATCGGACTGATGTCGCTCCAGATCGCCGGATCGCCCGGCCAGAGAAAGTCGCGCCCCGCGATCCGCCAGCTTCGCGCCTCGGCGCCGAGAAGCGCAATCGTCGCGCGCGCGTCGCCGTGGGCGAGTGTGATCTCGGTCATGGCGTGACGCCCTCGAACGCCGCAGCGGCGATAAGCGCATCCTTGACGCCGGACGCGCAGGCGATCAGCGGATTGCCCTTGGCAAGACCGTCGCCTTGAGAAAATCGCTCACGTATCCCCCTGCCTCGCCGACCAGCGCGATTCCCGCGAGACAATCCCACGCATGAATATGATGCTCGACGAAACCGTCGAGCCGTCCGGCGGCGACATAGGCGATGGCGAGCGCGCCGGAGCCGGTCCGTGAGGGCGAAGCGCCAGTGGAGGCGACCCGCCGCAGGAGACTGACGTATTGGTCGGGACCCGCGCGCAGGTTCCAGCCGACCTCGATCGAGGAAGTGGCGAGCGAGGTCGCGCCCGACGCGCGGATCAGCGCGCCGTTGAGCCGCGCGCCGCCGCCGCGCCGGCCAGCGAACAATTCGTCGCGCATTGGATCGTAAATGACGCCGACCTCGACCTTGCCGGCGGCGACGCAGGCGATCGAGACGCAGAAATGCGGCACGCCGCGAGCGAAGTTCGCCGTGCCGTCGATCGGATCGACGACCCACGCCGCGCCGCCCTCGCCTGCGGGGCGAGCCTTGCTCTCTTCGCCGATGAACCCGTCGCCTGGAAAAACTTGCAGGAGGCGCTGCGCGATGAGCGCTTCCGTCTCGCCGTCCACCTCGGTCAGAAAGTCCTGCGGGCCCTTGAAGCCGACCGTGAACGACCGGTCGAGGAAGCGCCGCCGCGCCACGGCGCCGGCCTCGCGCGCGACCGCCTGCGCCGCGAGCAGCCGCATCTCCATGAGCGTAGAAGCGCCTTCGGTCATCCTATCTCCGTCAAAAGTGACTGTAGGCGCCGCGCGCAAAGACGACCGGATTGCCGTCGGGGCCGAGGAAGCTCGGCGGCCGCCGGCCTTCGACGGCTTCGCCGACGAACGTCAATGGCACGCCCGCAGCCGCGGCCGCAGCCTCGAAGGCGGGCGCGGATTCGGGCGGCGCCGAGGCGAGCAGCTCATAGTCGTCGCCGCCGGTCGCCGCAACTTCGAACAGGCCGGGATCCGCGGCGATCGCCGCGCGCGCGGCCGGCGACAGCGGCAGGCGATAGATCGGCACGCGGGCGCTGACCCCGGAGACGTCCAGCATCTTGGCGAGGTCGCCGACAAAGCCGTCCGAAACATCCATGCCGCCGCTCGCGTGCGCGGCCATCGCGCCGATCAGCTTCAGGCGCGGCTCGGGAGTCAGATACCGCTCGAGCAGGAACGCCTTCTCGGCCTGCGGAATGTCGGGCCCGCGCCCCAGCCGGACCTTCAGGCCAATCGCGGCGTCCCCGATCGTGCCGGTCACATAAAGGCGGTCGCCGGGCCTGACGCCCGTGCGCCTGGGCATTCGCCCTCCCGCGACTGCGCCGATCGCGGTCACGCTCAGCGTCAACGGCCCCGGCGTCGCCACCGTGTCGCCGCCAATGAGGGGGCATTTGAAGGCCAAGACGTCGGCGCCGAGACCGTCTGCGAAGGCTGCGAGCCAATCTTCCCGCCAGTCGGAGGGCAACGCGAGCGAAAGGAGAAATCCGAGCGGCCGAGCCGCCTTGGCCGCAAGATCGGAGAGATTGACCCTGAGCGCCTTGCGGGCGATTGCCCCCGGGGGATCGTCAGCGAGGAAATGGACGCCCGCGACCAGCGCATCGGTCGTCAGCACAAGGTCTTCGCCGGGCGGAGGGCGCATCAGCGCCGCATCATCGCGGAGGTTGAGGCCCGCCGGCCCCGCCAGCGGGGCGAAATAGCGGGCGATAAGATCGGCTTCGCCAAGGCGAGGAGACATGGAAGGGGCGAATCCGGACGGGCGCGCCAATGAACTGGCCGCGGACGCCGGTTTGTTAGCGCATTCGGAGGGCGGTGTCGCCTGAAGCCCTGGGGCAAATGGAGCCTGAACTGGGGAAGCGGATCCGATTCGACTCCGGCCGCCTTTCTCTTGGCCCATTGTTCCCGGTAGAAAGCCAGCCAATTCCTCTTTGACTTTCCTCTCACCGACGATCGTGTTGGAGATTGCGCCATGATTTTGGACAGGCGGCCGCGCTCGCTGATCTGCGCCGGCTTTTTTTGCCTCGCAGCCGCGCTCGGCAGCGGCGCCCACGCGGCTCAGGTGTACCCAGGTTGCGCTCAGCCAGGCCCGACCGGGAAAGTCTGGTATGTCGATCCAGTCAACGGCAAGACGCGTGGCCGACGGCGGCGACGGCTCCCAAGCGCACCCCTGGAGCAGCCTGGACGCGGTTCTCAGCGGCAAGTGGGGGGTGAACGGATTCTCACTTCCGGGGTACGCGCGGCCGCTCCTGTCGAGCATTCCTTACATCCACATCGTCAATGGCAAACGCGACCTCGTCGCAGATGAGACTGGCAACCCGCCAGTCCATCCCGGCGACACGATCAGGCTGATGTACGGCGACTACGGCGACGTCGGCATTGGGGTCTATAGTACACAAGTCCCCAACTCGGATTTCGTGACGGTCGAGGCCGCGCCTGGACAGACGCCGGTGTTCTCGACCCTCTACATCCGCTCGACCAACAAGTGGGTGTTCAACGGCATCAAGGTGCAGAGCTTGTGGGGCGCGAACAATAACAAGCTATCGCTCGTGACGATCGGGGATCAGGGAGCCCGCGCACCCAACCTCCGACATCATCCTGGAAAACATGCAGATCAGCACGGTGGACGACGCGACCAGCTGGACGACGGCGCAGTGGCAAGCTCAGGGCGCGGAACGGCTTCTGGTCGGTTGGCTCGGCTGGCGACGGCACGAACGGAGAGCCTTACACGACCTGCGTCTCGGTGACTGGATCGCGCATCCACAACGTGCGCTGGGGCGTCGTCCTGGCAAGCAATAACCTGGTGTTCGCCAACAACCAGCTCGACCACTTCGGCGACGACGGGATCGACTACGAGGCCAGCAATCTTGTCATCGCCCACAACTACATCCACGACAACTTGGGCATCGGCGACGGCAATCATGAGGACGCAATGCAGGGGCAGAACGGCCCGCTTGCCGGCCGCGCCTTCAACAAGTTCTCGAACATCCTGATCGACAGCAACCTGGTCATCCGCCAGACGGACCCGAAACTGGCGTTCCCGACCTATCTGCAAGGGATCGACGCCTTCGACGAGGACTGGACGAACCTGACCTTGACGAACAACGTCATCGTGACCAGCGCCTGTTGGGGCATCGGCTATGCGAGCGTCCATGGCGGCAAGATCATCAACAATACGGTGGTGGACGACGGCACCGACGCGGGCACGAAAAACCCAGCCGGAAACGTCATGTGCCGCCCCGTGACTGGTGTCGGCGACAAGACCCATCAAGGCCCGCCATCCAACGACGTGATCATCCGCAACAATATCGCCAGCGGACTCGACCATCTATGACGTTAATCCGAACATGACGATGGATCACAACATCTGCGTCACGATCAACGGGAAATGCCAGATCCTTAGATTTGTCGGGCGGCAAGCCAAAATGGGGCGTCTACAAGCCAGGCGAATACGCCGACCACAACATCATCGAGCGGCAGCGGCGCCGGCGGCATGTTTGTCAGTTTTGATCCCGCCAAGTTCCTCTACGACCTCCGGCTGAGACCCGGGGCGCCGGCGATCGGCTTTGGCAACCCTGCCGAGGCGCCCCGGGTCGACATTACGGGAGCGCCGCGCAGAAGTCCGATCGACGCGGGCGCCTACCAGCATAGCCCGGGCAAATAGGCGCATCTCTCCTCAGCGGCCTCTGGGCGCAGGAGAGTTGCGCTCGCCGCCCCGCCCCCGTAAAGCTCGCCCAAAAAGCGCCTGAAGGATCAAGCTTGACTGACGTCTTCCAACCGCGATCCGACTTCCTGCGCGTGATGCAGGACCGCGGGTTCATCCATCAGTGCTCCGATTTCGCCAGTCTCGACGAAAAAGCGCGCTCGGGATCGCTTGCCGCCTACATCGGCTTCGACTGCACGGCGCCGTCGCTGCATGTCGGCAATCTCGTCGGCATCATGATGCTGCACTGGCTCCAGGAGACCGGCGGCAAGCCGGTGGCGTTGATGGGCGGCGGCACGACCATGGTCGGCGATCCGTCGGGCAAGGACGAAAGCCGCAAGCTGCTGACGGTTCAGGAGATCGAGGCCAACAAGGCAGGCATCCGCAAGGCCTTCTCCCATTTCATCCGCTTTGGCGAAGGCAAGCACGACGCGATCATGCCCGACAACGCGGACTGGCTCGCCAAGCTCAACTATATCGAATTTCCTGCGCGACGTCGGACGGCATTTCTCGGTCAACCGCATGCTGAGCGATGGACTCGGTCAAGCTTCGGCTCGAGCGCGAGCAGGAGCTGTCCTTCCTCGAATTCAACTACATGTGCCTGCAGGCTTACGACTTCGCCGAACTGAACAAGCGCTACGGCGTGACGCTGCAGATGGGCGGGTCCGACCAGTGGGGCAATATCGTCACCGGCGTTGATCTCGGCCGGCGCATGGGGCTCGAGCCGCTTTACGCTTTGACGTCGCCGCTCATCACCATGGCGTCCGGCGCGAAAATGGGCAAGACCGCCGCGGGAGCGATGTGGCTCGATGAGACGATGCTCGCGCCCTACGACTACTGGCAGTTCTGGCGCAACGCTGACGACGCCGATGTCGGCCGGTTCCTCAGGCTGTTCACGCTCATGCCGCTCGACGAAATCCGCCGGCTCGAAAGCCTGGCCGGAGCCGAGATCAACGAGGCGAAGAAGGCGCTGGCCAACGAGGCGACCGCGCTTCTGCACGGGCGCGCGGCTTCCGAGGCGGCCGCGGCCACGGCGCGCAAGACCTTCGAGGAGCAAGGAACTCGCCGAGAGCCTGCCGACGGTCGATGTGCCGGGAGCGGAGTTCGAAGCGGGCTTAGGCGCGCTCAGCGCTTTCGTACGCGCTGGCCTCGTCGCTTCGACCGGCGAAGCGCGCCGCCAGATCCGCGGCGGGGGCTTAAGGGTCAACGACGCCACGCTTGGCGACGAGAAGGCGCTTATCACCCGCGAGGCGCTGAAAGCCGGCGGAATCGTCAAGCTGTCGCTCGGCCGCAAGAAGCACGTGCTGCTCCGGGCGGTCTAAGCTGAGTTTCTTGGCCGGCCAACGCATCGGACGGACGATTGGCCACAAGGTCACGAAGCGCACGAAGGAGAAGCCATTCTTGGTGATCTTCGTGATCTTGCGGACCCCTTGCGGTCAGGTCAGCTCGACCGCTCGCCAACTCGGCCCGGGACTGGGGCTGATCGGGCCCGCCGCCGACTATCCTGTTGTCGCTCATCTCCCAGATCGAGGCTTGGCCGCTGGTGTTTTGAAACAGGATGTCGGAACCGCCGTCGGTTCCGATGGCGTGCCAGCTCGGCCCGGGATTGGCGCTGACCGGTCCCCCGCCCATGAGTTTGTTCCCATCCATCTCCCAGATCGAGACTTGGCCGGTGCTTTTGTTCTGAAAAAGGATGTCGTCGGAAAAGCCGTCGCCGTTGAAATCGCCGGTCCCGATCGCTTGCCAAGCTCGGCCCCGGATTGGGGCTGACCGGGCCCGCCGCCCTTTAACGTGTTCCCGCTCATCTCCCAGATCGAGACCTGGCCGGTGCTGGTGTTCTGCCACAGGATGTCGGAATCGCCGTCCTTATTGAAGTCGCCCGTTCCGATCGCTTTCCAGGCAGGCCCGGGATTGGGGTCCACGGCGCGGCCGCCGTTGTCAGCTTGTTCCCGTTCATTCCCAGATCGAGGCTTGGCCGGTGGTCGTGTTCTGCCACAGGATGTCGGAAAGGCCGTCGCCGTTGAAATCGCCCGCCCCGACGGCGCGCCAGTCTCGGCCCGGGATCGGGGCTCACGGCGCCCGCCGCCGATCAAGCTGTTGCCGTTCATTTCCCAGATCGAGGCTTGGCCGGTGCTCGTGTTCTGCCACAGGATGTCGGAAGAGCCGCCGGCAAAGAAATCGCCGGTTCCGATCGCGTTCCAGCTCGGCCCGGGATTGGGGCTCACGGGTCCGCCGCCGGTCAAGTTCGTTCCCGTTCATCTCCCAGATCGAGGCCTGGCCGTCTCGCGTTCTGCCACAGGAGGTCGGCGGTTACGGGCGGCGGCGGGGGCGGCGGAGGGCGGCGGCGCCCAAAGCCGCTGTCGGTGATCTCGAACACCGTGCCGTCGCTGTTCGCGCCGCCGCCCTCTGTCGTGCCGAACAGGTCGCCGTTGGCGTCGGCGATCAGACCGCCGTAAGGAGCGTCGTCGCCGTTCGTTCCGTTGAAGCTGACCAGTGTGGTGGGCGTGCTGGCGTAGCCGCCGGCAGTCTTGGCGATCTCGAACACCGTGCCGTCGTTGCGCCGCGCTGCCGGTCGTGCCGAAAAGGTCGCCGTTGGAATCGGCGATCAGACTGCCGTCAGGCAGACCGCCGTTCGTTCCGTTGAAGCTGACCAGAATGGTGGGCGTGCTGGCGTAGCCGCCGGCAGTCTTTACAATCTCGAACACCGTGCCGTCGCCGTTCGCCGCTTGCAGCGCCGCCGCCGCATTCTGGTCGTGCCGAACAGGTCGCCGTTGGAATCGGCGATCAGACTGGCTGCAGGCAACTCGCCGTTCGTTCCGTTGAAGCTGACCAGTGTGGTGGGCGTGCTGGCGTAGCCGCCGGCAGTCTTGGCGATCTCGAACACCGCGCCGTCGTCGTTCGCGCCGCCCTCCAGGTCGTGCCGAAAAGGTCGCCGTTGGAATCGGCGATCAGACTGCCCTGGGGCCTCGCCGTCGGTCCGTTGAAGCTGACCAGCGTGGTGGGCGTGCTGGCGTAGCCGCCGGCAGTCTTGACAATCTCGAACACCGTGCCGTCGTCTGCGCCGTCCTGACTGTCGTGCCGAAAAGGTCGCCGTTGGAATCGGCGATCAGACTGCCTTCAGGCTCAGCGCCGTTCGTCCGTTGAAGCTGACCAGGTGGTGGGCGTGCTGGCGTAGCCGCCGGCAGTCTTGGCGATTTCGAACACCGTGCCGTCGTCGTTCGCGCCGCCGAACTCAGGTCGTGCCGAACAGGTCGCCGTTGGAATCGGCGATCAGGCCGGCGACGGGCCGGCGCCGTCGGCTCCGTTGAAGCTGACCAGGTGGTGGGCGTGCTGGCGTAGCCGGCGGCAGTCTTGGCGATTTCGAACACCGTGCCGTCGTCGTTCGCGCCGCCCCCCGCTGTCGTGCCGAACAGGTCGCCGTTGGCGTCGGCGATCAGATCTGCCCATTGGAGCCGCGCCGTCATCGGCAATGCCGTTGAAACTGACCAGTGTGGTTAGAGTCGGAGTCCCAGTCATGTGCCATCCCTCCCTGATTGTGCTGCTTCGCCGGCCTATTCCCTGACGTTGCGCAACCCATTCATTGCAAATAATTAAACAAACATAAGCCGGGATACTCTCACCCTGTGAGACCACATCCGGACTGGTGTAGATTACACCCCCACTCGCGGCGAGCGTTGCGTGGCGCGGTCCTCGTCTTGCGCCAGCCTGCGTAGCCGAGCCCCGCGAACCCGAGCATCATCATCATCCACGTGGACGGCTCGGGGACCGTCACCTGAAACGGCGCGACGATATCATAGCCGTTACCGTCGGCGTCCAAGAGTGAAATCCGGTACTCGTAGTCGCCGGCAATCTTTTGGGTTGCGAAGTCGAAATTGTCGGCGATAAAGAGGGGGAAGTGGCTGTAACCCTCAAGCCCCGTGAACGCGGGTACACCTATTTGGTCGACGGCCGGGACCTGAGACGGGCCCAAGCTATCGTTCAACGCTCCATTGGTGAAGGTGTCGGCGGTATACGTCAGCGGAAATATCGCGTTGGGGATGATCGGGCCCGATGTGAAATCGGGTGAGGAACCCGTCGGACTCCCCGGGCCAGCGACGACCATAAAGGCCAACAACACGCCCATGCCATTTGAATAATCGGCAACGGGGAATGTCGTTGATTCCACAAACCCATTTGCAGCGACCCCTTGGCCGATCTCCTGGTCGTATGGGCCAGGGTGCGGCGCACCTGGCCCGATGCCCACAATCGGGTTAAAAACATGGTCAGGCGGCGGCAAAATCGCCTCTGCGGTTTGGAGGAATTCTGCATATTGGGTGGCCGCTGTGCCGATAGGGGCTGCGAACAGGTGGAAGTCAGTCGGTACAAAGGTCGGGGCGCCAACTGTCGTCACAACGACCGCAGCCCGCGCGATAGGCGCAACAATCGCCGCCAAAGTCACGACTGTTATCCCGAGAATCGCTTTCATCGTATTGAGAGACATGGCCATGCTCCTCGTTGGACCAGCTACCAATCGCATAGTGGACGGTGTCCACAAGCATTCGAGCCGCCGAGAATGCGCCCACCTGCGATCTGAGCAGGGGTCGGACGCGCCCTCCAAAGATATATTGAACCTAGAACCCCATGATAAAGCCATGACGACACCCTAATAAATCAGACAATTCTTGGTCTTGATGGCGCCCGCCGCTTCAAGCGACAACGACAGCTTGTCAGGCGTGGCGTCCTCATACGTAGCCGATTCGATTTTCTTCCAAAGAAGATGGACTAGCGATGCTAGACCACTGCCCCTAATCGTATTTCCTGATCGAACCTCCACGCTGATCTAACACCGTAAACTACGACGTGATTTATGTCGTCGCGTCCCCCGATCGGGGGAGATCGGGCGTCCGGCCTAAAATATTTCGGCTTAAGCGATCAGCGGACTGGAAAACCCTGCGACGAGCTTGACCAGATCGGCTTGATGTTTGGCGCCGGTTTTCTGAAAAAGATGGCCGAGGTGGGTCTTGACTGTGCCGTCGGCAATCCCGAGAGCCTCGGCGATCTCGGGACCGCCTCCGACTTCGATCAAAGCGAGCAAAACCCGCAGTTCGGTCGGCGTCAGCTTGTAAGCCTTGGCGATGGCCTCAGGCCGCGATGGGGTATCCAGCGCCGCCTTGTGTACAAACAGCGCCGCGGTCGCTGCGGCGGCAATCCCAGTTTGCCGCCGCGCGCCCGAAGTGAGGTTCAGCAGGTGAGCAACATAACGCTCGCCATCATGTGCAATCAGCGACACCGCAATGCCCTGGATGCCGATCGCCGCATCACCCTGTTCCGCGGATTTGAAGGCGCCGTGCAGAGTCTGATTGACCTGCGGATCGCGAGCGATTAGCCGGCCGGCGGCCGAGCACAAGATGTCGCCAGCGACGAGAACACCGCGTCCGGCCGCGTTGGCATGGACGATGCGTCCTGTCCCATCGACCAAGAATATGCCGGCGCTGAGGCCATCGAGCATGTCCGCGAATGTCGACGCCTCGACCGCCTTGTTGAAGCTGACCAGTGTGGTTAGAGTCGAAGTCCCAGTCATGGGCCAATCCCTCCCTAATTCTGCTGCTTCGCCGGGCTATTCCCTGACGTTGCACAACCCATTCATTGCAAACATTTAAACAAATATAAGCCGGGATATTCTCATCCTGAGAACACATCCGGACAGGTGTAGATTACACCTCCAAGCGCGCCTGGCAATAGGAAATAGGTAGAACTACCCATCAAACGCAGAGGCGCCGATCAGGATGTGGCCCGGGTGAAACAGGCGGCGGCGAGGTCCGAAAAAGCCGGCCCGAGGCAATCTTCCGCGCAATCTCTGTCGACAATCTCTTGCGGAAAATTAGAACTTAGGTTAGGCTTGCGCCATGAACAATCCCGCCCTTCCATATGGCCTCGACCGCGCGCTCCCGTCGCGGCGCCTGGCGGCGCCAAGGGCAAAGCCGAGAGGAAAAATTTTCTAGCGAAAATCCCGTGTAACCCATTGATAAGTCTCGTTTCGGACGAGAGAATCCAAGGAAATACAAACGAATCCAAGGCCCAAAAACGGGGGTGTTCGCAAAGGAACGGCGAGCGCCCAAGAAAACCCAAAACCAAGCGACCGGACCGATGGGCCCGCCGCCGAGAAGGAGCGCGCGCTCGGTCCAAAGGCAAGGCGCGCTGGCTACCGCGCCGGCCGCCGCGTCGTCGCCGTATCGCCTGTCTCAGCTGGCTCATGAACACCGGCGCCCCGGGACGTCGTCCCGTCGATGGCGCTGAGGATGCGATGGAAGATGCCGGGCGCGATCGCCGACAGCGCATTGACGCTGACCGTGGGGTCGCTCATCGAGCCATGCACCCGATAGTTGATGCCAAAAACACCGCCGTTCTCTCCGCCGCTCAACAGGAGCCCGACAAGCGGGATCTTCGTCAGCATCGTGTTCACTGAGTAAGCAGGCACGAAGGAGCCGCTGAGGTCGACTTGGTTACGTTGAAAATCAATCCCGCCTTGCGCAGTGATTCCGACGTTCGGATTGTAGATAACCGCGTCTTCAATCGCGAGCTTGCCCGGGGTGCGCTCAAAGGACGCAGTCATCTTCTCAAAACGAACGCGGGCCGCATCGACAGAAACGACCCCGTCTTCCGATGTTCGTTGTGGCGCAGCGCTGACCAGCTGGCGAAACGCCGGTTCGTCGCGCAAGACGAAATCGGTGAGCGTGGCCTCGCCGGCGCTCGCTTCGCCACGAGAGCGGAGAAGCAGATTGAGGTCGCCCCCCTCGAGATGCGAATAGAGATTGGCGAAACGGACAAGCACGCCGGCGTCGGACGCCGTGATCCGCGTTTCCCCGCCGCTTCCGGTCGCCGTCACCGTGCCGGCGCCAATTCTTCCGCGTAGGCTTCCGAGTCGCGTTTCGCCGCCGCGCCGGGACGCTGTGAGCTCCATATTCGTGATCGCCTGCTTGTTGGAGCCCGTGACGCTTGCGATCTTGGCGTCGAGGTCGAAATCCTTCGCCGCCGATTGTCCGGAGGAGCCGCCCTCCAAAATCGATTTAACGAAGGCGCGGGCGTCGAGCGAAGCGCCGCGCGCCGAAATCTTAAGCGAAAACTCGCCATTGACCACGTCGACCTTGAAATCGTCGCCAGCCGCGATGCGGGCCTGAGTGATCGTGGCGCTCTCAATAGCGCCGGAGGGGTCCATTTGAGCCGACCCACGGAACATCGGCACGCCGAGTTCGATCGCGATGTTGCTAAGCGAAGCGCCCTCTGGAGAGGGCTTGACGAGGAACGTCGCCTTGCCCGGTTTTCCAGCCGGCTTCGAAAGCCCCGGAACGAAATTGTCGACGCCCGCCGGCGTGAGGTCGATTTCGACCTCCGCGCTGGCGCGAGTCAATGGCGCCTTGAGCTTGATCGGCAGCGGCCCGGTCAGCCACGAGCCGAAATTGAGGCCGCGCTTGGCGCGCGCAGCCGCGTCGAGCACGAAAGTCACAGTCGCGGATCCTTCCTCGCTGGGTCCGCGGACGACCTCCACGTGGGTTGCGGCGCCGAGGAGGTCTCCGTCGCCCACAATCTTCAGCATATTGCGATTGGCCTGGAATGAGGCCGTCCCCGATTCGAACCTCTCGTCGGCGAGAAACTTCTCGATCTGAAGATTGGCGAGGGCGCCGGTGGCGTGGAACTGCGTGTCCTCGGGGCGCGCGGTCTTCCCCAGCTTGAGATCGAGGACGAGATCGCCCTCCGCCTGCCCTTTGACGGTCGCAGGATCGATCGCGAGGCCCGCCTGGCGGCGCAACGGTTCGCGCATCAGCAGATCGGCGAGCGCGTCGGCCGTTCCGGTCATGTGCGCCTGGGCGGAAGCGTCGACGATGGGTCTAGGCGTGGTGTCGGGGACGGTGAAGGCGAGATCGTTCGCCTGCACGCGCCGCGACGGCGACAGGATCATGGTCGCATGCTTGCCGGAGACGGTGAATTCGTGCCCGGTGAACGATCCCGAACCTTCGTCGGTCATCATCGCCGGCAAGCCGGGTAAGAGGTCGACGCCGACGTCACGGGTGGTGAACTCGCCGTGCAGGCTTTCCCGCGGCAAGCCGCGCTTATGGGCCATCGCGTCGAGGTCGGCCGCGGTCCAATTGGCTTTCAGCGATCCCTGAAGCCGTCCGCCATGCAGGTTTTGGGCGCACCAGTCCCGTACGTCGGGGTTGATGAACTGCGGCCATAGACGGATGAGATCGGCCGTGGCGCTCGGGCCGGCGTCGATGTTGAGCTTGAGCGAAGATCCTTCGCCGTCAGGCGCGGTCTCGGCCTTGATCGCCACGTCGACCGATGGCCCTCGTGCTGTAAGGCTATCGATGACGAACTGGGACGTCGTTTCGAGGAAGCGGGCGTCGACGACGATAGACTCGAGGGGGACCGGGTTGGCGCCGGCCCGCTCAGGACCAACTTGTGCGCCACGAGACTCGAGATGCGCGCCCCAGACCCTGGCCGGGTCGGCTGGCGGCGCCATCCAGCCTTGCATCTCGACATGCGTCAGTCCGGCGAGAACCTGAAGCCTGTCGACACGAAACCGCCGGGCGTCCTCATCCCAGGCCATCGCGCCGTTCGCCTCGTCGATGAAAAACGGCGCCGCGTCGGGGTTGTTGATGCGCACGCGTCCAGCGCCGACGGTGAACCGGCCGGTGAATGCACGCAGCGCCAACTCGGCCGTGACCTCCGCATCCAGTTTGAAGGCAACAGGCCCCTCGGCAGTTAGCGGCGGAGGCTTCTTGGCGAATGCCTGGAGGTCCGCAAGGCTGAGATCGTGGCCCTGGATCGAGAGGGTGGGCGCATCGCCGTCGGAGGCCTGCGCTGCGATTGTCCACGGTCCCGCTGGACCAGTCGCCGAGATCGTAGCGTTCGCCTTCGATCCGGAATGATCGAATGTGACGGCGAAATCCTTGTAGACGACCGAGCGCTTCGTCGCGTCGTTCTGGATCTCGAGATTGCCATTAGCGAGGGTCAGCCGGTCCAGCGCCTGGGCGGCGCCGGCCATCGTTTCGGCGGCGGCGCGGACGACCGCGGCAACCCCGGGAGCGCTTCCGCCCGGCAACATCGCGCTGGGTAGAGGGACTGGGGTCGCGCCTGAATCGCTGGCGACTGCAAGCGACAGGGCGCCGTCGCCGGCGATGCGCAGACGCAGGTCGAGTCCGTCGAGCTCAAGCCGGCGCACCCGGACGTCAAGCATCGCCGCCGCGAACAGATCGAGGCCAAGTTTGCCGCTCGGCGCCCAAAGAACCGTTCGGCCAGCGGCGTCGCGCACCGTGAAACCCTTGAAGCCCAGACCCACCCCCCACGAATCGTGCATGAGATAGGTGGGTCCGAGCACGATCGCGTAACGGTCGCCGGCGCGCTCCTGGAGCGAGGTTTGGATCTGATCGTGCATGCCGACCAGCCGAAGGGGCCCGCGCGCCAGCAACGAGGCCAACGCAAGGCCGCCGACGATGAACAGAGCTGCGACGAACTCCACCGTCCGGAGGCAAACGTGCGTGATTCGGCCAGCGCTAATCCGGCGCCAGCGCGAGCGAAGGCGCGGACCTTGCGTATCCGCCGCCATGCCACGCACGGCCGCCCGAGCGCGAGCCCGCGTCGTCATGCTGTATCGACCGACCAATACCGGTCACCCTCCGTGCCACGAGCAACGCTAAGCGCAATCTGCGTTGATTCGAAGGCGCCGAGCGACCCGTCCTTTGGCGCTCGCTGCGACTCGGCCCAGTCCGCCGGTTGAAACGCCGAGCGCCGCGGGTCAATGTCGGGCCCCATGGCGAAGCCGCGTTCGGCGATGGGGGCCCATGATCCCGTAATGAGACGAAACGAGGGCAATATGGCGATGGAACTGCTAGTGGGCGATTCCGCGCCCGACTTTGAACTGCCGACCGACGGCGGTGGCCGGGCGCATCTTAAGGATCTCAAGGGCAAGCCGGTCGTGATCTACTTCTATCCCAAGGACGATACGTCTGGCTGCACCGCCGAAGCCATCGACTTCAACGGCTTGCGCGCCAAGTTCGTCGCCGCCGGCGCTACGGTCATCGGCATTTCGCCGGATAGCGCTTCGAGCCACGATAAGTTCAAGCACAAGCACGATTTGAAGATCGCGCTCGCCGCCGATCCGGAGCGCTCCGCCATCGAGGCTTATGGGGTGTGGAAGGAAAAGAGCATGTACGGCCGCAAATATTTCGGCGTCGAGCGCTCGACCTTTCTCATCGACCGCACGGGCCACGTCGCCAAGGTCTGGCGCAAGGTGAAAGTGCCGGGCCACGCGGACGAGGTCCTCGCGGCGACGAAGGCGCTGTAGCCGCTCCCCTCGCTAGAAAAAGAAAGGCCGCCCATGCGGGCGGCCCTCCGACAATAGATGCGGAGCTGATCTTAGGCGGTGAGAGCGCTCGTCAGCCGCGCTTTCCGGTAGCCGACAAAGCCCAGACCCGCGAACCCGAGCACGAGCATTGCCCAGGTGGACGGCTCGGGCACTGCTGACACCTTGGTCTGGAAGAGGGCCGTGAAGCCGTCGGCCTTGGCCCCGGCACTCAGCAAGACGCTGACATCGATCGGGCTCGAGGTAGCTGGAACAGTCATGAAAATGGTGAATGGAGAAAAGTCGGCAGGACTGGATATGAACGCGATGGTGCCGTCACTCGGGATGCCGACAATGTCGCTGACCGCGCCGCCAGGCTGAGTCACGGCAATCCAATCATGGAGCAAAGCGGGGTCGGTCGTGACGGAGCCCCCTATCATCCACATCATGCCTGGGTTATCCAGGGCGTCCTGTTCGGTGATCTCGATTAGGCTTTGTTGCACGCCATTCAGATTAAGTTGCAAGCAAGCGCGCGCATCGAGGTCAGCGCCGCCGGGGCAGGACGTCGCATTCTGCGCCTGAGCGGTCGTTATGCCGAATATGGACAGCGCAGCGAAAGCAACGGCGGCGCCAAGGGTCGCGATCTTAAGCATGTGAATCTCCTTTTGTCTCAAACATAGGCGCACTCTTTTCTCTTATTGTTAACCTCGTAAACTACGTAATACATTCAAGTAATCATCTGTAATACGTTTGCCTACGCCGCGTCAATTAGGTAGAACTACCCAGATTAAACCGCGTCCTGAGGGCTAAATCATGCTGGTTTACAAAGTAAACTTCGCCTACGGGCGCGAGGACTGCCGCGACTAAGGAACGGATCGGGCGCTTACCGCCGGACGCCAGAAACGCGGCAAACGCAACCTCCTGCGCGGCACCTCGGCGACGAGTTCGAGCGCGCCGTTGTCGCGATTGATCCTGAAATTGAACTCTTCGCGACCCATTAACCTTAATGAGCTTTCCTTGAGAGTCGCGGACGCCCTTTTTGCGAGGCTGGAGCTCTGGTTCATGTCAATGCGAGAGGACTATCCACAGGCGGCGACGCTGGGGTGGCACTATTGTCTTTCGCTCTCCCGGGGCGACGCCATCCGCACCGTCCGGCTGGGGCGGGCCGGCTTCGGGGCGATTGTAGCGCTCGCGCTGCTCTCATTCGCCTGGACCGCGTCCGTCACCTTTTATGTCGCCTTCCACGACGACCTGATCGGCGCAATCTTCGCGCGGCAGGTGGAGATGAAGGCGGCCTACGAAGACCGTCTGGCCGAAGCGCGCGCGCGCCTCGATGAAGCCGCGAGCCGGCAATTGCTCGAGCGGAATTCCTTCAAAGGCAAGGTGAACGAAGTCATCTCCCGGCAGGCCCGACTTGAACAGCGCGGCGCAATGGTCGCCGCGCTCGCCGAGACGGAAACGCGCAACCCGTCCTTGGCTGGGCGGCGCCAAGCCGTGACGTTCAGAAACCCTCCCGACGCGCTCAGCGCGATCCAGGCTCTCGGCCCGGCGACGGCCGCTGGGGCAAGCGCCGACGGCGCGGTGCGCGCCTACGCCCCTGTTCCCGAGCCTGACGTCGGACCTCGGGCGGTCAAGCCCCATCCGATCGATGAATCGGGAGAGACCTTGAGCGCCCTGCCCTCGGACGCGCCCCTCACTACGGCAAGTGTGGCGAGAGCCGCAGACAATCTCGACCCCTCAGCGCGGCTTGCGCTCGTCGATCGCTCGCTCGACCGGATAGAGAGCAACCAGACGAAGGCTCTCGCGGTCATCGACCGCGCCGCTGAGCATTCCGCCACCCGCAATGCCGCGATCGTCACCGAGACCGGGCTCGATCCAGCGAAGCTCTCTCTGCCCCACGGCGAAGGCGGGGTGGGCGGCCCCTATATCCCAGCCGAAATTGATCCGAACGCGCCCTCGCTCGACCCGGCGCTCATGCGCGTCGCGCGCGACGTGGCGACCGCCGAACGCCTCAAGGCGCTCCTGTCGTTCGTGCCCCTGCGCATGCCCCTTTCGGGCGATCCCAGCCTCACATCGGGCTTCGGCTATCGCGTCGATCCGTTCCTCGGCCGCCTCGCGCTGCACCCGGGCGTCGATCTCGCCGAGGCTTACGGAGCCGAAATCCACGCCGCCGCGGCCGGCCGCGTCGTACATGCCGGACCCGCGGGCGGCTACGGTATCATGGTCGAGATTGATCACGGCAATGGACTCGCCACCCGCTACGCGCACATGTCCGAAGCGCTGGTCGAGGAAGGCCAAGCGGTCGACAAGGGCGCCGTCTTAGGCAGGCTCGGTTCGACCGGCCGCTCGACCGGGCCGCATTTGCACTACGAAGTGCGCGTCGACGGCGAGCCGGTCGATCCCGAGCGCTATTTGCGCGCCGGCGCCGACCTTGCGGCCGCGGAATAGCGCGGTTTCTCTTTCCGGGGCGCGCCGTTAGACAGGACGCATGGACGTTCTGCTGTTTCGCGCGCTGAGCCTGCTTGGCCTTGCGATTCTGGTCGCACTCGCGGCGCGCCGTCTGCGTCTGCCCTATACGGTCGGCCTCGTGCTTGCCGGCGCGGCGCTCGCCGCCACGCGCAGCAACGCCGGCCTGGCGCTGACCCATGATCTTATTTTTGACGTCGTGCTGCCGCCGCTCCTGTTCGAGGCGGCGCTCAACCTGAGCTGGAGCGATGTGCGACGCGATCTTGTTCCGGTGGTCGCGTTGTCGACCATCGGGGTCGCGCTATGCGCGCTCGTGGTGGCTGGCGGGCTGGCCGCCTGGCTCGGCTGGCCGCTTGAATCCGCGCTCGTTTTCGGGGCGCTGATCAGCGCCACCGATCCGATCGCGGTGATCTCGCTCATCAAGGAATCGCGCGTCACTGGCCGGCTCAGCCTCCTCATCGAAGCCGAGAGCCTGTTCAACGACGGCGCCGCCGCGGTCCTCTTCACCCTCATTCTCGTCTGGGCGGCTCATGACCCAGTGAGCGCGCGGGATCCGCTCGCCGCCATCACGACGTTTGGCGTCGTCGCTGGCGGCGGCCTAGCCGCGGGGTTCGGGGTCGGGTTGATCGCGGTGATGATCGCGGGAACCTCCGATGATCATTTGGTCGAGACGGCGCTGACCGCGGTCGCCGCATTCGGATCGTTCCTGATCGCCGAACATTTCGGCGCCTCCGGCGTGTTGGCGACCGTCGCCGCCGGCATGACGATGGGTAATCTCGGGGTGCTCATGCCGAGGGAGCGGTTCGGTCTCTCGCTCACCCCGCATGGGCGGGCGTTCGTGCTCGAATTCTGGGAGTTTGCCGCGTTTCTGGCCAATTCGCTGGTGTTCCTCTTGATCGGCTCGGCGATGGCGACCATCGATTTTGCCCGCGAGGGGGTTTTCGCGCTGACGCTGGTCATCGCGCTCGCGCTTTTGGGCCGGGCGGCAGCGGTCTATCCGGTCTCGCTCGCCTTCGCCCGCACCCGCTGGGCGATCCCGCTCAAACAGCAGCACCTGATGTGGTGGGGCGGCTTGCGCGGCGCGCTGGCCTTGGCGCTTGCGCTCGCGCTACCGGCCGACCTGCCCCGGCGCGACGACATTCTCATCTCGGCCTTTGCGGTGGTCGCCTTTTCAGTCATCGTCCAGGGCCTGACGGCGCCGTTGGCTCTCAAGGCGTTGAGACTGGCGCCGAAGCAATGATGAGGGCGCCATTTCGGATTCCATTTTAAGCGATTTCAAGGACTTGCGGCGCCATTTTCGATCGTCCTCAGGTTGGGAGGTCTCCTTCTCGGCCGCCATCGTGTAGAAGCGAACAGCGCGCTCGATCTCAGTCTTCGCGGTGGCCGTCCGCTCGTGATCATGCAGTGGCTGACGAGGCCGCTGGCATTGCCCGGGCTCGGGGCTTGTGCGGGCATCGAGACAATGATTATTTAAACAGCAGGTTAGCTGTCTTGTCATACCCCAAAGACCTTCTCGGGAGGCAGCTTTGAGCGACGATTTAGACCCGATAGCGCCAGATTCATTAGCGCCAGATTCTTTTCTGCATTTTCTGTCTGTGGATAATATACCGGCTTTAGTAACCGGGTCTACTGCTTTACTTGTTTGTGTATCCGCAGTTTATATGACCGCGTATTTCTACATTGTAGGACCTCAATTTCAGGGCTTCTTGTCGCCGTCTGATTATATAGTAGGATCAATTAACTGGCTTCCCGCTCTTTTCCTCGCTGCTGTATATGGGATCGGCAGCCGTCCTTTATATTTATTATTTAGCGGCATATTTAAACCAAACTCCGACGCTAACTTTGGTCAAACCGTTCCCGCAAGTGATTTTAAGCGCGGTATTTCAATTAATAATAAAGTAATTCTCGTATGGTTAGCCATAAACTCGCTAGCCATCGTATTAAATCTTCCTATTATGCACAGAGACCAACTACCAATGTTTATCTCGAAACTCATCTTTTGGAATATGGTGCTAGTAGTGCCATTTGTTGTGTTCGATATACTTGATGGAATTATACCTAAGAAATTCGCACCGCTGGTTGTTATTTCGATTATCATGATTGCATGGGTTGCTAGTAGTGGTATTTCGAATGCAGTAAATAATATTGATATTGACATTAACAACGATCCTAACGGCGCGATATACCGAATACGCCTCACCAATGAAGCTCATCCAAAGAGGATAATCCCACTCATGAATATTGATAAAGGTCTAATATACAAAGCAAAAGGCAGGGCGTTTCGCCACGTTCAATATGATATACATTTCGCCAAATGGGCGGATATATCGAGGTTTAGCAGATTTAACGTAGAGCACAGTAAGACTACACTATCGTGCGAACGATTCCCTAATCAGTTGAAATATTTTTGTCAATATAATATGCGATAATTACCAAATGCAGCGATATTGGTTTCAGCGGCGCGTGTCGTTATCAGAATCGCAGTTAGTCAGGTCGCATCCCCCATCACCAAACCCGCCTTCTCGACTTTCGCTCCGCGCAGCCGCGAGACCTCGATCACATCCGCGCCAAGCAGCGGACGCAGGTAGTCGTGGAACGCCGGGGTCACGTCGTTGCCGGCGGCGTTGATGAGATGATCCTCCATCACCCGCGTCTTGCCGGCGACGCTCTCCAGGGGAATGAGCGGATAATCGACGGCATAATTGCCGACGCGGCGGATCGCGACCGAGCCGTCGCCCGCGCCTTGAAGCGCATATTGCACCGCCTTCTCGCCGACCTCGCGCGCCTCGCGCTGATCGACCTTGCTGACGCAGCCGACGAACGAACGCTGGAGATAGCCGAACGTGTCGCCGCGCACACGGCTGATGCCGAGTTTCGACTTCACCTCCTCGCATAAGAGATCGGCGAGCGCGCCGGTGCCGGAGAGCTGGACGTTGCCGTGCGCGTCCTTCTCGGCCTTCCCTATGAGCTTGGTGATGATCGCTTCGCCTTTGTCGTCGTGAATGCCTTCGGACACGGCGACGATGCAGCGCCCATGGCGCTCGAAGGTCGCCTTGACATCGGTCAGGAACTTGTCGACCTCAAACTTGCGCTCGGGCAGATAGATGAGATGGGGACCGTCGTCGGGATATTTGCGCGCCAGCGCCGACGCCGCGGTGAGGAAGCCCGCATGCCGGCCCATCACCACCGCGACATAGACGCCTTTCAACGCCAGATTGTCGAGATTGGCGCCGGCGAAGGCCTGGGCGACAAAGCGCGCCGCCGAGGGGTAACCGGGCGTGTGATCGAAGCCGACGAGATCGTTGTCGATCGTCTTGGGGATATGGATGGCGCGAAGCCCATGATCGGACGTCTTCGCTTCCTCTGCGACGATGCGCACGGTGTCGGAGGAATCGTTGCCGCCGATATAGAAGAACGTGTCGATCGCGTGCGCCTTCAGGACCTTGAAAATCTCCTGGCAATATTTGACGGTCCGGCTTGTCGCGGGTGGAACCGAGCGCGGCCGCCGGCGTCGCTGCGACCGCCTCGAGATTGGCGACCGTCTCTTGGCCCAAATCGACGAGATCGTCGTTGACGATCCCGCGCACGCCCTGCAGCGCGCCATAGACATGGCTAACGTCGGGAAACCGCCGCGCCTCCAACGCCACCCCGGCCAGCGACTGATTGATCACCGCCGTCGGCCCGCCTCCCTGGGCGACAAGGATCCTGTGGGCCATGTCTTCAGCCTCCCGTTGGCGAGTGCGGGCTTAAAGAGCACGCCGCGCGCCGGCGCGCCCAGGCTTTAGGAGGCGCTCGCGTCACGTGCAAGCCTCCTCCGCGTGCGCGCCGCCGACGCATCGGGGCTGGCGCTCAAAAATCCGAACTCCGGCGCGCGGCGGGAGATCGAACGCGGTCTCGCCGAAGACAGCGCTGAGGCGATCGTGTCTCGGCTGGCCCGCCTGACCGGTCTTACCCGCCCGCCGGCGCAAGGCCGCTCGAGGGGCCGCTTCCGCACCCAGCCTAGCGGAAAGCCTGGTCCGGCTGGACTTGAGGACATCGAAGCGCAATACTTACGCTGCGCCGCTCGCCAAACCTTATGCGGGCGAGTTCAAGCGCATCTCGCCGGGCTGAAGGACAAAAACCGTAGCGACAGACGAGCCGCTGGAACGAATACAAATGGGGCGTGGCGTGTTTTAGCGAGCGGGGAATTGCGGGCGTGTCAACGCAGTCCCCGAAACTAAGGGCTGGACATCACATTCATCGCGCTTCGCCTCTCGTGCTTTGAGGCCGGAGCGACAATTGCGTCGACTTAAAACGGAGGATTCATGCTCAAAGTGACCGCATTCGCGCTTTTCGCCGCCTTCCTGGGCGCGCAGAGCGCCGCCGCCCAAACGATGACCCTGACCAGTCCCGACATCGCGCCGGGCGCGAAGATCGCCGACGAGCAGGTCTTCAACTCTTTTGGCTGCACGGGCGGCAACATCTCGCCCGCGCTCTCCTGGTCGGGAGCGCCGACGGGCACCAAAAGCTTCGCGCTCTCGGTTTATGATCCCGATGCGCCGACCGGCAGCGGGTTCTGGCACTGGGTCGTGTTCAACATCCCGCCGGACGTGACGAGCCTGCCCAAGAACGCCGGTAATTTAAAAGCCGGCGGCGCGCCTAAGGGCGCGGTGCAGAGCCGAACCGATTTTGGCGTTCCCGGCTACGGCGGCCCCTGCCCGCCGCAAGGGCGACCGCCACATCACTATCACTTCACCGTCTTTGCCGTGGATACGCCAAAGCTCGACGGCGACGAAAACAACAGCGCCGCGTTCGTCGGGTTTCATGCTTCACTTCCACACGCTCGCCAAGGCGGAGCTGATAGGCGTCTGGGGGCATTGACCGACCGCCCGGCGTCTCCAGCCGGGCGATGCAATTTTGCCAACAAAAAAAGCCTAGCGCGCGCCGTTTCCGCCGCGCGCTAAGCTGCTCCCTTAGAGGGCGTGCGCCGTCTTCAGAGCGTCGGAGAGATCCTCGTAGTACTCGCAGTCTTTCGATCCGCAGAGCTTCTCGATTGTCGCCAATTGGTCTTTGGCGAGGTCGTATTTGCCCTGGATGACATAGGCTTCACCCAGATACTCGCGCACCTGCGGATAGGCCGGGTCGAGAGCGACGGACTTGAGATAGTAGCCAATTCCTTCGTCGGTGCGCCCTAGCTTGCGGGTCGCGTAGCCGCGATAGTTGAGGGCGCGGGGGGTGTTGGAGTTCCCGAGCATGTCGAGGACGTCGATCGCCTCCTGGTACCGGTTGGCCTTAGCCAGCGAATAGGCGTATTCGGTGAGAGCGGGATCGGGCAAAACGCCGCTATGCCTCTCCAGGCACTTGTGCGTCTTCTTGTCCCAGACCTGACCCGGCGCGCATGTCGTGAGATCGGTCTTTTTCATGCCGGTGGTTTTCTTGTGCATCGTGCCTGCCCCGCTTCCGGCGCTGGCTCCGCTGTCATCGTCGCCCCCTGCCGCCTTGGCCGCGGGCGCGGCAAATCCCAGTCCAACGGCGATAATTCCACAGAAGACAATCGATGCGAGACCAGGATGGCCTTTGTCAGCGGATGAAAGAGAAGCGGTCATAATCGGGTCTTTCCGGTTCGAGGGGTTGAGCCCAGAAAACGCTTGAGCAGACGAATTTATTCGCAAGCGGACGTTCACTCAAGTCAACAAGGCGCGACTGTCCTCTCTATCCGTTGCGTCTCAGTTCGGTGAAAAAGATCGCCACTACAAGATTTTGATCGTGCTGATAGGTAGTTTTCCCCATTGAGTGCGCTTGGAACTCCTGAATAGGGTGCCCGCAAGCGCCGCCTGCGTTCTTCCCCGCTCGTCGGCTAGGCGTCACCAGGAACACGCCGTGTCGGAAGCGCCGGAGGGGCTCCACGTTGACGAACGGCGCCTCGCGGCCATTCTGGCAGCCGACGTCGCCGGCTACTCGCGCCTCATGGGGCGCAACGAAGACGAGACGGTGCGCGATCTCGAAGCGCACCGGCGGGTCCTACTTATCGCCAGACGTGGTCCGTTCCCAAATCGCCGACTAACGGCTTTAAGGTGAGCTCAGCACCGCGAATTCTTCGCCTGTGATGTCGCGAGATCACACACCGGGCGCGCAACCGGAACGTGATAGTCTTAAAAAATCGAGTCTTCTTACCTGAGGAGCTTGGCGGCGAACCAGCACAAAGTACGGAGTAGCCCACTTCGGTTACCTCCTTGGCTGTGCTGTAGTACCTCGTGAAAGCGCACTCCCGACCGCTGGGTAGCGCAAAGGCCGGGGCCGTGGCAAAGAACCCCATTATCAACGCGCCGCCCGCGACAATCCGCGACGTGCGAATACGCTGCGTATGATTGGGTCGTCGGCTATAATACCAAGTCTGCATAATACTCTCCATTGTTATAACAAGTATCGAAAACAAAAATATCATAATAATTGAGCTTCTTGAAGCGATGACGGCCGCTTCTCTTTCGCAAAGATTGAACTTAATATTTATAAAACAAAGATCGCGCCGTCATCAAGAATTAATCTCTATGATCACAGTCCGATTACTGATTCGCAGGCTTAAGACCTGTAAGACTATCGTTGGACTTAGGACCAAGCACAGCCTCAATTGAAGGATACGGACCGGGGCCAAGTGTCGCAGGGGTCCCGGAATTAAGGGGAAATGGTTTCTTAAATCCGGGGTCATAAAAGAATTGCCAGCTTCCATCCAAGATGACGAAGGAGCTAGTCTTATCATTAAACTGGCTATTCTTATCAGCATTTAAACTATCGATCTCTCGGAACACATGTTTGTGATTTCCAAAGAACCCCTCATCTTCAAACAGAATTATGTGAGGCATTCTTTCTCACTCCTATTTTCCAAAATGAGATATACGGCGTATGAGCGCCTGCCGTAGGCTAACGCTTCAGATTACCTCGTAGTGGAACCTTTCGCGTCCCCCGATCGGGGGAGATATGACGTCCGGGCCTAAAATATTTCCGCTCAGCCGATCAGCGGACTGGAAAACCCTGCGACCAGCTTGACCAGTTCGGCCTGATTTTTGGCGCCGGTTTTCTGGAAGAGATGGCCGAGGTGCGTTTTGACTGTGCCGTCGGCAATCCCAAGGGCCTCGGCGATCTCGGGACCGCCGCCGACCTCGACGAGAGCGAGCAGAACCCGCAGTTCGGTTGGCGTCAGCTTGTAAGCCTTGGCGATGGCCTCAGGCCGCGATGGGGTCTCCAATGCCGCCTTGTGTACGAACAGCGCCGCAGTCGCTGCGCGTCTTCATCGAATGAAACACCCCCGTCACCCACGACCAAGGCGGAAAACACGGGGATCACGCGAATGTGACCGCAAGTCACTTCTGTTACGGCGGATGGGAAGCTCCGCAGGGACCAGCCTAGAGAGCGAAACGAGACTCTCCCGACGAGCCTCTCATCGCAACCGGGGCAGAGCCTTACGGCATAACGTAAGTCGCCCGCCCCTTGCCCAGGATCGCCGAGGGAATGGCGCCTGGCTCGTCGACCGAGAAGACGACGATCGGGATGCCGTTGTCGCGCGCAAGCGCAAAGGCCGCCGTGTCCATCACCTGCAACTTGCGGGCGATCGCCTCGTCGTGGCTGAGGCGGTCGAAACGTGTCGCAGTGGGATCCTTCTTCGGGTCGGCGGAATAGATGCCGTCGACTTGCGTCGCCTTCATCACCGCATCGCAGGCGAGTTCCGCCGCGCGCAGCGCCGCGCCGGTGTCGGTGGTGAAGAACGGATTGCCGGTCCCGCCGGCGAGAATGATGACCCGATGCTTGACCAGATGGGCAAGCGCGGCCTGACGCGAATAGGGCTGGCAGAGCGAGGGCATGGCGACCGCGGAGAGAACGCGCGCCGGCTGGCCGATCTGTTCGAGCGCGCCCTCCATCGCCAGCGCATTCATCACCGTCGCCAGCATGCCGATCGAGTTGGCGCGCGCCCGCTCGATCCCCTTGTCCGCGCCCTGGAGTCCGCGAAAGAAATTGCCGCCGCCAACGACAACCGCGACTTGCACACCAAGGTCCGCCGCCGCTTTCAAGTCGCCAGCGATGCGGTGAAGAGTCGGCGCATGCAGGCCATGCGTGTCGGGCCCCATCAGCGCCTCGCCGGACAGCTTGACGACTACGCGCTTGAACAACGGACGCGGCGCTTCCGACATGCTTGTCCCCTCTTCGCGCGGCCCGCCGCCCGGAAATCGCCTGTTCGGCCATCCCTGCGCGGCAAAAAAAAGCGGCCCTAAAGGCCGCTTGATATGAACGTCAGGCCGTCAGGCCTCTTCCGCCGTCTTGTCGACGCCTTCGCCCAGCGCATAGCGGACGAAGCCGGTGACCGCGATCGGCGCGCCGACCGTCTTTTCGGCCTCCTTGATCGCCTGGGCCACAGTCTTGGCCGGATCGTGGACATAGGGCTGATCAAGAAGAGCGACCTCCTTGTAGAACGTCTTGAGGCCCGATTCGACGATCTTCTCGATCACGTTTGCGGGCTTGCCGGCGTTCTTTTCCGCCAGCACGGCGCGCTCGCGCGCAATCGTCGCCGTATCGATCCCGGCGGCGTCGAGCGCAACGGGACTTGCAGCGGCGACATGCATGGCGATCTGCCGTCCGAGCGCGCTGAGCCGAGTGCGGTCGCCGGAGGATTCGAGCCCCACGATGACCCCAATTCGGCCGAGCCCGTCGGCGACCGCCCCGTGCACGTAATGGCCGATTGCGCCTTCGGCAACTCTAAGACCTTGCGCGCGACGGAGCGTCATATTCTCGCCAATGGTGGCGATGGCGTTGGCGATCGCCTCGCTTACCCTGCCGCCGCCCGGATAGTGGGCGCCCAGCACTGTCGTCGCGTCAACGTGAGGCGCATGGTCTAGCGCGACCGCGAGCACGCCGCGCACTAGCGCCTGGAAATCATCGTTGCGAGCGACGAAGTCCGTTTCGGAATTGACCTCGACAAGAACGCCGATATTGTCCTCGACGGCGACGCCGACCAGACCTTCGGCCGCCACCCGCCCGCTCTTCTTCGCGGCCTTGGCAAGGCCCTTCTTGCGAAGCCAATCGACCGCCGCCTCGATATCGCCGTCGGTCTCGCTCAGCGCGTTCTTGCAATCCATCATGCCCGCGCCGGTCTTTTCGCGCAGATCCTTCACCAGTCCGGCGGCAATGGTCGCCATGCACGTCCCTCTTTCGCTCTCAAGCCGCGCGGTGGCTTAGACCCTATTGCGCGGCCATCAACTCGCGCGCCTGCTCGCTCCACTTGTCACGCGCGATGCGGCCATTGAACCTGAGATCGGCGTCGACGGTCGCGGCCTCCTCCGGAGTCATCGCAGCGAGTTGCCAATAGTGGAAGACGCCATGCTCGTTGAGCTTCTTGACAATCTGCGGGCCAACGCCGGTGAGCTTGGCCAGATCGTCAGGCGCCCCGCGCGGGGCGGCCAGAAGCTCGAACCGCTCGGTCGCGGCTTCCGGCTCGGTCGTCGCGGCTTCCGGCTCGGTCGTCTCCGGCAGCGCTTCGGCGACGGGCGCCTCGGCTTCGCCCAGATCGACCCCCTGCGCGCCCTGGCCGCGCGAAATGCCGTCGATCGCCGCGCGAGCGACGAGATCGCAATAGAGCTGGATGGCGCGGCCGGCGTCGTCGTTGGCCGGGATCGGAAAGCTGACGCCGTCCGGATCGCTGTTGGTGTCGAGGATCGCGATCACGGGAATCTTGAGGCGATTGGCCTCCTTGATCGCGAGCGCTTCCTTGTTGGTGTCGATGACGAACACGAGATTGGGAACGCCGCCCATGTCCTTGATGCCGCCGAGCGCGGTCTCGAGCTTTTCGCGCTCGCGCGACAGCATCAGGCGCTCCTTCTTGGTCAGGCCTTTCGCGCCCTCGCCGAGAAGCTCGTCGACCTTGCGCAGCCGCGAGATCGACGCCGAAATCGTTTTCCAGTTGGTCAGCATGCCGCCGAGCCAGCGCGCGTTGACAAAATATTGCGCCGAGCGCTTGGCGGCGGCGGCGATCTCATCCGACGCCTGCCGCTTGGTGCCGACGAACAGCACCCGCCCGCCCTTGGCGACCGTGTCGGAGACCGTCTTCAGCGCCTGATGCAGCAGCGGCACCGTCTGGGCGAGGTCGATGATGTGAATCGAGTTGCGCGAGCCGTAGATATAAGGCGCCATCTTCGGGTTCCAGCGGTGCGACTGGTGGCCGAAATGCGCGCCCGCTTCGAGCAGTTGGCGCATAGTGAAATCTGGCAAAGCCATTGAGCTTATCCTTGTCCGGTTGAGCCTCGGCGGATCATGTGAAGCGAGGAGACCTCGCCACCGGAGCGGAACCTTGGATCAGGAGCCGCATAAAATCCGCCTGTGGAATGGCGCGGCATATAAGCGAGGGTTGCAGGAAAGGCAAGTGCGTGGGCGTCGCTTGGACCTGCAGGTCTCACGGCGCGGGAAAAATCTCACGCTCCTCCGCCTGCGCCGACAAAGCGAGCGCTCCGAGATCCAGAGCCTGTGCTGGCGCCCGGGTTGAGAGAACAGCATAGAACTCGCCCCCAGCGTCCCGGAAGCTGAGCTCGCGAAGTCCCGTCATGCCGAAAGCCGCGAGGGAGTTGATAATCAGGCGGAACGAGGAGGGGACGAAAACCCAACAATGAACATCTGCGTAGGACTCGTCCCTGCATGCCTGCTCGAAGAATTGTCGAGCCACATCAGGCGACCGAACTTCCTCGAGTGGTTCTCGATCGCCAAGACCCCAGCCAATGCGGCCGGATCGCTTCCTGGCATAGGCGATGTCATCGAAGATCACGCCCGGCCACGGTCTCTTCCTATCGTCGACATGCGCCTGCAGGACTTGGCCGACCGTGGAGACGGGACGCAGAATGTCGAAGCAGCAGCGCTTGTCCGGAACGGCGAGCACGAGCGATCCGCCGGGTTTCAACAAAGCTTCGCAATCGTTGAGGAACGCGACTAAGTCAGGGACGTGCTCGATGACGTGCGAAGCTACGATCCAATCGTAACGCTGACGTTCGCCAATCACCTCCGTCAGGGACCGCCCGTCGGCGATGTAATCAACCTCCTCGACCGCCGATACGTCCATGCCCGCACCAGCGTATTTGCGTCGAAGGCCTTCCGCGTCGAGATAATCCAGGATCTCAACGTCAAATCCCGCCGCCTTCGGCATCAGGGGGTTGTGTGATGGACCGACCTCCAGACCCTTCCCGGTGGTCGCAAACATCGACCGGAGTGTTTCTGAACGTCCCATAGCCGACAGTTAGCGTAGGCCAAAAGAGTCTGCAACAGCGCCTTGTATCTTAGTAAGCATCGTACGAAGGTCGAACGATGAAGTATATCGCGTGGTCTGTTGTAGCGCCACACTTGAAAAGCCCGCGCTCAACTCCTGTTTGCGGCTGGAAATTCTTCAAGTTCTTGCCGCGTTGATTCGAGGAGCGAAAGCCGATTGTATGGACAGCCGCGCCCAGACCGGCCGAGGATGACGATGAACTCATGCCCCGGCATTGGGTGAAAGACAATCTCGGTTGGATCAAGTGCGCCGATCTCATTCAGGTCTCTCACTATCATTCGGAAACTCGAGGGGGTGAAGACCCAAGCGTGAAAGTCGAAATAAACGTCTGAGTTTGATGATCGGTCAAAAACCCTCTTCGCGAAGGATAGTGAATGTTCTAAACTAGTTTTTCCGTCCGTTCCTTTTACCCATCCTCCGACTCCATTCAGGGCCGCGAAGTAGGCAACATGATCGAACGCTGTTCCGGGCTGGTGCCGATTGCGCTTTTCAAAATGGGCTTGCAGCACGTTGCCGGTTGTAGTGACGGGTCTGAATAGATCAAAGCACCGTCGTTTATCCGGCACTGCGAGTACAAGAGCCCCTGTCGGTTTTAGCATGACGTCGCACTCTTTGAGAAAGCCGAGCAGGTCAGGCGTGTGCTCTATGACATGAGAGGCAACTATGTAATCATATTGCTTCGTTTTGCCGATTACATTTGAAAGCGGACGTCCATCCCAGATGTAATCGACCTCTTCAATGCGCGACGCATCAACGCTCGGCTCGTTCGCATACTTGGCCCTCAAATCCGCCGTGGAGGCGTGATCGACGATTTCGACTTTAAATCCGCGGTGTTTCGGCACGATAGGGTTATAACTTGGTCCGATTTCGAGCCCCTGCCCTGAGGTGTCGAATAAGGCGCGAATGGCTTCGTCGCGCGCTAGATCGTTAGTCATCGGTACAAAATTCCTCGCGACGGGTTATGAAGCTGGATCTGATGGTCGCTGCTCGATTTTCATCGAAAATTGCGCCGCAAGTCGGGTTTGGCGCGGCTGGGGAGACGACATCAAGAAGCCAAATTCTCAGCAATCAGAGGCGGTACGACCTCCGATCCAAAAATGGCGCGCGCGATGGTATCCGCATAGCGGTCCCACCCGTAGCCTTTTGAACATACTCGAACGCAGCCGGAGTGATAGCCTCGTACCAAGCCTTGTCCTCCACCACGGCGACCGCCTCCTGCAACGCTAAGTCTCAGCCATGGGAAGGCACAAGGAAACCTGTCTTCCCATGCACAACACTGTTGTGAAAGGAGAAGGTGGGCGTCGCCAACGTCGCGGGGCTTGAGCGCAGGGCTGTCGTCACACTGTCGCACCCGCCCACCAACCCTACGCCTGCAGGCGAGGATGCCGGACTGAACGCCGCGGTTCGCACCCCGAATTTCGCGGCTGCGTCGAGCTAAAGGTCTGGGGTTGTCGCTCTTCATCCAAACAGGCTGTAATTCTCTTGCTTCTTCTTCTATTTCCAGTATTGTCCTGTTGCGCTTCGCTATCATGTGAGGCGCAGGTTTAACAAGTATTTAATTGCGCAGGAGGAAAAAATGGCAGAACAGTTTCGAGGCTCGGTCCATATTCAAGTGACCGAGAATGTAACTCTGGAAAATCTTCAGGCTTTGTTGACTCACATAACTGGCATGACTGGTTGCCGCACCTGCGGTTTATTGGGTGTCGATTTGCGATTGACCGGCGATCCTGTGGAGGCCAAGCAGATTGCCAGTCTCCCCGGCGTCAAAGCGGTGAGCTTCGGCGAATAAAACTATCCATTCTCCAGGACCAGTCGAAAATGCGCGTCCGGCCGGCGTTGGCTACGACTTACGAGGGCGACGCTCCCGAATTGTTAGAGCGCGTTGCTCCGCTCGTCGACTTCATTGAAATCGCGCCGGACGCGATCGCCTACTCCGATGGCGCTAGAACCTCTTTGCGCAAATCAGTTCTCGATGAATGCGACGGCGTGCTCGGGCAGGTCGGTCTCATCGCCCACGGAGTCGGCCTCTCCATCGGATCGTTCGACCGATGGAATGAAACCTACCTTCACTTGATCGATGAGTTGTTCGGACGCTTCGATCTCGCCTGGCACAGCGACCATCTCGCGTACACCATGGTCGCTGGCGAAAACATCGGGACGATGCTTACCCTTCCTCGTACTGAGGAGACGGTCGACCTGATCTGCGGGCGGGTGAGACGCATCCAGGACCGTTTCCGTAGGCCGTTCCTGCTTGAGCACGTCATTCAGTTGCTGCCCGACGCACCCGCCGAATACTCGCCAGCGGGCTATCTCAATGCAATTACTTCGCGCACCGGATGTGGCTTGATCCTCGACGCCTATAACCTCGAATGCGACGCTCACAACTGCAGGCTCGATATCGCCGCATTTCTCGACGAGCTCGATTTGACGACGGTCAGAGAACTGCACCTCGCTGGAGGCGTTGAATACGATGGGTTCCAGCTTGACATCCATTCGTCGACAGTAAGCAATTCAACGCTGGCGTTAGGATTGGATATCGTATGCCGGGCCCCCAATTTATCCGTGGTGACCTATGAATACTTGAAACAGGCGGCCCCGGTGCTTGGGACAGAGGGCATATGTGCTGAGTTGACCCGAATCCGCAGAGCGATATGCGAATGCGTGCCCTAGAGGCCCATCAACGCGGTTTACTTGACCTGCTTAAGAACCGCGCCGGCCGGCCGGATGATGTTTATTTGCGGCAGGTCGACGGTTCTCGCGAACTCGCCATGCTGCGGAAGATTGCGCTCTGGTGGCAGGCTTTTGCCATCGAGACGCAATGTCGCTGGACAACGCGCCTGTGCAAAAGACTTGGTTGCTTCGATGAGCTTGTCGCGGCGCATTTTGATCACACTGCAATTTCGCCTTTTGTCGAGGAATTGGGCTCGCAGTTCCTTCGCCCCCTGCACGACCACCATCATGAATTGATCCGTTCCGTGTCGCAACTTGACTACGCGCTTGTCGCCCCTTCGGGCGCATCCGCCGAGACGTGCGACATTGTATGGGATCGCAACCCAGAGGCCGTGATTTTGGCGCTTGAGACCAACGCGGCGTTGCCGGAGCGAGAACCGAATTGTGTCTACCGCCTCCGAGTTGCGAGAGATCGCACGATCGCGTGTACCCGGGAGGTGCGTCCAAATGAACCAACGGCAGCAAACGAGCCGACGGACGCGGTGTTATCGTAGGCTCTTCGATCCCCCGGCGGCGGTTCTGTGCGGCATCACGGCATGCTTTAGGAGCTATTCCAGCGTCAGTGGGACAGCCCACCATAGCATTTTGGCCTTAACCCGGTCGGATATGACTCTGACCACTTAGGGGCGCCTGCTTCCCGACTCCGGCGAAGCGCCGAAATTGCCGCCCAAGCCAGGCTGGTGAAAAGAGCTTCAAGGACTGTCAACGCGAAGGCGCAACGAGCGGCAGGGAACGTCTTGCATTTATCGCGCGGCTTGCCCATGAGAACTTCGGCTACGGCTCGGGGCGAGGCGACGCGACTGCGCGCATTTCGAATGCGGTCGCCGTCCTGTGTCGAACCCACTGCGTCCGTCCTGAATATTTGCGCGGCGGAGATCCGTCATGCTGAACTCCCTTGCGTCCGCCGGGCGGCGGGCGCTGCCGAACCAATGGGACCTCATCGCGTTCGCCGCGATCCTCGCGTTTCTCACTGCGATCGCGAAAAGCTACCACGGCATTTCAGCGCCCCTGCCCGCGGCCAATGAAAGCCCGGTTTCGCTCGACTATTGGCAGCTCCCCTATTACGCGCTGAGAACGACGTTGCGGATGTTCGCCGCGCTCGCCGCTTCGCTCATTTTTACCTTCACCTACGCCACCCTCGCGGCCAAGAGCCGGCGCGCCGAGATGATCCTGATCCCGATCCTCGACATCCTGCAGTCGGTTCCGATCCTGGGCTTCCTCTCCTTCACCGTGACCTTCTTCCTCAACCTTTTTCCCGGCAACACCATGGGGGCGGAGCTCGCGGCCATTTTCGCGATCTTCACCAGCCAAGCCTGGAACATGGCCTTTTCCTTTTACCAGTCGCTGCGCACCGTTCCGCGCGACCTCGACGAGGTGGCCCGAGGGTTCCGCCTGACCGGCTGGCAGAAGTTCTGGCAACTCGAGGCGCCGTTCGCGATGCCCGGCCTTATCTGGAATACGATGATGTCGATGTCGGGCGGCTGGTTCTTCGTCGTCGCCGCTGAAGCGATCACGGTCGGCAATACGACGATCACGCTTCCGGGAGTGGGATCCTTCATCGCCAAGGCCAACGACGCGGGCGACTGGCCGGCGATCGGCGCCGCGGTGCTGACCATGGGAATCGTCATCCTCTTGTACGATCAGCTGCTGTTTCGCCCGATCGTCGCTTGGGCGGCCAAGTTCCGTGTCGAATTGTCGGTGAGCCAGGACGTCGAGTTGTCGTGGGTGCTGAACCTGATCAAGCGCACACACTGGCTCCGCCCGGGCTTCGCTCCCATACTTTCAGCGCTGAGAAGCGTAAGCCTCTGGCCGGTGCGTTTTCCGACCCTCGCGCCGGCGCAGAAAACATCAAAAGAGCCGTCCCGGGTCGTCGACGCGATCTGGATTCTCATTGTCATCGCCGTGGCGGCATGGTCGGCGTGGCTCACCATTTCTTACATCGCGACCGAAATCAGCTGGGGCGAGGTCGGAGAGGTTTTTATCCTGACCTTCTACACGCTCATACGCGTCGTAGCGCTGATGGCGCTCGCCACGATTGTCTGGGTTCCGATCAGCGTCTGGATCGGGCTGAGGCCTCGCTGGGCCGAAGCGAGCCAACCGATCGCGCAATTCCTTGCCGCTTTCCCGGTGAACCTGCTGTTCGGCGCAGCGGTCAGCCTCGTGCTCGCCTTCAACCTCAACCCGAACATCTGGCTGAGTTTCCTCATCGTCTTTGGTACGCAATGGTACATCGTCTTCAACACGATCGGGGGCGCGTCAGCCTTTCCCAATGACTTGCGTGAAGCGGTCGCGAACTTTCGCATTCGCGGCTGGCGCTGGTGGTCGCAGGTGATCATTCCGGCCGTCGCGCCCTATTATCTGACCGGCGCCATCACCGCATCGGGGGGCTCGTGGAACGCCTCGATCGTGGCCGAATATGTCAAGTGGAAAGACCACACCGTCGTCGCGCAGGGCGTCGGATCCTACATCGCCAAAGCCACGGACAAGGGCGACTTTCCGAGAATTGTGCTGGGCGTCGCGATGATGTCGCTGTTCGTGACGCTGTTCAACCGCCTGTTCTGGCGACGGCTCTATGCCTATGCGGAGCGGCGGCTGCGTCTCTGACCATATCGTTGATTTCGGGAGTTTTAGCCCATGTTGGACACAACCGTCGCCACGATCCTCGACATCGAGGGCGTAAGCCAGGTCTTCTCAACAGGTTCGGGCGAAGCCCGGGCGCCGGTGCTGAGCGACGTTTCCATGCGTATGAAGACCGGCGAGATCGTTGCGCTGCTCGGCCGCTCCGGCTCCGGCAAGTCCACTCTTTTGAGGCTCATCGCAGGTCTTACGCGTCCCACGCAAGGCACGGTGAAGATCGGCGGCGAGCTGGTCGTTGGACCGGCGAAGGAAGTCGCGATGGTGTTTCAGAGCTTCGCGCTCTTTCCCTGGCTCGACGTCCTCGACAATGTCGAGATCGGACCGCGCTCCAATGGCGTGCCGCTCGACGAGACCCGCAAGCGGGCTTTGAAAGCGATCGACACCATCGGCCTTGACGGATTTGAGTCCGCCTACCCAAAGGAACTGTCGGGCGGCATGCGCCAGCGTGTCGGCTTCGCCCGGGCTCTCGTCATGCAGCCGAAGATCCTGCTCATGGATGAGCCGTTCTCGGCCCTGGACGTGCTTACTGCAGAAACCTTGCGCACCGACCTGCTCGATCTGTGGCAGGAAGGGCGGATACCGATCAAAGCCATTCTGATGGTCACCCATAATATCGAGGAGGCGGTGCTGATGGCCGACCGCATTCTCGTGCTGTCGTCCAATCCCGGCCGCATCGCCTCCGAGATCCCGGTCACCCTTCCCCATCCGCGCGATCGGCTGGACGTCGATTTCCGCGCCCTGGTCGACAAGATCTACGCGCTGATGACCCAACGGCCGGACACGATGAAGCCGGCCACCCGGGAAGCCGCGACGGCGATCGGTCTTGGGCTTGCGCTACCGCGCGTATCGACCAATTCGCTCGCCGGCATGCTCGAGGAGATCGCCGCGCCGCCCTACGACGGAAAGGCGGACCTGCCCCATCTCGCTGACTCGCTGCAGCTCGAAATCGACGACTTGTTCCCGCTCGGCGAGACCCTGCAATTGTTGCGTTTGGCGGAGTTCGAGGACGCCGACATCAAGCTGACGCCGCTCGGCCGGCGGTTCGTCGACATGGACGTCGACCAGCGCAAAAAGGTGTTCGGCGATCAGGTGCTGGCGCAGATTCCCCTGGCCTCCCACATTAAGCGCGTGCTCGACGAGCGTCCGACCCATCGCGCGCCCGCAACCCGCTTCCGGGAAGAGCTGGAGGATTACATGTCGGAGGACTATGCCGAGCGGACCTTGCGGGCGATCATCAATCTCGGGCGCTATGGCGAGCTGTTCGCCTACGATGAAAACAGCCAGACGTTCAGCTACGAGAATCCGCAATAGCGATCTGCGGTTCGGCTGCTCCCTTGGTTTTGACTTGCCTTGAGTAATGCGCTGCAATAACCATATTGCAGTGCGAGAGCGCGTTAAGTTTTATGGGAGACGCTCGATGACGCCGACCTCCGCTACCCTTGCCAAGAGCAACAAAACCGCCAATCCGCCGGCGGCGGCCTCCGCCACCCTTGATGTGGATGGAAAATCCGTAGAACTGCCGGTCCGGAAGGGCACGGTCGGCCCGTCGGTCATCGACATCGGCAAGCTCTACGCCCAGACCGGCATGTTCACTTTCGACCCCGGCTTCACCTCGACCGCGAGCACGGAATCCGAGATCACCTACATCGACGGCGATGAGGGCGTGCTCCTCTATCGGGGCTACCCGATCGACGAGCTCGCCGAACACGGCGACTTCCTCGAGACCTGCTACGTGCTTCTGTATGGCGAACTGCCGACCGCGGCGCAGAAGGCTGACTTCGATTATCGCGTCACCCGGCACACGATGGTTCACGACCAGATGAACCGTTTCTTCAACGGTTTCCGCCGCGACGCGCATCCGATGTCGGTGATGGTGGCGTGTGTCGGCGCGCTCGCCGCTTTTTATCACGACTCGACCGACATCACCGATCCCTGGCAGCGCGAAGTCGCCTCGATCCGCATGATCGCGAAAATGCCGACGCTCGCGGCGATGGCTTTCAAATATGCGATCGGCCAGCCGTTCGTCTATCCGAAGAATGAACTCGATTACTCGGCGAATTTCCTGCGCATGTGCTTCTCGGTCCCATGTGAGGACTACGAGGTGAACGCCGTTCTGGCGCGAGCTCTCGACCGCATCTTCATCCTCCACGCCGACCACGAGCAGAACGCTTCGACTTCAACGGTGCGACTGGCCGGATCCTCCGGCGCCAATCCGTTCGCTTGCATCGCCGCGGGAATCGCCTGCCTCTGGGGTCCGGCCCACGGCGGCGCCAACGAGGCGGCCCTTAAGATGCTTGGCGAGATCGGACGAGTCGAGAACATTCCCAAATACATCGCCAAGGCGAAGGACAAGAACGATCCGTTCCGCCTGATGGGCTTCGGCCATCGCGTCTACAAGAACTACGATCCGCGCGCCAAGATCATGCAGAGCACCGCGCACGAGGTGCTCAATGAGCTCGGCGTTAAGGACGATCCGCTGCTTGACGTCGCGATCGAGCTCGAGCGCATCGCTCTGCACGACGATTATTTCATCGAGAAGAAGCTTTATCCGAACATCGACTTTTATTCCGGCATCACGCTCAAGGCGATGGGCTTCCCGACCGACATGTTCACGGTTTTGTTCGCGGTCGCGCGCACGGTTGGCTGGGTCGCGCAGTGGAAGGAGATGATCCAGGATCCGGAGCAAAAGATCGGCCGCCCTCGCCAGCTCTACACCGGCAAAGCGTTGCGCCAATATAAGCCCATGAGCAACCGCTAGAGGTTCAGGAACCGCGCCGCGCGGTTGGGCTTGGTCGCCCAAATCTCGCGACAACGTCTTGCCGGCTGCCGGGTCTTCGGAAGAGCGTCGGCGAGGGCCTGGGTGAGAGCGCGCCGCGTTGGTGGCCCAGACCCCGCGAATAGTCTGACCCTGGCCTGACGGGAGCGCCGCCGGAACCACCGGAATTGCGCACCGATTTGGTCCGTCGCGCGCCCGGGAGCCTGCGAATCGCCCGGCGGCGGCGTTAACCACCGCCTTTGAATTCACGCGCAGTTTTCGATAAATTGTTGCCTTTGGAGCCATCCCTCCGCATAGTTCCACATAGCCCACGTGGCTATCGAACCTGAATGCGGCCTTTGTATTGGGGATTGGCTTATGAGCACGAATGTCCTGGTAAGATCACTCGCCGTATTGGGAGTTGCAATTCTCGGCTCCCCGGGGGCACACGCGGCGACGATCGTAGACCTCGGCTCGATCCTGAACGACAGCGTCTCGTTTCCCAGCACGAAGACGCCTGGCCTTGGCCAGACGTTCGATGATTTCTTCGAGTTCACGCTGCCGACCGCCGAATATATCACCGCCTCGATGTCGCTCTCCGGCCCGATGCAGGACCAGATTCCCGTTGGCAAGGGGACACTGACCCTCTCGACCTGGACCTCGGGCAGCGTCTCGCCCGCCATCCCCGTCGGGAGCGTGATCGAGCTAGCCATCGTCTCGGGCCCGTCCTCGGGCGGCGAGACGGCGGTCGTCGGCTCGGCCACTCCGTTCGGTGATTATGAGCAGGCCGGGAAGTACTTTGTCGAGGTCTCCGGGACGAGCGGTATCGGCAAGCTCAACCTCGCCGTCGATGGCAACGTGACCACGCTCGCGGTTCCCGAGCCCTCGACCTGGGCGATGTTCGGCATCGGCTTCGCCGGTCTCGCAGCGGTGGGCCTAAGGCGGCGCCGTGGCGACCGCGAGAGCGCCCGCTACGCCCTCTGACGCCCCCTCCGGTTCGGCTCGACTGAAGCGAGCTCCCGATCGCGGACGACGATCGAAGCGGCATGGGCGCCATCGGCTCGCTCATGGCGCTCATCCCGTCGGGAACCGGCCCGCGTCGCCGGCGCGGAAGCGATCGAGAAGCGACTGCCCTCGAACATCCGGTGCGGACGGGGCCGCCCGTCGTCCGGATGCCCGCTGGCGCCCGTAAGAGCTCGCAGGCTAAAACCGGCGACAATAGTTCGTCCGCGGCGAGATGTGTCGAGCCCTCCTGACGCCGCACAAAGAAAAATCAACTCCGCGCGATATTTTTAATCTTACAGATCAACGAACATATTGATATATATAGAAATTAATTGATCTATTAACAAGCCACTCGCAAGCATCAAAGCGAGGCGCGCGTGCCGGCCCTCAAGTTGCGAGTGACAGAAAAAGACACTTAAACCCTTCAGATCGCTTGCTCGCAGCCAGGACCGCTGGCTCGTCCGTCCGCCTTCCGGCCCGCCCCCTCAGCCGCTCGCTGGGGACCGCGCGCCACACCTAACGATGGTCTCGAAAACGGCGCGCGCGGCGTGGGCGCTGGGCGCGCCGCCGTCGGGCAGCGCCATCAGCCCCTCGAGCCGCGACAGCGCCTCCAGCTGGCCCCGTCGCGCCGGGCCGTCCCGCACGATCTCCGCCAGCGCCGCTCCGAGCGCTGCGGGGGTGCACTCCCTCTGCAGTTTTTCGGGAATCGCGCGCTCGCCGAGGATGAGGTTTGGCAGCAGGATCGAGGGGACCTTGATCAGGTATTTGAGCTGCTCCTCGATGAGCGAGACCTTGTAGGCTCCGACCATCGGGACGCCGGCAAGCGCAAGCTCAAGAGTAACGGTGCCGGAGGCGGCAAGACTCGCGTGGGCACCGCGAAAAGCGGCGTATTTCGCCGCTTCGCCGAGCACGATGGTGGGCGGCTCGGGCCAGTTCGCCGCCATGGCCCGCACCTCGCCCTCGATATGCGGCAAGGTCGGCAAGACAAGCGAGAACGGCCCGGCCGATTGCCGCAGCGCAGCCAGCGCGCCTCCGAAATCTGGCATTAGCCGGGTCACTTCAGACCGGCGCGAGCCGGGCAGCACGAGGATGAGAGGCGGCCAGGAGGCGCGACGACGCGCCTCGTCGTCGTGTGGCCGCAGTTCGCCGAGGCGTTCGATCAGCGGATGGCCGACATAGACGCAGCGCGGCCCGCCGAGCCGCCGATAGGCCTCAGGCTCGAACGGAAGCAGGGCCAGCACGCAATCGACGTAAGTCAGCATCGCCTTGGCGCGGCCGGGCCGCCAGGCCCAGACGCTGGGACTTACGTAATCGAGGATCGGCAATTTCGGCAGCGCCGCGCGCACCCGGCGGGCGACGCGGTGGGTGAAGTCGGGGCTGTCGATGATGACGAGGGCGTCGGGCCGCAGGGCGACGATCGCCGCAGCGGTCTTATTGATGCGCGCGATGAGCATCGGCAGGCGCGCGAGCACCGGCAGGATGCCCATGACAGCGATGTCGCCGATCGGAAACAGGCTCTTGAAGCCCTCGGCCTCCATCGCCTCGCCGCCGACGCCGGAGAAGGCTATCTCGCCCGAGCTCGCTTCGCGGAGCGCCCGCATGAGCTTAAAGCCAAGCTGGTCGCCCGAGTGCTCGCCGGCGACCAGAGCCACGCGCAAAGGACTCACCCGGCCGGGCTCGTATGTGCGAAGCCGGCGACGAACAGGCCGGCGGCGTCGGCTTCGCGGGCGCAGCGATCGCGCTCGAGGATGAGCACTTTGCCCGTCGCGACGGCCGCGCCCCTCAGTTGCGCGTTGACCGCGCCTTCAATCGTCTTCGGCCCGATCGCCGGCATGTCGAGCCTGAGATCTTGGCCCCGCTTAGGCGCTTTCACCAGGACGCCCGCCGGACCGGCGAAGCGCAGCCGGCCGTTGGCGCGCATCTCCGCGACGCGCGCGAGCATCGCATCGGTGCCTTCGGCCGCCTCGATCGCCAGCACCCGGCCGGCGGCGACGATCGCGCCTTGCCCCGCGTCGAAGGTCGACAGCGCTCCGAGAAGGCGCGCGCCAAGCGAAATGTCCGTCTCGTCCTCCTCGGAGGCCGCACGGGCGCCAATCGGGCCGACCGGCGCGAGCAGGCGCGGGGCGATTTCGTGCGCGCCTATCACCCGTACGCCCTCGCGCTCGATTATCGCGGCGAGGCCGGCAAGCAGTCCGTTATCGCCGCGGCGAAACAGTTGCGCCAGCCCGGCGGCTCGCTTCACCGCGCCCCAGTCGAGCCTGAGATCGGCCAATTCGGGTCTCGCCATTGCGCCGATGATCACCATCTCGGCGATGGCGCGCCCTCTCAAGGCGGCGAACAGCTTGCCGACCTCGCCCATCCGGACCCAGACGTGGGGATAGGCTTCAATCGCCGAATCGGTCGCGCCGACAATTCCGACCAGAAACGGCTCCCGGCCGGCGCGGCGGGCCTCCCCGGCTACTTCGAGTGGAAAGGCGCCCGCGCCGCACAGGATGGCCAGCGGACCCGCGGCGCCAGCGCCCGGCGCGCCGTTCGCTCCGCTCACCCCTCCTCGTCCTTTCCGGCGCGGGGGACGCAAATCGCGCGATCACCGCCCTGGCGCAGAAAGGCGACGATTTGTTGCACAGCGTCCTGATCGGCGAAGGCGTCAGCGACCTCGTCCATGCGCTCCTTCAACGTCCCCCCTAAGGGCCGCCGCCATTGAACAGCATCTTGTAGGCGCGCCTTAGCTCATGGATCGTCTCGTGGGAAAAACCCCGACGCTTGAGGCCGACGATATTGAGGCCGGCGAGGCCCGCGCGGTTGCCGAGCGCAAGGCCAAAGGGGATGAGGTCGTGCTCGACGCCAGCGAGACCACCGACGAACGCGTGGGCGCCAATGCGAACGAATTGGTGAACGGCGGCGCCGCCGCTCAGAATGGCGAAATCGCCGATCTGGCAATGGCCAGCCAGCATCACGTTGTTGGACAGAATAACGCCCTCGCCAATGCGGCAATCATGCGCGACGTGGGCGTTGGCCAGGAATACTGAGCGCGGGCCGACGATCGTTTCCGAGCCGCCGCCCGCGGTGCCAGGGTTCATCGTCACGCCTTCGCGAATGAGGCAATCCTCGCCGATCGTGAGGCGGACCGGCTCACCGCGATATTTGAGGTCCTGCGGAGGATGCCCGATCGAGGCGAAGGAAAAAATGACGGTGCGTGCGCCGACTGTGGTGTCGCCGGCCAGGCTCACATGGGAGATCAGCCGGACCTTATCGCCGAGCGTCGCCTGGGGCCCAATATGGCAAAAGGGCCCGATCTCGACGCCTGTCCCGAGCCGAGCGCCGTCTTCGACGACAGCGCTCGGATGGATCGCGTTCTTCATTCACGCACCAGCATTGCGGACAGTTCCGCTTCGCAGACCAGCACGCCTTCGACTTTCGCCTCGCCCCGGAACCACCACATGTTGCGCCGCTTGGCGAGGCGGGTCATATGAAACCGCACCTGATCGCCGGGAAGAACGGGCTTGCGGAACTTGGCCTTATCGATCGTCATCATGTAAACGACGCTCGGGGCCTTGTTGTCTAGGTGCGAAGCGACGCAAAGCGCGCCCGCTGTTTGCGCCATCGCTTCGATCAACAGCACGCCCGGCATGACCGGTCGTCCTGGAAAATGGCCCTGGAAATGAGGCTCGTTGGCCGTCACGTTCTTTACCCCGACGCCATATTCGTCGCCGCGGGCTTCGACAATTCGATCAACCAGCAGAAATGGATAGCGGTGCGGCAACAGCGCGAGCAGCTTCTGGATGTCGTAGCTGTCGAACGTCCGGGCGGACGGTTCGTTCATTCCGTTTCCCTTTCTCACCTGTCCGCCAGGCGCCCTTTATTCGGCATTGGCGTCGCCGTGCGCATCGCCGTCGGCCAGTCGCTTGATTGCAGCGACTTCCCGAAAAAACTTCCGGACAGGCTTAGCCGGCGCCCCAGCCCACCGCTCGCCAGCGGGAATGTCGGTCATCACGCCAGCCGCCGCGGCGACCTGGGCGCCTGCGCCGATCGTCAGATGTCCTGCGATTCCCGCCTGCCCGCCGAGGGCGGCGAAATCGCCGATGGCGCTCGATCCTGAGACGCCGGACTGGGCGACCAGCACCGCGTGGCGGCCGATGACGACGTTGTGGCCGATCTGCACCAGGTTGTCGATCTTCGCCCCCTCGCCGATCACGGTATCGCGGTTTGCGCCGCGATCGATCGTTACGCCGGCGCCGATCTCGACATCGTTCTGAATGATGACGCGCCCGATCTGGGGCACTTTGAGATGCCCTCGCGCCCCAAGGGCGAATCCGAAGCCGTCCTGTCCGATATGCGCGCCCGGATGAATGATCACCCTATCGCCAATCAGCGCCGCCACGATCGTGGTCGAGGCGCCGACCGACCCGTCGCGACCGATGCGCACCTCAGCGCCGATGACCGCATTGGGCCCGATGATCGTGCCAGCGCCAATCTCCGCGCCGCGGCCGATCACCGCGCCCGGGTCGACGATAACGCCAAATTCGAGCCGCGCCGAAGGATGAACGCACGCCATCGTGGAAATACTGGCCTCGCCAAAGACCGAACCCGGCTTGACCGCGGAAGGGTAAAGTTTGGTCATCACCAAGGCCATCGCGCGATAAGGCTCGGCCGCGATGAGCACGGCGCAAGTCGCGGGCGCCGCGCCGGCATAGCGCGGCGAAACGAGCGCCGCCGCGGCCCGCGTCTGCTTGAGCCCGTCGAGATACCGGGGATTGTCGAGGAAGGTCAGATCGCCCGGGCCCGCCTGATCGAGAGCAGCGACGTCTCGGATTATGCGGTCGGGATCGGCATTGGCGGCGAGCGTCGCACCGCACCAGTTCGCGATTTCGGCCAACGAGGGCGCCGAACTCGGGGGAAAAAAGCGAATCCTGGTCAATAAGGAAGTTCCGTCAGAAGCGACGGCGGGCGCGCCAGCCCCTGGCGCGCCCGCTTGTTGGGACGGCGGCTGGTCGATTTTAGAACGTCGTGCCGCCCGAGAAGTTGAAGAGCTGGGTCTGGTCGTACTGGCCTTTATGGAGCGGAATCGCCAAGTCAAAGCGGATCGGGCCCATCGGCGAGTCCCAAATCAAACTTGCCCCCACCGAGGCGCGGATCAGGTTCGGGTCCCAGACGTCGGCGCAACTCAATTGCGTTATAGGGAGCGCCCGGCCGATTGAACCCGGAGGCGGACAATAGGTATAGCCAAGGAAATGCGAGAAGTCGGTCGGCCCCGAAAATCCGATCAAGTTGCCGGCGTCGGCGAATACCGCCCCTTTCAACCCGACTTCTTTCGGCAAGCCGAAGATCGGAAAGTCAACCTCGGCCGACGCGCCATAATAGCTCGTCCCGCCCAGAGCGCTGGCCTGGATGTTGAACGGATCCGAGATATCGCGCGGCCCGATGCCTCCCGGCGCGAAGCCACGCACCAACGAGGAACCCTCCATGAAGTTGTTGATGATGAGCGCCTGCCTGGAGCCGAAGGAATTGATCTGACCGGCCTGCAGGTGAATCATGCCGATGAAGTCCTCCGTGATCGGATGATACCAGCGCGCGTCGAAGGTTTCGCGGATGAACTCGGATTGGCCGCCGAGCCCGGCGATATCCTGCTTGTAATTGACGACGTAGCCGGTGGTCGGGTTCTTCCGATCGTCAATATTGTTGAACAGGATCGAGAATCCGGCCATCGAGGTGACAATATTGCCTTCCGCCGCCGCCTGCTTGATTTCAACCGGCGCCTCGCCATTGGTCAAACAGTTGATAAACGGCGTCGGGACAATCGGGATGACAGTTCCACCCGGAAAGAAGGTCTGATCGGGTCCCACGCAATCGTCGTAGGGCTGACCCTCCGTATTCGGTATGGTGATCTTCAACTCGTAGAGCGAATAGTTAGGCTGGAATGTCAGGTCATCGGTAATCGGAACACCGAGCCGAAGGGTCCCGCCGGTCGTCCAATTCTGGTAGAGGGCGAACTGGTTGTTGTTGTTGACCTGATGGTAAAGGTCAAAGCCCGCGGCCAACCGCTGGCCGAGGAAGTAAGGCTCGGTGAACGAAGCCTTCCACCCCTGGGTGTACTGGCCGTCGGACACGCTCAAGCGCACGTATTGACCGCGGCCAAGAAAGTTCGTTTCGGTATAAGCGAGCTCGGCCAAAAAGCCTTGGGTCGTCGAATAGCCGCCGCTCAGGCTGATTGAGCCGGTCGGCTGGTCCTCCACATCGACGACTACGATTACCCGATCCGGCGAAGACCCCGGCCGGTTCGAGATGTGGACCTTCTTGAAGTAGCCAAGGCTGTTGAGGCGTCGCTCGGCCCGCTCGATCATGACGTGATTATAGGGGTCGCCCTCGCCGATATCGAATTCGCGACGAATGACAAAGTCGCGGGTGCGGGTGTTTCCGACAATGTCGATGCGTTCGATGTACACTTTCGGACCGTTGTCGACCGAGAACGAAAGCGCGATCGTGTGATTGGCCGTGTCGCGCTCGCCATGCGGCCGGGCCTCCGAGAAGGCGTAACCTTGCCGGGCGACGTCGCGGGTGATGCCCTCCACTGACTTGTCGACGCTGCTTGCGTCATAGACGTCCCCAGGCCTCATGACGACGAATCGATTGAGCGCCGGCCCATCCACCTTCGGAATATTGGAAACCACCGCTACCGACGAGACGTGATATTGGGGGCCTTCATCCATCGTGATCGTAATGACATAGCCTGCCGGATTGGCCTGGTAGGCGACGTCGGTATTGGTAATTTGGAAATCCGCGTAGCCATTCTTCATGTAATAGCGGCGAATCGCCTCAAGGTCCGAGGCTAACCGGTCGGGATCGTAGACATCGGTGCTCTTGAACCACGATAGCCAATTCATCGTGCTCGTTTGCATCAGGCCGCGCAGGCGGTAGTTCGAAACCGCGTGATTCCCGACAAACTTGATATCGCGGATGCCGGTCTTTTCGCCTTCAGTGATGGTGAATACGAGATCCACCCGTCCGTTTGGCAATTGAACCAGCCGCTTGGCCACACCGGCTTCGTTGCGGCCGTATTTCTTGTAGGCGTCCTTGATTCTTCCGACGTCGCCCTCTGCCGTCGCCTCGTTGTAGGCGGTGCGCGGCTTCGACTGCACCTCGACTTCAAGCTGCTTCGTCTCAATTTGTCTGTTGCCTTCGAACGCAACCCTATTGATGATCTGCGAGCCCCCGGCGAGACTGACGACAGATCTTGCCATTCTCCACCTTCGCGCTGACATTTGAGTAAATGCCGGTGGCTCTCAAATCCTCAACGCCCCGCTCAACTGAGGCTGGATCGGTTCCAGTGAAATACGGCTTCAGGGTTGAAGGATCGACGTTCGCGCCTTGGACAACGATCTGCTGGGCGCTCGCGGGCGCCGCCCAGCTCAACCCACACAAACTAAGGGCCACCGCTAGAAGGACGCCAACACACCCGCGAATCCAATCCATATGGCCCATAGCCCCTGTTCGCGCCGACGCGGCCGGCCACTTCGGCGCCGCTTCAGCGTGATCCTGCTTGCGCCTCCCGCGCGCCTCACGGCGCCAATCGGGCGGCGCCGCACACGCCGCGGCGCTCTACCCCGTTCGCCGAGCGGCGACGGGGAAGATTAATGGCGTTTTACAATCTTTGCTCGCCCCTGCAAACCGTTATTGGCAAAGCCTACACCATTTCTGGCCACCGTTGCGTCGGGGACACGCAAACATGGTCGACCGTTCGTTAATTCCCGCTGGTGACCAAGCGGAAAAGGTCGTGCGAGGTGGTAAAAACCACCAATAGCGCGACCAGCGCGATTCCAATTCGAAGGCCGATTTCCTGCGCTCGCTCGCTCAACGGACGCCCGCGCAGGCCCTCGAGGGCATAAAAAGCGAGGTGGCCGCCGTCCAGCAGCGGTATCGGCAGTAAATTCATGAGGCCGACCGACACGGAGAACCACGCGGCCAGGCTGAATAATTCCCAAAGGCTGATTTTCGCCATCTCGCCAGCCATTTGAGCGGCGCCGATCAACCCCGACATCTGATCGGTCGATTCCCGCCCGGCGAAAATGCCGACCACATAGGCGCCGGTCGCCTTGACGATGAACCATTCCTGCGCGGCGCCCCAGGCGGCGCAGGTCGTAAGGCCGCACCGTTCGATCTTCGCGTCGTTCTGGTCGGCGGAGGAGGCCAGCCCGAGATGACCCATGCGGCGCTTGCCGAAATACGCCTTGGTCGACAACCGTTATCCGCGGCGTCGCCGTGACATCGACCTCTTGGCCTTGGCGATCGACAACAAAGTTCATCGGCAGACCGGTGCTCATCAGCGTCGATTCTTGAAGCGCTTCAAAGCTGTCGATCGGATTCCCGTTGATCGTCTTTACCAGGTCGCCGGCCTGAAACCCGGCCGTCGCCGCCGGACTGCCTGCCTCGACCCGCCCAATGCGCGCCACATGTTCAATGCGCCCGAAGGCCATGAACATGCCGGTGAAAATGACGAAGGCCAGGATGAAATTAGCGACCGGTCCCGCGAGCACGATCGCTGCGCGGTTTCGCAACGGCTGCCCGGCCAGCGTTACCGAGCGATCGACCGATGGATCGATCGCGGCGTCACCGACGCTGGCGGCGTTGGCGTCGCCGTGAAACTTGACATATCCACCAAGCGGCAGCGCGCCAATCCGCCAGCGGGTGCCGCGCGCGTCCACTCGGGCGAAAAGCTCATGGCCAAAACCGAGCGAAAACGCATCGATTTTGACGCCACACCATCGGCCGACCAAATAGTGCCCCAGTTCGTGCACTGTGACGATAACGCTCAGGATCGCGATGAAAGGGATAACGTACCATCCGAACCAAGCCAGGAGGTCGGCGATCGCATTCACTCCCGCCATCTGCGGCGCCTCCAGTTCTAGCTGCCGCATCGGCCAATGGCCGTCGGACGATGGTTACTGAACAGTTACAGTGGCGCAAGTCCGCGCCTACGCCAATAGGCTTGCTGTCCTATCTGTCGCGATATGGTGAATTGCGAGCGCTTCCGCAATGTCAGCCGGCGCGCTCAATTCTCCGGTCGCGGTCATCGCGGCAAGCGTTTTTGCGACAAGGCGCGCGATGTCGCCGAAGCCGATTCGTTGGTCAAGGAACGCTGCGACAGCGATTTCATTCGCGGCGTTGAGGGCGGTGGGCGCGCCTCCGCCGGAGCGCATCGCCTCAATCGCCAGGCCAAGCGCCGGAAAACGCTGGAGGTCGGCGCGCTCGAAGGTCAATCGGCCAAGCGCGGCAAGGTCGGGCGCGCGCACGCCCGAAGCGATTCGATCCGGATAGGCCAGGCAATGCGCAATCGGGGTTCGCATGTCCGGCGAGGCCATGCCGGCAATCAACGAGCCGTCGGCGAAGGCGATGAGCCCGTGGACGATCGATTGCGGGTGCACGACGACATCGAGCCGGTCGGCTGGCAAGCCGAATAGATGGTGCGCCTCGATCAGTTCGAGACCCTTATTCATCAGACCAGCCGAATCGATCGTCACCTTCGGCCCCATTACCCAATTGGGATGGGCGAGCGCCTCCTCGCGGGTGGCGGCGGAAATGCGCTCGGCGCTCCATTCGCGGAAGGGTCCGCCGGAAGCGGTAATGGTCATCATCTCAATGGTGGCGGGGTCGCGCGCCCCAATCGCCTGGAACAAGGCGTTGTGCTCGGAGTCCATTGGCAAGACCATTGAGCCTGCGCGGCGCGCGCTCTCCATCACCACGTTACCGGCGCACACCAACGTCTCCTTGTTGGCGAGAGCGACTGTGCGTCCGGCGGCGACCGCGGCGAAAGTCGGACGCAACCCTGCCGCGCCGACAATCGCCGACACCACCAGATCAGCGTCGCGCAGGGCGGCTTCCTCGATCGCCGTCGGCCCAGCGGCGAACTCCACGGCGAAGCCGGCCAGTGCCGGCCTTCAAGTCGGCATAGCCCGCAATATCGGCGAGCGCGGCGAATTCGGCGCCCAGTTCGATTGCGTATTTCGCCAGTGCGGCGCCGTCGCGGCCGCCCGCCACAGATACGACAGAGAACTTGCCCGGCGCATTGGCGATGACCTGTGCGCACGAGCGTCCGATCGAACCCGTCGCGCCCAAAATCGACAGGCGCTTGGGGGGCGGGAGGATCTCCCGGGAACGCAACGACCGAGTTCGAACGCCAGCAGAAACACTCACCATTGAAACAATCCGCCGGCGATGAATGAACCGCGCGAGTTGAGGCCCGCAACCACTGCGGCGAAAAGGGACGCCGCGACAAACCCGTCGAGCCGATCCATCAATCCGCCATGGCCGGGAATGAGGCCGCTCGAATCTTTGACGCCGAATCGGCGCTTGAGCGCCGATTCGAACAGGTCGCCGAGTTCAGACACGATCGCCGTCGCAAGCCCAAGCCAGAACAGCGCCGCGAGATGGTTCGTCCACCCCGAGAGCATGAGGCCAAGGACCGCGCCGCCGAACGCCCCTACGATCGCCCCGGACCAAGTCTTGCCAGGCGAGACGCTTGGCCAAAGCCGGGGGCCTCCGATCAGCCGCCCGGCGAAATAGGCCGCAACGTCCGTTCCCCAAACAACCGCGAAGGCCCATAAAACCGTGGCCAAGCCAAAGCCCGGACTAATTCTCAGCAGCACAACGCTGGCGACTAGCGCGCCTGCATAGAGCGCGCCTGCCGAGGCCCAGATTCCATCCCTCCGTCCGGCCAGCCAACCGACCGCGACCATACCGAGAACGAGCACGGCGATGGCGCCGAGGATTGAATTGTGAAGCGCAAACAGCGCGGCAAGCGCAAGCGCGAGACCGCCGATCGCGACGCGCTCGGCGAGCCGCGCGCCGCCGACCAGCCGTTGCCATTCCCACAGGACAACAATGGATGCGAGCCACCAGAAGACGGCGAAGATAAATCCGCCGATCCACGCTGTCGCCAGCGCGAGGCTTCCCATCGCCACAGCCGCGGCGACGCGCGGTTTGAGGTCCGAGCCGAACCGAGCGCGCGGCGCCGAACGAATCGCTGGACCCCTCGCTCACCGCCACCCGCACATCCTCACGACGCCGACTTGACAGCCGCGGGTTCGACGACGGCGCCAAACCGCCGTTGGCGCGCCGCGTACTGGTCGAGCGCGGAAAGGAAGGCCGCGTCGTCGAAATCAGGCCACAGGATGGGGAGAAAGACCAGTTCGGCATAGGCCGACTGCCAGAGCAGGAAATTCGACAGCCGCATTTCGCCCGAGGTGCGAATGATGAGGTCGGGATCCGGAAGGCCAGCCGTGTCTAGCCGCTCGGCCAATTCGTCTGGACCGATCGCCCGGGCATCGAGGCGCCCGTCGCGAATGTCGATCGCCAGACGCCGCGCCGCCTCAAAGATTTCTTGCCGCCCGCCGTAATTGAAGGCCACCGTCAGTGTAAGCCCGCGATTGTTTTCGGTCAGCGTTTCGGCCTCGAGGATGAGCCCAACAATGTCCGGCTTGAGATTATCCCGTTCCCCAATGATCCTGACCCTGACGCCATTTGCGTTAAGCTCAGCAAGATCATCGCGAATGAACCGCTTGAGGAGGCCCATCAACATCGCCACCTCGTCGGGCGGACGGCTCCAGTTCTCTGATGAGAAGCTATAGATTGTCAGGAATTGCACGCCGCGCTCGATCGCCGAACGGACAACCCGGCGCACTGCCTCGACGCCGCGCCGATGGCCCTCAAAGCGAGGCAAACCGCGCGACTGAGCCCAGCGGCCGTTGCCATCCATAATGATGGCGACGTGAGCTGGCGTCCGAGCCGAACGAGGACTTGGAGCGATGATGATGCATGAGGGCCTCGGACAAGAAGGCGATCGCCTAGACCTGCATGATCTCCTTTTCCTTCCCCGCCAGGGAGGCGTCGATCTCCTGAATGGCTTGATCGGTCGCCTTCTGCACTTCCGCCTCCTGTCGCTTTTCGTCGTCTTCGCTGATTGCGTGCTCCTTCAACAGCTTCTTGAGGATATCGAAACCGTCGCGGCGCACGTGCCGCACCGCCACACGCGCGTCCTCGCTGTATTTGTGGGCGATCTTGACCATTTCCTTGCGCCGCTGCTCGTTCAGTTCGGGGATGCGGATGCGCAGAACAGCGCCCTCGACCGTCGGACTGAGGCCGAGATTGGCGTCCCGGATCGCCTTGTCGACTGTTTGCACCATGCTCTTGTCCCATACCGATACTGAGAGCGCCCGCGGTTCGGGAACGCTGATCGTCGCCACCTGACCGATCGGCATCCGCTGGCCATAGGCCTCCACTTGCACCGGTTCGAGCAGGCTCGCGCTGGCGCGGCCGGTGCGCAGGCCGCCGAGTTCGTGCTTAAGCGTCGCGTGCGCGGCCTGCATGCGGCGTTTGATTTCGGCAAGGTCAAACTGAGGCAATTGCGCCATGTGTCACACGAATTCGGAGGCTGGGCCGCGCCCGGGAGAGCGGGCTGCCAAAAGTTGGTTTGCGGCTAAATTCACGCCCGCCGCCTCATAGCATAGCTTTAGCTCACTAACAGCGTCCAAAGAAGGGCGGCGATTTGGTCGCTCCCGAGAACCCGCAGGCAAAGTCCGCGCCGTCACTGGGCCCACTGTCTGTGGTCCGGCGCGGGACGCCTACGTCGCCATCGTCGGCGTTGCGAGCTTCGCCGCTTGGCGGCGAGCGCCGCGTGGCCTTGACGGCGGCGAGGGCCGTTCGGCTCGTCGCGCTCACATTCCACCCCCTTAGAGAAGGAGCCTGTTGTGAACAGGCGACGGGTCTGGAGCGATTTAATCCTTTCAATCGTTTACGCGCCTTTTTCTGTCACGCCCTGCGGCTAATCCAGCCGGTTGACGCCGCTATGAGTGTATATACATGTACGCGATAAACGCAGCGAAGCCTCCGCCGCGGCCTCCCAGATAATCGACATCTTGACCGATCAATGGGTTATGGCCAGTTGGAGTAAAAAATTTTCGCCGTCATACTGCGGGATCTCCGGCCGCGCCACGAAACGGGCCGGGCGGGTCTTCTTTTGCAGCGAATAAGGCCTGTCCAACTCCGGTCGTCTCGCCTCCCGGAGTTGCAGAGAATAATATCCAGGGGCAAGCTCATGACATGCGAATCGTAAGCGCCTGAGGTTCCCGCGGCGATGTCGGGTGAAACTGACGTGCGCGCGGCCGGTCAACAAGAGGCAGGTCAAAGCGCGTCCCTGACCGAGATCGAAAGCTTACTGTCAGATTTGCGGATCTTGCTCCACCACTACGTGTTGCATTCCCAGATAGATGCATCCGCTCCGCCCGGAGCGCTCCGTAAGGGGAATCCGCCCGATCAGAGCTCCGCTCTTGGCGACCCAGCTATCCATACCGAATTGCTGACGCAAACCGCCAACACGATCGCGGTCAATCCCGTCATGCTCGGACCGCTCTATGCCAGTCTTCTCGCGCTCAGCCGCATGGTGGCGCCGGCGGACGTCAACACAATTCGTTTGACGACGGCCTTTCTTAGAAAGGACAGCGTCGACCCCGTTCCATTGTTCGTCGAGCGGCAGGCGAGCAGGTTGAGGCGCTGGGCCGCCGGCGTCGCCGGAGTGGGTTTCGCAATTTTCGCCCTGACGATCATGCTCTTGATCCACGTCGATCGTGGCAGGCGCAGCGTGCAGCAGCTAGAGCAGCTTCAGACCGCCCAGAAGGAACTCGTTCTGCAACTTGGGTCGGACCACGATGGCAAGAGCGCATCCTGCAACGGAACGTCGGCCGACCCCGGCCCAAGCCCCCCGGAGGCGCTAGGCTGCGCGCAACTTCGCGCTCTTCTGACCAAACGTTCAATCGTCGAAGCAGAGTTGGCGACTTGGAACAGCGCATCCGAGCGCCTGTCCTTGATCTCGCTGTTGAATTGGCCGTCGACGACGCAGCGCGCTCCGGAGGGTGTGTCGACCGCCGAATGGGACGCCGCTTCGATCCGGACATCGGAGATGATCTCAGGGATTAGCGGCTTTGTTCTGCCGATGCTCTTGGGCCTATTGGGCTCGTTCGCCTATGTGTACCGCAACCTCGACCGTCAATTGTCTACGGCGACTTTAGAGCCAAGCGACATGTTGCGCGGTCTGTTACGCATCGGCCTCGGCGCCATTCTCGGCGGTCTTTTGGGTGTCCTATGGACGAATGGCCAGCAGGTACAGCTCGAGGGTGTCACGCTCTCGCTCTGCGCGGTGGCTTTTCTGGTCGGCTTCAGCGTCGAGATCGTCTTCCAGACGCTTGAGGCGATCATTGCGGGCGTTGCGAGCAAGTTACGCGGCACGACCTAAGAATGACAAAGCGCCGCGGGGAGCCTAAAAGTGCGCGACAAGAGTCGCACGCGTATCTTACCCGTCCCAAATCCAAAGGAGTGAGCCGCTTGCTCCCAGCTATTACAATTACAGCCTTCTCTGCATCCTACGATAGGCTTCCAGAGTAGGTATAAGTCGAAGATCCATCGTTGGTGCTATACGCAGTAACAACATATACGATCTTCCAAACTGCTGCGTTTATGTCGATATTCTCCACATTCTTGAAGATTTGATTGGGAACCTTTGACAGATATTCCTTAAGTTCCCAGGTCCAGTAGTTCTTCTGGAAGTCCGGAGGACTTAGCCGGAATTGGAAGAAAATACAATACAAGCTAAAACTTGCCATCGCTTTGGGCCAATTGGGTTGGCAATTGACAGGCACGAAGCTCGGATCGCCTCCCCAACCGGGAGGGCCCCAATTCTGCGAAAGTTGAATTCCCGAGGAGCTTCCGTCTGTGATCGTTGTACTGGATTGCGTTGACATTGTGAATCCAGCCATGAATTTGGTCTGGAAGGCTTCCCCTATGCCGAACACGTTAAAGCCCGCGCCCCCGCTGATTCCGGCATAAACGCTGGTATCGAAGGACCAACTATTCTCTTCAAATGAGGTTGCGGTAGCCTGAAATAACGCGCTGGTTTCCCCGTCTGCTATCCACGAGAACGACAAATATTTTTGGCCGTTGCCAAACCTGTAAGCGTTGGCGACGATGACATCGTAAAAATAATCGTCTGTCTTACTATAGCCTAGAATTTTCATCTTGGCATTGATCGCCTCAGGCGTATAGGATTGAAGATTTCCAGCCGTTACTAGAAAAGGCGTATAAGCATGTACATCCTGAGATCCCGGTTGAGCCTGGAAAAACGCGGACTTCATAGCCTGCCCGGTCTCCCCAGTTGTTGCGTCCGCAACGATGTTGCCTTTGGAATCGAAGAAGGTGTAGGTGACAACGTTGATCGAGATGGGAGATCCAACGATTGTTCCTTCAGGAACAATGCCCACCCCGACGTTTTCACCACTCTGCATGTGGGTACTGATCTTGGCCCTCTGTTCCAGCGCTAAGGAGTTTATTGTCCCTTCCGCCTTTCCAGAAACCGAACCCGAGCCTGCGCTTACCGATATGTCCCATGCGGGCCCGATGCCTTTGGTGGTGCTGCCTGTGCTCTTGAAGCCGGCCGTCCACGCACAGCTGCTTTGGTGCTGTTCCATCGTACTCGAGGTGAAGCCATACGTTACGTCCCCTAAGTCTACCGAACCGGGGCCAAAGACGTAATCCTTGATATTCTCATTCGGCAGCGGGATAGGGCCGTCGATTATTCCTGAGGTTACAAAAATTGTGTCTGGCGGCTGTGGAATCAGTGTGTCGAAATTATTGTTGACTTCAATATATCCGAAATAGTCGAACTGACATCGGACATCACTGTTGTAAAAAGCGAATTGATAGACTGGACAGTCTATTATAACGGGAGGGAAGGTCCCGGGCGGCACAGCCGGCACATCGACGAAATACACAACCGTCGGGGGATGTGCGTCGACGTTCTCGCCCGCTTCGAAGCCGTCGAACGTCGCGGCCTGTCCGGGAACGAGGAGAATTTCCGTCGCGTATCCCTGACAGCCCAGCCCTTTCGACTCGCCCAAGGTGGAAAACGCCAGCAGCCGCCCGGGCGTGTCGCGGACGACGCTGAAGGGCGACATTGCGTCATTGATTAGGAGTTTCATACAAAACGCTGATCCGGAAATGGCGTTGCCGCTGCTGTCGAGCGAGATCACGATGGGAACGTCAACGTTGCCTTTGACGTGCTTGACTGAAACCCGCAGGAACACCGCCAGAAAAAAGCTAGGCGGAGCGTCCGTCAGGTTGATGGGCGGATTTCCGCCTGGCGCAGCCGGCAGGCCGGAGGATCCGGCGATGCCAATCGTGCCGGTAAAACCATGCACCTGCGCCTGTGGCTCTTGCTGTTGGAGCGCCCCTTCAACCAGATCTATCAGGTCCTGCTTTTCGATATGATAAGCAGAGCGAGATTCCCAGTGTCCGGGGTTATTATTGTAATCGTTTGTGTTGTACGCGCCAAGGAACAAGCTGCCGCCGGAGGCCAGGGTGGCGACGATGAATGTGTCTTGGCCAAACGCGGTCGCGGCCACCTCCGCGGTTCCGTCAACCGTAACGTTGGTTCCCCGTTCGAACAGACTTGCGGCCTGGCCCCAATTGGGCGCGCCCCCGCCGTTACTAGCGGTGCAGCACGACGCATTGAGCCGAGACTTGTCGCCAACCCAAAACAGATAGAGTCCCGGCTGCGCGCCGGCTGAAACGCCAGCGCCGCACCGAACGCTCGTCTGGGCTCCCCCCTTGGGGGAGATTTGTGCGTTCTTCCAGCTGCTTTGATTTTTAAAGCGTTCGTTGAAATTCTTGCCCAGGTTGAAGGTTGTCTGCCATAGGTCGTTAGAGTCGCCGTGCCCGATCAGCCACAAATTATTATCAAAAATCACCGCGGCGTTGCTGGACGGGCGATGGATCCCCAGCTTGAACTCGCCCGAAGACGGTAGGTGCGAAGGCGCCGACATGGACAGTCCCCCCTCAATTTGAATAATTCTGGTCGTTTGCTAACGGCGCTTTTCGGCAGCGCACTTATTCGCAGACGCAAGGATTTTTTACCGCCGCCAGCCCTATCGTAGCGACCATCGCATGCCGACTGTTTTAGGACGCTCCACGGCGCGTGTCGAGCCCGACAACTGCGGCCCATTCCCCCGCGTGGCGCAAGCGCGGGAAGCGTCCGCGCCGGGAAGGCGGCGTTCAGCCTTCGTCCGCCGACCCTGAGCCCTCGCAGGAGCGACCGAAGGCGGAGAGCGCGTCCTCGAGGTAGTCCGGCAGCAGCTCCATCTCGCATAGCCCCGTCGTCGCCCACTTTACCCGATTGAGGCAGACGGCGCCCCGCTTGCGCTTGCGCTTGCGCTCGCGGCGCGACAACGGCGAACAATTGCGTTCACTGCGGCGTTGGGCTACCGAATTAAAGCATCGGAGGGCGTTTTGGTGGGCCTCGAGCGCCAGACATTTGCGCTTAGGAAGCGGCGGGCAAAGCGCGGCCTGACGTCGTTCCGCTCGCCTTTGACCGCATTTGTCGTCGCGCTCTCGCTTATCGTTCAGCTTTTCGCCGCCGCAACCCCGCCTGCTTTTGCCGCGCCCGCGTTCACCGGCGCCGATGACGCGGCGACCGCCGCAGAACTCAAGGCGCTCTTTGGCGACACCGCTCAACTCTGCGTCCAGGTCAACGACGACAAAGCGCCCGTCCACCACAACCCGGCCGGCCATTGCTGCGATCAGTGTCCGCTTTGCCGCTTCGCCGCTCAGGCTGTGGCCTTTGTCGCGCCTGACCTTCCGGCCCTGCGCGGTCGGCTTGAAAGCGAAGCGCATGCGATCCGCGCGCCCCCCAGCCGCGACGTCCTCCCTACCTTTCCCGCCCAGCCAAACCCCGCCCGGGCGCCGCCTCTCGCAGTCTGACGGTCATTCGCCGCGCGTCATGCATCGCGCGCACACATTCCTTCAGACTCGAGGTCTTCCTTTCATGTCCCTTCTCCGTATCCGCCTGGCTGCGGGCGCGCTTGCCGGCGCGTTCCTCGCAATCGGCAAACCAATCTTCTCGCAAAGCCTGCCGATGTTCACAGGAGCCCGACAATGACACGTATTTCCATCACTGCGATTGCCGCTTCGCTTGCCTTCGTCTGCGCAGCTACGGACGTCTTCGCCCATGCCCAGCTCGAGAAGGCCACGCCGGCGGTCGGCGCAACGGTCTCATCCCCGAGCGAAATCCGGCTCGAATTCAGCGAAGGTGTCGAGCCGAAATTCACGAAGGTCTCGTTGACCGGCCCGGGCGGCGCCGTGCCCCTCGGGGCGGCGAACACGGAATCGGGCAATCAGGCCGTTCTGATCGTGCTGATCTCCAAACCTTTGCCCGCCGGGGCCTACAAGGTTCACTGGCAGGCGGTGTCGGTCGACACGCACCATACTCAGGGAACCTTTGAATTCACCGTGAAGCCATGACCGGCCCCTCAGGGTTGGCGACAAAGGACTGACAATGAGACATCTCTATCCCCCTTGCGCTCGTTCTCGCGTCGAGCGCCGCGCCCGCGTTCTTGCGCAGGAATTCAAGGCAGGCGACATCGTGGTCGAAAAGCCCTGGGCGCGCGCGACCCCCAAAGGCGCCGAGGTCGGAAGCGGCTATTTGACGCTGCAAAACAAGGGCGCGACGCCCGACCGGCTGACCGGAGGAACGGCGGAGTTCGCCACCGTCGAAATCCATCAGATGTCATCCGACAACGGCGTCTCCCAGATGCGCGAACTCAAGGACGGACTGAACATCCCCGCCCATGGCTCAGTCGGGCTCTCGCCCGGCGGCTATCACTCTGATGTTCACGCACCTGACCCATCCCCTGACCAAGGGCGACAGCGTCAAAGCGACGCTCAATTTCGAACATGCCGGCCCTGTCGAAGTCGAGTTCAGCGTGATGGGCATCGGCGCCGCGGGAACCGGCGGGACCGGGGGCGCCATGAAGGGCATGAAGATGTAAGCCGCATGAGGTCGCGAGCGCGAGGCGGCGACCGCACGCACAAGCCTCGCCCTCAGCGTTGAGCGCGACCGCGCATGAGCCCACTCGCTCTCTGCCGTTTCGCCCATTTCCTGGCCGCGATGCTGGCGTTCGGCATGAGCGCCTATCTTTGGGCGTATGCGCCGGAACGCCTCAGGCTTGCGCTCTCGCCGGTCGTACGCCGACTCGCGCTGATCGCGAGCCTCGTCGCCCTCGTGACCGCGATTGCGTGGCTTGCGCTTGAGTCCGCCTCGATGGCCGACGACTGGAGCGCCGCGCTCGATCCCGAAGCGATCGCCGCGGTGCTCGCCGACACCGCTTTCGGCCATGCGTGGGCGGCGCATCTCGTTCTGGCGGCGGCGCTGGTCGCCGTCGTCGTCTTCTCGCGCGCCGGGTGGGCGGCGACATCTGTCGCATCAGCGGCGCTGCTGGCGAGCCTCGGCCTGGTCGGCCACGCCGCAATGCAGACCTGCGCCGAGGGCGTCTTGCATCGCGCGAACCACGCCGTCCATCTCATAGCTGCGGGCGCGTGGATCGGCGGCCTCGTTCCGTTCGCGCTGTGCCTTCGGGCTTATGAGCGTGACAATCTGCGCAAAGATGCGGTGCGGGCGATGGCTGCCTTTTCCTTCTGGGGTCAACTCATCGTCGCGTGCATCGTTCTCACCGGCGTCGTCAACATCGCGTTGACGTCTCATCACGCACCGCTCCCGCCGACCACGCCATACCGCGCGCTTCTGGTCGCGAAACTCGTCATCGTCGCGATCATGATTTCGCTCGCGCTCTTCAATCGCTTTGTTCTCACTCCGCGATTTAAGACGAGCGCAAATGCGCTCGCGACCTTACGCGCCACGAGCTGCGCGGAGATCGCGCTGGGCTGCGTCGTCATCGCTCTCGTCAGCGTCTTTGCGCTGCTCGATCCGGCGTGAAGCCGGTGGCCGCCCCGACGCGACGCACGTCGTCGTCTGAAAGACGGTAGGTAATAACCCCCATTGTGCTGCAAACCTTTTGCAGCCTCACAATCTTGGGTTCGCCCGCGTTCGATTATCCCCACAACTCGAATGGGGTGTGACCGCGATCACTGTTCCCGGCTCGCGAGCCGCGTAATGGTTGAGTAGAGTCAATGCGTTGGCGCTCGAGTGGGCGGCGACGGCAAGCGCGCTGTTCGCGGTTGCAGACGGGAGGGGCGGATGAAGGCGCATATTGTTGGCGGCGGATTTGCCGGACTGGCGGCGGCGGCCTTGCTCATCCGGGACGCTGGCGTATCTGGTCGCCGACATCACGATCTACGAAGCGGACGACAAGCTCGGCGGCGGCTTCTTTTTGGATGGCGATCCGGAGCGTGGATACAACTTGCCCGGCTCCATCTTCGACAAGCATTTCAACTGCGCTGTGAATTTGCTCACGACGATCCCCACGCGAGACTACCCCAACATCAAAGTTGCAGAGCAATTCCTAACTTTCAATCACGAGCACCCGTTCGACGATAAAACGCATATCGTCGATAGCAGCCTTCGCCGTGTGCATGACCCGCTCCGATACGGGCTGACCCTTGGCGACGGCATTACCCTCGCAAAGCTCTCGCTCACACCCGAAGCGTCATTGGACGGTCAGCTCATCAGGGACTGGTTCCCTCAAAGGTTCTTCGAAACGGAGTTCTTCCTGCTCTGGTCGACCCTGATGGGGTCGCTGCCGCAGCACACGATCATCGAGTTCCGACGCTATTTGAACCGCTTCGTCTATTTGTTCCCTGACCTCGCGACCATGGCGCATGTTTTTCGCTCGCAATTCAACCAGCACGAAGCCTTCGTCGAACCTTTGGTCGCCTGGCTTACAAAAAAGGGCGTGAACTTCGAGAAGGGCGCTTTCGTTAGCGATCTCGACTTCACTGACGCGTCTGGCCGCATGACCGTCAATCGCCTTCACGTCGAGCGCGCCAACGGCCCACCCACGGTCGCGGTCGCGCCCGACGACATCGTGCTCGTGACGACCGGCTCGCAGGCCGCTGACCTTAGAGCGGGAACGATGGACGAGGCGCCGTCCCCGGAGCCCCCGTATCCCGGACGGTCGTGGGCGCTGTGGAAGACGCTGGCCGCGAAGCACAAGGGTTTCGGCGATCCAAGCGTCTTCTTCGGCGACGATAAGATCCGGGACTCGCGCTGGGTGACCTTCACCGTTACGACGAAACGCAAGGAATTCCTCGACGAGATCATCAACCTCACCGGAAGCGGCACGGGAAGCGGCGGCCTTCTCACTTTGAGGGACTCGCCCTGGGTGATCTCGCTGTCGATCTTCGAGCAGCCGGAAATCCTCGATCAGCCGCCAGGCACCTATGTTTGGTGGGGCTATGGGCTCCATCCGGAGAACAAAGGCACGCTCAGCGGGAAGCCCATGAATGAATGCACCGGCAGGGAGATCTTGTGGGAAATTCTGCATCACCTCAAGATGGAGAAAGGGAACCCGAAGACGGACACAATCGTATGCTCGTCGATCTGCATTCCCTGCGACATGCCCTACGTCAACAACATCTGGTTGAAGCGCAAGCGCGGCGACCGGCCGCCCGTCGTTCCCGAGGGCATGACCAACCTCGGACTTCTCGGCCAGTACGTCGAGCTCGAGAGGGAGATTACGTTCACTTTCGAATATTCCGCGCGCACGGCCTTCGAAGCGATTCGCCTGCTCAAGGGTGGTCCCTCGCCGCCAGCCGTCTATCGCGGTCAATGCGATCCGAGCGGCGTGTGGAAGGCTGATGAAAGTGTTCCTGGGTCTGACGAAGACCTAAGAGGCCGCCATGAGGTTCGACGGAAACGGCGGCCACCTTTGGGGTACGAACTTGTCGCAGCCCGATCGAATGGCCCTTCTGGAATACCTGAAGACCTACTCACGACAGACGACGCCGTTGGACATCGATCGCTCAGCGATGTCCGATGCCGCCCTGTCCGAACCCCGCCCCGCCGCCCTGGAAAACCCCGCCCCCTCCATGAAAGCCGCCGCCGGCAAAACCTGGGGAGGCGAACCCGCCGATGTGGGTTCCTCCCGCGCCGCCAAACCCATGGAAGCCGCCGGCAAAACTTGGGGAGGCAGGCGCGCCGATGTGGACTCCTGTGGCCCCCCCAAGCCCATGGAAGCCGCCGCCGGGATGGAAACCACCGACGCCGGCAAAACTTGGAGGGGCGGGCGCGCCGATGTGGACTCCTGTGGCTCCGCCAAGCCCATGCAAACCACCGCCGGGATGGAAACCACCGACGCCGGCAAAACCTGGAGAGGCAGGCGCGCCGATGTGGGGAACTCCAACGCTGTGAAAGTGATGAAAATTGCCGCCGCCAAGGCCGCCGTGGAATTCACCCCCGGCAAAACCGGGGGTGACGGTCGCGGCGCCGGCGTGGAAGTTAGGCGAGGCGGGAACGCCGGCGGCGCCAAAGCGACGCGAGGCTGAGCTGCTCGCGAAACTATGAGCTGCCGGAGCGCCGCGGGCGCTTGGGCCCCGAGAGATCTCGGGGCCGCGGTAAACGGGGTTCGGCGCCCGGGGACGGGCAACGACTACGCCATGGTGATGATGGCGCTGAAGCGCGGAGCCGCCAAACGTATTGAGGTTGAATGGGCCGATCCAACCAAAGCCATCGTTCCACTCGTCGCCGCACTGATACCAGCCGCGGCCGTTCCACCCCTCGGGGTAGTAGCAATTGCTGCTGCCGAACTGAATGGTTTGCCCGGGCAATAACTGTCCGAACGAGGACAGAGCGCTTCCCATAACGCCCGCTTCGGCGCCGTTGGCGACGGCGAAAGACGCCAAAGCCAGCGCCAGATATGCGAGAATGCGCAAAATCAATGAGGACATGAGACATGACCCGAGAAAAGAAAAATATCGCCGCCAAAGACGCCAGTAAATTGGGGAGGGGCGACTATCCCCTCACGTGGGTCCGCCATCCCAAGGGATCAAGCGCCGCATTGACCGCGCGTCGGCAACTCACGCTTTCTTGTGCAGGGCCCGAAACGCCTTGGCCCAGCCGGCCTTGGTCTCCTGACGGCCACGCGCGACCGCAAGCGCGTCGGCCTCGACGGATTTCGTGATCACCGAGCCCGAACCAATATAGGCGCCATCACCGATCGTCACCGGCGCGACGAGGGCCGAGTTCGAGCCGATGAAGGCGCCGGCGCCGATGTCGGTCCTGTGCTTGGCGAAGCCGTCGTAATTGCACGTGATGGTTCCGGCGCCGATGTTCGCGTTCGCGCCCACACGCGCGTCGCCGATGTAGGTCAAATGGTTGACCTTTGCGCCCTCCTCGATCTCTGCCTGCTTGATCTCGACGAAATTGCCAATTCTCGCCTTGGCCGCAATGTCTGCGCCCGGCCTGAGGCGCGCGAACGGCCCGACGATCGCGCCGCCCGCGACCCGCGCGCCCTCGAGATGCGAGAAGGCTCGGATCACTGCGCCATCCTCGATGCTGCACCCAGACCCGATCACGACATGGGGTTCGATCAGGACGTCGCGGCCGATCCTGGCGTCAAAGGACAGGAACACGGTTTCGGGGGCGGTCAGCGTTGCGCCCGCGGCCATGGCGCGCCGGCGCAGCCGATCCTGCAGCACGGCCTCGGCGGCGGCGAGCTGCGCCCGGTCGTTGACGCCCATGACCTCGTTTTCGTTTGCGACCAAAGCCCGCGCCATGAGGCCGCGGGCATTGGCGATCTCGACGATGTCGGTAAGGTAATATTCGTTCTGGGCGTTGTCGGGCTTGACCGCGGTGAGAAGGCTTAGCGCTTCGGCGCCGCTGAAGGCGATCGGCCCGGCGTTGCACAAGCGTGAGGCGCGCTCTTCGGCGCTCGCATCCTTCTCCTCTCGGATCGCGATCAACCGTCCGTCGCGCTCGATGAGGCGGCCATAACCGGCTGGATCGGCGGCCTCAAATCCCAGCGCCACGACTTCCGCGCCCGAGGCCAGCTCCGTCCGCATCGCAGCCAGCGTCGAGGCCTCGATCAGCGGAATGTCGGCGTAGACGACGAGAATGTCGTCGTAGCCACGCTCAATCTGATCGCGCGCCGCGAGAACCGCATCGGCGGTGCCCCGCCGCTGGGGCCTGGATAGCGATTTTTGCCCGCGGCGCCGCCTTCAGAGCTTCCGCCGCCACGGCGTCGCCATCCGATCCGACGACGACCGCGATGTCGCCCATCGCGCCGTCAAGGACGGTTGAGAGCGTGTGCGCCAGCATTGAGCGGCCAGCGAGCTCGTGCAGGACTTTGGGCCGGGCCGAGCGCATGCGAACACCCTCGCCGGCGGCAAGCACGATGGTCAGACAGCGGCGGGCGTTGGCGCTCATGGGGCGTTTGCTCTCTCGTCAAGGAGCGTCGGCGAAAGGAGGCTCGGCCACTCCGAATCCCCTAAGCTCGCTCGGGGGTACTATCGCCGCGGGCGAGCGCGGTTTCCAGCCCCAACGCCACCTGCATGAACGCGATTTTGAGCTTGTGACAAAAAGCGTCTCGCTGCGCCGCAAAAAACGATATACAACCGGAGGGCTCCGGACGGAACGCGACTGGTTGCGACGCGTTATTTTTCCTTACGGGCTGATTTTTTTCATTTTGGCTGGGAGCAACGTCGTGTCGGGCCGTTCATGTGCGGCTTCGCTTCGGCGAACGAATGACGAATACGATGGCGGACAAGCAGCGTCGCGAATTCCTACAGCTGGCCGTTGGCGGCGCGCTCGCGGCTTCGCTGGCGCCCTCCGGCTCGACGCCGGCGGCCGCTGAGCCGCTGGGTCAGCCTGTTCCGTTTGGCGCCGATACGGTGCTGAAAATGGCGGCCGAACTGGCGTCAAAGCCCTTCAAGGATCCCGAGGCGGCGGCGCTGCCGAGCCTCTTTTCGGGGCTCACCTTCGATCAGTACGCGGCGATCCAGCGCGTGCCGGGCACAGCAATCTGGAGCGACCAGAAATTGGGCTTTTCGCTCGAGCCGCTGCATCGAGGTTTCGTCTACACAACCCCGATCGGGATCAACATTGTCGAGAACGGCATGGCGCAGCGGGTGATCTACGACCCCGCCAATTTCAACTTCGGCGCATTGAAACCGCCTGCCGCTCTGGGCGACCTCGGCTTTTCCGGCCTGCGCATCCTCAAGTCCTCTGATCAGGGCTTCGAAGACGTGGCGATCTTCCAGGGCGCGACCTTCTACCGCGTCGCGGGCGCACGCCCAGCCGTTCGGCCTCACCGCGCGCGGCCTCGCAATTCGGACCGGCGACGACCCTGGTGAAGAATTCCCGTTGTTCCGGGAGTTCTGGATTGAAAAGCCGAATTCCGGCGGCGAATACGCTCACCATTCACGCGCTGCTCGATTCACCGAGCGTCACCGGCGCCTTTCGCTTCACGCTGCGCCCTTCAGAAACCACCATCATCGACACTGAGATGACGCTGATCGCGCGGACGGCGGTAGACAAGCTGGGATTTGGGGCCATGGCCGCGTCCTATCTGTTCAGTCCCCTCGATCATCGACGTCCCGACGACGTCCGCGCCGCGGCCTACAAGTCGACCGGACTGCAAATTCTGACTGGAAACGGCGAGTGGCTTTGGCGCCCAGTCTCCAATCGAGACACCTTGCAGATCTCAGCGTTTTCCGACGTGAACCCTCGCGGTTTCGGTCTCTTGCAGCGCAGCCGCACCTTTGATGCGTTTTACGACGACGATACGCATTGGGAATTGAAGCCCTCGCTGTGGATCGAACCGATCGGCGATTGGGCGGAGGGCGACCTCCGCCTCCTGGAAATCCCGGCGGACGCCGAAACCAATGAGAACGTGATCGTGCAATGGCGCCCCAAGGCGGGCATGGCCGCCGTCACGACCCAGTCGATCGCCTTCCGGCAGTTCTGGTGCTGGGCGCCGCCATCAAAGCCGCCGCTCGCGTCCTGCGTGTCGTCGCGGCGCGGCAAAGTCGGCGCATTTGAGCGCTTTGCGGTCGAGATGGCTGCGGAAATTTTCGCCGATCCCGCGAAAGCGGCGGCGGTGGCCGCGGACGTTCAGGCGGCCCCGGGCAAAATCGTGTCCGTTCGGCTTTTTCCCTATAAAGACAGGCATTCGGTGCGCGTCGTTTTCGATCTTGACCCGGGATCGGAAACCTATTCAGAGCTACGTCTGACGCTCAAAGTCGACAATCAGCCGGTGAGCGAAACATGGCTCTACCGTTGGACAGCCTGACGCTCACACCGTCCGAGCCTAAGCCGGACGATACCGGCTCGTCGCTTGGCTCGTCCATGCCGAGTTTCGCGCCCCTCGCCATGCCGGCGCAGTCGTTCCGGCGATTCTCGCAGCGCGATCGCCGCGCGCTGGTCGCGCCGCGCCTCGCCAGGCCGCCAATTCTGACCCGACTCGCAGTGTTCGGCGGCGCCATGGCCCTGACCGCGTATGGCGCCTACCAGATGTTCAAGGTCGTTTCGATCAGCACGGTCACCCCGCTTGAATGGGTGATCGCGGTCTTGTTCGTGATCACCTTTTCCTGGATCACGCTCTCGTTTTCGTCCAGCGTCGTCGGTTTTGTCTGGCTTCTCGCTCATCGCGGCCGGCGCGGGCCACTGCCATGCCTGCGCGAGCGAACGGCGGTCGTGATGCCGATCTACAACGAGGCGCCCTCGCGCGTGTTCGGCGCCATGCAGGCCATCTTCGAGGACGTCGAACGGACAGGCCAAGCCCACGCGTTCGACTTCTTCCTCATCTCCGACACTACCGACGCCAATGTCTGGATCGCGGAAGAGCGCGCGTTTCTGGCGATGCGCACGCGGCTGCCGCAGGCTCGTTTCTATTACCGGCGGCGGCGCAAGAATTTGAGTCGCAAGGCCGGCAACGTCGCCGATTTCGTCACCCATTGGGGCGGCCATTACCCGCACATGGTCGTGCTTGACGCCGATAGCCTGATGACGGGGGAAGCGATCGTAGGCCTGGCGGCGGCGATGGAGGCGGACCCCGACGCCGGAATCATCCAAAGTCTGCCGCTCATCGTCAACCGCAACACGATGTTCGCGCGCCTGCAGCAGTTCGCGGCCCGGATCACCGGCCCGGTCATCGCCGCGGGCTTGAGCGCCTGGATGGGACATCAGGGCAACTACTGGGGCCATAACGCGATCATCCGCACGCGCGCGTTCGCCGACCATTGCGGACTGCCCGACCTGCCGGGCAAACCGCCGTTCGGCGGCCACATTCTCAGCCACGATTTCGTCGAGGCGGGGCTCATGCTTCGGGCCGGATACACCGTCTACATGCTGCCCGGGCTCGGCGGCTCTTACGAAGAGAGCCCGCCCTCGCTCATCGATCTTGCGACCCGCGACCGGCGATGGTGTCAGGGCAATCTCCAGCACGCGCGCGTCATCGGCGCCCGGGGCTTCACGCTGGCGACGCGACAGCATTTCGCCAATGGCATCATGGGCTATCTCGCCTCGCCTTTATGGATGGCGCAATTGCTGGTCGGCATCGTGCTGGTGCTGCAGTCCCATTACATTCGGCCCGAATATTTCACCAAGGACTTCTCCCTGTTTCCGGCCTGGCCGCGCTTCGACTATGAGCGCGCGCTGCTGCTGTTCGCACTGACGATCGGCATCCTGCTTGCGCCCAAGTTCCTCGGCCTCGCGATTGCGCTCATGGAGCGGAAAACGCGGCGCGGATCCGGCGGCGCTCTGGCGCTCATCGCCTCGACGTTCGTCGAGATCATCATGTCCGCTGCGTTTGCGGCGATCATGATGTTGATCCAGTCCGGATCGGTGGCGCAGATCCTTTCGGGACGAGACACCGGCTGGAATCCGCAGCGCCGTGACGACGGCTCGATCCCGCTCGGAAGCATCGCGCGGCGCCATCGCGCGCATACTCTCTTGGGCGTCGTCACGCTGTTCGCGGCGATGCTGATCTCGCCCTCTCTGGTCATCTGGATGTCGCCGACGATCTTCGGACTTATCTTTTCCATTCCGCTCTCCTGGGCGAGCGGAAATTTGGCGCTCGGCCTGGGCATGCGCCGCATGGGGCTTCTGCGCACGCCGGAGGAGACCTCACCGCCCGCTGTGGTCGGGCGCGCCAATGCGCTCGCCGCGGAGCTGGCTCTGACCGGGGGCGACCACGACGACGCGCTCCAGGCGATCTGGGCGGACGCGGCGCTGCGGGCCGCTCACGAGTCCTTCCTCGCCGAGGCGCCTCGCCGACGGCGGGGCGACGTCGATGTCGAAACCGCCGTCGCGGCGGCGAAGCTCAACGACGCTCAGACGCTCGAAGACGCCCGCGCCTGGCTCAACTCCCGCGAACGGGTCGCGGTTCTCGGCGACCGGGCGCTGATCGCCATGCTGGCCCGCCTGCCAAGCGCGACGGCGCAGCCGGACGCGGCCTGAGCCGCCTCCGTCCGGCGGGCAAGAGCGGCTCGCCGTGCGGCTGCCATTTGCGAGCCGGTTTTGAGCGATTCCAAAGTGTTGCGGCGCCATTTCCGATCGCGCCGGACGGCCTGTGGCGCTGACGGATCCTATTAAACAGATATATAACGGTAAGTTATGAATCGCGGCCCTTTTCGCTGTCTCGCCTCGACGCAGGGCGCCGGCACGAAAAACGGAGAAGCTGTCAGGTCCTTGCAAAAACACTCGTCCGGGTGAAAGAATACGCCATAGAATGAACAACACGGGGAGGTTCGTCACCCAAAGCAGGGGTATGCATCGCCGCAACCCGGCGGCCTCGATTGACCAGACCTCTTCGATCGCCTCTATCGCACGAAACTTCAGGCGCCATCCTGATGCGACGACCGTCCGGCGGGCACGAAATGTCTAGTCGAAAGCAGCGTCCGTCTTGTTGGATGCGAAGGCGACCCTGCTACCGAAGTCCTCAAGGAGGATCGAAACTCTCTCGTTGATTTAAGCGGCAAAAACTGGAGGACGCACATGGCTAGCACAACTCAACATTTCGATGCTGTCGTGATCGGCGCGGGCTTTGCCGGCCTGCACATGCTGAAGTCGCTGAGGGATAGATTGGGATTGAAGGTGCGCGTGTATGAAACCGGGGGAACCGTCGGCGGCACCTGGTACTGGAATCGCTACCCCGGCGCGCGTTGCGATTCTGACGCCTACATCTACTGCTTCACTTGGGACAAGCAACTCATGCAAGAGTGGCAATGGTCCGAACGCTATCCCGAGCAGCCCGAAATTCTCCGGTACCTCGAAGAGGTCGCAAAACGGCACCACCTCAAACGCGACATCCAGTTCAACACGCGCATGACCGGGGCCGAATTCGACGAAAGAGCCAACCTGTGGACGGTGCATACCGACAAGGGAGAAGCGGTTACCGCGACTTATCTCATCTCAGCCGTAGGCACGTTGTCGACCACGAACGTGCCTTCCTTCAAGGGCATGGATAAATTCAAGGGCAAGTGGTACCACACCAGTCGCTTCCCCCATACCGGCGTTGACTTCACTGGCAAGCGCGTAGGCGTGGTCGGCACCGGCGCCACGGCCGTGCAGGCTATTCCCGAAATTGCGCAGCAGGCCAAGCAACTCACCGTGTTCCAGCGCACGGCCAACTATTGCGTGCCGGCGCGCAATGGCAAGGTGGACCCCGAATTGGTCGGCGCCCGAAAGGCCGACTATGAGGGCGTTGTGAAGAGGATTCGGGAATCCTTCTTCGGCCAGGAGCATTACTTCATTCCGAAGTCTGTACTGGAAGAGACGCCCGAAGAGCGGGAGCGCGTGTTCGACCGGATGTGGGATGCCGGCGGCTTCGCCTTTTGGCTGGCGAACTACCAGGACATGTTCTTCTCGCAGGAGGCCAACGACATCTGCGCCGACTACATCAAGCGCAAGATCCGCACGACTGTGAAAGACCCGGTGATCGCCGAAAAACTGATACCCAAGGGCTACGCCTACGGCACCAAGCGCCAGCCGCTCGACACCAACTATTACGAGACCTTCAACAAGCACAACGTGCAGCTGGTCGATGCAAAGACCGACGGCGGGATTGAAGAAATCACCAAAGCCGGAATTCGCGCAGGCGGCAAGGAATATCCTCTCGACATCATCGTTTTCGCCACCGGCTTCGACGCGATGACCGGCCCGCTGAAGGCGCTAAACCTGAAGGGCCGCGGCGGCCGCACCCTGGATCAGGAGTGGCGGGATGGCCCGCAGACCTATCTTGGCGTGTCTGTCGCCGGCTTTCCGAACTTGTTCACCATCACCGGCCCGCAAAGCCCTTCGGTGCTTTCGAACATGCCGGTATCGATCGAGCAGCATGTCGAGTGGATCACCGACTGCATTGAAACCATGCGAAAGACCGGGAAGACCACCATCGAAGCGACGCCAACGGCGCAGGAACAATGGGTCGCCCATGTCAACGCAGTCGTCGGCGCGACGCTCATGACCAGCGCCAACTCCTGGTACATGGGCGCCAACATTCCGGGCAAACCGCGCACTTTCTTGCCTTATCTGGGGCCCGAGGGAGTGGGCGGCTACAGGAAAAAGTGCGACGAGATCGCGGCCAAGGGCTACGAGGGATTCGAACTCGTGTAGAGAAGCGTCAAAGCAAGAAGAACGGGCGGGAAGGCGCAGTCCTACCGCCCGACTGACTGATACGGGAGGCGACCATGATCGAGAACAGCTATTACTCGCAGGACGTTCACGGCCCTTATGAGCTTTACGACGTTGGCAATCTCGAATTGGAGGAAGGCGGTACGATTCGCGCTTGCAAGCTGGCCTACGCGACTTTCGGCAAGCTCAATGCAGCGAAAGACAACGCCATTCTCATTCCCACCTGGTACTCCGGCACGAGCAAGATCATGGAGCAGGTGTACACTGGTCAGGGTCGCGCGCTCGATCCCGACAAGTATTTCATCATCGCCGTCAATCAGATCGGCAGCGGTCTTTCCACGTCCCCGCATAACACGCCGGCGCCAGGCGGGATGGCGAACTTCCCTCACGTCCGCATCGGCGATGACGTGCGGGCGCAACATAAATTTCTCGCGGAAAAATTCGACATAAAGAGCCTCGCGCTCGTGGTCGGCGGCTCCATGGGCGCGCAGCAAACCTATGAATGGGCGGTGCGTTATCCCGATATGGTGAAGCGCGCCGCGCCGATCGCCGGCACCGCGAAGAACACCATCCACAATTCTCTGTTCACGGAAACGCTGGTCGACGCCATCACCTCCGACCCCGGCTTCAACCGAGGTTTCTACGCATCATCGGCCGACGTAAGGGAAGGCTTGTTGCGCCACGCCAAAATGTGGGCGGTGATGGGCTGGAGCAGCGAATTTTTCCAGCAAGAGCGGCACAAGGCGCTGGGTTTTTCGTCGATGGACGATTTCATCATAAACTTCATGAACGGCTATTTCTCCGTCATGGACCCCAACGATTTGCTGTGCATGGCGTGGAAATGGCAGCGCGGCGACGTGAGCCGACTGACCGGCGGCGACTTGCGAGCCGCGTTGGGCCGCATCAAGGCCAAGACCTTTGTCATGCCAATGTCTTCAGACATGTTCTTCCCTCCGACCGATTGCCAGGCCGAATGGCGGCTCATTCCCAATGCCGAGTTCCGGCCGATCCAGACGGTCGATGGTCATCTTGCGCTATTCGGCACTGATCCGAATGCGATCGCCCAGCTCGATAAAAATCTCAGCGAGTTGCTCGCGACAAAAGCCTGAGCTGCAAAAGACATTCAGCCGCGGCGATCCGCGGCTCCCAAATCTGGCGGCGAATGTCCACAACGGAATCAAGTTTCGACAGCCTGATTTCTCGCCTTGTTTAGTCTAGGCCTCATTGGCCACGCCGAAGCGGCTGGGTGCGGTCGAGGGCGGTGATCGAGAGGAAGCCGCCGATCCAGGAGCCGAGCGCCGCGAACAGCACATAGGCCCAGTTCGACGTATAGCTGATGACCGCGAAGGCGGCGAGCAGATACCAGAGGCTGCTCCAGCTCGCCGCCGCATACCGCCTGCGGGCGGACACGGCGGCGTTGAACTGCACATAGACCGCGTCGGTGAGCGCCGTCGTCACGACGACTCCCCCGGCGATCATGGGATCGATGGTTGGCAGAATCATGTTTTTCCCCGGAGTTCGAGCGGCGCTCCGTTGGAGACCAGCCGCGAGGACCAGGATTGTCGTAAAGCAATGCGCGTTCTGATGGTATCGCAGCACGCGGCCGGCCCTCGTCCGGCGCCATAGTCCGTCCGGAAGGACGGGCATCCTTCCGGACGCCCTATGCGGCCAACTTCTGACCTTCGGAGAAGGGGTGCTCGGCGCCGCCTCGTCCCCCTCTTTTTGGGAACGCGTTGGGGGTGAGGGTTGACCGGGCCCGACCGCTACACCTCTAGGGGGCCGGGCTCGGCGAAGAGGGCGCCGGCAATGCGCAGGGCTTGGCCGGCGTCCCGATTTAATAGGAGGCGAAATCCGCCTCTCGGCGGCCGTCGAACCCGCCCTATGCCTTCGCTGCCCGCCCTCCCGTTTGACGGCGCCGATAGGCCATGGCGCCAAGGCCGGCGAAGCCGATCAGCGGCATCGCCCGGGTCGAAGGCTCCGGCACGGCGGGCGGGACGAGGGTGATGTCCAGTTCGCCGTTGCCGCTCTGCACTCCGTCGTGCCCGATCAGATTCGCGAAGGCCTTGCTCAGGGAGCCGCCGCCGCCGCCAGAATGAGGGGGTGAGCACACCTAAACGCCGCGCTCCCGCGCGGCGCCTTCGCAAGGCGCGCGCGACACGCGCTCAATCCTCCATCGACGGCGGCTCCATCGCAAGCTCTCCGCTCATCGGCGGCGCGCGGAACGGGCGATCGAACAGCGGGAACAGCACGAGCCCGGCGAGAAATCCGCCGAGGTGGGCGACCCAGGCGACCGGCATGTCCGAGAAGCCGAGCGCCTGAGCTCCGGCGCCGAAGATCAAATTCGTCCCGAACCAGATCAATATGAAGATCAGCGACCGACGCTCGACAAAAACTTGGCCAAGGCTGGCGGCCGGGATTGTCTCGACCTCCGGCCGACCGGTCGAGCCGAACGCTCCGAGCGGCGCTCCAGGCTGAAACATGAACCGGGTCGCCGCGCCCATGAGGCCAGAATCCGATCCCGACACGCCGATGAGCGGGGAGAAATCCATCGGCGAGATCGCCCAGTGAGCGAGCGCGCTGGCGATTGCGGTCACCGCCATGAACAGAAGAAACCTCGCCGTGCCGAACCGGCGCGCGATCGGCGGCCCGAACGCGACCAGCCAGACGCAATTGAGCAACACATGAGTCCATGACCCGTGCAGAAAGGCGTAAGTCACCGCCGTCCACGGCTTGGCGCCGCCGCCCAGCACCTGCAAGGCCCGGATCTGTCGCGCCTGCTGCAGCGCAGCCGGGTCCGTGTTCGCCCGGTGCAGCAGATCGACCAGCCGATCCGGCCAGACAGCGATGGTCAGCCGTCCTGGAATGAACGCGTAATCCCGGATGATTTTGTCCTGCACCGCCACGGGGGCCCAGTTGAAAGCGGCGTAAATGCCGATCAGAATGGCGATGAGGCCGAGGACCACAATTGGCGCATTGAACATCGGTTCGCTGCGCCGCGCGATCCGGCGCGGTTCGTTTGCGCTCATACGAGTTTTAGCCTTTCGGTCACCGACTCCAGCGCCCCGCTCGTCGAAGCCGGGACCGACGCCGGGCAGGATATTCCGCCCCAGGATATCCGCGCCCGAGACAAGTCTAAACCGGCGCCAAGGCTTTGGCGAATTTTGGCCCCTCCGACGGCCGCGAGGCGCCGCACCAGCGAAATGCGTGGAGCAGCCGAAATCTATCAGCGGGAACGACAATGTTGCCGGCCGAACGGAATGCGCTTAATCGCGCTCGCCATGACGATCCATATTCCCGCCGGGCCGCTAACGGACTTCTGCGCCGAGATTTTCGCTTGCGTCGGTTGCCGGTCCGAAGAAGCGAACAGCGTCGCCGCCTCGCTCGTCGACGCCAATCTCACCGGCCACGACAGCCATGGCGTGATCCGCGTGCCGCGTTATGTCGATTGGGTCCGCACAGGCGATCTCATTCCCAACCAATCGATTGAACGTATTGTTGACACATCCGTCATCGGCGTCGTCGACGGACGTTTCGGCTTCGGTCAGGTCATGGCGCCGGCGGCCGTCGACATCGGCGTGGAAAAAGCGAAGGCGACCGGCCTTTCCGCCATTTCGCTGCGCAATTCCGGCCATGTCGGCCGCGTCGGCGAATGGGCCGAGCGCGCCGCCGGGGCGGGTTTGATCTCTATCCATTTCGTCAACGCCGCGGGCTCGATTCTTGTCGCGCCGTTCGGCGGACTCGAGCGTCGGCTGTCGACGGCGCCGTTTTGCGTTGGCGTTCCTCGCCAGGGAGCCCCGCCCATCGTGCTCGATTTCGCAACATCGCTGGTCGCGGAAGGCAAGGTCAATGTCGCGAGCCGCGGCGGCAAGCCGCTGCCGCCCGACGCATTGATCGGTCCCGACGGCGCGCTCTCCGGCGATCCCGCGCTGATCTACGGCCCGTTGACCCCCGAGGGTCCGCGCGACCACAGCCGCGGCGCGGGCGCAATGCGGGCCTTCGGCGAGCACAAAGGCTCCGGCCTCGCGCTTATCTGCGAGCTCTTGGGCGGGTCGCTCACCGGCAATGGCGCAACCGAACCGGACCGCAAATTCTCCAATGGCATGTTCTCGGTCTACCTCGACCCAAAGCGGATCGACCCCTCGCATGTCTTCGACGCCGACATGACGCGCTATCTCGATTGGTTCCAACAAGGGAAAGTTATTCCTGGCGACGCGATTCTGATGCCCGGCGAACTCGAGCGCGCCGCGCGCGCAAGTCGCACGAGGAGCGGCGTGCCGCTTCCAGGCGAGGCGTGGGCGTCGATCGTCGCGGCGGCGCGGAGCGTTGGAGTGAACCGGGATCTCTCGTTCTGATCTTCTCGTCGCACGTCCGCGAATGTGCCGATTCTGGACTGGTCCGGGCAATTTCAGGGTTAGCCCAAGGTAACCGCGACTGAGCCCACCCCAGGGGCGCGCAGCGCGCCCCTTCCGTAACGGAATGGCATGGTCCCTGCCTGATCTCAGGCAAGCCCAAGGCGAAGGATCAATTGCGTCCCATTCCGGGACAGCGTCAGGGAACTTGGTCGCGGGGAATTCAGAGTGAAGCTCGCCGTCACGATGGAACTCTATGCCTACTGGAACCAATTGCGTGGCGCACGCAGCGCGCCTGAACGCAACGATGTCGATCCCGGCGCGATCCGCGGCGTGCTGGCCGACACATTCGTGCTCGATTTCGACGATAAGCGCGGCTTTCCCTTTCGCATCGCCGGGTCGAGGGCCAACGCAATTTTCCTCAAGGAGCTGAGGGGCCTTCCCTTTCTCGAGCTGTGGCGCGACGCCGACCGCCGCGAGCTTGATTCGGTTTTGCATTGCGTCGCCGATGAAGCGCAGGCGTTCCTTATCGGCGCGGAGACGCGGTCGTTCGGTCATGGGACGGTGGACATCGAAGCCATTCTGCTGCCGCTCCGCCATCATGGGTTGACCCATTCCCGCGTCCTCGGCAGCTTCGCTATCCATGCCGCGCCCGCGTGGATGGGCCTTATGGGGGCCGGTCCGATTACGCTAACCTCACTGCGCGCGCTCAATTCGTCGGGGCCGGAGCCGTTGACGCCGGAAAGTGCGACGCCAGTGGACTTTTCGGTTCGCGATACGCCCAAGCGTTACAAGCATCTTTTTGTCTATTCAGGCGATCGGCCCGCAAGTTGACGCTGCGACATGCCCAGCGCGTAACAGCGCCTTAATCCCTAAGGCTTATGGTGACCGCGCTTGCCGGCCTGATTGCGATTCCCTGGTGGCCTCAGCGATCGCGTTCGGACCGGCGTCAGAGAATCCGAGGAGCACGGCGCCATGGGCGCTTTGGCGTGGAAAATCGTCGAGCCGGCGCAAGTCGAGCGCCGGCACGACCGGCGCGTCGAGGTGCGCCTGCTGGGACGATTCATGCGGTCCGATCGCAAAGAGTTCGACTGCGAATCGATCGACGCTTCCCCATATGGCATTGCGTTTGCCTCCGACGCCGGGGTTCAACCCAATGAGCGCATCGTCGCCTATCTCAACCAGATCGGAAGAGTTGAGGGACGGGTCGCGCGGATCTTCCCCGGCGGATTTGCGATCGAGATGAACGTGCCGCCAGCCAAGCGCGACAAGCTTAACAGCCAACTGACGACGCTCGCCAACCGCCAGGCGCGCGGGTTGCCCGATGACCGGCGCCACGACCGCATCGCGCCGCGCGACCGGTATACGATCCTCAAGCTCGCGAACGGACGCGAATACACCGCGACCCTCATCGACATCTCGATGTCAGGCGCGGCGCTCAACGTCGATTGCGAGCCACCGATCGGCGCGCGCGTCGTTGTCGGCGCGACGCCGGCCGAGGTCGTGCGTCACGTCAACTGCGGCATCGCGGTTGAATTCCTCAGCCCCTTGCCCGCCGAGGAATTCGGCGAAAACGCGACGATCTGAATCGAGAGGCAAATGAAGGTTTGGGCGTTAAAAATGCAGCCTTAAGGTCGCCACCGAAACATGCGGCCACAACACATTGTTAAAGTTCAGGATCACCGTCTGGGTATATTGCAGTTGCAGGAAGGTGGGTTCCAGCGGGAACGGGTTGAGCGGGATGAGCTCCGGTTCGCGCAACTCCAGGGGCTTGAAGCCGATCCTGCGCCTTATCCTAACCCATTCGATCCAGAAGGTGGAGGTTACCGAATGGACGAAGGCGTTGGACCGGCTGGCGCGGGTGCCGACGTTCGAATTCGGCTCCAGCGCCGGATCGGCAATCCCGAGGAACGGGATCTGGCCGATAGCCGCCTGTGACGGCGTGGCCAGCTTGATTTCGATATGGCCAAGAATGTCCTGGTCCGCGATGTCCCTGCGCAACCGGACATTAGGATCGTCGAGATAATCCTGCCATTCCGCCGGGAAGGGCCCGTTGCTTTGGGCATTCTTGGCGTTGGGATAGGGCAGGTCATTGCCGATTGTGTTTTCGGGAACCGTGTGGAACGGGCCCTGCGCCGCCGGCGTCGCGGCCCCGTTTGACTCGGCCGCGAGCGTGGGCACATTGGCGGGCTGGATGCCGACTCCAAGCCCCGCCGTCGTCGGGAAAGCTTGGTATTGGGCGGCAAAATCCGTCCCGACTGGTGGATCGTAGTCCGGATAGTCCTTGTAGGCCTTCGTAATCTCGTCGATAGGGTAGACCGGCGGGATGGTGGGCGGTCCGGCGACCGGGGTCGCACACGGCGCGTTCCCCTGCAGCAGCACCGAAACCCCATGCGGAATGGTCGCCAGCCGCACGATGCTGGCCGGGATGACCGGATCGGTCACATCTCCGGTCAAGTCGTTCGGGTCCTCGACGCCACCGCTGGCCGGGACGTTGAGGAATAGCCCGGGCTCGATATGCAGGTCCTCGCCGGCGTTGGGAAAGTCCGGGAAGCCGGGGAGGTTGAGATCGTTGTCCTTGACCTTTTGCAGGTAATTCAGGCCGTAGATGTTGATGTCAGGCTGTTTGAACAGCCCGCGGTTAGGCACCGCGCTGGCGATGGTGTCGAACTTGAACGTCTCCAGCGTCTGGTTAAGCTGGAGAAAGCGCCGCACCCTGAAGCCCGGGTCGCCAGTATTGTCGGGCCGCCAGATGATGTTGAACCCCTTTCCCGCCCAATTGCCGGCCAGATGGGCGATCGGGCCCAGGTTCACCAAATCCTGGATGGGCAAGAGGGGATAGCGTGGAGCGAAGGGTATCGTGGACACGCCGACGCGATCAACAAAATCAATACCGGAATCTTTGAGAGTATCCATGTCGGTCTCCATAATACTGTTAGAATAACAACATATTGAATTTTATCACTTGCCGCACGGCAACGAGGCTAGTCAAACCTCAACCTGTGACAATAAAGACGACAATTCAGGCTGATCAAGATGACAATTCAGGCTGATCAAGATGACAATTCAGGCTGATCAAGATGACAATTCAGGCTGATCAAGATGACAATTCAGGCTGATCAAGATGACAATTCAGGCTGATCAAGACGACAATTCAGGCTGATCAAGATGACAATTCAGGCGGATCAAGACGACAATTCAGGCGGATCAAGACGACAATTCAGGCGGATCAAGACGACAATTCAGGCGGATCAAGACGACAATTCAGGCTGATCAAGATGACAATTCAGGCTGATCAAGATGACAATTCAGGCTGATCAAGATGACAATTCAGGCTGATCAATGCTTACATCAATACCAGAAAATCGTCTGCGTGACAAGGAAATAATGCGCATGGGCTTCCTCAACCCAGACCAGGTCGCCGCGTTGCCAATGAACGGGCTGACGGCGCGCCGGTCTGTCTCCGGGCGAGGTCATCGCAGTGACCGGCGCTTATGCGGCTATGTCATCCAACTCGCCCCAGCGCGAGGCGCGTCATTCGCCAGTGCCGATCGGCTTCATCCCCACGGCGAACCGGCGCCAATTGTCGACGTAGCGCGCGGCGGCGTCGCGCAGCTTTGCGAGCGTCTCCTTATCCAACGTCCCGGTCGCCTTCGCGGGCGACCCCTTGATGAGCGAATGGTCATCGAAGGTCTTGCCCTCGGTCACGAGCGCGCCGGCGCCGACCAGGCATCCGCGCCCGATCGTGGCGCCGTTGAGCACGATCGCGCCCATGCCGATCAGCGAGCCTTCGCCGATGGCGCAGCCGTGCAGGATGACGTTGTGGCCGATCGTGCACCCCTCGCCGATGGAAAGAGGCGACCCCATGTCGGTATGCAGGGTGCAGGATTTCCTGAATATTGGTGCGCGCGCCGACGTTGATCTGCTCGTTGTCGCCGCGCAGGACCGCGCCGAACCAAATGCCGACATCGAACCCAACCACGACATCGCCGATCACGCATGCGTTGGGCGCGATCCAGAAAAAGCCTTCAGGCGGCAGCGATGGCCGGCGGCCATTAAGCGAATAGAGCGGCACGCTAGAGCTACTCCTCGCCGTCGAGGTCGACGTCTAGGATCGCCATCTGCAACGTGTAACTCGATGCCTCGGGGTCGTCGGCGGAGATGACGCCGAGAAAATCGGGGCCATTGTTGAGTTCGACCGAGTCCGTCTTGTTGAGCCGCCCAGCGACCGTCAATTTGTCGTTCTCGAACACGCGGCGAAGATAGTCCTGCAGCACGGGACGGCCGACCGGCACTTTCATCGCGAATGCGAACGAGCGGTCGCCGTCCTCGTCGTCGACCGTGATCGTTCCGAGTTGGCGCTCGCCGAGCGACACGTCCGCCGCCTCGCCGGATTTTGAATTCGGCGCGACCTGAAGCGCCGGCGCGCCAAAGGAGCGACGCAGGAACTCACGCAGTTTCGCGATCTCGGCTTTGTCCATGGCCTCCTCCGGCTGGCGAGTGGCTTGGCACGAAGAGACACAGCGTTGCAATACGCAGAATTATCGGCAATCCTCATTTTTCAACAAGGATAAAGCGGGCTCCCTCAGGCCGCCGCCAACCCGACCGCCGCCGCTTCGCATTCGCCGACGACGAGCGCCCTACCCCTCGAATGCCTTCTCGGCCAGGATCTGGTTCATGTCGCGCGCCGGCTCGGCGCAGCCCGCTTCTCCGACGATGCGCGCAGGAACGCCGGCGACGGTCTTATTGTGCGGCACGGGATGAAGCACCACCGAGCCGGACGCCACCCGCGCGCAATAGCCGATCTCAATATTGCCGAGGATCTTCGCTCCCGCTCCGATCAGTACGCCATGGCGGATCTTGGGATGCCGGTCACCCGTCTCCTTGCCGGTGCCGCCGAGCGTCACACCCTGCAGAATCGAGACGTTGTCCTCGATCACCGTCGTCTCGCCAATCACGAGGCTGGTTGCATGATCCAGGAACACGCCCTTGCCAATGCGCGCGGCAGGATTGATGTCCACGCCGAACGTCGCCGAAGCGAGGCTCTGCAGGCTAAGCGCGAAATCACGCCTGCCCGCCTTCAACAGCCAATGAGACAGCCGATACGCCTGCAGCGCCTGGAAGCCTTTAAAATAGAGCAACGGCTCGATCATTCTGAGGCAAGCGGGATCGCGATCGGCGACCGCCATGATATCGGCATGGAACGATTCTCCGATCGATGGGTCGCGCGCGATCGCCTCCTCGAAGGTCTGGCGGATCAGCGCCGCGGGAAGGTCGCGATGGTCGAGCCGTGAGGCGACGCGATGCGCAACCGCCCCCTCCAGCGTGTCGTGATTGAGAACATTCACTGTCAGAAACAGCGCGAGCTCTGGCTCGCGCGCCATCGCTTCTTCCGCCTCCTGCCGGATGCGGGCGAACAACGGATCGACGCCAGCAATTCCGACAACTCGGGCGGTCAAACCTTGCGCCATGACGAAACTCCTAAACTCGATGGCTGGGCACTTTAGCACAGCGTCCAGCCAAGGCGAAGACCCAGGCCGGACGCTCTGCCTTCTCGGGGAGTTCAGGAGCCGATTGTCACGGCCTGCCCTCAATCCGGGCAGTCCGTCGTCTGTCTTGTGACGCTCGCGCCGGTGTTGTTGTTTGTCGTCGTCGTGGTTCGGGTGCCGCACGGGGCGCCTGGCGCGGGACGACGACGACGGGTCCGGACGCGGGCCCCGAAGCCGCCCCGCCTACAACACCGCCGGCGACGCCGCCGACCGCCGCGCCGACCGGGCCGCCGACCACAGCGCCGGCAACCGCGCCGCCCGCCGCGCCGGTCAGAGCGCCATCGCCATCAGCAAAAGCGAGGGTAGGCAAGATCACGATCGCCAGCGCCGAAAATCCTAAAATCATGCCGCGCATGACTTTTCTCCTCTATTCATTTTAGAGACGGGAAGAAACTCCCGGTCGAAAGAATGGTTCCGACGCACAGTCCTCTTCCTGGTTGCGAGATGAGCGCGACTGTCGGTTGCGGCAAAATACGAATACGGCGGAACAAGTGTGACAGCGCAATTGTTGTGTTAAGCGGCAGCCGGCCGAGCGACCTCGGGGAAGACTAAGATGCGTCTGCTGCTCGCGATAATCGTCATCATCTACCTGGTCGGCGTCGGTGTTGTCCTTTCGCCGGTCATTCGATCCACGTGGAATAGCGAGCCCGCGTCCGCGTTAGCGGACCATGTCGTTCAGGCGCTCCCCAACGCTCTCGCCTGGCCGTTCAGAGCAGTCCGCGCCTTCGCCGGCTCCTGAGCCAAGCCGATCCGCTAGGGCTCGAGGATCGCCACCGCTCGCGTCCAACCTGCGGAGGCGCGCTCAATTTTGGTGGGAAAGCAACAGACGGTGAAGCCGGTCGGCGGCAGCGCCTCGAGATTGTGCAATTTCTCGATATGGCAATAGCCGATATGGCGGCCGGCCTTATGACCCTCCCAGATGAGCGAGACGTCATGCGTCTCGGCGTAGCGCCTGGCCGTGTGGATGAAGGGCGCGTCCCAGCTCCAGCCGTCGGTTCCGGTGACCCGGACGCCTTGTCTTAAGAGATGCAAGGTCGCCTCGGCGCCCATGCCACAGCCCGAGGCGACATAGTCGGGGCGTCCGTATTTCACGCCGGCGCGGGTGTTGACGAGGACGATGTCGAGCGGCTTCAGCGCGTAGCCAATGCGCTTGAGTTCTTCGTCGATGTCGGCCGGGGTCGCGACGTAACCGTCGAGAAAGTGCCGAAAGTCGAGCTTTACGCCGGGCTGGAAGCACCATTCGAGCGGGACTTGGTCGATCGTCCAGGCGCGTTCCCCTTCGTTCATTGTCGGATGGTAATGCCAAGGCGCGTCGAGATGGGTGCCGTTGTGGGTCGAGAGCTGCACGCGTTCGACCGCCCACCCCTGCCCGTCCGGCAAGTCCTCCTGCTTGAGGCCTGGAAAGAACGGCAGGATTTGCGGCAGGCTTTGCTGGTGATCGATGTACTCGATCTTGGGGCCGAGCCCGGGCGGGTCGGCCGGGACATCGTTTTGCAGCGGCGCGGAAATGTCGATGAAGCGTCGAGCCATGCGTTCCTCCCGCCGCTCGTTCTCCCGCACGGGCGCTTCAATCGCTCCGCGTTCCCCGCCGCGCGCTGCGCAGCACGCTCGCCGCGAGCGCCGCCGGCAAAGCCAGCGCCAGCATAAAACCGGCGAGCCAGGCCGGCGCCAAGCCGGAAAGCGCCAATGCGGTGACCAGGGCGACCACGCAAAGGACGAGTGCCGCCAGGAGCTCGTCGTCGACGAACAGACCGAACAATTGCTTGCCGATTGCGCCGATCATGCGCACGCGGCCGCTCTTGGCTTCAGAAGCGCCACAAGGCTCAAGGCGACGGTCAGGAACAGGGCGATAAACGCGAGGATCGCTGCGTCGCCGCCCGGCCATGCGACCCCAAGACTCTCGCCGGTCCAGAAGAGGCCAAAGCCAGAAAGCATCACCCCAACCGCCAATTTGAGCGCGTTTTCGGGTATCCGCGCGAGCGGCCGATGGACCGCCGCGCCAATGGCCGCCACCGCGATGCAGGCAGCCAGTGCGCCTGCGCTCGCAAGCCCAAGCAGGCCGCGCCCCGCGCCGACGGCGATGACGATGAAGGCGACCTCGATCCCTTCCATGAGCACAGTCTTGAACGTGGTCAAGCCGCCGATCCAGTCGAACCTGTTCGCCTCTCGCCCGGCTTCGCTCAGTTCGCGCGTTTCGCGGGCAAAGGCGGCGTCCTCGTCATGCAAAGCGATGACTCCAACGGCGCGCAGGATCGCCTTACGCAGCCAGCGCAAGCCGAACAGGAGCGTCAGCACGCCGACGACGAACTGCAAGGCGCGGATTGGGACTGCGCTCATCAACGGGCCGAGGATCGCGACGATCAGCGTAAGCGCGACAAGAGCGGCCGCGGTACCGGTTAGCGCCGGCCGCCACCCGCGCGCGAGTCCGACGGCGAGCACGATAGTCAGCGCCTCCACCGCCTCGACGAAGGAGGCGGCGAACGAGGCGCCCGCGACCGAAATGATCGTCGTCAGGCTTGGCATTACAAAAACTTGAGACGCAGAGCGTTAGCTCCAGTCAGTTCGTCCGTCGGGCGAGCGACAGCCACAACCCCCCGCCGATGAGGACTGTTCCCGAGAGCCGGCCGAGCAGTTTGACCCGCGACGGCTTCATGAACCATGCGCGTCCCATCCCGGCCGCGATGGCCCAGGCGCAATCCGAGGCGCCTGCGATCAGCACTGAGGCGAGGCACATCGCAGCAAGCTGCGGCCCCGCGGGCAGCCGCGGATCGATGAATTGCGGCAGAAAGGCTGTGAAAAAGACGATCGTCTTGGGGTTAGACAGCGCGACGAGCAGGCCGCGAACAAAGCGGGTGCGGCCTGTCTCCAAAAGCTCCTCGCCCCCCTCCCCTGCGTGTCGCCAGGCCTGCACGCCGAGCCAGATAAGATAGGCCGCGCCGGTCCAGCGCAGCGCGGTGAACAACAGGTCGGCGTGGGCATGCACCCAATTGAGTCCGAGCGCGATCGTCGCCAGCAACAAGGCGTTGCCGAGCGTCGTGCCTGCCACCGTGGTCAGCGCGGCGCGCATGCCGCGCGTGGCGCCGGTGGAAATGACAAGGGTTACGATTGGCCCTGGCACGATGATCAAGACGACCGTGATCAAAAGAAAGGCCGTGAAGAGTTCGATGTTCATGTCTTGTTGCTCCGCTCGCCATCCTTAAACCTAGGGGGCCGTCCAGAACAGCCCGATCGTCAGCGCGACGCCGATGGCGACGACGGCGAGCTTCAAGAGCTTCTCATTGACGCGTCTCAGCATCAGCGCGCCGACCCACCCTCCGAACGAGGCGCCAATAGCGGTGACCACGGCCTGAGGCCAAATGCACGTCCCTGGAAAAGATGAAGATGGCGACCGCCGAGGCGTTGATGACGCCTGCGAGAATGTTCTTCGCCGCGCCGGCGTTGCGGACCGCCAAACCCGTCATGGTCAGCGCGGCCATCTTCAGAAGGCCGATGCCGCCGCCGAAATAACCGCCATAGACGGCGATGAAAAACTGCGCCACGCCCGCGCCCCAAGGCGACAAATGCGTTTCGCCAGGCGGCGGCGCCTGGCGAAAAAAGCTGCCCCAGGTGAACAGCACGGTCGCGAACAGCACCAGCCATGGCACGAGGCGGGCGAAGATCGCCGGCGGGGTGGCGAGGAGAATAAGCACGCCCAGCCCTCCGCCGATGAGGCTGATGACGAATAGCGTCCGCATCCTAAGTCCGCTCGGACTTTCGGCGTCCGCCCGGCCCGTGAAGCCAGTGACGAGCTGCGCTGGAAACAGGGCGACGGTCGAGGTGATGTTGGCCGCGCGCGCGTCCATGCCAGTCAGCATCAGCGACGGAAGGGTGACGAACGAGCCGCCGCCGGCGAGCGCATTCTGCACTCCCGCCCACGTCGCTGCGATGAAGAGGACCATGAGGGCGGTCATCGCGACATTCCTTCTGGCCGCATCGGGCGCTCGCGGCGAAGGGTTCTACCCGCGCGGCGGACGAAAAGGAAAAGTGCGACTCCGTTGCGGAAATCGCCTGCACGATTGGCGCGACGGATCTCGGGGGCGGAGTTTCGAATTTTTGGCTTGCAAATAGCACTTCCGCCGAGCACATTGGACCTGTCCAATTCGGTCGAATAGCGGCGCGGAGGGGATACGTGATCCGTCTCAATCTCACCAACCTTGATTCTGACGATGACGCGCGCGCAATGCTGCAGATGGCGATCGGTGTCGAATTTGGCACGTTACCCCCGTACCTCTACGCGCTCTATTCCATAAAGGCTGGGACCAACGTCGAGGCGACGCAAAAACTCCGCTCCGTCGGGCTGCAAGAGATGATCCACATGTGCCTGGTTTGCAACATGTTGAACGCGCTCGGCGGCGATCCGATCATTACGCCACAAGCCTATCCAGCTCCCCTGCCAGGCGACATCGGTGCAGCGGGTCAACGGTTGACCTTGCATCTGCTGCCTTTTTCCAAGGCGGCAGTCAAACAGGGAATGGATATCGAGCAACCCGAAGACATCCCGGATATTCCAGTCGCGGAGGCCGTCGCCACCGGTGCCAGGGTCGTTTCAATCGGACAATACTATCGCGCTTTAGACGACTATTTGGCGACCTTGCCTGAGGCCAAGTGGCAAAGGGGCCGCAATCAGATTACTGACGACCAATTTTTCGCCGGACAGATCTACCCCATCGGTTCCTATGCCGACGCGCACAAGGCGATTGGAGAAATCGTGTCCGAAGGCGAGGGAGCCAAGAACGATCCAATCGATTTTCAGGGCGAGTACGCGCACTACTACCGCTTCGGGGAGCTCTACAACGAACGGATTCTTCACCAAGGCGAACAATCCGCAGGGCTATACGTGGGGTCCCTCGAGGATCGGCGTCGACTATGACAGCGTTTATCCTGCGATAAGCGATCCGGGACTGCATGATTTTTCGGTGGAGACGCCTGGCGCGCAAGCCGCGCAATCCGGGTGCAATCAGGCGTTTTCGCAGATGATCGATGCGCTGCACCGCGCTGTCGCCGGCAAGGCAGGGGCGCTCGGCGAAGCAGTGCGATCGATGTATCGATTGCGTATGGCCAGCATCAAGGCGTTTCAAACTCCTCTGCGCGATGGAGGCAAGGTGGCCGGACCAGCGTTTATCTACACGCCGAGCTGAGGGGGGCATTGTCGAATGAGCGTGCTCGAGAGTCCTCGACTTTACTTCAAGGGTGAAGTGACCTGGGATCCGATTGTCACCAACAACGACCCCTCGACCTATGACGAGGCCACCGCTGAGCCAGTCTTCTCCGCCGCTAACAACAAGGTCACAGCGTTTCGGCAACAGGCGATCGCCGATGCTGCGAGCGGGGGAAACTGGAATCCCCACGGCACGCATAGAGTGAAATTCTACGACTGCAGCGTTTGCGGTTTTGACAGGGGCGGGGGCTTCGAGCGAGACGACCCCGTCGTATCCGCCGGCGTTCAACTGACGGGTATGCTTGTCGATCTGGAGCCGTATGGAGCGTTCTCGTCCCAAATCTATTTCGACCGCATGACCTTTGGCGTCGATGGCGGTTATTTCATTCATGCGCCGCGTAAGTCGCGGTTCACTGCCCGCTACATCAATTTTGCGCGCAATTCCTTCAACCAGATGATCGCCGGAGTCGGATCCGTCGTCTGGCAGACATCGTTCGCAAAGATTGACGGCTTGCGGATAGACCCTCAGGATTTAGGCGCGCTTGAGAGCTTGAACGTGGCCTTGGGCGGCGGCGACGTTCTCGGCCTTACCGTGCGCTTCAACGCATATCGCACGATCTACTACGACAACGACACTCTGCGAAACAACTCAGAGGTAGCTAGAGCCGCCGCCGCCGCCTTGGCGAGCAATTTGACCGCTGGCGGTTTCCAGCCAAATCCGGCGCGCAGTCTCGTTGTCGGGGTAGTCGGGCTTTGGCGAGAAGGCGAGCCCGCTCACGAACCCACCGAACGGCGGTTGACGCCGACGGCTAACTCGCCGCTCGCGGCGGCGTTCGCGCGCATTCATGGGAACGCGCTCACGATTGACCTGTCGAATTGTGTTCCTGAGGTAGACGCCAATCTCTCGAAACACAATCTCGGGCAGCTCAAGCTGGTGGCGGTGGACTTCGCGCGGTCAAGTCGTCGCCGATCTGGGCATACTGCCCTACGCAGAGTACGATCGCGCCTCGTACGAGAAGAGCGCCGGAATCGTTACGCTCGCGCTTTCCACATCGGCCGCCTCCGCAGCGACGGGAAACGACATTCAGCTTCGCGATCCGACGAATAAGCCGCTGCTCACCGAAGCCGCCGCGTACGCGATTCCAGACGTCCCGAACATCTATCTCGACCAGGGCCAGGCAACGACAGCGGGTTTCCAGGCCTTTGAACGCGGCGCCCCGGCCGCGCGACAGATCGCGGCGACCGTCTACACAATGAGCAGCGACGGCGGGACTGTCGTGAACCAGAAGACCGTCACCACGGACCTCAACGGACGATTTCAGATCGACGTTCCGACGGCGGCGGCCGGAATTCTTTCTTTCTCGCCCTCGATGAGCGACGCCGACTCCCCTGCGGCGGCAGGGATCAATCCGCAAATCAACACGTACATGTACGTCCGCATGTTGCCCACGGACCCCGAAATAGCAGCCCTTGCGCCGACCTGGGACAATGTGTTCGCAAAAGTCCTAGCCAATTGGAACGCTATGGCGCCCTGCATGGACAATTGGCTAGAGCTGGACGATCCTCAGCAGGTGAGGTCGCACGGCGCTCTGCTGAAGCGCCTTACAGACCCGGCCCGCTTCGAGGATTACCGTTTCATGCCAGTCACCCGCGACATGACGACCGGCGAGCGGACTTTGTTATATAAATTCCTCGATGCGACCGAACTCGTAGCCGCTGTCGCGAAGAGGGTGTCGTACGCCGACATGAGCCACGCTATGCGAGCGGGCGTAGGCCTTTGGAGAACATAAGCCCGTGGCGCGCCCATACATTACGTAAAATCCTTCGCCGCGCGCGTGTGCTCGGCAATCAGGCGATCGAGATCGAGCCCGACCGGCTGCCCGTCGATGACCCGCCATTCGCCTGCGATCATAACCCGGTCGGCGCGATGCGCGCCGCACAGAACAAGCGCCGCGAGCGGATCATGCGCGCCCGAGAAGCGCGGCTCGTCGAGCTTGAACAAAGCGAGGTCCGCCTCATAACCTTCCGCGATCTTGCCGATGTCCGAACGCCCGAGGCAGCGGGCCGAGCCTTCCGTCGCCCAGCGCAGCACATCGCGATGCGTGACCTTGTCGGCGCCATAGCGCAGCCGCCCGATCATCAGCGCGTGGCGGATCGCCTCCATCATGTTGGAGGAATCATTGGAGGCCGAGCCGTCGACGCCGAGGCCCAGCGGCGAACCGGCAGCCTCGAGCTCGCAGGTCGGGCAGATTCCGGACGCGAGCACCATGTTCGAGGCCGCGCAATGGCAGACGCCGACTTTCGCCTTGCCGAGCCGCGCGATCTCCTCAGCATTGAAATGAATGCCGTGCGCGAGCCAGACGCGGCTCGACATCCAGCCTGTCTCCTCGAGAAGATCGACCGGCCTCAGGCCATACATCTTGAGGCAGAACTGTTCTTCATCCTCGGTCTCGCAGAGATGCGTGTGAAGCTGGCAGTCGTAGCGCTCGGCCAAGCGCGCGCTTTCGATCATGAGATCCTTCGAGATCGAGAACGGCGAACAGGGCGCGAGCGCGACGCGAATTTGCGCGCCTGGCTTGGATCGTGGAACAGCTTCAGCACCCGCTCGCTGTCGGCAAGGATCGTCTCTTCGTCCTGCACCACGCTGTCGGGCGGCAGGCCGCCGTCCTTCTCCGACAGGTTCATCGACCCGCGCGAGACGGTCATGCGCATGCCAAGGGAGCGCGCCTCCTCGACTTCGATGTCGACCGCGTTCTCAAGGCCCTCCGGATAGAGATAATGATGGTCGGCGGCGGTCGTGCAGCCGGAGAGCATGAGCTCGGTCAGCGCGAGCCGAGACGCGAGCCGCAGGTGGTTCGGCTTGAGCCGCGCCCAAATCGGATAGAGCGCGACGAGCCAGGGGAACAGCGGCTTGTTGATGGCGGACGGGTGGGCGCGGGTCAGAGTCTGATAGAAATGATGATGCGTGTTGACGAGCCCCGGCAGCACGACATGGCGCGAGGCGTCGAAAGTCGCGTCAATGCGCTCCGGCGTCTCGCCTTTTCCCACACGCTGGGCGATCCGCGTCCCCTCGACGACGAGGCCGCGCTCGGCGCCGTCGGCAAAAATCGCCAACGGGTCTTTGATCCAAGTCCGCACGCCCGCCCGCCCTCTTCTCCGCCGTTCCCCATTGGGAATCGGCTGAGGGCTCATGTCAACCGCGCGGCGGGCGCCTCGTGCTCACGGTCTTCGATGTCTTCGCCGAATGGCGGCAATGCTCCAACGCGCCGGCCCCGCTTTTTCGAAGCGGGCCACGCAGTCAGCGCGACATCGACGATCTCATTCAACTCAGTCGCGTCGGCGCCGCTGGCCGCTTCGACCGCCATGCCGCGCATGACGGCGACCAGGTAGCGCGCCAGAGCCGCGGGGTCAGCGCCTGGCGGCAGATCATCTTCGCGAAGCGCGCGCTCCAGCCGCTCCTGGATCGCCTCGCGCAGACGGTTGCGGCGGTTGCGCGTCTCTCGCCGCGCCGGAACCGCCGGCGTCGGAACCGACGAGCGCGCCCTGAACCATTAGACACCCTGGCGGGTTCGCCGGGTTGGCGTGAAACTCAGCCGCCCCACGCAAGAGGCCGACGGCGACTTCGCGCGCCGTCGCGGCGCGGATCGAGCCCGACAAGAAGTGAGCGGTTCGTTTGTCGTAGCGATCGAGGACCGCGCGGAACAATTGCTCCTTGGCGCCAAACGCCGCGTAGAGGCTCGGCTTGGTGACGCCAAGCGACGCCGTCAGATCGGACATGGACGCGCCTTCGTAGCCCTTTCGCCAAAAGACCAGCATGGCCGCCTCGAGAGCCGTGTCGAGATCGAATTCGCGCGGCCGCCCGAGCGGCGTAGTTTCAGACAGTTCCCTCGATGACCGCATCGCTTGACTTGATCCCGGCCTATTCTATACCGATCGGTAGCTAAAGTGCATTGACGCAAAAAATGTCAACTCAACTCGACGTGATAAGGAGGGGATCTCGATGATGAAGGCGATCAGCATGGACGGCACCGACCCGGCCACGTGGGACCCCGCTCTCGACGGCGTGTTTGCCGCGCCCGAGAATCACTGCTGTCCTCTATGAGGATGACGCGATCCGCATCATCTCGGTAAGCATCGCCTGCGGGCGCGGTCGAAAAACCGCATCACCATCGGCTGCCCGCAGTTTTTGTCGTCGACCGACTTGTAAAGTTGCGCGATTTCAATGGCGCGACCGGCGAAGAAATCCCGCTGCCAATTCCTAAGGAGGTCGAATTTCCGATTACCCTCAAATTCTTGCCGCAACCGCTCCACTATGTCGAGAACCTCGACACCACACCGTTTCATGCCACGCGAATCGAGTTCAAGCGAGGCTTTCCGACCGGCATGTGATCGCGCGACAGGCGCCCGCCGAGAACCTGGCGCGAGTTGTCTCAGGCGGGAACGAGCCCGTAGCGCAGCATGATCTCTTTCAGCCGCGCCGGATCCGGCTTGCCGGGACCGCTCGCAGCCTTCGCGATCTCCTCGAAATAGGCGCGGCCGATCGAACCCGGGTTTAACACGATCAGGGCGCGCGCCGTCTCGTCGTGCACATTTTCGCTGTAGTGCACGGCTCCGCGAGGAATTCGCAGGCAGTCGCCGGCGCGGAGTTCATGGGCCTCGCCGTCGACCCGCCCCGTCAACGTCCCCGACAGGCCGTAGATGACCTCGTCGACCTCGCGGTGATAGTGCGGAACGGGGACGCGCGCATTGGGCTGCACGGTCATCTCGAAGATCACGAGATCGCCCGAGCCTTGCGTCTCGTCGACCAGGAAACGCAACTCCAACCCACCTATCCGAATAACGTCGGCAACAGCGCTTTCCATGGCGGCCTCGCTAGCGTAAAATGATTTTACATGCCGTTCGTAAAATCTTTTTACAAAAATGTCAACACCGACCGATCGTGAATTTCTCCGCGCAGACGCCATGAGTCGATGAAGGCCCGCCCTATGTCGGCGCGCTGCTGCGGCAGTGCTTCGAACATGTGCGCGCCCGGATCGAAGCGGACCTCAAGGCCGCGGGGTTCACAGACTTGCAGCCCGCCCATCTTGCCGTCTTCAGCTTTCCTGCGCCCGACGGGATGCGGCCATCCGACCTCGCGCGGCGGCTTCGCATGTCGCGGCAGGCGACCAATCACATCATCGGGCAGCTCGAAGCGCTGGGTTACCTCGAGCGGCGAGCGGAGCGGAAAGGCGAGCGTCGGCGGATCTATCTCACCCCCCGTACCTGGGGGATGGTCAAGGTCGTCCACGCGACGCTGCTTGAGATTCAAGGGGAATGGGCCGCCGAGATCGGGCCGGACCGCTTCGGCGATTTCATGGCGACGCTGCGCCGCTTCGCGGCGCGCGGGTGCGAAGCCGGCTGACGGCCTGGGAGCCGGTCGGCGCGCGAGCCCTCCTACCCGCCGGCCGCGCCGGTTCGAAGACAGCCTACATCGGCGGGTTGACGCCGTTCGTGCCGACGACGACGAAGCCCGCGGCAAGCGCGCCATCGTCGCCGCGTTGGGCGGGAACGAACACGGTCGCGCCGGGCTTGAGGTCCGCCTCGGTCGCAGGGCCGAAAGTGACAATCGGAGTGCCGTCGGGGATCGAGATTTTCTTCTCCTTGCCGCCGCTATAGGACAGATCGAGGGTTCGCCCTTCGACGCCCTTGACCGCGTTGGTGACCGTCGCATTGGTCATCGTGCTTTTCGGCTTCAGGTCCCAAGGATAGCTGCCTTCGCCGGTCCCTTTCATCGCAGGCGGAAAGACCAGCACCTCGACGGCTCCGTCTCCTCCGGACGCCGTGGGGAGCGAGGCGATGCCGACGAAATCCCCCGGCTTGATGTCCTCCACCGACGCCTTGGCGACGCCGGCCATCTTCCAGCCGGGCTTCAGCATCAGCATGGCGTTCGGGCCTTCGCGGGTCTTCACCGTAAGCGTCGATCCTTCGAGACCAACGATCGTTCCGCGCACCCGGACGTTTTCCGCCGCCTGCGCGGGCGATAGGAGCTGCGATTCCGAGCGAACGCCACGACCGCAAGGGCGCCGCCGAAGGCTTGGGGCAATTTCAGATTCATTTTTCAGCTCTCCACAGTGGGTTATCAAAATCGCTTGTTGTGACGCCCGCGCGCAATCGACCGGACCTCAGCCCTGGGCGTCGAGCGATAACGGTCGAAGCCCGCAGTTTATTCGACGGCGGCAACGATTTCGTATTTTGCAATGGCGTTCGTGGCGCTTCGGCGTCCTCCCCGCGAAACGGGCCGCTAACGCTCACGTCCGTTTCACCTCGCGTCGGCTGTCTCATCGATACTGCTTCATCGCCCATGAGCTTCCGGTTGGTCGGCCCGCGGGCGCTGACCACCTCCGCGTAGCGGTCGCGAATGATCGCCATTTTGGCGATCCCCGTCATCGCTGAACCCGCGTCGAGATTGAGACGGATATCCGGCGATCTGATCCGCGTGCGAGGCCTTGGGGCGGGCGTCGTTCGGCGTGTGGCCGTGGACGACGAAGAAGCCGCTGAAGCCCTCCGGCCCCGGGCGATGGTCGAGGAACGGCCGGCGCACCCACGCCCAGTGACGATCTTCGTCGAGCTTGGCGAGGGGCATGTTCCAGGGAGCGGCAAGAAAAGTTTCGAGTTCGACTTGCGGGTTGACGCCCGCGTGGACGAACAGAACTTGGCCCGAGCGCCAGCTTGCCCTCAAGGACGCGAGCCAAGCGCGGACGCGCGGAGGCAGCGACGCGCGCGCCTCAGTCAGCATATCATCGAGATATTCGGGCGGCTCCTCGGTCTTGACAAACTCCGCCATCGTCCGGTCGCCGCCATTGGCGAGCCAGGTTTCGAACGCGTCAATCGCATCGTCCCAAGGCGTCTCGGGATCGAGCGCGAGCCGCATCATCGTCTCGTGGTTGCCCATGAGCGCGATCGCCTCATCGGCGCCGACGCGCGCTTTCGCGCCGATCGCAAGATCGATCGCGCCGAGACTGTCGGGTCCGCGGTCGACGAGGTCGCCGAGAAAGACGATCGTGCGCTTGTCGCGCAGCTTCGGTTCTCGCGCCGCCTCGTCGATCAGCGCGGCGAGAAGATCGCTGCGCCCGTGAATGTCGCCGATGGCGAAAACTTCCGCCTCCGGGCTTACGCCCAGCGGCAGCGAAAATCCTCGACGCTCGACGACCACGGACATGAGACGACACCCGGCGCGACAGGGACGCGCGGCAGCATTGCACGGCCGCGCCCGCGCACGCTAGGATCGCGCTCATGTTCCTTGAGTTTTTCGCCAATCTGCGTCAGGCGCATGTGCCGGCGACGCCGCGCGAATATCTCGACCTCATGCGCGCGCTCGAAGGCGATCTGGCTCAGATGTCGGTCGACGAATTCTATCGCCTCGCGCGCGCTCTCCTGGTCAAGGACGAGCGCAATCTCGACAAGTTCGATATCGTCTTCGCCGCGACCTTCAAGGGCGTGCTCAGCGCCGCCGCCGCGGTCGAGGCCAAGGACTTGCCGGAGGAATGGCTGCGCCGAATGATTGAGCGCTACCTCAGTCCCGAGGAGCGGGCGCAGATCGAGAAGCTCGGCTTCGACAAGCTGATGGAGACGCTGCGCCAGCGCCTCGCCGAGCAGAAGGGCCGCCATCAGGGCGGCTCGAAATGGATCGGCACGGGCGGGACGTCGCCGTTCGGCGCCTATGGCGACCATCCCGAGGGCGTGCGCATCGGCCAGAACGAAGGCCGCCGGGGCAGCGCCGTCAAGGTCTGGGATAAGCGGGAGTTCAAGGACTTCGACGGCGACGCGGAGCTCGGGCCGCGCAACATCAAGCTCGCGCTGCGACGGCTCAGGCGATTCGCGCGCGAGGGCGCGGCGGAAGAGCTCGATCTCGACGGCACGATCCGGTCGACCGCCGACAAAGGCTATATCGACGTCCAGCTGAGGCCCGAACGCCGCAACGCCGTCAAGGTGCTCTTGTTTCTCGACGTCGGCGGCTCGATGGATTGGCACGTGGAAGCGGCTGAGCAGCTGTTCTCCGCGGCAAAAAGCCAATTCAAGCGGCTCGACCATTTCTACTTCCACAACTGCCTCTACGAGAGTGTGTGGAAGAACAACCGTCGCCGCCACGACGAGCGCGTGCCGACGCGCGATCTCATCAATTCCTACCAGCGCGATTATCGCGTCGTCTTCGTCGGCGACGCTTCAATGAGCCCGCACGAGATCATGGCTCCCGGCGGCTCGGTCGAGCACCTCAATCCGGAGCCCGGAAGGGTGTGGCTCGAGCGCGCGATACTCGCCTGGCCGCGCACGCGTGTGGATCAATCCGACGCCGCCGAGCGCCTGGAATCATTCGCTGTCGACAACGATGATCGCCGAAATCTTTCAGCATCGCATGTTTCCGCTGACCCCCGACGGGGTCGAAGCGGCGATGCGGGCGCTGGCCGCCTGACGCTTGCGAACTTTCCAAGCGGTGCCGCGCGTCATTCCCTGACCACCAGCACCGAACATTGCGCATGGCGCACGATCGTCTTGGCGTTCGAGCCCAGCAGGTAGTCGGACATCACAGGACGATGCGAACCGACGACGATGAGGTCGGCGTCCCATTCGGACGCTTCCTCCAGGAGCTCGTGATAGATCCCGCCCGCCCGCGTCGCGGCGCTCTTGCGCTCGGCCGGCAGATCGACGCCGGCGAGAATCGCGTCGAGCGCCTCCTTGGCCCGCTTCGCCTGCTCGACGTCAAAATCGACTGGCACATATTCCATGAACGTGGCCGGTATGACCGGCTGGACATTGACCAGCCTCAATTCGCCGCCGCCCATCTTCGCCAGCTCCACCGCCTGCGTCAGACCCTTCGGAGCTGGCGTCGGCTCGGCGAGATCGACCGCGAGAACGATGCGCTTGTACATGACAAACCTCCTCCGCCGCTCGAATCGGTCCCAACGCCTGAACGTGAGGCGCTCTTTACTGTCTGGCAAGCCTAGTGAGGCAAATAGCCTCAGGCCTCGCCTGAATCGCCCCGCGCGCTGGCCGGCCGGTCGCTCGCGACCGGCGAGGATAGTCATTGTTCCTTCGCCGATGGGTCGCTATAAGGCCGCGAAATTCCACGCGGAAACAGGAATCGCCAATGAACGACGTGTCCGTTGAAAGTTATAAACCGTCGGACGACGAACCGTTCATGAACGACCGACAACGGGAATATTTCCGCCGCAAGCTGATCGGCTGGCGCGAATCGATTCTGGCCGAGAGCCGCGACACGCTGGCGGCCCTGCAGCAGGAAAGCGAAAACCACCCCGACTTCGCCGACCGCGCGTCTTCGGAAACCGACCGCGCGATCGAGCTGCGCGCCCGCGACCGCCAGCGCAAACTGATCGCCAAGATCGAGGCCGCGCTGGCCCGTATCGACGACGGCTCCTACGGCTATTGCGTGGAAACCGGCGATCCCATCTCGCTCAGGCGCCTCGACGCGCGTCCGATCGCGACTCTGTCGGTCGAGGCGCAGGAGCGCCACGAACGGCGCGAGCGGATTTATCGCGACGAGTGATTCGCTGTCGCGGTCGCGGCGACGACCGGGCCGCGGGCTAAGCCCTGCGCGCCGTCGACGCCGCTTACGCGAGCGAAAGGTCGTGCGCGCGATTGGCGGGATCGATGCGCCCTCTTCGATGACTATCGACCGCCGCAACGCCCGCGGCTCAGGTCAATCGGACTTTTCGCGGCCGAGCAGGCGCGCCATTTCCGCTTCAAGCGAATCGAGATCGGCGAAAGGATCGTCGACTTTAGAGACGGCTTGCCGCTCGGCGCGGCGTTCGTCTTGTCCGCGGGCGGGCGGGCGTCGGCTGGCTTTTGCGCCCCGTTAAACGCTGGCGCCGACGGGCGGCGTCTTCGGCGCAGGCCGTGCCTACAGGCCGCGCTGGCCGGAGAGACGGTGGTCACTGTTGACGCCGCGGGCGGCTCCGTTTTCACCGTTGTGACGCTGTGGCTCCGCTTTCGAGGCTGCGATTGCCGGCTCCGGTTTCTCTGGACGACGCGGCGGCGCGGGCGCGACGGGAGACGGGGCCGGCGGATTGGCCGGGCCTCTCGCGGGGGCCTGGTCCGGCGCGCGAACGGCGGCGCTCCGGTTCGGCGAGCCGTTGGCGGGGATGATCGGCGGGGGCATCGTCGCGCGCGGCTGTGCGGGACGCGAGTCTGGCTGACGGGCGGCGAACTCGCCGGCGTTTGTCGGGCTGGCTCCGCCGCCGCTGGCGTCGCCGCTGGCGGCAGCGGATGGCTCGGGCGCGCGTGTTCGGGCGGGAACGGGTGCAGTCGCTTGCGCAGGAGCGGGCGCCTGGGATCGGCGGCGCCGCGGTTGGGCAGGCGGCGAGCCGGAGCCGGCGTGGGCGCGGAGCGCGGGCGGTCGCTTCGGGATCGGTGGCGCCGCGGTTGGGGCGGTCGGCGCAGCCGAGGCCGGCGCGGGCGGCGAAGCCGGGGCCTTGGCGGCGACCTTCGGCGCTTCGGCGGCCGCGGACGCAGCGAGCGCGGCGGCTTCGGTTCGCCGCGCCGGCGCGCTTGGCCCGAGCAGAGGCGAGGCCTGGTTGCTCTCGCGCGCCGGGGCCACGGCGCGATTGATCTGCGACTCGACTAGAACGTCGTTCGGTCCACCGATCATGACCAGATGTTCGACATTGTCGCGCCGGACAAGCACCAGCTGCCGCTGCCCGTCGAGGCTGAATGCGTCGACCAGCCCGAGCCTCGGCTGGCGGGTCCGTCCGCCCGGGACGCGCAGCCGATGAGCGAACGCCAACCGGTAAAAAATCGCAAGCACGATGAGGGCGGCGATGCCGCAAGCCGCAAGGAATCCGATCTGAAGGACCCGATTGTCCGCGAACGGAAGCTCATTCAACCACTGCATGCCCAATCCAAGACTTCCGCCGCCGAGCGCGCGACAAACCGCTCTTCAAATTCGCCTGCCGAACGGCGGTTTAGCCTGCTCCCGAGAAGCACGATCGCGCGTGGCGGAGTGACCAGGCGTGGCGCGCCGCCTGCGCGCGCCCGAATCCGATCGACGCGCGCCCATGTCACATTTCATAACAAAATGCGACCCCGTTGAAAACTGCGGCGCTCACCAAGGTTCGCGGCCTGCCATCAAGACATGGCGCGCGGCCCATGGTAGCACACCCTCAATCGCGATCGACTCGGCGCGCTCGCCACGTCCACGTCGACGGCAATGTCCTTGGGGGTCTGGTCCTCAAATGAAATCTCCGCCGCCCCCACCGGTGGACAGAATCGAGCGAACGGTCAATCCGGTCGCGCTGACGATTCTCCTTGTCTGTCTCGCCGGCGCGCTTCTGGCCCTGTGGCTTGCGCCGAACGCCATCGGCGCGACGCTGATGACCTGGATGATCGTCATCCTGGCTGTCTGCGGCGCCTTCGGGTTGCTGCTGTACGCCTTCGGCTTGTTGCAACTGCCGACCCGGGCGGCGCGCTTCGACACTACCAAGGCAATTGCCGAACTCCAATCCGGACGGCATCCTCGTCACCGACCGTGAATTGCGAATCGTCTACGCCAACGACGCCTACCGCGCGCTTTCGGGTGCGCCCGCGGCAACCGACCTGCGTCCGGTGGAACGCCTGTTCACCGGCTCACCGGACGTCTCGGAGTTGGTCTATCGCCTGTCGCAGGCCGCGAAATCCGGCGGGCGCGCGAGTGAGGAGCTTCGCCTCTCGCCGCCGCCGAGCGGCGAGGGCGAGGTCGCCTGGTACCGCATTCGCGTTCGTCCGCTCGAGGGCGTCGCCAGAGACGGCCTGATGGTGTGGACAGTCTCGGATGAGACCCGCGACCACGACCGGCACGAGACCTTCTTCCAAGACCTTCAGCACGCGATCGACTATCTCGACCACGCGCCGGCCGGCTTTTTCTCGGCCGAACCCGACGGCGCGATCACCCACATGAATGCCACCTTGGCCGGCTGGCTCGACTATGATCTCGCCCAATTCAGCGTCGGCCGGCTCAAGATCGACGACATCGTCGCCGGAGGCGGCGGCGCGATGCTGGCCATGATGTCCGGCCCGCCGGGCGAAGTGACGACGCAGCAATTCGATGTCGACCTCAAGCCCCGCCAGGGCCGGTTGCTCCCGGCGCGGATCCTGCACAAGGTCGCCTTTTCCAGCGACGGGGCGGCAGGCCCCTCCCGTTCGCTGGTGATCAATCGCGCTCCTGGCGAAAAAGGCGAGGACTTGCGCGCAGCGGAGGTGCGCTTCGCCCGCATTTTCAATTCCACCCCGGTGGCGATCGCGGCCGTGGACGCGGCTGGCGCGGTGCTGCGTCCCAACGCCGCGTTTGCGCGCCTCGCCCAGGCCGCGTCCAAGAGCGAGGCCGCCAAGGGACGGCTATCGATTTTCGACCTTGTCGCCGAGCGCGACCGCGCCGCTTTGAGCGCATCGATCGAGGCGGCGGGCCAGGGCAAGGGCGAGATCGCGCCCCTCGACGTCTCGCTGGAGGGGGCGGCCGCGCGTTCGGCGCGGCTTTTCGTCTCGGCCGCCGATCCGCGCAGCGACGAGGGCGCGAGCGCGACCATCTTCGCCCTCGACACCACCGAGCAGCGCACACTGCAAGAGAACCTCGTGCAAAGCCAGAAGATGCAGGCCATCGGCCAGCTCGCAGGCGGCGTGGCGCACGACTTCAACAACGTGCTGACTGCGATCATCGGCTATTCCGATCTCCTGCTCGCCAATCACCGCCCGACCGACCCGTCCTTCCAGGACATCATGCAGATCAAGCAGAACGCCAATCGGGCGGCTGGGCTGGTGCGGCAATTGCTCGCCTTTTCGCGCCGTCAGACGCTGCGCCCCCAGACGCTGCAGCTCAACGATGTATTGTCGGAATTGCAGATGCTGCTGCGCCGGCTGGTCGGCGAGACGATCCAGCTCGACGTCGTCTACGGGCGCGACTTGTGGCAAGTGAAGGCGGACCTCAACCAGTTCGAGCAGGTGATCGTCAATCTCGTCGTCAATGCGCGCGACGCCATCCAGCGACGGCGGCAAGATCACGCTGCGCACGCGCAACTTTCCCGCCGCCGAATGCGGTGACTTGAAAGAGGTTGATGTCGCCCCCGCCGATTACGTGCTGGTCGAGGTCGAGGACACAGGTCACGGGATTCCGGCCGAGGTCCGGGCGAAGATCTTCGAACCGTTCTTCACCACCAAGGATGTCGGCAAGGGCACCGGCCTCGGCCTGTCGATGGTCTACGGCATCGTCAAGCAGACTGGCGGGTACGTGTTCTGCGACAGTGAGGCGGGCGCCGGCGCGACGTTCCGCATCCTGCTTCCCCGGCGCTTCGCCGACGACGTCGACGAGCCGGTGAAGGTCGAGGCCCCCAAGCCGGCCGCGGATCTGACCGGCCGCGGCGCGATCCTGTTGGTCGAGGACGAAGAGGCGGTGCGCGCGTTCGCCTCACGCGCGCTCGCCTCGCGCGGCTATACAGTGCTGGAGGCGGAGACGGGCCTCGACGCCTTGCGCGTCGTCGAGGAGGCAAGGGAGCCGATCGACCTCATCGTTTCGGACGTCATCATGCCGGAAATGGACGGGCCGACGATGCTGACGGAACTGCGCAAACGCGGGCTGACCGCCAAGGTCATTTTCGTCTCCGGCTACGCCGACGACGCATTTGCGCGCAATCTGCCGGAGGGCCAGGACTTCGTGTTCCTGCCGAAGCCCTTCTCGCTCAAGCAACTCATCGAGACCGTCAAGGGCCTCATGAATTGACGAGCCCGTCTCGCCTTGCGAGGCTAAACCTGAACACCAAATCGATGCGTTTTGAAGGCGCCGCTGCTTATGATGCGTTTTGAAGGCACCGCCACTTATGTGGCCGGCGACGAACTGAAGACTGCCGTGAATGCGGCAATCGCGCTTGAGCGCCCACTGCTGGTCAAGGGTGAGCCCGGCACCGGCAAGACACTACTCGCGCAGGAGATCGCCGGCGCGCTTGGGGCGCCATTCATCGCCTGGCACGTCAAATCGACCACGCGAGCCCAGCAGGGCCTCTATGAATATGACGCCGTCTCTCGCCTCCGCGATTCGCAGCTCGGCGATCCGCGCGTCTCCGAAATCGGTAACTACATTCGCCAAGGCAAGCTGTGGGAGGCCTTCGTTTCGCCCGTACGTCCGGTGCTGCTGATCGACGAGGTCGACAAGGCGGACATCGAATTTCCAAACGACCTTTTGCTCGAACTCGATCAGATGCAGTTCCACGTCTACGAGACCGGAGAGACGGTGCGGGCGCGGTTGCGGCCCATCGTCATCATCACCTCCAACAACGAGAAGGAGCTGCCCGACGCTTTCCTGCGCCGCTGCTTCTTTCACTACATCCGCTTTCCCGACGCTGAGACGATGCGCAGGATCGTCGAATCACATTATCCGTCGATCAAGCCGCGGCTGGTGGAAGAGGCCATGCGGTCGTTCTTCACGCTGCGCGAGACGCCGGGACTGAAAAAGAAGCCGACGACTTCGGAGCTGCTCGACTGGCTCAAGCTTCTACTCAACGAGGACA
>CAVZJI010000029.1:0-59283 GCA_963775405.1 uncultured Alphaproteobacteria bacterium
CACGGCCTTGCCGGCGAAATCGCGCGTTTGCGCCAGCCGCTGCGCCGCGCCGAGCAGCATCGCCGTGTGCCCGTCATGGCCGCAAGCGTGCATTTTGCCTGGGATTTTCGAGCGATAGGGGAGATTGGTCTCCTCTTCGATCGGCAGCGCATCCATGTCAGCCCTGAGCCCGATCACCCGCGTGCTCGATCCTTGGCGCCTTGAATGACGCCGACCACGCCGGTGCGGCCAATTGCAGTTTTGACCTCATCGCAGCCGAAGGCGCGCAGCCGGTCGGCGACAAACTCCGCGGTCGCCTCGACGTCATACATGAGCCCGGGGTTTTGATGGATTTCACGCCGCCAAGCCTGAACGTCGCGAACGAGATCCTTGATGGCGGTGCGGATCGGCATCGGAGAAGGCTCCTTGCAAACAGCGGACAGTTGACGGCGCGGCGTAGCCGCTGTCAACGCAGCGCGTGGTCAGCGCTTGCGATGCAGGAGAAAGATCGCCTGATCGCCCAACAGATTCCACGCCCATGGGGAGAAAATCGGATGCAGCGGGTGGCCGCTGAGATCAAGCGCGACGCTCTTGTCGATTGTCGCGCCGACCTCATGCGCCAGCGCCACGAAATCGGCGATCGTGCAGAAATGGATGTTCGGCGTGTCGTACCAGGAATGGGACAGGCTTTCGGTCACCGGCATACGGCCGCCGAAGGCGACCTGGGCCCGGATGCGCCAATGGCCGAAATTCGGCACCGAAACGATGGCGCGACGGCCGATGCGCAGCATATGTTCGAGCACGACGCGTGGCTGGCGCGTCGCCTGCAACGTCTGCGAGAGGATCACATAGTCGAAAGCGTCATCCGGATAGTCGACGAGATCGGCGTCGGCGTCGCCCTGAATCACCGACAGCCCTTTGGCGACGCAATCGTTCACGCCGTGCTGCGAGAGCTCGATGCCGCGTCCGTCGACGTTGCGCTCTTCGGCCAAGAGCCGCAGCAACGCCCCATCGCCACAGCCGACGTCGAGCACGCGAGACTTGGGCGCGACGAGTTCCGCCATGCGCAAGAGGTCGACGCGCGGCGGGGCGTGGGGTCGAGCAAAGTTCAATCGACCCCCCTGGCTCGCGCGGCTGCGTCGATGAAGCCTTTCGTCGTGTCGATGAGTTCGGGGACGTCGAGCAGGAAAGCGTCATGCCCGCGATCGGTCTCGATCTCGACGAACGAGACCGAAGCGCCGCCAGCGTTCAGCGCGCGCACCGTGGCGCGCAAGTCGCTCGTTGGAAACAGCCAATCGGAGGTGAAGGAGACCACGCAGAAGCGCGTTCGCGAGCCCTTGAAGGCGTTTGCAAGCGAGCCGCCGTAATCCGCGGCGAGGTCGAAATAGTCCATGGCCCGCGTCATGTAGAGATAGGAGTTGGGATCGAAGCGTTCGACAAATATCGTCCCCTGGTGGCGCAGGTACAATTCGACCTGAAAGTCCGCGTCAAAGGAGAAGGTGCGCGCGGCGCGATCCTGCAAATTGCGCCCGAACTTGCGATGCAGCGCACTCTCTGAGAGATAGGTGATATGCGCCGCCATGCGCGCAACGGCGAGGCCCTTAGCCGGTCTCGCGCCCTGGACGAGATAGCGCCCGCCACGCCAGTCGGGATCGGCCATGATGGCCTGTCGGCCAACCTCGTGGAAGGCGATATTCTGCGAGGAATGGCGCGCGGACGTGGCGATCGGGAGAGCAGCGAAGACGCGATCGGGATAGGTCGCGGCCCATTGAAGCACCTGCATGCCCCCCATCGAACCGCCGGCCACGCAAAGCAGCGTCTCGATGCCGAGGTGATCGATCAATAGCGCCTGCGCGCGCACCATGTCGGCGATCGTCACGATCGGAAAGTCGAGGCCATAGGGCTGGCCAGTGTCCGGATTGAGTGACGTGGGCCTGTCGAGCCCATGCAGCCGCCAAGGACATTCGAACAAATAACGAAAAACCGATCGGTGTCGAACGGCCGACCGGGGCCAACCATTGTCTCCCACCAGCCCGGCCGGCCGGTGACGGGGTGCGGATTGGCGACATGCTGGTCGCCGGTCAGAGCGTGACAGAGGAGAATGGCGTTGGATTTCGCTGCGTTGAGAGCGCCATAGGTCTGGTACGCGATGGTCAGCGGCGCCAACGCCGCTCCCAAATCCATCTGCAGCGGCGCGCCCGAACTCAAGCGCAGCGTAAAGCTATCCGGCGAAACGGATTGCGCGACCGCGCCGCTCAGAAGCGCTCCTGCGTCCCCCACGATGCGCCTTTCCACATTCGATAGCAGACAATATGTTCGCTTTGTCGAACAGATCGTTTGTTATAGAGGAAAGGGGAGACGATGCAAGCGTCGTCTGTCTGCGGCGCGGACCTGCACCGGCGCGGGGCCGCGGGCATGTCGGGTCGTTGCAAATAAACGCCAATAAGCGTCAGTAAACGCAAATAAACGCTAGTAAAACAGCTAGCGTTTAGTAGCGTTTATTTTTTGGAATCGGGTTTTTTCAATGCGTTACGGCCGATTCAAACAAAAAATTTTCGCCCCTTCGAAGCTTCTGTCGAGGGCGTCCCACATAGGTTTCCAGCTTCGTTTTTCCCTTTCCGGGCCGTCCAGCGATAATGCGGGTCGATCCGGCGACTAAACAATGTATAGCACTATTTCTGATTCTTGTAAAGAAATTGTGTCCCTTCGAATGTCAATTTCCGAGACGAACTGCCGCCTCAGGCGGACCCCTCCCCTCCCCAGGGAAGCCTCGCAGCGGGACGTCGCCTAGTTTTCTTCGTCGGTGAGGCTTTCGGAGGCCTGTTGCGTCAGCTCCTTGATGATTGCGTCGCCCATCTCGCTCGTCGACACAGTCGGCCCATCTTCGCCGCGAATGTCGGCGGTTCGCAACCCGGCCGCAAGGACGCCGGCGATGGCCGCGTCCAGCCGGTCGGCGGCGCCATGGAGTCCAAACGAATAGCGCAAGGCCATGCCGAACGAGCCGATCATCGCGATCGGATTGGCGATTCCCTTGCCGGCTATGTCGGGCGCCGATCCGTGAACCGGCTCATAGAGGGCCTTGCGCCGGCCGCTCTTCGGGTCGGCGTCGCCGAGCGAGGCGGACGGCAGCATGCCAAGCGAGCCGGTCAACATCGCCGCGACATCGGACAGCATGTCGCCGAACAGATTGTCGGTGACGATGACGTCGAATTGCTTGGGCCAACGGACAAGCTGCATGCCAAGCGCGTCGGCGAGCTGATGCTCGAGCTTGACGTCAGAAAACTCGCGTTTGTGCAGAGCGGTCATCACTTCGTTCCACAGCACGCCGGACTTCATCACGTTGCGCTTCTCGGCCGAAGTGACCTTGTTGCCGCGGTTGCGGGCGAGTTCGAAGGCGGTGCGCCCGATCCGCTCGATTTCGTAGGTGTCGTAGACTTGGGTGTCGATTGCGCGCCTCTGACCGTTGCCAAGGTCCGTGATTTGCTTCGGCTCGCCAAAATAGACCCCGCCGGTGAGCTCGCGCACGATCATGATGTCGAGCCCCTCGACAACCTCGGGTTTGAGCGAGGAGGACGAAGCGAGCGCCGGATAGCAGATCGCCGGCCGCAAATTGGCGTAGAGGCCAAGCTCCTTGCGCAGACGCAGCAAACCCGCCTCGGGGCGAACGTCATAGGGAACGCCATCCCATTTCGGACCGCCGACGGCCGCCAGGAAGATGGCGTCGGCCGCATCGGCGAGCGCCATGTCCGAATCGGCGATGGCCTTCCCATGCTTGTCGTAGGCGCCGCCGCCAACCAAGCCTTTTTCGACCTCGAAACTGGCGACGCCCTCGCTATTGAAGTGATCGATAATCTTCTCGAGTTCGGCCATAACTTCGGGGCCGATGCCGTCGCCAGGAAAGAGCAGGAGCTTGAAAGTCGCCATGGTCCGTCACGTTATGTCAGGGGAATGCGAGGCCGTGTGCTAGACGATTTCCTACTCGCGCGAAAGCCTGACTTGGGCGCAATCCGGCGCGCGTCTTGTCATTCCCGCGCACGCGGGAAATCTCAACTCTCGGCGGCGCTTGGCTCAATGCCCGCTTTCGCGGGCATGACATGGGGACCGGCTGAGGCGACGCCATGACCATCGTGAGCAGCGCCGCCGCTGACGGCTTCATTCAGCGCTTGCCGAAGGAGATCGGCTTCTACCTGGTTCACGGGCTTGACGAGGGGCTCACGCATGAACGCGTGAAGGCCATCGTTCGCAGCCGCATCGGCGACGATACCGACCCGATGCGGCTCGTGCGCCTCGAGGGCGACGCCGTCGCGCGCGATCCGGGCGCGCTTGCGGATGAGGCCTATGCGATCTCGATGTTCGGGGGCGATCGCGCGATCTGGATCGACGCCCAGGGACGCGATCTCTTGCCGGCGCTCGAGCCCCTGTTCGCTCGGCCGCCGACGGACTGCACGATCGTCATCAAGGCGGGACAACTCAAGAAGGGAACGGGCTTACGGGGCGCGTTCGAAGGTTCAGCGGCGCGCGCGTCGATCGAGTGCTACTCGGACGATTCGAGCACCCTCGAATCCCTGATCGAAGCGGAAGCCCGCGCCGCGGGTCTCGCCATCGCGCCGGATGCGCGCGCGGCGCTCGTCCATATGGTCGGCGCCGACCGCCGAACGACCCGCGGAGAAATCGCCAAACTGATGCTCTATGCGCAAGGACAATCGCAGATCACAGCCGAAGACGTGGAAGCGATTGTCGCAGACGCCGCCCCCTCCAATCTTGATGAAGTCATCGACCACGCGCTGCTCAGCGACCTGCCCGCAGTCGAGACATCGGCGGCCCGGTTTTTCCACGACGGGGGCGACGCGGACTTTCTGATGATCCGGCTCGTCGCGCGATTGACGCTTCTGCACCGGCTCAGGCTTGAAATGGATCAGGGCCGGCCGTTCGACGCCGCGTGCCAGGCGTTGTTCGTGAAACTGCCGATGTCAGCGCGTCGCGCTCTGGCCAAGCAGGCCGAGCGCTGGACCACGAAATCGCTCGCCCAGCGGCTGCCCGCGTCCGGCTGGCGAGCGCCCGCGTTCGCACTGAAACGCAGCTTGCCGAGGTTCTGGCGACGCGGGCGCTATGGGCGCTCGCATCCGGGCGGCGCGGCGGGAGGCGGTGAATGCGCCGAGCAATCTGTAGCAGTCTCGTTCGCTGGTCGGGGCTTGACGTCCAGAGCGCATCCGGAGGACCCCCACACAATGGATCTGCAGGCCGGTCCACGCGCCGGAGAGCCCTGCGCCTAGCATGTCTCAAGGTTCCCGCCATGATCCTTGCAACTCGGCCCAAGCTCAAGCGTCAGGGCGTAGGATGCGTGACCAAGAGATCCGTGCTGTCGAAATGCCCGGTCCACGGATAGCCCATCCAGACCCGGACCGCGCCGAATTGGTGCACGAACGACGCGGGAGCCGTGATCGTGAAATCGGTCGATCCCGACGCTCCCGCCCCACCTAGCGCGATATGCGCAGTGGGCGGCGACGCCGAGGTGTTCAAGGTGACCGCCACGACAAACGGCTGATCGCGCACGAAGGAGCCGAATTTCGTTGCGTCACTGTCGTTGATGCGGACCTTGTTGTCCTGCGTGAAGTCGAGATGCAGGAAGTCTAGCGGCGCGTTCGGGTTCGGCTGAGGGACCGGCTCGAAGGAAAGCGTCGCAAGGCCGCTGCCCGAGGGCATAAACATCGCCGACTGGAAGTTGTACTGCCCGCCGGGCTGCGCCGCCAGCGTGCCCAACATGCCGCTTATGGGCGCTGAATTGTTGGCGCGGCTGGCGCGACTGACCTGGAGCCAACGGTCCCCCGGCGGAACCGGCGATACGACGACCGCTACGCTGCTTGGGGCTCCGAAGGTGGTTGCGGTTCCGGTCGCCTGGGCTGAGGCGGGCGGCTGACCGACCGCGGTCGCGTTGAAGTTCGATTGGAAGACTGTCGCCGATTGACAGCCTCCCAGGATCATCAGCGCGAGGGTTAGCGGCAATCGGCAGCCTATGCCCGCGATAGCACTGGAGCGCTGCGCCGCTGGACTCAGACCCTCGCAAACCTCGCCCATTGGATTCTCCCGAATGCCGGAGGCCGCGGCGCGGCGCTCGGCGATTCAGCCCACCCTCGTGGAGGCTCCTAGCAAGAAAAACGAGGCGGCGCTGTGCGCTAGATCACACCATCTTCATTTCCGAATCGCAGCTTTGCCGAGGTTCTCGGCGCGCACGCCCTGTGCGCGCACGCGCCTGAGCCGAGAATCGGATCCATTCCGCGCTAGCGCGCCGCGGGCTGCAAAAGCCTCCGGCAGAAGTCGTCAAACTGGTCGAGATTGCTGAAGGCGATGCGAATCTCGCCGCTCTCGCCGCTGTGCCGATCGTCACTTTCGTTCCAAGCTCAAGGTTAAGCTTGTCCTGAAGGGCGCGCGTGTCGGCGTCGACGGGCGCGGCCCCACGTCGCGGCCGCGAAATCTTGCCGGAATTCTCATTGAGGCGTTCTATGTCCCGGACCGTCAGCCCCTCGGCGACGATGCGGTCGGCGAGCGCGTCTGGATTGGCGACGGCGAGCAGAGCCCGCGCGTGCCCGGCCGAGATCTGGCGGCCCGCAAGCAAACTACGCGTGTGTTCTGGCAAAGTTGTGAGGCGAAGGGTGTTTGCGACGTGGCTTCGGCTTTTGCTGACGACGCGGGCGATGTCGCCGTGTGAATATCCGTAATCCGCGCCGAGCTGGGCATAGCCCGCGGCCTCTTCGAGGGGGTTGAGATCAGCCCGCTGCACGTTTTCGACGATGGCGATCTCGAGCGCCTCACGGTCGCCCGCCTCGACTATTGAGACCGGGATGTCGTGCAGCCCTGCCCGCTGCGCGGCCCGCCAGCGGCGCTCGCCAGCGATGATTTCGTACGCATCCGCGACGCCAGGTATCGCGCGAACGACAACAGGCTGGATGATTCCGCGCTCCTTGATGGAGGCGGCGAGTTCATCGAGCTCGTCGTTGTCGAACCGCTTGCGCGGATTGCGCGGATTGGGGCGCAAGAACTCAATCGGCGTCTGGCGCGCACCGCGTGAGACCTCGGAATGCTGTGCGTTGGCCCCGCCCAGTAACGCCGCGAGTCCACGGCCCAGGCGAGGCCGGTTTTCGGTGCGGGTTGCTGCGTCTTCGGCCATGGGTCCGTTCCTTGGATTTATGAAACCCGGTTGATCAGGCGGCGCGCCAGCGCCCTTCGCGGCGAATGACCTCGGACGCGAGCTTGAGATAGGCTTGGCTGCCGGCGCATTTGAGATCGTAAAGCAGCGCCGGCTTGCCGTGCGAAGGCGCTTCCGACAGGCGGACATTGCGGGGAATGACGGTCTCATAGACCTTGTCGCCCATATAGGCGCGCACGTCCGCGACCACCTGGCCGGCCAGGCTGTTGCGGGGGTCGTACATCGTCAACACCACGCCATGGATGGTCAGCGCAGCGTTAAGCGTGCTGCGAACCTGCTCGACCGTGGTCAGGAGCTGCGACAGGCCCTCAAGGGCGAAGAATTCGCATTGCAGCGGGACGACGACCGCGTCGGCGGCGGCGAGCGCGTTGATGGTGAGAAGGTTGAGCGACGGCGGACAATCCACCAAGACATACGTGACGCATTCCGGGTCGGCCGCGCTTGCGGCGCCATAAGCGCGAAGCGCGTTGCGGAGCTTATAGGAGCGATCGGCGTGTCCGGCGATCTCGAGCTCCACGCCAAGAAGATCCATGGTCGAGGGCGCGATGGTGAGACGCGGCACCGAGGTCGGAATCGCGACATCGCGTAGCGTTTTTTCGCCGACCAGCATGTCGTAGCTCGACGTCACTCGCGCCTTGCGGTCGATTCCAAGGCCGGTCGAGGCGTTGCCCTGTGGATCGAGATCGACGATGAGCACCCGCTCGCCGATCGCGGCCAGCGCGGTTCCAAGGTTGATGGCGGTGGTTGTTTTGCCTACGCCGCCCTTCTGGTTCGCCATGGCGAGAACGCGGGGTCGTGTGGCGCCGTCAGGCTCGCGAACGAGGGGCTCGGTCTCGGTCTCAGTCATCAGGCCTCAGCCTTGGCGAATCCGCAGGATCGCGGCCTTCGGGTTGACGACGCTCTGAAGCGTCTCGATCGCATAAGCCGTCGCCTCAGACAGCGCCGCAATTTGGTCTCTAGCTGATTCGCCGCGCGGAAACACGGCAATCGCGCCGCGCTCCATCCACGGTCTCGCCAATTCGAGCGTCAGCGGCAAGGGGGCGAAGGCGCGCGCGGTCACGGCGTCCACAGCTCCGAGGCGTTCGGGCTCGATGGCTTCGACACGAGCGGCGTGAATCACCGCCGCCGCGCTGGTGGCGCGAGCCGCTTCGCGGAGGAACGCGCATTTCCGGCCGTCGCTCTCGATGCAATGAACGACGGCGCCGGGGACGTCCGCCAGCTGGATGGCGATCACCAGGCCAGGAAAGCCGGCGCCTGAGCCCATATCGACCCAGCGTCGGGCCTCAGGCGCGAGAGCTTGGATCTGGGCGGAATCGGCGATATGGCGGGTCCAGACCGACGCGAAGGTCGGGTTGGAGATCAGATTGATCTTATGCCGCCAGCGGTCGAGCAGGGCGACGAAGATCGCCAGGCGCTCCTCTGTTTCACGTGAAACAGGCACGAGGCGCAAAGCCACCCGGCGGTCGTCAGCGAGTTGGTCCGGCAAAGCGTCCTTTGACGGCTGCCGGCTCACGTTCCAGCCGGAAGCCGGGTGCGCGCCGAGGATCGCTCTGCGCGGCGGGCGTGCGCGGCGATGAGCGCCAGCGCCGCCGGGGTCACGCCCTCGATGCGGCGGGCCTGGCCCAGGCTTACGGGCCGAACGGCGATGAACTTCTGCTTGATCTCGTTGGACAGCCCCGAAAGGCGCCCATAGTCGAGGTCGGCCGGCAGGACCGCCGAATTGTCGCGGCGATAGCGAGCGACATCCTCGGATTGGCGATCAAGATAAACAGAGTATTTGGCGTCAGCCTCGAGCCGGCGCACAAGATTAGCGGGGATCTCGTTAAGTGCAGGCCAGACGCGTGTAAGAACAGCGATCGAGTACTGGGCCTGGGCGGCCAGCTCGAAGGCCGAGCGCCGGGCTCCGTCGCGATTGACGAGAACGCCGCTCGCCTCGAGTTCCCGCGGCGTGGCGGTCGCGGCCCTGAGCATCGCCCGCGCCTGCTCCAGCTGGTCGCGGACTTGCGCGTAGACCCGCGCCCGCTCAGGCCGAACGCAGCCAAGCGCGATGCCCTTCCCCGTCAAGCGCTCGTCGGCGTTGTCGGCTCGCAGTGACAGCCGGAATTCGGCTCGCGACGTGAACATGCGGTAGGGCTCAGTGACGCCGCGGGTTGTCAGATCGTCGATCATGACCCCCAGGTACGATTCGGCGCGGTCGAACGTCATTAGCCCTTGGCCGCCGGCCTTGCGGGCGGCGTTGATCCCCGCAACCAGCCCTTGGGCCGCCGCTTCTTCATAGCCGGTCGTGCCGTTGATCTGTCCGGCCAGGAACAGACCGCTGAGCCGGCGCGCTTCCAGCGTCGGATCGAGCCCGCGCGGGTCGATGTAGTCATATTCAATCGCGTAACCGGGGCGCAGGATATGCGCACGTTCCAGGCCAGGAATCGTCGCCACAAGCGCGCGCTGCGTCGCCTCGGGCAGCGAGGTCGAAATGCCGTTCGGATAGACGGTTGGGTCGTCGGCTCCCTCCGGCTCGAGAAAAATCTGGTGGCTGTCGCGATCCGCGAAGCGGATGACCTTGTCCTCGATCGAGGGACAATAGCGGGGGCCGCGCCCGGAAATCGCGCCGGAATAGACGGCGGACAGATGGGCGTCGGCCTGGATGATTCGATGGGTCTCGGCGGTCGTGCGGGTGATGTGGCACGGGAGCTGCGGCGCCGTGACCGCGGTCGTCATGGACGAGAAGAACTCCGGCTCGGGATCGCCGAGCTGGATCTCGAGTTGGTCCCAATCGATGGTGGTCCCGTCGAGCCGGGGCGGCGTTCCGGTCTTGAGCCGGCCGAGCGCAAAGCCGGCGGCGTCGAGGCTTTGGGCGAGCGAGACGGAGGGCGGATCGCCGAAGCGTCCAGCCGGGGTGCGCTGATCGCCGAGATGGATCATGCCGCGCAGGAAGGTGCCTGTGGTGAGCACAACTGCGCCGCAAGCGATGCTGCGGCCGTCGGCGAGCTCTATACCGGTGACGCTGCCGGCGTCGGATTGGATCCGAGCCGCCTCCCCTTCGACGACGCTCAGGTTCGCCGTCTCGCCGACGAGGTGCTGCATCGCGCGACGGTAGAGTTTTCGGTCGGCCTGAGCCCGCGGCCCCTGAACGGCGGGCCCCTTGCGGCGGTTGAGAACGCGGAATTGGATGCCTGCCGCATCGGCGGCGCGGGCCATCACGCCGTCAAGGGCGTCAATCTCGCGCACCAGGTGACCCTTGCCCAGGCCGCCGATCGCCGGGTTGCACGACATCTCACCGATCGTCGCGAAACGGTGCGTCACGAGCGCGGTTTGTGCGCCGCAGCGCGCCGCCGCGGTCGCGGCTTCGCATCCCGCATGCCCGCCGCCGATGACCACGACGTCAAATTTCATTTTCGGGCGTCCGCCTGTTTCACGTGAAACACGCAACGAAGATCCCTTAGGGGGCGCTTGATCTCGCGGGAGAGAGAAAGGCTTGCGGTTCTGAGGGCGTCATGGCCGGATCTGTCCCGGCAAGCCACGTGTTGGATACGTCTATTGTTGCAAACCGCCAGGATCGAAAGCATCGCTCTCGCAGCCCTGCCACTGGCGATGACGATGCGGGGCTGGTTATTGAAACGGCGCGGCGTGGATGGCCGGGGCAAGCCCGGCCACGACGGCAGAGCCCGAGGCGACGCGCTAAGAGCCAATGATGCAGACCCTATTTCCCAACACATAATCGCGAAAATATTTCTCCCAGCACATCTTCAACGCCGATGCGGCCAACGATGCGATCCATTGCGGACGCCGCGCGTCGAAGGTCCTCAGCGATCAATTCCGGCTCCACTGCATCCGGCGCCAGCGTCGAGGCCAGCGCTTGGCGCGCGTCGTGAAACCCGCGCCGGTGCCTCTCAAGCGTCAACAATGCCGGCTCACGCGAAGACATGCGCTCTTCCGCTAGATCGGCAATGACGTCAAGCAGCCGGTCGACCCCCGCCCCTGTTTTGGCTGAGATGGCCATCTCTTCCGCTCCTGCCGGCGAGGCGTGAACTTCTGTCAAGTCTAACTTTGTTCGCACAAAGAGGATTGGGGGGCCCGCGCTCGGCGTCTGGCTGGCTCCCCCATCATCGAGCCATAGCGTCAGGTCCGCGCTCTCCGCTCTGCGGCGCGCTCTCGCAACGCCTTCCTGCTCGATCGGATCCTGGGTGTCGCGAATGCCCGCCGTGTCGACGAGAATGACCGGATAGCCGCGCAAATCGAGAAAAACCTCGATCAAATCGCGCGTCGTTCCCGGGATTGGCGAAATGATCGCGACATCCCGTCCCGCTAGCGCGTTCATCAGCGTCGACTTGCCGACATTGGGAGGTCCGGCGATGACCACGGTAAAGCCATCTCGGAGGCGCGCCGCCGCATCCGCAGTCGCGAGCGCCCGGTCAATCCGCTCGATTGCGCCGCGCGCCGCGTCTTTAATCGATTCAAGCGTGAAATCCGAAGCATCCTCGACGTCGGTGAAATCGATCTGGGTTTCGACCGCCGCCATCGCCTCGAGAAGGCTTGTCCGGATCGCGTCGCACTCGCGGCCCAGCGCCCCGCCGGCGATGCGTTGCGCCTGTCGCCGCTGCGCCTCCGTTTCGGCTTCGACCAGATCGGCGAGCCCCTCCACCTCGGAGAGATCGATCTTTCCATTGATGAATGCGCGCCACGCGAATTCCCCGGGCTCGGCGAGACGCAGTCCGGGAAGGAGCGCCAGCGCCTTGACACAAGCCGAGGCGACGGCCCGTCCCCCGGTGACGCTGATCTCCGCCATCTCCTCGCCGGTGAAGCTGCGCGGCGCCTGAAACCGCGTGATCAGCGCCCGGTCGAGCGGCTCGCGCGACCGCGGGTGTCGGATCGTTCGCAGGACGGCGCCACGGTCCGGAAACTCAGCCCCTGGCGCGATCATCTGCAGCGCGGCCGAACAGCCGGGGCCGGATAGGCGCAAGACGGCGATCGCGGCCCGGCCGGTCCCGGAGGCGAGCGCGAAGATGGTGTCGTGATCGTTGGCGAACAAGGCCGGCCGCTCTAGCCGGCCGACGATTGAAAAGCGTCAGTCTCGCGCTGGACCGGCGCCAGGCGCTTCGCTGACCGCGCCGCCGGAATGTGTAGAGGCGGCGGTCGCCGGTTTCCAGGGCGGCGTGCACACAACATACTGGTCCGCAATCGCCTCGTGGTCGCCCTGCTTCTCACGTTGGAAATAGAGATAGCAAATGCTGAGCGCGCCGGTGCGATAATCGACGCGAAACACGCCGCCTTCCTGCTCGTGACGCGTCGCAATGAGCCCATAGTCGCTGGGCTCCTGCTTTGTCGCGCCGTCACCGCTGCGATAGCAGGAGGTGACGCCGAACGCGCCCGGGCCGACGTCGGTTCGGCCGGGGTTGTGCGCGAACTGGCACGCGATGACATCGCCCGACAATTTGTCGAGGCGGTAGACCAGCGACAGGTTGATTTGCGGCGCGGCGAGGAACTCATACTGGGCGGCTTCGACACCCGTCGCAAAGAGGCACGCGCCAATCGCTACAAACCCAAAACTTGAAGCTTTCCCCGACATGGCCGACCTCTGCAAAGCGCAAATCACGTGCGGTCAACATGGCGCCGAGCGCCTTCACAAATCGTTAAGGTTAACGGGTTGAGTATCTTTTATGCGCCCAAGAGGCGTACCCCGTCGTCCTTCGACGCGCTCAAGCTGTCGGATGGCGATAGCGGGAGCCAGATCGGTGCAAGAACCTCCACAACCATGCTCGTAACAAGTCTTGATAGTGGCCGCAATAGTCATTTCGTGGTATACATGCTCACACTGAACAGAAGGGTGGCGGTACAGATCGAATTACCCATGACCGCTTCCCACATAACTGCGGGCGACGAAACAAGAAAAGAAGCCAAATTTCTCCCTACCGGTACGAATCCCATCACCTTGTTCCCCGCGACTAATAAGTACTAGACTACTTTTTAAGCCTCCTCCCGTTACCAGCCCCAGATCAGCGCATTGGCCGTTATTAGTCAGAGAATCTCTGTTCGTACACTAACTTAACAGTATTTACTATTAGCCGTAAGTCGGCGCTTCTTTTAGGTGCCCTAGAGGCTGCCCCGAGGGCGTGCTGCGTTTGGATCGAGGCGGCCGGAAAGGAGCGGATTCGGGCGACAATGTCTTGCAGAAATCGGAACAACTCCTGCCCATTTCGAGGGCGGAACTAAAAGGGGTTGTAACGCGCTGAAAACATTAAGGCGCGGAACTAAAATGGCGGCTAAGCGCGCGCATCGTTGAATGCGCGCTCGCCGGCCTGCTTCCGGCTCGCTGGAGCCGGTTTGCACCCCAGGCCAGAGCGCCCTAGGAAGACAACGCCAAATACACATCACGCCGTCAGGATCTCCTTGCTCGCGACGGTCGAGTCGGAGTTGAGCCGGTAGACCAGCGGAACTCCCGTCGCGAGCTCCATCGTTGGGATCGTTTCGGGCGTCAACCGGTCAAGCACCATGACCAGCGCGCGCAGAGAGTTGCCGTGCGCGGCGACCAGCACGCGCTTGCCGCCGAGAACCGCGGGAAGGATGTTCTGGCAATAATAGGGGAGCGCGCGGGCGACGGTGTCCTTGAGGCTCTCGCCGCCCGGCGGGTTGATGTCGTAGCTGCGTCGCCAAATCTGGACCTGCTCCTCGCCCCACTTCTTGCGCGCGTCGTCCTTGTTGAGCCCCGCCAGATCGCCGTAGTCGCGTTCGTTGAGGGCCTGGTCCCGCTTTTCCGGTAGGCCAGTCTGCCCCATTTCCTCAAGCGCTAAAGTCAGCGTGCGCTGGGCGCGGATGAGGGCGGAAGTGAACACGAGGTCGAAGGCGATCCCATGCGCCTTCATTCGGCGCCCGGCTTGTTTGGCTTCCTCAACTCCCGCGGGGCTCAAATCGACATCCCGCCATCCGGTGAACAGGTTCTGGAGGTTCCATTCGCTCTGACCGTGGCGCAGCAGGACGAGGAGACGATCGGCGGGCATGGGAATTGGCCTTGGTTGGAGGTCGACGAACGGCTTCTAAAAGCATGGCGCATCGGCGGCGCCAACCCGAGAAACGTCGGCAATCACTCCGAATGGCATTGGCGCCGAGCGCTGGGCGCGAGAGCCGGGTTCAGGGGAGCGAGCCGCGCGCGGGCGACCCTGCGGACGCCGACCGGGCGACGGACCTGCTTGATCGCCTCGACAATGTGGACGCCCGCGAAAGGCGCTCCCAGCGCTGCTCCAACCCGCTCAATCGTTGGCGCGGAACGCATCATGAAAGGCCTCGTGACCGGCGGCGCGTAAAGCGCCTCGCCCCAAAAGACCGGCGAGAAGTCAGCCCGATGGAGCAAGTCGCGAAGCTGGGATTTCGAATAGGGCAGGCCCTGCCCGTAGGGCGTGCTATCCGTACGCGCCCAGACGCCCCGGCGGGAGGGAACGATCACGATCATACGCCCCTCCGGCGCTGTGATGCGCCACAGTTCCTCAAGCAGTGCGTCCGGCCGATCGGCCGCCTCCAAGGCGTGAGCGAGCAATAGCCGGTCGATGGAGCCGTCGGGCAGGGGCAACATTTGCGCGTCCACGAGCGCCGCGGCGCAACGTCCGGCTTCCGGCCAGATCGCGACACCCTGTTCAGCCGGCATCAAGGCCAGGCATCGGCGAGCGCCGTCGCGGAATCGTTCGAGATAGGGCGCGCCATAACCGACCGCAGCGATTGAGAGGCCGACGCTGCTGTTCCAGCGCTCACGGATCACGCGCCCGACCAACCTGCGGGCGACGCCGCCGAGAGGCGAGCCGTAGAAGCTCTGCAAGTTGAGGACGTCGAGAGGCATCGATACCGGCCGGACGGGGTCCACGACTCTGAACCAGCGCCCGACCTTTCGCAATGCGTAGGAGAAGGGAGCGGAGGAGAGACAGGAACCGGCCGCCCGGCTATATAGGCGCACGCGGTCGGGGTGCGCGTTGGGCTTAAGCGTCGTGCAAAGCGCCTCAGAACCGAAGACGGAAAGCGCCGAGCTTCGCCCATGACGATGAGCGTTCATCAGTATCTTTGCCTCACAGATAATTACGGCGCCCTGGTGCACGATTCGACGACAGGCGCGACGGCCTGCGTCGATGTCCCGGAAGCAGGGCCCACTTTCGCGGCCTTGGCGGAGCGGGGCTGGAATCTGACCGACATCTTGATCACTCATCATCACGCCGATCACATTCAAGGCGTACCGGACGTCAGGGCAAAATTCCCGAACGCCAAGGTGTGGGGTCCGGCCAAGGACGCGGCGCGAATCCCCTTCCTCGATCGCCAAGTGAACGAGGGGGACACGGCTCAGGTCGGATCGCTGAGAGCGAAAGTCATCGAAACCCCCGGCCACACGCTCGGTCATATCGCCTATCATTTCGAGGACAACGCAGTAGCATTCTGCGGCGATACGCTATTTTCCCTCGGTTGCGGCCGCGTGTTCGAGACGCCGCTCGCGGTCATGTGGAGCTCGCTGGCCAAGCTCGCCGCCCTTCCCGGCGAGACCCAGATCTACTGCGGCCATGAATACACCCAGGCGAACGGCCGGTTCGCCGTCACCATCGAACCCGACAATTCGGTTCTGAAGGCTCGGATTGAGGAGATCGCAAGGCTACGCGCCGCGCGTCGTCCGACCGTGCCGACAAATATTGCACGAGAGCTTGCCGCAAATCCGTTTCTACGCGTGGAGGAGCCGGCAATTCAGGCCGCCGTCGGCATGGTAGGGGCTGACCCCGCGGCGGTGTTTGGAGAGCTCCGCGCGCGCAAGGATCGATTCTAAGGCGTATCCGTCTTCTTGGCCAAAAATTCGAGCCGCTTTTGCATGTTGGACAGCTGATTGCGCAATTCGTCGATATCATCTTCGGAATTCGGCTTCTTGGGCGCCAATTCCGTGTTCGCCGTCGCGCCGGCGAACGGTGAGAACATCGCGACCGCTTGATTGAAGGCGGCGAAATTCTTTTTCGTCAGTTCCTGCAAGGCCGCGAAGGAGCCGGCGGAGAACGCCTCCGGACCAAACATTCGGCTAGCGGCTTCGCGCATCGATTGTTGCTCGCCCGAAAAACGGTCGATCGAGAATTCCAGATAGCTGGGCAGGATCGCTTGCATGCTATCGCCATAAAAGCGGATCAGCTGGCGCAAGAACGTTACTGGTAGTAACGACTGACCTTCAATCCCCTCTTGCTCGAAAATGATCTGGGTGAGGACCGAGCGGGTGATGTCTTCATTGGTTTTGGCGTCGAAAACGATGAAATCTTCGCCGGCCTTCACCATCTTCGCTAAATCAGCCAAGGTCACGTAGGCGCTCGAGGCCGTGTTATACAAGCGGCGATTGGCGTACTTTTTGATTGTAGTCGGAGTGGAATTAGCCATGACGTTAATGCCGTTCTCGGTGTGACGCCGCCCGGCGTGTCAACACAAGATAAGCGTTTTTTTTGCGCGGCCCAAACACTTTTTTGCGTTGCAACGTAGGCGGGCGGCTCTATGAAACCGGAAAAGGCTCGGGGATCGGGGAAGCGTCTGAGTAACTCCTTAATGGATAATAGGGCCATTGAGGCTCGTCGCAACGGTCGCGCTCCATTTGAAGCCTCAGAAGTTATGTCAACACGGCCGAGCGCTTGGGTTGAAATTGCAGATGCGGCCGCTATAAGCGGCGCCGAAAATCAGATAAACATTTGTCGGAACTGGAACACCTTTGAATATACAATTCTCGTCCCTGGTTTGCGCTGGCGCTCTCTCCCTTATTGCCTCGAAAACGCTCTTGACCTTCGCCGCCGCCGCGCAGATCACTACGCCCGGCATAGTCAGCGCGGCGTCCGCCGGCGGCGGTTCCCCCGCGCCCATGGGGCTGGTCGCCGAGACTCTCCCTGCCGCCAAGCGGGACCCTGCCGAGCTATCCGCCAGGTCGATTGAATGCGCGCAAAAGGCCGACGCTCAGGGCTTGCAGGGCAAGACGCGAAAACACTTCTTGCGCGAGTGCAAGCGAAGCTCGTGAACGCCGCGCTTGAAGTGGCCCGCGTGCCTGAGGTAGCGCCCGACGAGCCGGTCGAAACCTTCCTCACCCCGCGGGACTGGCTGCGCTATGCGGTCGGTCGCTTTCTCTCCGCGGGCCTTGCCTTCGGCCACGGCGCAACAACCGCGCTCGACGAGGCCGCCTTTCTCATCCTCGAGGGTCTCGGCCTGCCGATCGACACGCTCGATCCGTTTCTCGACGCCAAACTCCTGCGCCACGAGAGGACGAGGCTCGGCGAACTGATCGAAGCCCGGGTGACGACGCGCAAGCCCGCCGCCTACCTCGTCCATCGCGCCTACATCAAGGGCGTGCCGTTCTATGTCGATGAGCGCGTCATCGTCCCGCGCAGCCTGATTGGCGAATTGGTGATGACCGCGTTCGCCGAGGACAACGCGTTGACCGGCGATCCTGAGCGCATCGCCTCGGCGCTCGACCTCTGCACGGGCAGCGGTTCGCTGGCCATTCTCGCCGCGCGCGTCTTCCCCAATGCGCGTATCGAGGCGGTCGACGTCTCGTCCGGCGCGCTCGAAGTGGCCCAGCGCAACCTCGAAGAGCACGGGCTTCGAGATCGAATTGCGTTAAAACGGGGCGATTTGTTCGCCCCGGTCACGGGCGCCCGCTTCGACCTCATCCTGGCGAACCCGCCCTACGTCGATGCGGGGACAATTGCGCGCTTTCCACCCGAATATGCTGCCGAGCCGACACTCGCACATGCCGGTGGAGCGGACGGGCTCGACATTGTGCGCCGCATCCTCAGCGAGGCGCCCCAGCATTTGACAGTGGGCGGGACGCTGATCTGCGAGGTTGGGGGCGCGCGCGTCGCGCTCGAGCATGAGTTCCCGCATCTCCCATTCGTCTGGCTCGACACAGAAGATACGTCGGGCGAAGTATTCCTTCTACGCGCCGCCGATTTCGGCGCGGCGAAGCCGCGGGCGAAGGGCAAGCGGTAGGGTCGGAATGGGTGACCGACTTGGCCGGATCGACCGCCGGATGTCTGGCGTCAACCGAAGCGGAAGTCTCGGTTCGCCAAGTTCCAGCCGTCATCGACGCGAGGACCTGACTCGTCAGTCCCATCGGCGCCGCTCCCCCCTCTTCTTGGGATCAGGTAGACTGGTAGTGAATCCGCCGCCAATTCGCCGAGGCGAAGCATGCAAGCCCAAGCAACGTCCAAGAGCGTCGTCGCGACGCGGCTCGTCGCGGCCATTCGAACCTTCGCCCGATCGGAGGTCGGCTGGAAAGCGAAACTGATGTTCGGCGCGATTCTCGTGCTTCTGATCGGGGCGAACAGCCTCAATGTCGCAAACAGTTTCGTCAACAGAAACTTGATGTCCGCCATCGCGGAAAGGCACATCGCGGCATTCGTTTGGCAAGCTGAGCTTACGCTGGCGGTCTTCGCCGGATCGACGATCGTCGCCGTTCTGGCGCGCTTCGCCGAGGAGCGGCTCGGCCTGCTTTGGCGGGAATTCGTGACCGAGCGCGCCGTCGCCGCCTATATGGCCAATGCAACCTACTATCGCCTGGCGATGCCAGGCGAACTGGCAAATCCTGACCAGCGGATCGCTGAGGACACGCGGGCGTTTACCGCCACCACGCTTTCCTTCACGCTCATGACGATCAATAGCGGCTTCACGATCCTTTCCTTTTCCGGGGTGATGTGGTCGATCAGCCCGCTGCTCTTGGTCATCTCCGTCGTCTATGCCGCGTTCGGCTCGTATCTCACGATCAAGCTCGCCAGGCCGCTCGTTAAGCTGAACAGCGACCAGCTCGACCGCGAGGCGAGCTTCCGCTCTGCCCTCATCCATGTTCGCGACAATGCCGAAAGTATTATGCTCGGACACGAAGGCGAGCGCGAGACCACACAGCTTAGCGAGCGCCTTCAGCGAGTTGTCGAGAATTTCCGGCGCATCACGACGGTCAACCGCAATGTCGGGTTCTTCTCGACTGGCTATAATTGGCTTATTCAGCTCATTCCGATTTTGATCATCGCGCCCGCCTTCATGCGCGGCGAGGTCGAATTCGGCGTGATCACCCAATCCGCGATGGTGTTCACGACCCTGGTCGCCGCCTTCTCGCTGGTTGTCACTCAGTTTCAGGCGCTATCGACATACGCCGCGGTCGTCTCGCGACTAGGTTCGCTGCTTGACGCGTTCGAGAGTGAGGCTCCTGCGTCGGCCTCGGGATCGGCATAGTCGGAGCTGAGGAACGGACGGTTTAACGCCTATTCCGCCGCCTCGCGCATCGCCTCGCGCATGGCGGCGCGCAGATCGTCGATCGGGGTCAGCTGGCCCTCTCGCTCGACATGCCAGAAGGTCCAGCCGTTGCAGGCGGGCAACCCTTGCACCAGCGCGCCGATCTTGTGGATCGAGCCGACAGCAGGGCCTGCGGCCAGCGCGCCATCGGCCCGCACGAGGGCGCTATGGCGGCGTTGCGCGTCGACCAGCCGTTCGCCCGGACGCGCGAGCCCCGCTTCAACGACGCTTGAGAAAGCGACGCGCGGCGCGCTGCGGCGCGTCGGCGCGGTCGCGAGCGCCTGTTCGGGCAACGGCTCGACCGCGTCGATCCGTTGCCGCGCCGCTTCGGCGTAAGCCCTATCCCGCTCGACGCCAATGAACGAGCGGCCCAGCCGCCGCGCTGCGACCCCGGTGGTCCCGGAGCCGAAAAACGGATCGAGCACGAGATCGCCCGCGTTGGAGGCTGCCAGCAGCACCCGCTGCAGCAGGGCTTCGGGCTTTTGCGTCGGGTGCGCCTTTCGGCCGCTCTCGTCCTTGAGCCGCTCCGCTCCGGTGCAGATCGGTAAAAACCAGTCGGAGCGAACCTGCACGTCCTCGTTGCCGGCCTTCAAGGTCTCGTAATTGAACGTATAGGCCTTGGCTTCCGGGCCGCGCGCCGCCCAGATCATGGTCTCGTGGGCGTTGGTGAACCGGCGGCCGCGGAAGTTCGGCATCGGGTTGGCCTTGCGCCAGACGATGTCGTTGAGGATCCAGAAGCCAAGATCCTGCAAGATCGCGCCGACGCGGAAGATGTTGTGGTAGGAGCCAATGACCACGATCGTGGCGGCGGGCTTCATCAGCCGCCGGACGGCGGTCAGCCAGCCGCGGGTGAACGCGTCATATTCGGCAAAATCGGCGAATTTGTCCCAGGAATCGTCGACGCCGTCGACCAGGCTCTGGTCGGGGCGTGACAACGCGCCCTCGAGCTGCAGGTTGTAAGGAGGATCAGCGAAGACGAGATCGACGGACGCTGGGGGAAGCCTCATCATTTCTGCGACGCAGTCGCCGATGAGGATTGCGTCGCGCGGAGCAAGGCCCGCCTCGCCGAGCGCCTCGAGAAGTGCGGCCGGGCGTCTCGCCTCGCCGGTCCCAGTACGCAAAACCTAAATCTGGGCGGGGAGGCGGAACGCTCCGGCACGCGCGATACGCATCAACGCAACCACTCGACGTGAGCCGGATCGTTCGAGCCGGCGCGTCGTTTATGCTCGGTTTAAAGTAAAGGTCCGGTTATGCCGCCACACATTCCGCTGTGTCGTTTTCGTACGGCGCAAGTCGTTCTAACGGATATACGATTTCAACTCTTTTGAAACCTTTTTGGGCCGCAGGTCACTCTTCTCGCGGTTCGAGCCGGAACGAGCGCCGGTGATAGGGACACGGGCCCGCTGAGGCCAGCGCGCGGCGGTGCCCAACGGTCGCATAGCCGACGTGCTCGGCAAAACCGTACTGTGGATAATCGCGGCTCAGATTGCGCATCAGCGCGTCGCGCATCGTCTTGGCGACAATCGAGGCGGCGGCGATCGACATCGAAAGCGCATCGCCATCGATGATCGGGCGCGCCTGGCAGATGAGCCCGTCCGGCAGATCGCGGCCGTCGATCAGCGCCAGATGCGGACGCAGGCTCAAGGCCGCCACCGCCCGCGCCATGGCGCGAAGCGATGCGCCCCGGATGTTGAAGAGGTCGATTTCCTCGACGCTGGCGAAGACCACGGAAACGCTGAGCGCCTTGGCGAAGATGATTTCACACAGGGATTCGCGCGCGGCCGCGAGGAGCACCTTCGAATCGTTCAGCCCCTCGGGCAGATCGTCGGGATCGAGAATGACGGCGGCCACGCCGACCGGCCCGGCCAGCGGGCCGCGCCCGACCTCATCGACGCCGGCGACCCATCGATGGCCGTTGGCGAAGGCCTCGCGCTCAAAGTCGAAATGGGGCGTGGTCGCCACGGGACGCAGCGGCGGCGCGGCCTTTTTCTTTGGGTTCTTCACGCCGCTCGCCACGAATCGCGCCTTTCGTTGGGCCGCAAGCTATCGCAGCCGCGGCAGGCGAGCCAAGGCGGGATATGGAAATGCCGGTGGAAAGAGACGCGATCGCGGGCTGCGTCCCGGGAGACGGGGATCGGCTATCTTGGGCGGATGGAAACGCCTGACCCTTTGCTTGAACGCGCCTCAGCGGCTCTCGTCGCTGTCCCCGGAGTCGTCGCGGTCGTGCTTGGCGGCTCGCGGGCGAGAGGGGCGGCTCATGCGGCCTCGGACTATGACGTAGGCCTCTACTTCAACGAGAGCGCGGGGCTCGATGTTGCGCGCCTGCTTGAGACCGTAAAGGGCCTGGTCGATGAGCCAGGCGTCGCTCGGGTGACCGAGGTCGGCGGTTGGGGGCCCTGGATCGTGGGCGGCGGCTGGCTCACGATCGCGGGCAAGAAGATGGACTTACTCTATCGGCCGATCCAGTCGGTCGAGAGGGTCATTCGCGACTGCCGCGAGGGCCGCGTCAGCATGGACTACCAGCCGGGACATCCGCATGGCTTCTGCTCCGCGATCTGGATGGGCGAGGTTGCGCTCTGCCGGCCGCTCAGCGATCCTGAGGGCGCCATCGCTCGACCGTAAAGCGCATGACCGTCCCCTACCCAGACCAATTGCGAGCGGCGCTAATTCGCCGCTTCCAGTGGGAGACGCGCTTCAGCATCGAAAACGCGCACACGGCCGTCGCGCGCGGCGATCAGACTTACAGCGCCGGATGCGCGTTCCGCTCGCTCGCCTGCGCTGCTCAAGTCCTATTCGCCCTCAACCGGCTTTATCTCATCAATGAGAAGGGCGCGCTCGCCGCCGCGGCGCGGCTTCCGCTGACCGTCGCTAACCTCGCTGAGCGGGCGAAGAGCGTTTGGCAAGCGATCGGGCTGCGCGCCTTCGATACGGCGCTGGATGAGCTAGGCTCAATCGAGCGCGAACTTGCTGGTCTGACCGAGGCCGCGCTTTAGGCTCGCGCGCGCAAAATGCGCTGGCGCTCGAAATCAGCTATCAGACGTTGCATGACCATCGGCGCGATTCGCATCCTTGGCGTCGATCCCGGCCTGCGCAAGACAGGCTGGGGCGTGATCGAGGCCGCCGGGTCGCGGCTCATTTTCATCGCTTGCGGCTCGATCGAGACCGATTCCGCGGCCTCGCTCGCCGAGCGCCTGGCGGCGATTCATCGCTTGCTGACCGGGTTGGTCGAACGCGAGGGGCCGCATGAGGCCGCCGTCGAGGAGACGTTCATCAACCGCGATCCGCAATCAGCGCTGAAACTCGGGCAGGCGCGCGGGGTCGCGCTTGCGACATTGGCCCTGACCGGCCTGCCGGTGGCGGAATACGCCGCGAACCTCATCAAGAAGACGGTCGTTGGCGTCGGCCACGCGGAAAAGCGTCAGGTGGCGATGATGGTCAGGATGCTCCTGCCGGCCTCGACCGCCTCGACCTCGGACGCAGCCGATGCGCTCGCCGTCGCCATTTGCCACGCCCAGCATCGCGCGGCGCGCGCGCGAGGCGCGGCATGATCGGCAAACTCAAGGGCGTCATCGACAGCGTCGAGGAGGAGGCCTTAATCCTCGACGTCAACGGCGTCGGCTATCTCGTCTCCGCTTCGGCTCGCACCCTGCGCGCAATTCCCGCTGTGGGGGAGCCCACGGAGCTGCTGATCGAGATGTATGTGCGCGAGGACGCGATCCGGCTTTACGGCTTTCTCACGGCGGGCGAGCGCGAGTGGTTTCGCTTGCTGCAGAGCGTGCAGGGGGTTGGCGCCAAGGTCGCGCTGGGGATTCTCGGCGCCCTCTCGGCGGACGCGTTGAGCTCGGCGGTCGCGCGGCAGGACAAGGCGATGATGGCGCGTGCGCCGGGGGTGGGCCCGAAGCTCGCCGCGCGTCTTGTACTCGAGCTCAAGGACAAGGCGCCGGCGCTTGCCGTCGCCGATTTCGCCCATGCGGAAGCGGGTCTCGAGCGCGCGCCTCGACTGGCCAAGGCCGCCGAGGACGCGGTCCTCGCGCTCGTTGGCCTCGGCTACGCCCAGGCCCAGGCGGCCGCCGCCGTAGCCAGGATTTCCGTTCAGCTCGGACCGCAGGCCGAGACCGCCGCGCTCATCCGCGCGGGCCTGAAGGAACTGGCGCAATGAGCGGGCGGCCCTTCTTTGTCCCCATGATCGGCATCGTGCTCTTGTTCGCAGCACTGGGTCCGGCCGTCGGCGGCGCGCTGTTCATTCCTCTCTCCGTCGTCTTCAAGACGCCCACGGATCTCGAAGCGATCGGGCTTGTGGTCTTGTTCAGCACGATGTTCGGCCACGCCTTCGGGCTCATCGCGGCCTATATTGTCGGCGTTGGGCCGGCCGCGGCGACCGGGTTTCTTTATGCGCTTTGGGATGCGGTGGCGCCCGCGCGCGCGCCCCGCGCGCTCATCGCCGCTCTCATTGGCGGCGTGCTCGTGTACGGCCTCCTCCTGCGGCTCAACCCAGTCTGGGCGTCGTTCGAGATGACCATCAAGACCAACATCAGCTCTGAGGCCGGCGACTGGGCTTTCCCGGGCCGCGTCGGCGCCACCCTCGGCCATGCTTTTGTCGCTTGCGCCGCGATCGCAGGCCTTGTCTGCGCCTTCGTCGCAAACCTCATTGGTCTCACGATGCGAGCGGAACCGAGCTTGGCGGATCGCCTGCATCCCCCGGGCGAAGGGGCCTGAGGTGGCCGAGGCGCCTCGCCGACTCATCTCAGCCGAGAAGCGTCCCGAGGACGAGACCGCGGTCCGCCCGCAGCTCCTCGCCGATTTCGCCGGCCAGGAAGCGGCGCGCAAGAATCTCGGCGTCTTCATCCAATCCGCCAAATCGCGCGGCGAGGCGCTCGATCACGTCCTGTTCGTCGGGCCGCCCGGCCTTGGCAAGACGACGCTGGCGCAGATCGTCGCGCGCGAGCTCGGTGTCAATTTCCATTCGACTTCGGGCCCGGTCATCGGCAAGGCGGGCGACCTTGCGGGGCAGCTCACCAATCTCGAGCCGCGGGACGTGCTGTTCATCGACGAGATTCACCGCCTCAATCCAGCGATCGAAGAGATTCTCTATCCGGCGATGGAGGATTTCCAGCTCGACCTCATCATCGGCGCCGGGCCTGCGGCGCGCTCGGTGAAGATCGACCTCGCCCGATTCACCCTCATCGGCGCGACGACGCGCGCTGGGCTTCTCACCACGCCGTTGCGCGACCGCTTCGGCATTCCGATCCGGCTCAATTTCTACACCACAGAAGAGCTGCAGGGCATTGTCGCGCGGGGCGCCCGGGTGATCGGCCTCACGCTCGCCGATGACGGCGCGAACGAGATCGCCAGGCGCTCGCGCGGCACGCCGCGCATTGCCGGGCGCCTGCTCAGGCGCGTGCGCGACTTCGCCGTGGTCGAAGGCGCAAAGAGCGTGACGCGCGCGCTCGCCGACAGCGCGCTCAAGCTTCTCGACGTCGACGTCATTGGGCTCGACGAGATGGATCGGCGTTACCTGGACACCATCGCCCTCAAATTCGGTGGCGGTCCGGTCGGGGTCGAGACCATCGCCGCGGCGCTCTCCGAACCGCGCGACGCGATCGAGGACATCATCGAGCCCTATCTCATCCAGCTCGGCTTCGTGCAGCGCACGCCGCGCGGGCGCCTTTTGACGTCACACGCCTTCCGCCATCTTGGCCTCGCCGAACCGCGCCGCGAGGGATTGCAGCCCACTCTGTTCGAGGAGGAGGAGTAGCTTGGCGATATGAAGACGGGGGCTGTTTCTCAGATCGTCAGCTTCCTCGAGGCGCTCGCCGCTGAGCGCGGCGCGAGCGTGAATACGATCGACGCCTATCGGCGCGATCTCGCCGACTACGAGAGCTATCTGAAGACCAAGGGCGCAGATCTATTAAAGGCGGACGCAGCTTGCGTGCGCGGGTTTCTCGCAGCGCGCGGCGCGCAGAAGCTCGGCGCCGCGTCGCTGGCGCGCCGGCTGTCGGCGATCCGCCAGTTTCACAAGTTCCTGTACGCCGAAGGTTGGCGGCGCGACAACCCGACGCTGGCGGTCGAGGGCCCGCGCCGGTCGCGTCCGCTTCCCAAGCTGCTCAGCATGGCCGAGGTCGAGCGCCTCATCGCGACCGCGCGCGAAGGGCTTGAGATCACGGATCGCCCGTTGCGCCAGCGGCTGGACGCGGCGCGCATCGCTTGTCTCATCGAACTCATCTATGGGTCGGGCCTGCGCGTGTCGGAGGCCTTGAGCCTCAAGAAGTCGATCGCAATGGCCAAGTCCCCGCTCATCCCCGTGCGCGGCAAGGGCGACAAGGAGCGCTTGGCGCCGCTCTCAAATCCTGCTCGCGCCGCGATCGGCGTGTTTCGCGCTTTGCTCGATCTGGCTTCGCCGGGTGCGGCAACGAGCCCCTGGCTATTCCTGGCCGCGAGCGCGAGCGGCCACATGACGCGACAGGCCTTCGCGCGCGATCTCAAGCGCATCGCCGCAGCGGCGGGCATTGCGTCGACGCGCGTGAGCCCCCACGTGCTGCGCCACGCCTTCGCCAGTCATCTGCTGCAGAACGGCGCGGACCTGCGCGTTGTTCAGGATTTGCTCGGCCACGCCGACATCGCGACGACGCAGATCTACACCCACGTGCTCGACGAGCGCGCCAAGGCGATGGTGCGCGATCTGCATCCCATGAACGACGAGGAGGGCAAATGACTTTCGAGCGCGAGCCATTGCGCTGAAAGCGAAAAAGGGCTTCGATGGCGCAAAGCTCGTGGTCGCGAGCTAATCGCTCAGGAGAAATGCAATGAAAGCGCTCACCTTTGCCGGCATCGCGCTGGCCGCGTTGTTAGCAGGCGCGGGCGTCGCTTCGGCAAAGACCCTGGTCTATTGCTCGGAGGGCAGTCCAGAGAACTTTACGCCGGCGATCAACACCACCGGCACCAGCTTCGATGCGGCGCGGCCCGTCTACAATCGCCTGACCGAATTCAAGCGCGGCACGACCGATGTCGTCCCCGGCCTCGCCGAAAGCTGGGAAGTCACCGACGGCGGCAAGACGATCACCTTTCATCTTCGCAAGGGCGTAAAGTTTCATTCGCTTGAAAGACTTCAAGCCGACGCGCGACTTCAACGCCGACGATGTCCTGTTTTCGATCGACCGGCAGTGGAAGCCCGACAACCCATATTACAAAGTCTCGGGAGGCAAGTACGACTATTTCAACGACATGGACATGCCGAAGCTGCTCGCTTCGGTGGAGAAGACCGGACGATTACACCGTCGTCATGAAGCTCAAGACGCCGAATGTCGCCATCCTCGCCAATCTGGCGATGGACTTCATGGCGATCGGCTCGAAGGAATACGCCGACTTCCTGCTCAAGAAGGGGACGCCCGAGCAGTTTGACCAGGCGCCGGTCGGCACCGGACCGTTCTCGTTCGTCTCCTATCAGAAGGATTCCGTCATCCGCTATAAGGCGAACAAGGACTTTTACGGCGAGAAGCCGCTGGTCGACGATCTCGTGTTCGCCATCACGCCCGACGCCACGGCGCGCTACGCCAAGCTCAAAGCGGGCGAGTGCCACGTCAACGCCTATCCACGACCTGCCGACCTCGAGGAGATGGAGAAGGATCCGACCCTCAAGGTGATCAATATGCCGGGTCTCAACGTCGCCTATTGGGCTTTCAACGCGACCAAGCCGCCGTTCGACAAGAAGGAGGTTCGTCAGGCTTTGTCGATGGCGATCGATCGCGATGCGATCATCAAGGACGTCTATCTTGGCGCAGGCTCGAAGGCGACGACGCTGATCCCGCCTACCCTGTGGTCCTTCAACGACAAGATTCCGGACGTGCCGTTTGATCCGGAAAAAGCCAAGGCGATGCTGGCCGCGGCCGGCGTCAAGACGCCCCTCGACATCGATCTCTGGTACATGCCGGTGTCGCGCCCCTACAATCCCAACGGCAAGCGCATCGGCGAGATGATGCAGGCCGATCTCGCCAAGGTCGGCGTCAACGCCAAGCTCGTCACTTACGAGTGGGGCGAGTATCGTAAGCGCCTCGCCAATGGTGAAGAGACCACCGGCCAGTACGGCTGGACCGGGGACAACGGCGACCCGGACAATTTCTTCTTCTTGAGAGGTTGCCCAGGCGGCAAACCCGGCGACAGCAACCCCACGAAATGGTGCAATGCTGAATTCGACGATCTGCTCGTCAAGGCGCGCGTGATTTCGGACCAGGCGGGCCGCGCGAAACTCTATTCGCGCATGCAGGAGATCGAGCACGACGAGGCGCCGGAGCTTCTCCTCGCCCATTCGATCGTGTTCGAAGCCATGCGCTCGAATGTGACCGGCTATAAGCAGAGTCCGCTTGGGACGCACGCATTCGAAGGCGTCGACATCCAAGTAGGGCCGTTACCGGCCTCGCCAGCCAAGATGCAAGGCGGGGCCCGTCGTTTTCGGATCGGCCATGGTCGCCTACTTCCTTCGCCGCATCGCGCTCACCATCCCGACTTTCCTTGCGCTGATGTTCCTGACCTTCGCGGCGATCCGCCTTGTGCCGGGCGATCCGGTCGAGGTCAGGACGGGCGAACACGGCATGTCGCCGGAGCGGCTGGCGTATTTTCGCCATGAGCTCGGCCTCGACCAGCCGGTGTGGCGGCAGTTTCTCGACTATGTCTGGCGCCTCGCGCATGGCGACTTCGGCGTATCGCTGTCATCACAAGATAAAGTTCTGACCGAGTTTCTGACCCTGTTCCCGGCGACGCTCGAACTCTCGTTCTTCGCCATGCTGTTTGCGATCGCGATTGGGGTGCCGGCCGGCGCGCTTGCGGCGGTCAAGCGCGGCGGCTTCTATGATCAGGCGCTGATGACGGTGTCGCTGTTCGGTTATTCGATGCCGATCTTCTGGTGGGGCCTGCTGCTCATCATGTTCGTGTCCGTGCGACTCGGGCTCCTCCCCGTCTCGGGCCGGATCGATCTCATCAATTACTCCTTTGATCAGCCGACCGGATTTATGACGATCGACGCGCTATTGTCCGATCAGCCGGGCGCGTTCCTCGACGCGTTGCGGCACCTCATCTTGCCGGCGATTGTGCTTGGCACCGTGCCGCTCGCGGTCATCGCCCGCATGACCCGCTCCTCGATGCTCGAAGTTTTAAGCGAAGATTACGTGCGCACGGCGCGCGCCAAGGGGCTGTCGCCAGCGCGCGTCATCGGCGTTCACGCTTTGCGCAATGCGCTCTTGCCGGTGGTGACGGTAATCGGCCTCTCGATTTCGAGCCTGATGGCCGGCGCAGTGCTGACGGAAACGATCTTCTCCTGGCCAGGGGTCGGCCATTGGCTCATCGATTCGATTGGCCGGCGCGATTATCCAGCGCTCCAGGGCGGCGTTCTGCTCATCTCCGCCGTCGTCGTCTTCGTCAATCTGATCGTCGATCTCGTCTACGGAATCATCGATCCCAGGATCAGCCATGGCCGCTGACGTCGCTGCGATCACAACTCCGATTGGCGACGAGGCCGCGGCCGTCCTCGCGCAGCCTTCGCCACTCGCGTCGTTCTGGGCCGCGTTCCGGGAAAACCGCGGCGCGGTGATCGGGCTCGCGGTCTTCGCCATCATCGTTCTCCTGGCGCTGACGGCGAATGTCGTTGCGCCCCATTCCCCGATCGAGCAGTTCCGCGACGCGGTGCGGGCGCCGCCCGTATGGGAGAAAGGCGGGTCCTGGCGCTTCGTGCTCGGAACCGACGGCGACGGTCACGATATGCTGTCGCGCCTCATCTTCGGCGCTCGTGTGTCGCTGTTCATCGGTCTTTCGGTGATGTGCGTGTCCTTCATTGTCGGCGTCACGCTCGGGCTTGCCGCGGCGATGACCAGCCCGATCGTCGACGTCGCCATCACGCGGCTCATGGATTTGATCATGGCGGTGCCGAGCCTGGTGCTCGCTGTGCTCGTCGTTGCCGTGCTGGGCCCAAGCCTCGCCAACACCATCATCGCCGTGACGATCGTCTATCTTCCTAACTTTGTGCGCTTGGCGCGCGCCTCCGCGCTCGGCGAACTGAACAAGGACTATGTCACCGCCGCGCGCGTGGTCGGTGTCGGGCCGCTGAGGCTCGCCTATTCGACCGTGCTGCCAAACTGCCTTGCTCCCCTCATCGTGCAGGCGGCGCTTGGCGTGTCGAGCGCCATTCTCGAGGCGGCGGCGCTTGGCTTTCTTGGGCTCGGCGCCCAGCCGCCGACGCCCGAATGGGGCTCGATGCTGGCCGACTTGCGCGAATTCATCCGCTCCGATCCCTGGATCGTCACACTTCCGGGCTTGGCCATTCTCATCACCGTCATCGCCATCAATCTGACCGGCGACGGCCTGCGCGACGCGCTCGATCCGAAGATGCGGAGAGGGTGATGACGCCGCCTCTGCTCGAAATCCGCAACCTCTCCGTCTCCTTCGCCACACGGCACGGCCCGTTCACGGCGGTGGACGGGTTCGACCTGACGCTCGAGCGCAACGAAGTGCTGGCGATCGTCGGCGAATCGGGCTCCGGCAAGTCGGTGGCGATGCTGGCGGCGATGGGCCTCTTGCCTCCGACCGCGACCGTGACCGCCGACCGCATGGCCTTCGACGGCGCGGATCTTTTGTCGATGAGCGCCCACGAGCGGCGGAGGATCGCCGGCAAAGACATGGCGATGATCTTCCAGGAGCCGATGTCGTCGCTCAATCCCTGCTTCACCGTCGGCTTCCAGATCGGCGAAACGCTTAAAGCCCACCTCGATCTCAAACGGGCCGAACGCGAGAGGCGCATCGTCGAGCTTCTGGCCGAGGTCGGCATTCCCGATCCCGAACGCCGCGCCCGCGCCTATCCTCACCAGCTTTCGGGCGGCATGAGCCAGCGCGTCATGATCGCGATGGCGCTTGCCTGCCGCCCAAAGCTCCTGATCGCGGACGAGCCGACCACGGCGCTTGACGTCACCATCCAGGCGCAAATCCTCGATCTTCTGATGCGGGAGCGCCGTCGACAATGGAATGGGGCTCGTGCTCATTACTCATGACATGGGGGTGGTCGCCGAAACCGCCGACCGGGTCATTGTCCAGTACGCCGCGCAACAAATGGAGATGAATGGCACGCGCGAAATGTTCGCCGATCCGCACCATCCCTATACCGCAGCACTTCTGGCGGCGTTGCCGGAGCGGGCGAACGCTCGCCGGCTGCCCGCCATTCCGGGCGTCGTGCCCGGGCCGTTCGACCGCCCGCGCGGCTGCGTGTTCTCGCCGCGCTGCGCCTATGTTTTCGACGCCTGCCATGATGCCGAGCCCCCGCCGGCTCCGCCCGCGCTTGGCCGCGCGCGCTGTCTGACGCCATTGGTCGCCGGGATTCCGCGCGCGCTTGAGCTGCAAGGGTCAGCGCCATGAGCGCGATCCTCGAGGCCAGGGACCTGACGCGCGATTACACCGTCTCGCGCGGCGCCTTCCGCTCCCACGCGACGATCAAGGCGCTTAGCGGCGTGTCGTTTTCGCTTCAGGCCGGGCGCACGCTGGCGGTGGTCGGCGAATCCGGCTCGGGCAAATCGACGCTGGCGCGGCTGCTCACCCTGATCGAAAACCCGACCGCCGGCTCGCTTCTGATCGACGGCGAAGATGTCGCCCACGCGAGCGCGGCGACGGGGCAGCGCCTCAGGCGGGAAATCCAGATCGTGTTCCAGAACCCCTATGGGTCGCTCAACCCGCGCCAGACGATCGGCAAGGCGCTCGAGGAGCCGCTGCTCGTCAACACGGGCCTCAGGCCCGCCGAGCGCAAGGCCGAGGCGCTGTCGATCATGGCCAAGGTGGGTTTGAGGCCCGAAACTTATCATCGCTACCCGCACATGTTCTCGGGCGGCCAGCGCCAGCGCATCGCCATCGCCCGCGCGCTCATGCTGAAGCCGAAGATCCTGGTGCTCGACGAGCCGGTGTCGGCGCTGGATGTTTCGATCCGCGCCCAGGCGCTCAACCTGCTCGCCAGCTTGCAGGAGGAATTTGCGCTTGGCTTACGTGTTCGTCTCGCACGATCTTTCGGTCGTGCGCCACATCGCCGACGAGGTGATGGTGATCTACCTCGGCAATGCGGTCGAGCTCGGCGAGCGCGCCGCGATCTTCGACCGCCCGCAACATCCCTATACGCAGGCGCTCCTGTCCGCGACGCCGGTCGCCGACCCGACCGCGAGGCGCCAGCGCATTCTGCTTTCCGGCGAGCCGCCCGTCGCCATTCGCGCCCTCCGCCCGGGTGTCCGTTCCATCCGCGCTGCCCCCTTGCCTTCGATCGCTGCCGCGTCGAGAAACCGCCGCTCGAGGTGAAGCAGGGACGCGACGTCGCCTGCTGGGCGGTAGCGGCATGAGCGCGGAGACTTACGACTTCATTGTCGTCGGCGCCGGCTCGGCCGGCTGCGTGCTCGCCAATCGGCTGAGCCGCGACCCCAAGAACCGCGTCCTCGTCGTCGAGGCTGGCGGCCGCGACAACTGGATCTGGTTCCATATTCCCGTCGGCTATCTCTACGCCATCGGCAATCCGCGCGCCGACTGGATGTTCAAGACCGCGCCGGAGCCCAATCTGGGCGGCCGCTCGATCGCCTATCCGCGCGGCCGGGTGGTCGGCGGCTCGTCGGCCATCAACGCCATGATCTATATGCGCGGCCAGGCGGCCGACTATGACGGCTGGCGCCAGCTCGGCCTTGCCGGATGGGGCTGGGACGACGTGCTGCCCTACTTCCTCCGCCAGGAGGATCATCACGGCGGCATGAGCGAACTGCATGGGGCCGGCGGCGAATGGCGGGTCGAGCGCCCGCGCGTCTCCTGGCCAATCCTCGATGCGGTGCGCGAGGCCGGGGCCGAAATCGGCATTCCGAAGATCGCCGACTTCAATCAGGGCGACAACGAGGGCTCGGCCTATTTCGAGGTCAACCAGCGTCGTGGCCGGCGCTGGAGCGCGGCGACGGCGTTTTTGAAGCCGATCCTCAAGCGGCCGAACCTTCACCTTGCGACCGGCGCGCATGTGGAGCGCATTCTTTTCGAAGGCCGCCGCGCCACAGGCTTGCGCTACAGCCAGCACGGCGTCTGCCGCGAGGCGCGGGTCGGGCGGGAAATCATTTTGGCGGCGGGCGCGATCGGCTCGCCGCAGCTTCTGGAGCTTTCGGGGGTGGGGGACCCGGATCGTCTCAAGGCTATCGGCGCGTCGGTCGTCCATGCGCTGCCGGGGGTCGGCGAAAATCTGCAGGACCATCTGCAGCTGCGAGCTATTTTCGGCGTCACAGGCGCGCGCACGCTCAATGTCGACTATCAGTCGCGGGTCAAGCGGGTGATGATGGGGCTCGACTACGGCATTCGCCGGCGCGGGCCGCTGACGATGGCGCCGTCGCAGCTCGGCCTATTCGCCAAGTCCTCGTCCGACTATGACGACCGCCAATATCGAATTCCATGTCCAGCCGCTGTCGCTGGACCGGTTCGGCGAGCCTATGCACGCTTATCCGGCGATAACGATCAGCGTCTGCAATTTGCGGCCGGAGAGCCGCGGCTCGAGCCATGCCTCCAGCGCCGATCCGCGCTCCGCGCCGGTCATCCAACCGAACTATCTGTCGGCTCTCGCCGATCAGCGGGTTGCAGTGGACTCAATCCGTCTTACCCGCCGCCTTGCCGCAGCGCGCGCGCTCGCGCGTTACGCGCCGCAAGAGCTCAAGCCCGGCGCAAACTTGCAGTCGGACGATGAGCTTATGCGGGCGGCGGGCGAGATCGGCACGACGATCTTCCACCCTGTCGGGACCGCGAAGATGGGATTGGCGCAGGATCGGTTCGCTGTGGTCGACGAGCGGCTCAGAGTTCACGGTCTCACGGGGCCTACGTGTCGCCGACGCGTCCGTGATGCCGCGCATCACCTCAGGCAACACCGGTTCGCCGACGATGATGATCGCCGAGAAGGCGGCGGAAATGATCCTCGCCGACGCCAGGGCCGCCTGATGTGGAAGGAAATGCAAACCCTTCCGCCCGACGGGCGCCAGTCGGAGACGGCGCTGATGATCGCACGCGGCGTGCGGCGGCTGTTGCGGGCGCGGGGCTTCTCGAGCCTGACCGAGCTCTCGCTGACCGACGGGCGCCGCGCGGACATCGCGGCGGTCAATCGCGACGGCGAGGTGCTGATCGTCGAGATCAAGTCATCGCCAGCGGACTTTCGCGCCGACCGCAAGTGGCGAGACTACGCCGCCTGCTGCGACCGGCTCTATTTCGCGATATCGGAGCGCACGCCGGCGGACTTGATCCCCCCGGAGGCAGGCCTCATCGTCGCCGACCCCTACGGCGCGGAAATCGTTCGCGGGGCAGAGCTGCAGCGCATGGCCTCGGCCAGCCGCCGCGCGATTTTGCTGCGCTTCGCCCTGGCAGCCGCCGACCGGCTGCACCGTCTGGCGGACCCAGCAGCGAGGGCGGAATAGCGGACCGCAGCAATGGCGCGCAAGGAAAAGGCCGCCTCGCGGCGGCCCTTAATCGATCCTGTGATTTTTAGGCCAAACGGCTCAGATGGCGAGCGCCGACCGACGATCCTTCGAGCCCCGGCGAACCGCCGCATAGCCCAGACCGACAAAGCCTAGGCCCATCATCACCCAAGTCGAAGGCTCCGGAATTGCGCTGGTCTCCGCCGTGTTGCTCAAGGACACGGAGATCGCATTCCCCAGCCCCGGCCCTCGGGCCTGCGTGGCGCCCAAGATAAGCGTGGCCGGTGTGTTGACAAAACCGGGACCATTAACAAACCCAGTCAGGGTGAGCGTGATCGCATTCTTCGTGAGTTCGATCGATTGACTCGACCGTCGTCAGGGTTTCAGTGAACGTGCCGAGGGCGTCCGTCCACATCTTGACAAAGGGATCCGCAAGCGTGACCGGAGCCCCCATGGACCCATAAATGATCTCGTTCGGCGGGGTGGTAGACGAGGAAACCGTGATCGTGTCGCCATCGGACAACCCAGACGCGTTGTCGTCCGTGCCGACACTCGAAACCTTGATCATCGCGCTATCGAGGTTGAACGACGTCGAAGTATTCAAGCTCGTCCCGCCGTAGGTGATCGATCCTGTCGCGGGCGAACCGGCGCTAAAGTCAATCACCTTCACGGCGGCTTGCGCAGCCGAACTCGCGCCTAGTCCAGCGATCAAGGCGACCGCTAAAGCTGGAACAATCTTGTTCATACCGTATCCCCCTAATTGAGCCGACCGCTTGGGCAACTACGAAACCATCGCGCTGCGTCAACTAAGCAGTTGTGGGAGGGGGAGTCAAGCCCTTTCGCTCAATTTATCCAAAAAAGGGCCGGGCAATATTAACCCAGGCCCGCATCAACTCAAACTGGCGGTTGCAACGTCGGGCGACAACAGAATGACGCGCGGCGCCCACCGCACTCCTGGAAGAGGTCGACGTGGCTATAAACTTCAGCAGAATCAGTGTCTCCGAGCGGCGAGGCGTCGTCTTGACATGGGGCGTGGAAGCTTTAGGTCGGGCGCTAGCGAGAGACAGCGGCATCGAGCGCCGGGCGTTCGCTCGCGAAGCGGCGGGCCTCGCCCAATGTTGATATTTCCTGTATGGCGTCAGTGGTTTATGTTGCGGCGCCGCATATCCGGCCGAAGTCACGCTTTTTTGATCCGCCAATGCGACACCAACGCTCGCCGATGGGCATGAGAACGAGCGTCGCCCCCGCTGAATAACCCTTTGTAAATCGGTCAATGTTCAAAGGCGCGAAACGACCCACGCCGGGCAAAAAAGAAAGGCCGTCCAGGAGGGCGGCCTTTCGCAACGAAAAGAGTTTAGATCGAGAGCAAAGCCCCGTCGGCCCTGCGCCGGCGGGATGCGACGTAGCCCAGGGCCCCGAAGCCGAAGCCCATCATCACCCAGGTCGACGGCTCAGGAATGGAGGGGGCGAGGTTCGACGTATTGGTGAACTCCGCCCCGACGTCGCCCGATCCGCCAGCTTGGCTGGCGGTCATTATGAGCTGAACCGGGGTGCCCGCCCTGAACAGGGCCTTACTGTCCTCTACCGTTCCCGACATGGTGACCGTGATCGCGTCGGTCGTGCCTCGATTGATGGACGTCACCGTGGTCAGCGTTTCCGTGAACACGTCCACGCCAGGTCCGGCCCCGATAGGCCACATCAGGATGACGTTGGCGCCAAGGGACGTCGGAATGTCGCCAAACCCATAGATGATATCTTTGCTCACCGGGGAAGTGTCCGCAGACAGGTTGAGGAAGTCGCCGGGACTGAGCCCGGAAGCGTCGCCGCCCGTGCCAGCTTCCGTGACCAGAAACGCCGCGCCATCGAAATGAACTTGGCTCGAGAGGTGCAAACTTGCCCCGTCGTGGGTGACCGTTCCGCCTAAGTTGGAGAAGGAAAAGTCAATAACGAGTGCTTCCGCAGCGGAACTCGCGACGAACGTCGCGATCACAACGGCTCCGAGCGCCGCAACTATCGAACGCTTCATATCTGAGGTCCCCCTGCAACCGATTGGTGCACCGCACCACCCGACCCCTATAATGACACGTCAAGCGCGGTTGTAAACAAATTTTAACCGGCAAACGACCACGCAACAATGTCGTGGATTGCCTTCGATAGACTCGGGTTCGCGATGCCGGAAGTGAGAGGGCGATCGCCGCTATCAAACTGCCAATCTGCGCCCTCGCTCAATTATCCAGAAAACTCCGCAGCTTACGGCTACGACTCGGATGCTTGAGCTTGCGCAGCGCCTTGGCCTCGATCTGCCGGATGCGCTCGCGCGTGACTGAAAATTGCTGGCCAACCTCTTCCAGCGTGTGATCGGTATTCATGCCAATGCCGAAGCGCATGCGCAAAACCCGCTCCTCCCGAGGGGTCAGGGAAGCCAAGACGCGCGTCGTCGTCTCGCGTAGATTGGACTGGATCGCTGCGTCGATTGGCAGCACCGCGTTTTTGTCCTCGATGAAGTCGCCGAGATGGCTGTCCTCCTCGTCGCCGATTGGCGTCTCGAGGCTGATCGGCTCCTTGGCGATCTTCAAGACCTTGCGCACCTTCTCGAGCGGCATCGCCAGCTTCTCGGAAAGCTCTTCCGGCGTCGGTTCGCGGCCGATCTCATGCAGCATCTGGCGCGAGGTGCGCACGATCTTGTTGATGGTCTCGATCATGTGCACAGGAATGCGGATGGTTCTTGCCTGATCCGCAATGCTGCGGGTGATCGCCTGGCGAATCCACCAGGTGGCGTAGGTGGAAAACTTGTAGCCGCGGCGGTATTCGAACTTGTCGACCGCCTTCATAAGCCCGATGTTGCCCTCCTGGATGAGGTCCAAAAACTGTAGGCCGCGGTTGGTGTATTTCTTGGCGATCGAGATGACGAGGCGCAGGTTGGCCTCGACCATTTCCTTCTTAGCCTGTCGCGCCTCCCGCTCCCCCTTCTGCACCATCTGCACGAGCCGGCGGAATTCCTGAATCTCAAGCCCGGTCTCGGTCGCCAGCGACTGGATCTCGGTGCGGATCTCCTTGATCCCGGCCTTGTCGGCGGCGATGAAGTCCTTCCACCCCCGCGTCGTGAGCTTGGAGACCCTGAGCAGCCATTTCGGATCCAATTCCGAATTCTGGTAGTTCTTGAGGAAATCTTCGCGGCCGACGCGATGGGTTTCGGCCAAACGCATGAGCCGCACGTCGAGGCCGATCAAGCGCTTGTTGATGTCGTAGAGCTGCTCCACCAGCGCGTCGATGCGGTTCTGGTTGAGGGACAGCGACTTGACGTCCGCGACGATGTCCTTCTTGAGAGCCTTGTATTTGCGCTCCTGAGCAGGCGAGAGCGATTCGCTCCTGAGCTTGTTCTCGACGTTCTGGTCCTGCAAGCGGCGCAGCTTCTTGTAAGCGTCCGCGATGCGGTCGAAGGTCTCAAGCACCTTCGGCTTGAGATCGGCCTCCATCGCCGACAGCGAGACGGAATTCTCGAGATCGTCCTCATCGTCGAACCCGTCGGGCGGCGCGGCCTCGCCCTCGAACCCTTCCGGCGGCGCCTGCGGCGCGGTCGCCGGCGCAAGACGATCACGGGCCGGATTGGGCGGCGGCGGCGCGCCGGGGGCGGAATAATCCGTCTTCGGCGCTTTCTTGCCGTCCGGGCCAGCGTAGGTCGCCTCAAGATCGATGATGTCGCGCAGAAGGATCTTGCCGTCGTTTAGCTCGTCGCGCCAGATGATGATCGCCTGGAAGGTGAGCGGGCTTTCGCACAAGCCCGCGATCATCGCCTCGCGACCGGCCTCGATCCGCTTGGCGATGGCGATTTCGCCCTCGCGCGACAGGAGCTCGACCGAGCCCATCTCACGCAGGTACATGCGCACCGGATCGTCTGTGCGCTCGGCCGGCTCGGAACTGCGGGTGGCGACCGCCGTCGGTCGGGGCGCTTCGACGAGCTCGCCGCCCTCGGCCTCTTCCTCGTCGGCGGCTTCGGGGTTTTCCTTGTCCGCCTCTTCCGCGTCCTCGCTCTCGACGACATTGATGCCCATCTCGCTGAGCATCGCGTTCATGTCTTCGATCTGGTCGGAGGAAATCTCTTCCGACGGCAGGACCGCGTTCAGCTCTTCCTGCGTCACCCAGCCGCGCTTCTTGGCGATCTTGAGCATCCGCTTGACGGCGGCGTCGCTAAGATCGAGCAGCGGGCTGTCCGGGGTTTCGACTACTGCCGCTTCGCCTTCGCCCTTCGCCTCATCTTTTTTTGCCATCGCGGCGTCTCTCCGTCGTTCCGCGGCCAGGGGCGCCGGGTGTCCAAAATCGTCTTCAACCGTCTCGCCGGGCGGGGCGCGTAAGGTCTTCTCTAGGCAAAGCTAACGCTTTGCTCTTTAGCAGAGTCTCCAAGAAACCCCCGGTCTCCAAGAAACCTCCCGACCCGATCTCTTGCGGCGGATTGTACAGATCAGATCACGGCCGGCGTACGTCCGGATTGATCGCCAAAACCGTCGATGGCCGCCTCCGAATCACCAAGGTCAGCCAAATTCGCTTTGATATCAAGCAGCCGGGCCAGATTAAGCTCGTTCGGCTCCGTTGCGAGTATCCGCTCCGCGAGCCTCAAATCCCTATGTAACGCGCCCGCCCGCCGATGCAAGGCTAAGCTTTGCCTCAACACCAGATCGGCGTCCGAAGGCGCGGCGTCGGGCCGCATGCACCACCAATTCGGCATCTTTGCGGCCAACGCCAGAATGCGCTCGCAATCTTGGCCACGCCCCGCGCCGTTCAGCCATTCAGCGAGCGCTGCGGAGGAGACGAGCGCCTCGGCTGGAGCGGCGAGCAGCGCGTCCCGCAATGCGCTCAGTCCGGCGCCGATGAATTCGGTCGCCGCCAGTTCCTCGCAATGGCTCTCGATCAGCGCCGGGTGGCCGAGCGCAATCGACAGGATCATGGCCTCGCGCGGCGGCAGGCGGGCCTTGCGGCCGAGCTTGCTTTGCGGCGCCAAGGGCGCTTCGGCGACGCCCGTGCGGGGTCCGCGCGGGGGGAACGGCCCGCCCCGGCGCTGGCCGAAGCCTCGCCGGGCGTCCGCATCGCCTCGCCCGCGTCCCTGGCGCTCTTCGCCGAAGAGAGCCGAAAGGCGCCGCCTCACATCCGCCTGGTAGTGCCGGCGCAGCGGCTCGTCGGCGATTTTGCCGACCGCCTCAGCCGAGGCGGCGCTCGAGCGCCGCGCGCTGCTCGGGCGTGTCGAAGCTCTGCTCATCGGTTTCGCGCATGAACAGCATGTCGGCGAGCGGCCTCGCGTCCTTGAGATGCTCGGCCATCGCTGCGGGACCACTGAGCCGGATCAGATCGTCCGGATCCTGCCCCTCAGGCAGAAGCGCGAAGCGCAGGCTCTTGCCCGCGCCGATCAGCGGCAGCGCCGTCTCGATGGCGCGAAAGGCCGCGCGGCGCCCGGCGCCGTCGCCGTCGAAGCACAGGATCGGCTCGCCCGCCATCGCCCACAGGAGCGCGCATTGATCGGGGGTCAACGCGGTGCCGAGCGGCGCGACCACATTGGGGAAGCCGGCCTCGCTCACCGCGATCGCGTCGATATAGCCCTCGACCACGACGATCGCGCCTGAATCATGCGCGCTTTTACGGGCGCGGTGGTGATTGAACAGAAGCGCGCCCTTGTGGAAGAGCGCGGTCTCCGGCGAATTGAGGTATTTCGCCTTGGCGCCGGCCTCCATCGCCCGGCCGCCGAAGGCGATCACGCGGCCGGCGCGATCATGGATCGGGAACATCACCCGGTCGCGGAACCGGTCGTAGGGAACGGCGATATCTTCCCCGTGGACCAGCAGGCCCGCGTCGATCATCGCCTCGGCGCTGACGCCCTGCGCCGCAAGCGCGTCGCGCAACATGAACCGCTCTGGCGAGGCGTAGCCAAGCCCAAAGCGCTGCTGCACGGGAGCGCCAAGACCGCGATCGGCGAGATAGCCGCGCGCTCGCGCTCCGACCGACTGCTGGAGGTTGGCTTCGAACAGGCGCGCCGCCATCGCCATAACGTCGACCAGGCTCGCGCGCTTCTTGTCCTGGACCGCCTCAGCGGGGCTTAGGCGCGGCATCGGCAGGCCGGCCATGCCGGCGAGCCGCTCGACGGCTTCAGGGAAAGTGAGCCCCTCGGTCTCCATCAGGAAGGCGAAGGCGTCGCCGTGCTTGCCGGACGAGAAGTCGTGGAAGAAGCCTTTCTGGTCGTTGACGAAGAACGATGGCGTCTTCTCCGCGCTGAACGGCGACAAGCCCCGCCACTCGCGCCCTTCCTTGCGCAATTTGACTCGCGTCCCCGCCACCTCCGACACCGGCAGGCGGGCCCTGATCTCGTCGAGAAATTCGGGCGGGAACTTCATGAGAAGCCAGATTGGCCTGCGTTACGGCTTTGGCAAGGCGGGGCGCGCGTTGTCCCCCGCTTTCACAGGCGCGGGCGCGCCCGGCGCCCTTAGCCCAAAGCGTCAGCCGCTCACCCCTTCGTCGGCGCGGCCGAGTCCAGAAGCTTGGCCGATTTGAGGTCCGACCACAGGCTCGCCGGGATTGCGACCGTCGCGTCGTGGACGTTCGACTTGACTTCCTCCGGCTTCACCGCGCCCAAGACGACGGTGACGACAGCCGGGTGGCCAAGCGCAAATTGGATCGCCGCCTGGCGCAGGGTGACCTTGTGCTTGGCGCAGATCGCCTCGATCGCCTTCACCTTGTCGACGACCGCCTTCGGAGCGGCCGTGTAGTCGAATTTGGCGCCCGGACCCGATCCGGTCGCCAGAATGCCGGAATTGAACACGCCCGCGAGCATCACGCCCATGTTCTTCTCAAGCGCGAGCGGCAGGAATTCCGTCAGGCCCGTCTGGTCGATCAGCGTATAGCGTCCCGCCATCATCGCGACGTCGAAATCGCCGGCCTTGGCGAATTTGACGCAGGTGTCGGCTTCGTTGATGCCGAAGCCGATCGCCTTGATTGATCTTCTCGTTGCGCAGCTTGTCGAGCGCCTTGTAGGCGCCTTCCATCGCTTCCTTGAAGCGCCCCGGCGCCTCCTCCTTGCCATGCGTCCAGACGTCGCAATCATGGATGAGGACGATGTCGAGCCGGTCGAGCCCCATGCGCAGCAGAGAATGCTCGATCGAGCGCATCGCGCCGTCATAGGAATAATCGAAGCGCGGCGCGTGCGGATGTCCCCCGGCGAAGCCCGGCGACACCACGTCGCTGCGCGGCTTGGGCGGCTTGGTGAACGGGATCCATGATCCGGCCGATCTTGGTCGAAACCAGGATCTCGTCGCGCTTGGCGCGCCTTAAGCCCGCGCCCATCCGGGCCTCCGCCAGCCCGTTGCCGTAGTGGGGCGACGAGTTCGAACACTTTGATCCCGCTCGCGAGCGCCTGCTCGATCGTCGCGATCGACGTTTTTTCGTCGAGCAGCTCATAGAAGTCGCCAAGCGGCCCGGTCCCCTCGCCGACGACCGAGAACGTCAGCCCCTCGCCGTTCCGAGCCTTGATGCGTCGCGTTTCCATGTTTCCTCCAAGAGCGTCCCGTCCGCCGCTCGGGGTCGCGGCATTCGGCCGGGTTAGTAGCGAACCGGCAGCCCACTAGGCAAGCGAATGCGGAAATGAGCTGCAGCGGCGCCGCTCGCCGTCATCGCGGACCCCGGGTCAAGCCGGGGGGAAGCGATCCAGGGATGAAGGCGCACGCGGACGTGATCCCGGCCGCTAATTTCGTTCTTGCAATGTTCATATTGGAAGCGGATGTTAACTTTCATTTCGAGCGGGCCGCTGCGGGCGGCGAGCCCGCGGGGAGGGCGGCGATGAACTCGATTTATCGTTCAATTTTGGCGCGGTCGCTGATGACCGGCGCGGCGTCGCTGGCCTTGATGATGACGGCTCCCGCCGGGGTTCGCGCGGAGATCGTGATTGTTCAGGGCGATGACGGCGCAGCGGGCGCGGATGGCGTCAATCCGGGCGATCCCGGCATGCCAGGCGACGACGGGGAGTCGGTCGCCGCCAATGCGGGCAGCGCGCACCCGATCACTGCCCCCTCAATAAAGCGACGGCGACGGGCGGAAACGGCGGCACAGGCGGCAATGGCCGCGGCACGCGGCGACGGCGGCAACGGCGGCAATGGCGGAGCGGCGAGCGCGACGGCAGCGACGACCATCATCTCAGGCTCGGCGGAAGCGGACGCCAATTCTTTTGGCGGAAATGGCGGCGTGGGGGGCGAACGCCGGCGCCTCGTTCGTCGGAGAAGAGCGGCAACGGCGGAAACGGCGGCGACGCGAACGGCGACGAGCACTGCAACGAGCGCGGGCAACGGCATCAGTCGTCAGCAACGCGCTCGCACAAGGCGGGCTGGCGGCGACGCTGCTTCGGAGAATAACGGAGGATCTTTAACCACTGCGCAGGCGCCGGCGGTGAGGCGAGGGCCAGCAGCGCCGCGACGTCCGCTGTCGGGAATGTAACATCGTCCGCCAATGCTGTCGGCGGCAACGGGGGCAACATCGACAATGGCGGCTTCGACAACATCGTCAAACGGTGGCGCGGGCGGATCGGGAACGGCCGCGGCGACGGGCAATTCTGGAAGCGGCAACGTCACGGTTTCGGCTCGGCGACGGGCGGCGCTGGCGGTGATGTTGGCATCGCCACACCGCGGCAATGGCGGTACGGGCGGTGACGCAAGCGCGAGCAGCAACGCGACGTCCGCTGGCTCGGGAAACGCAACATCGTCCGCGCACGCGACCGGCGGCATGGGTGGAGCCGGTGGCAGGCTTACGCGTCGCCGGGGCGGCAGGCGGCGATGCCGCGGCAAGCAGCGAAGCGAATTCGGGCGGTTCCGGCAACGCGTCATCGTCGGCGACCGCGACTGGCGGCGCGGGGGCGTCTGGGTTCTTCGCCGGGGACGGCTCCGTCGGCGGCGGCGGTGGCAGCGCCGTCTCGCGCAGCAGCGCGATCTCGAGCGGTTCCGGCGGCGCGGTTTCGTCGGCAGTCGCGAGTGGCGGCGTGGGCGGGATTTCAGATACGCAAAGTGGACCCGGCGGAGCCGGCGGCGATGCGACCGCGACGAGCGTCGCGACCACGGCGTCTGGCGCGGGCGCGGCGACATCGAGCGCGGCCGCATCCGGCGGCGACGGCGCCGATACGAACGCCAGGCGGCGGTGCGGGCGGCGCCGCCGATGCGAGCAGCACGGCGAGGTCTGGCGGCTCAGGCCCCGTAACGTCATCGGCAAGCGCGTCGGGGGAAGCGGGGGTTTCGCCGGGTTCATCGATTTCGGCCCGGGCGGGGCGGGTGGCGACGCCAGTGCCGACAGCGCTGCGAAAAGCGGATTCGGCGCCGCGATCTCGTCCGCGAACGCCTCCGGCGGATCGGGCGGTTCCGGCGGGGGAAATTCGGATTTCGGCGGGGGCATGGGCGGGAACGCCACCGCGGTAAGCGTGGCGACTTCCGGTGGCTCGGATCTCGATCGTCTGCGAGCGCAGCGGGTGGGGCGGGTGCAGACGCAAATCCCTTCGACAGTAGGGGCGATGGTGGACCCGGCGGGCGCTGGCGGTGGTGCCAACGCCAACAGCACAGCTACGTCGGCAGGCGCGGGAAACGCCGGGTCGTCAGCAAACGCAACCGGCGGGCCAGGGCGGCGAATCGACCCCCCACGGTGGCGGTTGCTGCCGCCCCACGATCGCGGCGGCGACGGTGGCGCTGCCGTCGCTAACAGCACAGCGACGTCGAGCGGCTCGGGCAACGCTCATCATCCGCGAACGCGACCGGCGGCGGGGGTGGCGACGCAGGGTCCGGCCTCGCCGTGCAGGCGACGGAGGCAATGCGACGGCGACGGCCAATGCGTCGGCGGCAGGCGGCGGGACGGCGATGGCCAATGCGGTCGCGACGGGCGGCGTTGGCGGAGCGGGTAGCTACCCGGAGCCGCGGGCGCCGCGAACGCAACGTCGACCGCCAAGACCGCAAAAGGCGCGTTGGCTCAAGCGCAATCGACCGCGGTCGGATCGAGCGGACAGGCGCAGTCGACCGCTCTGACGAGCTTTCCTTCGTCAAGGTCCAGTCGGCGGCCGTCGCGCAGGTCGGCAGCACCGCGACGACGAACGCCATCGCGCAGGGCGGAGGCTCGGGTCAGGCCTTCGTCAATCCGGGCCAGACGGCTTACGCCTTCTCGACCGCCCTCCCCGACAAGGCCTATGCCGCAACGCTGATCGATGGCGCGCACAATGTCGCCGGCGCCCTGTTGGGGCCGCGCGACATGGTGTTCGGGACCGCAATTCTGGGGGCGAATTACGCCCCCGACGGCGGCGGCGAGAGCCACACTTACAGCGCAAGCTCGACGTTCGATTTCGGCTACGGCGGCGATCTGATGCTTGGCCTGATCGACAGATCAGGAAAACGGCTTCGCCGGCGGGCTCGGCTTTCAGTCGATGGAATTCACCATTATCGCCAACGGCGTCGAAATTCTCGATTCGACCTTCAGAAGCCTGGCGGTCGCCGAGAGTTTCTTCCGCGATAGCGTCATCAATCTGGGCTCCAACTTCGGGGGCCCGGCATCGACTTGACCATCGCCTATAATCTCGTCGCTGACGGGTCGGGCGGCTTTGGCTTCGACTTCGCCGTCGGCGGCGCGGTTCCCGAGCCCTCGACCTGGGCGATGATGCTGATCGGCTTCGCGGGCCTCGGCTATGCGGGCTATCGCCGAGCGAGAGAGCCGCGCGCCGCGTAAAAGGACGGCGCTACCGGGGGCCGGCAGGCGGCTCAGGAACGGGCGGCCCTCAAGATTTTTCGACAATTCCTTGCTGAAAGTCAGAAGCGCCCGTACAATGGCTGTCGAAGGAATGAGGCCATCGACGCCGCGCATCCCGACCCTCGGCGGCAACCGAGCCATACCGTGGGCGCATATCGGAGCCGGAGCAGGCCAAGGAAATAAAAAAGTTATTTGGATTCGCCGTAACCCATTGAAAAGCCCCGATTCGGACGAATAAAACCAAGGAAATCCAAGCCTTCTAATTTGGTTCCAGGCCGTCTAATTTGGTTCTGCTTGGATAAATTTGGCGCGAGCTATGCGCCCAACGCAGACAAGTGACGGCAAAACACGGTTCACAGCTTCCCACACCGGGGTCGAGCCGCTCGCGGGGCCGGTCGACGCCAAGCGCGTTGCGCCCTATCGCGGCGGCTCCGGAGCCGGCGGACGCGGCAGCCTGACTTTGGCCAGGATCTCCTCCGCCTGAAGCTTGGCCCGCGCCGCCGGAAAGAAGCCGTCCACGATCAGGTGCGCAAGTCCATGCACGAGGCCCCACGCGGCCATCGCCGCATGGTTTTCGTCGAGCGGCCGCTGGTCGAGGTCGGCGACGCCGCGCAGCAGCAGAGCTTCGACGCCCGCGGCCGCCGCGTGAAGGGTCGGATATTTCGCCCGCTCGGCGAGAACGGGCCCGAACATGCAGACGAAAGAGGCCGCGGTTCTGGTCAGCGAACTCGATATAGGCAAGACCCGCCCGGGTAAGGGGATTGGCGCCGCGGGTCGCGCTCAGCATCGCTGCGGCCAACTCATGAAAACCCTCGGCGGCGACGGACGCAAGGAGATCTTCCTTGCTGGTGAAATGGCGATACGCGGCCGTCGCCGACACCCCGACCCGCCGCGCGGTTTCGCGCAGTCCAACCGCGTGTAGCCCGTTCTCGTTCAGAATTTGACGGGCCGCAGCCTGAAGCGCAACCGGCAAGTTCCCGTGGCGATAGGGGCGTGTGGAATCCATTTAAACCTCGCCTTCCGAGGGGGTTCACAGTGTCAACGCCCAGCGTTGCCTAAGGTTCCCTATTGCCATTCCTCGCTCGGGGTTTATCTGGTCGAGCCCACCCCGCAGGCGCAGGAACGCAATGATCGCCCCTATGCCGTCCCCGGTCTTCATGTTCGCCAGGACGAAAGGACGCCCCATGCGCATCATCAGCGCGTCAGTCTTCATCACCTCGAGCGAGGCGCCGACGTAAGGAGCGAGGTCGATCTTGTTGATCACGAGCAGGTCTGAGCGGGTCACGCCCGGGCCGCCTTTGCGCGGGATTTTCTCGCCGCCCGAAACGTCGATGACATAAATCGTAAGGTCCGCGAGTTCGGGCGAGAAGGTCGCAGCCAGGTTGTCGCCGCCCGATTCGATGAGGATGAGGTCGAGGTCAGTGAATCGCTTGCGCATCTCGTGATATCGCCGCGAGATTGATCGAGGCGTCCTCGCGGATGGCGGTATGCGGGCAGCCGCCGGTCTCGACGCCGATGATCCGCTCCGGGGGAAGCGCGCCCGCCTCGACCAGAATGCGGGCGTCCTCCTTGGTGTAGATGTCGTTGGTGATGGCGGCGATGGCGAGCTGGTCGCGCAATCGCTTGCAAAGCCTCTCCATCAGCGCCGTTTTGCCGGACCCGACGGGGCCGCCTATTCCAACGCGAAGAGGTTGTTTGGCAGGAGTCATGAGCGGAACAGTCTCGAATATTGCGTCTCGTGACGCATGGCGGCGATGTCGGAGCGGAACGCGCAACCCCCAAGTCCGGCGAGGCCCGCTGTCTGAGCCTCGTGCGCCAGATTTTGAATGCGCGGCAGGAGCGCGGCAAGAATCTTCTGGCCATCCGTCTGCCCGATCGGACCGAGACGCAAGGCGGCCGAGACGAGATTGGCGACCTGGGCGAGGACGAACGCCGCGAGGCTCATGTCAAGCGGCAGAGCGTGCGCGCACGCGGTGGCGGCGACTGCGACCGGATAGGCGATGCGTCCGTCCGGCGCGGGCTCGAGCCGGCGCAACGGCTCGCAATCCCAGGCCGCGCGTGCGGCGGCAACGAACGCCGCGCCCTGCGCCGTCGTTTCCAGGCGCCGCTCGGCCGAACCCGTCAGCGCGACCGTGAGGACATTGATCTCCATGAGCGCCGCCCAATCCGCCGCCGCCGCAGCGCGAAAGGCTGCCGCGAAGAGGATGGCGTCCGAGCGCGGCGCGCCGCATTCGAGGAGATCGAGGAGCCAATCTTGAAGCGAGGCCGCATTCACGATGTCGGCCGCTTCGACCGCCCATTCGAGCCCATGCGAATAGGCGTAGGCGCCGACCGGGAATGCGGGCGAGAGCCAGATCAGGAGCGGCAGCGGCGCGCCGCGGTCAGCCCCGGCGAGGATGTCCATGCTCTCGGTCGTGGGCGTGAACGGGTCCATGGTCGTGGCCGTGAGCGTGATCATGGCCGTGGTGGTGAGCCTCCGCGGCGCCTCCCTCGGCGTTCACATAGGCGCCGCCTTCGGGATTGAACGGCGCCTCAAGAGCGATCACCCGAGCCCCGAGCCCCTCGGCCATCGCTTCGATTACGGGATCGCGGCGGATGCGCAGCGCCTTTGGCAGCATTTCGGTCGGTAGATGGCGGTTGCCAAGATGCCAGGCGATGCGGACCATCGCCAGTGGGTCGGCGGCCCGGATCTCCGCCAGCGGTTCGGGCTCGGCGAGCACCTCGACCACGCGTCCGTCCTCGAGCCGCAACCCGTCGCCGCCGCGCAGCATCGCAGCTTCCGGGAGATCGAGCAGGAATTCGAGCCCCCCGACCCCGGTCATGGCGACGCGCCGGCGGTAGCGCCCATCGAAGTCGAGCACCACCGTGTCGGCCGGAGCGCCCGACCAATGGCCGGCCGGGATGACTTTATCAGCGCGCAGCATCATCGCACTTTCCGGCTTCGGCGGCCGCGTCATCGGGAGACGGGGTCCGCTTTTGCCGACCTTGAACGAGAAGCGAGGTAAACGCCAGCCGGCCTGTAAGCCGGGTTCTGTATGGCCGGAACTCATCGCCCCGACGTGACGGCCATTCCTCTGGGACGCCCGTTACCGGGCGCCTCGAGCAACCAACCCGAGCGGCTGGGCCAACGGACAAGGCCTTGCGGCGCTGGTAGCGCCGCGTGTCGCTCCTATTCGGTTTTGCTCCCGGCGGGGCTTGCCATGCCGCCGACGTTGCCGCCAGCGCGGTGCGCTCTTACCGCACCCTTTCACCCTTGCCTTCTCGCTTGACGGCCTTGCGGCCAGCGATCCGGCGGTTTGTTTTCTGTGGCGCTTTCCCTGGGGTCGCCCCCGCCGGACGTTATCCGGCGCCGTGTCCGTATGGAGCCCGGACTTTCCTCCGTCTTTTAAACGGCGGCCGTCCGGCCGACTGGCGGGCGAGGGCATACGGGCCGAAGCGGGCGCGGTCAAGCTCAATCGGGGCGGCCCACGATCGGGGAACCAATGACCCGGCTCGTTCATTGAAGCTTCATGCGAATTATGGGATTGTCGCGGTCGGCGGACGATAGCAACGCGTGTCGCGTCGCTCAGGCAAAGGACGTCGAGGCGCTATGAAGGCGGTTTTGCAGCCCTCGGGGCCGAGACGGACGGGGAGATTGAAACGCATGAGAAGAATTCTGTCGCTTTCGGCGGCGCTCGTCGCGGCTGTCGCTGTCTCAGCCTGCGAGACGCCGCAGCAGCAGAACGCGCTCGTTGGCGGCGCGCTCGGCGCAGGTACGGGCGCTCTCATCGGTTCGGCAGTGTCTGGCGGCAGCGCGGGCGGCGCGCTGGCGGGCGCCGCGATCGGCGCGGGCTCAGGCGCGCTTATCGGGTCGGCTGCGACGCCTGGGCCGGGCTACTACGGCGGGTCGCCGGGTTACTACGGTGGACCACCGCCCCGTCGCTGCGCCCAGTGGGCTTATGATTACAACGGCAACCGGGTCTGCACCGCTTTCTATTGAGCCAACGGGGAACCATGAAAAAGACTTTCGCTGTTGCGCTAGCGTTGGCTGGCGCGCTGTCCGTTTCGGGCTGCTACACGCCGCAACAACAGACAGGCACCCTTGCTGGAGGCGCGATCGGCGCGGGAACCGGCGCGCTGATCGGGTCGGCGGTCTCCGGCGGCAGCGCCGGCGGCGCCATCGCTGGCGGCCTGATTGGCGCTGGGACCGGCGCGTTGGTCGGCAACGCCGTGACCGCGCCTTCGGGGCGCTGCGCTCGATGGGCCTATGATTATAACGGTAACCGCGTCTGCACCGCGTTCTATTGAACCCAAAGGGGGGAAACATGAAAAAGAGCTTCGCTCTTACGCTGGCTTTCGTCAGCGCGCTGCCCGTTTCGGGCTGCTATACGCCGCAACAACAGACTGGCACGCTGGCGGGCGGCGCGATCGGCGCTGGCGGGGGCGCGCTAATCGGTTCGGCGCTTACAGGGGGCAGCGCGGGCGGCGCTATTGCCGGCGGCATTATCGGCGCTGGGACCGGTGCGCTGATCGGCAACGCCGTGACCGCGCCACGCAGGCATTGCGCGCGGTGGGGCTACGATTACAACGGCAACCCCTACTGCCGCGCGTGGTACTAATCAGTTCGCGCTTCGCGCGCCATGGCTATAGTTGTCGCCATGGCGCGGTCTCCTCAGGTCCGCGCCATGCCTCGGCCTGAGAGGATATGATCGTACCGCTTCCGGACAGCCCCCTCGTTGCTCGGTTCGTGCCCTCTTCCAACCATGGCGAGCGGCGCGGCTATGGCCGGCCGAATTGCCTCGTGCTGCACTATACGGGCATGCCGACGGGCGAGGCCGCGTTGAAGACGCTAACCAATCCCGCCTCCGAAGTGTCCGCGCATTATTTGGTTTGGGAAGACGGCGCCATCGACCAATTGGTCGCAGAAAGTCAGCGAGCCTGGCACGCGGGCAAGGGTTCGTGGAAAGGCGAGAGCGATCTGAACTCGGCCTCGATCGGGATCGAGATCGTCAATCCTGGCCATGACGGCGGCTCGCCGCCCTTTCCTGAGCGCCAGATCGGGGCGACGATCGCGCTCGCGCGAGACATTTGCGCGCGCTGGAGGATTGCCCCTGAGCGGGTCCTGGCCCATTCCGATACCGCGCCGGCGCGCAAGCGCGATCCGGGGGAAGCTTTTCCTTGGGGCGCGCTCTGGCGGAGCGGCGTCGGCCATTGGACCGAGCCCGCGCCGCTCACCGGCCCGCCGCTGTTCGGGCATGAGGAGGAAGGCCCGCCGGTGCGCGCGATGCAGGCGATGCTGGCGCTTTATGGCTATGGCGTGGAGATCACCGGGGTCTACGACCGCCAGACCCGGCAGGCTGTCACGGCCTTCCAGCGTCACTTTCGGCCGGAACTGGTCGACGGCGAGGCGGACGCCTCGACCGCCGCGACGCTGAAGGCGCTGATCGACGGGCTGGGAGGCGCCATTTCGATGTGAGTTCTGCGCCGAGTTCGGGTGTTCCCGCCTCGAGAGGCGGGCGGAGCGAGGCGACCTGTCTTGCCTCTATTTCAACGCCTGCGCGGGAATGACGCCAGTGGCGAACGCGACGGCGGCCGCGTGGGTCAGGTTCATGCAATGCAACTTGTGGCGGGCTGCGTCCAGATGGGTTTTCACGCTGCCAAACGCCAAACCCAAAATCTCCGCGATCTCTTGATAAGTCTTGCCCCGCGCCGCCCAAAGCAAACACTGCTCTTCTCAATTCGACAAATGGACCGGAAAGGCGGGCAGTTTGAAATTGATATTTGAGGCGGAATCAATAAGAACGGCGAGAAGTTTGAGATTCTCATATTGGTGCTTTTGTAGTCTTCCCAATCGTCCGTCGACAGTTCGCTGGTGAATGAAACCAGCGCGAAAACTCCGCGCCGGTTGCGCAAGGGAATCGACAGGCCATTTCGTCCCACACTGTGATTCATGGCGTCGGCGAAGAATGCTTTCGTCGCCGGGTCGTCGACAGGGAGGTTGGTCCAATCAAAAGGCTCATCGGCTTCTCGCCCGTAAAAAATCACCGGGTCGGTGCTCATATATTTCTTTACGAAGTATCGATGTTGCCATAATCGGGAATAAGTGACGACTGCGACCAGAAGGCAAATATCGGGGCTCTTATCCGGCGACAAGCGCAAATACGCGATGTGAGAGATACCAATATCTGAAGCTACCGTTCTCAACGTTTCCGCGAGGTCGTGGTTGTCATTGCCGAGAATTGTCTCGGTGAGTCGAGTTGTCGCTGAATTCGACGTCGACTTTTACTTCGACCCGCTCTCTAAGGCTTAACATCGAAGATCCCCAGCATCACTTCGTCCCGCGCATGAGCGACCATCCAGCCAGCCTGAGGATCTATTCGACCAGAAACGTGACTGCATAGTTCAAGTAACTCAACGCAGATCCCGTATAACCTGCGCGCCTCACAAGCCGAGAGACTTAATTCTCCAACATTCCGCCTTGTATCTTCAGGCTCCGGTGCGTGTTTTTTTAATTTCTTGGCCACGCCGCTCCCCCATACTTGATTCCGCATCCGAAACCAGTTTGATGACGTATGGGAAGAATGACAAGCGACAAAACTGTAGATGACAAAACGGGAACGGCGTAAAGATTGACGCCGAAAACACTTGGGTACGGGAATTTACGCTGCTTTTACTACTTCGTGGTTGTTAGAACAAGACCAGCTTGACGGCGCCAGCTCCACGTTCTTGCCGGACAGCCAGCGTCCTATGCCTCGGCCCTTCTAGTGCCGCCCAAATTACAGGATCGCGGCGGCTCTGCGGCAGCCACCCGGCCCAGCCAGAGTGCGCCGGCAGTATCGAGCAGTCGGATCATTCCCTCAGTATTGCGTATAGGAAAGAGAACCGGCCAGTGACACGCTGGGGCCGGACGACACTACGCAGAGCGCATCGCCTTGAGGGACGACATAGAGAGGCTGGGGGCCTCCGGATCGCGAGATACCCGACTGCGCTGTGAAACTATAGGCGCCGGTCAGCGCGATTGTACCAGTGTCGCAGGGGTTGTTGGTCTTCTTTCCATATTCAAGTGTAAACCCACTTGCCGAATTTGCGAGCACGTCCCACGCGGTCACATAAATCTGCGTCGAACCCGACGGAGCCACGACTTGTGTCGTTGTCGCATCGGTAATGTTGATCGCGACAGATTGTCCTGGCGGGCCGAGTTCGCCGCCTGCGGCCGGCATTGCGATTGAAGACAACACGATTAACAATGCAGTCGTCCGATTCATGGGATCATCCGAGGATTACGCCGGAACTCTTCGGCTGGGATTTGTGTTGCTTTTACTGCTGGCTGCTGAGGCGGCCCGAAACCCGCCCCTGCCCTTCCCAATTCCAAACTACGACGTCCGATCGGATCGCGCCGCGCGGGCCAGGTCACCATTCAGGCGAACGCGATTTCTTTGGCGCCAGGAGCAAGAACCGAATGCTCGATCCCGGTCGCGGCGCGAAACGCCTTCAGCGGGCCCTCGCCGGTGTCGAAAAGGCCTGCGTAGCTTGTTACGCCGCCAATCCGCTGAGGCGTTCCGATGATCTGAGGATCGCATCCGGCGGCTTTCAGGACGCGGAAGATCCTGGCGTCGAATACCGAAACGATTTGCGTCAGTCCCGCCGCGACTGCGACTTCGCCGATCCCCAATATGAGCTCGCTCAGGACATAGTTGACGCGACTTCGGGTTCGCTCCGGCTGTCCGGCGACGGCCCCCGCGCAGATGCGCGAACTTTCCCATATGGTGGCGCTCTCGATGTATCCTTCGTCGAGTAATTGGGGAAAGATATCGCGCAACATGTTTGGACCGGTGGTCGGCAATAGTCTCAGGGAACCCCAGTATTCTCCAGTATCTGGATCGACGGATACGAGATAGAGCGGGTTTGCGTCGTCGAATATGTCTCGCTCATAGCCATCTTGCACCACAACCTCCCAACCAAGCCGGCCCGAGAAGGTTTCGGCCCGATTCCTAAACATCGCATCGATTTCCTTTGGGAAAAAGGACGCACACGAGCCTTCGATAAGCTTCAACATTACCCACTCCTTTTTGCGCTCGAACACCATGAAAGCCGACGGCCCTCTCGGTGAGCGGCACGGTCAACGGATAAGATCCGACTGAAAGGCGCCGCACGGTGTTCTTGGTTTGTTCATGATGTGAAAAAGGAAAACACAAGTCAACGTTGCGGCGCTCAATCTTGCGGCTTTCGAAAGGTTTGGTTAACCAGGAAACGCAAAGTGCGGCTTGCGCGCGTCGCGCGCGCCTCTCTCCGCAAGCCATGATCGCCGGTCCCGATCAGGCCGCGTCTTAGCCGCGATCCCGGCCGGCTGCGCGCCGGCTCGATACATAACCAACATTTGTCCGGGATCGGCTTCGTCTGCGCGTAGACGACGTCGCCCATTTGTTGGCGGCGCCGTTCCGCGCTCGGGAGCTATTTCGTGCGCCGCGCTTAGATTAAGCGCCTGCAGCTTCCCTTGGGGATGGGCAGCAGCGAGCGATCCTCTCTGAGCGCGCCCGGCGTCGCACTAAGCGTCGTTGGTCGACGTCAACAAGCGGACGGCGCCTCATTGAGCGTATTCATTTCACTATCCGGCAACGTTAACAGCCAAAGACCGTGTTCTGTCCGATCCGTACAGCGATCGAGTTGCATCTTCATCAAAATTACGCGTCGGGGATAAGACGGGGGTAAGGCCTTCGCGCGCAGGATTCGCTGTCAAAACGAGGTTGCGGTCTGACAACGATGCGGTCCTTGGGCAAATTCTTCGCGAACGTCAGCCGGCTGGGACAAAAGCTGGCCGGCGACGAAACGGGCTCGCCCGCGGTCGAATTCGCGTTGGTCTTTCCGGTTTTCATCGCCATCGTGCTCGCGACTCTGCAAGCTGGGACGATATTCCTGGCGAAGGCGTTCTTCGAATTGGGGGCGGAGCAGGCGGCGAGGGTCGTTCTCACCAACCAGACCGGCTCGCTGACTGCGGCGCAATTCAAGACCGAAATCTGCAATCAGCTGACCGCGCTCTTCAACTGCGGGCAGGTGACCATCGAACTCCAGCCTCTGCCGGCCGGCTCTACAAATCTCACTGCCCTGCTGCCGACATTCGACTCTCACGGAAACCTCGTCGGCACGCCCACAGTCGACGTCGGCGCCAACGCCGCCGCCTCGGGCACCGACATGCTGCTGGTGGTCATGTATCCGTGGCCGGTCTACGGCGGCCCGCTCGGCCTCAATTTCGCTAACCTGGGGAACGGCAAAATGCTGATGACCACGACCCAGGTGTTCCGCGTCGAGCCCCTGTGATGAGCGGGACAAGCCGCATGCCGCACCCACTCCGCTGGCGCGCGCGCGCCTTCCTCGCCGACGCCAAAGGCCTGGCGGCCGTCGAGCTGGCGCTGATCCTGCCGATCGCCCTCATGCTTATGAGCCTTGTCGTCTTTGGCGGCCAAGCCTTTGGGGTGCAGCGCAGAGTAACGGTGGCCGCGAGCACGGTCGCCAATATTTTCGCCCAGGCCAACAATATCAACACCTCCACGATCACCGTCCCCGAGCTCAACCAGATTCTCTCCTATTCGAACCTGATCCTCTACCCTTATGATGGCAGCAGCGCTGCGGTCGTGGTGTCGCAATTGCAAGTCACCAAAAACGCGAATGGGACCGCAACCGGCACCGTCCAGGTCAGCTGCGCCAACGCCAACGGAACAGTCCGCCCGAAGAACCAGCAAATAGCCGTCGATCCGTCGATCGCTGCGGCCTTTGCTACCGGCTCGACCCAAAACTTTGTCGTTCTCGGCGAGGTGAGTTATCCGTTCCAGCCGACCGGAATCTGGTTCTCGGTCGGTTCCATCACTTTGCACGACTTAATCATCATGATCCCGCGAGTTGCGAGCCCAATCAACGTCCAACCTACGCCCCAGTGTACTTCGTGATCCACGACAACCACGACCTCGGCGTCAACTGCCGAGGTCTACGGGTCCCCGGCGCGATGAAGGACCTGATGGCGGCCGGCAAAGCGCGCTGCTTCGTGGCTCGCATGATCGCCTGTTCCGCGCAGGTCGCCTGCCGGTCGACCAATTGCTGACCCATCGCCTGAGCTGGAGGAGATCAACGAAGGCTTCGACCGGCTGCGCGAGGGGTGGGTTTCGGCAGGTCATCGTGTTCGAATAGCGGGAGTCCGCGCAGTCGTCCGGTTCCGTCATGGCCTGGCTTGACCTCGCTTGTGCGCGCCGCGGATCAGATCGGCGGCCTTCTCCGCGATCATGATCGTCGGGGCGTTGGTGTTGCCGCGCACGACGCTCGGCATGACTGATGCGTCCACGACCCGCAGCCTTTCGACGCCACGCACCCTGAGGTCGCCGTCGACCACGGGTCCGATCGCGCAGGTGCTGGTCGGGTGATAGATCGTGGATGCGTAGCGCTGGACGTAGTCCCAGACATCGGCGGCCGAGGTCGAGTTCGGGACAACGTTCGGCGCTTTGATATGCGCGCGAAGCGCAGGCTGCGCGGCGATGTCGAGGGCAATCCGTACCCCCTCGATCAGGCATCGTCGGTCTTCCTCCGTGGCGAAGTAATTGTGCAGGATGCGCGGCTTCGAGCCGGCGTCCGCGCTGCGCAAGGACAGCTTGCCGCGGCTCGTGGGCTTGAGCACACAGGCTCCGAGCCCGAACCCCGTGGTCGTCGACCCCGCCAGACCCTCTTCGCCAACGTCGGCATCGGCGGGGACAGCATTAAGCTGGATGTCCGGCGCTTCGAGACCTTCGCGCGTTCGGACGAACCCGCAGGCCTCGGCGACGTTGGAGGTGAGCGGCCCCCGACCTTCGCGCTGGAGCCGTTCGGCGTTTGCCGGCGAAGCCGCCGTCAACAAACCTTCCGTGTCGGAATGCCAACTCATCATGACATTGGGATGATCCTGTAGGCCCTCGCCGACCGGCAGATCGACACGAACGGGGATCATCAGCTGGGCGAGGTCAGCGGCTGGGCCGATCCCCGAAAGCAGAAGCAATTGCGGCGAATTGTACGCGCCGGCCGACAAGATGACTTCCGTCTCGGCGTAGAACTCCTGAAGCTCCCCATGGCGGGCGACCTCGACGCCGTGCGCCCGCGCCCCATCGAACAGAATCCGGGTCGCCAGCGCGTCCGTGACGACATTCAGGTTTGGCCGGCCGAGCGCGGGATGAAGGAAAGCGACCGCGGCGCTGCAGCGCATGCCGTTGCGCTGCGTGAGCTGATAGAGCCCGAGGCCGTCCTGCGTCTCGCCGTTGAAGTCGGGATTGCGGGGATGGCCTGCCTCGACCCCCGCTTCCACGAAGGCGTCCATGAGCGAATAGCGCGACCGTCCGTCGCTGACGGTCAAGGGGCCGAGGTTGCCGTGAAACTGGTCCTCGCCGCGCTCATTGGCTTCCGACCGGCGAAAGTAGGGGAGGAGGTCGTCGTAGGCCCACCCCTTCGCGCCATCCCTTGCCCAGCCGTCGTAATCAGCGCGGGCCCCCCGGATGTAGGCCATCGCGTTCGTCGAGCTCGAGCCGCCGAGCGTCTTGCCGCGCGGCAGATAGACACGCCGGCGGTCAAGCCCAGGCTCCCTCTCGCTTGCGTAGTCCCAGTCGTATCGCGACTTGAAGAGCTGTGGCCAGGCGACCGGGATATGGATTTGCTCCGCATCGTCGGGCGGCCCCGCCTCGATGAGCACCACCTCCGCGGCTGGATCCTCGGATAGCCGCGCGGCAAGAACACAGCCGGCGGAGCCGGCCCCGACGATCACGTAGTGAGGCATGAGCTTCGTCCCGCTTGTCTAATGCTTGAAATCTGCGCAGACCCGCAATTCTTCGTATTGAAACGGCTCGACAGTGGAATAGGCAGGCTTGGATCGTCAATCGGAGTCCCGTGCGTTCCGCCGGGACCGAACAGGAACACCTGCTTAGCGCGGTCAAGCTATTTTGGGCTCCGTTCCGGCGCTCGAGCTTGCTTATGCCGCAACCGCCCGCGGCGGCATGACCGTGACCGCCGGCCTGGCCTATCCGGACAGGCGGATGAGTCTCTCGCCGCTCGCGCTGGTCGCCGAAGAGCGCACGCTGAAAGGCTCCTATGTCGGCTCGTCCACTCCCCAGCGCGCCGCGCCGCGCATGATCGCCCTCGTCCACGCCGGCCGCCTGCCGGTCGACCAATTGCTCACCCAGCGCCTGCGGATGGAGGAGATCAACGAAGGTTTTGACAGGCTGCGCGAGGGAGTGGGGGTGAGGCAGGTTATTTTGTTCGAATAGGGGCGTTCGCAAAGCCCCATCAGTTCGACCGGTTTCGACCCCAAGGCGGAAGTTTGTCGCGGATGATTGAACGTCGCAGATCGACGTAAACCGGACATTACGCTCGCGGCCGTGAACGTCGTGGTTGGGCGGATAGCGCCCCTACAATAGTCGCTTCGGGGACGACCGGAGTCCGCGCCATAGCCGTCATTCCGTGGCTAAGCGCGAAACAGGGTTCACCGCCCTTCCGAGGCGATCGCTACACGCTCGGCGATGGACCTCGACCAGCGGGGAAGTTCCCGCCAGGCTAGGGATGGGCTAAAGGATTTCACCAACTCTACGCGGGTTTGGCCCCAGAGATCTATGAGGTTGGTCGGTTGGTGCCGTTGGGTATCCCGGCGAAGGCGCGCAATGGCATTGTTCGTTTACTCCGCCTCCGTAAGAACTCATAAACTTTGCTATCGACACCGCGAAATGAAGAGTTTCTCCGAGAAGAAATATTATCCCCGCCCCAACCGGGATACGGTTTGATTGCGATTCGAAATAGTCTTTCATATAACTCGAAAAGCGGAAGAATCCAATCACAACAAACGATAGCAGGCAAATAACAATAAGTATTAGAAGTATTACTGAGGATACTGCAGCTACGATCGCGATGATGATAACGAAAATATCGCAGTAAAATAAGAATATATCGACCAGAAACACAACAAGCTGGCCTCCATTATGACCGTACTGCTGGATAAAATCACGAAACGCGAAATATATACCTCCCACAAAACTTGGTGAAAAGTATGCACATAAGTGGTCAATCCGACAATATGCGTCTGGTATCAGCAGTATCGATTGTAATAAGTGGCCTTGTTCCAGAAAAGGCCCGACGTGCACTCCGATGAGTTTTAAGAACCAAAGAGAACCAATCGATCCAATTATGCCTACAATGGCAGAGAGAATAGTACATCCCCATCCAAATACATCTTTGCGGAAAATAATACCAACTATATTTATCACAATAAGATACACCAAAAAGATCGGAAACAATATTGGAATAGCGCCTATTGCCAATATAGAAGCAACAAGGGAACCCACCGCCCACGGCAACGATACTTTGTAAACCCGGGTTGATTTGGCGTCGATAAATACTTCAATTGCTCGTCGCCGCTCGGGCGGATATAATTCGAGAATCCCCGAGGGGACTGCGATAAACCGCAAACAATCCGCAACAAACTCGGCCGTCTGCGCAATAGTCAATGGGCTCCCCCTTGTTCTCACCTCCCCGCCGGGTGTTCTCGCCATTGAGTCTGGTCTCGGTCGGACCAGGCCGTTCAACGCTGCCATACTTTGTTGCTAACGTACTTGGGACATTCCGCGACAGGCAATACGTCGCCACGTTACCGGCGCTGTCAAGCCAGCCTTGCTTGCTTTCCTTGACGCCTTCGACCGAAGTCCGCTTTCTCGCGGTTCCCGCCCGTTCAGATGGCCGATCTTAAAGGGCAGCTCAGGGTCGAATTTACCCCTTCGCCGAACCGTCCGGCAACGTCCGGTTTTTGCGCATTCTTGCCATTGCATCGCGATCGCCGAGGCCGCAATCCGCCCAAAGCGGCCTGACAACCATATGAAATGATTTCGTTTTGACCTAAGGCGCTTGCGGAATCTTTCGACAAATCCTTGCCAAATTCCAGAATGCGGGCTAGACTTGCAGTTTCCAGAAAGAAAGCTGATGCCCGCGCCAGCCCGCGTCTCAAAGCCGGTCCGATCCCTGACCGAGGAGCATAAGCGCGCGCAGCGCATCTTCGTCCGCCTGGTGGGCGGGGAAGCGATCCGCGCCATCGCCACTTCGGAAAACCTCAGCCTGCGGCGGGTGCAGCAGATTGTCCGCGGCCAGCTTGATCGCCGCGACGCCAATCCCGCCGACGACTTCGCGCTCCTGCAGATCGCCCGCCTCGAGCGGGCGCTCGATCTGATCGGCGGGCAGATCGACGCCGGCAAGCCCGCTGCGGCCTATGCCTATGTCCGCATTCTCGAGCATCTCAACCGCCTCGCGCCCGATCGCCTGCGGCTCAAGGCCGCCTTCCAAAGGGTCGGCGACGAAGTCGACAAGATGGAAGATCGGCTCGGCCGCCTCGATGCGGCGCGCGAGGCGCTGGCTCTCAGGCAGGCGGACAACGGGCCGCCAGGTCTTGGCGCGAACGCGGCGAAACGAAATCGGCCTCAAGCCCTTGATAACACAGGAAACCGCGAAATGGCTAATTCGCCGCCCCTAATGATTTCAGAGGCTTAAGGGCCAAAGCGAAACGTTTCGTTTCGCAGGGCGAAATGAAGCCAGGCTGGGAACGAGCGCGCGAAAGTTGCGCAAAAGCGCACTCAAATCCCTGAAATCATTAGCGCGCGTAACTTCGTGCGCAGGCCTTCGCGCCCCTAGCCGGCGAGC
>CAVZJI010000030.1:0-68868 GCA_963775405.1 uncultured Alphaproteobacteria bacterium
CTGTCAATTCGATGGTTCGCCGCGAACCGAGAGTAACGGAATGCTAGAAATCAAGAACCTCACCGTTTCGATCGAGGACAAGCTGATTCTCGACAACCTTAGTCTGAGCGTCAGCGCGGGCAAAGTTGCAGCGATCATGGGTCCCAACGGCTCTGGCAAGTCGACGCTCGCTTACGTCATGGCAGGCAAGCCGGCCTACGAGGTTACATCGGGCGAGATCATGCTGGATGGAGAAAATCTTCTTGAGTTTGAACCAAGCCAGCGCGCGCTGAAGGGATTGTTTTTGGCGTTCCAGTATCCGACCGAGATTCCAGGCGTGGCCGGGATGACGTTTCTCAAGGCGGCGTTGAACGCACAGCGGCGGTCGCGCGGGGAAAGCGACCTCACCACTCCGGACTTTATGCGGCGCGTGCGTGAATCGGCGCAGGCGCTGAAGATTGATCAGGAGATGCTGCGACGACCGCTCAATGTCGGGTTTTCCGGCGGCGAGAAGAAGAGGTTCGAGGTGCTCCAGATGGCCCTGCTGGCGCCGCGGCTGAGCGTCCTCGACGAAACCGATTCGGGACTCGACATTGACGCGCTAAGAGTCGTCGCCGAGGGCGTCAACGCCCTTCGCAACTCCAAGCGCGCTTTTGTCGTTATTACCCACTATCAGCGATTGCTGGATTACATCAAACCGGATGTGGTGCACGTAATGGCCAAGGGTCGGATCGTCGCCACCGGCGGCCCTGAACTCGCGCTTGAGCTCGAGCGAAATGGTTATCGTGATTACGCGGAGGAGGCTGCGTGATTCGCCGATGACCGCGCATGTCGTCAGTCGATCCGCCGCCGAAAGGACGCTTTCCCGGCAATTCGCAGAGCAGGAGTTGCGTGAGCCGTCATCTGCTCGCGCCGCCGCCTTTGCGCGGTTCGCGGCGGCCGGGTTGCCGACACGGCGCGTCGAAGCCTGGCATTACACCGATTTGCGCGCCGCGATGGCCGATGCGTCGCCAATCCTGGCCACCCCGAAGCAGGGCGATATCGAAGCGGCGCGTAGCATGCTCGCTAAGCGTGAACGCTTCGCTGCAGGCGCGCAAATTGTTTTACTTGGCGGACAATTTATCGCCGCGCTTTCGGATCGCCTCCCGACCGGGGTCTCCGTCGCTGAGGGATCAGCAGTCGTGCCCAATGCGGTCGACGATCCTTTGTCAGCCCTCAACGAGGCGCTAAGCCCTCCCGGGTGTGCGATTAAGGTCGCGCCCGGGGCAAAGCTCGCCGAGCCGATTATGGTAGTCCATCTCACCACGGAGCCGTCGTCCCATTCGGTCTATTCGCGGACGACCATTGCGTTCGACGTTGAGGCGGAGGCGTCGTTCGTTGAGATATTCGACGGCGCTCATGCGGGCGTCCAGCGACACGCAGCGACGATCATGACCCTGGCCGCCGGAGCGAGGGCGACCCATGTCGCCGTTCTTGGCGACGAGCCCGGGCTGCACATCGAAACGCAAATCTGCGAAGTGGCGGAGACTGCGAAGCTTGCCGCTTTTGGCCTCGTTTCTGGCGGTGAAGTCACGCGCCGGCAGATTTTTGTCAGGATGGCTGGAGTTGAGGCGAGCTTGTCGCTTGGTGGACTGGCGCTTATCGACGGCGCCCGACGCGCGGACACGACGCTACAGGTCGTTCATGCTGCGCCGGCCGGGACCAGCCGCGAATTCTATCGTGCGATTGTCGATGACGACGGGGTCGGAGTGTTTCAGGGAAAGATTATCGTTGAGAAGGCCGCTCAAAAGACCGACGGCTCCATGAAGTCCCAAGCTATTCTCCTGTCCCCACGCGCGCAGATGAATGAGAAGCCGGAGTTGGAAATCTTTGCCGACGAAGTCGTATGCGGACACGGAGCGACAGTTGCGTCGCTGGATCCCGAACAGGTGTTCTATTTGCAATCGCGAGGCATCTCGAACGACGACGCCAAGGCGATGTTGCTCGAGGCGTTTGGGGGGGAGTCGATCGATCGGATTGAGAGCGAACTATTGGCCGGCCCGTTGCGCGCCCGACTGGCAGCCTGGCTTGAAACGAGAAAGGCGAAAACGTGAACAAGTTCGTGCAGCCGGCGCTCGACACGTACGATGTCGAAGCAATACGGGCGGACTTTCCGATCCTCGCAGAGCGCCCGTATGGAAAGCAGCTTGTCTATTTGGATAATGCAGCCTCAGCTCAGAAGCCGAAAAAGGTCATCGATCGCCTGACGTACGCCTACGAGCACGAGTATGCGAACGTTCATCGCGGATTGCACTATCTCGCGAATGCAGCGACCGAGGCGTATGAGGCGGCGCGAGAAACAGTGCGACGGTTTGTCAACGCGGCTTCGCAAGAGGAGATCATTTTCACGCGATCGGCGACTGAGGCGATTAATCTTGTTGCATCGAGCTTTGGTCACGCGCACATCGGCGCAGGCGATGAGATCGTGCTCAGCGTGATGGAGCATCATTCCAACGTCGTACCGTGGCACTTCCATCGCGAACGCAAGGGCGCTGTTTTACGTTGGGTTGACGTTGGCGACGACGGTTCCTTCTCGCTCGACGCGTTCGAACGCGCGTTAAGCGACCGAACGAAAATTGTTGCGATAACGCAAATGTCCAACGTCCTTGGAACCGTTACCCCGATCAAGGAGATCGTCAAGATCGCACATGGGCGAGGAATTTCCGTGCTGGTCGACGGCTCGCAAGGGGCCGTGCACCTTGACGTCGACGTGCGCGACCTCGATGCCGATTTCTACGTTTTCACCGGACACAAGGTCTATGGTCCCACTGGAATCGGCGTGCTCTACGGCAAGCGCGAACTTCTAGAGAAGCTGCCGCCGTACCAGGGCGGCGGCGAGATGATCGAGGAAGTCACGAAGGAGACGGTTTCGTACAACCATCCACCGCATCGGTTCGAGGCCGGGACTCCGCCGATCGTGCAGGCTATCGGGCTTGGGGCGGCGTTGGACTATATCGAGGGAATCGGGCGGGGCCGCATCCGCGCGCACGAGGAAGCCTTGTGCGCTTATACGCAGGCGCTCCTGTCCTCGATTAATTCCCTGCATATAATTGGCGTTGCGGAAGGCAAGGGCCCCATCGTGTCATTTACGATGGAGGGCGCGCATGCGCATGACATCGCAACCTTGATCGATCGGTCGGGCGTCGCCGTAAGGGCGGGAACGCATTGCGCGATGCCATTATTGCAAAGGTTCGGGGTGACCTCCACTTGCCGAGCATCTTTTGCGCTCTACAATACCTTCAACGAAGTCGAGGCGCTCGCGGAATCGCTGATCCGCGCGCGAAAGCTGTTCCAGTAGGGAGATGGGATGAACGAGGCACAGAGCCGCGCAAATGGCGTCGAAACTCCCGAAGCTCCTGCGGATCGCAATGCGTCGTTTAGGTCTTCTTTGGAGATGGCGTCTGAAGAGTCGCGTCGCTTGACGGATTCCATCGTCGCGGCGCTGAAAACCGTTTATGATCCAGAAATTCCCGCGGATATCTACGAACTCGGACTGATTTACAACGTTGATGTAGACGAGGACCGGTTTTGTCAGTATAGAAATGACGCTGACGGCTCCGGCTTGTCCGGTCGCCGGCGAAATGCCGACATGGGTCGAGAACGCGGTCAGCGCGGTCCCTGGCGTTGCAGGCACTAAGGTGAACATGGTGTTTGATCCGCCTTGGGACCAAACCCGTATGTCCGATGAGGCGCGCGTCGCCCTCGACATGTGGTGAGCGGTCGGACTTGAGTCGGCGGCCATTCATCGTCAACCACTAGTCGTCCTCGGCAGGCGACCCAGGGACCTGAGGAATGGACCCGGCGCGCGCCAAGCTTTCGTCTTGGCTCAATGATCAGCGGGTACGCGGACTAGCCTACCAAACATTGCTGCTTGCAGGCATCGCAGCGTTGGCTTGCGGCGCGATCTACAACGCCCTGATCAATATGCGGGCCCGCGGCGTCCCGATGGGCTTCGGATTCTGGAATGATGTCGCCGGCTTCGACATCAATCTTCATCTGATAAACTACTCCAACCTGTCGACCTACGGACAGGCGTTCTGGGTCGGGCTGCTCAACACCCTTCTCGTCGCGGTCATTTGCATTCCGCTGGCGACGCTGTTGGGCTTCATGATTGGCGTGGCGCGCCTCTCGCCCAACTGGCTGCTGTCACGACTTGCGCTCGTTTACACGAGCATCATGCGCAACATCCCGCTGCTCTTGCTGTTGCTGTTCTGGTACAACGCGGTTCTCAAGTCCCTGCCGGGACCTCGGCAATCGATCACCCTAGGTGACGTCGTCTTTCTCAACAACCGCGGCCTCTACTTGCCGGCGCCCGTCGCGCGAGACTCCGCCGTCTGGTTTGTGGGCGCAGTCCTCTTGGCTATCGCCCTTGCCATCGGGTTTCGCGTGTGGGCCCGGCGGCGACAAGCGCAAACAGGCGCGCAAACGCCGACCGTGCTCATCGCCGCGGCGCTCATCGTTGGACTGCCTGCGCTCGTGACGGCGGCGGCCGGGGCACCGTTCGCTTTCGATATTGCGCGGCTGTCCGGCTTCAATCTTAAAGGCGGACTCCAGGTCATTCCGGAAATGGCCGCCCTCGTTTTTGGACTCGTCACCTTCACCGCCGCGTTCATCGCTGAGATTGTTCGCGCCGGCGTTTTGGCGGTGCCATTTGGCCAGAGCGAGGCGGCAGGCGCGCTCGGCTTGCATCGGGGCCTGTCGATGAGGCTGGTGGTCATTCCGCAGGCGATGCGACTCATCACGCCGCCGCTCACGTCGCAATTCCTGAACATCGTCAAAAACTCCTCTCTGGCCGTGTTCATCGGCTATCCGGATCTCGTGCAGATCTTCGCCGGCACGGTTCTCAACCAGACGCAGGCGGCGGTGCAGGTGATGGCGATCACCATGGCGGTCTATCTGGTCATTTCGCTTACAGTCGCGCTGGCGCTGAACGTCTTCAATGCGCGCTACGCGCTGAAAGGGCGGTGAGCTTGGCGTCCCTGGGCTACATTCGCGAGGCGCCGGAACTGGAAGAATCGCCTCCCGCGCTGTCGAGCGGTGCGCTCGCTTGGGCCCGCGCCAATCTCTTCTCGTCGATCGGATCGACCATCGTCACTGTCGGCTGCATCGCGCTTGTCGCGTATCTGTTGCCACAATTGGCCGCCTGGGCGACGACGCGCGCGATTTGGAGCGCCCGCGACGGCGCCGCTTGTCGCCAACATCAGGACGGCGCCTGCTGGGCCTTCGTCATCGCGAAGTGGGATTACCTGCGGTTCGGGTCTTATCCTGTCGCCGAACGTTGGCGGGTCGATGTCGTGGAGGCGATCGGCGCCGCTCTAATCATCTGGCTATTGTGGATCAATGCGCCGCGCCGGGTCTTAGGCGCGTTGCTGTTTTTTGTCGTCTATCCGATTCTGGCGCTCATTCTTTTGCGCGGCTGGCCTTGGCTTGGTCTGCCGATTGTCGATACGCAGCTGTGGGGCGGCATTTTCGTTTCGCTGCTGACAGCCGTCGTCGGGATCGTCTTCTCCTTGCCGCTTGGCGTGCTTCTCGCGCTGGGGCGCCGTTCGCGGTTGCCGGCCATCCGAGCAGCGAGCGTCGTATTCATCGAGTTCGTGCGCGGTGTGCCCTTCATCACAATCTTGTTCATGGCCAACAACCTGCTGCCGTTATTCGTGCCCGAAACGTGGACGCCTGATCGTTTGCTGCGTCCATTGGCCGGAATCATCATATTTTCAGCCGCCTACATGGCCGAAGAAGTGCGTGGCGGTCTTCAGTCCTTGGGGAAAGGACAATACGAAGCCGCGATGGCGCTCGGACTGAACTACCCGCGGATGACGGCCCTCGTCATACTGCCCCAGGCACTGACCTCGGTGATACCGGGGATCGTCAACAATTTCATTGGCCTGTTCATGGACACAACGCTCATTTCGCTCGTCGGTGCGACCGATTTCCTCGAAGCCATGAACAATGCAATCAAGGATCCGGTTTGGGCCGGGCCAACGATCATGGTGACCGGCTACGTCTTCGCCGGGATCTTCTATTTCGCCTTTTGCTTCGGAATGACGCGCTACTCAGCTCACGTCGAACGAATCCTCGCCGAAGGGCGCAGGTGATGTTGAGCGCTTTGGCCGACGTCGATCAAGCCGACGCCGCAGCAATCCGATTCACCGGTGTCCACAAATGGTACGGGAGTTTTCATGTTTTGCGAAACATCAACCTGACGGTTGGGCGGGGAGAGCGCATCGTGATCTGCGGTCCGTCCGGCTCCGGCAAATCGACGCTCATCCGCTGCGTCAATCGCCTCGAGGAGCATCAGCGCGGATCGATCGTGATCGACGGAGTGGAGCTGACCGACGACATCAAACGGATCGATGAAGTACGGCGGGAAGTCGGGATGGTGTTCCAGAGCTTCAACCTGTTTCCGCATCTCACCATTCTGGAGAATTGCACGCTGGCGCCGATCTGGGTGCGAAAAATGCCCGGTCGCGATGCCGACGAGCTGGCGATGAAGTTGCTCGCGCGGGTGCGAATCCTGGATCAGGCGCACAAGCATCCGGGCCAGCTTTCCGGCGGTCAGCAGCAGCGGGCGGCGATTGCGCGCGCCTTGTGCATGACCCCGAAGATCATGCTGTTCGACGAACCAACGTCGTCGCTCGATCCAGAAATGGTGAAGGAAGTGCTCGACACCATGACCGCGTTGGCGCAGGAGGGCATGACGATGATCGTCGTGACGCACGAAATGGGTTTCGCGCGTCAGGTCGCCGATCGCGTCGTGTTCATGGACGGAGGCGAGATAGTCGAGGTGAACGCGCCCCTACCTTTTTTCCAGCATCCGCAGCATGAACGCACCAAGCTGTTCCTGAGCCAGATTCTTCACATTCATCACTGAGTTTGCGTCCCAGATGTGCTTGGCGTTCACTATGACATGTGAGCGTCTCGTCCCCAGCGTTACGCACCATAAAGCCAATCGTACCGCTCGATCAGGCCGAGTGGCCCTAGTAAGCGCATGCTCATATCCCGAGCGAACGCCAATGGACCGCTCATATGATAGATGCGGCCAAGTTTGACTGCTTCCCGTTGAACTCGACCTGCCCTCGCTACGCGATCACGCGAGTACATTGAGAGAGCAGCCGGGATATCTTGCACTTGAGCGAGGACGCGGCCGAGCGCGCCGGCGTCCTCGATGGCCTGGGCCGCGCCCTGTGCAAGGAACGGGACCATCGGATGAGCCGCGTCGCCGACAAGCGCGACGTGTCCAAGGGAAAATGAAGAAATCGGCGGACGGTGATAGAGCGGCCAAGCGCGCCATGGAACCGGCGCCGTCGTCAGCAAGCGCGCTTCTTTCGACCACCCCGAAAACGCGCGCTCTAGACTTGAACGGTTCGCCCCTTCGTCCTTTTCACGATCGGCAGGATCGGTGCCGCCTGGCGGCGACGTCGACCTGATGGTCGCCACCAAGTTGAGGATCGATCCGCGCCGCAAGGGATACTGGACGAGATGCGCCTCTCTTCCCAGTCGCAGAATGATATTCTGCGACTGTCGCGGATTGGAGTCGCCAGCGTTGACAATCCCGCGGTAAGCAACGCGTCCGGCAAACTCAACCTGATCCCGGGCTCCGAAGCCCAATTGATCGCGAACCTCAGAGCGCAAGCCATCCGCCCCGATCAGGAGATCGGCCTCGTCGCGGGTTTGGGTGAGGCCGTGCGCCAATCCAACCGAAAGACGGCCTCCGTCATCGACAAAGTCGACAACGGCCGCGCCCAGCGTCAGTTCGACGCCCGACTGGCCGAGAGCAGCGTCGAGCAGCGCGCTCTGCAAATCCGCGCGATGAATGACCAAATACGCAGCGCCCCAGCGACCGTCGGCGTCGTCCAGTGGCATTCGCGCAAGTTCAGTGTCATCCGAACCCCGCAACACAACAACAGCGCGCGGCCTTGAGGCAAGCGGAAGCGCCCGCTCCAGCACGCCAAGTCTCGCGAGGATCCGTGTCGCGTTCGGAGTGAGTTGCAGCCCGGCCCCAAACTCATCGAGCTTGTTCGCTCTCTCGTATATCGCGACACTGAAACCCACCTGTATCAGCGCTATCGCTGTGGTAAGTCCGGCGATTCCGGCGCCGGCGATGATCGCGCGCCGCGGCAAGCGTCAGGCGACGTCGCGCAATTCGCACTCGGTCGGCGAGCAGGGGCCATTGAGATTGCTGTCGTAAACAAATCTGGTCGAACAGTAGGAGCAGATCGACTCGCCGTCCGAGCTCATGTCGATGAAAATGTGAGGATGATCAAACGGCGGGCTCGCGCCCGTGCACATAAATTCCTTCACGCTGACCTTGATCGAAGAGACGCCGAGATCATTGTGAAAGTGAGGGATTGACCGATCCACCATCAAACGGCGCTCCTTAAAAGGCGCTCACCGTTAAAGCATGTTCGAGGAAGCGGCGCCAGCGCTCCTCCATTCGCCTCACGCTTCGTCAAACTGGCGGTCTACGGGATAGCCGATCCGTTGGTCGATGGGGTCGTATGTCGCTATACGACCCCGAAACGAGGACTGTCGGGCGCCCTCGGCTTGGTCGAGCAGACGTCAGACGTTTCGCTTGCATGCCGGCAATATGTTACGACCAAGGTCAAGGGCACGTTCACCCAACGCGATATCATTTTCGTCGAGCGTCGTTCATTCGTATTTAAAAAAACTGCAAATCGTCAGAGGCTGCGATACTGCGCGCAATATTTTAGCTTCCAGGACTTATAGCGATAAGTTCATCGATGGCTCACCAAAGAAGTTCACTTCTACAGTGTTAAGTCAACCTCGGAGTCCTAGGTGCTGTCAATTCCCCTTTAGGGGCAAATCAAATTCAAGGCTGGTTTTGGGAGGTAGTCTCGGGTGTGATGGACCGGTTGGTTTTGGCGCGGCGTGGGAGCGGATGGCCCCGCTGATCATTGGTCGACCTGACCAGAAAGGTTCGACAGGGCGCGACAATCGGATGTTCGTGGAAGGTGTGCTGTGGATCGTGCGCACCGGCTCGCCCTGGCGCGATCTTCCGGAGGCGTTTGGCGATTGGAACAGCGTGTTCCGGCGCTTCAGTCGATGGAGCCTCAAGGGGGTTTGGTGGCGGATCTTCGGCGATGTCCGATGATCCGGACTTTGAATATCTGATCGTCAATTCCACCATCGTCCGGGCGCATCAGCACGCCGCCGGGGCGAAAAAAGCTCGGCCGGCTCGCGCGGCGGCCTGAGCACGAAGATCCATATGGCTGTTCGCGGCCGGGGATGTCCGGTGCGGTCACGCTGACCGCAGGTCAGAAGGGCGATGCGTCGCAAGCGGTCGAGTTGATCGAGGGATTGCCCGCCGAAGTGGTCATGGCCGATACAGCCTATGACGCCGATCCCCCGCGCCAAGCCATCGCCGCCAAATGGGCGATCGCCGTCGTCCCCAACAACCCGTCACGAGCGCTCAAATATCCGCTCGACAGGCATCTCTACGCTCAACGTCACCCACTTGCAATTCGACAACTCATGGAGCGGACTGATCATCTAACGTTAGTTGGCTTTGCTGCCCTATATCAAGAGCGAGGACTCAATCACCGGCGTTTATCACCTCTGGATAGTCGGCTTGCTGATAGCACTTTCAAGACTGGATAAAATTGGATGCGAGAGCGAAGAACGAACGTATTAATTCTTGGTTCTGGCGCGCGGGAGCATGCATTGGCTCTGGCATGCGCTAAGTCGATTTTAACCGGCAACCTTTTTGTGGCCCCTGGCAATCCCGGTTGTACAAGGGTCGCTCAGACTGTGCCGCTGAATCCGGCCGAACACGAGAAGGTGATCGCTTTTTGTCAAAGAGAAGCTGTAGATCTGGTGGTGATTGGGCCGGAGGCTCCACTGGTGTCTGGTTTGGCAGACGATCTAATGGACGCAGGCATATTGTGCTTCGGACCAACGAGGGCCGCGGCGCGGCTCGAAGGATCTAAGGGATACGCGAAGGATTTCTGCCACGAATTTGGTATACCGACAAGCGATTATCGGCAATTCCGAGATCCGAATGAGGCGAAGACGTATATCCGCGGCCGCGGCGTACCGATTGTAGTTAAAGCTGACGGTCTCTACGCGGGCAAGGGTGTCGTCGTCGCGAAGACGCTTAAAGAGGCCGAAACCGCGATCAACTCGTTGCTGCCTAAAGCCATTGGACCAATCAGGGCGGAAATCGTCGTGGAAGAGTTTCTGGAGGGCGAGGAAATTTCGTTTTTCGCATTGTGTGATGGCAAGGTCGCGATGCCTTTCTCCAGCGCCCAGGATCACAAACGCGCGGGCGAGGGCGATAAGGGTCCAAATACTGGCGGGATGGGTGCCTATTCTCCATCGACCATAATAACTCCAGAATTAAGCCAACGCATAATGCGTGAAATTATCATGCCTACATTACGGGGAATGCGTAAAAGAGGATCGCCTTTTCGAGGAGTATTATTTGCGGGCTTGATCGTTGATAAACGCGGGCCCCAGGTGATCGAATTCAATGTCCGATTTGGGGATCCTGAAGCAGAGGTTATTTTACCCCGCCTTACAGATGACTTGTTACCCCTTCTCATCGCCTGTGCTTCCGGAACTCTGCAGCGCGACGCCCCGAGATTCTGCCCGAGAACCGCGCTTGCAGTCGTGATGGCTGCTCGAGGCTATCCCGGTGAGCCGCTACGTGGATCCAGGATTGAAGGCGTTAAGGATGCTGAGACGTTGGCAGGAGCGGTCGTCCTTCATGGTGGAACGCGGGAAGTCGGCGACGTCATCTTTGCGGATGGGGGCCGAGTTTTAACGATCACGGCGCTTGGCAGTGACTTGGCAAACGCGTTCGAACAAGCATATGCGGCTGTCGATCGTATAATATGGCCGGAGGGATTTTTCCGGCGCGATATCGGCATGCGGTAGCTCGCGATAGCAAAAAGTACACGCTGTGGACGAAAGTTGGATGAGAGCGCAAATCCTCGCCGGCCAAAGCTAGCTGTAGCGCTTGGAGGCGGCGGTGCGCGAGGAATCGCCGCACGTTTGGCGCTGGAAGTGCTGTGACCCGCGACATTCATCCAATTGGGGCTGGAGTCGCGGGTTGAGTTTGGCGCAGGAGCGCGGCGAGGCAAAGGACGCTCGGTGCAGCTGATCGGGGTTGCGGACCCGATCCCCCGTGCGGTGAAGGCTCCCGCGAATTCTGCGGGAGTGAGATAACCGAGCGCTGAGTGAGGATGCTTCTGATTGTATGCGGCGGTCCATCGCGCCAGCGTCGGTCTGGCGCGAGCGAGGTCGCAGAAGATGTGACCTGCCGCTGAGATTTTCCTCCACGGGGATTTAGAGTTCGGCCTTCTTGAAGGACGGACGGATGAGACGAGCACGGTTCACGGAAGATCAGATCATCGGGGTGCTGAAGGAGCACGAGGCCGGGGCGAAGACGGCGGATCTGGCTCGCAAGCACGGCGTCTGGGAAGCGAGGCTGGACAACTGGAAGGCCAAGTACGGCGGCATGGATGTCTGCGAGGCCAAACGGCTGAAGCAGCTCGAGGACGAGAACGCCAAACTGAAGAAGCTTTTGGCCGAGCAGATGTTGGATGCCGCCGCGCTTCGCGAGCTTCTGTCAAAAAAATGGTAGGGCCCGCCGTCAAGCGCGAAGGCGTCGCGCATCTTCGGGCCACGATGGGCCTGTCGGAACGGCGGGCCTGCTCGATCGTCAGCGCTGACCGCAAGATGGTCCGTTACCGCTCATGCCGGCCGCCGGACACGGAGCTTCGGACGCAATTGCGCGATCTCGCCAACGAGAGGAAGCGTTTCGGATATCGTCGGCTGTTCGTCCTGTTGCGGCAGCAGGGCGAGCCCTCGAGCATCAACCGCATCTACCGGCTTTATCGCGAAGAAGGCCTCACGGTGCGCAAGCGACGGGCTCGGAGGCGCGCCGTGGGGTCGCGGGCGCCGATCCTGGTCGAATCCAAGCCGAATGCTCGCTGGTTGGCGGATTTCGTCCATGACCAGCTTGCCTGTGGCCGACGGCTCCGCATCCTGAACATCGTCGATGACGTGACGCGGGAGTGCCTGGCGGCGATCCCTGACACCTCGATCTCAGGCCGGCGCGTGGCGCGGGAACTGACGGCGTTGATCAAACGGCGCGGCAAGCCCGGCATAATCGTTTCGGACAATGGGACCGAGTTCACCTCGAACGCCATGTTGGCCTGGGCGCAGGACAACAAGGTCGTCTGGCATTTTATTGCGCCAGGAAAGCCGATGCAGAATGGCTTCTGCGAGAGTTTCAACGGGCGCATGCGCGACGAGCTTCTCAACGAGAGCCTGTTCCTCGGCCGCGATCATGCCAGGACCAAGATCACGAACTGGGTCGACGATTACAACCGGGGCCCGCGCTGGGCTACCTCACGCCGGCAGCCTATGGCGCCAATCTCTCCGCAACATGCGATCGTCTGCGCAACCCCGACCAGCTCCGCCGATCGCATGTTGCTCCACCCATGCCCCACAGCGTAAAACCCGCCGAGGCTCTAATCGCCACTGGATGAAACTTCAGTGGCAGGTCAGGAGCGATCACCGCTCAAAAGATCGCACCGCGTGCCCGGATATCTTGTGCGGCAAAAGGTTGAGCACTTCGCAGTCCCCGATGTGCTTCTTGCAAGTCAAATCTTGCGAGCCGCCGAAGACAGCAAGGAGCAGATTAAACTCACGCTTGGGGAACAGACGAAGGCGCATTCGACTGCGCGAAGACCACACCTGGAGCGAGCTTCGTCCCACGCATTAATTCGTGACCACTCATTATGGCCTTTCCTGCGCGCTGCCCTTGAAGAACTCGAATGGCGCCCACGCCGCATGCAATCCGCATATCTTCGGAGAGGAGCATTCCCGGCGAGCCGGTCCCCGTCGCAACTTCGGCGCGGAAGAATTTAATGTTTTCATGGCGATTTCCGGTCGGGACTTTGGAAAAGGCGCCGGGTGCGGGTGATAGCCCATGTATTTGGTTACGAACACCTTCTGCGCTCTGCGTCCAATCAACCTCTGCCTCACTCTTTTTGATCTTGTGCGCGTAACGAACGCCTACGCTCGATTGCTCGTGAACCTCGAATAGACCGGCCTCAATTGATTGCAAGGCGTTTACCGATACCATAGCAGCGATCGCCGCAAGGCGACTTGTAAGATCTCCGGCCGTCTCGTCAGGACGTATCGGAATGATTTGACGCATCGCTATCGACCCCGTATCCAGATCGGGATCCATGCATATGACGTCAACGCCAGTCTGCATGTCGCCGGCCATTATCGCCCGTTGGATTGGAGCGGCGCCCCGCCAACGTGGCAATAGTGAAGGGTGCAAATTAATGCACCCTAGCCTCGGAGAGTTCGAGAATAGGGATCGGCAACAACAAGCCGTAAGCGGCCACAATGGCGACGTCCGCCGCCAGACCGCTGAAAACCCTCTGAGCCTTAGCGTCGCGTAAGGTGGTAGGTGTTAAGACGGGGATTCCAAGAGAATCCGCCGCCGAATGAACCGGCGTCCTCGTCATCTCGAGCCCTCGACGACCAGCCGGCGCAGGCGCGCGTGTATAGACGGCGATAGGTACACGACCGCTCTTCGAGATCTCCAGCAGCGTCGGAACCGCGAACTCTGGCGTGCCCATGAAGACAACTCGCATCACCGACCAACACATTCCAAAATTCTAGATCATCAAACTCTCATTTTGCCCTAGGTTTCGCGCAAAGCCAAAGAATTGTTTATTTCCACTGGAGCTGACCCGGCGCCGCAGGTTTTTCCGTCGAGAGCTGACCCACGTTCGAATCTCACCCCTTCGCCTACACGGGGGCATCGGAGCGATCGAAATGGAGTTATTGAGCATGATCCGACGCTGGCGTTATTTGGTCATTACCCGATTCGGGAGATATCGCGGTTTACGGCGCTGTCGAAAAATACGGTCCGCAAATACCTGCGCTCCGACAGCGTCGAGCCGAAGTTCAACATTCCCGATCGCCCTAGCACGTCCTGCGCAAAGTCCGAGAGTCGCGCCATGGGTCATGATCCGGCCAACGGCGCCATCAAGCCCGCCCAGTTCTTCTCCACCGTCGAACTCGTCAACGCTCTCGAACAAAAGAAGCTTCAAGAGCAAACCCGGCCAGATCGCGGCGCGGCTCACCCCGATCTCGTCATCCCCGACGAGCTTGGCTACCACTCTTCAGCGTCTCAGGCGGGGCCTTGCTCTTCTATCTGCTGAATAATGCTCAACGAGCGCGCCAGCGTCATCGTCACAGCCAATCTCGGCTTCAGCGAGTGGGCCACCGTGTTCAGCCGAACCAAGATCGCGACCGCGCTGCTCAACCGTCTCACCCACCGCTGCCGCATTCTCGAAACCGGAAACGACAACTTCCGTTTCAAGAGCACCTCGGCGAAAGCCGCCTATCCCGCAAAGGATAAATCCTCAGAACTTGACGAACGCCTGACCCCCAAAACATCATCAGGCCGGGTCAGTTCTCGATGGAAATCCCGGGTCAATCTTAGGGGAAATCGACACCCAAAGAATTTCATTTCTATCCGTAGGTCTTTGAAAAAGTGTCCGGTTTCCCTTTGAGGAAGGCGTCGTTTCCGTTTCGGTATGCGAACTCAATCTGGATTGCGCCATCGTCTAGGGTTGAGCGATTTCTTCGCCCTCGACCTTTTCCCCGCATCAGTGGAAGCTTATCGGGTCGCGTGTGTGTTCCGACTTGGAGGCCAGGTCAGGGCGCCGAACGCGGTCTTGCCGCCAGCCCGGCCGCGGCCACAATTGCGCTCGGCACCGACATGGGCTGCAATATCGAGGACTTTGTCAGTGAATGACGCTCTATGAATATGACCCTCGGGTAGCGCGAAATGGCAAACATCGCTTGTAGGCGACCGACGGCCGCAAGACGCCGCTACGCCCTACGCCAAGCATCCGAGGCGGATCGAGGAAGCCTTCGACCGAATTTCAACAGATTGACGGCCCGGGGCGAAGCAACTTCCGCAGCCGCGAACGCGTCAGATGGGACGCACACCTTCGCGCAAGAGGACAGAGCCACACCACAATTCTGAGCTGGCCAAGGACTTTTTCAACGGCCTTAGGCAGCTGTCGTTTGCGTCGGTAAGATGCAGCGGGTAAATCATCAAGAAAAGTGTGGGTCGAAAGCGCGATCAAAGCGCACGGCCAGCGAGTCCATCCGCTCCCCCAATCGAAGCTCCAGGTCGTGAATATCGGCGCGACTGGGGAGGCCCCCCATCGTCTCCCGTAGACGATAGTGATCGTCGTGCAGCAGCGCCAGACGCTCAGCAAGACGTAGGAGCGCAGATTCGTTGGCCGATTGTGACACGTCGAGATCGTGTTGGTGTTGCCGAACCGCAATTTCAAGAGTGTGAAGCCGAGTCATAAGTTGCCAGACAAATGCGGCGGCGCTCGCCCCGATTGAGGCCAATCCAGCGACGGCCCACTGAAGAAAGCCCCAGGGCGGACTTTCGGGTGAATTCATTCAGTCCTCCGTGGGGCTGGCTCACAGCGCCGCTCCGCAAGTGGCGCGCCCAACCAAAGACCCGCAATGTGGGCGAGCAGGGAATTAATCGTAGCTGACCTAAGCATGTGGTCAATTCCTCAGGCGAATTTCTCGCTATGGCAATCTGTTGCGTGAAGTCGAGGCGGGAACAGAAATTGTAGTGGCGCACGCTTGCAGCTTACCGATCTCGCCTGCGACAAGCCGGCCGAGATCCTCTGGGGTTTTACCGACAGCCCTCACGGCTTCGGGCATCGCCCCGGCTATGCGCGCGGCAGCTGCCGCGATGGCGGGAGATGCTACCGTAATGGACCGAGATGATAAGTTGTCAGTCGCCTCGGCTACGAGAATTCCTGCTTCGGTCTGCGCAGCTTGACGAAGCGAATCGACATACGTCGATTGCAGCGACGCACCCGTCCATCTGTTTAGCAATGCGACTCCAAACGTTACGGCCACGCCAACTGCCGCTGTGACCGCGGCGGATATTATTGGACGTAAGGTCTCGATAATTGGGGCCGCAGCGATTGTTGATGCTGTATCCATCATAGAAATTCTCCTATGTTTCCTGACCCGCCTCAAGATGCGAACCGGTGGGGAACTGTTCCTCTTTCCCCCTTTTTGCTTTCGGCAATTCCGGAGGGGATGGAACGTGGTGAAGTCTGTCAGCGATTCGCTATTCAGCGGTATGGCAAGCGCTACGGCGCGCTTTAGAGCGTGCTGTGTTCATACGGCAGCATAGCCTGAGTTTGCGAGATAGTTTGCGCATTCGTTTGGCGGGAACGTTTGGAGGAGTGCGCCGAGGCGCCGCCAGGTGTTTTCGACGGTGCGCTCTGCAGCGTCGCGGATTTTGTGTTTGAGCTTCGCGAAGACCTGCTCGATTGGATTGAGATCGGGGCTATAGGGCGGCAGGAAGAACATCCGCGCGCCAGCAGCGCGGATCATGGAACGGACGCCTGCTCCCCTGTGGGAGCCGAGATTGTCGAGGACGACGATGTCGCCTTCTTTTAGGGTTGGGACGAGAACCTGCTCGACATAGGCGGCGAAACTCTCGCCGTTGATGGGGCCGTCGATCACGCGCGGCGCGTCGATCCGATCGCAGCGGAGGGCTGCGATAAAGGTCATCGTTTTCCAGTGGCCATGCGGGGCCTTGGCCACAAGCCTGCGGCCTTTCGGACCCCAGCCGCGCAGCGGCGCCATATTCGTCTTGACCCAAAGCCTGCCCCCGCGAAGGCGGGGGTCTCGTCGATGAAGACGAGACGGGCTGGATCGATGCTGGCCTGACGCGCCTTCCAGCGTTCACGTTTGCGCGCGACGTCTGTCCGATCCTGCTCGCTGGCGAACAGGCTTTTTTTTGAAACTCAACCCTTCCTCGCGAACGAAAGTCCAAACCGCACGCCGATCGGTCTTGATCCCGCACTCCGTCAGTTCGGCCGCCAGGCCCCGCGTCGTGAACCGACCGGAGTGAATACGCTCACGCAGCCAGACGGCGACGTCTCCCGAGAGCGTGCGCGGCTTGCGCCCTCCGATCGCAGCCGGCGCAACCGAACCTGTCTCACGCCGCCGCTTCACCCATTTCGGCACGCAAGACGGATCAATGCCAAACGCCTTGCCGATCGACCGGATCGTCTCGCCCGCCTCAAACCGCGCCACAGCGCGTTCCCGCAAATCCTCCCAATAAGGTCGCGTCATCGCCAAGCCTCCTGACGCGCACCTTAAATCAGAGCTCAAACGATTCGGAAATCCCAATTCCGTCAGAAAACCGCACGCTCTAAGTGGTGCGGGCAGGATTAACCCCGCGAACGAAGACCATCCGAATCGCTCTTCGAGCGGATTTCGGATCGGTTGGTCGTTTCAGACCGGAGGCCTCTAACGCGCCCAGCAATCACTACTTGCGAGGCGAAAGAATTCTTCGCAGAAGCGATCCGCGCGGTTTAAGTTAGTGGGTAGCTTTGTTTCCGTTTGCGCGCCGGCAATTCCGTCGGCATGGTTTCCGGCGTTCATCTGGAAACTCGTGACGACTTCTCGAGTTTCGGGACCGTAATCAAAGTCGACGGTGATGCGATACCCGAGCGTCTTGAGCGCCCGTTGAAGGCCGTTGATCGTGCGGAAGCCCGGCGCGCCGGAGCCATTGCAATTCCAACGAGGACGTTGGCCCATCAGGCGAAAGTTATGAGGGCTCTCCGCCTCGCGCGGAACCTACACGTTGGAGGAATGGCTTTTACGGTGCTCGATGTCGACGAGGCTCACGAACTTCTCTATGAAGACAGGGTCCGTCCGACGGGTCGTGATGAGCATCGCCCGCAGCGCCGAGAGCATTATCTGAGGTGATGCTCGGCCCGAGTACTGCGCATGCGGACAAGTGAACGAAGGCTGCGGTTGCGAGCAAAGGCTACTCGAACCGCCACTTGCGAAGCAGGGCATTTCCGCTCCTACGGAGCGTCGATTGAAGGCACATGCGTATCAGGCACGTCGCCTCGCCGCCGTTTTCGCTAATGACGTAGTGTGCCGAGACATTCGACCGGCTCACTTCGAACCGCTGAACGAAGCCCTCGTATTCCCTTGCAATCGTGCAAGACTATGGGGTCGAAACGCACGCCGCGCCGACCCGAGAATTTGGGGACTGTTTCCAGACTACGACGGCAAGACAGTCAGCCATCGGCAAACCTCCTCCGCGCCATGTTCAGGTGTCAGTGGCAAAAATGCTTCGTTTGGACGGGCGGACCCGCTCATGCAAGTTGAAGCAGTCATCTCGAGGATTGCCTAAGGCGACAGCCGGCTAATCTCCTTCACCCCTTACAGTGCCGCGGCCAGGAAAAGTAGGACTTGTCAAACTGAAGTCGTGATGAATAAGAGCGCCCCCGTTACGTCAGGGTGTTTACATCCTCCTCCCGCTGGCGAAGATAGTGGTCGAAGGCTCGCTCGAGGTGGGGCTTGGCCCCCGAGAATTCGAGAACGCCATAAGTGTTGCGCTTGAGGTCGGTCGCTGGATCGAAACCGCTGTCGAGGAACATCTGCCAGCGCGACTGATAGCCGCGGTCGATCTTGCGGCCGTGGAACGGGTGTTCGATCGTGCCATGGACGAATCCGAGCTTGCCGTTAATCTCGAAGGCTGCGCGGGTCGCCCATGAGGCGATTGAGTTCTTATAGCCTTCGCTCACACCGACAGGAACGGAGGCCTCGTAATGACCGACCATACCGAGCGCCATGTGATGGTCGCCGGAGCCCATGGCACTGGTTTCGAGCAGGCCGCCGATGCGGTCGAGCACGCGTCGCTGCCACCCCCAGGCGTAGCCCGGATGTGGGTAGGTGTAATAGCCGCCGTCGAAAGCCCAGAAGCCAGAGCTCGTTGCCACGACCGGCTTACCAGAGTGCCAGATAGAGGCGAAGCTTTTATGTGTTTGCACGTGCTCGTCATGGGGTCCGAGGTCATAGGCCGTGTCCCAAGGCTGAATGACCGGGTAGAGATCGAGCGCCGCCAATACCTCCGTGGCCCATCCCGCGCGTCGGAAGGTAATGTCAGCGTCCAGGGCCGCGATTTTCTCCGCGGCGGGCGGCAAATGGGACGTAGCGATATTAAGCAGGCATTCCTTCGACCAAGCCACGGTTGTGGCGCGAAGCGGGATGTGGGTGACGCGGGCAGAGGCCAGGTCCACTAGGTTGTAGCCACGCGAACCATAGGCGCATTCGGCCAACGTGATATGGACGTTGGGCTCTTTTAGCCAGTCGGCGACGGCGGCGCGTGCGAGCGCGATGCGAGACTGCCAACGTAGGGGATTTGCCACGCAGGCTATTATAAAGAGCGTTTCCATCTGGTCTCCAGGGAGCCGACACTATTCATTAGGCAATTGGTGGCGGTTGCGAACCTGTCGGTCGGAGCGCAGTTCCCATTTGGTCATATCCGCGTCGCGGGCTGAAAGATGAGCCAATCCAGAAGCGCGAGATCGATGAGCCGCAGGCGATCATGGTGGCAGTCGCTGTGCGGAATTACGAAGGCGTGCTCTGCCGCTAAGAATGCTCTGGAGCGATGTGCCGATTCGATTTAAAGACTATCGCCGTGCGACCCAAAAAGAAGACCGGTTCCGTCCCTTCGGCAAGCACGAGTTAAGCATTCGTCGCGCCGCGCCAATCGCAGCGATCGTCCAAACCCTTACGCTTGGCCTCTATCGCGGGGGCGGAAACATCGCTTTTTGAGCGGCGGTTCGTGCTTGACGCATTCAACTCTCGGCCAAGTGTCACAGTTCGTCATCCCCGCCGTCTAGCGCGCCGGTTTTAATGCTCGCGATCAGCTTTACAAGTTTTTCGTTGATTGGGATCGGCGCGCAGGCGAGCGGGCCGCGCGTCCAGATAAGTATGCCATTCTTTGCGCCGTCGTAAATCGCGAGCAGCGCGCCGTCGCCGGGCGGTAAGCCTTCGGGAGTTGTAGGACTTCCAACGTAAAGACCCTCCACGAAATGGAACTGCCCGGGCGTGAGCGCGGTGAGATGAGTTTTAGCGTCGAAGTCGGCCCACAGCTTAGCGAGCGGCTTGCAAGGTGGCGAAGGCGTTTTGTCCCCTGCAAGAGCGGCGCCTCCGATCGCTCGACTAAGTCCGACGACGAGGGTGGAGATGATCGCGATCCGAAGCATGGGACCTCCTTTGAAATAACAAAGGAAAACGGAAAGGGCATCGAACGTGTTGTGCCCCTCGTCGTCTATACAATTCTCTCGGAGGGGACCTCGCCGCTAGCGATGGTATCGTCCTGCGCGTCGTTGCGGACCAACGCTGGCTTGGCGCGGATTACGCTCAAGAGATGGGATGCCACGGTCGTCGAAGATCTTGTCGTCGATGACGACGCCACTACGAAGATTGGACCGGGTTCGAATCAGACGCGAGCCTGCAATCCTCGGCCGACAAGTCAGGCCTTTGGAGGAAGTGAGAAGACTGAATCGTCCAGCTCGTAGCTGGGATCATCTGGCGCGCGCTGCTCCGCGGCACCGGTTTGCTTCGTTCCTAGGCGGGGTTTCACCAGCATCACTCTTCCGCCATGGCCGAGCCTGCTCTGTGCCTCGCGGAGCGTCCGTTTGAGCCTGTTGTTCAGCGTGGTCTCATAGGCGCGGGGCGGGGCGTTGCTCTGACGTAACCACAAATCCACTCGCGTGTCGTCTTGGCACGCGACGAAGGCGATGAGTTCAGCATGAACGGGTAGCATTGCGGGAGGTGCCGAGATAGGAAATCCCAGCATCGCATTCACTTGATAGGGCGTTGTACAAGCGAGCGCGACGATGAGGGCCGGGACGGCAATCTTGGCCATAAGTGGAGCGGCAGAGGAACGAAAGAGCCACGAGACGATGAGCGCGGTCAGGAGCAGCATGGATCCGAACGAGGCAGCAAAAGCGCTGAAGAAGTTCACGGCTTCACCCCCATGTAGGCGTCGGTGATCGGTTCAAGCGGCCGCCCGCGGAGCGTAATCTTGCCGTCCGCGCTCAGATCGGAGCTAACAACGTTGGCGATTCGCCCGACATCATCGAGCGCGACATTGCCGAAAAAAAGGATGATGACTCGCAGATGGAGGCCAGTGACTTCGACGCGCAAGGGGACCGACTTCGCGTCCCTGGCGAGCTCACAATTGGAAATAGCGGCTGAGCGCGCTGTCCCAGCGCCCTGGCTCGATGCAGCGTACCGCTGTCGTTTCCTTATTCAACTCCCCGCGCACGACTGAAGCGTCAGCGATTGTGATCAAAGATGTCGAATCGCCGTGGCTGTCGCGATCCAGCGACGCGCGTCCGACCGGACGAGAACCGTGGAATACAGGCTTTTTCGAAGGTCGACAGGTCAAAAATCGACGACTGAGGACGACAGGCCAATCGGCGCGCTTAGAAATTGCGCCTTTGCCTTGACTCCGTCGACTTGGCGATGGTCGGTGCAACCGCGACCATGGCCAGCCAGACACGCAGAAGCAGAAGGAATCCCGATCCAGATCGGCGAGCGGTCGGGTCACATTCGGCGAGTAGCATTTCGCACTAGACGCCGGCTACTGTGACCATAGAGAACTCGTAGAAAGGAACAAGGATGGCAGCCGTACAACGAGAATTATCGCTGCACTCTCCTGACGCCCGCTTCAAGATTGAACGTCATGATGGCGATCAGGGCCGCTGCGGTCCCGCCACTCGCGGTGGTGAAGAGCGACGTCGCGAGCGCCGTGAAGCTAGTCACGCCCCCAGCGAGCGACTTGGCCTGCAGCGAAAGCCCAATCGCTGTACCGACAAAACCCGCCATGACGCAAAGTCGCTCGGCCAAGTGACCATAATCAGGTGACGGGAGAAAGGCGAAAGACGACGGAGCGCCACTCGGCCCTCCGTCGTCAAACATCGGTTCGCCGATTCGCCACGCCTGCCAGCCGAGCGAGGTTGCCGAGCCAATGAACAGTGCGCCGATCACACTTGTCATCATGCTCATGTCGTTCGCCCAGATGATCTGCGGCACCCCGTTGACCCAGGCAAAAAAAGCAAGCCCCGCGCAAGCAAGGCAGAGAACGAAATGCGACAGAAAGGTGAGACGAGAAACATCCACTAGGCTGCCTCCAGTTCTGGCGACGACGCCTCCGATACGACCGACGATTCAGTGTGGTGCCGACAGTCGCTGATCGAGCAGTAGAGCGAGCTTGCCCAGATCGGCGAATAGTTCCTGCCAAAGAAGGAGCGGCTCACCCGCTTACACCCACGCCAAGGAATTCGCCGAACGGCTTGACTGGAAGCCCCGGCTCAAAATAACCACCCGTGCTGTTGGTGAAGAACGGATTGAGTGGATTGCCGCGGAAGCCCGAATTGTCATAGAGGAAAATCCCCATGAGGTTCGAGTCGGTGTTGTAGGTGCCGATCCCCGGCAGGCCTTCGGTCGAGCCGACATTGAGGGTGATAGAGCCGCCTGTTCCTCCCCCGGCCGTCAGGAAGAACTGGCAGACGCCATTAACCCCCATGTTGCCATTTCCAATGGCGTTATTTTGCGCAGCGTTGATCGTCGAGGGGTAGGCGTCGATGATCGAGCCGCCGGAACCGACCGTGAGGTCCAGAGCCGGGGCGACGGCGATGGTGCCGCCGCCGAGTGGGCCGAGCGTGCCGCAACTCGACAATATGCTGCCGGCCGCGGTCACGCCTATCGTCAGCGTCCCGAGCCCGGTTGGCGCCTGGACGGTAACCTGCGTTCCGGATACCGCCGTCCCCGTGATCGGCCACGGTCCGTTGAGCGCGGCGACCCCTGTTCCGGTGAGCCCTGCGACGGTGACGCTCGACCCGTTCGCCTGGGTCCCGACGGCCGCGCCGAAGGGCGCGGTGGCGAAGTTCATCGTCAGGATTCCGGTCGACGAAACATAAGACGCCGAGGCGATAGGCTGAGTCGCCGACCTGACGGTGTAAAGCCCCGGCGCATAGCCGGAGCCGCCGTTGAAGGAACCAACCCCGCTCGGCATGGTGGTGAGCGACTGGCCTCCGGGATAGCCCATCATCCCGGTTACGCGGCTCGTGGCGATCAGCGAATCGCCATAGCCGATGAACGTCGATCCGGCTGTCCATTGGCCAAGGGCCGGAATGCCGGCCGTCCAAGTCGGACCCTTCACGCATTCAACCAATTTCGCGGCGACAAGGTTGCAGGTAAACGCCAAATTCTGCGCGAACCCGCCACCGGCTGGATCGGCCCCGTCGTCGTAAGGCGTCCCGACGACCAGCCGATTGGTGGCCTGCTGGGTCCCGATACGAAAGCCCCGTACAAGCTCACCTAAACCGTTATCCTGGCAAACCCCGTTCGGCGTGTCGTCCAGCGGCGCGTTGCCGTTCAGATTGTTCTCTCCACACGTCGCCAGAGAGGCCGCCGTGCCATACGTCCCGTTCGTTGTGTTGATCGAGAAGGCGATGGCAATGCAGTTCGATTGCCCGGCGCCGCTCGATTTGCAACCGCCTGTGATCGTGCCGCTGCCAGAGCCGCCGATCGCCGCGTTCGCGGTCACGGTGAAGGTATTCCCGACCTGGCCCGCATTCGGACGGGTCACGTCTTGCGTCGGCGGCATCGATACCGCCACGATGACCAATCCCGTATTGCAGCCCGAGCAGCTAAGCGCCTGCCCCACGACAAAGGGGCGAGCATTCGCAGCGAGACCTCCGGTGACGGTCGCCACGCTGCCCGTCCATGTGGCTGTCGCTGTGGCGGGGAAGGCGTGTCCGGCGCCCTTGGTCCCGTCATCGAGACACGGAGCCGCTAGGGCGTTTGTGTCGCATCCGAGCGCGTCGGCCTTCACGCGATCGAGCGTCGGGTTGCTCGCGTTGGGCGCAGGGAGCGCCGGGTTTGGATTAGTCAACCCACCCCAAACCGCCGCGGCCCATCGCCTGCCCACGCGGCCGCCGGCGCCGGCGAAACCGTTCGTCCCGTGGAAGCTCTGGCCAGCGGCGGCCACGCCCGGATTGCCTTGTACCGCAATATCATTCAGCGGGCCGGCAAAGATCGAAGGCCCCGGACCGGGATATTGAAGCGCGTTCGCCAGCGCGATCCCTGTGCATGTCGTCAGGCATCCCGACTGGTTGAGACTGTAGGTCGAGCCGCTGGCTCCCCACACGCCTGTGGCGAGCGCCGTGATGTACGTCCCCGGCGCGACCTGGCATCCAAGACTGAACGGATTGCAGCCAAGGACTTCGCCTTCCCACATTGACCCGGTTGCGGCCGAGGTCAGCGTGAGCGTGCTGCCAGAGATCGTCCCAGGAAATGTCGACGGCGCCGTGACATCGGACACCCATTGCTCGAACAAGGCGCCATTAGCGGAATTGCCAGCCCCGGCGCTGAGAAGAAAGCCCTCGACGCCTTCGCCTCGCCAATAATTGCCCAGAATAAACGGAGTGTTTGCCGTCTCACCTGGGATTATGCTCGGCATCTTGCTGTTGTAAATCCACGATGTCTGTTGCGTATATCCAGGTCCGCCGATTGCATATCCTGGGAGAGTGATCAGGCCGGCGTCACCGATACCATCGCCGAATATGTGCCCATTCACTCCGCCCGGAACCTTGGTGAACAACGACGACATCGCGCCGAACTTGCCGTCGCCAAAGAAATCCAGCCCTTGCGGCCGTTCGGTCGCCGTGTTTCCAACATCCGGTGTGACGATGTTTGTCCACGATGCTACGATAACAGCGCTGTTCGCGGGCGGAGAGTTGAAAACGACTTCGTAGTCTCCCGAGTTATAGTTGACGAATGACGACGTGATCCCGGCCCCGGTGCAATTTCCCCCGAGATTGTTGTAGGCGAAGACCGTCGTGTCCTGGCAAACGACCGTCCCATTGACGGTGATTTTGAATGTTCCAGCCTGCATGAGCTGCTGGCCGAAGCTCCCGTTGCCAATGAGCGGGAGCCCATTGATTTGCAAAAACTCAAGGGGCGCCGGAGCGCCGCCAACGGGGTCCGCCCGCATCGCCTCGGCGGCGACGGTTTGGCTGACGCTGATCGTCCACGTCTGTTGAAGATCGCTATTGAACGCAGCAAACGTACAACCGGTCAGGCAATTGACCAAAGTCGGAGACCCCGTGATGTGCCCGGTTGTATCGGTCAGCACCAGTCCAGGCTCGAGCGCTCCTCGTGGCAGTCCGGTCGTGGCGGGAACCGTAAGCGTGGTTCCGCTGATCGAGGCGCCGGCGAGCGTTGCCCCGGTAAAGGCCGCCGCGTTGTAAAAGAGCGGCCCGGACGCCGAAGCGTTCGAGCAGAACTTCGCCGCTGAGCAGAACGTCGTCGAGGACCCGTCGCCGATGGCGACGCTCTGAGTTTGGACCTGATTGCCCAAGGCTTCGATTGAGGTCCCAATGCCGTCCCTCTCGCGCTCAACCACCGTGACGGGCCAACCGCCAAAAGCGTTTGTCAGCGTTTGCTGGAGGAACCCGACGCCTTCGGTAGGCGGCGGATTTCCGGTAAGGGAAAACCTGTCGCCCGGATACATATCCGGTATGCCGGGGGACCAAGACGTTCCGCTGACAGCGGGGCCTTGGTCTAAGAAAGAATTACCCCCGGCCATCCCCTGCCAGTAACTATACCCATTGAGGCCCTGGAAATAATTGATCGCAAGGCCGCCTTGCGTGCTGAAGAACGGCCCGACCTGGCCTTCGCCATTCACGTCGAACGCAAGCCCCATCTTGATGAGATTCGGCATCGTCGCATAGGCGGTTCCGTTCGCCGCGCGAACCGACACAAAGAGCGGACCCTGCGTTGCCGGGATGTTGACCGCATGACCGGACCAATTGAACACAGTCCCCGAGGAGAGGGTGGCCGAATAGCCTGCAAGATTCGCCCATGCGCAGGCCGAGCAGCCGGGAACAGCAGGACCGCCCGCAGTCGTCGAAATCTGCGCCTGGATACTTGATGGCATTCCGCCAAGGACAGACGTGTCGAATGTGCCGGAGACGGGCACCGAGCCGGTTCCTGTGCAGGCGCCGAAGCCCGTGCAGCTGATATTGGTGGCGGGGAAGGTGACGCCAGCCCCTTGGTCTTTGATCGTCAGCGCCGGCCCGGGCGCGAGCGCGCCGCCATCGCCAATGCCAGTTAGAGTGAACGCGACATGGCTTCCGGACGAGCCGACACTATTCGCGCTGCTGGATAGCGTGTAGACGCCGCATGCGGGGAAGCCGGTCGCTGGGTTGCCGTCGGCCGCCGCGCATGGTGTCAACGACTGAATGCCAGTGATGCTGACAGGGGTCGTGATTCCAGGACCGACGACATATTGCCCAGGAACCACGCTCGTGAGCGTCCCGTACATCGTTTCAGGAGCAATCGTCGGATAATAATTGGGATTGATGAGCCCGGTCGTGCCGGTAACGCTGGTGAGCAGGAGCGGACTGGCCCCGTTGATGTGGACTCCCCCGTCCGTGACGATCATGCCCCCTACGGGCGTCGGCCCGGTCGCACCGCTGAAATTGAGCTGGGTGGCGAAGCTGGGAAGCGGGCCGCTGGCCTGCATGATCTTGGACGCGACAAGCTGCGCGCTCCCGCTGAGCGTATAGGTCCCGGCCATCCCAAAAGTGCCGCCGACCGCCCCGGTTGTAGAGGTCTGCGCCTGTAAGGTAGTTCCAGGCGCAACGACCCCCGCAATGTCGCTGATTGTCATCCCCGGCCCAAGAACCGCGCCCCCGCCGGTGGCAGCGAAATTCGTCGGCGCCGTGACGGTGAGAATATTGCCCGCAGCCCCCGATCCGTTATCAATTTTTGCGGTGAATTGGGTATTCAATTGCCCGGTGAACGTCGATGTCGCGCTCGCCTGGACAGAGGTCACGGTTAGCGTGTTGCCCGAGATGAATCCGTTGACGGAGTTGTTCACAAGCGGAGCCGCGGGCTGAAAGGCGCCGGCGGTCATAGGGGTTGACGACAGGTTGGCCGCAGTCCCCGATCCAAACGAGAGGGTGTAGGTTCCGCCCGATCCGCCCGTTATCGTCGGGCAAGCCTGAGGACAACCAGCGACCCCTACTCCGGCGATGATGGTGGCCGGCGTCGAAGGCTGTGTAGGAATCGCGCCGGTTTGTGTCGCTGCGACATTGAGCGTCGCCGTGCTGCCGCTAGCGCCGGTGATCGTTCCAGTAAACTGCGCCGCGCTCGAATCCGCCCAGATGCCAAGATCGTTCAAGCGATAGAGCGAATGGACGGTTAGACCGTTCGAGGTTGCGAAGGTCTGGATGTCCGACGTTTTCTTGCATAGGCTGGCGAGCTTCGTCGTGTCAGGCGCCCCTCCCGCCGCTTGCGGGAAGGCGCCATAAAGCATGGCCACATTGGCGAGCGAGCCGCCCCAGCCGCCCTTGAGGTTGCTTAGCGCAGTTGTCTCCGAACCGATCAGGGTGATGAAATCGCCGAGGGCCGCCTGGGTGCGCGGCGTTACGGCTCCAGGCGCAGTGAGGCTTGCGCCTACAGTCTGATAAAACAACGGGGCGAAGAATAGATTAACCGGCGTGCCAACTGATCCGATAATGCCCTGGTTCGTGAAGGTGGTTGTAGCGCTGATTGTTCCGGTATTGGGATTGGATACATTATAAGTCCCGGCTGCCCCAGGCGTCCCGGTCAGTTGGTTAATAATAACCAAGGGTCCCGTTGTGGTATAGCCAGCATTGGTCAGGGTTTGGCCGGCAACCATGGTGTCGATCGTCCCCGATATAGTCATCGTGGACGTTCCGCCGGACGGCGCGGTGACCGCCGTAACCGTTACGTTGGACGTATTTCCTTGATTCGACGTTAGGGCGTAAGTCCCGACGCCTCCGGTCCCCGTCCCCCCTGATGTCCCGAATGGCGCAATAAACGCCTGTGTAGCCAAGCCGACAGCCGCCATCTGCGGCATGATGACCGAGACCGCCGTCCCTCCTGACGAATAGGCTCCGGGATTGCTGATGGCTTGCATCGTTCCGAGCTGGCCGCTGAGCGCATTGCCGACGAGAGTCGTTCCGGACGTCCCCGCAACCGCGACATAGGTCTGATTGTAGCCGGAAGGCGAGGCGCCGGTGACGGTGAACTCCGAGCCGGGGACAAAGACCGGGTTGGTCGAGACGGTGAACGTCACATAGCCGGTCGTCGCGTTGAAGCTGGCCGCCGTGACGCGGTAAGGCGTCATCGCGGTGACGGTGAGCGCCGGCTGCGCGCCTGCGGCGATGAATCCGGTGGCGTTCGCCGTCCCCTGATTGAGCCACGGAACGAGCGCGGGAGCGCCGGGAAGTGCGTTTCCTTTATCATCAACAAAACTTGCGAACTGCGCGCCCGGAAACGGCGAGTTGGCCCCGTATTCACCGATGATTTCGCAAAAATGCTGGGCCGTCTTGACGGTTATTGCTGTGCCGCCGAGCACGAATGGGTTATTCACAGCCGCCGAAGCAGGAAGGCTGATGACCGAGCCCGTGCCGCTAAACGCGGTTCCTTCCCCTGTGAATCCAGTGCAAGCGCCGCTGTTGATCGCCGCCGTCCCGACGATGGTCGTGCCGCTCGTTCCAGGAAGCGCCGTGTATGTCGTGCTGAAGGGCGACGGGAAGTTCCCCATCGCGTAGGTCTGCCCAGGAGTGTACCCGTGCGCGACAGCGACGTGCGCGGTGATAGTCACCTGACCAGAGACAGGAGAGTTCGGCGTGCATGTGGTGGCGATCGAGCCTGCGCCCGTCGCCTGCTGCGCGCCGGTCCCAGGAACGCTCAACACAGTCGCGGTAGGCGCCACCGTGCCAGAACAAAGAAAGCCCGGATCGGTAGCTGGAATCGTGCCGGCGGTACCCGTCCATATGCCGCTCGGCGGGCGGGCGCAGCCGCCGCCCGACGCCGTGAACGGAAAGTAGCCCCCAGTGTTATATCCGGTTCCGGCGGACGCAGACATGCCCCCCGACAAGGTGTTAACGCCATTGATTGCGGTCCACCAGAACCCAGACCCCGCAATGCTGCTTTGAAAATAGAACGACGGTTGCCCGCCAGGGCCGGCTTCACCGAGTTCAAGCCCCTGGGACGCTCCGCCGCGGCCCAAGGCATATTCGTTATTCGTTATGGCAGTAGGGGTAATGCCCTCGACGTAGATGACGTGAGAGTTCACGACCGTGGTAGGCAAAAATTCCGCACCTGCCGTTCCGCCATTGGGCTTGAGAGCGTTGTTTGCGCTGCCGCTAGGCGAGTTGATGTTGAAATACGAACTTGGCTGAGGAACGATCGCGGGCGTCATCAGCGTGCCAACGACCACGGCCGCGATCCCGCCGACGCCAAGCGTCGTCAGCTGCGCCCACGCAGGCATGCGCCAAAGCGGCCCTAGGAGGGCGAAGGCGAGGAAGGAGAGGAAGCGCTTCATTGTGGCCTTAGGAAGAAGGGAAATTTGGGATTGGCTTATGCGTTTGAGAGCGGCTGGGCGCATCGCTCAAAATTGCGTATAGCTCACGCTCCCGCTCATCTGCACTGCGGCGGAGGTCAAGGCGCAGAGTGCGTTACCGGCCGGCACGACGAGCACGGGACCCAAACCGTTGCCCTTAGCGATGCCGAATTGCGCCGCGAGGCTATAGGCGCCGGTCAGCGCCGTGGTCCCGGTACCACAATTCGAGCCCGTGCCATACTCGAGCGTGATGTTCCCGGTCCCGGCTGCAATCACGTCCCACGCGGTGACGTAAATCGCCTTGCCTGTGGCCGCGGCCACGAGCTGCGTTGTCGCCGCGGTTGAGATATTGACCGGAATTGAAACGCCGGCCTGGATAATGCTCGTCAGGCTTCCGCCGGTATTGGCGCCGATGGCCGGCATCGGCACACCGCCTATGACGCCCTGCACAGCCTGTGCGCTAGCCGCGCTCGTTCCGGCGCTGGTCACTTCTTGATTAGCGGCGGTGGCGGCGCCCGTCGGCAAGCCGGTTGACCCGCCGGCGATGTGGATGTTGAGCCCGTGATCCGATGAGTTGACAGTGGCCTGGGTAGCGCCGTCCCAGAGCTGAATCTGGGGCCAGCACAACGCCTGGCCCGACGTGCAACTATACTCGAACGCCTGCGAGGTGAAGCCGGTCGGGGCCGCGCCCGACAGGGAGATGCCATTGAGAGACGTGAGCGCTTGAGCGTGAGCTCCGCTCAAGCACGCGCCCAGCACCGAGGCGACGATGGCCGCGGCGAATATGAGTTTATGACGATACGCAATCATTAGCTAAGCCCTCCGGTGCACAGGGAGACGGAGATATCGAGAAGACACGGTGGCGTGGCTGACGGCGTGACGCCGCCACCGCCGCCGCTTGAGCTGCTTGTTGGGGACATCGGGCCGCTGACGCCCGGGACCATCTGGGCGTACTGTGCCGAAGGGGTTAGAAATATTGAGGCCGTGATCGCCAGCCGAGCAACAGTCTTTATCATTTGAAGTATTCCGCGTTTACGTGGCCGGCTGAATAGATGCGAAAGCTCGCGATCACGTCCGCCCCCACCAGTTGGACACATTGTCCGGCGGGCAAATCCTGTCCTATGCTCGGCCCCGGGGTCGTTTGGCCGTCGGTTGTATATTCCGCCTGTTGGGCGCCGACCTTGGAGCAAATAACCGCATACCTCGCCCCAAACGGCGGGCTCAGCGCTGTCGCTGTCGACGGAGTGAAATTGTACTGCCCAGGCCCAAGATGAGTGTACGGGAACGGGACGTTTGTAACGCCGGGAATGATTGTGCCCGACCAATCCTGGTAAGTCTGTGCTTGAGCCGCGCAGCTGAAAAGAGCTGCCGACGCGAGCGCCGCGGCGAACGATAGGCGTTTCATCTTTTTGGACGTCCTCTCAAAGACGCAAGAAGGCGCGCTACCCGGCGTTGGAAGGCGCGTTTCAATTGCGGGATCAGTCGTGGGAAATGAGATTCACGTGATGCAATGAGTCCGCATCGAGTGACGTTGCTCGCGCTGGTTTGGAGCTGAAAGATTCTTCGCCCGAGATGCACCCGATAGCGGTTGGGTGTGCCCTAAACTCGAGAGCGAAATAAGAGTGCGAAGAGAAACCGTGAGAGCGGCTTCCCTGGGTCGAGTAGTTAGGCGGAGTGCTTAGTTCGTAGGACTCGCGACTTTACCCTCGAGCGCGTCAAAGGCCGCGCGGTGCAACCATGCGGTACGAGTGATTCCTTGGCGATTGGCGGCGGCGTCTGCCCTCGCAAGCAGCGAGCCGTCGAATCTTAGGTGAATGCGGACTTTGCCTCCCACAGCCTTTTCGTTATGGGGGGCCGGCTTGTCCGATCCGCCAATAAATGGGCCAGGCTTCTGGTCGGAATTTGCTCTCTTGCGTGCGTGGCGTAAGCTTACTCGAACCACAAAGCTCGACGGGCGGTCTAGCCTGAGCCGAGAGAGGAAGGCGGCAATTGCGGCGGCTGAGCGTTTCATAGTTGGGAGCCTCGATCGAACGGAAGATCAGCGTTATGCAGCCGACGGATTAGCCAGCAGGTAGGAAATAGAGAGCCGCACTTGACCGGCCGAGAAGCTGCCACCCGCCGCGGTAATGGTAAGCGTCGTCGCCGTGTAGAACGCGGTCGGGCCGATTATCCCGAAATTGGTCGATCCGGCTGCGACACTCAGAGCCGAGCCGAATTGCGAAAGGTTTCCGGCAACGCCGACCTCATAGGAGGTCGGCCCAGTGATCGCCGCTATCACCCGCGCGCCGACCGCCAGCACGATGCAATTGGCCGGGATCTGGAGCGAGGCATTGGTCGAGGCGCCCGAAAGGGTGACAAGCGTCTCGAGCACACCGATCTGGATGTTGGCTCCATGCGGCGCGGCCGCGATTGATTCGAGCGCCGGCATGAACCCTTTGTCGACGATGGTCCATTCGCCGGCCTGATTGCTCTCGAGCCCGATGAAACCATTGGCCTGGTTGACGACAGCAGAAGCCGCGCCGTCGATTGCGTCCGTGCCGGTGGCCGTGATCGTGAGCGTCTTGGTGACCGAGCAGTTTCGCGTCTCGTCGACGATCAGAAGCCGCGTTCCGCTCGGGTAGGCGCTTGAGGCCGGCAAGGTGACAACCCGCGCGGCGGTTAGCACGGTGTAGGCGACCATGCGGTCCGCCGGCAGCACGGTATAAGCGGCGTCTGAAACTGCAGTGCGGGAGTTGGTTATGACCTCGGAGAGTTTCGCAACAGGGATGCCCCCTACGGTCGCGCCATCATTGGCGACGAGCCGATTGTTGGTCGTGTCGAATACGGCCTCGCCTGCAGCACCCGTGAAGGATGCGACCTGAGACTCTGTGCCGCGCCGAAATTGGAGTTGCTCGCTCAATTGCAGAATCCCTTGATGATGAAGATCGAGAACTGCGTACAAAACTAAGATCGCTGCCTGCGCTATCGTGCAGACCTACAAGAGGAACGTCGTCACAGAACCGTCCCAAGATTGATGACATCGACGACGGCGTCATTGGTTGATCCGAAATCGTCGGATAGCGTTACTGCGCCCGTCGTGAGCCCGAGATCGACCGGAGACCCGAGCAGCAGTTGCGCCGCAATCGGATTGACGACCGTAACCGCAACGGCTCCGAGATCCAACGAAGCGCCAGCGGCGACCGCGACTGAGCCGAAGTCGTCCGATAGCGTCGGCGCGTCCGTCACCTGCCCAAGATCGAGCGGGAAGCCGGTCTGAAGCTGTGCAAAAATAGGATTGACAACTGACGGAGAGGTCGTCGCGAAGGTATAGACCGTGGAGGTCGAGAGGTCTTGTAGGCCGCCGCCGAGCGTATTGAAGCTCTGAAATTTAAAGAACAACATTTTGCCGGATAGATTTGCCGGCAGATCGAAGCGACCAACCGCGCCGTCAAGGCGCGCGAACGGAGCTCCGGTCGAATGAACCGTTGGCGAAGAACCACCTAGCCCACGAGCGAGCCCGGTAAGGCTGTAGAGGATCGGGCTGCTCGAGGTTAGCGTCGCGACCTCGTAGCCCACGAACTCGTTGTCGACGAGCGACAGTGTTCCGCCCTGCTGCGCGGCCGACATGCTCGTTCCAGACAGCGATCCTCCGCTTTCCGTAAGGTCAACTGCCAGCGTGTCGACGGAATCCCATCCGGCGGCCGCAGGTAGGCTTGAGGTCAAGAAGCCTTGGCGCAGCGGCGAGTTGAGCGTTGCAACTTGAGAATAGGTGATGCCGTCAACAGAGAGCCAAACGACCGCCCCTCCCCATTGGCCGTTAAATCCGGCGCCGATACCCGAGGCTCCGACCCAGATTTGCGACACACCGGCCGTGAGAGACTGCGGAGGCTCAACAATTAGCGGCGCGTTGACCGGAACAGCAGGAACACCAAAGTTCGGCTTAAAGCCGCTCGCTCCGGCGTTGGGATTGAGCGCGGGGTTAGAGATACCAGCAACCAGTTCCTCGCAGGTGAATGCGAGCAACCCCTTGTCGTCCTCTTCGATCTCAATGACGCGGACCGGATAGTTCGAAAGGCCAAGATTCGAATCCGTCAGAGTGACGATGTCCATTGGATCGAGCAGGCAATATTCCCACGACAACTTGAACGTGAACTTGGTTCGGACGTAGAGTTCGCGCTGCAAGATCGTCTGGGCGATCGCAGGGCCCATGATGAACTCGTCGCAGATTTCATGCGCCTGGATGGTTGAGCCGACGCGCGGGCCAAAAATCTCGATCTGGCTTTGATCGCGCGCCTCGACAGGGAGCGCCGAATATTGGTTGCCGCGGGAGAGAACCTCGACACGCTGGACGGTCGGCAGCGAGAACACGTCGGCCCGCTCAACCTGGACCGGATCCTTGTTGCCCTTCTCGTCGATGAAATCGAGGTCGGTCAGGTCGTAGACTGCCGTGAGGTTCGGTGTGAAGCTCCCCGCCGCCTGCGTCGTGAAGGTGATGAAGATAGGCTTTCCTTGATCGGGCGGCCCGAAGATGTAAGACCCAGGCTGAGACATCCCGTACTCGCCAGCGATCGACGGGATGTTGGCGCCGATGAAGACGAACGGAACGCCAGAGAAGGCATAAGAAACACCGCCGTCAGAGACGAACTGACCTGGCGTGGAGACTGTGACGATTGCCGGAAGAGAAACCCCCGAAGATACTGGAATCGGGATCGGGATTGATAATTCGATTTTAGACGTTCCCGCCTGCCCCTGAGAGATTGCCGTGTCCCCATAGGGGATGAATTTCAGCAGACCGCCGCTCCACACCGCGGCCGTCGAAAAGATTTGCAGCCAGCGCGTGAGCGTGCTTGACGCCTGTTCCTGGCTGGTTAGCGCAGGCGAGAAGGCATAGCCCATCGCTCGGCAATAGGCTTGGAAGCTGTCAGGATTGGTGAACAGAGACCCGGAGTTGATACTGGCTGGATTGAAGCCACAGCCATATTGCGCGTTCGTCAGGAAATCCTGGATGACAAGCGCTGGGTCGGCGTCGGTCCCGTTTACACCCGTCTCCGCCAGAATGCCGACGATCTCGAAATTGTGGTTGCCGATCGAAGCCGAGTCTCCGAGATTATATCCCGCTGCCCAGGCGATAGCGGTGCCCTGATAGGCAAGGGCATTGTAAGGATAGAGGGCGGCCAGATACGGCCAAACGACCTGCGGCGTCGTGCCGTTGAAAATACCAATCCCGAGCTCGAGGGGCACGTAAATCGAGAGGTCTTTCCAGATGAGCCCGACGCCGGCGATCGGCCCCTCGCACAGACCCATGATGAGGTCGGCAGTGTACGTGTAACTGTTCGCGCTGGCGCCGCCGAATAGTCCACCCTTTCCTCCGACGCCCTTGCCGGAGCCGCCGGGAACCGCCTGGAAATTTGCGAACCAGATGAGATTCGGCGCAATCTTGTTCCGCCCCCAGACGATCGGGATCGGCATTGTCGACGTCGAGGTCTGGACTTGCAGCGACGTGAAGTCGGGCTTGTCGTTGCTGCTACGGCGAAGGAAGCTCAATTTGTTCAGCCTCCCAGAAGCTCGCGAATTTCGCGGTTTTCAATTTCTCTTTGAGTTCGCCGGCGCCAACGAAATCTTCGATCACGACGCGCGCCGGGGCGAAGGCGTGGATCACAGCAAGCGGCTCTAGCCAACTCACGATGCCAGCGTGCGCAAAGAGGCGCCCAATACGAAAGACCGCCACGTCGCCCAAGCCAGGCTCGCGAACCTCGTGCGCTCGGTCAAACAGATGGCCGAGATATTTTTCCTCGCTCCGGTGAAGGAACCAGTCCCGCGTGTACGGCCGCGGGTCGAAGGGTTCTATTAGGCCTAAGTCGGCGTAGACGCGGACGAGGAGCATAGCGCAATCACAACCATGCCCTTTGACATCGGCCGCATGATGGTACGGAGTTGCTAGCCATGTCCGTGCTTCGGTGACCACCGCTGCGCGCTGAGCGTCACTCAAGCTGGCATCGTCAGGCCGCGCTCTGCGGCGAACAGTTCGAGCACCATATCCATCCGGCCGGCGGACCAGTTGGATGGTGTGTCGTGAAGAAATTGAATTTCCGCGATGAAGCCTGCATTCTCACGAAACCAGCCAGGCATCTCGATGACCTTAAGAAGGTCGTAGACGAGGTAGCCTTCCATCTCCCGGTCATAGTGAGCATCGTCGATCAGCGCGCCCACAAAGCAACGATCACCGCCAAGGCGATACGAACAATGGCCCTCTGGAGGACAACGGCGACGCTGCGCGCGGTAATGGCGAACGACGCGATCGAAGATGTCCTGGCGCGTCTTCGGCTCGACCTCGACGACCTCCCTCGCAAAGACGTGCTTCATCGCGTCCTCAGTAAGCCAGTTGCGGCGGCGGCACGTACGGAAAGCCGCGGAAATTGACGAGGTTGTTGAACTTTGCCTGACAGGTCGATTGCGTGTGATCGCAGCCGAAGGCGACGTTGAAGGTGTCGCCGGGAGCTGGCGCGAATGGGAGCGGATACATCAGCTCGTACCCCACTCCCGCACCGGCAATCTTGATCGTGACGCGGACGTTGGCGTTCGCGCCAGAAGTGAAGACAAGCGAGCCCTGCGCGTCCCCGTCGCGGGCGCCGCTCCAGAAGATCGAGTTTGACGTTGAGCCGGCCCCAACAACGCCATCGGCGCTAAATGTGCCCCGCACGATCCCGCAGCCGGCGTCATAGAGGACGTGGAGACACGTTGGCGAGAACAGATTTTTCGGCATGTCGTAGTCAAGGATCACGAGATCCGAAGCGACGGTCAGAGTCGCTTGCGTTCGACCTACGTTATCGACGGTAGATACACGTCCTTGAAAAAGTCTAACGCCTCCAACCACCGAACCCATAGGCCCAGTAAGGAAAACACGGTCCCGATAAATAGGAGCACCGTCGAAAGCCCCATCACGCAGAGCAATAAGAAAAGGCGCCCCGTTAATGATGTCCGTCGGTCGAGCGGCAATAGTGATCTGCTGCTTGTCGACCTCAAGGCCGATCGATCCCTTATATTTCAGGCCAGAGACGAGCGGGCCGTTGCAGAGGAACGTGGAGCCGTTGAACTGCACGTCATAATCGACGCTCGTCCATGTGTATTGCGTTCCCGTCGTCGTGATGAAGGTGAAGCACTCGGCGACGGCAATTGGTGCATCGGGCGCGGCGCGGGCGGCGTTGATGAGGTTGATGACAGTTGGCGAGGTCGGCTTCACGGCGTCCGCACCGATCGGAATTTGACGCTATCGATCTTCCAGAGAATTCGACATGAACTGCTCGAAATCCAGGTCGTCATCTTCGAAACGGCACTGGAAGGCGTAGGTGAAGGTCGCGGCGATCAGGACGCCAGGGCCGGGTGGGGACGTGAAGATCAGCGAGTTCGGCTGCGACAGAGACCATCCGGTTGGATGGTTGACGCCGTTGAGGAAGACGTTCGAAACCGCCAGAACCCAGCCGACCGGCTCGAGGAAAGCGCCCATGAAGCGCGAGAAGGTGAAGGTCTGGGTGGTTCCGTCGCCGGTGGCGAAGGTGACGTCGGTCGCGAAGCTGTCGGTCGGATCGACGAAAAGGAAGGTCCCGAATTGCCCTTGAAGCTGAAGGAAAAATCCCAACAGCGTTTGCTGAGAATTTGATCCAAGGCCAGGGTGGGCGGTCGGCGATGAAGACAGGCCGTCATACGTCAGTTCGAACGACCAGATCGGATTCTGGTAGAGCGGATTTCGTACTTCTCGGCCCGACACGTGGCTAGCGACCAGTGTTGAAAACACCGGCTTTTTGTGGGCGCTCCAGCCGAGGCCGGAGAGTGTCGGGAACGACGGCGGCGGAGCCATGTCAGGACCTGACTGTCATCAACCGGACCGTCCGGAGCATCCAGAGCATTGTCATGAACTCCTCGAAGTCCTGCACATCTTCGGCGAAGCGGCAAAGCCACAGAATGTCGAAGTCGGCCGTGACGGCGGCGCCCGCCGTCGGCGCCGACGTGAATGTGATCACCGGCAGATATCCGCTTGAAACCGTCCATCCCGCCGGCGGCGCGACCCCATTCAGGTAGACCGCTGGGACGGCCGACGTCCCAAAGACGGGGCCGGTGTAGGATCCGATCGAAGCGACGAGGGGGAAAACCGTCGTCAGTCCATCGCCGATCCCAATCGCTTGGCCGGTGGCCGCGGATAGGCCCGGCGGCGCGATCCAAAACGGCTCGTCCTGACCGCTCACCTGGGCGAAGAATCCTGCAATAGCTTGCAACTCGGCGATCGCCACGTCGGAGCGCAGGACGTCATAGGTCAGTTCGATCTCGAAGTAGGGATTCGCGAACTGCTGAGTCCGCGTCTCTCGTCCGCTCACGTGCTGCGCAAGCAGCGTGCTGAATTTCGGCTTGACGTGCACGGACCAACCGAGCGTCGTGAGATCTGGGAAAGTGGGGAACGGAGGTGGCGTAGGCGGCGGGCTAGGCGCGGGCGGCGGCAGCACGGCGCGCGTGGTCCCGATCCACAACCCCTGCGCCCAGTTTCCGGCGTCGCCCCAAGCGTTATTCAGGATCGGAAATGTGGGGAATGGTCGCGCGTCCGTGTTCCAGACGCAGCAAAAATCCCAGTTGAGCATCGGCACGCTGCCGACATTCGCGTTGTTGCCGTCGACGTTCCAATATTCGTAGACCGCCTCTAGCGCCAGCGCCTGGATCGTGTCATCCCGCCGCGGCAGATAGTCACCCTCGTTGGCCGGATCCCAGATCGACCAATAGGCGGTCAAGCTCTCGGTGGATTTAGGGTCAAAAAAGACGTTCGGCTGATTGGTCGCCTTGTCGCAGGCGGCAAAACCATATTCGAGGGTGATGATGGATTTGGAATTCGGCGTCCACTCAGTGCGCGGCCCATGCGGGGCGAACCCGTGGCCGTCGCCGTTGTCATAGACCGCTTGGTGATCGTTATTCCACCACCAGCGCAATTGTTTGTTGGCGAGAATTTCTTGTTGAGGAAAGTACTGGTTGCGGGCCTGAGATAGACGGTCACCTTCAGGTAATGACACTTGCAAATCTGTTCTGTTCGGATCGAGACCGCGGCCAAGATTATTGGAGTCATTGTAGAAAAAATCGAAATACTGTCCGCCCTCAATGTTGCCCTTGAGATAAGGGATCGAGTAGATCGTTGGCGGCCCGCGCAAACCAAGCCTGTTGAAATCCGTTGGTCCAGGGGGCCACGTCCCGACGAATTTCGGCTCGCGCCAGTTCGCTGCATCCAAACCGCCGTTACCACTCGTCCAGTCAGACAACGGCATGTAATTATCGAAGCTGACGAAATCGATGTTCGGGTTGGCCCACAGCTGATCCAGATGAGGCCACTGTCCATTCTCGCCTGAGTGCTGCCAGCCCATCCAATCCGACCAGTCGGACGAATATGTCAGCAGGTTCTCAAGACTTGTTAGGTTCTTCGTTAGCCCGGCGTTATCGAAAGTCGTCCGGACGTCGTTGGCGAGCATGTTGAGCTGAGCGACCATAGGGTAGTCCCAGACCGCGTTGCCTGAACCATCTGCCGTGCCCGGCTTCGTCCAGCCCGGACCGCGCAGGATCTCGAGGCCGCGAAGCTCCGACCCGATCACAAAGAGATTCACCCCGCCAGCGACGACGCAAAGATTCGCATAGTGGAGGATCATCCGGCGGAACGTCCAATCGAAAAGAAAGCCGGAATATCCAACCGTCAGATTGACCGTGTCCCGAACAAAATCTCCAATCGCCGCATTGCCCATGAAAGCAGCGACATCATTCGTCGCGGTTTGCGACAGGTCGCCGGGCGAGGTGATCCGGCCGCGCCAGGGGAACCCGGCGCTCGTGCCCAGCAGGAACGGATAGAAGACGACCTTGTATCCGCGGCTCTTGAGATCGCGGATGCAGCGGACGACGCTCGGATCGCTTGGCGTGCCGCCATAAACGAAATTGGTCGAGCCGGGCAGGGAAGGGAGCGGGATCAGGCCCGGAAAGTCCTGCTCGGTAAGGCCCGACACTTTCCAGTTAATGGGCGCGAACCCTCCATCGGTCCACTGCTCGAACTCGCCGAGGATGAAGTTCGTCGACGGATAGACGTTACAACGCGAGGCGTCCTCTGAATTGAAGAACCATGCGATGACCAGGCTGACCGTTGTGCACTCGGGATGCTCAGCCTGGAATTGGATGATCGCGTTCGTATAGTCGGTCGGCGCGCCGGGAGAGCTGCTGAAGAAATTCAGGATCGTTGCGTTGTTGAGACCGCTCGACCCGCGCTGAGATCCGACTGCGGACATCGTGTCATAGGCGAACTCGCCGGTCGACGGCAGCAGATGGACTCCAGTGACGGTTGGGAAAGTCATCCGCGCCCGTTAAGCCTTTTAAGTCCGAGCGCCGCGCCGTGCCGCACCGCCTGGTCGAGCGCCTTCGCCATGCCGGGACCGTTGGACCGCATCCAGGATCCGACTGAGGCGCCGTCCATCGCGTTGATATGGAAATGGGTCGTTGGGTGGATGGCCACACTGCCTCCTCCCGACACACCGCCGTTCGGAGCGTTCGTCAGCATGTCGCGCAGCGCGCCGGCAGGACCAGCGGGCATAATGAGCTCGTTCTGATGAATGAGCGCCAGTTGGTCTCTCGGCACCTGCCACATACCTATGTCGGCCGACGCGACCGCGCCTGCCATCCCGGCGACAGTGGCCTGGGCCGCCGCCGCAGGACCGATTGCAAGGGGGCCCATGAGGGGGGCAAGAAATCCGAACACGCCGGCGAATGTCTCGGCGGCGGAGGAGAGGATTGATCGGACCATCGACGCGCCCTGTGCGCCCAATGAGGCCGCAGCGCCGCCCTGTTCCACGCTCGTGCGGGCGGCGACGCCGGCCGTAGTCGCGGACGTCTTCATCGCCTCCGCCAAGGCATAGTGCGCGACCGAGGTTTCGCACCACTCGATGAACTTGATCAGCAAGTCCTCGAGCGCGTTCTTAAAAGCGGTGTGCCATGTGGTCGTGCCGGTCAGAAGTCCGCGCAATTGAGAATTGAACGCCTGCGAGATAGAACTGCCGAACGCTTGATAGTCGCGCTCCTGGTCCTGCAGCGCGGAACGGGTCAAGGCGCCCATCTGGTCGTCACGCCGACGGGTCGCTTCGATGAGCATGTCATCGACACGCTGCTTTGAGGCCAGCGACTGCTCGCCAAGAGCATCTAGCTTTTGCAGCGCGCCGAGTTCACCAGCGTATTCCTGACTGATCGCCTGCTGAGACAGCTCAAGCTTTTGCTGCTGAGTGATCTCGTAAAAGCGGGCCTCCTGGGCGTAGAGGGCAAGCTTCTGTTTCAACCCGTCCGCAAGCAGCCTGACCTCCTCAGACGCTGCGAGTTGTGCCGCCCGAACCGCATCGGCGTATGCGGCGTCGTCGCCGGTTCGCAAGGCCGCCGCGGCGCGGCCTGCGTCGGCGGCGAAGGATTGCTGGAGGCCTTTGGTCGCCTGCAATGCGTCGCGATAGGGCTGCAGGCGGCTCGGGTTGAAGGCTTGGGACGACGCGGTGCCGAGCGAGGACAATTGGGCGTTGATTTCCCCGAAGGGAGCCGAAAAGCTTTGGAGAGCGTCTTTCGCTTGACCGACCCCCGATACAAAATCGTTGATCGAAGCGCTGAAGCTGACGGAAACATTTGCGTCGGCCATCGCTGATCCTTGAACTTACATGGGTTCGTCAAAGCGCCCCGTTTGGAAAGGCGGCCTTTAACTCTGCGATCGTGGGCTGGCGCGGTGATGGGACGTCGTCAGGCGCGCGATACTTGAGCGTTGCGGCGACAAGCCAGTGAATGGGCGGGTTGCGACGCCACTCGGCTCGTAGGGCGAGGAAACGCGGCATGGTCAGCTGGTCTAACGCTTGATCCCAGCTCCAACCGGTGTTAGCGACGACCTGAGCGATCAGGGCGTCGAAATCGACTTTCCCAAGTCTTGCGACGCCTCCGCCGTCGCAGGCGCAGGAGAGGATTGTCCGTCAATTTTGCCTGGCTGAAGGCCGACCGCCTTGGCCACCGCCGGAAACGCCTGGATCAACTCGCCTACCGAAAACGCGAGGTCGAGAAATTTCGTCAGGGAAAGCTCAGGCTCGACGAATGAGACCGCCCGCCAGGTCGCTTCAGCAAGGCGATCGAGCTGGGCCTCGTTGAGGCGCGCGACGGACTCGCCCGACATGGAAGGGCCGCCCGCCGCGAGATAAATTTCGAACAGCGCCGGCTGGATCGCCTTGATGGCGCGGAATGGCAGATGCGGGACCGACCAGGTCTTTCCGCCAAGCGATATGCCGAAAGCCTCCTCGCTCAAGCTACGTCTCCGAAGTTAAAGGTCATCACCTGACCGGCTGCGTTGGCGAATGCTTGGAACTCGAAGTCCGGCTTGGCGAAGTCCTCGATATTGGTGTCGAACGAGAACTTGCTGGCGACGCACTGGTTGAGCGTCACCGAGAACTGCGCGTTCGTCGTCGGGTCGGTTGCAAAGAGCGTTGCTGTGAAAGTCGACGTGGGCCCGATGAGCGGGTTGCCGATTGCCAAACTCTGGGTCGTCGTGGCCGTTTGTGTGTAGGTGTAGGAGATTAGGACGTTGGCGCCCTGATCCCCCGTGAAAAAGGTGTAGACGCCGGTCGATGGGTTGAATGTGTATTGCCCAGCCGCCGTCAATGTCGCGACATTGAGCAATGGAAGCCCGGTTCCGGCGTAGATGACGCCCTGATCCGCGACGAAATGAGTGGCGTTGGTGACCGTCACCGTGAACGGGCTGGCGGCGGGGACGCTATGCACCTCTGAGAACTGAGAGATCGTTGAGCCCGCAGTCGGCGCTTGGTTGTAGAACAGCCGCCCGATAGCCTGACCGCTGAACCGCGCCAAGGTCGCCTTGCACGTAACCTTGCGGGTGCCGGATCCGACGGCGACGGGGAATGCAAATTGGCCGTACAGTTCCTTGACGCTGACCGATGTGTCCACGCTGACCTTCTGAACCAGCCCGAAGTTGATCGGGGTTGGATTGGGGACATTCAATTGCGTGCCCGTCAGCACACCTGAGCCGAATACGAACATGAGGGGGAACTCCGCTATGGGGTCGGTTGTGAGAATCGCGCCGCTGCTGTCAGCAAGGCGCAGCGCGTTTCGTGGGAAAATTCAGCGGACGAGGGATGAAGCGCCTTTACGGCTCCACCAGCCGTACGGCGACGACCGCGAGGCCGTCGCCGTCGAGGTCGCCTGTGTCTCGCACCGGCACGCCTGTGATCTTGCAGTCGTACACGGCGCCGCCGAGGGTTTGCCGTCCGAGGCTCATGTCGAGGCCGGCGGGCGCAAGCGCCGCGTCGATTGCGTCGAGAGCGTTGTTGATCGCTGTCGCGCCCGGGGTTGTCGGGTCGCGGGAGTCAAAGTAGAGGAAGAGCTTGGCCTCAAGCGTTCGCTTCGGCGTCGCTGGCGAGGCCCATTGATAGGTCTCCGGGCCCGATTCTAGCTGGAAGAAGGCCGGGCGTAGGGCGGCCGGAACTTCGCTCCACATCTTCATCCGCCGCGACGCGAGACCCCACGGATAAGCCGAGGAGACCACGGCGAACAATGCGGAGAACGCTGTTTCACGGGTCATGCGCTCTCCCATGCCTTAGCCGTGGCGTCGGCAAGCGCGGTGACAATTTCGTCTTCCATGTCAGCGAGCGCCGACCGCAAATAGGATCGCTCGGGGATCAGCGAGCCGGGATGCTCAACTCGGCGTGCGAAATGCTGACCATCGCCCGCGACGAAGGCGAGCACGTCGCTCTTCGCCGGTAGGATTTCGTGTGCGCTCGTCTTGCCGCCGTACTCCTGAATCGCCGCATATTTTATGTCGCCCTCAGAGCCGACCGAGGCAAGAAAGCCGTCCGCGTCAGCAGTTACGCTGGCCGCGATCGAATCGCTGAGCGCGCCGGAGCGTGTGTTCAACACGGCGCCGGAAAGCTTGTTGTTTTTGACCAGATCGGCGAGCGCCCCTGCCAGTTCGGTCGCCTTGGCGCTGAGCGCGGCTTGCAATACGCCCGGATAGGCATTGAACCGCGCGCTTGTTTCTTCGAGACCCTGGACCTCGAGCGCGGACATCAGAGGATGACTCGCTTATAGGGTTGCAGCGTCGCTTGGATCGGCGCCGACATTGCGCTCGTGTCGTAGGCGATTGTTTCCTGACCGCCTATCGACTTCGATCTGAGTCCGATGTGCTCGGCCGCGCGAAAACGCTCAGCCGCCAATTCCAGGGACGCCTGGGCGATATCCTGCGGCACATAGCCATAAGAGATGGAAACCGATTGCCCGGCGTCCGCCGCAGAGAAGTCGTAGATCCCGGAGCTGACCACATATTGCCCAGCGCCTGGCGAGACTGAAACCGCCACGAGTGGCACGCCGGTGGCAGCGTAGGTCACGCCGAGATCCGATGCCCAGGGTCCATAAGGCGAAAACGCGGAGAGCTGGAGGGTAGCGGCGACGGAAACGGTTTGCGTCTCGTTTTGAACTGCGTAGCCGGCGCTGTAGGAGACGACGAGACTTTGTCGTCCGGGCCGGTAGTGATGGCCGAATAAATCGAGCGCCTGCGGTTGGCCCGGCGGAACACCGTCGCTCGGCTGAAGCGCGTAGCCAACGGAGGCCTCCAGGTCGGCGTTCTCATCGGGCGGAACGGCGATTCCGCGCGACCTGACCGACATCACCTGTATGACCGGCCAATGCCTCAAGGTGACTCGGCTGGCCTCAAGATCAATCGTTTCGACATAGGAAGACGGCAGGAGGTTGGGGCGGCTCAGCGACGCGTAGATCGAACGGCTCGCCGCGGTGACGAGCGCCGTGAGCGTCGCATCGTTCTGGCCCGGCGCGGACGGCAGTCCGAGCCAGGCCTTCAAGGCCGCGAGATTGGTCAGATCGAATGGCGACATGCAACGCTCGCTGAGACGGTGCGACAAACGAAACGGCTGCGCGCGTGTCGCCTCGGCCATGCCGACGCGCTTGGCGCGGCCGAGCGTTCAGCCGTTGCCGATGTTGGTGATGATGCCGATGCCGAATGAGGCGTAGATGGCCAAGACCTCTTCGGTGTAGACGCCAAACTCCCGGCGACGAGTGCGCACCGGCCAATCGACGCGATAATAGTCGCGGCGCGTCAGGACCTCGGCGACGTTGGGCGTCTCGTTCGATTGATACCAGGCCGGCAAGCGTTCGCAATAAGCGAGGATCGTTCCTGGCGGCAGGTCCGGGTGAACAACCAGCGGAATTTCAACGCCGGTGAATGGATTGTAATACCAGCGTACGACGCCCGAAGCGGTGAACTCGTATGGCGCCGACTGAGAGGCGTCGACATTGTAGCGAACGAGCGGGCCTGACGCGTTCGTCAAGCATTTGGCCGTGATATTTTTCTGCTCCTGAGCGTTGACATAGATCACCGTAGGCGACAGCCGGAACGAGTTCCACATCTGCATCAGCATATTGTCGATCTCGAGGATCGAGCCGCGACCCGAGGGGGTGAGGAAGGTACCGGTCCCGGCAGGGCCGGCGGGCAATGCTTGCACGAACGAGTTCGTCGCCGGGTTAAAGCCGTCCGTTAGCAAGCCGTCGAACGCTAGCCCCGGGTTGCGAGAACTGTCGGCAGTGATGGCGGTTGCAGGCTGCTGACCGGTGGTGAGCGGCGCGCTAAGGGCAGCGCTATTGATCGTGGTGATCGCTTGCAGCGTCTCTGCGCCGGCGGCGCCCACATACCACGCATAGGCCACCGCGCCATTGACGACCGGGGCGGTTGCAAACAGCGTCTGGCCGAGCGCGACGGCCTGGGTCGCATTCGTGCTTCGCAGCGAGGAGCCGCCGTTCAGCGTGTAAGTGTTGCCGTCATTGCCGGTGATGGTCATGGTCGTTGCGACGCCGCCCGCGAGCGTCGAGTTGCGATAGCCCTCGAAGGTCAGAGCGACGACGATGACCGAATAGGTCCCCGCTGGCAGGGTAGCACCCGTCCCCGAGGCGCTCAGTGTGGGAGTGCCGGGTTTGCCGAGCGCGAGCGAAGTGTTGCCTCCAAGGAGCGCCGTTTCTTCCTTGCGCATTGTCTTCTGCAGAATGCGCAAAGTGGCGGTGGCGTTGATGTCTTCGAAACCTTGCGCTGCCGCTTCAGCCTCGAACGTCACCGTATCTTCTTCGCCAAGGGTCACGTAGGGCAGCGTGATCGAGATTGCCGAGTAGGACATGCTCGCCGAACGCTGGCCTTCCGGAACCCAGCCCATCGCATCGAAGCCTGAACCGGTAGTGGCGAAAATCGAACGCCAGTGGGCCGCGTCGCCGGGGTTGAGGCGCCCGACGCGAGGAATTGAATTCCTCAACGGGGTGATCGTGGGGTAGAGGTTCTTTGCCGGCGCCTGCAGGTCGAACGCCGTCAAGCCAGTCGAGATTGTGACGTTCTTGGCAAGCGAGTTCTTTCATCAAACCCAGCGTTTCCTGGGTCGTCAGCGCGATGTTCATGAGATCAGTCCTTTGGCGCGGATAGGGGGTTAGCGAGGATAGCTGCATAAGTAGATTGGCCGGGCGCGATTAGCGTGCGACCGATTGGGCTTCTGCGGGAGCCCTGGATCCTGAGCCTTTTGAGCGCGACGCGATCGTGCTCAAACGCCGCGAGACAAAGGGCGGCAAGGGGCAGCGCTCCCCACGATGGGCGTGTCATCGGCCTGAGGTCGGGATTACTGGCCAAACTTGAGGTTGCGGAGATTGAGGTTGCCGAACTTCCCACGCAGCTTGGCGATCTCTTGATTGGCGCAACCGCCTACGATTTCTTGAAGTAGGGCAGGAGTGCGCTTTCTACCGCCAGAATATCGACGCCTGCGGCGATGACGTTGGTCGGCGCGCCGGCGACACAAATCGTTTGCGCCTGGGCGTAAGCATTCTTGGCGTCGGCGTTCATCGTCGCAGAGACCGGACCGAGCGCGGGCAGCGCGTCGCACACGTCATTGTAGGCGGTATTGATCGCGGCCGATGCGGCAGGCGTGAGCTGGCCGGCGGACGTGCAGCCGGCGAGCGCGCTGCATAGTGCGACGAGCGCGAAGACGGACTTGAAGGGAGTCATTCGAAGTCTCCTTGAGAGTATCGGAACGTTAGATTGCGGGTCACAAAGCCCGCGCTGGCGACGATCCAACCCAGCCGGGGGTGAGTTCCGAAAATCCGCGGCGGCCGAAGCTTCGAGTGGTTGACCGATCGCCGCCGTTAGCGAGGCGATGGCCCACTGAGCTTCGACCGCCGCCTCGCTGACGCCGCGGCGTCAGCAATTCCGTCCGCTGCGACCGGCGGAACAGTCGCGGGCACAGGGGTCTCGAAGCGAACGATCAAACTGCTGGCTCGAGCCAGCGGCCCGCGTTTCAGAAGGGCGGCGGCCCGGGATTGGCGAGGCTCAGCTTGGTGAGCGCGAGAGCGCGCTCATGAGGTGGCAACGAAGCCAGATGCCGAACGGCGTCATCGGCGCTGACCAGAGCGCCGTCAGCGCCGTCGCTCGACTTGGCTACGGAGCGAAGCGCGGCCTTGGCTGGCAGCGGCTGGGCTTCCAGCGCCGCGATGCGCTTCTTCATGTCCGTGAGAGTGGGCGTCAGATCGTCGAGCGCCTTGCGCAGCCTTACGTTTTCCTCGGCCGCGCGCTCGAGTTTGAGCGTTGCGCGGGTCAGGGCGGCGGCGGCCTTGGCGAGTGCGTCGGGCGCGTGCGATCCGCCCAGCGGACCCGAGACAGCGGCAGCTTTATCGGCCGTTTCCGCCGTCCAGGCGTCGGGCAGGGCGCTCTCAGCGCCGATCGCCGTGGCGCGCGCAATGATATGCGCCCTGACGTCGGCCTTCTCACCGCTTCGGCAGCAGTCCCGCACGGCGTTCGCAACGTCTTTCGCGGACCGGATCGGATAGGAGCCATCAGGCATGGCGACGCCCTCTTCGGCGTCCTTCTCACGCTGCGCGGTTGAAAACTCACCCTTGTCGGCGTCGAGATCTTCGTCACCCGCATCGACGTCAGCATCAGCTAAATCGTTCGCCTCGGGGGGGCGCGAGGCGAACGAGCGCTTTTCGACTACGCCGCCCTTGACGACATCGAAGGTCGCGTCGGGCACGCAAGGCAGATCGACCAGCGAGATTTCGTGTGGATCGGCGGTATAGCGGGTGAGCCCGCTGGCGCCGTCCGCCCACCGCTTCACATACCGGCCACCCTGGCTGAAGCCGGTGTAGACCCCTTCCTGAACTTTTCGCCATTGGTCATCGTCGACGATTTTGGCCACGACCGTGATCCGCTTAGCGTCATCATCGAAGGCGATGTCGGTCAGCTTTCCAGCGGCGATCGGGGTGTGCATGGCGCGAACCGCGCCGAATGATTTGCCGCCAGTCGCGGCAGCGGCTTCAGCCGACCATTTCTCAAAATAGGGTTTGCTCGAAGCGTAGTCGAAAATCTCCCCGGAGCGATCAGGCGTCTCCGCCGTCGCGACGCCGGTCACGAGGCGTCGATCGAGATCGACTTTGGCGAGTGGCAGGAACAAGTCGAGAGCGGGCATGCAGGCTCCGGAGGAAGCAAGCGAAATCACGCCGTTAGGCGCGGGCGCATCGGAAGTCGGAGATATCTGGGAAGGGGAGTTGCCGGCCGCGGCGATATCGTCGCCCGCGCCATCTCCACTGTACGTGACTATGCCATGATCGGCGTAACCGGTCAAGGAAATGTTCTTGTTAGGTTCTAGCGGTCATTTTTGCCGCGATGAGCTTCAGCGTAGCTGCTAGGCGGCCAACGCCATTAACAGCGAGCTGCGTGGAGCCTTCTGTGTCGATCAGGCTAACGGGAGCGATAGCAATCCCGGCACCGCTTTCCGCAACCTTGCCAGCTCAGCAGCGTCGATCATTCGGGCGCCCCCTCCATGAATCCACTTGAATTCCACCAATTATAATAAGTGGGGTTGGCCTGAATCGTGTCAGCTCCAGCCCCGCTCATTTTTGTGGTTCCAGAGCGAGAAAACTGGAATGTGGGAACCGCGCCCGCAGTGAATGGAACCGAAAACTGATTGATTCCGGCAGCGACTGTCTCCGGCGCGCCATTGATTGAAAGCGTCGCCGCTGAAGTAGCAAACACAGTCGAGAATATTTGATCAGCGTTAGTTGGGACCTTGCCACTTCCGTCGCTGCTAGGAACATACCGGGTGACGGGACCTGAAACCGTTCCTGTTTGTGGTACTATTGCATTGGTCGCCACAGCTGCTGCAGGATGCGTTCGGTAGAACCAAAATACGGCATCCTTAGTAATTTTTGGACGTACTCCAGTTCTAAACCAAGCTATATAGTAGCGCAGCATCTCAGCATAGCCGATCGAAGGTTTAGTAAACCCTGTCGGAAATCCCCAATTGAAATATTTCTCGAAATCATCCATGGGCATCATATATGACTCGTGGAAGTCATTCCACGTCAAGATCTCAACCCAAGGAACATTATCCGCTATCGCAGCTCCCCACTGAGCGTCCATTTGGGCACCGCCCTGCCACTCGTAGTAAATATTACCATTTGTTGGTTGGCCAGAACCCCAGTATTTAGTAATAATACCGCTTAGGAAGATTTGATTTACAGCAGTCTCAGCCGCAGCGTAAGCATTAATGACTGGTACGGTGATGACATTGGTGGCACTATTGTTGACGACCCCCAGCGTCGGGCTGAATGTCATCAGTCCTTGAACTAGACTAGTCCATTGCGAAACTTGCGCAGGGATAAACGTATTCCAATAGCTTTGGCTAGTCTGGTCGGGGAAAGTCGCCACGTAGTTAAAGCCGGGGACAAAGAAAACAGTTGTCCCCAACGCGTTTGCTACTGGCGTCAGAACTTCATTCCGCCACCAACCAATCGTCGTTGGGTTCGTGGTATCGGTCTCGGTTTCGCCACCATACGTCGAGAGAACTGGATGCCCATTGTAGTGGAAGTAGTAGGCGTTATTACCATAAGCCTCCATCATGGTAACAACGTTGGCAGAGGTTAGCCCGCTCATATCGGCGGAGAAGAATAGCTTAAATCCCGAGTTCAGCGCCGCTGCAGCAGCGAACATATTCGCTACAGCAGTCTGATAAGAGGTCGTCCACGCCCCGGCGTTCAGGGCGAAGCCGTTAATGCCCATGGTCTGTGCCATGATAATATCTTCCTCGGCCGACGCGAGGCTACCGTTTGGCCCTTCAAAGCCACAGCAGACCATGTAGTGGGCGAAGACCTGTTTCTGTGGAAGAGGAGGTGCAGAGAGTGCAAAGAATGTGCTCGGCGACGGGACCAACGCGGGAGCCGGAAGCGTGACCGTTGGTGAGGGTATGGGTCCCAGCGATGGTGAACCAACCTGTATCGACAGGGTTAGGGATGTCGCTAGGAGCAAATTCAACATCAGGGAGTCGCCGTGATTGTGACCGAGTAGCTCCCAGACGCCAATGCTGAAGCGCCCACAACGAGATTACCGCCACTCAACGCGAAGCTGCTAGAGTTTGTGCCGCTAAGTGTCAAAGCGCCCGACCAGCCAGCCGGCGCAATCGTGATCGGGCAGACGACAGAAGCGGCAGCAAGCGGCGCGGTGTAAGTCGTCATCGGACATGTGACCGTCGTTGACGTCGGGCTATTGATGATGATCGAGAGCGTAGCTGTGGCTGCGTCTGCTCGAGCGCTGAAAAGCGCTAGGGGCAAGAGCGCAAATAGTCCAAGCATTCTTTTCATTTCAAAGTTCCTTTCCCTCAAGGGTGTGCGTCTGTCCTCGCGCGTTGAGCGGACCGACGCTGCGCCGCCTCGACTGAGGCTTGATTTGCATGGGAGTCGTCGGTGAGGCCGCCGCCGCTGCGCCGCTTATGGTGTCGCAATGATCGTGATCGAGTACGTGCCGGGCTGCAGTGCTGTCGAGCCGACGACGAGCTTGCTGGCGGATAGCGCGAAGCTGCTGGCGCTCGCGCCGCTCAGCGCCAATGCGCCTGACCACCCGCTTGGAGCCACCGTTATCGGGCAAATGACAGAGCCCGCGGCCAACGGCGCAGTATAAGTTGTCATTGGACATGTGACCGTCGTCGAAGTCGGGCTGTTGATGATGATCGAGAGTGTAGTTGTGGCTGCGTCTGCTCGACCGCAGAAGAGCGCCAGGGACAAAAGCGCAAATAGTCCAAGAATTCTTTTCATTTTAAATTACCTCTTCTTAATGGCTGGGCGTCTGACCCCGCGCTTTGAGCACGTCTTCGCCTCGCCGCCCGGACGGGTGCTGGATTTGCATTGGGAGTCGTTTGCGGGACCGCCGCCACTCAAAAGTGACGAACTGGCCCGCTGCTGTGCCTTGCGATATGGCGGGCGTGACGGCCAACGAGGGCGCTGTTTGAAGGAGTTGGGACGGGCAGGGCCTGATCACCTCCGCCACTTCTCCCACTGTAGATGACTATGCCACGACCGGCGTAAGCAGTCAAGAAAATGTTCTCTTTTTGTTCTAGGCCGCGGAAACCCTGGGGTCTGCGCTCGCACGGGCTGTCACATCTGCAGACGCAACGGCGTCTGTGAGGCTTTGCGCGGCTGCGCCGGCCGTCGGCGCCAGCCCCAGATCCGCCCGCGCCTCCTCGCGCGTCTTGATCCCGGCGGCGACGAGAATGTTGAGCGTCTGGGCCTGTTCGAGCGGATCGACCGCGTCGTCGCCGACCCACACAAATTCGAGCCCGGGCTCGTTCATGCACTCCTGGATCACATGGTCGAGCGCGCTCTTCACCCACGCCTTGAGGGGCACCAGTCCCTCTTGCGTCGCCTGCTGGCGCATGGTTTCGCCGGTCGCGCGGTTGACCTGGCTCACAAACGGCGAGACGGGCACCGAGAAGGCGTAGCAGATGATGCGCGCCAGCCACTCGTCGTACTGATCCTTGAGCGGCGGCTGGCGGGCCTCGATCAGCTTGAAGTCGGCCGGCATGAACTTGGTCTGGCGCCTTCGCGCGAGGTTGCCGCTCATCAGCGCGTCGAAATAGTCCTGGAACGAGCGGATCTGATCGGCCGTCCATTCCTTGGGCAAGGTGGCGAAGGCGTCCGGCGAGGAGCCGGTGCGGTAATAGTCGAGGGTCGAGGCGTCGCGCCTCAGCGCGATGTTGACGGTGAGCGCGATCTGCTCGACCGGGCTCATGCCATACATCCGATGGGCGCGGAGGTTGCGCGGCAGATAGAGGAGCTCGACGGCGGAGAAGTCGGCGGCGGGGATGCCCTTGAGGATTTGCTGGTAGGCCGGATCGGGCGGCTCAGGCGGGCGCCCGTCCTCGCCGATCAGCGGCTTGATCGTCGCCCCATCGATGATGTCGAGCGAATAGAGCGAGCCGCCACGATTGTAGCGCGGATAAATGGTCGCCGCGTCGATGACCAGCATCTCCTCGAGCAGCATGCGCAGCCAGTCGGCGAACGAACGGCGCCGGTCGGGGCGGGCGAAGAAGCGCGTGACCTGATCGATCGCCTGGGAGCTTGCCGACGAATCCTCACGGTTGCGCGAGCGAATGGCGAAGCCCTGCGCCGCGATCTGGTCCTTGCGGGTTTCAATCACCGCGCGCAGAAGCGGCAGCGCGTCGGCGAGCCCGCGCAGTTCGCCGAACGAAACACCGTCCTCGGCGCGCGGGATATAGTTGAGGTTGGCGCCGAACGGGTAGTCCCATTGGCGTCCCTTGACCTCTGGCGGCGCCATTGGCGCAAGCGGCTGCAGGGGTCCGAACCAAGTGTCCGGCGAGACGCCGGTGATCAGATAACGCGTCGCGTCGGCGAGCCGGGCGAAAACGCTTCGGGGCAGAGTGCGTCTGACGGGTTCCGACATTGATCGTTTCCTTGGGTCTCCCGCTCCGGGTCCGTCTTTCGACGGCCGTGGCGGGAGGAGGGTGGGTGGGAGGCTTTCGCATTCCGTTAGGGATTGGCGCCTAGCTTGCGCGGGTGCGGATTACGCGAGCAGAGAGGACGATGCGCATTTCGACAGCGCTGATCGCAATCGTCGTTTCTCTGCCGGCTGTCGCTCTCGCTCAGCCGCGCTGGACCTTCTGCATCGCTTCGTCAAAAAGCGGCGCCGACGTCTGGATCACCGATGTGTTCGTGGCCGAGCGCGATCGCGTTGAGCTCGAGAGCGCGTTCAAGGCGACGCTGAAGCGCACTGGCGCGGCCGGCGCCGATGCTCAATGCCCGATGCCGCGCGAGGACAAGACGGAAGCCGTCAACGCCCAATTCGAAGCCGAAGAGTTCAACCGTAAACTTGGGGCGAAGCTGCATGCCGTGTTCGCCGGCGGTTTACCGCCGCGGCATTAGCCGCAAGACTGGCGCCTACTCGGAAATCCGCGCGATCGCCGGCTCCTTGTCGCCGGACCATTCCATTCGATAAACGGCGCCGGGCGCGACGGACTGGACCGCGTGCGGCCTTAAAGCCACGATGCACGTTCCTCCCGCCCGCCGGACGGACGGATAGATGATCCCGTTGAGCCCCTGCGCCCGCGCAGAATCGGCGATCGCGTTGCCGACCGGATAGCCGAAAGCCGGGTCCGGATCGAGACAAGGGTGGCCGGCCGACTGCCGAAGATCGACGAACTCCCCGGCCATGCTGGCGAACATTTCGGCATAGTCGACGACGCCCTTCAATTGGCCAGATCGCGCCAGGAACTCGCTCATATGGTGGGCCACCTCGCGGATGCAGGTCTCGACATCGAGCGCCGCGTACCAGGCGCCCCGCGCCGCATTGAAGCGGTTGGCTTCGCGCGGCTTCCAATAAGCGAAGGCGGCGTTGACGAAACTCGCATAGGGCAAGCCGTGAATGAACTCGCCCCGCCCGATCCCCTCCGTTCCTCGGCTCTCCGCCAACAGGCGGTTGCTGGTCGCCCCTTCGATTTCGGCGAGCGCCGCTGCGTCCTCGGCTGAAACGAGCCCTTCCAGCACTGGCGGACGGAGGCGCGCCGTCGATACGAGCCGGACGGTTCGTGGAAAGGCTTCCCTGACGACCGGCAGGCCGTTGAGCATGCCTGTTAGCCCCGGCCTCGTCCTGAGGAGCGCCAGAGGCGCGTCTCGAAGGACGCTTCAGGCGCCGCAGAACGGGCGGCGCTAACTGGTCCATTCTTCGAGGCCCCGCTGAGGCGGGGCGCCTCAGAATAAGGGGCTGAAATCACAAGCCGCCGCGGACGGCGTCGACGTAGCGGCGGACCTCGAGCATCCGGGGGATGCCGCCTTCGATCATCGCCTCGATTGGGGTTTCGCGCTCGAACAGCGGGCCACTATTGGGCCGTCGCGCCCATTCGTCGGCCGTCGCATCGGCAAACAGAAGATGAAGTCCCTTGTAGACCCCAACCAGGGCGGAGACGCGGGTCAGCTGGTCCTGGCTCAAGGTCGGACGGTAGCCGCGTTTCGTGCGGTCAAGGGTGCTTGCGGAAACTCCGAGAAGAGCGGAGGCCTCGCCGTTCGACAATTCCCATGTCTTGGCCAGCGCAAGGAACGCCTTGAGCGCGACTTCGGACAGGCGCGCGCGGTCGCTCTCATCCGCAAAAGTCTGCGGCCTGACGGCGCTCAGATCAGTTTGTCTTGCTTCGCCGATGGCAGGCATTCGCGTCTCCTGACGAGGAGATACGCGTCATTTGACGCGATGTCCAGCCTGGTCCCTAGCTAAAGCTGAACGCCTCGGAATTGGCATAGCTACAAGCGCTTGACGCTATTGAGCCTCGCCCGCAGCCGAAGCGAATCCGAACTGATCTGGCCGAAAGTGCAACAAATTACTTACCAGACCGAGGCTTTGATACCATCTAATTTGATGCTTGTGACCAAACATCCGGTATCTCTCTGCAGTTTGATTCCAGGCACGAGTGTAAACAGCCCAATAAGTGGGCGGCTCATTAATTCTAATCGACTGGGCTTCGGCCTGCCATTCTGGCAAAAACTTTTGCCACTCAAGCTGATCTTTTGCGATTTCTCCCTGCAATGCTTTAAATCTTTGGTACAGAGATGTATGGATACGCGCCTTAGAATCAAACTGGAAAACCAGATCAAACAAGTTCGCAACTCCAACAAGTATACTAGCAATTGCGACCGACAAGACCATTCGATCTGACGATTTAACCCATACGCTTACGGCCAAGAGGGAGGCGATTGATCCCAGGAGCGAGATCAGTCGTATCAACGTCATGCACCATTCCAGAGCCGAGCGTCTATAGTCGTGGTTTCTAGCGGAAACCTCGACATAGAACTTTTCATTCTGAAAGTCGGTTTCGGATAGAGGCATTGGAGTCTCTACTTTGGTTTCGGCGGGTTTTGCGTTGGCCCAAACGGACCCGGCCATGGAGGTTCGGTACCGAAATATAAGACTTTGCCAACGTCCCGAAGAGGGGTAGCTTCGAAAGCGCCGTCAATGCCGAGCTTCTTAAACTCGGAAATCGCTTTTTCGATGGCCGCGTTCGGGGCCCCCAGCCAGACCGTGATTTGAACGCCCAGCTCGCCTTTCATCCCATTGTACGGGGCGACTTGGAGAAAGGTCTGCCCCTTATCGCTGGCCGTAATTGTAATAGACAATACCGGACCGGGTATTTTTATTCTGTACTCACCGCCATCAACCGAAAAAGACTTGAGTAAAGGTAACCCCTCGTACCATTTGAAGGAATCAATCTCTTTGTCAAATTCATTTTTTACAAATACCTTCGTATCCTTTTCTGCAATAAGAGAGAAAATAATATTAAGTTACCCGTTTTTTGTTGTGCATCGGTCAGGCTGGACTGCAAAAGGAAAGCTGCAGTTGCCGCCGCTCTTCAGAAAAATCTTCTGGGCATGCAGTGTCCGCGAGTGCGGGTCCGTTGGAAGACGAGTTCGCCACTCAACTTGACCAGCGTTCTGTGTTTAAATCAAGCTGCGGCCGTCGCGGGCTTTTCAGTTTCTCGACCTCAACCATTGGCGGACCGCCCGGACCAAAACTCGTACATTCCGCCAGGGCTCGCCTGCCCAACGCCGAGCAAGTCAGCCAGCGCCCAAACCAGCGCGTCGGCGCGGTCGGGCGAAAAGCCCATAGCGCGGCGGTCGAAATCGGGGGTCAAAGCGCAGAGCTGGTCCTCGAGTTTGCTGAACGTCCCAACATGAAAGACGAGACTGCGCTCGTAGGCCGCCGCGATCGGCTCGGCGCGCAGGAATTTGCCGCGCGTGGCGTGAACCGCGTGCACTGGCAGGTTGGGCTCGCTCTGGCGCAGCACCTCCGTCACCATGTCGCCGCCTTGGTTGATTTCCGCGACCACACGATTGGCCTTGAAATTGCGGAACGCCGCGCCGACGCGTGCGCCCCACGCGCCCGGCGTCTCGCCCTGGCTGGTGAGGTCGGCGAGCACATAGAAGAGCCCGTTTTCCGCTTTTGCGGCGACGACGATCCCGCATTCGTCGGATTTTGATCCCGAGCGCGCTGGCGGGTCGACGGCCACCACGATCTCGGCGAATTCCTTCGGCGCGGCTTCCGGCGCAACGCGCTGGCGCTCGAGCAGCGCCCGCGACCAGAGGGCGCCCGGCGTCTCCTCGACAATCTCGGCGAACAGCTCCTGCCGGCCGATGTCACGACCCTTGTAGCGCGCGGTGATGCGTTCGAAGAAGGCCCGCGCCAGATTCGCCTTGTTGTCGAAGGTCGAGCCGCGGGTGACGATCGTGTCCTTGCCGGCGGCCAACGCTTTGATGATCTTGCTCGGGCGCGGCGTCGTGGTGATGATCGCCTGCGGCTTGCCTCCGAGCCTTAGGCCCAGCATGGCCTGATCGAAGGCGTCTGGCTGGCGCCAGGCGGCGAGCTCGTCGCACCACAATTTCATGTGCTGCTTGCCCCTGAGCCGGTCGGGCTCCTCAGCTGAGAAAAGCATGCTCACCGCGCCGTTCGGCCATTCGAGGCGAAGGTCGGCGGCCAGGAAGCGGGGGCGCTCGTCGCGCCGGCAGCAGGCGAGAATGCCGGATTCGCCCCTCACCATGATGTCGCGGGCGTCGGCGAGCGTGGCGCCGATCAGGTTGACGATCGGGTAGTCGTTCACCCAGGTGCGCACCGCCTCCGCGCCAGCCCGCGTCTTGCCGGCGCCGCGCCCGGCGAGGATGAGCCAGATGATCCAGTCGCCGTCCGGCGGCGCCTGGTCAGGACGGGCCCAGAACCCCCAGTCGTGGAACAATTGGGCGCATTCGCGGGGCGTCATTTCCTCGAACAGGCGCACGCGCGTGTCGAGTTCGAGATTGAGAAAATCCGAGACGCTTTTGACCCGTCCGCCCGTATCGGGACGAGCGGGCGCACGCCTCGCGCCCCGGGCCCGGCCGGATTGCACCGTTTCGCTCGTCATTCAGCGGGGTGCTCGGGCTGGAGGCGGTCTACGATCTCATTGACCTTCTTCAGGAGTCGGGCGCGCTCCTCCTCGCCGTACTGTTCAGGGATCCGCCTCGCCTTGGTGAATCCGTGATAGCGGTCGAGCCGATCGACGATCTTCAGCGCGCGATCGATCGCCTTGAGGTCGCCGCCCTGGAGCCGCTCGAGGAGCTTGAGGATCATCTGCTCGAGCCGGGCGATCTGCAGCCGGGCGAAGTCTTCAGCCGGCGCGACCCAGCGGTTGCGCAGCTCCTGGCGCAGGATGCCCTCGGTTCGCTTCCGGGTCAGCCGTTCCGTCGCGCCGATTTCATCGACCCCCGCGCCGGCAATGAGGGAAGCGAGAACCCGCTGGGCGCGGGTCACTCTCGCGCGCTTCGATCGGCTCGGGGGATTTGCGTCGGACATGGGCGCCTCGAGAAATTGTTGAACGGGAGAAGTCCACGCAAGCCGAACGGCCCCGCCGCGCCGGCGCGGTCGAGATGTCGGGCGGGACAAGATTTGGGAGGGGCGGATTTGGCGGGAAGCGAGAGCGGGCGCCTTCCGGGCGCGACTCTCGAACTTGCCTCACTATGCCGTGACCGGCGTCAAAGCGCAAGCTTTTGTTCTTGTTTTGTTCTAAACAGACGTCTACTAGTGCGGATTAACTTAGCGATATCAGAATGTTATGACGACTTCTGGCGTCGCCGTTGAAACATGTGGAGCTCGAATTGCCTGAAGCGGGGCCTCTTGCGCCCTCCGGCCAGGAAGTTCAAAGCGGAAACAATCGTGTATCAGACTAATGTGATGTAATTTATCAGCATATAATGTCCAACAGCCTGGAAAAACTCAGTTCCTAGAAAACGTTGGGCCGTCACCTCCTTTTCGCAATGCTCGCTGAAACTCAGAACAGATCTCCAGATCTCGATGCGCTCCGCCGACCGAAAGCGACAAGTCGAATCGAGTTGCAGAAAAAGGGACCTAACGCCTTGAAAGCCCTTGAACGCGTGCAGAAATGGCGCCTCCTGTTCTAAGGCATACGCGCCCGTTCATCCGCCAATCTGGCGACAAGCCAAGCGATGAGAATTCATGTAGTTCCTGCGGGAGCGCTTTGGCTGAAGCGAGGGGCGAACCGTGCTGATTGTCCATTATGCAGTCAAAACCGATCCCGGCTCGCAGCCCAAGCCGAGCGTCGGACTTCAACGGAAAATTCTGGATCCAGCCGAACCAATCCCGTTTGGCGCCGTCTGGATCGACATGGTCGAGCCGACCGTGGACGAGGACCGGAAGGTGGAGGGCTACCTTGGCTCCAAGGTCCCGTCGCGCTCCGATCCCGATTTCGCCCAGCCCGCCGAATCCTACTATGCCGAAAATGGCGTGCGCTACCTGCACGCCTGCGTCGTCAGCGAAGCCGAAGGCACGCCCGACGTCGCCGACGTCACCTTCATCCTCGGTCCGAAAGCGCTTGTCACCGTACGCTACGATCCGGGCGAGGCCTTCGAGCTTTTCGGTCAGAGGCTGGGCAAAATTCCGACCCAGGCGCTGCACCCTGACGCGGTGGCGGTCGGTCTTATCAACGCCATTGTGGATCGCTCCGCCCGGGCGCTGAACAAGGTCGGAAACGAGCTCGATTCCATCGGAAGCCAGGTCTTTCGAGCCAAGGGCGACCAAAGCGCGCGCAGCAAGATCTATTCCGCGACTCTCGGCGACCTCGGACGCGAAGACGAGAAGATCTCGAACCTGCGCGAAAGCCTGGTCGAGCTCGAGCGGCTCGTGCTGTTCCTCATGTCGGAAGGGCGCTCGGCGGACGCGCCAAAGCCGGTCCGCGAGGCGACGAAGTCGGCTTTGCGCGACCTCCAATCGCTCGAGCAGGACGCGAACTTCAAGGCGCAGAAGGTGCAGTTCCTGCTCGACGCGACCCTCGGCTTCATCAACCTCGCGCAGAACGACATCATCAAGCTGTTCTCTGTGCTCGCGGTCATCTTCATGCCGCCGACGATGATCGCCTCGATCTACGGGATGAATTTCAAGCTTATGCCGGAGCTTGACTGGACGTGGGGCTATCCCGCGGCGCTCCTTCTGATGGTGGCCGTCGCGGTTGGGCCCTACGTGTTCTTCCGATGGAAGAAGTGGCTGTGAGGCGCCTAGCCGATCGGGGATACCTGACCGGGGCGCCCTTCCGAAAGTCATGTGACATCTGGCCTTCATCCGCGGCTTGTAGCGTGCGGGCGGGAGCGGGTGATGACGGCGCAACCGGCGTGAATCGATCTGGCGGACCTCGGACCGGGCGTCGCCTGGGCGTTCGAGTTTGATGAGAATGGACGCGGGCGCCTGCTTGGCGGCGGTTCGCCGATCGACCTCATGCACGGGCGTCGATTTGTCTGGGTGCACCTGATCTTGGGAAATGCGCGGACGCGCGAGTGGATCGGCGCGCAGGACGCGCTTCCTCCCGAGGCTCGCGAGGTGTTTTTATCCAGGGATCGCCATCCGAGACTGCACTGGGGCGGGGAAGCCTTGTGGGGAACGCTCCAGGACGTCCGCCACGAAGACCAATCGGCGGGAATGGAGGCGACTGATCTGCGTTTCGCCCTGTGGCCGCAGTTCCTCCTGACGGCGCGCCGCCACGCGGCGCGCTCCGCCATGGCGGTTAAAGACCAGGCGGAGAAGGGCGTCACCTTTGAAGACAGCGCGGCGCTGTTTGAGAGCATGCTGATCGCCGCCGCCAACTCGATCGGCGAGGCCGCGCAACAGATCGCCGCCGAGCTGGATCAGATCGAAGACCGCGTTTTGTCGGACGCCTTGAGCGACGAGCGCGCGCCGCTCTTGCGGTTGCGAAGGGGCATTTCTCGCCAGGAGCGACTGGTTCAAGCCGCGCATAGCGTGCTGGCGCAACTCGAACAAAACCGCGGAGAGAGCGTCCTTCAGGCCTATCGCGACCTAGGCGCCAGAGTGCTGCAGCGGGTCGACGCTTTTCGGGCCGACCTCCATCTCCAGGCCGATCGCGCGCGGCTTCTGCAGGAGGAAGTGGCGGCGCAGCTCGCGACCGCGACCAATCGGAACCTCTTCGCTCTCACGGTGGTCACAACTCTGCTTCTGCCTCCGGCATTCGTGACCGGATTTTTCGGCATGAACACGAAAGGGCTGCCGTTCGGCGACTCCGACTACGGGACCGTGTACGCCGCCATTCTTTGCCTGCTCGCGGCGGGCGTCGCCTATTTGCTGATCCGTCGTTACCGGGCAGTCTCTTGAAGCCTTATTGCCCCACCTGAAACCAGGCTACCACTCCAGCTGCCCGGTGCTTGGGAATCGCGGATTCGAGCGGCCATTTGCCCGGGTTGTCGGCGACAAACGCGACATGGGCGCTGCGGCCGGGCTGGATGAGGATGGTGTCGCGCCAATAGGGCTCCCAGCCGTCGTCCATCGAGTGCAAGAGCCGCGCGACGTGGCCCCAGAGCCGTATCGCCTGGACGACCGCCGTTCTGTTGGCGACCGCAAACACGGCCGGTTGGCCGCGCGGGATGACATAGGCGGGCTTCGGCGCCCAATCGACGAAGGTTGCGCCGTTGACCGCAAACGGCGCTGAGCCGCCGCCGCTGATGGTAAAGTCGCAGCGCTTCGCGGATTCCAAGGCGATCTCCGCCGGTAGCCGCGGATTGGCGGCGAGGTGCGGCGGTTCGGCGCGCGCGTTCACCAGTTCGCCCTCGGACATGATCACAATGAATGGGCGGTCCGCGTCGCCGCCGTCGCCACGCAGCTCAAGGTGGACGCCCGCGCCAAGGTTGCGCGGCATATCAAACATCAGTTCGAATCGCGCGCCGGGACCCATCGGAAACTGGTTATTGAGCGGTTCGAACGGCTCGCTCGGTTGGCCGTCGACGGCCACGATGAGGATTTTTGCGCCGCTTATCGCGACGCTTGCAAGACGCGCAGTCGCGGCGCTGCCAAGACGCAGCCTCACACGTGCGCCGAGCCGGGCCTTGAGCTTGAACGGCGCGGCCGCCCCGTTGGCGAAAACGACGCCGCCCTTGCGCCCGCTTCCCCGGCCCGTGGCGGGATCGGCGAAATCGTCCTTGATCCGCCCGCTCGCGTCGACGTTCCAGTCGGACAGCACCACCGCCGCATCGAAATCGACGTCCGGCGCCTTCGCCTCGTCGACGATGATCGGCCCGAATAGCCCATGCCCCTGCTGGGAGGCGTCGGTCGAACCGGCGCGCGGCAGATAAAGATTGAAGCCAGAATCTGGTGGGATGAAGCGGATGTCGGCGCTGGCGCCTGGCTTCAGACGTTCCTGGGTGAGGCCGCCAACGCCAGCAGCCGCGTTTGCCGCGCGTAAACCCGGAAAGCTCAGCGTCGTCGGCTGGGCGAGCTTATTGGCGAACTTCAACCTCAGTTCCTCGCCTTGCTTAAGCCTGATGAGCGGGCCCGGAATGGCGCCGGCATAGGCGTAAGCCGCCGCCGGTTCAGCCGGGGGTGGGGTGAGTTGCAGCTTCGCTGGCGCGGCTTCGAAGTTGAGAAGGCCCTCAGCGGCTGGATCAGGCGCGCCCGCACGCGCCTGAGGGCCAAAGCGCCACAGAGCCGCCGCAAGGCCGCCGCCCAAAACCTTGCGGCGGGTAGGGGTCATGCCATTTGTCCCATTTTGGCGCATTGCGCGCGGCGCCGAGAATGCTGGCGAATGATTTGCGGCGAAAAGGGTCTATCCATGCGTAAGGTCGCCATATCCCTAGGTTTTGCCGCCATTTTCGTCGCGTTAGGCCGCTTTCTGTTCGCGCCGCTCTTCTTAGCCGGGCGAGCCGATGGCGCAACCGGCATTCTGCTCGCGGCAGGTCTCTTCACCATCGCCATCGCCGCTGTGGTGCGCAAATGAGCCGACGGGCGGGTAAGGTCCGTATTTTTTTATGGCGCAGAGCGGACAAGCTGATATAGAGCGCGGAAAGCAAATCGGCCTCGTCAAGCCGGCGCTTACGGCGGGCGTGGCGGAACTGGTAGACGCGCCGGATTTAGGTTCCGGTGGCGAAAGTCGTGGGGGTTCGAGTCCCTCCGCCCGCACCATTTCCTTCGCGACCGCGAACGCGCCCAATTGACGATCGGTCGATCGGCAAGTATCGGCTCATCGCGGTCGTCGGCCGCGATGACCACAAGGCGGAACGCAAAATGCAGGTGACCGAGACGCTTAGCGAGGGACTTAAGCGGGAGTACGACATTTCGTTGCCGGCGAGCGACCTGGCGGCCAAGCTCAATGGGCAGTTGGCGGACTTAAAGGCGAAGGTACGCATCAACGGGTTCCGACCCGGCAAAGTGCCGGTCGAGCATTTGCGGAAGGTTTACGGCAAGTCGGTGATGGCCGACGTGATGCAGGAAGCGATCGCAAGCGCGAACAAGAAGATCATCGACGACAACCATCTGCGCCTCGCCCGCGAGCCGAAGGTCGAGCTTCCGAACGATCAGGCGGCTATCGACGCCGCGCTCGAGGCCCGTGGCGACCTCAACTTCAAGGTCGCGCTCGAGGTTTTGCCGGTGTTCGAGATAGGCGATTTCTCGCAGATCTCACTCGACCGCCTGACCGCCGATGTCGAGCCCTCGGACGTTGAGACCGCGCTTGATCGCTTGGTTGAGGAGCGCCGCGCCTACAGCGAGAAGTTGGCGGGCGCGACGGCCGAGGTCCACGACCGCGTCACTATCGATTTTGACGGAACGATCGACGGCGTTCCCTTTGAGGGCGGTGAAGGAAGGGATATCCAGGTAGCGTTGGGTTCGAACACGTTCCTGCCTGGGTTCGAGGACCAGTTGCTTGGTGTCGCCGTGGGGGACAAGCGCACTGTTCGAGCGACGTTCCCAGAGGCTTACGCCGCTCGCGTGCTCGCGGGGAAAGCCGCCGAATTCGACGTGACGGTGAAGGCCGTCGCCGCGCGCGACCCGTTCGTCGTCGACGATGAATTCGCGAAGGGAATGGGCTCAGAAAGTCTCGACAAGCTCAAGGAGACGATTCGAGATCGGATCGGCGCCGAGTACGCGCGAGTCTCGCGCGACAAGCTTAAGCGTGAGCTGCTTGACCGGCTCGACCAGCTCTATTCCTTCGAGTTGCCGGAGGGACTGGTCAGTCAGGAGTTCAATTCCATTTGGGAACAAGTGACCCGCGAACAGCAGGCCTCAGGCCGCGGCTTCGCCGAGGAGAACACTACGGAAGAGGCGGCGCGGGCCGACTATCGTAAGATCGCCGAACGGCGGGTCCGTCTCGGGCTCCTGCTGGCCGAGGTCGGAACGAGGTCCGAGGTCAAGGTCTCGGATGAGGAGATGACGCAAGCGCTGGTCGCCCGGGCGCGGTCGTTTCCGGGCCAGGAAAAGCAGGTTTGGGATTTCTACCGTAACAACAACCAGGCGTTGGCCGAGTTGCGCGCCCCGATTTACGAAGAGAAGGTGGTCGACCATATCCTCGGCCTCGCCAAGGTCGAGGCACGCAAAGTAACTAGAGAAGAGCTCCTTAAGCCGGTCGAAGACGAGCTTCCGAGAGAGCCGCAGGATTGAGCGATAAGAGCGGCCGATCGCTGACGCTGTCTGGGAGGGCCGCCCCTTTTCTGGACGGCCGTGGGTGCCTATGTTGCAGTTGCGGCTAACACCTGGTCGCCGGTTCCTTCCGGCGAAAGGAAAGGTTCTGATGCGCGATCCGGTCGGCTATTACACCAATAACCTTGTGCCCATTGTTATCGAGCAGTCGGCTCGGGGCGAGCGCTCTTTCGATATTTTCTCGCGGCTGTTGCGGGAACGCATTGTGTTCATGGTCGGCCCGGTCGATGATATATCCGCCTCGCTGATCGTAGCGCAACTTCTGTTTCTCGAGGCGGATAATCCGAAGAAGGAAATCGCCCTCTACGTCAACTCTCCGGGCGGTGTCGTCACGGCGGGGCTCTCTATCTACGACACGATGCAGTTTATCCGTCCCAAAGTGACGACGATGTGTATTGGTCAAGCGGCCTCGATGGGTTCGCTTCTGCTCGCTGCGGGCGAGAGGGGCTCACGGTTTGCGCTCCCCAATTCCCGCATCATGGTCCACCAGCCGTCCGGCGGTTTCCAAGGGCAGGCCTCTGATATCCAGCGGCACGCCGAGGATATTCTCAAGGTCAAGCGGCGACTGAATGAGATTTACGTGCATCACACCGGTCAATCCTACGAAGCCATTGAAAGAACGCTGGATCGCGATCATTTTATGTCGGCGGAGGAGGCCAAGGCCTTCGGGCTCGTCGATGAGGTTACAACCAAGCGCGCGGTCGAGTTGGAAGAGGCGAAGGCGTAGGTCGCAGGCCAGGCGCACTGCGAGTTTCTTTTCGCTTTGGCGGTGTGCCGCGACGAATTTTGCGGTGTGGCCTTGATTTTGCGTACAATTTGGTGGTTGCTTGTCAAATCCCAGTCTGACCCAATCGCGGCGGACCGTAGGGGAAAGGCGAAGCAGGCCGAAGGCTACGTTTCGTTAGGGTGGTTTGGTTAGGCTGCTCGGTCAAGCGTTTGACGACTCGCTTGGGCGGAAGCGGCCTGAATGGAGAAAAGCGATGGCCAAGGCCGAAGGCGACGCAAAAAATACGCTCTATTGCTCGTTCTGCGGCAAGAGCCAGCATGAAGTGCGCAAGCTCATCGCCGGGCCGACCGTGTTCATCTGCGATGAATGCGTTGAATTGTGCATGGATATCATCCGCGAGGAGAGCAAGACCGCCCTAGTCAAAAGTAAGGACGGCATTCCAACCCCTCGAGAAATATGCAAGGTTCTTGACGACTACGTGATTGGCCAGCCCCAAGCCAAACGGGTTCTATCGGTCGCCGTCCATAACCACTATAAGCGCCTCAATCACGCCACCAAGCACGGCGATGTGGAGCTGGCGAAATCGAACATTCTATTGATTGGGCCGACAGGCTCCGGCAAGACGCTGCTCGCCCAGACTCTGGCGCGTATCCTGGACGTGCCCTTCACAATGGCCGACGCCACCACTTTGACCGAAGCCGGCTATGTCGGCGAGGACGTTGAGAACATCATTCTGAAGCTGTTGCAGGCTTCTGACTATAACGTCGAGCGAGCGCAGCGCGGCATCGTCTACATCGACGAGATCGACAAGATCAGCCGTAAGTCCGACAATCCTTCGATTACCCGCGACGTGTCGGGCGAAGGCGTGCAGCAGGCCCTGCTTAAGATCATGGAGGGTACGATTGCGAGCGTTCCCCCACAGGGCGGACGCAAGCATCCCCAGCAGGAATTCCTGCAGGTCGATACGACCAATATCCTGTTCATTTGCGGCGGAGCTTTCTCCGGTCTCGAGCGAATCATCTCGGCGCGCGGCAAGGGCACCTCGATCGGCTTTTCCGCCAAGGTCCAGTCGCCCGACGATCGGCGCACGGGCGAAGTGTTCCGTGAGGTCGAGCCGGAAGATCTGCTGAAATTCGGCCTCATTCCCGAATTTGTCGGTCGTCTGCCGGTCATCGCGACGCTTGAGGATCTCGACGAGGACGCGCTGAAAAAGATCCTGACCGAGCCAAAGAACGCGCTCGTCAAACAATATCAGCGATTGTTCGAGATGGAGAACACCGACCTGACGATTCAGGAAGAGGCGCTGGGGGTGGTCGCCAAGAAGGCTATTGAGCGGCGCACAGGCGCCCGCGGCCTGCGTTCGATCATGGAAAGCATTTTGCTTGACACGATGTTTGAACTGCCCGGCCTTGACGGCGTCGAACAAGTAGTGATCGGTCCTGAGGTCGTCGAAGGTAAGGCTCGCCCCCTTTATATCTATGCGGAGCGCGCGGAGCGCGCGAGCTGATCCCGCCTCGGGGTCGACCTGCGGCTTGAAAGTTGCGCGGCGCGCGCCCATGTTTCGTGAGGGACTCTCGATTCTACCATGCCATTCGCGCGCGTAAGCTTCGTGCGCGGAACTGCCGGGAGCTCGGCGTCGAGAAAGTGGGCGCGTTCTTTGTTCTCTCGGGACGAGGTTTTCGTCGCAGGTCTGTAACTAAGAGAGTGCGGAGCGGACTGGAATGTCGGCTCGCGAAATTCAGGATAGCCATGACCAACCAACACAAGTCCATCGTCCCCGGGACGCTCGACGTCTATCCAGTCCTCCCATTGCGCGACATCGTCGTGTTCCCGCATATGATCGTTCCACTGTTCGTCGGGCGCGAGAAGTCGATTCGTGCGCTCGAAGAGGTGATGAAGTCCGACAAACCGATCCTGCTTGCGACCCAGAAGAACGCGGCCGACGACGATCCCGCACCCGACGCCATTTTCGCCGCCGGCACGCTGGCGAGCGTTTTGCAGTTGCTCAAGCTGCCCGACGGCACTGTAAAGGTGCTCGTCGAAGGCTCGACGCGCACCCAGATAACTCGGTTCGTTTCTAGCGATGGTTTCTTCCAGGCTGAGGCCCTGGCGATCGCTGACGAGCCGATCGAAAAGATCGAGGCCGAAGCCCTGTCGCGCTCGGTCGTGTCCGAGTTCGAGAGCTACGTGAAGCTCAACAAGAAGATTTCGCCCGAGGTCGTGACCGCGGTCAATCAGATCGACGACTACGGCAAGCTCGCCGACACCATCGCGTCCCATCTCGCGGTCAAGCTCTCCGACAAGCAGGCGATCCTAGAGATGCGTTCCATCGCCAAGCGCTTCGAGAAGTGCCTCGCTTTGATGGAGAGCGAGATTTCGGTGCTGCAAGTTGAGAAGCGCATTCGCACGCGCGTCAAGCGGCAGATGGAGAAGACTCAGCGAGAGTATTATCTCAACGAGCAGATGAAGGCGATTCAGAAGGAACTCGGCGACGAGGAGGGCAAGGACGAAATGTCCGAGCTCGAGGAACGAATCAAGTCGACAAAACTTACGAAGGAAGCACGTGAGAAAGCGCTCGGAGAGGTCAAGAAGCTGAGGCAGATGTCGCCGATGTCGGCGGAAGCCACTGTCGTCCGTAACTATCTCGATTGGCTGCTGTCGATCCCTTGGCAGAAGCGGTCGAAGATAAAGAAGGATCTGGCAGCCGCGCAAACAATTCTTGACGCCGATCATTTCGGCCTAGACAAAGTCAAGGAACGCATTGTCGAGTACCTCGCCGTCCAACAGCGCGCCAACAAGCTGACCGGACCCATCTTGTGTCTCGTCGGCCCGCCGGGCGTCGGCAAGACCTCGCTCGGCAAGTCGATCGCGAGAGCGACGGGCCGCGAGTTCGTGCGTATGTCACTCGGCGGCGTGCGCGACGAAGCGGAGATTCGCGGCCATCGGCGGACCTACATCGGCTCGATGCCGGGCAAGGTTATCCAGTCGATGCGCAAGGCCAAGTCGTCCAATCCGCTCTTCCTGCTCGACGAGATCGATAAGATGGGCATGGATTTCCGAGGCGATCCCTCGTCGGCCCTGCTCGAAGTGCTAGATCCCGAACAGAACTCGACGTTCAATGATCACTATCTTGAAGTCGATTATGACCTGTCAGGCGTCATGTTCGTGACTACCGCCAACACCCTCAACATCCCGCCCGCCCTCATGGACCGGATGGAGATCATTCGCATCGCCGGCTACACGGAAGACGAGAAGCTCGAGATCGCCAAGCGGCACCTGTTGCCCCACTCCATGATTAAGCACGGGCTCGACGCCAAGGAATGGGTGATCGGGGACAGCGCCATCATGGAACTCATCCGGCGCTATACGCGAGAAGCTGGCGTTCGCAACCTCGAGCGCGAGATTTCCAATCTTGCGCGCAAGGCGGTGAAGGAAATCCTTACTCACAAAAGCAAGGTGATCGTCGTCAACGGTGAGAACGTCGCCGAGTTCCTTGGCCCGCCAAAGTTCCGCTACGGCGAGATCGAAGCCGACGACCAGGTCGGACTCGTGACCGGGCTCGCTTGGACGGAGGTTGGGGGCGAATTGCTGACGATTGAAGGCGTCATGATGCCGGGCAAAGGCCGCATGACGGTGACCGGGAATCTCAAGGACGTGATGAAGGAGTTGATTTCGGCCGCGGCGTCCTACGTACGCTCGCGCGCGGTCGATTTCGGAATTGAGCCGCCCTTGTTCGATAGGCGGGACATCCACGTGCACGTGCCCGAGGGCGCAACACCCAAGGACGGGCCGTCCGCGGGCGTTGGCATGGCGACCGTCATCGTCTCGATGCTGACTGGCGTTCCGGTGCGGCGTGACATCGCAATGACTGGCGAGATCACGCTGCGCGGTCGCGTCCTTCCAATTGGGGGACTCAAGGAGAAGCTGCTGGCGGCGCTAAGAGGTGGCATCAAGAAAGTCCTCATACCCGAGGACAACGCCAAGGACTTGGCCGAGATTCCTAGCTCGGTGAAGAACGGGCTCGAAATCGTCCCTGTTTCCCGAATGGACGAGGTGCTCGCGCACGCCCTTGTCCGTCGGCCGCCCCCGATCGTATGGGAGGAGGATGTAGCTGCGCCGCCTTCGGGTCCGCCGGAAGAGGACGGCCAAGGTCTCGTCGCGCACTGAGGGCCGATTGTCCCGGTGCCGGAGATGCGGGTTTTCGGCTCCCCGAAGTCGGCTCGTTGGTAAGATCGCCGCAAATTATGAGGAATTCGGGGCTTTTTTCCGCGGATGGGCCAGTTTTAGGCTCTTTTTTTCTCGTTGCTCCCGGCGAACGCTTGCGTTCCTTCCGCGAAACGGCGAGCTATAAATCGAACTCTGCTGTTCGATTCGCCTGCGGCGGCGATGAGCGCCTTCGAGGGGGAGGGACGGGTATGAGCTGGCGGCGGCGCGAGGCGCCGCTAAAGCGGCGTTGAAGGCGCCGGACTTCAGAATTGGCGCCGAACAACCGAGCGCCGCAGTCGAACGGAGAGGCCATAATGAACAAGCTTGAGCTCGTCGATCATATCGCCACGGAAGCGGAATTGACTAAGGTTTCCGCCGCCGCGGCGCTTGAGGCCGTGCTGGAAGGCGTCATCAGCACCTTGAGTAAGGGCGAAGAAGTGCGGCTCGTCGGATTCGGCACCTTCTCAGTGCGCGAGCGCGCTGCGGGAAAGGGGCGTAACCCGGCGACCGGCAAGGAAATTAAAATTGCGGCGTCGAGAAACGCGCGGTTCAAACCCGGCGCCGCCTTGAAAGCGAGCCTCAATAAGAAGTCGCCCAAGAAATAAATCAACTCGCGCAGTCTGCGGCACGCGGGCGTACGGTCACTTGGTTCGTCCGCCCATCGCTCTTAACGCCTGGCGGCTGCCGGCCCTTGGCGAGGCCGCCGTCGGCCTGTTATCCTGGCGCCGCCGGACGAGGCGGCCGGCGGTACCAAGGGCGGTTAGCTCAGTTGGCAGAGCA
>CAVZJI010000031.1:0-113325 GCA_963775405.1 uncultured Alphaproteobacteria bacterium
CCCATGATGTCACGGTGTAGAGAGATGTGTGTCGCGATCTGCAATTCCGTCACGAAACGATAGAGTAGCGGTTCATCCTCAATGCAGCAAAGGCTCGACAGTCCACACGCCCGTTCGATCGCGCTCATGGAACGCGATCGTCGCGAGCGGCGTCGCCAATTGGTGGTATCGGACAGCAAACTCCATGGTGCGTCGGAAATCGGTGCTGCACAGCATGGCATAGCCATACATGCCGTATGCCGACAGGTGGACGCTTGAACCGATTGTGTACGGCAGATGTGAATTGGCGAAAGCGCCGCCGCGTGTCGATAACACTGAATTAGCTGATTTCGGGAGATCCGCATCGAGGAGGAATACAGATCATCAACGCTCACCTCAGCGTCGCCAAACGCCCCGACAGGCGACACGCCCTCCGCGACCAACGCATCTAGGACCGCGCTAATTTTTGCGGCGGAATACGCCTTCTCCCCGAAGCTCACGGTGTCCATTTTCGGCTCGCTTCGGCCAATAGATGCCGATAGGGCGAAAGCAGTCAATCCGTCATTAATACCATATTGGAATTGCTGGACCCCATTTCCGCAACGCCGCCCGGTTGTGTCCATTGCTGCACGAATTTGGGTCCGGTTCCTTGAACGGCGAAGAGCAAGATGGTGGATGTCCGGGATTTGATGCGTCTCGAGGGTCGCGTCTCGATCGTTGCCGGCGGCGCCCGCGGGATGGGCCGGAGGAGCGCGGAAACGCTGGCCGTGGCGGGCGGGCGCGTCGTGCTGGCTGATTTGGACAAGAACACTGCTGAGGGCGCGGCGGCGGAAATGCGCGCGCTGGGCCTTCCTGTGACCGCGACCGCCGCCGCCGTCGCCGACGAGGCCAGCGTCGAACTCGATGGTGCAGGCGACGCTGGAACGCGAGGGCCGCCGCGACATTCTCGTCAACAACGCTGGCATTGCGATCCGGCGGGCAGCCGTTGATCTTGCGCTTGGCGATTGGGACAAACTCTTATCAGTCAACATGACGGGATCGTTCTTGTGCGCACGCCTTGCCGTGCGAGCCATGATCGCGGTGGGGAGCCGACGGGGAACGTAGCGTCGATCATGGGCCTGATCGGGTGGCGGCCTCTATCCCAATGTGTCCTATCAGGCGACCAAGTGCGCATCGTCAATATGACCCGCGCGCCCGCGGTCGAATGGGCGCCGCACCCATCGAGTGAACGCGGTCGCGCCAACCTATGTGCGCACCGAGCTGATCGGATCCATCCTCAAGGACCCGGAGCTTGTCGCCCGGATCGAGGCGATGAAAAAAGGAAGCTCGCCGAGCCGGCGGATATCGCGGCGGCGATCGCATTCCTCGCGGTTCCGCGGCGGCGATGATCACCGGGCATATGATGGGGGTCGACGGCGGATTCCTTGCGCAGTAGAGGGCCCCGGCAGACTAACCGCCGCGAGACGGCCGTGTCATTCTCCCCTCGGCTTGTTGGCGACAGCTGCGCCCTTAGAGGATACGCTGTATGGACTCCGCCGTGGTATCGTCTTGTTGCGAGTGAGAAAGGGAGGTTCTTGTAAATGGCTATCACCGTGGCCGCAGTCATTCCCCTCTACAATGGCGCTGAATTCATTGAGGAAGCAATACGAAGCGTCCTGGCGCAAACAGAGCCCGTGGACGAGCTTATTGTCGTTAACGACGGGTCCAAAGACAATGGACCCGAGATAGTTAATTCTTTGTCCGCTTCCTACCCGATCATGTTCTTGCACCAAGCCAACAGTGGTCAGTCGTCTGCGCGTAATGCTGCAATAAGGCATACCTCTTGCACCGACATCGCCTTCCTCGACCAAGACGATGTATGGTACAAGAATTATATCGAAATGTTAAAGAGCCAGTTCTTGGAGGACAACGTCCACAACCTAGCGGTGTCTTACGGAAATTTAGATCAAATTGACAAAGCTGGGCGCATGATTTTGCATTGCTGTCTTGATCTCGTTCCAACTCCTCAGCCAAAAATGTCACTTAGACAACATCTCGAACACGATTTATTTATTTTGCCAAGCGCATCGCTGGTGTTGAAGGAAGCCATCGAACGTGTCGGAATGTTCGACGAACGACTGTCGGGCTACGAGGACGATGATCTTTTCACTCGCCTATTTTCAGCGACGTATGGCAGCGCATACATAAATAAGTCGGTGACGAAATTCCGTATGTATTCGTCATCAACGTCCTTCAGTTCACGAATGTTTAAACTAGAATTATATATTTAAAGAAACCAGTTAATTATTCCCAGATGACCCAGTAATTGGACTCGCTTGGAGTCATTGATCGGTCCACCCTTCATGCGCCTCGCTCACAATGATTTTGTTATCGCGACCAGAACTCGAGATCTCGCAAACATCGAACGTGCTTGGTCGGAGGTGGAGGAGATTGCAGCCGTAATGAAGAGAGGTACGCGCCGACGTATGGGGCTTGCTTCTCCTGTAGTGCGGCTTCTCTATCGAAATCGTCTTTTCCGCCGAGCGAGACGGGTGGCAAATTACGCGCTGTCATAGCTCTACGCGCCCAGGACTGAGCTCTAGGCGACCGGATCCTAGCGAGCGAGGGCAGGTTGAGCGGGGCCCGCGTGGTGGCGGACGCAGTCCCGCCAAACCCGTCTGCGTCACTTCGCGACCTGTTATCGCTGGGAAAAACAGGGTGAAATTCGATTTTTGCCTGTTCCGGGCTCTCCCTTAGCGACCGAATCTGGCGTCGTTGCGACGGTTAGTAGCTTTTCTGCCCCCGTCGAAACAGGTGCAACAGGTCGATAACTGGGATAAATGCGCCCGCAACACGCGAATTGGCCTATGGTCGGTTTTCGATGTCCGGGGACGAAGCAGGGTCCGCAAATGTCGCCCGACGAGATTTCCTATCGGCCGACAGGTCGGGCTTCAATGTCCTTTAAGAAGCGGGAGCCCGCCCATGTCCCGGCACGAACTCGTCGATCCAGCAGAACAAAAGTCAAAATAGATCCCCAGCTCAAGGCCCTAATCGACCATAACCTCAAGAAGGGCATGAAGGTCACGAGGGGAATTCTTCGCTTCGTTGCCGCCCTGCCTTGTCGGGCTCGAGGCCAGCGGGTCGGCGCATCACTGGGCGCGCGAGCTGATCAAGCTTGGCCACGAGGCGCGGCTGATGCCTCCGGCCTATGTGAAGCCGTATATTCGGCGGCAGAAGAACGACGCGGCAGACGCGGCGGCGATCTGCGAGGCGGTGACCCGGCCTTCGATGCGGTTTGTCGGTGTGCGCTCGCTTGCGAACCAGGCGGCGTTGATGCGTCACAAGGCGCGGGAGATGTTGGTCTCTCAGCGAACGCAATTGCTGAACGCCTTGCGCGGCCATTTGACCGAGGTCGGCGTCATCGCGGCGCAGGGGCCAAGACACGCCCGCGAACTGGCCGAGCTGATCGAGGCCTGCGACGAAACAATCCCGTTTGAAGTGTGCGAGGCGCTCGCGCCGCTCGTGGTGCAATTGCGCAACCTCGACGAAGCGATTGCGCGGTCGACCGCACCATCGCAAAGCTGGCGCAGAACGACGAAACTGCCCGTCGACTGATGAGCATTCCTGGCTTCGGACCGATCACCGCCTCGGCAATGGGGGCGACCATTCAGGATAGGTCCAGCTTCGCCGGCCCGCGCGAGTTCGCAGCCTTTCTGGGGCTGACGCCCAAGCAGAACTCTTCCGGCGGCCAGCCGAAGCTCGGGCGCATTTCGAAGATGAGCGACCGGAACTTGCGCAAACTTTTCGTCGTAGGCGCGCATGCGGTGCCGTTTCACCGTAAGCCGCACACCGACCCGCTGCGGATGTGGGCGAAGAAGCTGATCGAGAAGAAGCCCTTCAAGCTCGTCGCCGTGGCGCTTGCCAACAAGATGGCGCGCATCGCGTTCGCGGTCATGCGCGGCACGACGGTCTATCGGGAAATTCCGGCGTAAGGAGCGTCGTTAGAGTTCGCAGCCGAGGCTCGCCAAGAGCACCGCTGCAGAGGAATTGAGGGTGACCAAGAGGTGATGCGCAGGAAAGCGGATTGATCCTGAAGCCCGTGGCATTGTCTGCGCAGCTACAGCGCGCTCGCGTGATCGGGGCAAAGGATCAGCGGACAACATCAGGGCCGGCGGATCCTATACTCCGCGCAAGAGGCCGAAGACATGACCGCACCCACGACCCCGCAACGCCGAAACATAGCCCTTGATCAGCGGGCGTCATCCGGACATGACAACGCCGTTTCTTGATGTCTTCGCAAACAGCGGTCATTCCGCGATCACGTCTGTGTGGGTCAAGTCCACCCCAAGCGGAAGTTCCAAGTGTGCGAACGATCTGCTGCGTCCGGCGCAAAGCCGACCTTACGGATAGGCTCGCGGCGTCTATCCGAGACTGCGCACTCACAGCCGCGGGTCTAGGCCAAACGCCCTAGCAGCGCCTGCGCCTCCGCAATCTCGGGCATTTCCGGCGTCGGCGAAAAGCCTTTGAGCGCGGGCGCAAGGATGGCTTGCGCGTCGCCCGGGCGGCCCGTCGATTGATAAAACTTGGCGGCCGAGTAGGAGGCTAACAGGGCGTACCCGCGCGCGCCTTGCCTGTTGGCGATGGCGATGGCGGTCTGAAATGTTTCCTCGGCCGGAACGAAAGCGCCGGGGGATTGCATCAACAAGAATTCGCCACGGAGACGATAGAGATAGGAGTCGGTGTAATGCTCCCCCGTGTCCTCCGCGATTGCCAATCCAGCATCGACCGCTGCCAGGGCGCTCTCCTGATCCGACCGCATGGCCTCAAGCTCTGCCAACAGGCCGTAAAACGAAGGCGCGCCGCTCTTGTTGCCTTGAGCAAGATAGGACGCCAGCGCCTGCTTGAGCCCAAGCGCGCCCGCGCCTGGATCGCCCTGCTTGCCACGAACCCACTTCGCATACACCTGACCGAGGTCAGTGTAGGTCTTCAGGTTGAGCTCTTCTGTCAGCGCAAGCAGCGCTTCGACAGTACGTTGCGTGGCCGTGATATCGCTGCGCCGGCTTTCAAGAACCGTCTTGAAGAAGAGCGCGCTGGCTATGGACGCGGCATGACCTAACTCGGCGGCGCGTCGATTTCAACTCCTCACTGAGCTGACGGGCTTGTTCGACTTCCCCCAGATGCCATTCCGTCAACGCGAGGAAGTTCGTCGCGCTCACTCGCGTGTCATTGCCAAACCGGAACAGCGTCTCTCCGTCTCGTTCATGGACATAATCGCTCAATGTCCGCTCGAGCGCCTTTCGCGCCGCCTGCAGATCACCGAGTAAGAGCGAGACAAAACCAAGAACGCGGCGACCGACGCCAGCTTCCGTGGCGCGTCCTTCGGCTTCAGCTTCACGAAGAAAGGCCTCGGCTTCCGCATGCGCCTGACGATGTTCGCCACGCATAAAGCTCGTCAGACACTCGGCATAGTAGGCCACGAAACGCGGAGCGGCTTCATCCGCCGGCCCGGCGAATTGGCCAGCGCGGGCGTAAGCTGCGCTCATTTCGTCGGCGGCAAACCCCTTCAGCCACATCGCCGCATGCCCGTAGTCGCTATGCAACCTAAGGCGCCGCTCGGACAGCGCAGGATCTTTCGCCTCGTGGCCAGGAGCTTCTCGTTCGGCTTCATCGGCAAGCGCGATCGCTTTGCCGAGATGGGCCATCGCCTCCCTGAAGGCTGAACGGCGCAGTGCGTCCTCCCCCGCATGGCCCCACCATTCGATCGCGAGACTTTTGGCGCCGGCCGCAGTGAAATGATGAGCGATCGCCTCCGGCTCCGATTGAGCAGCAATCAGCGCCGTCGCTGCGCGCTTGTGCAGCGCACGACGGCGGCTTCTCAAGAGACTGTCGTAGGCCGCGTCCTGAATCAGCGCATGCTTGAAACGGTAGCTTGCCTCCGGGGGCAAGCCTTCGACGAAGAGAAGGGCTGCGTCCACGAGACTCGCCAGCGCGAATTGGAGCGAGGCTTCGTCCAGCCCCTTGGCGGGCCCCGAGTGAGCCGCGACGTCGCGGAGAAGGGCGTAGGAGAAGCTTCGCCCAAGCACTGCGCCGATCTGGGCGACTTCGCGCGCAGACCCCAGCCGATCGAGCCGCGCAGCCAACGATTGGCGTAAGGTCGGCGGAATGGCTTGGGCGCCCCTTCGCTCGCCGCGCTCGAGAACGAGTTGCGTCACCTCCTCGATGAATAGCGGCACGCCGCCCGCGCGTTCGCTTACGCGCCGCATTACGTCCGCTGACAGCATGCGGCGAGACGCGAGTTCCGCGATCATGCGCTTAACGTCCGCCTCGTCGAGCGACGAAAGAGAAATGACGTGGTGGTGCGGCCGCAGACCCCACGCTGGCCGGAATTCCAGCCGCGCCGTCGCCAGAAGGAGAATGGGCGCCTCCGCACAGCGATCGCTGAGCGCCTGCACGAGATCGAGTGACGTCGGGTCGAACCACTGCAGGTCCTCAAAGACCAGAACGAGTGGCTGGTTACGGGCCCCGGCGATCGCCCACTGGACCATGGCGGCCAACTGACCGCGACGAATTTCCTCCAGCGAAAGACCGGGCATACGCCCTGCCGGGACCGGAATGCCGACCATCGGCGCAAGAAGAGGAGCGAGCCTCCCGGCGTCGAGATGGACGTCAGCGAGAAGCGATTCGAGTTCAGCCAGCCGCCGCTCGGACGCCACCTCCGGTCCGCCGAACCTGACGCGCCCCCACCCCAGGATAGGGTGCAACGGCGTGTTCTGCAGCAATTGCGAAGAACTCCATTCGACCCAAGAGTGTCGTCTGTCGGCCATCTGGCCGCGAAACTCTTCAACCAGTCGGGACTTGCCAATGCCGGGCTCGCCGACGATCAGGACAAACTGACCGTCGCCCGCAAGGGCGCGTTCCGAGCAGCCAGCCAGCACGCCGAGGTCCTTCTCACGGGCGACGAAAGGCGTGAGAACCCGGGCTTGTCTCCGACGTCGTCCGCCGCTTATCCGCAGGATGCGATAGAGATTTATTGGCGCGGGGGCGCCCTTGAGCTCGTAGGGGCCTTTGTCCTCAACGATGAACAATCCCGCCACCTGCCGCAGGACGGTCGATGTGACCAGCACTGTTCCGGGCTCGGCCGCAGCCTGAACGCGCGCGGCGATGTTGGGCGCTTCACCGAACACCTCGCCGTCGTCCTCGACGACGACGGGACCCCCTTCAAGGCCGATGCGGACGGCGAGCTGGGGAGCTCCGCTTGCGGCATTTCTGGCGTTTACTTCTCCGATCGCGCGCTGGACGCCGAGGGCAGCCCGGACAGCCCGCTCGGCGTCATTCTCTTGCGCGTGTGGATATCCGAAGACGGCCATCAGCCCATCGCCAAGCGTTTTGAGCACATGGCCGCCGAGGCTGGTCACCGCCCGTGACGCCTCGTCGAGATAAGTGTTGACGAGATTGCGCCAATCCTCAACGTCAAGTGCAGCCGCGAGTTCGGTCGAGCCGACAAGATCGCAGAACATCACCGTGATCGGCCGTCTCTCGGCGAAATCCAGCCGCGCGAAGAACTGCGGTGTGGTGGGCGTGGCCGGCGTCGGTCCGGCTTGAGTCGTTAGCGGTTGCTGTGCGCCAAACTCTGCTACTGCCCTTAGAAGCCGCCTTCGGTCGCCGACAGAGACGCCAAGTTCTTGCAGGTCGCCATCGGTGAGATCGGCGAGCACGTCGAAATCGATCTTGTGTTCTCGAAACTTTTCCTCGTATTGACCGAGGCCGAGACCACGGAGCCACACGCGGACATTCATGATCGCGCTCTCGCTCGGGTGAAACTGCCCCTGATCCTGTGAATGTAGGGACAAGACGCACAACACCCATGAAGCAGATTGGTCAGCAATGCGTAGAACTACCTACAGGCTGCTGGAAATTGCCATCAACCATAACCGGCAGGCAGCGTCGCCATGAGATCGGAGAGAGGCAAAACGGCGCTGCGCTACGCAATCTACACCCGCGTCTCGACTGAGCACGGCCTGGAGCAGGAGTTCAACTCGCTCGACAATCAGCGAGAGGCGTCGGAAGCCTCCCGCCTCAACAACAAACGCACTGGCTGCATCATCATCGTCATGCAGCGCTTGCATCAGGACGATCTGGTTGGCCACGTGCTGTTGCAGGACGACTGGACGGTGCTGTCCTTCCCGGCAATCGCCGAGGAGACGGAATACGTGCCGTTCGGGACGCCGTACGGTGTCCGGCGGTTCTTCCGTCGGCCCGGCGAAGCCCTCCATCCGGACCGAGAGGCGGTGGCTGAATACGAGGCAATGCGCCGCCGGATCGGGCTCTACAACTTCTCATCGCAATACCAACAGCGGCCTATCCCGATTAGCGGCAATCTGGTCAAGCGCGAATGGCTGCGCTCCTACGGTCCAGACGACGTGCCTCGCCGGTTTATGCGCGTCGTCCAGAGCTGGGACACCGCTGCGAAAACCTCCGAACTCAACGACTATTCCGTTTGCACCACTTGGGGCGTCGAGCGAGAGAGTTATTACCTGATCGATGTCTTCCGCAGGCGTCTCAACTACCCCGATCTCAAGCGCGCGATTGTCTCCCATGCCGAGATGTTCGATGCCGACAAAATCGTGATTGAGGGCAAAAGCTCAGGCACTCAACTCATCCAGGACCTTCAGAACGACGGCGTCTGGAAGGTCGTCGAGTACAAACCGCCACCCGGCGCCGACAAGGTGATGCGCCTGCACGCCTGCAGCGATCGGTTCGAAAGCGGCCGTGTGGTGCTGCCGCGCAACGCCCCCTGGCTGGACGAGTACATCGTTGGGCTCATCGGGTTTCCAGGCACAAAACACGACGACCAGATCGACTCGACCACCCAGGACCTCGACTACCTCCGCGAACCTGACCTCGTCGCTACCTACGTCAAGGCGTTTTTGGGGCGACATCAATATCCAGCATTGAGCGACGGCTGCTGTCACAGCGCATGAAGGCTTCTAATTTCGCGAACACGCCCTGAAATATTGCAACGATCGCTGGTCATCCACATTCTGAACTCGTCGGGGCCAACGCCTCTGTGGCCGCAATTCGACGATCCGTCCGAGCATCCGGCGATAGCGCCGGCGCCGGTACTGGCGCAACTTAGCAAAAACGCCATGCGCCGTCGGAAGCAGCACCACCGTCAAATGCGCGTTGATGCCCGCTGTGCAGAGCGTCACAGGTTCGAATCCCCTCAGCTCCACCAAGAAGTCCGAGCAAATCGACTTGATTTCCTAGACATTCCCGCGGCTTACAGCGGCAGCTGTCGATCTCTTGAGCCTTTCCGACCGTCTCTGCGTATCATTGGCGGCGCATGGCGCCGACGGTCTCTGGTCGCAAATTTCCGTTTCCAGAGTTGCTGTTTGCGACAGGGCGTACATGTGAGGGCGGGCGAGGATCGAATACGAACACTGGTCAAGCGCTCTCGGCAAAACCACCGAGCGCCGAGCCGGCATCGACGAATATACAGGAGCGTCACCGGCCGATGAGGAGAATCGATGGCGTCGCTGACGGATCTTGAGCTCGGAGCAATCCATAGCCGATACCCGCCAGGCCAAGCATCAGTGAGGGGTTGCCGCGACCGGAGGCAACGCCACACGGCCATTCGGCCGCGGCGGGGACAGACTGCGCAGCGCGCTTCCACATCTCTGTCGCCTGATCCGCATATCGCCGGTCGTCAAGAACGGTCGTTGCGTAGAGCAAGAGCTCAGCCAACCCGCCACGCCCATGACATGGCGATGCGTCGAACTCCACAGGTAAGGCCCGCAAGTAAGCGACAGTCGCCCGGATCGCCCGCTCGACCCCCGTCAGAAGCTCTGTGCGGCGCCCTGGCAGCAGTTGAGAGGCGCGCAACCGGGCGAGCCCGATGCCTGGCGCGCCGTGACACCAAGCGACCATGAATGAACTCTTGGGAGCGTCCGCGCCGGCGGGGCGAGAACCAAACTCTCGCAAATCGGGCCAGTTCTGCCGATCGTCGTCGTACAGCCGATCTTCATAGGCGAATGCGGCGAGGCCGCCCCCGATCCACTCCTGCTGTCGATGGCGCACGCCCATCTCCAGGAGGGCGAGCCCCATGCCCGACGCGCCGTGGGCAAATCCGCACAGCGGTCTCGGCCCAACGCCCCTGCCGGACGCCCGGCCCGGATCCCAGCACCACGTTCCATCACGCTTGGTCGCCGCCCCTGCCAGCTCGGTCGCTAGCTCGATCGCGCGATCGTGCAGCGAATCATCAGCTCGCAATTCCGTAAGCCATAGCAAGGGGGCAATAGCGCCGGCGTTACCGCCGATCACATCCAAGGGTCCGTTCCCATCCGACGCCGGGACGCCTCGAGCTGCGAGTTGAAACCCGGCGTCGACCAGCTCGGCCTCGTTAAGAAGAATGCCTACCCGCACTGCTGCGTAAGCAATCCCAACCGACCCGCTGTAGAAGCTTCCGGCAAAAGCGGAGGGCGCCTTTTTGCTTTGCCGCATCGCGTGGAGCATGGCGCCCCGCGCCGTCCTACTGACGCGATCGTCGTTGGTCCGGGCGTGGAGTTGCGCGAGGAATAGCGCGATTCCAGCTGTTCCGCCGTAAAGCTCGGGGCCGAGCGCCATCACTGTCGGTACGATCGGCAACCCCGGCTCAATCATCTCGCGCGAGCTGCGCCCGACCCAATTGCATCGACCATCGCGCCAATACGCTGCTTCGCAGAGCGTTCTTCCGATCCGAGCGGCTGCCTCGAGCAGTCCGTCCCGTCCTCGGCTCATTGCAGGTTCGCTCTCTCCGGTCGCGGCCGTCTGACCGGCCACGCGTACGCGGTTCGCGAGCCGGCGCTCAGCCAAGGGCGCGCAACGGTCAGTCCCTCTTCGGCGAACCGCGACGCGATTGCCGTCGTCATCTCATCGGCCCCCATTTTGGTAGCCGCGAAGGCGCGGACAATCCCCTCCGCGACAAGCTGACAGCGATGTTGGCCAAAGCTTCTCCCGTCGCCAGGATCTTCGGCGACGGATAACCCGCCTGCCAGTCTCCGGGTAAACATCGGGGTCGTGCGGCGCAGGCCCGACATCACTGTGTCGTAAAGGCCCGGAAGGAGATCCATCGCCTTCGCCAGATCTTCACGCGAAATGTACAGCACCCCCGCATCGGCGCGAAGGTAGCTGCTCGGATCGCAGAGCGCCTTGGCGTGAAAGGCAACACCCGCTCCATTGAAGCGCCGCGTCAGCTCGCGAACCCAAATCGGCGCTGCGGCCGCAGTCAGATGCCAGTAAAATCGCACGATCGGAGCCGACGGACCGATATCGTCACGACCCTGGTCGGCGTCGCCGAGCACCATGTAGTAACCTGGCAGCATCTCGCGCAATTCCTTATCGAGCCTGAGGCGGCCGACACTTCCGACGACGGCGTCGCCTTCCGATGAGCGATATTGTTCGGGAGACGCCCACAAGGTGAGATCGTCCCGCAGCTTATGCACGGCCAGCGTTCCGTCTTCCTCGATCGCCTTCACGACCCAACCCGGCTCCCAGTTGCCAGAGCCGCAATTGGCCTCTGAAAGCTCGGTGACAAAAACGCGGGTTGCTCGGGAATCCGCCTTCGGTCCGGGCGCTCCGGACACCGGGCGGCAATATTTGCGGCGGTAAAGCACGGTTGCGAGACGCGCCGCCAATGTATCGGTCCCGTCGCCTTCCGGCGGCGCCTCGATCGCCTCACCTTCGATAGAAAGGTCGCGGCGGGAGCGGATTTGAACCGCGTCGACGATCTGTTTCAGCTCAGCCGTTGAGCGCGGCATTTCCAGGTCTGCTCCACGGCATTGGAATGCCGAAAAGGTGAAGCGACGCATCTCGTGGATCAGCCAGAATGTTGGCGGCTAACTGAAGCATCGCGACCGCCAGATTTGGAGGTTCATGCATATTGGACGATAGCTCATAGGCGGCCTGCGCCATACGCGCTGCCGCAAAACACAGGGAACGGCGCCAGAAGGCGCGTGCGGCGACCGCGTCGATCTTCGCGGACGCGCGATAGGCCTGCCAAAATGCGCGCGCCGCCGGATGGAGTTTCGCCAGCGGGACGCGCGCGCCGGCCAGCATCTGCTCAGCGCTCAGGTCTCCGCTCAGCGGCACCGAAAGCAGCCAGTAGTTCAAGAAGTCGCGCAGCACCGCTCCGACATCCCACGCCGCGTCGCCAATTTGAATGAGCTCCCAATCGATCAGCCGCACCTTTACGCCGGCGTCCACGCTGACCAGAATGTTGTCCCCTTTAATGTCGTTGTGGATTAGCGTGTCCCCTACCCATTCGCTGCGCAGGCCGTTCAGCCCCGCCGCCAATGCGCGGTTGCTTTGCAGCATTTTCAGTACCTGAAGGTTAGCCGGGCTCAAGCGGGCGTAGATTTCCGGCGTCGGTCGGTGTGCGAATAAGATCCATGGCGGCGAACCGATCAGTTCCGCCATCCAGTCCGGCCGAGAAGTCTCTTGACGGAAAATGCGATGCAACGCCCCGAGCGCGTCGCCGAGCGGCGCCGCCGCGTCCGATGGGAACTCTGGAGCAGCCGAGCCCGCGTAGTGAGCCCACAGCGGACTCCCGTCAACCAGTTCCAGCACCAAGAGCCCGCGGTCCTCATCCCACCCGTGCAAGGCGGGCATGTAATTGCGCAGGTCGGAGGCGCCAGGATCGTTCTGGCAATGGGCATAGAACCCCGCCTCACACCGAATCGTTGCGTGGGTGGCAAAATCGCCTTCCCCCGGCTGCTTGATCAGATATCCGGGGCCGTGCTTGCGTGCGACTTTCAGGCTTTGATTGCGTCGACCAGCGTCGATGATCTCGAGATCGCCCTCGATGATCGCGTCGACGCCAACCAGGTTATGTTCAACAAGATACGGAGTGGCAGTATCGACGGTGAGGTTCCTAACCGTCATTTCCTACAGAACACCGTCGCGGGACATTTCGCCGAAAAAATCTGACAGCATTGAGTGATATGGGCGCTCGTGCAGCCGTGAGTTGGCGGACATCCCACGCTATAGCAAGGCCCGACGCAGGTGTCGCCGGCGCAGGTGAAGCACGACTGCGCAGAAACGATTACCCAACACCCGGGCTGCTGTGTGTTGACACATGGGAAGTTGCTGGCGACACAATAGCCCCAGACGACTGAGCAGGGCCACACGGAGCCCTGGTCGCAGGCCGCAGTGTCGGGCTCGAGGGCTTGGCGAAGTTGCGAGCCGTAAGTGACCGCCGGACCCTTAGCCATTCGCGCCGCGATTTCTCCAGAGAGAAACCGCGCTTCGGTCGATGTGCGTTGCCTGACGCAACGTTCGACGCGGGCGTCAGGTTTTACCCAAATCGCCGACCCGCCGTACGGCAACTCGTCTGCGGGCGCTTCCTCCACATGCAGTATGTCGTCCTCACGGATCTCATAATATTCGGAGAGATCATCCAGGCTCAGATAAACTTTGACCACGCTGTCAATTGTGCTTCCAAAATACCCCACAAGCTTGACTGCTAAGGCGTCTCCTAGTTTCTCAATGACCGAATGAGTTCGGAAATCTGCTGCTTGCCATCGATGCCTCCCACATTCCCAGGGTCGCACCTTTAGACGGCCGTGGCAATAAAATGACGCTCTTAAAACAAAACGTTAGCTACTTGGTGGGACACTGTCAAACTAGCAATACATACAATAATTGTAAGTTAGACCGGTACTTTATCCAGCACCGCGATGTGTCGCCGCGGCGTTGTCAGAGCAAATGCTTGGGGTGCCTTCGGCGCGTTAGCCTCACGTCATGAGCAATCCGTTCCGATATTTCAACAGCTCGCCAGAGGTCATCCGTCTGGTCGGGATGGTGTACGTGCGGTACCCGCTGTCCTTGCGCAATGACGATGATGTGTTGGCCGAGCGCGGGATCGACATCTGCCACGAGACGGTCCGGTTCTGGTGGAACCGGTTTGGCCCAATGTTCGCCGGCGAGATCCGCAAGAGACGTGCCGCGCACATGGGCGCGAGGCGGGACAAGGCTGCGGCGCTGGCAATGGAGGGTCGCTCAAATGAACTACCCTCTCGGCGCGATTGGAGGCGGGGTGAGGGTCGTGGCCATTAAGCTTTGCAGCTTCCGGCGAGAGCCATCGGGCAACCTCGACGCGCACAGGATCCGGCCAGCCTAGCACCGTGCCAATGGAGTCGCGCAGCGCTATGAACTGCTCGCGGTCCATGCCCTGCCTCCCTTCCTATTGCGGCGACGCGACGAGGCCCGCGGGAACCCCGACCGTTGTCATCCGGCCGAGCAGATTGACCAGCACCAGCTCGCGATCCTTCGTCGACATTCCCGTGTGCAATCCGCCGAAGCCGCGAAAGGCCCCGTCGGTGATCGACACCTTCGCTCCAGGCTCAAAGGTGCATCGAATGATGGATTGCGGTGTCAGGCAGGAGCTGAGGCGGATGACGCCGTCGGGATCGCTTCTCGCGATCAGCACGGCGATTTCCTCGTCCGGACATCGAGCCGGCATGCCCGCGGTTTTGACCACGTTCGAGACGCCGATCGTGCGCTCGAGAACCCGCCACGGCTTCGTGACGGAAACTGGTGGCGGGCTAGAGTTCAGCGGCTAAGATGGCGCATGACGATCTCGTTTGCCCGCCACCAGTTTCCCCCGGCGATCATCCGGCACGCCGTTTGGCTTTATGTGCGCTTCACGCTCAGCTATCGCGACGTCGAAGATCTGCTTGCGGAGCGCGGTCTGGATATCTCCTACGAAACGGTGCGGCGATGGGTTTTGAAGTTCGGCCCATTGTTCGCCCGAGAACTTCGCCATCGACGCCTGCAACCAACGGCGCGATGGCATCTCGACGAGATGGCCGTGATGATTGCCGGCCGGCGGTTCCGGCTATGGTGTGCAGTTGACGGGGAAGGCGAAGTTCTCGACCTGCTCGTGCAACGACGCCGCGACAAGGCCGCAGCCGTGAAACTGATGCGCAAGCTGCCCAAGAAACAAGGCTTCGTGCCCGATGTGCTGGTGGCGGACAAGCTGCGCTCTTACGGCGCGGCGAAGTCCGAAATTGGATTGTCGGCTCGCCATGAGCAGGGCTTACGCGCGAACAATCGGGCCGAGAATTCGCACCAGCCGACGCGACGGCGCGAGCGCAAGATGCAGCGTTTCAAATCGCCTGGATCAGCCCGACGCTTCTTGTCCGTTCACGCCGCCGTCCACAACACATTCAACGTCCAGCGCCATCTCACCTCCCGCCGCACGCTTCGCGTCCTCCGAGACGAAGCGCTCCGGACGTGGCGAGCCGCCACCGCGGCCTGAGCACGAACTAGAGCATTTTCCGCTCACGTTGCATCATAACCTGCGGCGGCGAGATAGTTTGCGCATTCTTGTGGGGAGAAGCGGCGAAGGGCGTCGGCGATGGCTTGCCAGAGGTCGGGGATGGTTCGCGCGGCGGCGGCGCGCAGCAGGGCCTTGAGCTTGGCGAAGGCCATTTCGATGGGATTGAAGTCGGGGCTGTAAGGCGGCAGGTATCGCAGGCTCGCGCCGGCGGCCTCGATCGCCTGTTTGACGCCAAGGACCTTGTGAGCGGGCAGATTGTCCATGATCACGATGTCGCGTGGCCGCAACTCGGGAACGAGCGCCTGTTCGACATAGGCGAGAAAGGCCTCCCCGTTCATCGGTCCGTCGAGGACCATGGGCGCAGCGATCCGGTCGTGACGCAGAGAGGCGGTGAAGGTGGTGGTTTTCCAATGGCCATGGGGCACGGCGGCGCGGCGTCGCTCGCCTCTGGGCGCACGACCGTAAAGGCGCGCCATCTTGGTGTTGGCGGCGGTCTCGTCGATGAAGACGATCCGCGTCGGATCGAAGTCGAGTTGTCCTTCGAACCACGCCTCGCGTGGCCCGCGTTCACCGCGCTGCGGCGCTGTTCGGCGGCATGGGCCGACTTTTTTTGCGCGTGATCTTGCGACGCTTGAAGAACCGCCAGAGTGTGCCGATGGCGACGGCGACGCCGCGCTCCCTCAGCTGTTCTCGCAGTTCCGAAAGCGTAATGTCGCTCCTGGCGGCCACGGCCGATAGGATCAGCTCGGCATGCGCCTCGATCCGTTGCGAATGGCGGTCGCCGCCCTGGCGCTTGGGCGCCAGATCGCCCTCGCGCCGTTCCATGGCCCGCCACCGGATCGCGCTTGAGGCGCTGACGCCAAACCGCTCGGCCGCCGCCCGACACGACAATCCCCCCTCAATCGCGCCAACGACACGCCTGCGAAGGTCAACGGATAAGGATCTGGCCATGCACGCCAGCCTCCTTCGCCGGCCAGAAGCATGAATCAGAACCAAGCCGATTCGGGAATCCCCTGCGATTTCAATCAGACAGGAAAATGCTCTAGGACTTCCAATCTTCGCGCGGGCCAAATTCAGTTCACGTGACAGCGTCCCTCAGAACTGTAGCAGTTGGCGACGCCGACGCCGTCTTTTCTGTCTTGCAGTTACCTGCATTGACACCAGAGGTCACATCCGAGCCGACGAACATTCGTCGAGGGGACAGAGCTTCACGGATTGACGAGGACGGTCTCAGCCCCAGCCGTTCGGTACGCTAGTCGATGGGCTATCAAGCCGTCGTCGACAGTCAGGCGACGGTCAGCACCCTCTGGCGCTGGGACTGCGGAGTCAGAGTGCAGCAGCCGCGACCGCGTCTAGACGGCCCGGGCGACCGATCGGTTGCTCCTTCAGGAACTCCTTCATCGGGAGGGGATCGATCCCGTCGCCCATGAGGTTCGATGCAGCCCGAGCATGTGGCGTTGACCCGAATGTCTCGGCTCACGCCGCGTCCTCGTCCTCCCTTAGGCCAGGAGGAAGCTGCTTCAGCAATTTCTCGGTCGAAGACATCGGATTGACCGGGCCGGAACTGCCGATCGCCTCGTATGCGGCGCCGAGGTCTGTCCGAGCTACGAAGCAGTCTTTCGTCATCATTGACTGCTCAGACCGGGCATGTGCGCGGGACCAAATCGAGCCGAAGATGTTGCCTTGTCGCGCTGTCAGGCGTGTACTGCCGAATCGCCGCTTACAGATTTAACGCCGTGTAACTCGCTAACTCGTCAAGGCCTAGCTTCACCCGATCTTGACGATTCGGAACCCCTCGACTTCTCCAACCACCGCATGGCCCTTCCAGCGCTCGGTATCGTGGAGAACAACGAGCCGCGCCAGATCGCCACCAAGCTCGTCGTTCATCTTGTCGATCGTCTTGAGTTGCTCCCATACGCTGCCGACGGCGTTATTGAGCGGCACATAGACGCCGTCGTTGTTGTGGCCGGTGAACTGGCGCCGCGAGTAGACGCAGTCGCCGGAGATAACTCGTCGGCCAGCGTCCGTCTCGATCACGACAAATTGGTGACCAATCGTGTGTCCGCTTCCTAGCCGGACGTGAATGCCGGGCAGCAGGTTGTTCTTGTCGCCGTCGATCAACGTCACGCGATGGGCGATCGAAGCGTCAAGCGCCGAGCGGATATTGTCGGGGTCGACGATTGCGGTGAGATGAGCGAAGTGGCGCGGAAGCGCGAAGGCTTCGTACCAGGAAAGAAGCTCGCTCTTCTGGATGTAGATGTGAGCGTTCGGGAATTCGGCGATTGAGCCCATGTGATCAAAATGGGCATGGGTTATGACAATGTCGGTGATGGCCTCAGGCGCGAGCTTCATTTCGCGCAACATTCTCACTGGCGATATCCAGGTCGGGATGCCGAACTTTAGCGCGAAGCCGGATCTATGATCTTCCTGCATGAAGCCGGTGTCGACCAGCACATTGCGATCGCCGCGCTGGGCCAGGACGAATGAGAAGGGAAAGTTCGTTGTCCCTTCGTGATACATCCCGCTTATGAAATCGACCCACGGATGATCTTTCAAGCAAGCGTATTCTATCACGTAGATTTGCCAGACCGCTTGCTCGCCCATCGCCCCGTTAGCCTCCCGTCGCCATCACCGGGTTCACTCTGAGCTTCGTAACAACAACGCCATTACCCACGCCAAACAGCACGCAGGCGCGGAGCGCGACGTTGATAGCGGGCGCAAGCAGTAGCTATTGGCTAAGCTGCTGGTCCAGATCTGAACATCAGCGGCGAGCACGAGGGCTCCCAGTCTCAGCGAACGCTGTCGAATCCGCCATTTTGGCCAGATCGAGCTCGTTGTGGCGCAATAAGACACGCGTTGCATCACGCGCGCCGTCGGAATCCCGCGCGTGGATCGCCTCCGCGATCGTCCGATGATCCGCAAGATTGCGGATGAAAGCATCGTCTGCCTGGATCGACGTCTCGAAATTTGCTCGCATCAGCAGGAAGATCGACCGCGCAAAATTCATCAGCAGGAGATTATGCGTTGCGCTGTACACCATCCTATGAAAGTTAATGTCAGCGTCGATCGCTTCCGCCTCATCATGGGCGTGCTCCTCCATAGCCTCGAAAGCCTCGAAGATCCGAAGCACTTCCGTCGTCGTCGCTGAAGCAGCAGCGATGGCCGCAACTTCGGGTTCGATGATTCCGCGCAACACAGTGAGCTGATTGACAAGTTCCTCCCGGGTCGGGCCAGAGGTCAGGGACCACGCCATGACGTCGGGATCGAGGAGGTTCCAGCTTTCTTTCGGCAAGACCATGGTGCCTGCGCGGCGGCCTGGGCGGACCATGCCCTTGCTAACGAGCGTGCGCACCGCCTCGCGCACGGCATTGCGTCCAGCCGCATAGGCTTGCGCAAGCTCCGGTTCGATCGGCAGCGGCGAGTGCGGCTGGAATTCACCGCGGACAATGCGGCGGCCAAGGTCGCTGGCGATCTGGTCAGCGAGGCCCTGGCCGCCGGGGGCCGCGCGGCGCGCCAAGCGCCCGGTCGCAAGATCTGCGGCGGAGTCAGAACCGGCCATGACTCAAATACGCCTCTTTTGGATCGACGCCGGACATGATCGCTTTGCGCACGCGGCTCTCCGTTGCGATCACCCGCTCCACTTCTTCTGTGACGTCGGCGGCGATAGCCGCCGGAATGCGCACGATGCCGTCGATATCTCCAACGAGATAGTCACCTGGGGCGATCGAGACGTCGCCGAAAAGAAGGGTCTCCTCGAACGCGTCCGGCGTCCATGCGGCGACGACGTCCCTTGGTGTGCGATAGCGCGAGAACACCGGGAAGCCGATGCGTCGGATGAACGCGCAGTCGCGGCAGCCACCGTCCGTCACTACGCCGCGCACGCCGCGGAACTGCAGCGTTTCGGCGCTAAGCTCCCCCATAAGCGCGCGCTCGCCGCCGCCACCCGCAATGACGATGACGGAACCGCGGGGGGCGCGGCTCAGAAGCTCCGTCCAAGCAAGAAGGCTTTCGTGGGCGCTGAGGCCGAGCTTGTCGCTGCCTCGCACAGTGAACGCCGGACCGGCCATCACGCGCTCGAGGTCGAGCGGCACGATGTCCTTCGGGAGAATGCAGCGATCGAGCCCGCGCTCGCGCAGGACGTCGAACACGGCGCTGCTATAGCTTGTCTCAAGCCGGGTTGCGAAATCCGTCATGGCGCGCCCTCACATCCAGCCCGCGTCGACCACGTAGGTCTGTGCGGTGCACATCCGCGATTCGTCAGCCGCGAGAAACGCCACCATATTGGCGATGTAGACCGGTTCGATCAGTTCCGGCAGGCACTGTCCTGCATAGATGGTCGCCTCGAGTTCGGGCGTCAGCCACTTTTGGACCTGGCGTTCGGTCTTCACGAAGCCAGGCACGACGCAATTCACTCGGATGTGCTTGCCGCCGAGGTCGCGCGCGAGCCCGCGGGTCAGCCCCTCGATCGCTGCCTTTGCAGTCACATAGGCCGGCATGGAGCCGAGGCCAAGATGCCAGCTGCATGAGCCCATGTTGATGATAGAGCCGCCCTTCCCGTCGGACATGCCGGGGATGACGGCCTGCGAACAGAAGAATTGATGGTCGAGATTGACCGCCAAGCGGTCACGCCAGTATTCCGGCGTCACCTGCTCGATGGAATGTCGCTCGTCGTGGCCGGCATTGTTGACCATCACCCGCACAGGCCCCAGAGCGGAGGCGATGCGAGCGAAGACCGCGCTCAGGCCCGCGAGGTCGCGCAGGTCGGCCGCGCTCGAAATGCGGCGCCGGGCGCTGCCCAAGGCTGGCGACCAGCGCCTGCCCCGCCTTCTCGTCGACATCGATGAAGGCGACACGCGCGCCCTCGTCGACGAATTTCCGAACGATTGCTTCGCCGATTCCGGATGCGCCGCCCGTGACCACGACCGCCTTGCCCTCGAGGCTCGGAAAATTTCTGCGGCGTCATGTCCGTGGTCCTTCTTGGCCGGCGGCGAGCCAGACGATCATCTCATGTAGGATGCGGGCCGCCAGGGGCCGCGTAGCCGCCACCTCGACCAGCGGCAGCGTGGTGAGCAGCACCTCGCGGTCGTCCCCGACGATGGCCGCGCTTGCGCCGACGACGAGCCGGCCGGTCTCGAATACGTCCGCGCCATCGAAGGTCGCCGCGCCGGCCAGGACCCGGCCGGAAAGCCCGACCGCGATCTCCTGCTGGGAAAACGCTGCTGAAGCGCCAGTCCCAGACGCCGGCCGAGCCGAGGCTAGGGAGCACATTGTTGGCGACCGTGAACCCCCACCCGCCGATCCAGTCGCCCATGACGCGGACCGGTCTCGCTGAGCTGCCAACCAGTTTCGCGAGATCGCCGAACATATTTCGCGAGCCTCGGAACTTGAATTGATTGGGGCGGATGAGCGCGACCGAGCGGTGCGCTTGTCCTGCGAAGAGTGTGTGGCTGGTGCGCAAGTTGCCGCCATTGATGAGCGCGGGCCCAGCCCCGTAGAGACGCCATTCCTCGGGGTCCGCGCCGGCCGCGTCGAGGAACGAAGTGAGTTCGCTCGTTGGGTCGTGCAGCATGAAGCGGACGCCAGCCAGCGATGGGCGCTCAAGGACCAGGAACCGCTCCGCGAACCCGAGTACGTAACCGCGATGCTTGCCGCGGATCGACAGCAAGTAGTCGCCTGCCGGCAGTGGCGGCACGAGGATCTCGCCGAGCGGCCGAACCCGACCTTCGCCGGCCGCGGTCAAGGCAAGCACGCGCGATTCGACGGCGCCGTTCGGACCGCTGATGTCGACGACGAAATGCATCGCCTCGCCAGCCGGCAGGCCGATCTCGTCGATCAGAAGAAGCTGGCAGCGCTGCTCAACCGGATAGCTGTCCGGCAAGAGACCCAGCAACACCACCTGCAAAGGTTGATTGGCGGCGGCAAGGTCTGCCGGGTCAAAGCTCGGCTGGCGATCGATGCGCGTAATTCCCATCGTGCCGATGCGGTAATGTGAGTGCCAGCCGTTGATGGCGAGCCCGTTGATGGCCGAATTGGCGCGGTGATGCAGCGCGAGGCGGGCAACGCCGTGCGCCTGGACCGTCGTGGTCGCCGCGACGAAAGCGCTGGGGCCGCCGAGGCCGCCCGTCGGATCGACTTCGGCGAGGCCGTCCTTCAGGTTGTTCCACCAAGCGAGCGCCATTTCGCCGGTCGACCCAGGCTTCGCGTCCCGACCCAGTTTCTCTGCGAGTACGTCGATACCTGCCAACGAAGTGAAGTTCTGACTTTCGCCCGCAATCGCGATCGTCTCGCCGAGCGGCCGGATCGCGCGCGTCTCCCGCTCGACCTGCGGATGCCAGAGCGATGGCCAGTTGCAGACGGCGTGGAAGTCGAACGAAGCGCCGATCTTCGCCCCGAAGGGCCGCGCCATGGGAGTCGGGTTCCAGGCAGACGTCCAGGTGGTCACGCGCGAGTCGTCAACCGCCCTCAGCGCGGCGAAGAGGTCCATCGCGACCGAACCCGGAGCGCCCTCGTGCGGGTCGAAGCATTCGTTGGCAAGGTTCCACCAGACGAGCGCCGCACGGCTGCGGTCGCGCCTGGCCAGACGCTCGACGCGGAGCTTGGCAAAAGGGACGGCGGTGGCAAGCTCGTCGTCCGCGAGCCAAAAGCCGCAGCCCATGCGCTCTCGAAGCGACGGCAAGCCGCCAGGCTCCTGGTAAAGTAGCAGACCACGCTCCTCCAAGGCGTCGATGAGCTCTGGATTGGCGCAGCGGCGATGCGCCGTTATGGCGTTCTGGCCGAAGGCGACGATAGCTCTCACCTCGTCCGCCAGTTCTTCGTCGGTCGACCGTGGGCCCTCCGAATAGAGGCTCCATGAGATCGAGGTCTTGAGGTAGATCGGTCGCCCGTTGAGATGCAACTCGCGCCCAACGATGTCGAATAAGCGGAAACCGAAGCGCTGACGCCGCTCATCGCGGCCACCGGGCGCCTCGAGGCTTGCAACGGCGGTATAGAGGGTCGGCCGGCCGATATCGTACCGCTCCGCATCGGCGACCGGCAGAGCGAACGCTAACGCGGCTCGCGCCGGGGCCGATGCGCCGGCCTTCAGACGCGACTTTGCGCCCTTCCGGGTCAAGCACGGAGACGGTGACCAGGCCGCCCTCCTCGACGAGGCATTCGACGTCGATCAACGCCACATCGCAGGCCGCGTTCGGGCGCACGTAGAGATCGTCGAGGCGCGCCGCGTCCGCCTGCTCGAGGAAGACCGGCTGCCAGATGCCCCCGAAGTCCTGACTGGACGGCAAAGTCACGCCGGCCCAGCGAATCGCGAGCAGATCCTCCCAGTTATTCGATCCGCCGGGATTTGTGATGCGCACGTCAAGGCGGTGGGGGCCAGCGCGATTGAGGCGCCGGGGAATCTCGATCTCGAACGGCGTGTACCCCTCGAGGTCGTAACCAATCAGCTCGTGGTCCAAATACACTTCCGCCAAAAGGCGGGCTGCCCGGAACAACAGGCGCGCACGGCTGTAGTCGTTGAGCTCGATCTCCCGTGACCACCACGATACGCCATGCCAAGATGGGCGAAATCGCTCCGTTGTATCGGGAACCTGAACCGTCTCGCCGCGCGCGATGCTGTCCCAGCCGCCGGTTGGCGGCCGGTGTGGGATTTCGGAAATCGGTGTCCCCGGCAAGGGGGCGGGGCCGGACTGCCAATTCGCGCGATCATCAAAATTCAGTCGCCAGTCACCCGAAAGAGCGGTTCGGATCACCTGCCTGGGGCTCGTCAACGACATCGCTCCCGCCTCGGACGGCCCGAAGAGCCGTTGATAGCACCGTACGCGAGACGACGAGGGAGGGTCAACAACATCCTATGATAGAACATTAAGAAGGGTTTTTCGTTGACAATCATGGGATCATGTGTGGTGATAGTACTGCGACGGCCACGCGTGAAGCGCCGCGCGCAGAGGAGGAAGAAATGCCCATGAAGCGCGGACTTTCGCGGCGACAGCTGTTGATTTCAGCCGGAGGCGCGGCTGGAGCGGCGGCGTTGCCCCGCTTTGCGATCGGCAAGGAGCAGAAGCCGCTCGTCTTCTGGATCATGGACGAGCCGAACAAGGCGCCGGTCGCCTCACTGATCGAGAAGTTCACCGCCGAGTCAGGCGTGAAGGTCGACCTTCAAATCGTGCCGTGGTCGGACGTTTTCACCAAGTGGACCACGGGCTTCGAGGCCGGCACCGGCGCCGACATCTCGCAATGCGGCGGCATGGGCCTCTTTCCCGCGATCTACTATGATCAAGGGCGCTTGCTCGATCTCTCCGATGTGCTCGCTGAGATAGGTCCCGAAAACTCCTTCTCGTCGGAATGGGGCCGCTACAAAGGCGTCGTTACCTCCGTGCCCTGGTTCCTCGAGACGCGGGTGCTCTGGTACCGCAAGGACTGGCTCAAAGACGCGGGGCTCGAAGCGCCGCGCACCTGGGCCGAGTTCGACGCCGCGGCCAAGGCGCTGACCAAGAACGGCCGGTTTGGCGCCGCCTTCCCGTACACCAAGGACTTCCTGACCGGCCAAAACAATTTCATTTTCTACGTGAACTCCGATGAGGCGAGCGGCCTCACCCTGGCGGAGCGCGACACGGCCGGCGGACTAAAGGTGACGCTCAACCGCGACCGCTTCATCGAGGCGATCACCGAGCATACCAATTTTTACAAGAACGGCCTCGTCCCGCCGAGCGTGACAAGCGGGGACATGACAAGCCTCAATCGCCTCTTCAGCCTCGGCGTGGCGGGGATGGTGATCATGAACGGCTCCTTCCTCAATCAGCTCCAGCAGGAGGCGCCGCAGCTTCTCGCCGAGGATCGTGTCGGGGCGGTGCATGTTCCCGGCAAGCAGGGGCCGGGCTTTTCGTTCCTCGGGGGCTCCGGCCTTTGGGTGAACAAGAAGACTGAGCAGCCTGATGCGGCGAAAGCGCTTCTGAAGTTCCTCAACAAGCCGGAATCGCAGGTGGGCCTCGCCAAGGCCAACATTTTAAATCAGCCTTCGAACAAGAAGGCGCAGACCGACCCCGAGCTGATTAAGAATCCTTTCTTCGTCGTGCTCTCATCTCAGCTCGAGAAATCGCGCGCCTATCTCTGGAAGGCGGGGCCGGAGCCGCGCCTCGCCTCGTTTTACGGCAACAACGTCATGGAGCAGCCGGTGCTCGACGTCGTCGTGAACAATGCGACGCCGGCGGCCGCAACCGACATGATGCAGGGCCTCCTTCAGAAATACCTTGTCAGCTGACCGCATAAGCCGCCCGCTCGCTGCGTCTTCCGTCGTGGCCGATTTTCGGTCCGGCGCACTCAATTGGCTCGACCGGCGCACAGCCGTTCTGATGGTCGCGCCGGCTGTCTTGCTGGTTCTCGGCCTCGCGCTCGGGCCGGCCATCGCCTCCCTATGGCTCAGCCTGCAAGACCGCAGCCTCACCGCCGGCCCCTCGGCCGGATTCGTCGGATTGGCGAATTATGCAAACTGGCTGAGCGGATCCCGACTTCTGGAACGCGGTGCGCAACAGTGTGGTCTTTACGGTCGTCTCCGTGTTGCTACAGCTCGTCATCGGGCTCGGCGTAGCGCTGCTGCTCAACAGAGACTTCCCCGGCCGCAATGCGTTGCGCGCGCTCGTGCTGATCCCTTGGGTTCTCCCGATCGTCAGCACCGCCAACATTTGGGTTTGGATGTTCAATGACATCTATGGGATCATCGATACGACGCTTGTCAGCTTCCACGTGGCGTCTCGACCGATCGGATGGCTGAGCTCGCCTGATCTATCTCTCATGTCGGCCATCATAGTGAAAACTTGGCGCGAGTTTCCCTTCGCCGCGCTGCTCCTCATGGCGGGGCTGCAGACAATCCCGGCGGACCTTTACGAGGCGGCGAAGATGGACGGCGCGCGCGCCTGGCAGCGGCTCTGCCATGTGACGCTTCCGGGGCTCAGGCTGATCATTCTCATCATCTTGCTTTTGCAGACGATCTGGACCTTCAACGACATGTCCACCGTCTATCTGACGACCAAAGGAGGGCCGGGCACGAGCAGCGAGGTGCTGCCGATCCTTATCTATCGAACTTCCTTCGTTTCCGGGGAGCTCAGTCGCGGCGCGGCGGGCGCTGTGCTGATGTTCATCGTCGTGGTGAGCCTCGCTGTCGTCTATTTTCACAGCTACGTGCGCAACGAGGAGGAGAATCGGCGTTGACCCGCCGGCCCCCATCCGAACGTCTTCTGTCCGCCCTCGTCGCAGTGGGCCTCGCCGTCACCGCCTTCGTTGCGCTGTTCCCCTTCGTGTACGCGGCGATCTTTTCGTTCGCGCCGAGCTCGGAGATGTTCAGCCTTACGCCGAAGCTCGTGCCGAAGACTTTCACGCTGCAGAACTACGCCCAGGCCCTCGGCGGCACCAACTTCCTGATTTACTTTCGCAACAGCATGATTGTCGCCACGACGACGGTCGTCTTGTCGGTTACAATCGGGGCGCTCGCCGGATATGCGCTCGGATGCCTGGCCGTTCCGAGTCGGAACCTGATCTCGGTCGGCTTCTTGCTCGTTTACATGCTGCCGGGCGTGCTGTTCCTCGTCCCGCTCTACCTTCTGATCGTCCGCCTCGGCATCGCCGACACGCTGCTGTCGCTCATTGTCGCCTATACGACCTTCAGCGTCCCCTTCGTGACCTGGACGCTCCGCGCCTTTTTCGTCGGCGTGCCGCGTGAGCTTGCCGAGGCGGCGAGAATGGACGGGTGCAGCGAATTCGGCGCTTTCGTGCGGATCATCCTGCCGCTCTCGGCGCCCGGCATCGCGACCGCTGCGGTTTTCTCGTTCATCCTCGCTTGGAACGAGCTGCTCTTCGCGCTGACCTTCATCAACTCCGACCGGAACGAAGTGATCACCGTCGCGATCTCTGCGACGCTCGGGCAGTGGAGCACTCAGGTCGGGACGCTTCTCGCATTCACTGTGCTGGCCGGACTTCCCGTGCTAGTGTTCTTTCTGCTGCTGAATCGCTTTCTGATTCAAGGGCTGACAGCGGGATCGATAAAGGGCTGAAACGGCCTCGTCACGTTGCGGACGAAAGACCGCGATGGGCCTGCAACTCTTGAAGTTTTAAACCGCCGTGACTGCCTCGCGCCACGTGCTCATCGCCGCGGCGCGGAAAATGCGATGCGTTGAAGCGGAAGTGAGGTGGCGTTGGACGTTGAAAGTGTTGAAGGCGGCGTGAGCGGAGAGAAATCTTTGCGCTGAGCCCGAGCTCTTGAAGCGCTGCATCTTGCGCTCCCGGCGTCGGGTCGGCTGATGCGAATTCTCGGCGCGGTTGTTCTCCCACCGACCGCGCTCATGGCGGGCGCTAATGCCAAGATGATGGGCGGCGGCGGCATACGAGCGCAAATCGTCGGTGATCAATCGATCGGGGACGAACCCGCATTTCTTCAGGAGTTTGCGCATCAGTTTCAGCGCGGCATGCTTGTTTCGTTTAGACTGGACCAGCACGTCGAGGACCTCGCCCTCGGCGTCGACGGCGCGCCACCGATGGACCATGCGGCCGGAAATCTTGAGATAAACCTCGTCAAGATGCCATGTCGCGTAAGGCTTGGGGCGACGTTTGCGCAAAATCTGCCGCGATCATCGGCCCGAAATGGTTCACCCAGCGCCGAACCGTTTCGTAAGAGACTGTGATTCCGCGCTCCGCCAACAGATCTTCAACGTCGCGGAAGCTCAAAGTGAATCGAAAATACAGCCAGATCGCCTGCTGAATGATCGCGGGCGGGAAGCGATAACCGTCGTAGTCGATTTTCTTCATCCACCTGGGCTATCGAGCCACCCAGGAGATCGCAAGCCCGGAGGCGGCGTGACAGCGCCGTTCGAAACTCCAATCGGCGCGGCAAGTCTTTGAAAGTTATTAGAAATGGAGGGCTCGAAGTTCGGAGCTTCTTCACAACAGGCTCTCAGCCAATGAATACCGCGCCACTCGCGCTCATGCGTTCTCCGCTTGGTCCGACATTGCCGCCGCTCGGCTCGCGGCATGACGCAGATTGATTCCCAAATTCACATCACCGCGCCGGCGCGTCCGCGCTAAGTTGACGATGCCCTGCGCGAAGAAGATTTTGGCGAGAGCAAATTAAGACCTCACCTATTGTCGAGCACAATCAGATCGCTCGGACTGAAGCTTACGTTGACCTCGTCGCCCGGCTCCGGGAACGACGCCCCGTTTGCATTGAACGCGTCGACCAGCAGCGCCCCGCCATCAATTCGCACGCGGAGGCGACGGATCGCGCCGAGGAAGGTCGCGTCCTCGATGACGCCGGTTAGAGCGTTGTCGCCGTCGGCGGGCGGTCCGAGGCGAAGGGCCTCGGGACGTAGCGCGAGCGCCCGCGTCTCCCCCGTCTTCGCCCCCTCGATGACGCCTTGCGCGCGCAACATCGTCTGTCCGGCGCGGATCGCGCCTTCGGCCGGATCGACAACGACGCCTTGAAGCATGTTGAGTGTGCCGACGAAGGACGCGACGAAGCGGGTGCGCGGGCGGTTGTAGATGTCACCGGGGCTGCCGATCTGCTCGATCGCGCCTTCGTTCATCACGACGATCCGGTCGGAGATCGACAGCGCTTCCTCCTGGTCGTGGGTGACGAATATGGTGGTAATGCCGAGCTTCTGCTGCAGCGCGCGAATGTCCTCGCGTAAGCCCGCCCGGATTCGCGCGTCGAGCGCGGAGAGCGGCTCGTCGAGCAGCAAGATCTGTGGGTTCGAGGCGAGCGCGCGGGCAAGCGACACGCGCTGCTGCTGACCGCCGGAAAGCTGGTGGGGAAAACGCCCCGCGAGGTTCGACAGCTTGATCAGCGCCAGCATCTCATCGACGCGCGCTTTGATCTCAACCGCCGGTTTGCCCGCGACCTTGAGGCCGAAGGCGATGTTGCGCTCGACGGTCATATTGGGAAAGAGCGCATAGGCCTGAAACACCATGCCGATCGCGCGGCGGCGGGCGCTGAGATGCGTGACGTCGCGGCCGTCGATGCGGATCGACCCTTCGTTCGGCGTCTCGAACCCTGCGATCATGCGCAGGGTCGTCGTCTTGCCGCAGCCGCTCGGCCCGAGGAAGGTCACGAGCTCGCCGCGTTCGACCTTGAGGTTGAAGTCCTTGACGACCGCCTCGGCGCCGAAGGTCTTGCGGATGCCGGTCAGCGCGAGGAACATCCCTAACGCCTGGCGCCCGGAACCGGAGCGCCGCCCACGAGCTGCATGAGCCCGAGGCAGGCCCAGGTAAGCGCAAAGGCCATCACGGCGAGCGCGGCCGGCTCGTAGGCGCGCGACGCGCCGATCAATTGCAGATAGGGCCCGAAGGCGGGCCGGTCGAGCAGGCTCGCGAAGGTGAATTCGCCGATCACGATGGCGAAGGTGAGAAACGCGCCCGACAGAATCGCCGAGCGAATGTTGGGCAGGATGACGTGAAAGAGGATTGTGGCGGCGCCCGCCCCCTGACTTTCGGCCGCCTCCGTCAGCGTTCGCACGTCGATCGCCCTTAAGCCTGCATCGACCGCGCGGTACATGTAAGGCAGGCCGAGGCCGACATAGCCGAAGGTCAGCAGCGCGTCCGCGCCGAGCGAGGTCGCGGTCAGCGGCAACAACGAAGAACTGCCGTAAAGGCGGATATAGCCGAACACCAACACGATTGCCGGAATGACAAGTGGCAGGAGCGTGATGAACTCGACGATAGCCCTGAGGCGAGGCAGCCTAAGCTGCACGAAATAGGCGGCCGGCACGACGATGAGCGCCGCAACGGCAATCGTGACCAGCGCGACGATGGTCGAGTACAGGAACGAGGCCTGAAAATTACCGCTTGCGAACACCGCGCGGTAGGCGTCGAAGCTGTAGACGCCGCGCCGCATGCGCAGCGAGAATTCGAAGGTCGCGATGAGCGGGGCGACAAAGTAGAGTCCCCCTAGCGCGACCGCGACCCAGGCTCCGGGACGGCCGCGCGTCATCGGAGCCATCGGTCGGAGCGGGCGCGCAAGGCGACATAGGCGAGGTTCGAGGTGCCGGTAATCGCCAGCATGCCGAGCGCCAGGGCGTAGCCGAGATTGGGATCATGCAGCACGTCGCCGCGGATCTGCGCGTAAAGCAGGATCGTCACGATGTTAAACGAGGAGCCGGTGAGCGCATAGGCCGTCGCGAGGGCGCCGAAGGCGTTGGCGAACAGCAGCAGGGCGGCGCCGATGATGCTCGGCCACAAGATCGGCAGCGCGATCAGCCGCCAGTATTGCCAGGAACTGGCGCCGAGCATTTCCGCCGCCTCCGCCCACTCGGACTTCAAGCCATCGATCGCAGGCGTCACGACCAGCACCATCAGCGGTATCTGGAAATAGAGATAGGTGATGGTAAGGCCCCAGAAGGTCAGGATGTTGAAGCCGTGGGCGTAGAGATCGAGGCCGACGTTGCGCAGCAGCACGGTCACGAGGCCGAGCCGGCCGAGCGTCGCCATGAAGGCGAAGGCGAGCGGCACGCCGGCGAAATTGGACGCGACGCCGCTGAAGGTCATCAGCGTCGGCCGCAGCCAGAGAGGCAGGCCGCCCTTGAGCGCGGCGAGCGCGAGCGTAAGCCCGAGAAGCGCGCCGAGAGCCGCGGAGGCGACGCTAACCTGAAGGCTCAGCCAATAAGACAGACGGATCGATGGCTGATTTAACCTCATGATGTTCCCAAGGGTGAAGGCGCCCTCATGATCCTGGAAGGCGCCGACGAGGAGTCCCGCCGTCGGGGCGATGAGGAACATCGCAGCAAAGACAAAGAATGGCGCAACGCCCAGCCAGGCCGCGAAATCAGGCGCCGGGATCCGGCGGGAAGGCGTTGGCGCAGCGCTCATGGCGGTCAGATTTGTGCCGGTTTCGAACCTCATCGGCAAGACGGGTCCAGCCCGCCTTTGGGCGAGACGATCCGGCAAACCCAAGGCTACTTCGCGACCGTCGCGCCGACGACGGCGTCCCATTGCTTGGCGATCACCTCTTTGGCCGCCTTCTGCTCGTCGAGCGTTGGAAACTTTGCCTTGGCGTAGCTCTCCGCCGGCGGCAGCGCGGCAAGCACATCGGCTGGCGCCTTCTTGGTCTCGACAAGGTTGTTGAAACGGATGGGGTGGCAGTAGCCTTTGAGCCAGCCGATCTGTCCCTCATCCGAATAAAGGTGCTCGAGCCAGAGCTTGGCCGCGTTGGGATGCGGCGCGAAGGCGCTGATCGCCTGCACGTAGACGCCCGCGACCACGCCGGTCTTCGGCACGATGACGTCGACTTTCGGATTGCCCTTCAGATTGTCGCGCGCAGCGAGCGCGTTATAGTCCCAGAACACCAGGACCGGCGTCTCGCCCTGCGCGATCGACGCTGCTTTGCCGATGACTGGGACAAAATTACCCTTCTTGTTGAGGTCGGCGAAGAAATTGAGCCCATCTTGCCCGGCCGTGGCGGCGTCCGTCGCGCCGCCCGAGAGGCCCGCGGCATAGACGGCCATCGTCGCTTGGTTGGAGGTGCGCGGATCGCCGGCCAGAGCCACGGAGCCCTTGAACTCCGGCTTCAACAGGTCGGACCAGTCGGCCGGCGGTATCTTGACGATATCTGAGTTCACCGCGAACGACAGCACGCCGTAATAGTCCCCGGTCCAGTAGCCGTCCGCGTCCTTGGCCGCGTCCGGGATCGTGTCCCAGGTCGACACTTCGTAGGGCTGCAACAGGCCCTCGGCCTTGGCGGCGGGGCCAAACGACAGGCCGACGTCGATCACGTCGGGCGCCTGCGGGCCTTTGTTGTTCTTGTTGGCCTTGATTGCCTCAACTTCGTCGCCCGATCCGCCGTCGGGATTCAGTTCGTTGACGGCAATGCCGTATTTCGCCTTGAAGCTGTCGATAAGCGCGCCGTAGCCACACCAGTCGCGCGGCAGGGCGATGACAGTGAGCGCGCCCTCCTTTTTCGCTGCAGCGACGAGGTCGTCCATTCCAGCCGCCATGGCCGGCGCGCCGGCAAAGAGAAGGCAAAGCCTCGCGCCCGCACCAAGCAAAGCCTGCCTCATGTGTTTGCTCCTCTTCTCGCCGCCTCCATCGGCGGAGGCGCGTCGCAATGCCGAAGTGTGCCCCTAGATCTCGCACAAGACAATCGCGTGTCGGCGCTCCTTTGGCCCTAACCGGCCGCAACCGCCGCGCCTCAGCGCTCGACGAAGCACAAGACGATAAGCCGAAATCCAGTCAACATGAGATAGACACATACCAAGACCGACAAATTCACTTTGGAACGCGTGCTTGCTACGCTCCGGTGTCTGCCGATTGCGTGACAGGATACGCGCCATTGAAAGCGTCTCCGAAACAGGCGATCGAGATCCCCCTGAAGATGCCAAAGTGGCGTAGTTGGCGGATCTCGGATACAAAGCAGCGCTCCAGGGGTCAGGAGCGGGGAATGCATGCGACGACGCTTCGCGGCACAAGATATACTTTCTCGGACTTAAAATGTTTGATGGCGAAGGCTTCGCCGCTTCGCTCCGGCGATTGTCTCGCGGGCGTAGCCGCCGAGAACGCCACCGAACGGGTCGCGGCGCAGATGGCACTTGCGGATCTCCCGATCGGTACGTTTCTGCAAGAGGCGGTCGTTCCGTACGAAAACGATGATGTTACGAGGTTAATCATCGATCGACACGATGCGAGCGCGTTTGCGCCGTTGGCCCATCTAACCGTCGGCGGGTTGCGGGATTGGCTCCTTTCCGATTCAGCAGCGACAAGTCAGTTGGCAGCCGTCGCCCTGGGCCTGACCCCGGAAATGGTTGCGGCGGTCAGCAAGATTTGCCGCAATCAAGACTTAATCGCAATTTCCGCCAAGTGTCGGATTGTCACTTCTTTTCGTAACACAATCGGACTGTCGGGACGATTGTCGTCACGACTTCAGCCAAACCATCCCACGGATGATCCGAAGGGAATTCTGGCCAGTATAATTGATGGATTATTATTGGGATCCGGAGACGCAGTAATCGGCGTCAATCCGGCCGGCGATAGCCCCGACCGCTGCTACGAATTGTTATCGCTCATTGAGGACGTCCGTCAGAGGTTGGCCATACCGACGCAGTCGTGCGTGTTGACGCATGTGTCCACGACAATCGGACTAGCCGCCCGGGGCGCTCCTGTCGATCTTGTGTTTCAGTCGATCGGCGGAACTCAGGCGACAAACCGGAGTTTTGGCGTCGAACTGGCTATGTTGCGAGAGGGCCAAGACGCCGCACTCGCCCTCAAGCGCGGCACAGTCGGCAACAATGTGATGTACTTTGAAACCGGACAGGGGAGTTCGTTGTCAGCCGGCGCAAACCAGGGCTGCGATCAACAGACGTTGGAAGCGCGAGCCTATGGCGTGGCGAGAGCGTTCAACCCGCTGTTAATCAACACAGTCGTCGGCTTCATCGGCCCTGAGTATTTGTTCGACGGTAAGCAGATTATTCGCGCCGGTTTGGAAGATCATTTCTGCGGCAAATTGCTGGGGCTGCCGATGGGTTGTGATGTCTGCTACACGAATTACGCCGATGCTGACCAAAACGATATGGACAATCTCCTAACATTGCTAGCGGTCGGAGGCGTGACCTATATAATGGGCGTTCCCGGGGCCGACGATATTATGCTGAATTATCAAAGCACATCGTACCACGATGTGCTCGCCATCCGGCAAATATTGAATCTTCAGCCTGCGCCGGAATTTGCGGAGTGGCTGATGAGTATGGGCCTCATGAACGAGGGCGGCTTGGTGCGCCCGGACGCCTTGCCGGCACAGCTCTTCCCGCTGCTTGCGAGGACGTGACCTCGGTCCAACTTGAGAAGGTGTCCAGCGACATCGATCGCCTATGGACCAAACTGCGCGCGGTCACTCCCGCGCGAATAGGGCTGGCACGCAGCGGATCATGGATTGGAACCAGGCTGTTGCTGGACTTTCAGCTCGCGCATGCGGAAGTGCAGGACGCTGTGAAAGATCGGATCGATGCGGATCGGCTGATTGCCGACCTCAAATCGCGCGGGCTGGACATGGTTTACCTATCAAGCAAGGCGCCCGATCGGAAGACGTACCTCGCGCGGCCCGACTTCGGTCGAGAGTTGAATGAAAGCGCGAAGGATGCGCTCTTGAACATGCCGAAGGGATTTGACGTCGTCTTCGTGCTTTGCGACGGCCTTTCGGCGGACGCCGTGATGCAGCATGCGACGACCTTGCTCGACGAAGCGCTGCCATTCTTGTTACGAGATGGATGGAGTGTCGGGCCCGTCGCAATTGTGGAGCAGGGCCGGGTCGCCATTGGCGATGAAATTGGTCAGCTCTTGCGGGCGTCGCTGATCGTCGTTCTTATCGGAGAACGACCTGGTCTGACATCTCCGAAGAGTTCTGGGGTTTATTTGACCTGGATGCCAAGAGTGGGGCGGAGCGACGCAGAGCGGAATTGCCTGTCAAATATCCGCCCCCAGGGCATGTCGTATAGAGAAGCTGCGGATCGATTGACTTATCTGTGCAAGGAGGCTCGTAGTCGGCAGCTCACAGGAGTAAACCTAAAGGACGATTTAATTCGGAGGAGTTCAGTGTCGCAGCTGGGGCGTGGCGGGCACTGGCGCAACTGGGTTGGTAACCAATCCTTCGTCGCCCGGCACAAAGCGGACCCGGGCTCGGAAGACGAATTGGCCGCGCTTGTGGAAGAGGCCTCGCGTCAAAATCTCCCCGTGCGTGTGGCCGGTTCCGGGCATTCCTTCACCCCGGTCGTCGCAACCAGCGGCCTGTTGCTCAGCCTTGAGAACATGCAGGGACTCGTCAGCGCCGACTTAGATTCCAAACGCGTCATAGTGCGCGCAGGCGCGAGAATCGGCGATGTTGGCCGCGCGCTCAAACGGATCGGGCTATCGCTAGCCAATCAAGGCGATATCGACACCCAGGCGATCGCCGGGGCCTTATCGACCGGCACGCACGGCACCGAAATCGGTCTTGGTTGCCTGTCGTCCCAGTCGGTCGGCATGCGGCTGGTTCAGCCGGATGGGTCGATCCTTGACGTCGACGTCGACCGAGATCCGGAGATGATGGCCGCCGCGCAGGTCTCTATCGGCATGCTCGGCGTGATCTCGACGATTACGCTGCAGACGGTCTCCGCGTACAACCTCAAGGAAAGGCTTTGGCGCGACGATTTCGAGGCTTGTTTGGACAGGCACGACGAACTGGCGGAGAGCAATCGCCATTTCAGTTTCTTCTGGTGTCCGGTCGCCGAGTCCCGGCATCTCTACTGCCTGCCCGACGTCGCCGCTGTCTCTAAGGTCAAGCGGGAGCACGACGTTTGCGAGATGAAGGTGATGAACGTCACCGACGAGCAGCCGTACTCGAACGAGAAAAAGTTTGAGCGGGTCGCCTATAGTTCGGAGATCTATCCGATTGAATACATCCCGAACTTCCACGAACTCGAATACGCCGTCCCCATCGAAAACGGGAAGGAGGCCTTGCAACAAATTCGTGAGCTAATGCTGACGAAGCACACCAATTGCATCTATCCCGTGGAATATCGTTTCGTCGCTGCCGATTTGGGAATGCTAAGCCCCTACTATCAGCGAGCTAGCGTGACGATCTCCGTCTCCGGCGGACCAGGAATCGACTATTGGAGCTATCTCGTCGACGTGGACGCGATCCTCAGACAATACGGAGCACGACCGCATTGGGGCAAGCTGCATTTCAACAGAGTGGAAGATATGCCGTCCCTCTATCCGCGCTTTCATGACTTCCAGGCGACTCGTCGCCGCATGGACCCGTCTGGCCGCTTCCTGAACGATCATCTGAGAAGTCTATTTGAGTGAGGAATTGGGGGGCAGCGCGTGGCCGAGATGGTGCTGTCAGAGCAAACGCTTGAGAACGCCCTCCTCGACCTCGGCAATCGCAGCGACATTGTCGCCGACCCATTCCTCCGCTCAGGCTCGACGCCGAGAAAGCCGGCCGAGTCTGTCGCGGCGTAGGCTCCAGCCGCTCTGTGTCGATGTGATCGTGCGCCGATACGAGGCTGCGACAGGCGCCCGACTCAAATTGACCGATGCCGAACACTGTCTTCCGCGAGAACCGTCACCTTGTCGGCAGAACTCGGAAACGTTGAGTGTCATTGGCGACCCCTCTGGCTTAGAGGTTGCGGCTTAGAAAATGGCTTAGGGGGTGGCTTAGAAGGCGATCACCAGGTCCTCGCTCTCCCCACTATTTCCTAGTTTTTTCCTATTCCACATTTCTCTGGCGGAGGGGGCGGGATTCGAACCCGCGATACGGTTTCCCGCATACACACTTTCCAGGCGTGCGCCTTCAGCCGCTCGGCCACCCCTCCGTCGCGCGCCTCGTAAAGAGCGCGAGCCGAGGGCGATAGCACCAGCCGCCGCGCGGGCGCAAGCAATCCCGCTCGCGCGGGAGAGCGCGAAGCCGTCGCAAATAAGCGCCAATAAACGCGCCTAAAAGCTAGTAAACGTTAGTAAATTTACTTGCATTTACTAGCGTTTATTTTTTCGAATCGGGACTTTTCAATGGGTTACGGGCGATTCAAACAAAAATTTTCCCTCCACGTTGGGCTGGATGGGCACGGCCAGAACGTTTTCCAAACTCTCGCTTCCAACAGCAACCTCAGCCTCTCAATCCGACGAATCGAAACCATAACACGAGGTTCGGTTTTATACAAGAAAATGTCGATTCCTTGATTCCGAGGAACCTCTGGGGGATTTCTGGATAGGGCGGCATAGAGGGGTCGGCGAGGCTTTGGTGGACCGAGTCTTCGGACGCGCGCTCCGGGCCGCCCGACTCCCCGCGTCACACGCATTCGCGTTAAGGGGAGCGGCGTCGGGGCGCGGCCTATTGCGAGAGCTCGGCGATCTGGCTCCTCGAACCAGTCGAGGTCACGCTTCCACTGAGCGTTGTCCGGCGACAGGGCGGTCAGGCCGACCATGATGGCCTGACCGCGCCGCAGCGCCTCCAACGCCCGGGCGCCGTCGCCCATTCTTCCGAGCGCATCGCCGATCTTGGCGTATGAGACTGCAAGATCGCGCCGCCAGCCGGCGTTGCCGGGATCGGATTGCGCCAGGCGGTCTCTGATCGCGAGGCTGTCGGAAAAGGACTTGAGCGCGCCGGCGAGGTCGCCCTGCGCGACCTGCACGTCGCCGATCTTCTCGTACGACACCGAGAGATCGCGCCGCCAGCCGGCGTTGCCGGGATCGGATTGCGCCAGGCGGTCTCGGATCGCGAGGCTGTCGGAAAAGGACTTGAGCGCGCCGGCGAGGTCGCCCTGCGCGACCTGCACGTCGCCGATCTTCTCGTACGACACCGAGAGATCGCGCCGCCAGCCGGCGTTGCCGGGATCGGATTGCGCCAGGCGGTCGGCGATCGCGAGGCTGTCGGAAAAGGACTTGAGCGCGCCGGCGAGGTCGCCCTGCGCGACCTGCACGTCGCCGATCTTGTTGTACGACACCGAGAGATCGCGCCGCCAGCCGGCGTTGCCGGGATCGGATTGCGCCAGGCGGTCTCGTGATCGCGAGGCTGTCGGAAAAGGACTTGAGCGCGCCGGCGAGGTCGCCCTGCGCGACCTGCACGTCGCCGATTTTGTCGTAGGACACCGAGAGATCGCGCCGCCAGCCGGCGTTGCCGGGATCGGATTGCGCCAGGCGGTCGGCGATCGCGAGGCTGTCGGAAAAGGACTTGAGCGCGCCGGCGAGGTCGCCCTGCGCGACCTGCACGTCGCCGATCTTCTCGTAGGACACCGAGAGATCGCGCCGCCAGCCGGCATTGCCGGGATCGGATTGCGCCAGGCGGTCTCGGATCGCGAGGCTGTCGGAAAAGGACTTGAGCGCGCCGGCGAGGTCGCCCTGCGCGACCTGCACGTCGCCGATTTTGTCGTAGGACACCGAGAGATCGCGCCGCCAGCCGGCGTTGCCGGGATCGGATTGCGCCAGGCGGTCGGCGATCGCGAGGCTGTCGGAAAAGGACTTGAGCGCGCCGGCGAGGTCGCCCTGCGCGACCTGCACGTCGCCGATCTTTTGTACGACACCGAGAGATCGCGCCGCCAGCCGGCGTTGCCGGGATCGGATTGCGCCAGGCGGTCTGGCGATCGCGAGGCTGTCGCGAAAAGGACTTGAGCGCGCCGGCGAGGTCGCCCTGCGCGACCTGCACGTCGCCGATCTTGTCGTACGACACCGAGAGATCGCGCCGCCAGCCGGCGTTGCCGGGATCGGATTGCGCCAGGCGGTCGGCGATCGCGAGGCTGTCGCGAAAAGGACTTGAGCGCGCCGGCGAGGTCGCCCTGCGCGACCTGCACGTCGCCGATTTTGTTGTACGACGACCGAGAGCTCGCGTTGGTAATCGGTATTGCCGGGATCGGTTTTGGCCAGGCGGTCGATGATCGTAAGACCGTCGCGGTAGGATTTGAGCGCACCGGCGAGGTCGCCCTGCGCGAACCTGCACATCGCCGACATAGATGTGCGAGGCATATAGATCGCGATCATCGCCACTTCGTGCGGCGGCGTCGCGCGCGGCGGAAAAGGCCTTCTCCGCCTCGGCCAGCGAGCCTCGCGTGACCCAGAGATCGCCCAGCTCGATCCAAAGCCAGACGTTGTCCGGATCGAGGCTGCGCGGCTTCGGCGAATTTGGCGCAGGCCGCGTCGTAGTTGAGTTGCAGCCGGTCGACGCGCGCCTCGTCGGCGAGAAATGCGGCTTCGGTTCGACTGGCCTCCTCGCGCAACGCGCGGGCGCGCTCGCGGCCCTCGTTCAAGGCGGCGCGGCGGCGTCGAAGTCGCCTTTGTCGATCAGCGCCGAGGCGCGGGCGCGGATGGCGGCGAATTCCGGCCGGTCGTTGCGCAGCCGCTCGAGGTCGGCGCGCAGGCGAAGCAATTCGTCGGCGGCTTTGGCGAGGCGGTCGGGGATTTCGGCTTCCGCGACCTCGGTCTCGCCGAGCCGCTTCAGCACTTCGCGCAGAGGCGCTTCGGCGACACCCTTCGCCTCGGCAGTCGCCCTCACTAGTAGAACATCTCCGATGTCCGCAGCGACTTGGACCGCGAGCTTAGGCCAGCTCTCGAATTTGGCGACGGTGTGCTTTGCGTTCAGCGCCTCCTTCCACGTCTTCAGCAGCTTTAACTTGTCGGGATCCTGCTCGACGAACTTCGGGAGAATGGGAACATCGTCGTCGCGCAAATAGACGAGGCAGGGTTTCTCGCGCCGCACGCCCTCCTCGTATTCGGCCTGCGAATACGAAACCCCCATCCCGGAAGGCAGGCTGCCGTATTTGAGCCCGACGATGACGACGAGGAGGTCGCTCTTGCGGACCTCGTCGAGGCAGACGTCGATCGGCCGCCCGGGCCGCGCGCCGAAGAACTCCATCGCATTGTGTCGGCTCTGGACGCGACGAATGGCGTCGAGCACCGCCTCGCGCTCCTGCTCGAGGTCGTCGAAGGTGCTGCAGACGAACACGCTGAACGACGCGGACATCGGGTTTCCCACGACCCATCGAACGCAATTGACCGCGAGCCCCACCGGACTCGCTCCGACGAAGCATACACGTCATTGCGAGCGGAGCGAAGCAATCCAGGGGCACGTAGGGCGCTCGACGATCTCTGGATTGCTTCGTCGCTGCGCTCCTCGCAATGACGCCGCTGTACGCCCTACGCCCGCCCGGCCCCGAACAGCCCGATCCGGATCGCCTTCTCCAGTTCAAGCACCAGGATCAGGCCGATCGCGGCGAGCGCCGCCACGCCCATGTCCGGCCAGTCGATCGGCCGCGTATCGTAAAGGAGTTCGAACAGCGGCAGATAGGTGAACAGGATTTGCAGCACGACGACGGCGGCGATTCCGATCATGAGCGCGCGGGTCAACCGGATGTCGCGGAAGTCGAAGGGCGCGCTGATGCCGAAGCCGGACGCTGAACAGATAGGCGATTTCGAGCCCGACCATCGCGTTGACGGCGAAAGTCTGCGCGTGCTCGAGCTCTTCGCCGCGCCTCAGCGCCCAGGTGAAGACGGCGAACACCACCGCGCAGAAGAGCGCCGACACCAACGCCGTGCGCCACACTAGAAGGCCTGAGAGAAGCGGCGCGCGCGGATCGCGCGGCGGGCGCTTCATCACGCCGGGCTCGGCGGGATCGAAGGCGAACACGAGTCCGAGCGCGACGCTCGTCACCATGTTGACCCACAGGATCTGCGCCGGCGTCATCGGCATGGTGACGCCCAAAAGGACGGCGGCGACGATCGCCATCGCCTGGCCGCCATTGGTCGGCAACGTCCAGCCAATGACCTTGACCAGGTTGTCGTAGACAATGCGGCCTTCACGCACGGCGGCGGCGATGGTGGCGAAATTGTCGTCGGCCAGCACCATCTCCGCCGCTTCCTTGGCGGCCTCCGTACCCTTGGCGCCCATGGCGACGCCGACATTGGCGCGTTTCAGCGCCGGCGCGTCATTGACGCCGTCGCCGGTCATCGACACGATAGCGCCGTCCGCCTGCAGCGCCTCGACCAGCCTCAGCTTATGCTCGGGGCTGGTGCGGGCAAAAACGGATGTCGTCGGCAGTGAACGGCGAAGCGCGGCATCGTCCATCGTATCGATCGCGTGGCCGGTCAGCGCGTCGATGGAGCCCTTGCCCAGGCCGAGCTCGCGCGCGATCGCCGCCCCGGTCGAGGCGTGATCGCCGGTGATCATCTTGACGTCGATTCCCGCCGCCTTGCATTCGGCGATCGCGTGAATGGCTTCCGGCCGTGGCGGATCGATCAAGCCCACAAGGCCGAGCAGCGTGAGGTCGCCGTCTTCGACGTCGGTGAGTTCGAGGCTGTCGGCAACGAGCGCGGGCTTCGAGGCGAAGGCGATGACTCGCTGGCCCCGGGCCGCGAGCCTGTCGATTGCAGCCCGCCATCGCGGGGCGTCGATCTTTTCGTCGCCCGTCGGAGCCGCTTGTGTTGCGCAGAGTTCGAGCACGCGCTCGGGGGCGCCCTTGACGGTAATGAGAGAGTCGGCGCCGGCGGGGTTGAGCGTCGCCATGAATCGATAGCGCGAATCGAAGGGAATCTCTTTGAGCCGCGGCAACTCGCGCTTCGCGGCCTCGGGGTCCACGCCGGCCTTCATCGCGAAGGAGATCAGCGCGCCCTCCATTGGATCGCCGTCGACGATCCACTCGGCTCCCACCTGTCTCAACGAGGCGTCGTTGCAAAGGAGAGAAGCGCGGGCGATCGCCGCAAGATCGGGATAAGCGCCGGGGTCGATCGCAACGCCGCCTCGAAGGAATTCGCCACGCGGCTCATAGCCGCTTCCGGTCGTCTCGAATTCGGCCGAAGCGGTCAACACCGCGCCGACCGTCATCTGGTTCAAGGTGAGAGTGCCGGTCTTGTCCGAGCAGATCGTCGACACCGCGCCCAGCGTCTCGACCGCAGGAAGGCTGCGAATGATGGCGTTGCGATCCGCCATCCGCTTGACGCCGATGGCGAGCGTGATCGTCATCACCGCGGGCAGGCCTTCGGGAATTGCGGATACGGCGACTCCGACCGCAGCCATGAACGCATGCTCGATTTCATAGCCGCGCGCTATGAAGGCAAAGACGCAGACGCAGGCGGCGAGCGCGAGGATCACGATCGTCAGGCGCTGAGCGAACACGTTCATCTGACGCAGGAGCGGGGTGGTCAGCGTCTCGACGCCGGCGACCATGGCGCTGACACGCCCAAGCTCGGTCGCCGCGCCCGTCGCGACCACGAGACCCGCGCCTTGCCCGCTTGCGACCATCGTGCCCGAATAGGCCATCGAGGCGCGATCGCCGAGCGCGGCGTCGGACGCGACGGGGTCGATCGACTTGTCGGATGCGGCCGCTTCGCCCGTCAGCACGGCCTCCTCGATCTTGAGGCTGGTGGCGCGCAGGAGCCTGAGGTCGGCGGGAATGCGGTCGCCGGCTTCGGTCAGCACGACGTCGCCGACCACGAGACTCTCGGCGGGAACCGTCAGTCGCCGCCCGTCGCGCAGGACCGGGGACTCGCGGGTTAGCATGGCGCGAATGGCCTCGAGCGACTTTTCCGCTCGGCCCTCCTGGATCAATCCAATCGCCGCGTTGATGAGAACGACGGCGAGGATGACCACGGCGTCGAGTGCGTGACCTAGAAAGATGGTGACGAGCGCCGAAGCGAGGAGGACATAGATGAGAAGGTTATTGAACTGAGCGAACAGGCGCGCGAACAACGAGCGCGTCTTGCCGGCCGGCAGGCGGTTCGGCCCATCCGCCTCGAGGCGCCTTAAGGCTTCGTCGGAGCTCAGGCCTTTAGCCGAGGATCGGCAGAGCTCGAGCGCGGCAGCGACCGGCTCTGAATGCCAGGGGCGTTCAGTAGGCACGCTCAGATCCTGCATCGCTCGACTGAGCCCCTTTGGCGTTTCGCCGGCGCCTGTCGCCGCGCGATCAGCGTGAAAAAACGGTCATCAACCTCGTCGCGCATTCAAGCGGACGACTTTGCCTCGATCGGCCGTCCACGTTTCGCTGAACACGCGCATTCCGCGCACGTCGACATAGTCCAGCGTCAGCTGATCGTCGCGCAAGGTCATCTCAGCGAAGCCGTTGTAGCCGACGACGAGATTCTCATCATTCGGATAGAGTCGATCGTCGACGAATTCGACCGCGAAATCATGCAGCGGCGCCTTGGGCGGCAGATCGACCGGCATGCCGCCATGACCGATGCAACGTCCGAACGCGGTGACGCCGTCTTCCATCTTCGCTTCTTCATAGATCGCCAACCGGTGCTCGTGCCCCCACAGCCAGAGGACCGGACCGGAAAAGAATTCCGCCAATTGTTGCGCCGGCTTTGGATAACAATGATCGAAGCGCGAGATATATTGGTGATGGCTCAAGATCACGATCCCGCGCGGATCGTCGGAACGCGGCTTGACCATCGTCCGCAGCCAGTCGATCAACGGCGCCGGCAGCGAGCAGTCGGGCTGGAGGAAATGTTCGAGGATCGGCGCGCCGACGGAATTGTAGCTGGTGTCGAGCGCAATGATGCGCCAGTGGTCGTTCTCGAGGCAGAAATAGCTCGCGCGTTGGCCGCGCGGACTGCCGCGGACGCCGAGCTTCGGTAGGATGTGATCGAAATAGCCGTAGCCCAGCGCATACATTTCATGATTGCCGTTGAGCGCAAACGCGCCCTCCGATCCTAACGGCCATTTGCAGGGCGCGAACTCATATCGGGGATTGGGGACGCCTAGGAAATTTGCGCCTACTTCTGCAGGATCGCCGACGTAATAGACGTCGCCCAGATGGATCGAATAATGCGGCCGCCAGGCTTCGATAAGCGCCGCCACCTGAGCCGCTTCGTCGGTGCCCGTTCCCCAATCGCCTGCGAGCGCGATGCGGATCTCGCGGGCGTCGCCGCTTAGGCGATAGACGCCGTTGTGTCCGTCCTCGCTGTCATAAGTCTGGAACGGATGTCGCCGACCAATTCGAAATCGCCAATATTCGGTCAGCCACTTCCAAAATCGGTGAGGGGCAAAGGCGGATAGGGTCGGATACGCAAAGCGTTGAGCGGCTTGCGCGCGCGAGCGAGGCTTGTGCGGCTGGGCATGCTTCTTCTGATAGGCGACTAAAGCCGAGCGCGGCAGCTTGCGCAGATCTTGAAGGTCTTTGCGCGCGACGCGCCGCGGTCGCTCTTCAACCGGGCGCGGCGGCTCGTTTCCACTCGCGGGCATGAGCCCGTGATCCGCCGTCAGCCGGCCACCGCAGCGATGTCCTTGGCGCCCAGCCCCTTGGCCTCGGCGCGCGCGAAGGCCTTCGCCGCGCCCTCAATCATGCCGGCCGGGGCGCCCAGCGACTGGGCGAGCGCCGTCGCATAGCGAGCGTCCTTCAGCATGAGATTGAGCGCGAAATCCGCTGGCTCGAAATCGTGCGCGAGCATGCGCGGCAGTTTGAGCTTGACGATCGGGCTCGCCGGGGCGCCGCCTAAAATGAGCTCGGAGATTTGCTCGTTCTTGAAGCCAGCCTTTTTGGCGACCTCGAGCGCTTCGGCGAGCGCCGCGATCTGACCTGCGGCAAGCTGGTTGTTGATGAGCTTCCAGGTTGCGCCGGCGCCGAGGGGCCCGAGCAGATCCATCTTGCTCCCGACCGCTGCGAGCGCGGGGCGCGCCGCCTCGTAGGTCTGGGAGTCGCCGCCGACAAAGAACCTCAGTTCGCCGCCCTCCGCCGCCGCGCGGCTGCCGCCGACTGGCGCATCGAGGAAGCCGCATCCCTTGGCTTGAGCCTGACGCGCAAGCTCGCGAATCCAATCGGGGGTCAACGTGCTGGATTCAACGCCGATCGCGCCCTTCTGCGCCCCGGCGAGCGCGCCGTCGTTACCGAGCCAGACGAAGCGTGAGGCGTCGTCGTCCGCCACCATGGCGAAGATGAAGTTGGCGCCAGTCGCGGCGTCGCGAGGGGTCGCCGCGACCTTGGCGCCCCTGCCGGCCAGCGCTTGCGCTTTGGAGGCCGTGCGGTTCCAGACGGCGACTTCGAAACCCTTGGCCAGCCAATTGGCGGCCATGCCGCCTCCCATGATGCCAAGGCCGAGAATCGCGACGCGTTGCATGAGCAGCTCCTTAACGATTGAACCGGTTTCAGACGATTGGACGCGACCTACTCAACAGCGCGCGAACTTGGCTACAGCACATGCGAACCGTCGCCGGCGCGCTTCGCGGCTTTCTGGAACTTCTTGATCACCCGGTCGCGCTTGAGCTTGGAGATGTGATCGATGAAGAGAACGCCATTGAGATGGTCGATTTCATGCTGAAGGACAGTGGCGAACAGGCCCTCGGCCAGGATCTCCCGTTCCTTCCCCTCGCGGTCGAGGGCGCGGGCGCGCACGGAGGCGGGCCGTTCGACCTCGGCATAATATTCCGGAATGGAAAGGCAGCCCTCCTCGTAGGTCGAGCGCTCTTCCGATGACCACACAATCTCGGGATTGATGAATACCTGGGGATCGGGCGTTTCTTCCTTCTTCGCGGTGTCGACCACCAAAAGACGGATGGGTTCGGCGACCTGAATAGCCGCGAGTCCAACGCCCGGCGCGTCGTGCATGGTTTCGATCATGTCGTCGATCAGCTTGCGCAGGGAAGCGTCGACTCGCTCGATCGTCTTGCTGACGAGGCGCAGCTTGGGGTCGGGCAAAGTGATGATCGGTCTGAGGGCCATGCGGGACTTTTCGCGGGAGAAGCGCGGCGACAGATAATCGGCTGGACAAGCGCGGTCAAACGTGTTCTTACTTTGTTCCCGATCGCTCAATTCGCGTCTGATGATTTCCGCTTCCCCGATCGCTGTCATTGCCGGCGTCCCGATCTCTCTCGTCTGAGGCGCTCGGCGCGCGCTTTGTCGCTGCTGGCTGCGCTCATGGCGCTGAGCTTGATCGCCCTTTGGCGCGCAGGAGCGCGCGACGGCGCGAGCGCGAGATCGCAGACGAACGGCAGGAGGCGATCGAGGCGCGCTTCGCCGCCCTTGCTCAGTCAAGCGCCGAGCTCGGCGGGCGCATCGGCGGCATGTCGGAGTGGCTCGGGTCGCGGCAGACGGACCTCGCTCGCGTCGTCGCCGAACGGCTCGATTCGGTCGGGGCGCGACTCGGGCGCAGGGCTCGACAGCCCAAGCGCAAACCACGGGCGAAAGTCTCGGCAAGCTCAACGAGCGTCTCGCCGTGATCGACGCGGCGCAGTCGCGCATGAGCGAAATGACCCGCGAAGTGGTGTCGCTCAAGGACATTCTCTCCAACAAGCAGTCGCGCGGCGCCTTCGGTCAGGGGAGGATGGAGGCGATCGTGCGCGACGGCCTGCCCGCGGGCGCCTACGAGTTCCAGTTCACCCTCTCCAACCGCGCTCGCCCCGATTGCGTCATCCGCCTGCCGGGCGACGCGCGGCTCCTCGCCGTCGACGCCAAGTTTCCGCTCGAAGGCTTCACTGCCTTGCGCGCCGCGCGCGACGACGACGCGCGCAAGACGGCGCATGCGCGGGTGCGCACCGACGTCGGCAAGCACGTCAAGGATATCGCCGAGCGCTATCTTCTCCCCGGCGAGACCCAGGACATTGCGCTGATGTTCGTGCCCTCGGAAGCGATCTATTCCGATCTCGTCGACCAGTTCGACGAACTGGTGCAGAAGGCTCACCGGTCGCGCGTCGTCATCGTCTCGCCGACGCTCATGATGATGGCGATCAGCGTGGCACAGGCGATCCTGCGGGATGCGCGCATGCGCGACGAAACGCACGCAATCCAGGCCGAAGTCGGCAAGCTCATGAACGACATGAGACTGCTGGTTGAACGCGCGGGCAAGCTCGAGATGCATTTCCGCCAGGCGCAGGAGGACCTCGCTGGGGTTGGGGCCGCGAGCGCGCGGGTCGCGCGGCGGAGCGAGCGGATCGAATCCATGGATTTTTCACGCGAGGGGGACGCGCCGGTGCGGGACATTTTGCGCTTCGCACGCGGCGCGGAATAGGGCAGGGGGTTCTCCGCCCGTTCGACTCGGGATTTAGGGCGGCGCAGGCGCGCGCCGGCCGCCAACCGCCGTTCGTCGCCAAGGTGGCGACATCGCATCGCGAGCGAGCGCGCGGATCTGGGCAGCGCCCGGGCGAATGGTGCGGCATGCACTGCACGCTTTCACGCGAATGTGAGAAGTGCGAGCAAGCCCTGCTGGGAATAAATGGTTCAGCCCGCGTGTCTGGTTTCGGGCATGGCAAAAGGGGCATGCCAAATTTACGAGCGTTATCGCTGGTGAAGACGCCAGCGGAGTTGCTCTCTAGGATTGCTCTAAAGCCCAGTCCTCGAAGTTCCGCTGCGGAGGCGGTCCGCTACCGCCCGCGAGGCCCCGGCGGGCTAGACGGGGCCGGAAAGATCAGTAAGGACATGGCGATGACCGCCATGCCGCGAATCGACGCGCGGTGGAGCTGTGTCAACCAGGGGCTGCGGGGTGGCTGAACAATGACCGTGCGTGTCGATCGAAGAAGCTTTCTTGCCGGAATTTCGGTCCTGCTTGGCGGCTGCGCGGGCCAGGGCGGGATTCCGTTCGGGTCTGGCTTCGGGAACCCCCTCGCGTATGGCCCAATCAACGACCATGGGCACGAGATCCCCGGGCTCGACATGAGTCGGATTGATCCCGGGGTGCTTCGCCGTCAAGTCGCCTTCTCCAGTCCCTATCGGCCGGGCACGATCGTCGTCATGATCGGTGAACGGCATCTCTATTTCGTCGAGCCGGGCGGCGTGGCGATGCGCTACACCGTGGGGGTCGGCCGGGAGGAGGCGTTGAACTTCCGCGGCAACGCCGTCATAGGCCGAAAGGCCGAATGGCCGCACTGGACCCCGACCGCTGAGATGATTCACCGCATGCCGATTTACGCGCACTATACGGCCGGGCTGCCGGGCGGCATCAACAATCCGCTCGGGGCGCGCGCGCTCTATCTCTACCGCGGCAATCAGGACACCTATTTTCGCCTCCACGGAACCATCGAGCCGGAGACGATCGGCCAGAAAGTGTCGAGCGGCTGCATTCGGCTGTTCAACCACGATATCATCGATCTCTACAACCGCGCTCCGGTTGGGACGCGGGTCGTTGTGATTCAGGAGGGCGAGTCGATGCGCGCCGAGGCCGGGCCGGAGATGAATGGCTATTACGATCCCGGACCGCAGCCGATTGGACCCTACGCTGGGCCGCTCGGCCCCTATGCTGGCCCGCCGGGGCCCTACTATGCCGGACCCTATTACGAGCCGCCGCCGTGGGCGTCAGGATATTGATCGGCTCGGCCCAACACGATGGCGAGGCGATCTGGACGCCGGATTTGCGCCCCGTCCCCGCGGGCGCTTTCGCTTGTCATCGCGAAAGCGATTTGTTAGACGACCGCCTTCGTTTTGCGCCGCCTGACGCAGAACGAAAAGTGCGGCCATGGCGGAACTGGTAGACGCGCTAGCTTGAGGTGCTAGTTCTTTAACCGGAGTGGAGGTTCGAGTCCTCTTGGCCGCACCAATTCCTTTCAGCGACGCTGGATTCGTTTTGAGTCCGCCGCTGGCGGTCGGCGCAGAAAAAAGCTCGATGAGTTATGGCTGAGCAGGCGCACCAGCCCACGGCGGCGAAGAGACCGCGAGGTTCGTTAAGCCACGCTCGGCTTCGCCGGATTGCTCCCCTCTCATCGAGCGGCACGTCTGGCTCCAGGCCATTGGGCAGCATAATCACGGATTGTGGGCGGCGCTGGCATTCACACGTTGCAAACCGGATCGCCGCATTCCGGTTGACGAACAAGCCGCCGCAAAGGCTTTGGGCGTCCTTGACGACCCAATGGCCTCTTCGATCCTACGAAAACAGACAGGAATAGTTCACCGCGCTTGCGGCTTTGATGTCTTGCTGGATCATTGGCTGCCTCGTACTCTCGCGAGGGGGCCGGCCATTTCTTCTGGCGGGTCCGTCGCCCGAAGTCATTGTTTGGCCGCCGATCAATGGGGCGGCACTCGGACCAGAAGCTCGGCCATCAGGCCGAATGCGAGCGCGATCGTCAGTAACACGCCGAGACGGGTGAAAATCTGCAACGGCGCCGGCGGATCGTTTTCATACGGGTCGGATCGGTCGAGACCGCGCTCTGGCGGGTCTTCATCTCTGTCGGCTCCTACTCCGTCCCATGACAGATTGCGCATAAAACGCGTCTCCATGTCCTCACATGGCGGAAACGTGCGCTTGGAGGCGTAAGCATTCGAGAGGGAATTAGAGTCTCAAGCATAAGAAACGCATAAAGTTCCAGCGCGACGGCGACACCCGTGCTCGATCGCCACGGCGACGACTGCGCGCTCTTCTCCTACCCTCGGCCGTTCAACAATCGTATGATCTCGACGCTCGTCGCGGTGAACTGGAACAACATCATGGCAGACCAAATCATTATCCAATCTTCCGAAACCCAGGTCCGGTCGCTGGTCGAGGCTTGGGCGCAAGCCATACGAACCAAAGACCCCGCCGGAGTTGCGGCGCAGTGGACTTCGGATTTGGTTCAGTTCGATTTGGCTCCGCCGCTGCGAACAATTGGCAACGATCCCCAGGGGCTAAAAGACTGGTTCGCCAGCTGGCGAGGCCAGATCGGCTTCGCGATCACGGAGCTACGCGTCACCGCCGGAAAAGACGTTGCGTTTTGCCACGCGCTGATCCACCTGACGGGGAGCCGCACCGACGGTTCGGAGTCCGATGTCTGGTTCCGTGATACGTTGGGTCTGCGCAAGGCCGCCGGCGTGTGGAAGATCGCCCACGGCCACGAATCCGTGCCCATGCGCATGGACGGAAGTTTCAGAGCGGCGATCGATCTTGAGCCTTAGGGATTCGCCTCCCGCGCCGTGCGGATCGTGTTTCGCGACAAATGGCGAAAGGCCCGATTGTAACGAAGGCAGGTGCGCCAAATCTTTTTCTATGCCGCACGCGTTTGAGACCGACGCCAAAGACCGTGGATCAGGCCGCCTATGGCACCTCCGACAAATCCCAACGGACCTGTGATGAAAAGCCCGAGTAGCGGCCCCTGATTGGCTTGCGGCGCCAACAGCATCGGCCCGAAGAACCCGGCGCAGAATCCGACTGAGCCGATGATTGCCGCCCACGTCATTGTCGTTCCGAACACGCCTCGCGTCTCGGCGCCCATTCCGCGCCAGGTCAGCCACGCCAGCCCCGCGGCTGTCAGAAACGAGGCGCCTGTCGCCAGCCACGCAAGGTCTTCAGGGACTATTTGGGCAAACAGCAGCCAGTACGAAAAGAAGAAAACGGCCGCAAAGACCAGGATGGAAACGAAGCACTTTGCGATAGCGGCCACGGAAGCCTCTCGTGGGGCAGGGTGCGTTGCGTTGCGATACGTCAACGAGGTTGAGCCGTCGCCCGCGCCAGCGTCCCGCAGGTGGCCGCAACGATACGGCTGGCGAATTGAGCAAGTCTAAACTTCGACGCGTTAGATTGGGATTTCGACCCGCCCCTGTTGGGGCCGGGAATCTACTTGCTATTGGCTCCCAGATGTCGACTTGGCGCAGTTCCGCCCAATGGCGTCCCCGGCAATTTGGCTGGTTCGTCCCGACGGAGTTTCCGCCTTTCGTGGCCTGGCTGACGACTTGCGCGATCGGCGCGGTCATGATTGCCGCGGACAAGATTGTCAGCGGCAGCATTCCCCCATGGCCAGAGCGACTCGACCAGCTCGGTCTCTTCGGCGGATATCGTGTTGTGACTCTGCTTTATTCGCCGTTGTGGGGTTTCCCCGCCATTTTGGCCGCCGTCCCTCTTCGAGGACTATTGTTGAGCAACGGCTTGTTCGGTTGGGCGAGCGCCCTTATCGCGGGCGCCATAGCGGGGCTGGCGATACCGCTCATGCTTGGGCAAAGGTTGTGGCTGGAGGGGCCGCTTTACGGCGCCGTCTACTTGTGGATGCAATACATTATTTACCGCGCGCGTTATCCCGCTGCGTTCAGCGTCTGAATATGTCGCGCCGCGCCGCAATCAAGCGGGAGCGATGGCTGCTAAACCTAGGCTCACGCGCGCAGCGCGGCCTCGTCGCTTTCGGCGTCGAGTTCGGTGAGGAGGCGCTGCATCTGCCAGCGCATCGCCAGACGCCAGAGCTGAAAGCCGAAGACGAACTCTCGGCGCGTTTCCAAGCAAAGCCGCATCCGGCAACAGGCAGCGCCTGGCGACGAGATCGGCGGCGGCGTTCTTGAACGCCGTGAGATAGACCTCTTTAGGATACCGCTCGAGGGCATTCGAAGCGGCCCCTGAGTCTCTCGACCGGAGCCGGCTGTCTATCGCGCGGTCCCAAGAATCTCCTCGCAATCAAGATGCGCCTCGCAATGGTCGGCAAGCGCGTCGAGCGTGCGCTCGATTGTGGCCTCGTAGCTGAGTCCGGTCGTCGTTCCGAGCGCCGCGAGCCGCGCCGCGCGCTGGCGGTCGTCGGTGAACAACCCATGCACGTAGGCGCCGGCGATCTGGCCGCCCTCAGACATCGCGCCATCAAGCTGGCCGTCGGCGAAGCGAAGGAGCGGCCGCGCGCAGTCCACGCCTTTCGTCTCGCCGACATGCATTTCATAGCCGCGGAACGGCGCGCCATTCGTAAGGCACGCGCCTTCGACTTGGCGCAGCGTCTTTTCGCCGGTCAGCACGGTGGCGATGTCAAGCAATCCCAGGCCAGAGATCTCGTCCGGCGGCCCCTCCATGCCGTGCGGGTCGGACACGGCTTTGCCCAGCATCTGGTAGCCGCCGCAGATTCCAAGAATCCGCCCGCCGCGCCGCGCATGCGCGAGAAGGTCGATATCCCAGCCCTGCTCGCGAAGGAATTTGAGATCGGCGATCGTCGCCTTGCTGCCGGGGAGGATGACAAGGTCGGCGAGCGGGAGGGGTTCGCCCGGTCGCACAAAGACAAGCCGCACGGAAGGCTCCATGCGCAACGGGTCGAAATCGTCGAAATTGGCGATGCGCGCCAGCATCGGCACGGCGATGGTCACCGCGCCCTCCGTCCGGGACTTGTGACCGGCGAGGCCGAACGCATCTTCCGCCGGCAGCCGCGCTGCGTCGGCAAAGAATGGCAGGAGGCCGAAGGCCCGCCAGCCAGTGCGCTCAGCGATTGTCGCCATGGCGCCTTCGAACAGGGTCGCGTCGCCGCGGAACTTGTTGACGATGAAGCCGGCGATGGTCGCGGCGTCGTCGGGCGCGAGGGCCGCTTTGACGCCGAGAATCTGGGCGAATACGCCGCCACGATCGATATCGCCAATGAGCGCGACCGGGCAGTTCGTGGCGCGCGCGAAGCCCATATTGGCGATGTCGCCGTCGCGCAGGTTGATCTCGGCTGCGCTTCCCGCGCCCTCGACGAGTACGAAATCGGCGTCTGCGCTCACGCGCGCGTAGCTCTCGAGCACCGCGCTCATCAGTTTGGGTTTGAGCGCCTGATATTCGCGCGCCCGCGCGTTGCCGATGACTTTGCCCTGGACGACGACTTGCGCGCCGATTTCGCTCTGCGGCTTCAGCAAAACCGGGTTCAGGTGCACGCTCGGCGAAACGCCGCAGGCGCGCGCCTGCAGCGCCTGGGCGCGGCCGATCTCGCCGCCGTCGTCCGTCACCGCGGCGTTGTTCGACATGTTCTGCGGCTTGAACGGACGGACGCGAAGCCCGCGGCGGGCGAAGGCGCGGCATAAGCCCGCGACGATCAGCGACTTGCCGACGTCGGAGCCCGTCCCCTGGAACATCAGCGCGCGGGCGGTCAAAACTCTATCGCCTCCTGCGCGCGTACGCCGGCGGCGAAATGATGCTTGACGAGCGCGAACTCGGTGACGCAATCGGCCGCCTCGATCAGCTCCGGCTTGGCGTTGCGGCCGGTCACGACGACATGCAGGCCGGGACGTCGCGCCAAGAGCGCTGCGACAACTTCGGCGAGCGGCAGATACTCGTAGCGAAGCGCGATATTGAGCTCGTCCAGCAGGAGAAGTCGGATCGAGGGATCGGCCATCATCCGCTTGACCTCCACCCAGGCGGCGGTCGCCGCAGCGACATCGCGCGCGCGGTCCTGGGTCTCCCAGGTGAAGCCCTCGCCCATGGTGCGCCACTCGACCTGGGTCCCGAAGCGCTCGACGGCCATACGCTCGCCGGTCGACCAGGCGCCCTTGATGAACTGCACCACGCCAACGCGATGGCCACGGCCCAGCGTGCGCAATGCAAGTCCGAACGCGGCTGTCGACTTGCCCTTGCCTGGACCGGTGTGGACGATGAGGAGACCTTTCTCGAGAATGGGCTTCGCGGCGACCTCCGCGTCCTGCGTTGCCTTGCGCTTCGCCATTTTTGCTTTGTGCCGGTCTCTATCGTCGGTCATGACAAGTCTCGTAAGGCCAGCGGTGTGACGGCGCGGTTCTGACGCGTAGCGCTCCGGATGGGCCGGCGCAAATCGGGGCAAGACTCCGTCAAAACGAAACCGCAGGTTGCGTGTGGGTCGGCACCGCCGTTTCGAACTCCCCCGATTTGGGATGTCCACGAAGGCCGACAATGCTGCTAGGATTGGAGCAAGCGACAGAAGACGATCGAGATCCGTGCGCGCGTTGTGGGGGCGGCGTTGGGAAATGCAACCGCTTGGGTGTATTCATCAGCAGCACCTGGGGATTACCAAGGATGAGTTCGCGTATCGTCCCGAGGCGTCGATTTCTCCTCAGCCTCGCCTCGCTGGCGGTCTGCGGGCCGGCTGTCGTGCGGGGGTCGACTTTAATGCGCGTCAGCGCCAGATGTTGCATCTCCGCCGAGGCGGTTCCGTCGTGTGTTACCACTCAGGACGCTCTCGCGCTGCTCCAGTACGAACTGGAGCGCCGATTCGACGAGACGCTGTTTGGCGCTGCGAGTCTTCAGGCGGAGGACGAATACACTGCCCCGATCCAGGGCCCCGCCATCGCAGAAGCTAAGATGACAGCGCTGTGGGAGCTGCGAACGTTGTTCGGGCCTCGAGGTTCGCCGCCCAAACCGCTCGAAGATCTGCCTGCCGAAGTCCGGTCCGATCTTTCTTCGATGCTCGGAGTTCGTCCCGGCGTGAGCTGTCAGGCGTTGGCGGCGCCGTTTTCCGGCCTCGCGGTGCGCACAAGCGCCTAGTGCTCCATTTGACAACCCTTCCCGAAGCTGGAACATGGCCCGCGTACGGTCCCTCGATTTCGCCCGAGGGTGAAAAGGGAACACGGTAGGCTTATTGTCGATCCGTGGCCGCCCCCGCGACTGTGAGCGGCGTGCCGACGCTTTTCTCGCCACTGGGCTTTTTCATAGGTCTGGGAAGGCGGCGTCGGCGATACGTTGCAAGCCAGGAGACCTGCCGTGCGCCGATGGATTCCGCCATGCCGCCGGAGGGGCGGCTAAGGAGCGTTGATGACCAAGCGACCGACCCCCGATTTGACGCCGAGCCGATGGCTCGCCGCCTGGGATTGACGCGCCATGAACGCCCGTAGCAGCCCCTCCGCCGCCGCGACGCTGCTCGTCTGCGTCACCTGCAAGTCTGAGGCAGGCCTAATGGGGCCCAGCCTGTTCGAAGCGCTTGGCGAGCGTCTTAAGTCTGAGCCCGGTATTGCGCTCAGGGCCGTCGAGTGTCTCTCCGTTTGCAAGCGGCCGTGCACAGTCGCGCTCGCCGCGCCTGGCAAGTGGACCTACGTCGTCGGCGATCTCGACCGCGACTTGCACCTCGATGACCTCGTCATTGGCGCCCGCCGCTACGCGGCTTCGCCGGACGGCATCGTTCCCTGGCGCGAGCGGCCGCTCTCGTTTCGCAAGGGCGTCGTGTCGCGAACGCCGCCGCTTGCGTCCGTTGGAATGGCGCCCGCTTAAGGATCAGCTCCGCATGCTCGCCAAAACGCCCGTCACCATCGTCACCGGATTTCTCGGCGCCGGCAAGACAACGCTGATCCGCCATCTCATGGCCAACGCCGGGGGGCGGCGGCTCGCGCTTATCATCAACGAATTCGGCGATGTCGGGGTCGATGGAGATCTCGTCAGAAGCTGCTCGGACGCGGCCTGCCCGGAAGACGCCATCATCGAACTTGCCAATGGCTGCATCTGCTGCACGGTCGCCGATGATTTCGTGCCCGCGATCACGGCGCTGCTGGCTCGCAAGCCGAAGCCGGATCATATCATCGTCGAAACCTCGGGCTTGGCCTTGCCTAAGCCGCTCATCAAGGCGTTCGACTGGCCGGACCTGCGCACGAGGCTCACGGTCGACGGCGTCGTCGCGGTGGTCGACGCCGCAGCTGTCGCCGAGGGTCGTTTCGCCGACGATCCGGCGCGCGTCGCTGAGCAGCGTTTAGCCGACCCGTCCCTCGATCATGACAATCCGCTCGAGGAAGTCTATGAGGACCAGCTCATGAGCGCCGATCTCGTCGTGCTCAACAAGGCCGATCTCATCGACAAAGGCCAGCTCGAAGTTCTCAAGGCCCAGATCGCCGGCGCTGTGCCGCGCGCGGTCAAGATTGCGCTGGCGCGCGAGGGCGCAATCGGCGCCGACGTCCTGCTCGGCATCAGCGCGGCGGCGGAGGACGATCTCGCCGCGCGCCCTTCGCATCATGACGCCGAAGGCGAGCACGATCACGACGATTTCGACACGTTCGTCGTCGCGATTCCCGCAGTCCGCGATCCTGACACGCTGATCGATCGACTCGTCGCGGCGACGCGCGCACACGACATCTTGCGCGTCAAAGGCTTCATCGAAGTCGCCGGCAAGCCGCTGCGGATGCTGGTGCAGGGCGTGGGGCAACGCTTCCGTCGCGACTTCGACCGGCCCTGGGAAGTGGGAGAGCCGCGGCTGAGCCGTCTCGTCGTGATCGCTGAACGGGGCGTCGACCGCGAGGCCGTCGCCTCGGCGCTCGGGGCCTGATAAGCTTTTCCGGCGATGCATGTCCCCCGGATCGAAACAAGGACGCTCGATGAGACAGTCGAAGCGCTCGATCTGGGTCAGACGCCGGCGGACATCGTCTTCTTGTCTTTCTCCGATAGCGACCTCAATGCGCTGGCGCGCGCCTATGAAGCCTTTCCGGAGCCAAAGCCGAGCTTAAGGATCGCTTCGCTCGCCGCGTTGCGCCATCCGTTCTCGGTCGACCTCTATCTAGGACGAGTATGCGCGCGCGCTAGGCTGGTGGTTGTGCGAGTGCTCGGGGGGGCGGACTATTGGCGCTATGGCGTCGACGAACTGACGGCTCTGGCCGGCCGGAGTGACCTTAAGTTGGCGCTGCTGCCGGGTGATCGGCGCCGCGACGCGCGCCTCGACGGGGCCTCAACCCTCGATCTCGATGCGGTCTTGCAGATCTGGCGCTATTTTGACGAGGGCGGCCCCGAGAATATGGCGGCGTGCCTTAGCTTTCTCGCTGCCGCGATTGGAAGTGCAGCAGCTGCTCCGCCGCCGGCTCCGGTCAGCGCCTTCGGCCGCTTCGACGCTGCGTGTTTCCAGGCGGGGCCGGGCGCAGCGTACGCCCTCATCGTCTTCTATCGCTCAATCTATCTCTCCAACGATCTCAGGCCTATCGAAGCTTTGGCCCGCGCGCTTCGCGACAAGGGGTTCGCGGTTACCAGCGTCTTCGTGACCAGCCTCAAGGACGAGGCCGCGCTTTCGCCGCTGCGCGCCTTCGTGGCCGGTCGACGATTTGACGTCGTGCTCAACGCGACTGCTTTCTCAGCGCGTCTGGACGCAGAGGAGGGAACCGCGCTCGACGCGCTTGAGGCGCCGGTCCTGCAGGTCGTGCTGGCTGGAGTCAGCATCGACGCCTGGCGCGCCTCTCAGCGCGGGCTCGGGCCCTCAGATCTTGCGATGCATGTAGCGCTGCCGGAGATCGACGGGCGAATTCTCAGTCGAGCCATTTCTTTCAAAGCGGCCAGGGTGCGCGACGCCGGAACCGAGTATGGCGTCGTCGAGCATCAGCCGCTCGCCGACCGAGTTGACTTTGCAGCCGAACTCGCGCGCGGCTGGGCGAGCCTCAGGCGCAAACCGCCGTCGGACAGGCGTGTCGCCTGCGTGCTGCCAGACTATCCAGCGCGAGGCGGACGCACCGGCTATGCGGTCGGTCTCGATACGCCGGCGAGCGCCGTTGTCATCAGTGAGAATCTGCGCGCGGCGGGTTACGATGTGGGCCGCGGTCTGGATGCGCCGTCACTCATCGCCGCCCTCGCCGAAGGGCCGCTCGAGGCGGCGCTGACGCTGACCGAATACGAGGCCGAGCTTGCTTCGACCCCATCGGACTTCCGGCAAACCTTGTTCGCCGCCTGGGGCGACCCCGCCGATGACCGCCGCGCGGTCGAGGGAGTGTTTCAGTTCCGCTTCGTGCGGCTTGGCAAGCTCATCGTCGCGGTTCAACCCGATCGCGGCGATGCGTTCTCGCGCAAGGGCGATTATCACAATCTCAACCTGCCGCCGCGCCACGCCTATGTGGCGTTCCACTTCTGGCTCACCCACAAGGAAAAAGTCGGCGCGATCATTCAGCTTGGCGCACATGGCACGCTGGAATGGCTGCCGGGCAAGTCCGTCGCGCTTAGCGAGGGCTGTGCGCCCGAAGTTCTGCTCGGGCCGACGCCCGTCATCTACCCGTTCATCGTCAACAATCCTGGCGAGGCGGCGCAGGCCAAGCGCCGCATCAGCGCGGTCACGATCGGCCATCTGACCCCGCCATTGATCGCCGCCGGGTCGTACGGCGCAACGCTCGAGCTCGAAGGATTGTTTGACGAATTCGCTGAGGCGCAGGCGCTAGATCCGCGCCGGGCGCGCGCCATCGCGGCGCTCATTCTCGAGCGGGGGCGCGACAGTGGCTTGCTCAAGGAATGCGCCGCTGACGGCAAGCCGCCTGACGAGGCGCTCGTCGCCCTCGACGCCTGGCTCTGCGAGCTCAAGGAGATGCGCATCGGCGATGGCCTGCATGTGTTCGGACGGTCGCCGGAGAGCTTGGACGGCTTCGCAGCGGGGCTCGAGCTCGACGCGGCGGCGCGTGACTCGCTGAGCGAGCGCCTGGCCGCTTCCGGTGCCGCCGAGTCGCTCGGGCTGTTGCGCGCGCTTGGCGGACAGTTCGTGCCGCCCGGCCCGGCTGGCGCGCCGGCGCGCGGGCGCCTAGACGTTCTGCCAACTGGCCGCAACCTCTATGCCATCGACCCGCGGTCGGCGCCGACCTGCAACGCTTGGGAGATCGGCCGGCGCGACGGCGGAAGAGATCTGAAGCGCTACGCACAGGACCATGGCGAATGGCCGAAGCGGATCATGCTCGACATCTGGGGTTCGGCGACCATGCGCACGGGCGGCGATGATCTGGCGCAGGCCTTCGCGCTCATCGGCTGCCGGCCGACCTGGGACGCCGCGTCGACTCGCGTGAGCGGATTCGAGGTGTTGCCGCTGGCCATGCTGGGTCGGCCACGGGTCGATGTTACGTTGCGCATTTCCGGCCTGTTCCGCGACGTCTTTCCGAGCCAGATCGCGCTATTTTCTGCCGCGGTTCGCGCTGTCGCAGCGCTTGAAGAGAGTGTCGAGGACAATCCGCTTGCCGGTCTTGAGCGCGCGAGTTTGGCGCGAATATTCGGCGCGGCGCCAGGCAGCTACGGCGTCGGGCTCGGCGCGCGCATCGCTCGGGGCGAGTGGACGGAGCGATCCGAGCTGGCGGAGACTTATCTCGCCGCAACCAGCCACGCCTACGAGGGTGAGGGCGAAGCGCGCGAAGCCGCGGCGGAGTTTCGAACCAAGATCGCCGGCGCCGAGGGCTTTGTTCATGCGCAGGACTTGCCCGGCCAGGACGCGCTCGACGCCGACGCCTTCGCCGAGCATGAAGGCGGCTTCGCCGCCGCCGCGGCGGAAGCGGGAGCGAATCCGGCGCTCTATCATCTCGATTCGACTGCACCCGGCGCCCCGAAGATCCGAACCTTGGGGCAAGAGATCGCGCGTTCTCTCCGTGGGCGCGCCGCCAATCCGCGCTGGCTTCAAGGGCAAATGCGCCATGGACATCGGGGCGCAGCGGAAATCGCACAGTCGCTGGACAATCTCTATTGTTTCGCCGCCTTGACTGACGCGGTCGGCAGCGCGCAATTCGATCTCATGTTCGATGCGACGCTCGGCGACGATTCCGTGCGTGCGTTTTTGGTCAATTCCAATCGTCAGGCCGCTTGTCACATGGCGGGAGTGTTCGAGGAGGCGGCGCGGCGCGGATTTTGGCTCTCGCGCCGCAATTCGAGCGCGCGCATTCTGGCCTCGGTGCTCAAGGAGGCGGCATGAGCGCGATTGTCCTGCGCCCCGAGGCCTCACGCCCCGCGCCGCCTGTTCGAAAGGGCTGGTGTCCAGGCGCTCTCAGGCCGATGGAGACCGGTGACGGACTGCTTGCGCGTGTCCGCGCGCCGAGAGGGCGATTGACGCTCGATCAGGCCGCCGCTCTGGCGGACGCCGCGGTAACCTGTGGCAATGGCGCAATCGGCCTCTCAGCTCGCGCCAACTTGCATCTGCGTGGCTTGAACGAGCGAACTCTGTCCGACCTTCACGCGCGCCTAGGTGAAGCCGGCCTCATCGACGCCGACCCTGATGTCGACCGCTTGCGCAATATCGTCGTGAGCCCGCTGGATGACCTCGATCCTGAGGCTTCGTTCGACCTCGGCCCCAGCCTTGCGGCGCTGGAAGATCGGCTCAAAGAGGACAAACGTCTACGCCGCCTTCCGGCGAAGTTCAGCTTCGTCCTCGACTCGCTCGGCTGCCTGCCGCTCGGCGAGGTCGACGCAGACATCCGCTTTGAGGCGTCGCGCGGTGGGAAGCTTGCGGTTTTTCTCGCTGGCGACGATGCCCTGGCCGCGGAATGCCGGCCCGGCGAAACTGGTGAGATCGCGGCGCGGCTCGGCCTCGCGTTCCTCACCCTTGCCGGCGCGGGTGAAGCGGCGCCGCGGCGGATGCGCGCGCTGGTTGAGCGGACAGGCGCTTCGGCCGTGTTTGTCGAGGCGGGCTGCGAGACAGCGTTGAGGGCGTGTTCGCAACGACGCGTTTCGTTACGGGCGATCCTCGGCGCGCGCGAATTCGGCGCGGCGGTCGTCGTCGGCGCAGCCGCGGCCTTTCGGCGAAATCGATGCGGTTCGATTCCGAGCGCTGATCGAACGCGCGCACGCGCGCGGCGCGAGCAGCCTGAGGCTCACGCCCTGGCGCGCTTTCCTGATTACCGGCCTCGACCAGCAGGGCGCAGAGTTGCTCGTCGACACGATCGCGGAGCTCGGATGGATCGCCGACGCGGACGATCCTCGGCTGCGTGTCGCTGCTTGTCCCGGCGCGCCCGCCTGCGCGCATGGCCATAGTGCGGTTCGGGCCGATGCGACGGACTGGGCCGCATCGCTGCCGAAGGCGGAAGGCGTCATTCTCCATGTCAGCGGCTGCGCCAAGGGATGCGCCAGGCCTGCCGCGTCCGCAGCGACCTTCACCGCAACAGCGAAAGGCTACGATCTCATTGTCGGCGGCAGAGCCGGCGATCCGCCAGTGCGGCGCGGCCTTTCACGCGCCGAGGTTGCGCAGTTCATCGCCGTCGAGGGCGGCGGCATGTTTCCTGGCGCGGGGCCAAAGTGAAGCCGAGCTACGCCTACGAAAAGGACGCCGCAGCGATCTATCGCCGATCCTTCGCCATCATTCGCGGCGAGGCCGACCTTGCCCGTTTCTCGCCAATCGAAGAACGCGTCGCGGTGCGGGTCATCCATGCCTGCGGCATGGTAGAGTCGACTCGCGACCTCGTCTTTTCACCCGGCGCGGCTGAGGCGGCGCGCGAGGCCCTTCAGCGCGGCGCGCCGATCTTCTGCGATGCGCGCATGGTCGCCGAAGGGGTCACGCGGCCGCGCCTGCTTGCGAACAATGACGTGTTCTGCACCCTGAGCGATTCTTCCACGCCTGAACTCGCGGCCAAGTTTGGCACGACGCGCGCGGCGGCGGCGATCGAACTCTGGCTGCCTCGGCTTGGCGGTTCCGTCGTCGCGATCGGCAATGCGCCGACGGCTCTGTTTCGCCTCCTCGAAGTTATCTCCGCCGGCGCGCCGCGTCCTGCCGCGATCATCGGCATGCCAGTCGGCTTCGTCGGCGCCGCGGAATCGAAGGAGGCGCTGATCGAGAGCGGCCTCAACGCCATCGTCGTGCGCGGGCGCAAGGGCGGCAGCGCGATGGCGGCTGCGGCCGTCAATGCGCTGGCGAGCGACATCGAATGACCGCGTTTGGCCGCCTCTATGGCGTCGGGATCGGCCCCGGCGATCCCGATCTGCTCACCGTCAAGGCGACCAAAATTATCGCGGCTTCGCCCGTCGTCGCCTTCTTCGCCAAGGCGGGACGGCGCGGCAACGCGCGCGCGATTGTCGGCTGTTGGCTCAAACCTTCGCACGTCGAGCTGCCGCTCTACTACCCGATGACAGTGGAATCGCATTTCGACGATCCGCCCTATCGCGAGGCGCTCGCGCGTTTCTACAAGGAATGCACGGTCGCGATTGCGTCGCATCTTGAAGCTGGCCGGGATGTCGCGCTTTTGAGCGAGGGCGACCCGATGCTCTACGGCTCATTCATGCATCTCTTCATCCGCTTGCGCGACAATTTCGATGTCAGCATCGTGCCCGGCGTGTCAAGCATTTGCGCGGCCTGGGGCGTTGCTGGCGCGCCCATGACCTGGGGGGACGATGCGCTCGTCGTATTGCCCGCCACGCTGCCGCTGAACGAACTCAAGCGCCGGCTTGCGCTCGCCGACGCCGCGGTGATCATGAAGATCGGCCGCAATTTCGCGCGCGCCAAGGAGGCGCTGATCGCGACGGGCATGGCGGAACGCGCCATCTATGTCGAGCGCGCTACGATGGCGGGCGAGGTGGTGACGCCGCTGTGTCGAGAAGGAGGACGACGCCGCGCCCTATTTCTCCGTCATACTCGCGCCGGGGAGGGGGCGCCGGCCGTGAGCGGCCGCGTCATGATCGTGGGCCTAGGTCCTGGCCCCGCCGAATGGATGACGCCGGAGGCAAGCGCGGCGGTCGCGTCGGCTAGCGATGTCGTCGGCTACGGCGCCTATGTCGATCGCCTCGCCTTGCGGACAGACCAACGCGCCCACGCGAGCGACAATCGGGTTGAAATGGAGCGCGCCCGCGTTCGCTTTGAAGCTTAGCGGCGGAGGGCCGCACGGTCGCTGTCGTCTCCGGCGGCGATCCGGGCGTGTTCGCCATGGCGGCGGCTGTGTTCGAGGCCATCGAAGACGATCCGCAATGGCTGAACCTCGACGTTGCCGTCGCGCCTGGCGTCACTGCGATGCAAGCGGCGGCTGCGCGACTTGGCGCGCCGCTTGGCCACGACTTCTGCGCTATCTCGCTCTCCGACAACCTCAAGCCATGGGCCGTCGTCGAACGGCGGCTGCGCGCTGCCGCTGATGGCGATTTCGTCATCGCGCTTTATAACCCGGCTTCGCAGGCGAGGCCGGCCCGCATCACGCAGGCGTTCGAGTTGTTGCGTGTCGTGAAGGCGCCGACGACGCCAGTCGCCTTCGCGCGCGCGGTCGGGCGCGCCGATGAGAAGATGACTCTGACGATTCTCGGCGAAGCCGACCCAAGCCTCGCCGATATGGCGACGCTAATCTTGATCGGTTCGAGCGAGACGCGCTTCATCTCCCGCGACGGCGCGTGGACCTGGATGTTGACGCCGCGCGCCTACGGAGCTTGCCGATGAGCGGCGATCCAGGCCATGACGGCGTCGAGATCATGCAGCGTTTCGGCTTCAGGCGCGGGCGGCTGGCGCACGATGACGACCACGATCTTCAGCGCGCGCGCCGCCTGGATCTTGGCGTAGGTCGCTCGCCCGCCACTGTTCTTGGTCACCAGCGCCTCTACCCCCTCGTCGTCGCATAAGCGCTGCTTCGTCGGCGAACGAGAACGGGCCGCGCGCCAGGATCAGCTTGCAGTTGGGGAGAGCGTCGATCTCCGCCGGTCGGTCGATCGCGCGCACCACGTAGCGGTGCTGCGGCGCTCGCGCAAAGGCGGTGAGCTGCAGCCGCCCTTGAGTGAGGAAGACGGTCTTTGGTTGAACCCCAAGAGCGTTGACGGCGTCGTGCACGGTCGCGACCTCGACCCAGCGGTCGTCGGGCTCACGCGTCCAGGACGGTCGGGTGAACACGACGATTGGCGTATCGGTCGCGCGGCAGGCGGCCAGCGCATTGGCCGACATGCGCGAGGCGAAGGGATGGGTCGCATCGACGACGGCGTCGATGTGCTCGCTGGCGAGAAACGCAGTCAGGCCCTCAGCGCCGCCGAAGCCGCCGACGCGTTGGGGAACCGGGGCCTGCGCAGGATGGGCCGTCGCCCCCGCCAGCGACAGGATGGGTGCAACATTGGGCTCATCGGCGATCCGCCGCGCGAGCGCGCTGGCTTCCGACGTGCCGCCGAGAATGAGCAGGCGAAGGCGCTTCAGTGGGCGGCTCCGTGAGTAAGGAACGCTGGCTTGGCCTCGTCGGCATCGGCGAGGACGGGATCGATGGCCTTGTTCCTGCCGCGCGGGAGCTCATCGCGCAAGCGAAGTTCGTTGTAGGCGGCAAACGCCATCTTGCGCTCGCTGGACCTCTGACCGCCGAGACGATGACCTGGCCGTCGCCCATCGAGAACGCGCTCGATGCTATCGAGGCTCATCGTGCCGGTTTGGTATGCGTGCTGGCCAGCGGCGACCCGTTCTTCTTTGGGGTCGGCGCCATGTTGATGCGCCGTTTCGCCGGCGAAGAGATGACCTCAATCCCGGCGCCGTCGGCCTTTGCGCTGGCCGCGTCGCGGCTTGGCTGGAGCCAACAAGATTGCGCGTTGCTCACGCTTCATGGGCGTCCGCTTGAAGCGATCATTCCGCATTTGCAGGCGGACGCGCGGATTCTCGCTCTGTCGTGGGATGACGCTACTCCCGCAAAACTGGCGGCGCTCATGACGGCGCGCGGCATGGGACGATCGAGGCTGACGATCTGCGAAGCGATGGGTGGCCCGCGCGAGCGCATTCGCACCACGGAGGCGCGGGACTTTACGCTCGACAAGGTCGCTGCCTTAAACACAATAGCGCTCGAGGTGGTCGCGGAACGCGACGCGCGTGTCCTGCCGCGCGGGGCCGGGTTGCCCGACGAATGGTTCGAACATGACGGACAAATCACCAAGCGCGAGATCCGCGCGATGACGTTGTCCTTCCTCGCGCCCCGGCGCGGAGAATTGTTGTGGGACGTGGGTTCTGGCTCAGGCTCGATCGCCATCGAATGGATGCTCGCCGACTCGACCAACAAGGCGGTCGCGATTGAGGTGCGGCACGACCGGGCGGAGCGCATCGCGCGCAATGCGCTGAGCTTCGGCGTGCCCGGCCTGTCGGTCGTTGCGAGCGAGGCGCCGCATGTCTTTGCGGATCTGGCGACGCCGGACGCGATTTTCATCGGCGGCGGGGCGAGCACGCCGGGCATGATCGAACGCGCTTGCGACGCGGTCGGATTGGGCGGACGGCTGGTCGTCAACGCCGTGACGCTGGAAACGCAGGCCGCCTGCGTCGACTGGCGCGCCCGCTGGGGTGGGGAGCTTACGCAGATCGCGATCGCGCATGCCGAGCCAGTCGGGCGCTATTCCGGCTGGCGCGCGGCGATGCCGATTGTGCAGTGGCGGTTCGTCAAGCCATGAAGCGGATCGTCGCCATCGGCGTCGGCTGCCGCGCCGGCGTTGCAGGCGAGGCGATCGCGGCGCTGGCGCGCCGAGCGCTTAAAGAAGCGGGTGCGCCCGAGGGCGAGCGAGGGATGTTCACGCTCGCCGCCAAGGCCGCTGAGCCGGGGCTCATCGAGGCCGCGCGCATCATCGGCGTCGCCCTCACGCCGCTGCCGCTCGCGGCGCTCAACGCCCAAGCCGACCACATCCTCACGCCGTCGCCGCCTGCGCGGGCGCGGTTTGGGGCGCCCAACATCGCCGAGGCCGCAGCGCTTGCGGGCGCAGGCCAAGGCGGACGGCTGCTAGGGCCACGGCTCGCCGCCGATGGGGCGACCTGCGCCGTCGCTCTATCCGCGGAACAACAATGACAGTGCACTTCATCGGCGCCGGTCCGGGCGCTCCCGATCTCATCACAATGCGCGGGCGCGATCTCATCGCGCGCTGCCCCGTATGTCTTTACGCCGGCTCTCTGATCCCGCACGCGTTGCTTGAATACTGTCCGCCGGGCGCGCGGATCGTCGACACCGCGCCGCTCGATCTCGACGCGATCATTGCGCTCTGTGTCGAGGCGACCGCGAGGGCCGAGGATGTGGCGCGGCTCCATTCGGGCGATCTATCGATCTTCAGCGTTATAGGCGAGCAATTGCGGCGCCTGGAGCGGGCAGGGGTGGCGTATACGATTACGCCCGGCGTGCCCGCTTTTGCCGCCGCCGCCGCCGCGCTCGAGCGCGAGCTGACTTTGCCGGGGCTCGCGCAATCCCTGGTGCTGACGCGCACGTCGGGCCGCGCCTCGCCGATGCCGGAGCGCGAGACGCTCGCCAATTTCGCTGTGACCGGCGCGACGCTCGCGATCCATCTGTCGATCCACGCGCTCGAGAATGTCGTCGCCGAGCTCACGCCGTTCTATGGGCCCGATTGTCCGACCGCGATCGTGGCCCGCGCTTCATGGCCGGACGAGCGGATCGTGCGCGCGACGCTCAGTGAAATCGTTGGTGCGCTGCGCGAGACGCCGATCGAGCGCGCCGCGCTTATCCTCGTCGGCCCGGCGCTTGGAGCCGAGGATTTTCGCGAGAGCGAGCTTTACAACGCGGATTACGTGCGGCGGTTTCGCGCCCGGCCGGGCGAGGGCGACGGCGAATGAGGCTGCCCAGGCAATCTGCGCTTACTGCGATCCTGCGGAAGCCGGCTCGGAGTGCCCGAGCGGCGGCCCTGCGCGGGCAGCCTCGAGCCCTCGAGGCCTAGGACGAGATGAGCGCGCGGCGCTTGGCTCCATTGGCGGTTTGCTTGCATTTGGGGCCCACCCGTGACCCGCGGGCTCATGATCGCTGCGCCTCGCTCGGGCAGCGGCAAGACGACGGCGACGCTCGGCCTTTTGCGCGCGTTCAAGCGCCGGGGCGTCGATGTCGTCGGCCTCAAGTCTGGCCCCGATTACATCGACCCGGCCTTCCATGCCGCAGCCTCGGGACGGGAAGGCGTCAATCTCGATTCCTGGGCCATGGCGCCCAACCTTCTGGCCGCGCTCGCAGCGCAAACGGCAGGGCAAAGTGCGCTAGCCCTGTGCGAAGCCTCGATGGGGCTGTTCGACGGCGTTCCTGGCGAGACTGGGCGTACCGGCGCGTCGGCCGACGTCGCGGCGGCGCTCGGCATGCCGGTTCTGCTGGTCATCGACGTCACCGGTCAAGCGCAGTCGGCAGCGGCGATCGTCAAGGGCTGCGCGGCATATGACGAGCGGCTCAAAGTCGCCGGCGTGATCGTCAATCGCATCGGCAGCGAGCGCCATCGCCGGCTGGTCGTCGAGGCGATCGAGGCGTTGGGTGTTCCGGTCGTTGGCGCGCTGCCGCGCAACGAGAAGGTCGCGCTACCCGAGCGCCATCTGGGTCTGGTGCAGGCGGGGGAGACGGAGGGGCTCGGAGCGCGCCTCGAGGCGATCGCCGATTTCGTTGAGGCGCATGTCGATTGCGGCCGCGTGCTCGCGCTGGCCGGCGAACTCGACCTCCGTTCGTCCTCGTCGGCGCTTCCCGCCGTCCGGCCGCCAGGGCAGCGCATTGCGCTCGCGCGCGACGCGGCGTTCTCCTTCATCTACCCGCATCTGATGCAAGGCTGGCGGGCGGCCGGGGCCGAGATCGTCTCATTCTCGCCGCTCGCCGACGAACCGCCGCCTTCCGATTGCGATCTGTGCTGGCTTCCGGGCGGCTATCCGGAATTGCACGCCGGGCGGCTTGCAGCGGCGGCGCGATTTCAAGAAGGTCTCAGGCGTTTTGCTGAGACACGCCCGGTGCACGGCGAATGCGGGGGCTATATGGCGCTCGGGCAAAGTCTGGTCGACGCCTCGGGCGCCGCTCATGCAATGGCGGGCCTGCTCGGCGTCGAAACCAGTTTTGAGAAGCGCCGCATGACGCTTGGCTATCGCGAGGCGCGCATCGTGACGGATTGCGCGCTTGGAACCGCGGGCTCGATCCTGCGCGGCCATGAGTTCCACTACGCGACCATTGCTGCGACCGGCGGCGACGACCCCTTCGCCTTTGTTCGCGACGTCTACGGCGCGCCGCCTGCGCCCGCGGGCTCGCGTCGTGGCCGGGTCACAGGGTCGTTTTTCCACGTCATCGCCGAGGCGTGACGCTCAGAGACTCACCAAGCATACCGGGCGCCAAACGCGCCTCGAACGCCGCTTAGTTTCTCGTTCCGGGCGGCGCCGACCGCGAATTCATAGTCGACATTGGCGAAGACAGAGACGTTGGCGTTGATCTTTCCCGTCAGGCCGCCGCCAAGCTCCAGCCTGGTGACCTGACTCGCCAGCGGCACGGGGTCCGTCCCCGAATAGACGGCGTCGGCCTCAGCCCCCCAATCGCGCCAGAGATTGGCCCTGAGATACGGTTGCCACACCTGACCGCCTGCCGTCGCAATCGTCCATTTGGTCCTGAGCCCGATGCGCCCGCTCGGCCCCGTGGTGTCGCCGAGGGCGACATCGCCAAGCCCGTCATAGTCGTGCCGGAACGAAACCTTCTGCCATAGGATCTGCCCCTGCGGCTCGATCACGAACCCCGGCCCGAGTTGCGGCCAAGCGAATGGATAGCCGCCCTCCAGCGAGGCAATGAAGCCCGTGCCGTCGGTGTGAAGCCTCGCGAACTGGGTGCTGGCCGAGCCGTAATACCAGGTCCCTTGCAGCACGGCGTCGAGATACCAGCCGCCGGGCCCGGTATGCGTCCAATAGCCGCCCGCCGACCAGGCGGTGAGGTTCATCGATCCGGTGCGGGTGAGGACATAGGCGGTCGCCGCCGGATTGGTGACCAGGCCGTTCACGTCGGCGTTCACGTCGCCATAAGCGCCATAGAGGCCGGCGCGCTCATAGTGGCCGGCGATCAGAGATCCGCGCAGAAGATCGACGCCACCCTGGAAGCCTCCCAGATCGCCGTTGGCGGTGGGATCGGCAAAGGCTTGATAGTGGTTGTGGATCGTTTGGCCGAAGAAGCGCCCCCAGACGGAGGGCGAGAAGAGCGGGCAGGGCGCAAGCGCAGGCCCTGGCTTCCTGGTCGGCAGGGCTGTCGGCGCGACCGCCGGCGCAACGGCGCAACCGTCCGGCTCGTAGGTGTCGCCGACCCGATCGTCGAGCGTGCCCAGGATGCTGAGCCCCAATTGCCGGGCCAGCGGCTGCACCACCCCATAGGTGGCGAGTTCCGGCCCGATGATCGGAAACGCGACGCCGGGCGGCAGCGGGTTCGGCGGCGGATCGATGGGGAACGGAGGGATCGGAGGAAGAGGAGGAGGAGGAGGAGGTAGGAGGAATAGGAGGAATGGGCGGCTCTGGCGGAATAGGTGGGGCGACGAAGCTCGAGCGCAGGAACCAGTCGTTGGCGCTGCCCGAGACGCCGCCGCGGAACAGATCGTAAGTGAACGCCCCGGCGCGCAATTCGCCATTCGCGAGCGCGAAGGCGCCGGGCGTCGTCGTCGCCCCATCGATCGCCTGGACGACCGGAATGCCGTTCGCGACTGTCTCCGCGCCTGGGCCGGTCGTGTTCCGGATATCAAGTCTCGTCGCGCCTGTCGCCGCGCCCCCGTCAATGATGACCCGATCGGATGGCGAGCTGTCGTTGCCGAGAAAAGTGTTGAGCACGATTCCGCCGCCCATACCGGTATAGTTGACGGCCGTCAGCGTCTTGTAGCTGGCGAGCTGCGTAGGGTCGCCAACGGGCGCAGAGAAGACGATCGTGCTCGTATCGGCGTTGGCGAGGCTGGTGACGTTCGAACTGCCGGTCATGTTCCAGATTGTGCCGCCTTGCAACGTCACATCGGAGACGCCGCCGACCGCGGTCGTTATCGCGCCCGTGAGTGATGAGGACGTCGCTGTCAATGAGGCGGCGGCCTGACCGCTTGTACTCATGAGGATGCCGTTGGCGGCGGCGACAGTGGCTCCGCTCAAGTCGATGTTCGCCGTGACCCCTTCGACCCGGAACGCATCCGCCGCCGAATTGACTGTCGCGCCCGTGACCTGAAGCGCGTTGGCGATTCCCCCCGATCCTTGGAAGAGAAAGCCAAAGCTGCCCGCGCCCGACGTCGTCACGGCGCCCCCGCCGATGGTCATGAGCCCGCCGCCTTGCAGGATGCCGCCAGGCGCCGCGAGGCCGTTTGTCGCAACGCCCACACCGGACGCGGCGATCGTGCCAGCGGAGGCGCTGAGGCCCGCAGCCCCGCCGCCCGACGTCGTGACGGCGCCCCCTGTGAGAGAGACCATCCCGCCAGCGCTTGCATCGACGCCGGTCGCGCTGGCGCCCGTGGTGGCGACGGTTACGCCCCCCGTGGCGGTGACTGAACTTCCGCCGCCGGTCGCGCGAATGCCGATGGACCCGTCGCCGCCGGTGCTGACCGAACCGACGCTAAGCGCAATCGTTCCGGCCGTATCGGCCAGTACGCCGAACCCGCCCGCGCTCAATGGGACGGAAATCGACGCTCCGGTCGCGGTGATCGAACTGTCGGCGCCGGTCGCCCAGATCCCTTTCTCGCCACCCGCGGTGGAGACAACCGAATCCGAGCCGCCAGTCAGCGTGACCACGCCGCCATTCGCCGCCTTGACGGCGGTGTCTCCGCCCGAGCCGATGAGCGTGATTGGAACATCGGTTGCAGAGAAGGTCGAACCCGGAGCCTGCGTCAGCACCGCGATCTCGCCGCCGCCGACGCTCGTCATCGTGACGAAGCCTCCCGTCAGCGAGACATTGCTTCCGGTGTCGACCTTGATCGCGACGTCCCCGCCGCCTCCGCCCGTGGCGGTGAATGTCGAATTTTGCGCAACGATCGTGCTGTGGGATTCCGCGACCACCACCGTTTCGCCGCCGCCCGTGCCGTTGAAGTTGAATGCGCTGTTGGTCAGATCGATCTCGCCGCCCGACTGGGCGTGGACGCCGAAATCGCCGCCGCCAACGGTCGCCGTCTCGGTGATGTTGTCGGCGATGATCCGGCTGTTCGTCTCCGGTCGCCAGGAGGCCCTGGTTGCCGCCGCTGTTCAGGATGTCGATGGCCGCGCCGTCGCGCAGGGTGATCTGGCCGCCGGCTTGGGCTTCAACCATGATGTTGCCGCCGCCGCCAAAGGTCACGTTGAGGTCGCTGGCGTCGATCCTGCTGGACATTCCGTTGGCGAGCAGGACCGTGATCCCTCCGCCGCCGAATTCCGAGACGATGCTGGATCCGCCCGCGACCGGATCGACGCCGAAGGTGATGAGGCTTCCGGTCTGCGAGGTTACACCGACGCCGAAGGGCACCGAAACACGCACCCCATTCGCCGTGATCATCGCGTCGCTCGACCCGGTGATACGGTTGACCGTGCTCGCCGGAGGGATGGAGCAGGAGATTCCGCTCGCCGTGACTACTCCTGAGCTGTTCGGGCAGGTCTGGGCGGAGGCGGTTCCGAACCAAGGCGCCACCCCGAGAAGAGGGAGCGCCGCGACCGCTACCAGGCGCGACCAGAACCGACAACCAACGCCCGCTGGTCGCAGCAATTCGCGCAATCGGGCTGCGATAGGAGCAACAGCGGTTCGCCATGACGGAACGCCGGAGCGGGTCGCATGAACGCCCAGTATGGCGCCGGTCAAAGAATTCGAAGCTGCGCCGCAAACGCCCGATACGGGGCTGTTCAAACGGATCAACGCGAGTTGGGCGCAAAGAGACTCGGCGGACGCATCCCGCGCTTCGAAGCCCGCGCGACCCCAAATCCTTCGCAACGGATGGCGGCGAATCATTGCGCCCTCCAAATTGCTCGCAACCATAGCGGAAGCCTTTGCTCATGCGCGCCTGTTGGGCGGAAAGGGCCAAAAAATCAGTCCCTGTGTCTATTGCATTGCCAGGAGGATGAGGGGTTACGGCCGGAACCAGGAGGATGAGGGTTGCGGCCGGCGATCGCGTTCACGCTTCGGCCGCGAGAGCGACCGTCTGAATATTTCTTGCATGCATCTGCGACGACGAGCCCCGCGCTCCGCCATCTCGCGCCCGCGCGCCCTGCCACGCGTCATTGCTTGCGCGTCGACCTTAGCCCGCGATCTCAAAGTCCCCGTCGGATCTAGAGCATTTTCCGCTCACGTTGCATCATAACCTGCGGCGGCGAGATAGTTTGCGCATTCTTGTGGGGAGAAGCGGCGAAGGGCGTCGGCGATGGCTTGCCAGAGGTCGGGGATGGTTCGCGCGGCGGCGGCGCGCAGCAGGGCCTTGAGCTTGGCGAAGGCCATTTCGATGGGATTGAAGTCGGGGCTGTAAGGCGGCAGGTATCGCAGGCTCGCGCCGGCGGCCTCGATCGCCTGTTTGACGCCAAGGACCTTGTGAGCGGGCAGATTGTCCATGATCACGATGTCGCGTGGCCGCAACTCGGGAACGAGCGCCTGTTCGACATAGGCGAGAAAGGCCTCCCCGTTCATCGGTCCGTCGAGGACCATGGGCGCAGCGATCCGGTCGTGACGCAGAGAGGCGGTGAAGGTGGTGGTTTTCCAATGGCCATGGGGCACGGCGGCGCGGCGTCGCTCGCCTCTGGGCGCACGACCGTAAAGGCGCGCCATCTTGGTGTTGGCGGCGGTCTCGTCGATGAAGACGATCCGCGTCGGATCGAGGTCGAGTTGTCCTTCGAACCACGCCTCGCGCGGCCCGCGTTCACCGCGCTGCGGCGCTGTTCGGCGGCATGGGCCGACTTTTTTTGCGCGTGATCTTGCGACGCTTGAAGAACCGCCAGAGTGTGCCGATGGCGACGGCGACGCCGCGCTCCCTCAGCTGTTCTCGCAGTTCCGAAAGCGTAATGTCGCTCCTGGCGGCCACGGCCGATAGGATCAGCTCGGCATGCGCCTCGATCCGTTGCGAATGGCGGTCGCCGCCCTGGCGCTTGGGCGCCAGATCGCCCTCGCGCCGTTCCATGGCCCGCCACCGGATCGCGCTTGAGGCGCTGACGCCAAACCGCTCGGCCGCCGCCCGACACGACAATCCCCCCTCAATCGCGCCAACGACACGCCTGCGAAGGTCAACGGATAAGGATCTGGCCATGCACGCCAGCCTCCTTCGCCGGCCAGAAGCATGAATCAGAACCAAGCCGATTCGGGAATTCCCTGCGATTTTAATCAGACAGGAAAATGCTCTAGGGCGCTGCCGTCGCAGGCGAGAGGACGGAATTGCCGGGCGATAGCCAGTTAATCAGAAATATCTTGGCCGCCTATTGACAAAATCGAAACTACGTGCTATAAACTTCGCAATCGCCGGACAAAACCGGCGTCTGGCGAGGGAAGCCGGCGGAGAGGAGACAGGAGAGAAAGAGAGAGAATTTGTGGCGTCTGCGTCACAGTGTGACACGGGAGAAGTTTTCTTATTTGGATTCGCCGTAACGCATTGAAAAGCCCTGATTCGGACCAATAAAACCAAATAAAACCAAGGGCGATTATCCTCAGTGAGGGATAATCGCCAAACCAAGCTATTTTGCTTGGTTTTATTTGGTGCTGTTTGGTTTTGCTTGGGCGGGCTTGGCGGGCCGAGCCGAGACCCTTACCTTGCGCGCAGTCGATTGGGCAAGCCCTGGCGGGCTCCGCGGGCTCAGCTCGCGCCCTAAACCAGGGGCGCGTACTCTCCCCGCCGGCGCGCCAGGACCGGTTCGTCCACACCCTCTTTCAAGCTTACGACCGCGCCGAGGACGATCGCATGGGAGTGGCGCTCGACGACCTCCTCGACCAGGCAATCGAAGGCCGCGATCGCATCGGCGAGGATAGGGGCGCCAGTCGAGAGCGTGGTCCATTGCGCTCAGTCGAACCGGCGGGGTCCATGCACGCCGCTGTGCCCGCTGAAGCGGTGGGCGAGCGCCTGATGGCGCGCGGCGAGCAGGTTGATTGAGAAAGCGCCCGCCAGGCGCAATTCGGCAAGCGTCGACGATGAGCGCGCGAGGCAAACGATGAGCGTCGGCGGCGCGAGCGAGAGGGACGTGAGCGAAGTGGCCGTGCAGCCGGCGCGCACTTCGCCCTCTCCGCAGGCGATGATCGCGACTCCCGAAGAGAGGGCTCCCATCGCATGTCGAAAGGCGGCGCTGTCGGCGTGGCGCAGTCGCCGATCGCTCACGCCCGCGCCTCGACGAACCGGTTCGCCAAGGCCTGAGCGAACATGCGTGATCCCTTCAGGGCGCGTTTCCACCGGGCGCCGATCGTTACAAGGCAGGTCCGGCCTTAATTGGTCGCGCGCGGACGGCCTGTCAAGCAACGGGAATTGGCGTCCAACGGCTCAATTCATGACGATGACCGAGAGCAATCGGCCATAGTCCCGCTCCTTGCGATGGGTGGCGCGACGATAGCTGAAGAAGCGGCGCTCGTCGGCATAGGTGTCCAGGCGAAGATCCTCGAAGCGTTCGACCCCCGCGCGCTCGGCGCGCTCGGCTATATAGGCGTTGAGGTCGAACATCGAGTGACCTGCCCTGCGGCTCGGGACGAAGTAGCGCGCCGTGTCATCGTCGCTGGCGACGAAGGCGGCGACGAACTCTGGGCCAACCTCATAGGATTCGTTGGCGATGCAAGGCCCGAGCGCGGCGAGAATGTCGCTGCGCCTGGCGCCAAGCCGCTCCATCGCCGCGACGGTCGCTTCGACCACTCCTGTCAACGCCCCTTTCCAGCCCGCATGCGCCGCTCCGATGACGCGTGCGCGCTCGTCGGCGAACAGGATCATGCCACAGTCTGCGCCAGTCACGCCGAGCGCTAAGCCGGGAGTAGCGGTCACAAGAGCATCGCACTGGGGGCGCGCGCTCGGCGGCCAAGGCTCGGTTATGGCGATCGCATCGGGCGAGTGGATCTGGAACGGCACGGCGAGGCGCTCCGGCGCCGTTCTGAGCGCAGCCGCGATGCGGACGCGGTTCTCGGTCACCGCCTCCGGCGCGTCGCGTGATCCGACGCCCCCGTTCAGCGAGGCATAGACGCCTTGCGAGACCCCGCCCAGGCGGGTGAAAAAGCCGTGCGCCAGGCCGGGAATCTCCAGTGATTCCGCGGTCAGGAATTGAGCCGCGCTCACGCGGACTTGGCGGTTGCGGATTGGAAACCGGGCGGCGGGCGCTGCCTGCGGTCGGCGACCACCATTGCCTTGAACAGAGCGCCCATTTCACCCTGACCCTTGCCCACGAGCCGCGCCCGCGCCCGCGCGAATTCCTCTGCATGGTCGAGAGTGGCGCGCTCGGCAAGCGCCTTTGTCCTCAAGTCGATGCCGATGGCGCGCAGGAAATCGCCTTGGTCGATTGGCCCATAGACAGCGGCGCCGGCAGCGCTCGCGCTGCGCGCCATGGCGGCGAAATCGACATGCGCGGTTAGGTCGCACTCGCCCGGCGCTACGAGCGGGTCGACATAGCGGTGAGCGCGCAGGGCCTGCAGCGTATCGCCAAATCGGGTGACCACGTGGCCGTAATCTATCAGCAGCGCCGCGCCGCCCTGTTTCACGACACGAGCACCGAGTTCAAACATCATCCGATGGGCGGAAGGGCTCACTTCCAGGACTTCTCCGGTTGCCGCATTGGCTCTGATATACGGCTCGGGCTTGTCTGCGACATCGAAGACAAGCGCGCCGTCGCCGTTCACACGCACCGTGCGCTCGCGCCACTGGCCATTCATCCGCGTGAATTGGCGCACGGGCAGGGCATCGAGAAACTCGTTGCCGATCACGATCGCGGGGCCGTCCGGAACTTCCCTCAGGGTCTGGACCCAGGAGACCCCAACACCGGAATCGACGAGCAGGTCGTGCTGCATCGCCGCCAGCGCCGGACTCGTCTCGACGAGTCGAACGTCGAGTGCGCTGCGAAAGGCCGGAACAATGCGAGCGGCGCGTAGGGCATCGCTCATCAGCGTGCCCCGCCCTGGCCCGAGTTCGACGAGGCGCACTGGATCGGGCGAGCCCATGCTCGACCATACTTCAGCCGCCCAAAGCCCGATCAGTTCGCCGAACATCTGCGATATTTCCGGCGCGGTCGTGAAATCCCCGGTAGCGCCGAATGGATCTCGGTTCATGTAGTAGCCGAGATCAGGATGGGCGAGCGCCAGCTGCATGTATCGTTCGACCGTGATCGGTCCGCGCTCGACGATCAATGCTCTGATTTCATCGAGGAGCTGCGTCATGGCGAGATTTCCCGCCGGTAGCCCCACGCCAGCATTCCGATGCCGACGATGATAAGGGGAAGCGAAAGGACCATTCCCATCGTCAGGCCCCGACCCAGGTCTTCAAGGCGCGGATCGGGATCGCGAAAGAATTCGCTGAAAATGCGAGCCGCGCCGTAGACGATCGCGAATACGCCGGTGAGGACGCCTGGACGGCGCAGCGCGCCCCTTTGCGCCAGCGCATAGAGGATGACGAACGCCAGCGCTCCCTCGAGCAGGGCTTCGTAAATCTGGCTGGGGTGACGCGGCTGGCCGTCCGTCCCCGGGAAGACAACAGCCCAGGGAACATTGGTAGGGCGGCCCCAAAGCTCAGGGCGAATGAAGTTGGCGATTCGGCCAAGGAAGATGCCAATCGGCGCGACCAGCGAGCACAGGTCGAGCACAGTTAACGCCGGCGCCTTGTAGCGGCGGCAGAACACGAGGACGCCGATCAGCGCGCCGATCAGCCCGCCGTGAAAGGCCATCCCGCCTTCCCAGACTTTGAAAATCTCGATCGGATGGGAGAAATAATATTGCGGATCGTAGAACAGCACATTGCCGAGCCGGCCGCCGATGATGACGCCGAAGGCGCAATAGACGAGCAGATCGTCGATCGTGTCGGCGCTCGGGCGCTTTCTCCCGTTCCAGTAGCGCTCGTCGGAGACGATCCGGCGGATGAGCAGCCAACCGAGCACAAGGCCGGCGATATAGGCGAGCGCGTACCAGCGGATCGCCAGCGGACCCCATTGGACGAGAACAGGATTGATTGCTGGAAAAGGCAGAACGAGTGTTGGCATCGGAAACATGCAGATGCGCTGGGGCCGCCACGGCGTCAAGTTGGCGCGTTGGATCGTGCGCTCGAGTTGTCCGATTGGCGCGATTGGGTTCGACGGCTCGGTAAACAGAGCGAATGCGAACGAGCGGAATTTGGAGCGAGCGCGCCCCTGACGCTGATAAGGACGTGGCGATTGCGGGAATCGGCGAACTCCTCCTGCCCGTCGGCGAAGCGGGAGGGGAAGGTCAGGCATGATTCGGTTCTTGCTGTAAAGCTCGGGCATGGAGGCGCAAGCGGACCGCGAGGGCGCCAGTGTTGCGTTCGCCGCCTCGCTCGGGCAGGGATGGCAGGCGGGGCGCCAGGCGAGCGGTGCGATCAAGGACTGGCATGAAACGCGTTCACGACGCCGCATGGCCGATAATTGGTCTCGGCGCGGTGGCGATATCGTCGTGGCTGTTGTTCAAAGATTTGCGCGGGTTGTCGCTCGCCAGCCTGAAAAGCGCGCTTTTCTCGATTTCACCCGCCCGCTGGCTGCTGGCGATCGGTTCGACTTCCCTCGCCTATGCCGCGCTCGCCTGGTACGATCGGATTGCGCTTCTGCATCTCGGTCGCCGCATCAATTGGCGATACGTGGCGGTGGCCTCGTTCACCGCCTACGCGCTTGGCCACAATATCGGCGCTTCGGTGCTTTCGGGCGCGAGTGGTCCGGTATCGCGCCTATTCCGAGAAGGGGCTCAGCGTCGGCGAGATCGGCGTGCTCGTCGCGTTCTGCTCATTCACGTTTGCGCTTGGCGCGTCCCTGGTTGGCGGCTTTTGCCTCCTGCTTCATCCCGAATTGGCCGAGCGCTTCGCCGGCGCGCCGCTCTGGCTCGGCCAGGCCGTTGCGGCGGCGCTCGTCGCGGCGCCGAGCCTCTATGTCGTCGGCGCCCTGTTTCATTTTCCTCCGCTCAAGATCGGCGGTTATGAGCTTGTCTACCCGCGTCCGCCGATCGCGGCGCGGCAACTGCTCGCCGGACCTCTGGAGCTGATCGGCGCATCGGGGATCATCTATTTCGCACTGCCCGCGGCCGCCAATCCCGGCTTCGTGGTCGTGCTCGGGGTCTTTGTCGCCTCGTTTTCGATTGCGCTTGTCAGCCACGCGCCTGGCGGGCTCGGCGTGCTGGAGTTCGTCTTTCTCAAGGCGATGCCGGACGCCCCGCAGGCGAATGTCGTTGCGGCCTTGCTGGTGTTCCGGCTTCTGTATCTGATCCTGCCGCTGATGTTCGCGCTGCTGGTCGTTTTGGGCCACGAGCGCAAAAGATGGCGCGTGCCCGCCGCGATAAGAGGAATCGATTCCGATGGCCCCGGCGATCCCGATCAATGACCAGGACGTCCTTCTTGCGGTCGACCTGCAGGCCGACTTCATGCCTGGCGGCGCGCTGGCGGTCGAGGGGGGCGACGAGATTGTCCCGCTCGTCAACCGCCTCGCGCGCCGGTTCGATCACGTCGTCATCAGCCAGGACTGGCATCCCGCGACCCACGCCTCCTTCGCGGCGAGCCACGAAGGCGCGAAGCCCTTCGATACGAAGCGCCTCCATTACGGCGACCAGACCCTCTGGCCCGAACACTGCGTGCAGGGGACGCCCGGCGTGGCGCTGCATCCTGGCCTGGCAGGTCGATCTTGCCTTCCTTATCCTGCGCAAAGGCATGAATTCGGCGATCGACTCCTATTCCGCCTTCGTCGAGGCCGACGGCAAGACCACGACCGGGCTTGCGGCGCTGCTCAAGGCGCGCGGGGTGAGGCGGGTGTTCGCCTGCGGGTTGGCGACCGACTTTTGCGTCGCCCATTCGGCGCTGGACGCGCGCCGCGAAGGCTTCGAGACGTTCGTGATCGAGGACGCCTGCCGGGCGATCGACGCCAACAATTCGTTGGCCGAGGCCTGGGCGCGCATGAACGCCGCCGAAGTCTGGCGCATCCAGTCGGCCGAGATCCTGGGGTAGCGGCGATCAACAGCGTTGGCGCGTACAAGCGCTCTTAAACGTCAATAAACGTCAGTAAACGCTAATAAACGTTAGTAAAAGTGCTAGCGTTTACTAGCGTTTATTTTTTGGGAATGAGCCTTTTCAATGGGTTACGGCCGTTTGGAGTAAAAAAATCCCCTTCCTCTCGCCTCGCCTGCCAGGTTGCGTGCGAAACGTGTAGCGCGTTCGCTTCTCCCACCTGGACACTTGGGAACCTTCGGATTTCCATCAGGGGAAAGTATACGGAAGGATCGCGGATTAGCCAAGGATTTGTTTGCTGCAACCCAGCGCCGCAGCCGAAAACTATAGCTCCGTCAATGGCTTGGAGGCGGCGAGGCTCAAAACAGCGGATTGCCGGCGATCGCCGGTTGTGGGTCCGGATTTTTCGAGGCGTCTCGCGCGGGTCTCTCGCGATCGCCGCCGCGCCTTCTCGCCGAGGGCGCCACGCCGGCCCGGCGGTTGACCGGCTGCAAGGCGAATTGACCGATCGTCGGCCGATCGACCGCAGTCCGCTTGGCGTCGTCGATGGCGTCACGGTCTGTGTTCCGGACATCCGGCTGCCTGATCGTTCATGGCGCGAACTCACCCGACGCGGTTACCAGCGACGTCGATCTGATCTCTTGCGGCCTAATTATAAGGCTTCATGCCGCCTGAGGCTTCGCCCTCCGCGTCTGACGATAGCGGACGAATCCAAGCCCTGCGAACCCCATGAGCAGCATCGCCCAGGTTGACGGCTCCGGAACGACGAAGAGGGAGGCGTCAAAGGACAGAGTGTTCGTGCCGGGATTCAATGCAATATGCTGCCCCAGGTCGTCGATCGTGCCAACAGCGAAAGTGCCGACCGGCTGATTCTTGGTGTTATAGGCATAGTCGAATTCCCCTGCAGGCATGCTAGGTACGCTGAAGGAATCAAAGTGCTCGAGGACGGCAATTAAGACCTTGAGGACCGCTCCCGCTTGCATATCGGTTTTTCCCGTGAACTGGCCAAAGGCATGGACGAAGGCCATCCAAATATCATCGCCCGTGAATGGGCCGACGATCTGGTCGGGCGCGCCGAATATGACATGGCCATTGAGCGTGATTTCATAGGATCTCAGCCAAAGTACCGATTTATTTTTATCCAGCGACCCCAGATCGTCGACAACATCATAATTGCCGGTGAGCGTGGCTGAGGTAGGATCCATTGTTCTTAGACGGAGCTCTAATGCCGGCAGGCCGTTGGACGGCGCCGCCGCCGCCGAAAGACCCCCAGCTTGATTGTAATCCAGCGTCAGGGGATCCCCCGCATCGCCCAAATCTATCATGAAGCCCTGCTGCAACGCGGCGTGCGCGCCGCCGGGAGCCATAAGACGCGCCGCAAGTGCGGCCACAAGAAACATCCTGGATGCGATCGACATGGCGCGAATCCTCCTTTGTGAAGAGGGTCAGGCAGCCCTTGTCCGAAGCGGAATAACCAACAATCCCGTTACGAAAGTTTGCCTGAGGGGATCTTGGTAAAGATCGCTTCCGCCTCGACGTCCGAAATGCTGAACCCTGACGCCAGCACGTCAGGCTCTTGGTTTGGCAAGGAAAAGAGAAATAGCTGGGGACATCCGAGAACTCTCAGATGCGAGAGCATGCTATCGGATATGGTGTCGCCGTCAAGTGTGAATATCGTTTGCGACAGCTATCGCTCGGAAGCGAGCGCAAGGACAGGATGGCGTTTGCGGAGACCGAAAAGGAATGGGCGGAGCGCGTCGCCAGGCATCTAAAGGCAGAACTCAAACGCGCTGACGTGACCTATGAGGAATTGGCGGTGCGACTGAGAGCGCACGGCTTCGAGGAAACCAAGGCGAGCATCACGAATAAGCTTTCCCGGGCGACATTGAGCGCTCATCTTTTCCTCGCCAGCCTAGCGGCTATAGGCCGCTACAGTCTACGAATTGAAGATATTTAACCTTGTCCATCGCCGTCGACGCATCGGGTCGCCGGACACGAAACATCTCGCGGCCTTTGCGCCATGGTACGGAAAAATAGTTCCTGAAAGCTTATCCGCAGGTTGGAAGCCCTCGCAGCGCGCGCTGACATGTCGGCTCGAAGCTCGGCCGCGAGCCATGCCCCGTCTCCGTCGTGAAAGTCCGGCGGGCGGCTCCCCCGCTGCGATCGCCGACTGCTCCTGCCTCCGATCGGCAGAGATGAGGCCCCCGGCCGGGATGTCTCATGACCGGGACTGTCCCTCGACACGCGCCCCGTGAGGATGGCGCGCCTCTCGGGTGGGCCGTCAGAGACTTGCGTCCGAACGAGCCTGCCCTGAACGGGCAGTTTCCGGATCGTTTTCGCCATCTGTCACACGACCGCTACCGGGTCAAAACTCAATCGGTCGGACCGGTTTCGACCCTTTGCCGCCCTTCGAGCTCGGCCTCCCGAAACGAGCGGGAAACACGACAGCGGACTTTGGCTGAAGGCGTGCCTCTTGTTGGCTGAAGGCGTGCCTCTTGAAAGAGAGTGGAATTTCGTTCGTTCAAGGTGCTTCGGCGCCGGTAGCTCTCCGCGTTTTGGGCAGACTTGGGCTGGCAGTTGCGCTAATCTTCCAACAGCGGGAGAGGCGCAATGAGCGAGACCCGAAAGCTCGCGGCGATCCTGGTTGCGGATGTCGTTGGTTACAGCCGGCTCGCCGGCGCCGACGAGGACAGAACGCTCGCGCGTCTTCGGGGCCTTCGCAGCGATCTCATCGACCCGGCGATAGCCGCCCATCACGGGCGCATCGTCAAGCGCACCGGCGATGGCTCGATCATCGAGTTCCGCAGCGTCGTGGATGCGGTCCGCTGCGCGATCGAGATCCAAAACGGCCTCATCGAGCGCAACGCCGGCGTCCCGGAGGACCGGCGAATCGAATTCCGCGTCGGGATTCACGTCGGCGACGTCGTTGAGGAGAGCGATGGCGACCTGATGGGCGACGGCGTCAATATCGCCGCGCGGCTGGAGGGCATTGCGAAGCCTGGCGCAATTTGTCTTTCGGAGGACGCCTATCGGCAAGTGAGCGGCAGGCTCGAGATGGAGGTCACCGATCTCGGTCCAACTCAACTCAAGAACATCGACAGGCCAATTCGCGCTTATTCGCTGCAGGTCGGCGTCGCCGCGCAGGCGAAGCCGGCGGAACCCGTGACGCCCGCGGCGCCCACGCCGCAGAAGAGGCGTTTCGGGTTCGCGCCGCTCGCCGCCGCGCTGGCGGCGCTGCTGGTTGTGATCGCGGGCGGCGCGTGGTGGTTCGTCAACGCGAACCGGCCCGCAAGCGTCGCCACGAAGGCGCCCGCCGAGGCCGCGCGGCGTTCGATCGTCGTCACGCCCTTCGCCAATCTGTCGGGGGATCCGGGGCAGGACTATCTCGTCGACGCCCTGACCGACGAACTGACCACAAGTCTCGCGCGCCTCCGCGACACCTTCGTCATTGCGCGCAACACCGCCATGACATTCAAGGGCAAGCCGGTCGACGCAAAGGCGATCGGCAAGGATCTGGGCGTGCGCTATGTTCTCGAAGGCTCGGTGCAGCCGAGCGGCGATCGCGTCAGGGTCAACGCCCAGCTCATCGACGCCGGCAGCGGCGCCCATCTTTGGGCAGAACAATTCGATACGCCCCGCGCCGATCTGTTGCAGACGCAGGACGCAATCGTCACACGCCTGGCGCGCGCGTTGGACGTTCAGCTCACCGAGGTCGAGGGCGCCCGTCTCAAGCGGACGCCGGCAGCCAATGCGACCGCTGAGGATCTGGCTCTCCGCTGCGTGGCGGGCGTAGTCGAAAGCCGATATTTCGGCAAGGAAGCGGATGCAGCATACCCGCTCTGCGAGCAGGCGCTCGCCATCGATCCCAACAATGTGCGCGCCCTGCAGATGTTGGGGGTCAAGTTCTGGCTGCCGGCGGCGCTTGGCCTTTCCGGCGACCCCAAACGCGACCTCGAGCGGGCCGATGAATTGGAGTCGAAGGCGCTTGCCCTCGATCCAGATTGGACTTGGCCTCACGACTTGAAGGGCGGCATCCTTCGCGCGCAAGGGCGCACCCAGGAAGCCGTCGCGGAGCACGAGCGCGCACTCGTGCTCGACCCCTCCAACGTCGACGCCGCCGGCCAACTGGGCATCGACTATCGAAACCTCGGTCAATTCGACAAAAGCCTTGAATATGTCGACAGGGCGATTCGGACGAGCCCGTCCGATCCGGCGCTCGTCTATTGGTACGAAAACAAGGCGTGGGCCAATTTTGGGCTGAAGAATTATGACCAAGCGATTGAATTGGCTCGCCGGTCGATCGCGATCAATCCCAATTCCGACCCGTTTTCGTATGTCGTCCTTGTGGCGGCGCTCGCCTTGACCGATCGTGACGCCGAAGCGCGCGAGGCGCTGCAGCGCTATCTCGCGCTGCCCTCCGCCGGGCCGCTCAAGACGATCGCCGCATGGAAGGCGTACTACTCCGGAGAGCGCGGCGATGCACGCTTCGTCGAGATGAACGAACGCGCAAACGACGGCCTGCGCAAAGCGGGGATGCCAGACAAGTGAAGGCGGACGCGATTCGAGCCTCGCTGCGCGGCAGGGTCTTCCGCTCCGGGCGTAACGGGCATCGCCGCATCTGATGGGGCCGCTGATAAAGTCCGGCGGCGGCTGAGCCCTCGGGCGCTCTGTGCCTGCATACCCCCGCCTAACGATCCCGCTTTGCCATTGTCGCCTTTGCTCGGCTCACCGTCGTCACCAAAGCTGAGCCATTGAAACGATGCAGGGCGCTTGCCTTGTCGAGCGCCGAAAAGCGGCGCACAGTCCTGCTCGCGCTTTCCGCCGTCCAGCGGATGTTGAAGAAAGGTCGAAGGGCGGTCGCGAAAGCTGAAAGCGGCTTGTTGTCGATTTTCTGGAGCTCGCAATGTGCGCGGCAAGCGTGCGCTTCAGTTACCGCCCGGGGCTCCCGAAGAACCCGTTCCGGAATGTGCAGCTCGGCGGAAGTTGGGACGCGTCTGGCCGAACCGCGGCCGACTGGACCTTCGCCCCGATGCGCCCGACTGTGGACGACGACGGTTGTTCGGCCTTCGACGCCATCGTGAACTTCGATGATAGCGCAATCGGCGCTGTCTTGCGTTGGGGCGTGACGCTCGACGGGCCGCTCGGTCAGGGCCTCTGGGGGATTGCGAGCGAAGTCGACGACGAAACATCCACGGCGCGCGAGCTTTCGTTCACTCTTGAGGCGGGCGCGCAGGACGCGATCTATTACCTCACGCATTGCGGTCGCTTTGGCGCGCTGCCGCAGCCAGGATCATCCGGCATTCGCTTTTCCCTTTGGGCGCCGAATGCGACCTCGGTCGATCTCGTCTTCGGCGATCCCGCGCATGGCTATATCGCCGATGACGGCTCGGGCGTGGTGCAATCGGCGGCAATGGCGGGGCGGACGGCGTCTGGCAGGCGACGCTCGCCAATTTCCCGCAGTTTGTCGGCCGACCTTACATGTTTCGTGTGGTCAAGGACGACGGAACGACAGCATTCCGCACTGACATTTATTCACGCAAACAGATTGGCGCCGGGAATACAGATCCCGAGGGGCTGCCCTATACGGGCCTGCCTGCCGACCTTGAGGGGCCGCAAAGCTGCTCCGTCGTTTGCGACACGGGCAAAGTGACGCTGAACTCGGGCCAGGAAATGTCGGTCGATAACTTCTGGGCCGACGAATTCTCCGCCGAGCATCCGCTTCCGACGAAGCTCGAGGACCTGGTCATCTACGAGCTGCACGTCGGCTCGCTGGGCTTCGGGAAGCCCGATCCCGGAACCCTGATCGACGCTCTCGCCTATGTAGATCATCTCGTTGAGTTGGGGGTGAACGCCGTCGAACTGATGCCGATCGCGGAGTTCGAAGGCGCCGCCAATTGGGGATACGGAACCTCGCACTATTTCGCCATCGACGAAGGCGCGGGCGGAACGGACTGCCTGCGGCAGTTCGTCAAGGCGTGCCACCAGCGAGGAATCGTGGTCATTCTCGACGTTTGCTACAATCACTTCGATCCGGACGCGGACCGGGCCGAATGGGCGTACAATTCGAACGATCCGACCAGGAACATCTATTTCTGGTACGAAGGAAAGCCGAGCGACTACCCTGAGGCCGATGGCGGGTACATTGACAATCTGTCGACGGGTTACGCGCCCAATTTCCAAGACGAAATGGTTCGGCAGCTCTTCATCAGCAGCGCCGTCTGGCTGGTCGCGACATGTCATGTCGATGGATTTCGCCTCGACCAGACAAGCTCGATCCACCAGTACGCCGCCATCCATGCGAATGGCCAAACAGCCGATCGGGCCAACGCTTTCGGAACCAAGTTCCTGAAGCAGTGGACGCGGACGGTTCGTTTGCTCTACCCGAACCTGTTCCTTACGGCCGAGGACTATTCCAATTGGGGAGCGATGACTGACCCGAGCGTGACTGGCGACGGCCTCGGGTTCGACGCCACCTGGTACGGCGATTTTCAGCACCATACAGTTGAGTTCGAAGGCGGCGGCTTTGCCGAGCTGGTCAAACAGTCCGGGTATGGCGACGCGCGTTCGCTTCACATGGACTATTTCGCCGGTGCGCTTGCCGCGAGCAGCGGCGCCAAAGTGGTCTACCATGAATCGCATGACGATTGCGGCAACCGCCTCGGATCCGCGCGCACGATCTGGCTCGCGGTCAACGGCGCTCCGCTGATCGGCGAGACGCGAAACTGGGCGGAGGCGCGTGCGCGATTTGCCGCAGGCGTGACCTTGCTCTCGGCCGGCACGCCTATGTTCTTCATGGGCGAGGAGATCGGCGCCGCAAATCCCTTCATTTACGACACTTTCATGCAGAACCGAGAGGATCTGATCGGCGCCGCCACGGGGGCCGGCGCGCGCCTCTTTCGCTACTACAAGGAGCTTATCCAGCTCAGTGAACGAAACGCGGCCATTCGGTCCCGCGTGATCGAGGTCGGGGTCAGAGACAATGACAACAGGGTCATTGCCTTCCATCGCTGGGACGATACCGACGAATTCCTTGTCGTGGGCAACCTCAGCAATGCTCCATTCGCCTCTGGCTACTGGATCTACGGCGACCGCATCGGCGACGCGGGCTGGACGGAGGTCTTCAACAGCGACAGTCAAGCCTACGGCGGCAGGAACATCGGCAATGCCGGCGCGACGCTGCATGGCGCCAACGGATCGCTCAATGTCGTCTTGCCGGCGGCCGGCTTGGTGGTGTTTCGGCGGAACGATGTGAGCGTGCACGAGCCAACCGGGTGAGAGCCAGGCGGGCGAATGACAGCGGTTAACCTCTGATTAACCGGCGTCGCCGCATCTGATGGGGTCCGATGATAAGGTCCGGCGGCGGCTCAGCCGCTTCCATTCCCTGCCTGCTTTAAGCCCGGGTCTAATGATCACGCTTTACCATCATCCATTTTGCCCCCATTCCCGCTTCATCCGCCTCGTGTTTGGCGAGATGGGAATCGAGCCTCGTCTGGTCGAAGAAAGGCCATGGGACCGGCGCCGGGAGTTCCTGTTGATGGCGCCCGAAGGCGCGACGCCGGTCATGATCGAGGACGATCGCCATAGCCTGTCGGGAGCCGCGGTGATCGGCGAATATCTCGACGAGACGCGGGGCTTGGGTCTCGGCGATCGCCGGCTGATGCCGAATGAGCCGCTCGCCCGCGCCGAGGTGCGGCGGCTCACGCATTGGTTCAATGTCAAGCTCTTTAATGAAGTCAGTCAATGGCTTGTGCACGAAAAGGTCAACAAGCGCTTTATGAACGTCGCCCAGGGAGGAGGCGCGCCGGACATGCAGGCTGTGCGCGCGGCGCGCGCCAATCTGCGCTATCATCTGCGCTACATTGGGCACCTTATCGGAGCCCGTAACTGGTTGGCCGGCGACCGGCTGACTTATGCGGACCTCGCAGCGGCAGCTCACCTATCTTGCATCGACTATCTGGGCGACGCGCCTTGGGACGAGAACGAAACCGCCAAGATCTGGTACGCGCGAATGAAGTCACGCCCGTCGTTCCGCCCGCTTCTGGCCGAGCGCCTGCCGGGAATGATGCCGAGCGTCGTCTACGCCGATCTCGACTTCTAGCGCGCTTACGCGAAAAAGCGCGCGCGCTCGGTTTCGACGCTTGCCGCGTCACGTCCGCCGAGGCGCCGACAGAAGCGCGCGATCGTCTTGACGCTTGGCTCGCCGAAGGCGCGCATGGCGACATGAGCTGGATGGCCGAGACCTTCGAGCGGCGGACCGATCTGCGCAAGCTCATGCCCGACGCGAGGACCGTGATTATGCTGGGCCTCAATTACGGGCCGGCAACGGACCCGCTTGCGGCGCTCGCGCGGCCTGAAACGGGGGCCATTTCCGTCTACGCGCGCCATCGCGACTATCACGACGTGCTCAAAGGCAAGCTCAAAGAACTAGCCGCCTTCCTGGTGGCTGCAGCGCGGCCGGAAAAGGGGGACGTGAAGGTCTTCGTCGACACGGCGCCCCTCCTCGAGAAGCCGCTGGCCGCGCGCGCAGGGCTCGGTTGGCAAGGCAAGCACACCAACCTGGTGTCGCGTGAATTTGGCTCCTGGCTGTTCCTGGGCGCGATCCTCACTAACCTCGATCTGCCGCCGGACTCGGCGGAATCTGACCATTGCGGACAATGCCGCGCCTGCCTCGACGCGTGCCCGACCGGCGCGTTCCCGGCGCCTTACCGGCTGGACGCCCGGCGCTGCATTTCCTATCTGACGATCGAGCACGAAGGTCCAATTCCGCGGGAGTTTCGAGCCGCGATCGGCAATCGCATCTACGGCTGCGACGACTGCCTTGCCGTTTGCCCGTGGAACAAGTTCGCGAGCGTCGGGCGGGAAGCAAAGCTGGCCGGCCGCGCCGACCTCGAGGCGCCGCCCCTCGCCGAGCTCGCTCGCCTTGACGATGCGTCATTCCGGTCCCTGTTTGCGGGCGGCCCGATCAAGCGCGTCGGCAGGGCGCGCTTCGTGCGCAATGTGATGATTGCGATCGGGAACTCGAACGATCGCTCGCTGGCTAAGGTCGCGAAGGAACGATTGGACGACGATAATCCACTCGTTCGCGGCGCGGCCGTATGGGCCCTGGCGCGACTGACCTCTCGAGACGAACTCTCATCCTTCGCATCGGAACGCTTACGAAGCGAGAGCGACGCAACAATTATCGAGGAGTGGCGCGACGCTCTGGCCGCGCCGCTCTGACGGTGATCGTTGTCTTAACGCCGCCTCAGTGCGACGACGCGGGCTCGGTTTGGTGCTTGAGCCTCTCGATCTCGTCCTTCAGATGAAGTTTCTTGCGTTTGAGTTCGTGGACCTTGATGTCGTCTGGCGCGGGGTGGTTGACTTCGGCTAGGATCGCTTCTTCAATGGCCTGGTGACGACGCACCAATTCGCTGAGATGCGAATCAATCGACATGGGACAGCTCCCTCATGTTCTTGGCGACGGAAATTGTGACATAACCAGCGACCGAAGCAAGCGGCAAAGTGGCGCCACGTTGTGAATATTGGCGTCGAAGCCCCGACATTTTGGGGGAAGATTCAGCCGCTTCAGGCGTCCTGGAAATAATAACCTTAATCGCGCGTTAAATTGGCCAGCCCGAGCCGCGCCGCTCGGGGAGCGGAAGCCGCGCGGCGAGCGTTGAGACCTCGGAAAGCCTGGCGTAAAGTGGCGCAAGAATGGACGAACAGGGGCTCACGGCGGAGGAACGCGCGGGGCTGGTCGCTCAGCTCGAGCGGCTGCGCGAGGAGCACCGCGACCTCGACGCGGCGATCGAGGCGCTGCGAAGCGTCGGCCAGGCTGACCAATTGCAATTGCAGCGGCTCAAGAAACGAAAGCTCCAGTTGCGCGACAAGCTGGCGAGACTCGAAGACCAGCTCACGCCCGACATCATCGCCTGAGGCGCACCCGCAGTCGCCCGTGTCCCAGGCGCCGAGCGCGCTGTGCATTTGGCTAAAGTCGGTTGGCTTCCGTCTTGGCGGAGGCCGGGAGGTTGGTCAGGCGGCTCATCTTTGGGTTTTCTTGGCGCCCTAGGTGTTTCGGTTTGAAGACCTCGTTTTTGAGCCTTGGATTCGTTTGGATTTCCTTGCGATTCTCTCGTCCGAAATCGAGACTTTTCAATGGGTTACGGGGGTTTTCGTCGGAAAAATTTTTCGCCCCCCTTTCCCCTGGCGCCGCCGAAGGGAGCGGCGGTCGAGGCCATACGGAAGCGCGGAATTGTTCATGGGGCGAGCTTAGTTCGGCTTCTGATTTTCTGCAAGCAATTGTTGTCCGAGCCGTCGCCTTCCGGCCGCTTCGATCCAAAAGCAGCTTGCTCTAACAGAAAAAGGCCGCCCAAGGGCGGCCTTTGTCGGTGGTCCTTGCTTCGCGCCTTTACGCTGCGACGCGGGCCTTGGCGGTCTGGCGATAGCCAAGAAAGCCCAGGCCGGCGAAGCCCGCGAGCATCATCGCCCAGGTCGAGGGTTCGGGAACGCCCCCAGTGGCCTTGAAGCTCACGCGTCCGAACGAATCGTCGGTGAACACCAAATCGCCTGCGGAGGTGGAGTACGTCGCCGCTGTCGGCGGGTTGAGGGGGCCCGTCGTCAGCGGAAACGCTGTCGATAGATCGTAGCTTCCTCCAAACGCCGCGTTAACGATGGCCTCGACAGAGACGCGGAAGGGGGAAAACACGATCTGCCCAAAACTCATCGTATCGGATGACGAAAAGATAGTGACTTGATTTTCATCGCCCGTCAGGGTCGCCGTGGTCCCGCCGGAAACAAAGGTTCCGACGCCCGGATTGGTAAACTCACCCCCACTACTCGTAATATTCTTGGTGTCCGACATGTATGTGAGGGAGAAAGGGGCGTCGGTGAAGATCATCCCACCTAGGGTCCAGCTGGCTGTGCCACTGAAAATGTAATCGATCGCGGCCGCGTTGGCGCCGCCCGCATGAAGCGGAACCGCGCAAGCGGCGAGCGCCGCGCAAGTCACTATCCAATTTTTCATGGCTGAAGCCCTCCTAAACGACGAAAGATCCCACTCGCCCGCGGTCGACTGCTTACCGCTCGGGACACCCACACTGACGCCGCAACGGAAATCTCCATTAATGCTTCGTTGCTGTCAAGCCTATCTTGTGCGGCGCGAAAGCGTCTCACGTCATCGTGTTTGACCATCCAGGCGATCGGCGCTCAGGCGCCCCTCGGCTCGCGCGCTCGCAAGCGCTCGGCCACTTGCTCGTCGGTCAGCCGAGCTTCATAGATCGAGCGCCACTCGATCAGGCGCGCGGTCGCGGTGGCGATGACGATCATCGTCAGCATCGGCAGGGCGAAGGCGCGCGCCTGGCCGGTCAGTTCCATCATCAGCACCAGCGACGATATCGGTCCCTGCGTCGTGGCGGCCAGCATCGCGCCCGCGCCCAGAAGCGCGAAAAGGCCGATGTCGCCTCCCGGATGAACCCAGAGCCACAGCTCGCCCAACGCAGCGCCGGCGAGCGCGCCGGCGGCGAGCGAGGGCGTAAACAGGCCTCCGGGGGTCCCGCTGGCCACGGAGGCGACCGTCGCCAGCGGCCTGAGAAGCAGGAGAACCGCAAGCGCGAGCGGCGCCAGCGGATGCAGGAACAGGAGCTGGGCGACATCCTGCCCGTTGCCGAGAAGCTCGGGGAAGACAATCGACATCAGCCCAACGACCGTGAGGATGAGCGGGGGCGCGATGAACCGGCGCCAGTCTGAGGGTCGAGCGCGATCGGCCCAGGCGATCGCGCGGACGAAGGCGACCGACCACAAGCCGATGAACGGCGCCGCGATGACCGCCCAGAGGTAGACGTCGGGCGAGACATCGTACATGGGAACGACGTAGAGCGGGACGTTGGGCACGACGAAGCCCGCTGTCTTCGTGGCGATCAATGCGGCCGCAAGCGCGGGAACGACCAGCCTCAGAGCCAACGCCCCACGCAGCACTTCGAGCGCAAACAGCGCGCCGCCGAGCGGCACGCTGTAGACTGCGGCCATGCCCGCCCCGGCCCCGATCGCGACCACCAAACGCCGCTCCTCGTCCGAGAGCTTCTGAAGGCTCGAGAACAGATTGCCGAACACCGCGCCGAACTGCTTGGGGGCGCCTTCGCGGCCCAGAGGAGCGCCCATGCCGACAATGACAATTGACAACAGAGCGCTGCCGAGGGCCCTGAGCGTCGGCAGGCGGCCCGCCTGAAACCAGATCGCCGTCGTGACGTCGATGCCGTTGCCGCTGGCAAGCCGCGTGAGCAGCCATTGACCCAAGCCGGTGAGGAGGCCCGCGGCGAGCGGCAAAACGAGATGGCGCTCCGGACTGGCCTGCCGCGCCGCTTCGAACAGCGCCGAAGGCTCAGCCGCGCCCCAGGCGAGTTCCTGCGTCGCGTCGAACAGCAGCGTCAGGAGGGCCGCGCCAAGGCCGGCGCATAGCCCGGTCAGAACGACCGCGGTCCAGAAGCGGATAGCGCCGGGGTCGCGCAGCGTCGCGGGAACCCGCCCGCTGGCCGCCGGTTCAGGGGCGCGTTCCGAACCCGTTTCCAATGCCCGCCCTCCGCACGAGCACGCCGATCCGAGGAGCGTGCTCGACAAACGCCTAGCGCGCCAAGTGGCCTTCGCAAAGGCGGGAGAGCCAACTTGCGGCCCTTGCGGCCTTCCTTTAAGCGCAGGCGCCATGAACCGCGTCAACTCGGGCCTCGGCGGGCGCCTGTGAGCGAGGCGTCAAAGCCTGTCGCCATCATCATGGGCAGCCAGTCGGATTGGGCGGTCATGCGCGCCGCCGCGGAGACGCTTCGCGTGCTCGGCGTCGGCTATGACGCCCGGATCGTCTCCGCCCATCGCACCCCCGACCGGCTGGTCGCCTTCGCCAAAAGCGCGAAGGCGGCGGGCTTCAAGGTCGTCATCGCGGGCGCAGGCGGCGCGGCGCACCTGCCGGGCATGACCGCCTCCATGACCACGCTTCCGGTGTTCGGCGTGCCAGTCCACTCGAAGGCGCTCTCTGGCCTGGACAGCCTCTTGTCGATTGTCCAGATGCCGGCCGGCGTTCCGGTTGGAACCCTTGCGATCGGCGAAGCGGGCGCGGTCAACGCCGCGCTGCTCGCCTCGGCCGTGCTGGCGCTGAGCGACGAAGCGCTTGCGGCGCAACTCGAGGCGTGGCGGGCGGAGCGCACGGCCGAGGTCGCCGAGCGCCCCAAGGAGGATCGACCCAAGTCTGAGACTACGGGGCGATGATCCTCAGCCCCGGCGCGACGATCGGCATTCTCGGCGCCGGCCAGCTCGGGCGCATGCTGGCGATGGCCGCGCTGAAAGTGGGCCTTCGCACCCACATCTTTGCCCCGGAGGCCGAAGCGCCGGCCTATGACGCAGCCGCGGCGCGGACCGTCGCCGCCTTCGACGACGAAGCGGCGCTTGCGCGTTTCGCCGAAGCGGTCGACGTCGTCACCTTCGAGTTCGAGAACGTGCCGACGTCGACGGTTGAATTCCTTGCACAGCGCCTACCGGTTCGGCCGGGCGCGCGCGCTCTGGCGCTGACGCAAGATCGGCTGACCGAAAAGACCTTCCTGCGCGATCTTGGCCATAAGGTCGCGCCCTTTGTCGGCGTCGAGGATGCGGGCGCGCTGGTGCGCGCGGTCGCGGAACTCGGCCGCCCCGCCATCTTGAAGACCCGGCGGTTCGGTTACGACGGCAAGGGGCAGTCGCTGATCCGCGAAGGGTCCAACGTCGCAGCGGTTCATCGCACGCTGGGCTCGGCGCCGATGATTCTTGAGGGCTTCGTCGCCTTCGAGCGCGAGGTGTCGGTCGTCGCGGCGCGCAGTTTGGAAGGCGAGATCGTGGCCTTTGACCTCTGCGAGAACGAGCACGAGCGCCATATCCTGGCCCGCACCCGGGCCCCCGCGCGCGTCAGCGCGGAGACGGCGGCCGAGGCCAAGCGCATCGGAGCGTCGGTGCTCGACGCGCTCGATTTTGTGGGCGTCCTGGCGGTCGAGATGTTCGTCACCCGCGACCACCACGGCCGCGAAGCGCTGGTGGTCAACGAGATCGCGCCGCGCGTTCACAATTCCGGCCACTGGACGCTCGAAGGCGCGCAGACGTCGCAATTCGAACAGCATATCCGCGCCATCGCCGGCTGGTCGCTCGGCGCGACGACCCGGCGCGGCCGGGCCGAAATGCACAATCTGATCGGCGAGGACGCCGAGGATTGGCGCGACATCCTCGCCCAGCCTGACCTCGGCCTGCATCTCTATGGCAAGCTAGAAATCCGCCCGGGCCGGAAGATGGGCCACGTCACGCGGGTCTTCCCCGAGACGCCAAGCCACGACTGAGTCGGCGCGCAGCCGCGCCTTGACAGGCTCCTCCGCCCCTCCTTATAGGGGCGCCTCGCCTTGTGCGGCCGGTTCGCCCTGCATGCCTTGAAGGCGTCGAGTTTCGGCGGGATAGCTCAGCTGGTTAGAGCGGCGGAATCATAATCCGTAGGTCCCCAGTTCAAGTCTGGGTCCCGCTACCACTAATTTCAATACGTTAATGTCTATTTGAGCTCGCTAAGGCCAATGCTTTTCATGGCGTGGACAGCCCGTGGACAGCGCCGTGCTGAATTTTGGATGCCGGCCCGCCCACAATGCGGCCGGGGCCTGCGGCGGCGGTGGCGGGCGTCGTCTCGCCTCCGATGACGAACCTGGACGACTGGCCTCCATGCTCAACCGACCGTTGAACCGTCAGCGTCAGGTGGAATGAAGGCGCGGAAGGCTGCTCTGCTCTTCTCTGAGCCACACGAGCGGTCGGGCGCATGGGCGCGGCGGGATTGGGAGCCACTCCCAGGCGAGATGCCGGGGCAGTAATCCACAGGATTGGTTCCCGCCTGGACAGACGAAATTATTGAAATTCGCACCCGTTCACGCTATATTCTCACGGTGCAACCCGGCGATCAAAAGCGCGGGGTCAACGTCAGCCATCAACCGCTGGACCGAGACGGCAGTCGCAAGTCGGTTCCACTGCGCGGCCCTCCGCCTGAACGGCGCTGGTCGCCAAAAAAGGTTGATGATTATGAACGCCGCACACGCTACGGCTGCGCCGAAAAAGCGCCAGTCTCGCCTCGTCACCCCGCCCGCTAACGCATTGACATATCGCGTAGATGATGCCGCCGCCATGCTCGGCATCGGCCGCGTGTCGCTTTATCGCCTCATCGGCGCGGGAAAGCTTCGCCCCGTCAAAATCGCAGGGCGAACGTTAATTTCTCGATCTGAGATCGAGCGCATCGCCGCCTCCGGAACAGGGGCGTGAAATGGACGCCCTCATAGACGACGGGTTCGGCCACTGGCCCGCGAGAGTGGGCCAGCTCGATTCTCGCCCAGCCTCAATATGCGCAACTGGCCGAAAAGCCGCCAGATTGCCTTCGCGAAGCGGAGGGCGCGCTGATGGCTAAGCACAACAAAATCAGTGGCCAATTCGCGGCGCGCCTTATCGAGATGATGGAGAGCCCGGCCTATCGGGTTCTCAGCCTGTCAGCGCATCGCGCCCTCTCGCGCATCGAGGTCGAATGGGCTCACCACGGTGGCCAGGACAATGGACGATTGCCGGTCACGTTCGACGACTTCGCCAAGTACGGCGTGCACCGCGCAGCGATCGGGCCCGCGCTGGCGGAATTGGAAGCTCTCGGCTTCGTCGTGATCACTGAGAAAGGGAAGATGGCACGAGCGGCTGACTACCGCCGTCCGAACAAGTTCCTGCTGACGTCTCGCCCAGCCAACAAGGGGGTTGATCCACTCCACAAGTGGCGGAGGTTCAAGACGATGGAAGAGGCCGAGGCAGTAGCAGAAGTCGCCCGCAAATCTTCTGGTGAAAAGAAAAAGTCGCCAGTACGGAAACCGTACCAGAAGCCAGTACGCAAAACGAACCATAGCGGCCAAATCGCCAGTACGGAAACCGTACCACTACGAATGTCGGAAACCGTACCACTATCTATATCTCGGGTGGGTACACCCCATCTCCGCGAAGGCAATGGGGCAGGGCCGTCAGGGGCCACGGCTGCCAGCTTCACGCCGACGACGCCCAGCCTAGCGACGCCGCTAGCCGACGACGCACCGTCGAACCGTGACGGGCTCCTGCCCAATGCCCATAGGAACCTGGTAACCGCACGGCCGCAGCTCGCCGCGCCCCGGCCAGTCGTCCGTGAGATGGCTGGGGCTGAGGCCCGCTTGCGTCGAGACGAAATCAACGTCGCCGACCTCAACGCCCAGCCTGCCGACCCGATGCTGCCGGCAACCACTCACTGAACGGATCATCCATCATGATAAACGTAGCTCCCCGCATGCGCGCCGCGACGAAATCATCGCTCGAGAAGGTTGCGGGTGATGCGACAAACTCTGCAATCGCAGAGAAGTCGCAGACGAAGCGCGTTAATGGGAAATTTGCTCCCGGCCACTCGGGCAACCCCGCGGGCCGACTTCCCGGTACCCGCGCCAAGGCGACAATGGCCGCGCTCAATATTCTGGAGGGCGAGGTCGAGCAGTTGAGCCGTAAGGCTGTCGAGCTTGCGCTTGGTGGGGACGTGACTGCGCTCCGACTGTGCCTGGAGCGGATATGCTCTCCGGCCCGAGACCGCCCGGTCTCCCTTGCTATGCCGAAGATCGAGCGTGCGGCAGACCTGATCGGCGCTACCGCTGCGCTGACTGCGGCTACTGCGGACGGGACTATCACGCCATCGGAGGCCAGCGACCTCGTGCGGCTCGTTGAAGGCACCGCGCGCGCCATTGAGACAGCCGACCTCGCCGAACGCCTCGCCAAACTTGAAGAGCAGCTAGCCGCAAAGGGAGGCACCCCATGAACGAGACTAAGGCGGACTCAGGAGCCGCCTTGGAGGGTGCGTCCGCTATGTGCCTGCCAAAACAACCAACCCTACTCGGCGGCCTCCTATGGCCCGCAGAAAGGCAATGCCATGTTTCCCCGTATCCGTGATCGCCTCAAGGCCCTCGAAGCCCGCATCGCGCCCAAGTCGCGCATATTCGTGTTCTTCAGAGCTGAGGGCCCGGACCTTCCGCCCTATGCCGAGCAGCTCGCGGCATACAAGGCAAAGAAGTGCGTCGTCACGACGGACATCCTCCTCATCGTCTCGTTTCAGCAAGGTAGCGAAGGGGGAACAATTCATGAATTGTCCGGGATGCCTAGCTTACTAGGAATTCGTCAATTCTCTGGGTCGCCCATCTCACGCGATCGGTGGTACTACAACACCTCGTCGTGCTACAGATACGGACGCCGGGCAGTTGGCCGAGTTGGGTCGCCGGTCGGGTTGGAGGGCATCTTGCGTTTCGCGTTGGCGTTCCTAGCCTGCTGCTTCGCGCTTAACCAGGTGGCGAGGGGCGCCGAAATCAAGGCCACGCCTATCCCGGGCTTACTCGACACCGCTATGATCACCCTTAGCGGTGAAATCGAGAGTTCAGATGCGGAGCAGTTTCGGGCCGCGGTGGCGACATATCCAAAGGCGATTGTCGCCTTCCAAAGCCCCGGCGGCGATCTGATCGCGGGCATCGAGATTGGCACCCAAATTCGGCTGCGGAATTATATGACCTTGGTACCTACTGGAGTGCAGTGTGCATCAGCTTGCGCGCTGGCGTGGCTTGGCGGCACGAAGCGTCTGATGGGGTCTGGAGCTCTCATAGGATTTCACGCCGCTTCTGTCCATGAGAACGGGCAGGCGATCGAAACTGGGGCCGGAAACGCTCTCCTCGGAGCTTATCTCAATAAACTGGGTTTGCCGGATCGTGCGGTTGTCTTCGTCACGCAGGCCCATCCTAACGAGATCACGTGGCTCACAATGGCCGATGCGGAGCGCGAAGGGATCGATGTTTCCCTTTTTCCGATGCCGGGAGAAGCCCCCAACGCGGCTCCGGATTCAGTCGCTAACACCGCTCCCTCGTCGCCCTCTCAGCCGACCCCTCCTCCCTCTGCGCCCCTTCCATCGATCCCAGTTCGTTGGTACGAAGGCTATGGACGCGCCGGGCAACGATTTCGGGGCATGGATATTTAGCGTCGCCAATGCCGAGGACTGCATGCGCCTATGTATGCAGGATAGTGGCTGTGTCGGCGTTACCTACAATATCAGGCGTTCGGTTTGTATTCGAAAAAGCCGCATAACGAGTTTGATCCACGCCCGCGACGCCGCCACCACAGGAGTGCTCACCGATCGCACGCCTGCGCCGGATATATTTGCGGGCGCCGGGCCGCGGGTCCGCCATTACGAGAACATGGACGCTCCCGGAAACGATCGTGGCAGCTGGATCCGTGGCGTGAGCAGCGCCGATTGCGAAAGCATCTGCCTCGCCGATAATGGATGCGCCGGATATACCTACAATCGATTGAGAGCCACCTGTATTCCCAAGAATGTCGTCAATAGGCTCATAAGCTCGAACGAGCCAGCCATGACCGGGGTTGTGGAAGGCAGATAGGCGCGTTCTGCGAGCATGCGGCTGAGACTGAAGACATGGAATGAGATAAAAAAAATGTGGTCAAATCAGATGATAGTTTCTGTACTGGGCATTTGCATCAAGGCATAACTCTCTACGGCAGTAGTTTAGGCTTCTATGGGATACATATCAGTCCGTACTTAGTGCAATATCTAGAGATGAGGTATCTCTTGATTGGTACAAATTACCGTTGATTTGTGCTACGGCGATAGTCGTAATCGGATTGATTTTAAATATTGGCCGGAATTCGAGAAATTTGACTTCCTCCGCGAATATAATCCGGACCTAATTAAGACGCTGTCGGCCGGAAAAATCATCGTCACTCAGTGATTGCCGCAGAGGTATTGCTGACATTTTTTGCCCATGCCACCGCGCGCGGCGCGTGAACGCCGATGTCTCGGCGGGGACGGATCAATGGAGAAGCTTAAGCGGCTTCTTCTTCGCTGGCCTCTTCTAGGTCCGCCGCTTCCTCAATGCCCGTCACGCGCTTGATCTCATTCCAAAGTTTCGTCTGCCGCCATTCAAGATAGGCTTCGTAGTCGTCGGTCCAGAACGGTGAGCTCGCGCCAGTTGGCAAACAATGCGACGCCAAGACCGCGTCAAAAGGGAAACCCGGGGTCTTGCGGATTTCGCCGCTGCGGAAGGGCTCGCAGTACACGCAATGCGCGCTCCCGCCTCCTTCTTTTGTAAGCGCTGCTACAGGGCCTTTACAAAGCCTGTCAGATGTGCGTATGCTGCACGCAGGCTTACAGCCTTACAGGAGAGCGGCGTGGCGGTCTACGGATATTGCCGGGTGTCGACGTTGAAGCAGGCCAACGAGGGCGAGAGCCTCGACGTCCAGCGCCGTCAGATCGAGGGCTATGGCCTCATGCACGGCCTGACGATCGCCGAGGTGCTGATCGAGGAGGGCGTCTCCGGTTCGGTTCCCGTCGAGGAGCGGCCAGTCGGCGGCCAGCTGTTCGCCAAGCTCGAGCGGGGCGACATCGTCATCGCGGCCAAGCTCGATCGCCTATTCCGCTCAGCCCTCGACGCGCTCAAGGTCGTCGAGAGCCTGAAGGGCAGGGGCGTAAAGCTCCATCTGCTCGATCTCGGCGGAGACATCGCGGGCAACGGGCTGTCCAAGTTGTTCCTGACCATCGCCGCGGCCTTTGCCGAGGCCGAGCGAGATCGTATCCGCGAGCGCATCGGACAAGTAAAGGCCGACCAGAAGACCCGGGGTCGTTTCCTCGGCGGCTCAGTCCCCTTCGGCTACAGGCTAAGCGAGGATGGCGATCTCATCCAGCATGAGGCCCAACAGGAGGCTGTTCGGGAGATGATCGCCCTGAAGGCCCAGGGAAGGTCGCTGAGGGCCATCGCGGCAGAGATGCAGGCGAAGGGCCATCCCATCAGCCATGTGGGAGTGCAGAAAGTCGTGAGGGGCCACCGAGCCGCGTGAGCGGTCCGCGTTGGGGTCGCGTGTGGCTCGCCGGAGGCTTCTGGCATCGGATCTCTCACCGGAGGAGGGAGTACGCATCAAGGGCGAGGCTTGAGGCTCTGGAAACGGAGGCTTCCTGTCTTGGAAGCCAAGCCGGGATCAGGCGGCCGCTTCGCTGATTGCGCCAGATTCGCGCCTTCACCCCGCGGGCGGAGGCATCGCGCAACGCCTCGATGATCGCAGTGTCGGCTAGCGCATGGACCTGTCCGTTTCGCGCAAATAGCAGACATTCCCGGCGGCGCGCCTAATGAGTTAAAATTCGACCCTTTTGCTGCCCTTCCCGCTTGGTGCCCGGTACGGAAGGAATACGCGCGCGAGCGGACGTTCCGGCCTAAAACAGGCAGACTGGGGCTGGCATTTGGGCTAATGTGGCGACCCCAAGAGGGGCGCGATGAGCGGGACCCGCAAACTAGCCGCGATCTTGGTGTCCGACGTCGTCGGCTACTCGCGCCTCGCGGGTGCGGATGAGGATCGAATCCTCGCCCGCCTTCGGACCCTTCGCAGCGACCTGATCGACCCGACCATCGCCGTGCATCACGGCCGCATCGTCAAGCGTACCGGCGACGGCAGCATCATCGAATTCCGCAGTGTCGTCGATGCGGTGAACTGCGCCGTCGAAGTCCAAAGGGCGATGGTCGAGCGCAACGCCGAGGTCGCGCCCGACAAGCGCATCGAATTTCGGATCGGCATCCATCTCGGCGACGTTGTCGAGGAGAGCGACGGCGATTTGATGGGCGACGGCGTCAACATCGCGGCCCGGCTCGAAGGGATTTGCGAACCGGGCGGGGTGTGTCTGTCGGAAGACGCCTACCGGCAGGTCAAGTCGCGGCTCGACCTTAAAGTGGCCGACCTCGGGCCGCAAAGCCTCAAGAACATCACCGAGCCGGTGCGCGCCTATCTGTTGCGCCACGGCGTGCCCACGACGCAAAAATCGCCCCAAGCGGCGACGAAGACGGGCGGCGTCTCGCGACGTTGGCCTGCGCTTGCGGCGGCGCTTGCTCTCCTGCTTCTTGCGGCGGGGGCCTTTGCCTGGCGTGCGGGCTTGGCTCCGCGTTTCATGGCCGCTTCGGTGGACGATAAGCTCGCCAATGCGCCGCACCTTTCCATTGTGGTGCTTCCTTTTGCCAATCTCTCCGGCGATTCGAGCCAGGATTACTTCGCCGATGGCATTACGGAGAATCTCACGACCGACCTCTCGCGCCTGAGCGGCGCCTTCGTGATTGCTCGCAACACCGCGTTCACCTTCAAGGGCAAGAACGTTGACGTCAGGGAGATCGGGAAGGAGCTCGGGGCGCGCTATGTGTTGGAGGGCTCGGTGCAGAGGGACCAGGGCCATGTCCGGGTCAATGCGCAGCTGGTCGACGCAGAGAGCGGCGGTCAACTCTGGGCCGAGCGCTTCGACAAGCCGATTTCGGACCTCTTCAGCATGCAAGACGAGATCGTCGCGAGTCTCGCCAGCCGATTGGGCACGGTTTTGGTCGCCGATGAGGCCCGGCGGGCGGAAAGCGCGTCCAACCCCGATTCCATGGACCTCTATTTTCAGGGCAGGGCATGGCTCAATAAGGGGCTTAGTCCCGAGAATCTCGCGCAGGCGCGCGGGTTTTTCGACCGCGCCCTGGCGTTAGATGCTGACAATCTGGATGCGTTGCTGGGCACGGTGTCCGTTGATGTGCTGGCCGCTTCCGGCTACGGAACTGGCGACCCGGCCGCGCGCTTCTCTGCGATCGAGGCGACGTTGACTAAGGTGCTGTCTCGGGCGCCGAACAACAGCTGGGCGCATTACTGGATGGGCAGGGCCCTGATCGACAGCAATCATGGGGCCGAAGGCGTTGCCGAATTTGAACGGGCGCTGGCGTTAAATCCGAACTTGGCCGCCGCTCACGCCATTATCGGCTTCGCCAAGTTAGTCAACGGTCACGCCGAGGAAACCGAGAACGATGTGCTTGAAGCACTGCGGGTTAGTCCTCGCGATACGGACGCCAATGTCTGGCTAGGTTATATCGCCGAGGCCAAGCAATTTCTTGGCGCTGACGAGGACGCGGTCACGTGGCACCGCCGGTCAATGGAAATCAACCGGAATCGCCCGGTTGCGCATATGTATCTAGCATCCGCTCTGGCATTGCTTGGCCGGCTCGAAGAAGCGCGGTCCGAGGTCCAAGCCGGGCTGGCGCTCGATCCCAAGTTCACCATCGGGCGCTACCGCGTTGGCGCACAAAGCGACAACCCGGTTTTCTTGAGCCAGCGCGAGCGGGTGATCGAAGGCATGCGCAAGGCGGGAGTGCCGGAGGGATGAGGACGAGGCGCGATCGCCGAGTTCTTACTTCCGCAAGCCCAGCAACGACGAGCACTGCCTGTGTGATCTACGCTGAGTTGGCCTGTGTGGTCCACGCTGAGTCGCGGAGCGAATAGCGGTTGACCTGCCACTGAGATTTTCCTCCACGGGGATTTAAGTCCGGCCTTCTTGAAGGACGGACAGATGAAGCGAGCACGGTTCACGGAAGATCAGATCATCGGGGTGCTGAAGGAGCACGAGGCCGGGGCGAAGACGGCGGATCTGGCGCGCAAGCACGGCGTCTCGGAAGCGACGCTTTACAACTGGAAGGCCAAGTACGGCGGCATGGATGTCTCCGAGGCCAAACGGCTGAAGCAGCTCGAGGACGAGAACGCCAAGCTGAAGAAGCTTTTGGCCGAGCAGATGTTGGATGCCGCCGCGCTTCGCGAGCTTCTGTCAAAAAAATGGTAGGGCCCGCCGTCAAGCGCGAAGGCGTCGCGCATCTTCGGGCCACGATGGGCCTGTCGGAACGGCGGGCCTGCTCGATCGTCAGCGCTGACCGCAAGATGGTCCGTTACCGCTCATGCCGGCCGCCAGACACGGAGCTTCGGACGCAATTGCGCGATCTCGCCAACGAGAGGAGGCGTTTCGGATATCGTCGGCTGTTCGTCCTGTTGCGGCAGGAGGGCGAGCCCTCGGGCATCAACCGCATCTACCGGCTTTATCGCGAAGAAGGCCTGACGGTGCGCAAGCGACGGGCTCGGAGGCGCGCCGTGGGGTCGCGGGCGCCGATCCTGGTCGAATCCAAGCCGAACGCTCGCTGGTCGGTGGATTTCGTCCATGACCAGCTTGCCTGCGGCCGGCGGCTCCGCATCCTGAACATCGTCGATGACGTGACGCGGGAGTGCCTGGCGGCGATCCCTGACACCTCGATCTCAGGCCGGCGCGTGGCGCGGGAACTGACGGCGTTGATCAAACGGCGCGGCAAGCCCGGCATGATCGTCTCGGACAATGGGACCGAGTTCACCTCGAACGCCATGTTCGCCTGGGCGCAGGACAACAGGGTCGTCTGGCATTTCATTGCGCCAGGAAAGCCGATGCAGAATGGCTTCTGCGAGAGTTTCAACGGGCGCATGCGCGACGAGCTTCTCAACGAGAGCCTGTTCCTCGGCCTCGATCATGCCCGGACCAAGATCACGAACTGGGTCGACGATTACAACCAGCGACGGCCGCACTCGGCGCTGGGCTATCTCACGCCGGCGGCCTATGCCGCCAATCTCTCCGCAACACGCGATCGTCTGCGCAACCCCGACCAGCTCCGCCGATCGCATGTTGCTCCACCCGCGCCCCACGGCGTAAAACCCGCCGAGGCTCTAATCGCCTTTGGATGAAAGTTCGGTGGCAGGTCACGGTGGTCCCAACGAGGGCGGTCAAGCGCATTCCGCGCTCACAATGAAATGGCGGCAGTGGCGCCGACTCCGGTCCTTCCCGAGGCGACCCTCGTATTGGCGCTATCCGCCCAAAGGCGACGTCCACCGCTGCGATCCGCAATGTCCGGTTCACGTCGATAGTGTTGAAAAACTCGAATTTTGGCGTCGATCACAATTCAGAAGACGGCTGGCAGCCTCGAGGGAAAATTCCTTAGGGGTTCAGCGGACTGACCGGCTTTGCGGCCTGTGACCTGCCCATGTGGCTTGCCGTGACGACCACAAGCTTAGACAACGCTATGCGCGCTGGAACGAGATTTTCGCAGTTGCTCAATTTGCGAGTTTTTCAACTGGGTAATGAGGCGGAGCTCTTTTACGAAGGCCGGTACGATCGGCCAGATATGTGGAAGAGGAGACCTCAATGGACTATTTCGCTGGCCTCGATATCTCGATGGATGAGACGCATATTTGCGTTCTCGATCGCGAAGGCATGGTGGTTCGCGAGAGCAAGACGGCGTCGACGGCAGAGGCGATCGCCGGCGAATTGGCGAAAGCGCCGAGTTGTCGTCGCATCGTGTTCGAGACCGGACGCATGGCGCCGATCCTGTTTCACGGGTTGAGCCAACTCGGTCTACCCGTGGTCTGCGTGGAGAGCCGGCAGGCCTACCAGGCGCTCAAGTCGCTTGCGACTCACAAGACCGATCGCAACGATGCGCGAGGACTGGCGCACTTGGCTCGCACCGGCTTCTTCAAGCCCGTGCATGTGAAGTCGCTGCAAGCTCATGCGCTCCGCTCGTTGATCATTGCGCGCAAGAAGTTGGTTGGCCAGCGGGTGACCTTGGAAAACCAGATCCGAGGCCTGGCGGTCGTGTTCGGGATCCGGCTGCCTCGCGCGCTCACCGCAGCCTTCATCGATCAGGCTCTCAAGGCAAGCGAGGGGATCGCCGGTCTCTCTGCAGCCATGCGGGGATTGATTGCGGCACGAACCGCAGTGATGACTGCGGTCGCTGCGATCGACGCCGACATGAGACGTATGACAAGAGCCTCGGCGGCCTGCCGTCGGCTGATGACCATCCCAGGCGTCGGCCAACTGACCGCGCTCGCCTTTGTGGCCGCGATCGACGATCCTTCGCGCATCCGCCGGTCCCGAGACGTCGGCGCCTATCTGGGGCTGGTTCCAAGGCGGCATCAGTCTGGCGAGGTCGACTACGTCGGCAGCATCTCGAAGTGCGGGGACAGACGCGTGCGAACCCTCCTATACGAGGCGGCCAATGTGATGCTGACCCGCTACAAGGGCCAGCTCAAACTCAAGGATTGGGCCTTCGCGATCGCCAGGCGATCAACGATGCGTAAAGCGCGAGTTGCTCTGGCGCGCCGCCTCGCAATCATCATGCATGCGATGCTGCGAGACGAGACAGAGTTCGTGTTGGCCTAAGCCGGCAATCCACGAGACAGGAGGCCGAATCCAGCTCCCAAGAGGAGCGACGCCCGAGGGAGGGAGCAGACGACGGCGCGAATTTTGTAGCAGGGGCCAACCGCTGGCCGACTGCGATTTCAACCGAGCCGCGCTGCACCCAGCTTACCCCATCAAGTGCCGAACGAGCACGCAGAGAACGCAGGCACCCGAAAGCGTCGACACCCAAGAGCTTCCGCCCTTGACCCATTAGAGAACAATATCCGTCGATTCGAGCCGTCCGGTGGGCGCAAATAGCGATCATTCATCGGCCGCCCGCGGCGCCGATGTTGCTCGATGATGCTAACATAACAGGCCTGACTGCGAAATTGCGCGAGGCGGCAGCCCAATGTCGGACCCAAAAGACCCGCTCGCGCGCTTTGCGGAACGCTTGAGCCTGCCGCTCATAGCGGCGCCGATGTTTCTGGTTTCGGGCGTCGATCTCGTGGTTGCAGCCTGCGGACGTGGGGTTATCGGCTCGTTCCCCACCGCTAACTGTCGCAATGCAGAACAACTCGAACTCATGGCTACTCGAAATTGACGCGCGCCTGCGGCGCCGTGCCGACGAAGCCGGCGTCGCTTGCGCGCCGAGCTGTCCGAACCTGATCGTGCACCGCTCGAACGCCCGCCTAGCTGACGATCTGCGGATTGTGCTCAAGCACGCTCCAGAACTCGTAATCACGAGCGTGGGCTCGCCGGGCGCCGTCGTTGCCCCGCTTCATGACGCTGGGGCGTTGGTCTTCGCCGACGTCGCGAGCCTCCGTCACGCCGAGCGCGCGGTCGACGCCGGGGCGGACGGACTAGTGCTGCTGACGGCAGGCGCTGGCGGCCAGACGGGCTGGCTGAACCCATTCGCATTCACGCGCGCAGTCAGGCGCTTTTTTTCAGGCCCGATCGTTCTCGCTGGCGGCATAAGCGATGGACGCGCGTTACGGGCCGCCCGGACGCTCGGATGCGATCTCGCCTACATGGGCACCCGATTCATCGCCACGCACGAGAGCATGGCTGACCAACGCTACAAGGACATGCTGGTGGCGAGCAGCGCCGATGACGTTGTTCTCACGCGCGCATTTACGGGATTGCAGACCAATATGTTGAGGCCCTCGATCGTCGCCGCAGGGCTCGATCCCGCCTCCTTGCCCGAGCGTGGCGCCATCGAAATCAGCAAGGACATCGACATCGGAGCCCGTGAAAGCGGACCCACCCGCTGGCGCGACATTTGGAGCGCCGGCCATTCGACGTCCGGTGTCCTGAAAGTGTCGTCGGTGGCCGATCTGATCAGCCAAACTCTCGCGGAATACCAGGCGGCGTAAGCCGCGGCGATCTTGTCATTCCGCTTGTCCGGATTCCGTCGAACTCCGGCCCTCCGTCCGCGCGAAACTCCGCGTGGCCCACCCGTCAAATCGACACGTAGCCGACCTCTCGTTGTCTCAGCGCGGATAGCGATAGCGCAGATGACCGTCGTTACTTTGGGGAAGTTCCTCCAAGCCTTGCCAGAGCGCGCACGACTTCAGAAGGGTCGTCGACTTTCAGATCGAGCGCCCGCTTGTATTCCGCGATCGCATCGGTCGTGCGTCCCATTGCCTCATAAACTCGCGCCCTGCCTGCGTGGGCTTCGGCAAGGTCGGGAAGGAGCCCGACCGCTTTGTCGGCGTCTAACAATGCATCGGCGGCCCTCCCGGATTTGAGCAGCGCCTTTGCGCGGCCGCCGTAAGCAAAACCGGACTCCGGGTCGATCTCGATCGCCTTCGTGCAATCCGCGATCGCTCCCCCGTAGTCGTGTTTCTCTATAAGAATTCGAGCACGCTCCAAATAAACCTGAGGGTTCTGGTGGTCGAGTTGAATGGCCTGCGTGGCGTCGGCAAGCGCTCCATCGAGATCGCCGCGGCCAAACCGAGCGACGCTACGCCCGACAGAAGCTTCGGCAAGCGACGGATCTAGAGCGATCGTTGTGGTGAAATCGGCAATCGCATTGTCAAACTCTCCGAGATCTTCGTAGACGAATGCGCGCGTCAAGTAGCCGGCCACAGACTTTGGATCGAGCTGAATAGCCGTCGCCAAGTCGACCAGCGCCTTGTCGTTCTCGTTCAAAGCGTGGTGAGCGGAGCCGCGACCGATATAGGCCAAGGCGAATGTCGGATCGATCTGGATCGCTTTGGAAAAATCGCCGACAAATTCGCGCAGGTGGGCGTGCGCCTTGTTGAGAGCCTGGCCGCGCAGAACGCGGACGACGGCGTTGTTCGGATCGATGGCGATCGCTTTGCCATATTCCGAGATAGCTCGATCTCCGAGTCCACTATCGCGATAGGCGATGCCCGCGGTCGCATGCGCGCTAACGAGGTCTGCGGGACTGTTGGCGGCCGAGTCTATGAGCTCACCGCACGCCATTTCAATCGCGCTTTCTCCCTTCGCGTTCTCGCAGTCGTCCTGTGTGTCTGCAAAAGCAACAGGGATCGATAGGCAAAAGACCGCGAGCGTAGCTAAGGAGATCGTTGCAACACGGCACATCGTGTGTTCCGTCGAAAATTGGCGTATCGGACGCTGGTAAAAAGAGCGTCCAAATTCAACGCGGCGACGAACGCAAAGCACATTCTCGTAAGTCTCTGCAAGGTCCGCATCTCCGCACAATGACCGACCCGCCGCCTCGCTACGATCCTCTTCCCATCGACGCCGTCGGTGAGTCCCACCCGCCGACGGCTGGGAAAGTGCCTGCGGTCCGGCAACCGGCCGCTGTGCGCAAAGAGCGGTCATGCCGCCACCGAGTCCAGAATCGGTGCCATCGCCCGCAGTGTAAGAACAGGCCGTCGCCCACGAACGTCCAATCTTGCGGCACGAAAAACCTTTCGAGCCTTTTGGAGTTTAGCAGACCCCAAACCGTCATTACGGCCGGTTCGCGATCTGCTGCAGGAGCGCTATTTGGATCTTTCGAGCTACCAACCATATTCCGCGCCAGCCGGATCGTCCTGCGACCGCGCCGCCGCTCCAGCAAAGTTTGTAGGCTCTGGGAAGACGAGAATTCCTCCGGCACTCCGAAGCGAGAATCCGCCAGCTACAACGTCACTTGAACCAGCCGCTCGCGCACGCGAGGTACGATAAAGTCGATGAAGGCGCGCATTTTCAACGGGAGGCGGTTCTGTCTGTCGTAGATCAGATGCACGGGTCTCGGTGACGGCTCGAAGGCTTCGAGTACGATCGCAAGGCGATTGGCGCGCACGAAGTCGGCGACCTGATATGAAACGGCACGGATAAGTCCAGTTCCAGCAAGCCCGGCATCGATCGCCGCATCGATCGTATTTACGCTCAGGCGCGCGCTGAAGGCAGCGGTCACTTCGGCGCCGCCCGATTCAAAAATCCAGGTGCTGGGCGTGGACACGCTGTCGAAAGAGATCACGCTGTGCCCTGCCAAGTCCTCCAGCGTCTCAGGTATTCCTCGTGTCGTCAGATAAGCCGGGCTCGCGCACATGACGCGCCGCACCGTGCCAAGCCCCGTGGCCATGAGGCTGCTGTCCGGCAGCTCGCCAATGCGAAGTGCTACGTCGACCTGGTCGTCGAGGAAATGCGTCACCCGATCCGTCAGAAGCAGCTTCACGGCAACGTCAGGGAAGGCTTCCAAAAATCGCGTCACCACCGGCAGCACGTGCAACCGCCCGAACATGATAGGCGCGGTTACTACGAGATCGCCCTTGGGCTCGGTATACTCGCCCGCCGCGGTGCGCTCGACCTCGCTCAGTTGTTCGAGAATCGTCCTGGCCCCAGCGACATAAGAGCGCCCGGCTGGCGTTAGCTCCAGCCCCTTTGCCGAGCGGATCAGCAGCGTCGCGTTCAGATAGGCTTCGAGTTCGGCCACCTTGCGACTGACGGTAGCCAGCGGCTGCCGCAGCTTGCGGCTCGCTTTTGACAGGCTTCCGCTTTCCACCGCTGCAAGCAGCACTTGCATCGCATCGAGCCGATCCAAGGGGGCCTTCCGTCTGGTGAGAGGTCTCCTTTCAAATTTACGCTCTGCCGGGCGATCGCGGAAGGCCCGAAATTAGGTAGCGAGAGGGATGGCGACGAGCCGCCTCAATCGAGCCAAGGAGCCCTGTGCCATGAGCACCCAAACCTATCACCGGACCGCGACCGTGAATGGTCGCAAGGTCTTCTATCGCGAAGCTGGCGATCGGGCCGCGCCTGCCATCCTGCTACTCCATGGCCTGCCCACCAGCAGCCAGATGTTTCGCGACCTGATCCCCGCGTTGGCCGACTGTTTCCACCTGATCGCCCCCGACTACGTCGGCTTCGGACATTCCGACGCCCCGCTGCGCGGCGAATTCACCTACACTTTCGACAACCTGGCCGCCCACGTATCTGGTCTTGTCGATGTGCTGGGGCTCAAGGACTACATCCTCTACATGCAGGACTATGGCGGCCCGGTCGGCTTCCGCCTTTTCACGGAGCGGCCCGAGAAGGTGAAGGGCTTCATCATCCAGAACGCCAACGCCTACATGGAAGGCGTTGGCGACGCGCCTAAGGGCGTGCTGCTGCCGCTGTGGGAGAAGCGGACGCCCGAGACCGAGAAGCCCGCGCGCGACTTCGTGAGCCTGGAGGGCACCAAATTCCACTGGCTGGTCGGCGCCAAGGATCCGGCGGCAATCAATCCGGACAACTGGGTGCTCGATCAGGCGCTGCTCGACCGCCCCGGCGTGCAGGACTACCAGGTCGATCTGCTGGAAAACTACAAGAGCAACATCGCCCTCTATCCCGAGTGGCAGGCGGCGTTCCGCGCGCATAAGCCGAGGACGCTGATCGTGTGGGGCAAGAATGACCCCTTCTTCATCCCGCCGGGCGCGCGTGCCTACCTCAACGACCTTCCTGAGGCGAAGCTGGTGTGGCTCGACGCCGGCCACTTCGTCCTGGACGAGAACGGTCCGCAGGTCGCCGCCGAGATCAAGGCTGCGTTCGCCGTCTGACTGCTCTTCTGCATTCGGTGGCCGCCGCCCGTCGTTGGCCACCGCCTTTCTCGAAGGAGATCTCTTCCATGACGACACCAATCGACATCGTGAAGGCCTTTTACGACGCCCTCGGCCGAGGCGATGCGCCGGCGGCGCTCGGCCTCCTATCACCTGATATGGAATGGAACGTCGTGTCCGGCTGGCCCTACAAGCCCACCGGCCGAGGCCCGCAGGGCGTCGCCGAAGGCGTGCTGATGCCCGTGCTGAAGGAGTGGCGTGACTACGCACTCCATGGCAGCGACATGTTTGCCGCAGATGACGACAGAGTCGTATCGATGGGCGTGATGACGGGCGTCCACACGGTCACTGGCAAGCAGCTTGAGGCGGCCTACGTCCACGTGTGGCAAATCCGGAATGGCCAGATCGTGCGAATGCGCCAGACAGTCGATACGGCTCGTGTGGTGGAGGCCCGGTCGTGACCGGGCGCGTCGCCCTGGTCACTAGTGCTAGCCGCGGTATCGGCAATGCAGCCGCGAAACGCTCGGCCCGTGAATTCGCGTGAGGCGCGGGGGTCAGCGAGGCGATTGACGGAGTTCACGCCGTGGAAATGCAGCAGGTAATCTATTTCCAATCGCTCTGCGAGGAGTTGAACTTCACTCGGGCAGCGCGCCGCTGCAACGTCGCGCAACCTTCGCTGACGCGCTCGATCCGGCTGTTGGAAGAAGAATTCGGCGGGGCTCTCTTCCACCGCGAGCGCAATCACACCCATCTTTCCGAATTGGGACAGATCGTAAAGCCTCATCTCGACCAGATCCTGGATGAGGCTGGGGCGGCGAGCCGGAGTGCGCGCGGTCTCAGGGAGTTGACTCAGGCGCGGCTGAAGCTCGGCGTGATGTGCACGATCGCGCCCAGCGATCTCGTCCAGCTTCTGATCGGCGTCCGCTCCCGGCATCCCGGCGTTCATCTTGAGGTCATCGACGCCACACCCGAAGCGCTCAACCGCCAGCTTCGGACGGGGGAACTGGAGGCGGCGATCGTTGCGAGCCCCGACCAGGCGCGCGAGCCGCATCTGCATTACCTGCCGCTTTTTCGCGAGCGGTACGTCATTGTCATCGGGTTCGCTCACAGGTTCGCGAACCTGGAAGCTGTGCGTGTCGCTGATCTCAACGCAGAAGAATATCTGCGGCGGATCCATTGCGAAGTCTCGGAGGTCTTGGGACTCAGCCTCGACCATCATGACAGTCATCCCCGTACTGTCTATCGGAGCGATCGCGACGACTGGATCCTGGCGATGGCCGCGGCTGGCGCCGGTTACGCCTTCATGCCGGCAGGCTCGGTCGTCCACGAGCAGGTCGTCGTCAAGCCCTTGGTCGATCCCGAAATCTGGCGCGAGGTCAGCCTGGTGACGGTCCGCGGGCGCCCGCATTCTCAAGCGGTGGGCGCTTTGATCCGCGAAGCCATGCGAAGTCCGTGGACGAATGAGCGCGCCCTCGACGTCAGGTTCGAGCGTGAACCCCGGGGCCGAGGCGCTAACGCTCGTTCGCCGCGCGACGACGCGTCACGGTCGAGCTAAGCCTAACGCGGTGAGATCCTCTACGTTCCCGATCCCAGCCTGCGGGTGAAGCCGGCCAGCGAAAGATTCTGGCTCATCTGCATCACCGCTGCGTTCTGGACCTCCACATGGGCCGTTCTGCCGCGTCTGAAGGCGAAGACAAAACGTCGATAGTCGGGGCCGCTTCGGGGGAAAATAAGCCGGCATTGCGCGCCGTCGCCCCCGAATTTACAGTCCGCTGTCGTCAGGATGCGTGAAAAAAGTTTCTCTCGGTCGCCATCTATCCAAATGGAGAGTTTAGCGCCCGGATTGCCGACCTGATGGGTCTCGATGCGAAGTCCCTCGCCACTCCCTTTGACCCCGAAGGTGAACCCTACATTTGCTCCCGAGGGGTCCCCCGCCATCAGTTGCGCAGGCTGCCCTGCCTCACAGAGCGATGGAGCGAGCGCCGTGGCGCAGGCGAAAAGCGTGGCTGCGATGAAATGCCTGATCATTGCCCTAACTCCCGGCGTGGCGGCGCAAGCGCCGGGTCGACGGACCCGGCGCTTTCCCTCGGACCAAGCGTTCAATTGATGCGATAGACGACGGGGCAGTTGACGATGAATCCGACCGCCTTTGGTTTGCCGCCCGCGATGCTTTCGACGATGCCCCGTTCGCCCGCGTCCTCAATGGCGATCGCATCCGTCATCTTGGTGCGGTAGCCCTTCTCGATCGCTGCCGCCGTCCATCTGACGGGGAACAGACGCCACAGCGGGCTATAGTCCAAATTGATCGTCGGGATGCCGCCCAGGACGTTCAAAGGTCCATGCGTGCCCTTGTCCGAAAGGGCGCTGTCGATGCCCTGGCGGAACGGGTTGTCAACACCCGTCGGTCCGTTCACGAACACGTAGATGCGCTCGGCGGCTTCCCCTGGCGAGGCATCCTCGAGCGCAAACGGCACATCTTTGAGAGCGGGCGCGTAGGTCGCCCCTTCAAGCGTAGCGACGACCGGGTCGTTGGCCTCCGTTGACAGATAAAAGATCGGCTTTCCGAACGTGTAACCGAGGGTCAGTTCGAGCGTGACGGTGCCGTCGCGAGGACAGATCTTGACGACCTTATCCTCGACCTTTGAATGGTCGACGTTACCGTCGCACATCTTGTTGAGGTCATCTTCCGAGACGTTGAAAGCGACCATCGGCATGTTGAAGAGCGCGTCCTTGCCATTCGCAAATTGCACGAGAGGCGAATAGTCGGCGTCGCCCACCGATCCGGGCTGAGCGGCCTTAGGCGGGAAGAAGTTCGGCGCCTCGCCAGGCGTGATGCTACGTGCAGGTGAGAAGTCGACTTTTCCGGACTTGAAAACGATGATGCCGTCCTTGTCGATCCGAGCCTCGCGCGCGGCCTTGCCCGTCACCGCGTATGCAAGCTTGGGCGAGTAATCGACGCCATGGAGATTGGCGAGGTTTGGATCTGTCGTGTCGGTCATGATCGACCAGACCAATTCGCCCGACTCCAGCCGCCCTTTCCGCAGAGGCAGGGTCGCCGTGCCGGCGTCGAGATCGACGACGGCTGACTTCATCAGGAGCACCGGCCCAAGAAAGGCCGGATCGACTTCCGAAGGCGACGGCTGCGCGGTGATAACCTGCTGGTCCGGGTAGATCGATTTGGGGGCGGGACGAATTTCAGAAAGCGGCGGCCCCTCCACTCCGCGATTGATCACCGCCGCCGAAGCGACAGCGGGAAGACCAAACCCAATCATTCCTGCAAAACAGAGCGCAGCAATCCTATCGGCGCTCATGCGCAATATATCGGTCATTTCGATACTCCGGCTATGTGTTCGCGTGCGCCTCGGGGCGCCAACGCAAGATTTTAGACTTGTTGTTATTACTATTAATCGCAGAAGATTGGAAATTACTTTACGCTATACTTCTGATAGCACTACGCTATTAAACCGCATACGGACAATCACGGGTTGTTACGGTATTCGGTGAATGATGGAAATGGGGAAAATTGGCGCTTCGGGCAGGAATCATTATGCGGAACCGAGCGCGACTAGCATTTTGGAGTTTGCGCGATCGCTGCTGGAAATGCCGCAAGGAGAAATGCGCGCGAAAGACCTTCGTCGAGAAGTTGCGGAGCTTCGTTCCGTTCGCCCGGACTCCCGATTGCCGATGGGCGGTCTACGTCGATTCGAGACGTCGCCCAAAAGTCTCAAATGCGCAAATAGCGGTCATTCGGAGACAACCTGAAGCGTCTGCTGTATTCTGCGCCAGCGGCGTTACTTCATTGTGGTCATTGACTGGAAAATCCCTAACGACTACCAATCGTCAGAAGAAAACTACGACCACGGAAATCATCGGCAAATTTTAATTCTTGGAGAGATGGCTTGAGGAGGAAAGCGAACTTTCTCACGCCACCTTCTGTGGGTCTTTGCATCCTGCTGCTGCTCTACGGCTTTTGCACAAGAGAGCAGTGAGCAGCTCGCCAAGGAACTAGCAAACCCGATCGCTAGCCTTATCAGCGTTCCTTTTCAGAGCAATTATGACTGTTGCTTTGGACCCCTTAAGGGCGGGGAGTATATCCGCCGGAGTTCCGGCGACAGATGGTCGATCTGGTGCGATCTGGACGCACGCCCGAAGAGCTGGCGCGTGAGTTCGAGCCGACCGCCCAGTCGATTTCCACTTGGGTGAAGCAAGCCGAGCGGGGCGCTGGGAAGCGCACTGACGGACCAACCAGCGCCGACCGAGATGAGCTGGCTCGCCTTCGCCGTGAGAACCATCGCCTGCGTCAGGAGCGCGACATCCTGGCAAAGGCGGCAGCCTGGTTCGCGCGGGAGAGCAAGGCGAGCCCGAGCGGGTTTACCGGTTCATGAGCGCGCACCAGGCCATGTATCCCATTCGTACAATGGCCCGCGTCCTGAAGGTTTCGGCGTCCGGCTATTATGCCTGGCGGAGCCGACCAGCTTCGGTTCGGGTGACCGCCGACGCCGATCTGACGCGTCATATCCGCACGATCCACGCTGGATCGCATGGAACCTATGAGGCGTACCTGATGGCGGCCAATCTCGCCGGCGGTGAGGAGGGCCTCGTGGGCTATCTCAAGGCGCAAGCTCTGCAGAGCAATCCGTCGCCGTTCATGGCAGGGTTGGCGAAGCTGCTGCCCTTGATGCTGGAGGGCAACGAGGACGCGCCGCTCAACCACACCGTGACCGTCAAGTTCGTGTGATGGTCACGTGAGGAAAGGGTTCAGACGTCCAAAAAGGGAAACGACAAATGTCAGAGGACGACAGCTATCAGGGAAACGCCGACGTGATCCAAGGCGGGCGGGGCCCGGCGCTTGGATCCGCTGCGCGCGGCGCTGGGAAAGTTCGAGGCCGCATCAGAGCCAGCCCCGCTCCCGAAGGCCCCGCCGCCAGCCAAAGACAAGCGCGCTCGGCGAACGCCTTGAGACTAGATCGCCTTAGCCTCCAGATCGCAATAACTCAGCAAGCATTCGACGCCATCGTGGCGGCTATGCAATTTGGCTCGGTGGGGTTCGAGAACAAGACCAACGAGCGCGGCGAGCGCCTGATCTGGCTTTAGTTGTTTTTGGCGCGTCAGTTGACCAAGTCGACTGTCTTGTCCGCGCAGAGATCGACATTGGACACATCCGCCAACTGACCGTCGGCGTATTTCCCGCGCAGATCCAAGTGACAACTCTTGCCCTGCGGTACTTTGGCCCACGTCCATTGCCCGGCTTTCAGCACACCTAGCACTTTCTTCCAGTTAGCCGAGCCGCTCTCGACCGCCCGCAACTCGACGAGATCGGCGTTGCGCCAGTTCGTCACCTTCACCGTGACTGTGCCGCCCGACGGCGTCTTGGGCTTGGACTTGATAAGCACGGCAGCGGCTGGCGCGACTCCGAGTTCTGTGCGAGCGCGGGCGGCGACAACGGCGAACAGCGCCGCCGCGGTGATGGACATCCGCCTCCTCATGAGTCTCATCCCTGCACCTCATGCGAGCCGACGATGAGTTGACTGAGCATGGCGCGAACGATGGCGAAAGAAAAGCCGGGAGGTTCAGGACGCAATGGCTCTCCTCGTTTGTGTACCCGCCGCTCGCGGTCGCTCAGTGGGGTGGTGAAGCTTCCCCGTCCGCTTGCTCGTTGCTAGGGTCGGTGGGATGAAAGCCAAAGATCACGACATTCCGATCTGGTTCCTATCCTGCGCCGCCAGCATAGAACGCGGCAAATCCGCACGTGCCCGGCAGGATGCGGCCGTTGTCGAACATGGCTCTGGCCATGGTGATGCGCCGCATGAAGGTCGCCGACGCCACCGTGCATGGCTTTCGCAGTTCGTTCCGGACTTGGGCGTCAGAGGTCGCCAACGTCGAGTTTGAAGTCGCCGAAGCATGCCTTAGCCACCGAGTCGGCAGCGCCGTGTCACGCGCCTACAACCGGATGAAAATGACCGAAAGGCGGCGTCCGATCATGAGCGCGTGGGCCGACTTCGCCACCGGCAATACCAGCGACAACGTGATCGAGCTTCGCAGGGCAGGGGCGTGATCAAAACCGGCATCACGGAGGCCGCTTATGTGGCTGTCGTCGAGACATTCGCCAAGGGCGTCGCAATCCTCGCGCTAGCGGCTCTAGCCGCCGCTGGTCCCGCCCTCGCGACGGAGCCAGACCCCCCGCTGGTCGCCAAGGCGCGCAGGGCAATCGAGAAGACCAAGGACGCTGCCCCGGAATTTAGCTGTTACGACCAGACCAACTCGGAAACGTGTGTGCGGACGACGCGCCGAAGGCGATGGCGGAGCCTACGTTACCCAAACATACGCCACCGGTCTCGTCGTCTGATGCTTTGAGCCAAGTCGAGCCTATTCCGTCTGCATACTCGCGGGCGACAAAATCGACGGGGAAATCCTCGAAGGTCAACAATGGGTGTGCCGCCGCGCAGGGGCCGCGTAGAGGCCGCACAGACGGCCGTTTGCTCCTCCGGGCCTCATCCTACTGGCCGACCACGAAACGGCCGCCAGCGGGCGCGCGGCAGTCGATCTTCGACGGCGCGTCCATAGAGCTGCAGGTCTTT
>CAVZJI010000032.1:0-35825 GCA_963775405.1 uncultured Alphaproteobacteria bacterium
CATTGACAGGTCCAGCCGGCAAGACATAGAGGGTTCAGCGGGTTGCGCCTCAGCTTGGTCGTAAAGCGGAGTGCGTGGCCGCGCATTAACGAAGCGTTACGAGGATCGCTCTAATTCTCCGCCAACCTTTAGTCGATCGTGCGGTGAGGCTGGGTTTGCGGTGTGGTTTGGACGGGCTGACGATGGCGAACGGCAAGATTCTCGTTTCCCGCCTGCGTCGCTCGTTGGTCTTCGCGCTCGCGGGCGCTCTTTCGGGTTGCGGCGGCGGCGGCGACGGTCCCTTGGATGTCGCCGATCTTCCCCGGGGTATGGTTAACTCGAACTATCCCAAGCCGCACGACTACCCGGTCCACGAAATCGACTCTCGAAGTTCCAGGGCGACATCGATTGGAACGCAGTCGCCGGCAGCGGGGTCAAGTTCGCCTGGATCAAAGCGACCGAGGGCGGCGATCGCGCCGACGAGCGCTTCCAGGCCAATTGGACCGGCGCGAAAACCGCTGGCGTGCTCGGCGCCTATCATTTCGTCTATTGGTGCCGCCCGCCGATGGAGGAGATAACTTTTTCGAGCAGAACGCGCCGGTCGAGGACGATGCTCTGCCGCCGGTGCTCGACGTCGAGGCGACGCCGACGTCGAAAACCTGCCACCGCCATCTTACCCAGGAAAGCGCTGCGGTCGACATGAGGGTGATGCTCCAGGAAATGGAGCGCCACTACGGAAAGCGCCCGATCATCTACACGACAGTGGATTTCACGAGGCCATTCTATCGGGCGGCGCCTTCTCCGACTATTCGATCTGGGTCCGGTCCACCAAATACCATCCTGCGGTCAAGTATGGATCGCGAGCGTGGGCGTTCTGGCAGTATCAGTCCGACGGGCAGACGCCCGGTATCAATGGCGCCGTCGATCGCGACGTCTTCTATGGCACGAAGGAGCAGTGGGACACATTCCTCCGCGAGCAGCCCTCGGGCGTGCGGCAGCCCACCATACAGCAGGCTGTGGCCCAGCAACTGGCGGAGCCGAACGTCCCGCCGTCCGCCTTCTCTGGAGGAGCAAGCAGGCGGCCAGCCAGCCGGACGCGGGGGCGTCTGACCAAGCGCAATAGAGGACGAGACCGCGACGCAACTGTTGCGCGCGCGCTCTTGTTCCAAGCCGCGCGATGCGGCAACAGTCCTAGCCTCAAAAACGACGGGAAGCGCGAATGCCCTTGGAAGGCGAGGCCGATCTCAAGGCGGACGCCCTGCTGTTTCACAGCGCGCCCCGGCCGGGAAAGCTGGAGATCGTCGCCACCAAGCCGCTCGCCAACCAGCGCGACCTCGCGCTCGCCTATTCGCCGGGCGTCGCCTTTCCATGCTTGGCGATCGCCGCCGATCCCCACAGCGCGGCGATCTACACCTCGCGCCAGAATCTCGTCGCAGTCCTCACCAACGGCACAGCGGTGTTGGGTCTCGGCGCCATCGGTCCTTTGGCGGCCAAGCCGGTGATGGAAGGCAAGGCGGTTCTGTTCAAGAAGTTCGCCGGCATTGATGTGTTCGACATTGAGGTGGCGGAACTGAACGTCGACAAGCTGGTCGACGTCATCGTCGCGCTCGAGCCGACCTTCGGCGGGATCAATCTTGAGGACATCAAGGGTCCCGAATGTTTCGAGGTCGAGGAGAAGGCGAAGGCCCGCATGGGCATTCCCGTCTTCCACGATGATCAGCATGGGACGGCGATTATTGTTTCCGCGGCAATCGTCAACGCGCTTGAGCTCACTGGCAAGCGGATCGGCGAGGTCAAGATCGTCTGCTCCGGCGCTGGCGCAGCGGCGCTCGCTTCGCTCAATCTTCTCGTCTCGCTCGGCGCGAGCCGGGACAACATCGTCGTCTGCGACATCGACGGGGTCGTATACAAGGGCCGCAACACGCTGATGGACCGCTGGAAGGAGGTCTACGCCCGCGACACCAGCGCGCGCACGCTCGCTGACGCTATTCCCGGCGCCGACATTTTCCTCGGCCTCTCGGCTGGCGGCGTGCTGAAGCCCGAGATGCTCAAGCAGATGGCGAATGACCCGCTGGTGATGGCGCTCGCCAATCCGAACCCGGAAATCATGCCGGAACTCGCGCTTGAAACCCGGCCGGACGCGATGATCTGCACCGGCCGCTCCGACTATCCTAATCAGGTCAATAACGTCCTGTGCTTTCCTTACATCTTTCGTGGCGCTCTCGATGTCGTTGCGAGCGAGATCAACGAGGCGATGAAGAAGGCGGCGGTCGCGGCGATTGCGGCGCTGGCGCGCGAGACTCCCTCCGAGGTCGCGGCGCAGGCGTATGGCGGCCAGTCCGTTCTGTTCGGGAAGACTTCGCTGATCCCGAGCCCGTTTGATCCGCGGCTGATGCTGCGCATCGCGCCGGCGGTCGCGCGGGCGGCGATGGAGAGCGGCGTCGCGCGCAGGCCGATCGCCGATTTCGACGCCTACGGCGATCAGCTCAACCGTTTCGTCTTCCGTTCCGGCTTCATCATGAAGCCGCTGTTCGCCAAGGCGCGGGCGGCGATGAAGACCGTCATTTACTCCGAAGGCGAAGATGAGCGCGTGCTGCGCGCGACCCAAGTCGTGCTGGAGGAGCAACTCGCCAAGCCGGTTCTGATCGGCCGTCCGGAAGTGATCAAAGACCGTATCAAGCGCTTCGGCCTGACGATCAAGGCCGGCGACGATTTCGAGATCATCAATCCCGAGGACGATCCCCGCTATCGCGACTATGTCGCAACCTATCTCGAAGCCGCGGGCCGCAAAGGCGTAACTCCGGATGTCGCGCGCACTGTCGTGCGTACCTCGCCAGCGTGATTGGCGCGCTGGCGGTGCGCCGCGGCGAAGCCGATGCGCTGATCTGCGGACTCGAAGGGCGCTTCACATCGCGCCTCGATCATATTCGCGACATCGTCGGGCTCGCGCCGGGGATGAAGGATTTCTCGGCTCTGTCGCTGGTCGTTGCTTCCACGGGCGTCTATTTCCTGGCCGACACGCATGTTCGTTACGACCCGAGCGCGGAAGAGATCGCCGAGACGGCGGTCGCGTGCGCCGTGCATGTGCGCCGCTTCGGTCTTGTGCCTAAAATCGCGCTGATTTCGCATTCTGACTTCGGTTCGGCCGACACGCCGTCGGCGCTGAAGATGCGCGAGGCTCTGCGTCTGTTGCGGGAGCGCGCGCCAGACCTCGAAGTCGACGGTGAAATGCAGGCCGACACCGCGCTATCACTGGTCGCCCGCAAGCGCGTGATGACGAACTCACGACTCGAAGGCGAAGCCAATGTGCTGATCTTTCCGAATCTCGACGCGGGAAGCACGGCGCTCCAACTCACGCGCGTCATCGCCGACGCGCTGCCGATTGGGCCAATTCTCATGGGGCCGGCCAAGCCGGCGCACGTGCTGACGCCCACCGTGACCGCGCGCGGCATCGTCAACATGACGGCGATCGCAGCGGCCGAAGCCGCGAGCGAACCGGCGCTGTTTTCTCGGATGCCCAATCTCGCGGGGCGCGAATTGTGATTTGACAGCTGCGGCCTTGCGGCGGAATGTCATCACGTCGTCATGAACAGGCAATCTTGAGGACGACGCAACCGCCGCTCCATCCCTGGGAGCGGCAGAAAGTCGGGGTAGCCATGACTCCGCCGGACCAAGAGTAGGGACCCTGGACGAAAAGGGTCAAGCGCCCATCGCCGCCCCATATGCCCGAGCGGAAGGGCGTTTCAAACATCGTTGACGACATCAGCGGCGCCGGGACGCGAAGGCCAAGCGTTCCGCCTCCGAATTATCATCTGCAACATCCCAGAAGTTCGCTGACCGCGAACAGGGCCCCGCTCCGCCGAAGCGCGCCGGGGCCCACGCCATTCTTGAGCGTTGCCATTCCGGGGCACCGCGCACAAAAGTTACGCGTGCCAATGTTTCAAGAGCTTAAGTGCGCTTTTGCGCCACTTTTTTACGCTTCCCTCGTCGGCAAAGATTCGAGCTTGAGGCGCTGGGCCCGGGCTCGAAGAGCCTCTCTGGGCTTCCCCAAAGGCCGTGCTAAAGCACGGATATTAGGACTGTTGAGCACGCGAGATATGATTTGCGGAGTTCATTTTAGCTTTTTAAGATTTGCGGCGCAATTTACGAGTCGCTCTGTGCTTACGCCAAAGTCGGTCGCGCGTGATCCATGGGATCGCTTACGGGGGCTTATCAGGCTTTCTGAAAAACAATACCAAGTCCCAGCCGGCTTGGCAAGAAATTGTCGATTTTTCTTATCGAGCGTCCCGGCCGCACGTCCTTGACTGAAGCGGCGCGCCTCACCCACGCAGGCGGGTGATCTTGTCGCGCGCGCTCTCGTTGACTGGGGTCGGCGGTTCCTTCGGCGCTGCGGGGGCGCCTTCGGCCTCGTGGCGCCGGGAGCCGCGTTCCTGTCGCGCGGCTTGTAATGCGCCTTCGGCGAAGGAGCGCGCGGCTTGTTCGGCTTCAAGCTGTTCCTTCAGCTTGGCCAGCCTCGCCCCGAGCTCCTCGCGCTCTGTCTCCAGCGCCTTGGTCTGCTCGGCAAGGCGACCCTCAACCGTGACGATCTTCTGCTCGGCGCGCTGCAAAGCAGCGTCCTTCGCCTCCAGCGCCTTGGCCAGCTCGGCCGATCGCTGATCGAGGGCCGCGCGAACGGCGTCGACTTCCGCGTGCGAGGCGCGCGCTGAGGCGAGATCCTTCTCGACATCAGCGAGCGCCGCATCTTTGGATTTCGCGGCAAGCGCGCTTTCGACCGCCCGCTGCTCGAAACCTCGAATTTCAGCTTCGCGTTCGCGTAAGTTTCCGCGCGCCTCCGTGAGAAGCTTCTCGGCCGCTTCCGAACGCGACGCCATCGCGCCGAGTTCTTCCCGCAAGTTCGATGCGGTCAGCCGGTGCGATTCGGCGGCGTCGAGGTGAGTGGCTTTGAGCTTGGCATGGGCGGCCCTCTCCTGGGCCAATGTCGCCTCCAGCCCTCCACGCGCCGGGTCAGGTCGTCGCGCCGGCTCTCGAGGTCGCTGACTTGCCGGTTGAGCTTCGAGGCGTTGGCCACGAACTCTTCGCTTCTTGCGCGCAGCGTCTTGTTCTCCTGCGCCATGAGAGCATTTTGGTCCTGCAGGGCCGCCCGATGCTGCTCGACCTCTTGAAGGCGCTTCTCCTTGGCGCTGAACTCCGCCCGAAATCGCCGGCAATTGTTCGCTCACTGTATGCAGGCGCCGCTTATTGTCCTCGAGATCTCGCTCAGTGCGCTCCAGTTTCGCCTTCCGCTCCGTGAGCGCCGCGCGAGCCTCCGAGATGCTCGCCTCGGCGACGGCAAGCGCCTTCTCGACGTCCTTTAGCCGCTCCGCCGCTTCCTGGTGTCGGATGCCCAACGCATCACGGTCGAGCGTCAGGCCGGCATGGTTGGTCCGCAAGCGTTCGTGCGCTTCGCTTAACCCCTCGAACTTGCGCTCCGTCTCGAGGTGGGCGACTTTCGTTCGCTCGATCTCGATCAGCGTTTGATCAATCGGACCCAAGGCTTCGTAGAACTGGGAACGGATCGCCTCGATATTGCGGAATGAGAGCTCAATGCCGTCGAGGTGCGTGCGCAGACCTTCGTTGCGCCGGCCGATCGAGTCGAAAGTGCGCGCGACCTTAAGCGATCTCGCTTCCCCATTTCGGCCCTGATCGCCAGACGCCAGGGCGCCCAAACTGGTGATGACGGGGCCGGAATTGGCGGAAGGGGCCTCTTCCCCCGGCTCATAGCGAATGGCGAGGGCTCGCGAGTCGTTTGCAGGCGTCGGGTTATTCTTGAACAGCTTTTCCCAACCCATGGCCATGGCGACGTCCCCTTGATCTATTCCAAGCGACCCTCAAAAAGGTCACAAAGAATACAACCGACCACGGGAATATATCGTCGTTATGACAACAGAGGTCAAATCAGGGAGACTAGAATTCTCCGTTAGGTAAGCTGAGCCAAGACTTCGGAAAACCCTAGTTTTCCTTAGCGGAGCAATCGTGTGATGGCGGATAGAGATCTTCGGAATCTAAGACTGGCCCAGCGCCGGATTCAACCGCTAGCGTGTGTTCGCCAGTTATGGGCCTCCTTGAAGCCGAGCACTTCGCGGATCTTGCGGTTCGACAACGGCGCCTCGAACTCGCCCATCTCGCGGGTGACGGGCGTCTTCGGCGCAACCTGCTTCAGCGCCTCCTTGGTCGGAATGTTGAGCGTGATCGTATCGTTGGTCGCGTTAAACACCTGGAAGCCGAGACCGTCCTTCTCGAGGCAGAGGCGCACGATCTCGCCGAGGTCGCGTGCGTCGATATAGCTCCAGGCGTTGCGCTTGCGCACCGGCGGGTTGGCGGCATAGCCCTTGAACGGCCCATATTCATGCGGCTCGATCACGTTGCCGATCTGAGCGCGTAGATGTCGGCCTTGTAGCGCATGGCGAAGGCGCGGCGGTCTTCTCGTTGCAGACTTTCGAGAGGCCGTAGGAATCCATCGGGTCGACGTCGTAATCCTCTTCGAGCGGGAACGCGTGAAAGTCCTTGTCCCCTTCCGCGAAGCAGACCCCGTAGGTGGTCTCGCTCGAAGCGATGATCACCTTGCGCACGCCGAGCTTCATCGCGGCTTCGATCACATTGTAGGTGCTGATGACGTTTGTTGGAACGTGACGTTGTCGGGCTCGATCAGCACGCGCGGGATGGCGGCGAAATGCACCACCGCGTCGGGCGGGCTGGCGGACGGCCATCGTTGAAGCCGGCGAAGGTAGGGTGGGTGGTCAGCGCGTTGAACGCCTGGCCGCTGTCGGTCAGGTCGGCGATCAGCGTCGGCACGCCCGGCAGGTCGAGCGGCTTCAGATCGACATTGAGTACGGAATAGCCATGCGCGGCGAGATGCGAAACGGCGTGGCGGCCGGCCTTGCCGGCTCCGCCGGTGAACACGATGCGCTTGCCGGACATGGATTTCGACCCGTGATTGTTGCGGCGTCTTCTTAAGGCCGCGCCCGTGGCCGTCGATAGGGGGAGCGGGGTTTATGCGCGCGGGTGAGCGGAGCGATAGGCCGCAAGCAGGCGCGCGCTGTCGACTCCCGTCTAGACCTGCGTCGTGGACAGCGAAGCGTGGCCGAGCAGGTCCTGGATGGTTCTCAGGTCGCCTCCCCGGGCCAGAAGATGCGTGGCGAACGAATGGCGAAGCGCGTGCGGCGTTGCGGTTTCGGGCAGGCCGAGGGCGCCGCGCATTCGCTCCATCGCTAATTGCACGATGCGCGGCGACAAGGGCCGCCCTTCGCGCCGACGAACAAGGGGCCGGCTGGCTTGAGCGCATAGGGGCAGAGCGCAAGGTAGTCCTCGATCGCCTTGCGCACCGGGGCGATGATCGGGGCCGAGCGCGCCTTCTCTCCCTTGCCGAGATCGTGACTGGCTTCCGTTTCGCCGACCGGCGCGTCGGCGCGTCGGATCGACAGCGCTTCTGAAATGCGCAGGCCCGCGCCATAGCAGAGAGCCAGCACCGCGGCGTCGCGCGCCAAGACCCAGGGCTCGCGCGCCTCGCCTTCCCGCAGCGCGGTCGTGGTCATCGCCTTGGCGTCCGACGGGCTCAACGGTCGGGGCAGGCGCCGCGCCGCTTTGGCGCGCGGATCGCGCCGAGCGCAGCGGCTGTTTCTCCGGTTTCGCGCGCGATATGGCGGGCGAGCGATTTCAAGGCGGAGAGCGCGCGCTGCAGCGAGCGGCCCTCGACCCCTTCCGCCCGCCGGTGGGCGAGAAAAGCGCGCAGATCGCCTGGGGCGCAGTCGGTGAAATCGCCGATTCCCGGCGGCGCGCCAAAGCGCTTCTCGAGAAAGGCGAGAAATTGCCTGACGTCGCGGCCGTAAGCCTCGATCGTGCGCGCTGACAAGCGCCGTTCGTGGGCGAGATGATAAGCCAGGCGGCGGCGGCCGCGGCGAGGTCGGGCGCGGCGGGGAGGCGCGGCGTTCGGCAGGGAGCGGGCTTCCGCACGGAGGGACGATTCGGAAAGGATGCGGGAAGAAAAGCGGCGGTGCGGGACTTGCGCGAAGCGCGGGCTGCGCCGATTGCGACGCTCGTCCACAACCTCGAAAAGCGGCTATCGCCGAAGGCGTCGTCCTGTTCGGGGCTTGACCCCCGCCTAGCCCCGGCCGATCCTCCTGATGCACGATCGCGGCGCATCCGCGGGCGGCGCCGATCGCCGCTCACCTCCTGCGTATGGACGATCGAAAGCGGCGGAGATACTTCCATGCGCTTCCTTGCCCTCATTGGCGCGCTCGCGATCATCGCGGCAGTTGGCGCCGCCATCTATTTCTTTGGCGGCTTCTTCAATGTCGCCGAGAGTGAGGACAATCCGGCCATCGTCGATTGGGCGCTGGCGAGTGTGAGGGGAGCTTCCGTCGTCGCCCACGGGACCGAGACCCCGCCCGCTAATCTCGACGATGCCGAGACGGTCAAGGCCGGCGCGCACATTTATTCTACGATCGGTTGCGTCAATTGTCACGGCGGACCGCCGGACGCCAATTGGGCCAAATGGTCCGAAGGGCTGAAGCCGGTCCCCGCCGATCTCAAGGTCATGGCGAAAGACCGCACCGCCTCGCAACTGTTCTGGGCGATCAAGAGCGGCATCAAGTTCACCGGCATGCCGAGCTTCGGTCTGGCCGGGGCGTCCGATCAGGACTTGTGGTCGATCGTCGCCTTCATCAAGAAGCTGCCGAGTGTATCGGACGACGAATACAAGGCTTGGACGGCGTCCCCTTAGGCGCCGTTTACCCTAGCAGCTCCTCGAGATGCGGAAGCAGCGGCGTGTCCGCCGGCGGCATCGGGTAGCCGCGGAGGTCCTTCGGCCGCACCCATTTGAGCGCCTGCGCGTCAAGCGGCTGAACGAAGCCCTCCCAGCGCCGGCAGACGTAAAGCGGCATCAAGAGGTGGAAGTCGGGATATGCGTGGCTCGCGAAGGTCAGCGGCGCGAGGCAGTCCGCTTTGACCGTGATTCCGAGTTCCTCGTTGAGTTCGCGGATGAGCGCGTCCTCCGGCCCTTCGCCGGCGTCAACCTTGCCGCCCGGGAACTCCCACAGACCCTCGAGCGCTTTGCCTTTGGGCCTTTGCGCCAACAGCACGCGTCCGTCGGCGTCGATCAGCGCCGCCGCGACGACGAGCACGAGCCTCACGAACGATAGTCGCCATTGATCGCGACATATTCCTTCGTGAGATCGCAGGTCCACACCGTCGCGCGCCCGCGGCCGATGCCGAGATCGGCGGTAATTTCGATCGAGTCCCGCTTCATATAGGCGGATGTCGCGGCTTCGTCGTACACGGGATCACGCAGTCCTTGGTGGGCGACGCGGATCTTGCCGAAGAAGATGTCGAGCTTGTCGCGCTCGGCCTTCTCGCCCGCCTTGCCGACCGCCATGACCACGCGGCCCCAATTGGCGTCTTCGCCTCCGCAGGCCGTCTTGACCAAAGGCGAATTGGCGATCGAAAGCGCGATGCGCTTGGCCGCCTTGCGGGTCGCCGCGCCTTCAACCCTCACCGTGATAAACTTGCGCGCGCCCTCGCCATCGCGAACCACCTGTTGCGCAAGATTGCGCAACAGCTTCTCGAGCGCGCGCCTAAATTCGGCGGCGCGCGGATCGGCGGCGTCCTCAATTCGTGAGGCGTTCTTGGCTGCGCCCGTGGCGAATAGCATCAGCGTGTCGGAGGTCGAGGTGTCGCTGTCGACGGTGATCGCGTTGAAGGAGCGCTCGACCGATTTCGACAGCATCGTCTGCAGCGCTTGAGATGCGATAGGCGCGTCGGTGAACACGTAGGCCAGCATCGTCGCCATGTCGGGCGCGATCATGCCCGCGCCCTTGGCGATGCCGTTGATGACGACTTCGCTGTTCCCCAGCTTGACGCGGGCGGTCGCGATCTTCGGATAGGTGTCGGTGGTCATGATCGCCTTGGCGGCGGCGAGGAGCCCGTCCTCGCGCGCGTCGGCGATCAGCGCGTCGATCACCCGCGTGATGCGACTGGCGTCCAGCGGTTCCCCGATAACGCCGGTCGAGGCCATGAAGATTTCGTTCGGGGCTGCGCCGACCGCCTTGGCGGCGGCTTCGGCGACATGGGCGACCGCGGCTGCGCCGACGCCCCCTGTGAAGGCATTGGCGTTGCCGGAATTGACGATCAGCGCGCGCGCCTTCCCCCCTTCGAGATGCGCGCGGCACCAATCGACGGGCGCCGAGGGGCACTTCGAGCGCGTGAACACGCCCGCGACCGCCGCCGGCCGGTCAAACAGCGCCATCATGACGTCCGTTCGACCCGAATAGCGCACCCCCGCCGCGATTGTCGCAAATCGGACGCCGCCGACCGGTGGCAAGTCGGGGTAGGTCTTCGGCGCCAGCGGCGAAAGCGGAGCGGGAGCGGCCATGAGCGTTTCCGGAAGCAGAAAGAGCGGGCGGGCCGCTCCCGGAGCGACCTCAGATCAAGGCGTCTTCGGCTTATCGGCGCCGGCGGGGGCCGCCTTGCTCGGGTCGGCGGGAGCCATCTTGCTTGGATCGGCCATCGGGGCCTCCGGCAGGGGCTTACCGTCGGCGTCGAACAGCTCGATCTTGGCCGCGTTGTGGAGCTGGAGGACGGCGTCCTGTTCCGCCTTCTGGGAGACGTAGCGCGCGGCTTGGTCCTTGACCTGCTCGAAGGGCGGGAAGCTCTTGGTGCGCACGCCCTCGATCTTGATGATGTGCCAGCCGAACTGCGTCTTCACCGGGTCGGAAATCTCGCCTTCTTTCAGCTTGAACGCGGCGTCGGAGAATTCCGGCACCATGCGGTCCTTGGTGAACCAGCCAAGATCGCCGCCGTTGCCGGACGGATCCTTCGATAGCTCCGTCGCCACCTTGGCGAAGTCCTCGCCGCCCTTGACTCGCGCCAGCGCCTTTTTCGCCTCGTCCTCGGTCGGCAGCAGGATGTGGCGGGCGTGGATCTCCTGTTGCGGCGGCTCCGCCTTGGCGGCGTCGTCATAGGCCTTCCGCTCGGCTTCCTCGGTCGTGGCGGCCTTGCCGACGGAGCTGAGCAGCTGCTCCATCGCCAACTTCTCGTGATAATAGGCCATCTTGCGCTCGAACTCGGGCGACGAGGTCAGCTTGTCGGCTTCGGCCTTCTTGGCCGCGAGCTTGAGGTCGATGAGATAGTCGAGCACGTACTTCTGCCGCGCCGCTCCCTCAAGCTTCTGCGGCAGGCCGGGGCCGATGTCGGTCATCGCGTCGGCGACGTCTTCATCGGTGATCGGCTGGCCATCGACCTTGGCCAGCACCTTCGGATCAGCCAGCGCGGAGCCTGAGAAACTCAAAGCTGCGCCGAGGCCGAGCGCGAACGCAGCAATGGCCGTGCGCGAGCGCGCCGAAAAGATGGTTGTCATAGAGGGAACTCCTTTGAGGCGAGCGGCCGCCGTCAGTGATTTCGGTCGACTTGGGGCGGCTATAGAGGGAATCGGGCGATATTGCGAGGGAGATCGAGCGGATAATCCATTCAAGACCGGGCTACCAAAACCCGGTTGGCGACGCCTGAGGCGATCGGCGGCGCTGCGCCCGACGCCGCAGGGACATTGCTGCGCCCCGCGTACCGAACTCTACTTTTCCCTTGACAAGCCCCGACAACGCTCTAAATGCCCGTTATCCCGAAGTCGTTTCTGGGTCCCGGCGCCATCTCCGAGCGCATGGGACTTTTTGCGTTCTCTCAGGATTCTCGACAAGGGCCGGCCTCCACCGGACGTCGAGACGATCCTCGCGGCTCTCAGCTTTGAGGCGTCGCCGAAATGGAGATGGGTGAATGGCTCGCATAGCAGGCGTTAATATTCCCACCAACAAGCGGGTGATCATCGCGCTTCAGTACATCCACGGCATCGGGCCGAAGAAGGCCGAAGAGATTGTTGAGAAGGTGCACATCCCAGCCGAGCGGCGGGTCGCCCAGCTCACGGATGCCGAAGTCATGCAGATCCGTGAGACAATCGACCGCGACTATATGGTCGAAGGGGATCTTCGTCGCGAGGTCTCGATCAACATCAAGCGGCTGATGGATCTGGGCGCCTATCGGGGCTTACGCCATCGCAAGCAATTGCCGGTGCGCGGTCAGCGGACCCACACCAACGCCCGCACCCGCAAGGGCAAGGCGAAACCGATCGCCGGCAAGAAGAAGTGATTGCCGCATCGTTTTAACGAATTCCGGATCAGGACGCGCTCACTTTGAAGCGCGATTGAAGGATAGTCCCAATGTCCAAAGATGCGACCCGCGTCCGCCGTCGCGAACGAAAAAACATCGTGTCGGGCGTCGCCCATGTGAATTCGACGTTCAACAACACGATGATCACCATAACCGACGCGCAAGGCAACACGATCTCGTGGTCCTCCGCCGGCACCATGGGGTTCAAGGGCTCACGCAAGTCGACCCCGTTCGCCGCGCAGATGGCCGCCGAGGACGCGGTGAAGAAAGCCTCGGAACATGGCATGCGGACGCTTGAGGTCGAGGTTTCGGGTCCGGGTTCGGGCCGCGAATCGGCGTTGAGGGCAATCCAGGCGGCCGGCTTCAACGTCACGTCAATTCGCGACGTGACCCCAATCCCCCATAACGGCTGCCGTCCGCGCAAGCGTCGGCGCGTCTAGGCAAGCTTCGCGCGCCGACCGGTTTCAAGGCGCGCTTTGCGGTTAAGAGCGTCGTCGACCAACGCTCGATTTAGTCCGCTTGTAGTCGAAAGAAAGGGCTAGCCCCGTGATCCAGAAGAACTGGCAAGAACTCATCAAGCCTAAGAAGCTCGATATCGTTCTGAGCGAGGCCTCGCGTAAGGTTGCGACGGTCGTCGCCGAGCCGCTCGAGCGCGGTTTCGGTCAGACGCTCGGCAACTCGCTGCGCCGGGTGCTGCTGTCCTCGCTGCAGGGCGCGGCGATCACCTCGATTCACATCGACGGCGTGCTGCACGAATTCTCGTCCATCCCGGGCGTGCGCGAGGACGTCGTCGACATTGTCCTCAACGTCAAGGATATCGCGGTCAAGATGCAGGGCGATGGCGTCAAGCGCCTCGTCCTCAAGCGGCGCGGCCCGGGAGCGGTCACCGCCGGCGACATCCAGACGACCGGCGACATCCAGATCCTCAACCCGAACCTCGTCATCTGCACGCTCGACGAGGGCGCGGACTTGCGCATCGAGTTCACGGTGATGGCCGGGAAGGGCTATGTTCCAGCCGATCGCAACCGGGCGGAAGACGCGCCGATCGGGCTATTGCCGATCGATAGCATGTTCTCGCCGGTGAAGAAGGTCTCCTACCGCGTAGAGGCCACGCGCGAGGGGCAGGACCTCGACAAGGATAAGCTGACGATGACGATCGAGACCAACGGCGCAATGTCGCCCGAGGACGCGCTCGCCTACGCGGCCCGCATCCTGCAGGACCAGCTCGCCGTATTCGTCAACTTCGAGGAGCCGCGCCGCGAGGAGGCTCAGCACGCGATCCCCGAGCTGGCCTTCAATCCAGCGCTTCTGAAGAAGGTCGACGAGCTCGAGCTGTCCGTCCGCTCCGCCAATTGCCTCAAGAATGACAACATCACCTATATCGGCGACCTCATCCAGAAGACCGAAGGCGAGATGCTGCGAACGCCGAATTTCGGCCGCAAGTCGCTCAACGAGATCAAGGAAGTGCTGGCACAGATGGGTCTTCACCTCGGCATGGAGGTGACGGGTTGGCCGCCGGAGAACATTGAGGACCTCGCCAAGCGGTTCGAGGAGCACTACTGAATTTATTCTCCCTCTGGGAGAAGGTGGCCCGACGGGCCGGATGAGGGCCCGGCCGTATATTGCCTCACCCCAACCCTCTCCCAAAGGGAGAGGGGATAAAGAGTGGCCGTTCCTTGGCACGGCGGCCGCAGACCCGAATAGGAGAACAGCCAAATGTATCACGGACACGCCAAACGGCGCTTCAGTCGCACCGCCGAGCATCGCCAGGCGATGTTCGCCAATATGGCGCAGGCGCTCATCAAGCACGAGCAGATCACAACCACCCTTCCAAAGGCCAAGGACCTTCGTCCAGTGGTCGAGAAGCTGGTGACGCTCTGCAAGCGCGGCGATCTGCACGCGCGCCGGCTCGCGATCTCCCGCTTGCGCGACGCCGATCTGGTCAAGAAGCTGATCGACGTGCTGGGTCCGCGCTACAAGGATCGCAACGGCGGCTATACGCGGATCATGAAGGCGGGATTCCGGCCAGGCGACAACGCCGCCATGGCGGTGATCGAATTCGTGGATCGCGATGTCGAGGCTAAGGGCAAGGATTCCGGCCCTGCCCAGGCGGCGAACGAGGGCTGACCGGCTCTGATGCTCGCGGGCGAATTGCTGCTCGCCGCCGGCGCGAGCGCTATGACGTTCGCCTAAAGCCGGATCGCCCCGAGCCGCGCCCCTTGCGCCACCGCCTCGGCCCGTCCCTGCGCGTCGAGTTTGTCGAGCAGCGAGGCGATGTGAAACTTGACCGTATGGACCGAAATCGCCAGGCGTCGCGCGATCGCCTTGTTCGACGCCCCCTCGGCGATGAGCGCCAGCACGTCGAGTTCGCGCCGCGTCAAAGCAACGTCCGGCCCGGGCTCAGGCTCGCCGGGGATAACGAGCGCCGCGTCGGCGGGCTCGCCGGGCGCCGCGAGCCTGAGCCCGGGAACATCGGCCAAAAGCGCCGTCAGCCGATCGGCAAGCTCCGGCGCGCCGATCTCGACCGCGACCACCACGATGGGCGGCTCGCCGGTCATTGGCTCTCCGGCCGTTCGCCGACCGTCAACGTCGCCTCGGCCGGTTCGCCCGCTCGGCGCAACGTCAGCCTCACGTTGGCGCCGACGCTATCAGGTCCCAACGCGCGCACGAGCTGATGGACGCCGCGGATCGCCTCGCCGTTCCAGGCAACGATAATGTCGCCCTGTCGGACGCCCGCTGCAGCGCCTGGCCCCTTGGGGTCGACGCTGGTCGCCATCGCCCCGGTCCCGCCGCCGTCGAGCTTGACCGGTTGCAGGCCAAGGCCGAGATAGCCGCGCGCGATCCTGCCCTTTGTCGCCAGCAGATTGGCGACGCGGTCGATCGTCGCCATCGGAATGACCAGTGTGCGCCGTCGGGGGCCAAAAACGGCTATGCCCAAGGCTTCGCCTGAGGCGTCGAGCGCCAGGCCGCCTTCGCTCGAGGGAGCGAGCGCAGCGTCGAGTTCGATGCGCGCGTCGATGACGCCGCCGCGCAGGCTTCGCCACTGCGGGCCGACGAACGAGACGACGCCCAGCGCCGCGTTCGCCGCGCCGTCGCGCGCGCCCGCGACGACGGCCAGCGCCCCGGCGGCCGGCCCTACGGCCGCCGACGGAGCGTTCGGCAGATCGGTCCGCTCGACCCGCAGGAGGGCGACGTCGGTCGACGGATCGCGGCCGACGACGCGGGCGGTGCTCGAGACGCCGTCATGAGCGACAATCGAGAAATCGCCCTCGTCGGCAAGCGCGTCCTCCGCGGCGACGATGAGCCCCGGCCGCCAGACGAAGCCGCTTGATTGCGCGCGGCCGGATTGGATGAAGACTAGGCTCGGCGCGACGTCACGGATGAAACCGGCGAGCTCGGTCGACAAGGCGAACAAGAGGGAAGAGGCGGATTTGCCTGGCATTGGGAGGCTCCTTCTGCCGCGTAACATGCCTCTCGATGAGGGTCGTGCCTACCTCGCCAGATGGTCAGGCCGAATGGTCAGGCTGAGTTTCCAACCATGCGCGTATCACCGACGCTTTGCGGCGCGCCTGAGCCCCCCTATATGAGCGGCCGCTGGGAAAGCTCGGAGGTTCGGTTTGATACGTTTGGCGCTCGTTTTCGCCCTCGCCCTTATATGGGGCCCCGCGTTCGCCGAGACGGCGCTGAAAGTCCTGCCGCAAAATTCGAGCCAGGTGCGTCTCTCCTTCGCGCCGGTGGTGAAGAAAGTCACTCCCGCGGTCGTCAACGTTTACGCCTCGCGAGTTGAGACGGCGGCGCGCAATCCGCTGTTCGACGATCCGATCTTCCGCCGGTTTTTCGGCGGCGGAGGCGACGATTCCAGGGTGTCGAAAGCGCTTGGATCGGGAGTGATCGTCGACCCGTCGGGTCTCGTCGTCACCAATTACCATGTGATCGAAAACATGACCCAGGTGAAAGTCGCGCTCTCGGACAGGCGCGAATTTGACGCCGAGATTGTGCTGCGCGACCCACGAACCGATCTTGCCGTGCTGAGGCTCAAGGGCGGCAAAGATTTCCCTGTGCTCCAGCTTGGCGATTCGGACGCGCTCGAAGTCGGCGATTTCGTCATCGCCGTGGGTGATCCGTTTGGCGTCGGGCAAACGGTGACGCAGGGCATCGTTTCGGCGCTTGCGCGCACCCAGGTTGGGATCAGCGACTACGGCTTTTTCATACAAACGGACGCCGCCATCAATCCCGGCAACTCGGGCGGCGCTCTGGTCGATCTCGACGGCAAGCTCGTCGGCATCAATTCCGCGATCTACTCTCGCACGGGGGGCAGCATCGGGATAGGGTTCGCAATCCCCGTCAATATGGTCAAAAGCGTCGTCGCGGCCGCGCTCCATGGCGGCGCGAGCGTCAAACGGCCGTGGCTCGGCGCTACGCTGCAGAGTCTGACCAAGGACATCGCCGACAATCTTGGCATCGATCGCCCGACCGGCGCGCTGGTGGTGACAGTGGCCGCGGTCGGTCCTGCAGCCGACGCCGGTCTCAAGCGAGGCGACCTCATCACAGCGGTCGATGACCAAAGCGTGGATGATGCCGAGGGCGTCGGTTTTCGGCTCGCGGTCAAGCCCCTTGGCGGTTCGGCCGGGCTATCGATCCTGCGGAGCGGGCGCCAGCTGACCCTGCCGCTCAAACTCGCGGCGGCCCCGGAAATCCCGCCCCGCGAGGCGCTGACCATTCGCAGCCGCTCGCCCTTCGAGGGGGCGGAGGTCATGAACATGTCGCCCGCGGTCGCCGAGGAACTGTCCCTCGAAGGCGCTTCGCAGGGGGTCGTGATTGCTGCGGTCGCCGACAATTCGACCGCGGCGCAAGTTGGCGTGCAAAAGGGAGATATCGTCGTTACTGTCAACGGCCAGAAGATCGCCACGACGCGCGATCTGGAGAAGGCTTGCGCGGAGCGCGCGCGGTTATGGGACCTGACCATTCAGCGCGGCGGGGAGACGATTCGAACCCAGCTCGGCGGCTAGCGCATCCCGCATTGAGACGCAATCGCAGGTCCCGGACCGAGCCTCCCAAGCGAGTGATGGCGCTGGCTCGATTAGTCCCACTTTCGGTGCGCCCACATCCATTGTTCAGGCGCCTCTCGGATGAAAGCCTCGAACTGCCGCTGCAGCGCTTGCGTGGCAACGAGAGCATCCGCCGCCCTGTTGTTCGTCTGTGGCATTGAAATGGGTGCGATGCGGATGCTGAAACGCGAGCCCGCACGGCGGAATGCGGCGCCCGCATAGAGCGGCACGCCCGTCGTGCGGGCGAGGAGCGCCGGAAAGACGGTTGAGCGCGCGGGCCTTCCGAAGAAGGGCACGGACGGTCCATTGTCGTCTCGGAGGTCGGCGAGGAAGCAGGGGGAGGCGCCGTCCTTGATGGCGCGCAAGAGGACGCGCGCGGCCATGGGAGTCTTGGGCGTCAGACCCGCCTTGTAGAGCGGCTCGCGCATATTATGCAGCAGGGCTTCGACGTGCGGGTTGGACATGCGCTGATAGACGCCGATGAGGGAAACGCCGAGCCGCTGCCCGCCATGCGCCAGGATCTCCCAGTTTCCCAAGTGAAGCCCACACACGATGAAGGGCTTCGCCCCGCGCGCTGCTTCGTCAAAACCTTCCACTGGCTCGAAGACGATGCGGTCGCTCTTCGTCAGCGCTTGAATGTGAAGACTCTCGGCGAAGGTTCGCCCAAGATTCTCCCACATCGCAGCGGCGATCGCCATACGCTCACCCGGCGATTTTTCGGGGTAGGCGAATTCGAGATTCGCGAGCGCGCGCTTTTGTCGGCCAAGGCGCGGGGCGATGAAGCGCCAGAGCTTTCCCGAGACCCATGAAGCCGCCTGCAAGGGCATAGCGCGCGCAAGGACGATTGCCAGCCAGAGCGCGGCAAATTCCAGGCGAAGACGCAACCCTTTTGGGAACTTCATGAGACGGCCGACGACCTCGGAAGGACGGCGACTCCGACCCCGCGGGTTCATTCCATATTGTGGTTCGGGGTTTTTCGCAACCGCGAGCAGAACAGTTTCGAAGATGAAAGCGTCGAGCGCACGCCGCCCCGGAGCTGGCCGCGCGGTCTACGCCAATATTTGAACGGAATCCGTCCGGGGTCTAAGACGTCATTCACCGGGCGCGCTTACGCGGCCACGCGGGTTTCGCGAGCAAATCATCGTCGCAACGCCGATTGAAGGCGCGCGAGGCGTCCGCTTACGCGCGCCGAGGCGATGAAATCCACGAACAGCCGGATCCGCGGCGGCGCTGGTCGGCCGGGCAGCAACGCGGCGAAGAGATCGATGCTGTCGCACCAGTAATCAGCGAGGCATTCGACAAGCCGTCCGGCCTGCAGATCCTCCGCCACGTCCCGGAGCGCCTCCAGCGAGACGACTCGTCCCTCGAGCGCCCACGCGTGGGGAACATCGCCGCTGCTATCGGAAAACTGGCCGCCGACCTTGATCTCCTCCACGCCGCCCTCGGTGCGGAACCGCCAGCGATCGTGCAGGCGGCGACGCCGAGCGAGGCGCAAGCCCGCGAGCTCGACGTGTCTCGCCGGCGCCCCGCGCGCCCCGAGATAAGACGGGGCGGCGCAGATGATGCGCCTCGTGGAGGCCAACTTGCGGCCAGGCTATCTGGCGGCTCCAACAAGCCAACTTCGGCTCGTCTCGACCTTACGCCGCCTCGCTGGCCAGGCGCCCAACTTTGGCCCGCGCCAACCGGCGGTTGATGGATTGCCAAAGGCCATGCATTTCCTGGGCGGCTGCGCCGTATGGGTTGAGCTCGGTCACGCCCCAGCCATGGCGCGCCGCTTCCTGGTAGTCGATCCGCGCAACAATGAGCGGGGAGATCAGGCCGCCCATTTCTTCAAGCGCCTCGACGCCGTCCTGGACGCGAGCGGTTTGCCGGGCGGGCGGGCATTGGTTGAGCAGGAACACGAATGCGCCCCCGATGTCCTCGATCGCGGTGCGCGTTCGGGCGCTGGCCCACAAGTCGAACATACTCGGGCGAGAAGGGACAATGTTGAGATCGGCAGCCCGCATCGCAGCCGAGGACGCTGCGCCTTCCGCGCCTGGAGTGTCGAGGATCGCGAGTGTCACGCCCTTACGCTCGAGGGAGGCGAGTAGAGCCGGAAGGCGCGCCGCTCCCGAGGCGACGACGTCGATATCGCGGGCGGCGCGGGTCTTGCCCCACTGCGCGAGCGAGCCTTGCGGATCCATGTCGATGACGCAGACTTCCTCTTTCATTTCACAGGCCGCTACGGCCAACGACGAGGCGATCGTGCTCTTTCCCGAGCCGCCTTTTTGACTCACAAACGCTATCGTCCGCATCACTTCCGCGCTCAAAGGGTTCGCGCCCGTTCCCCTGGATCAAGGGCAGGCAGGAATTAATGAATGTTCAACGAGTTGAGCGGAAACCAGTTAACAAGGGGTTCCCAAACGCGCGTCGTTCAGCGTTTTGCAGCGGATCGTTAAGCCGCGCGGCGCGACTTCGAGCGGCGTCAGTCGTCGTCGAGGGGAACGACGCCCTTGAACCCGCCGTCCGCTGCGAGCGTGATCTTCTCGATGCGCATTTCGGCGTTCTTGAGCAGTTCGTCGCAGCGCTTTTTCAGCGCTTCGCCTCGTTCATAGAGCCGGATCGATTCATCCAGCGCCACTGCGCCTTTTTCGAGCTGATCGACGATCTGTTCGAGCTCCGCGAGGGCCGCTTCGAACGGTAGTGTCATGATCTCCGGCTTCGCCTCGGTCACGTCGCCTCCTTTTGACCCCAGGGACGTCGCCTCAATCAGGCAAAGCCGAAACCAAATAAAGGGTTTTCAATGTGTCGCTTGGCTGCATCTCGGCGCCGAACGTATGAGCGAACACCTGGGCGATCTCGCCCGAGCGGTAAATGTGGCTCAGCGCCCGATCGACCGCGAGGCGGAAATCCTCGTCGCCGTGCGACAGCGCGAGAGCATAGGGTTCGAGAGAGAAATAGTTGTCGGCGAGACGCAGCTTGCTCGGATCGCTGCTCTTGGACGCGAGATAGGAGAGGATCGCCCGATCGCCGAAATACGCGACGATCTCCCCCTTATCGAGCATGGCGAGCCCCTCGTCGTGGGTTTTCGCAGGCACGACCTCAGCCGTAACATTGGCGTTCGCGAGGGTGTCGCGCAGGCTCTGCTCGGTCGTGGTGCCGGCCAAAACACCGATCTTCTTGCCGGAGAGCGCGGCGAAGTCACCAGGCCCATCGCCGGCGACGAGCAGGCTCGCTCCGTCGACGAAGGTCGTGACCGAGAAGTCGACGTGCTCGCGTCGGGAGAGCGTGGCCGAGGTCGGCTCGCAGAGAAGATCGGCCTTGCCGTTTTCGATCGCGTCGAAGCGGTTCGCGGCGGTCACCAGCACATAGGCGATCTTGAGATCGCCGACATTGAGCTGCTCGCCGATATGCTTGGCGACCGAGCGGCAGAGATCCATCATGAAGCCGGCCGGCAGGCCCGCCTGGTCGGTGAACGAGAAAGGCGGCGCGTCGTCCCGGTAGGCGATGCGGAGCGCCTTGTCCTGCCGCACTTTGTCGAGAATCCCGGCGCTCGTCGATCCCAGAGCCAACGCGGCCCCCGCCGCCGCGAGGGACAACGCCCTGAGCCGCCGTCTGATCGAACTCATGGGCTCCCCTCACGGAATTCCTCGCGGATTCGCGACTGATAGCGCGCCGCGGCGAGTTCGCGCTTATAACAGAGAGAACAGCGAAGAGCCAAAGCGAGTGTCCGCGCGGCGAATTTCCTGCGATAACCCCCACGCGGCTTTCAGCGCGGTTTCGGAGTGAGGCCCATGCTCGTCGGCGTTCCCAAGGAAATCAAGGACAACGAGTTCCGCGTCGGCATGACGCCGGCTGCGGTCACCGAGCTTGTCCATCACGGGCATCAGGTGATCATCGAGACGTCGGCCGGCGTTGGGTCCGGGTCTACGGACGAGGAATATGTCCGCGCCGGGGGCAAGATCGTTCCGACCGGAGCGGCTGTCTTCGCTGAAGCCGTTATGGTTGTGAAGGTGAAAGAGCCGCTTGTCGCAGAGCGCAAACGCCTCAGCCAGGGTCAGATCCTGTTCACCTACCTGCATCTCGCGCCGGATCTCGAGCAGACACGCGACCTCATGGCGTCGGGCGCGACCTGCATCGCCTATGAGACGGTGACTGACCGTTATGGCGGTCTGCCGCTGCTGACGCCGATGTCGGAAGTCGCGGGGCGCCTCGCGCCGCAGGTCGGCGCGCACGCGCTCGAGAAGGCGCAGGGCGGGCGCGGCGTGCTGCTCGGCGGCGTGCCCGGGGTGGCTGCGGCCAACGTGCTCGTCCTCGGCGGCGGGGTGTCGGGAACCCATGCGGCGACGATCGCGGTCGGCATGGGCGCGTCCGTCACCGTGGTCGACCGCTCGCACGAGGCGCTGAAGCGGCTCTCGGCCGAGTTCGGCTCGGCGCTGCGGACGGTCTATTCCACCCGCGCCTCGATCACCGATCTCGTGCGAAGCGCCGATCTCGTCATCGGCGCGGTGCTGCTTGCCCGGGGCTGCGGCGCCCAAGCTCATCACCCGCGAGATGCTCAAGACGATGCGCCCGGGCGCGGTCATCGTCGACATCGCCATCGATCAGGGCGGCTGCTGCGAGACCTCGAAGCCGACCACCCATTCGCATCCGACTTATGTCGTCGACGGCATCGTCCATTATTGCGTGGCCAACATGCCGGGCGCGGTGGCGCGGACCTCGACCTTCGCGCTCAACCACGCGACCCTGCCGTTCGCGCTGGCGCTCGCCGACAAGGGCTGGCGCAAGGCCTTGAAGGACGACCCGCACCTGCGCGCGGGCTTGAACGTGCACGAGGGCAAGCTCACCTGCGAGCCGGTCGCGGCGGCGCATGGGCTGCCCTACACGCCGGCGGAGAGCGTGCTCGGCAAGTGACCGACGCCGGGGAGCCGGCCCGGCGTGAGGCCGAAAATGCAACCGGCGCGAGAGTTTCCCGCAGCCAATAAACGCCAATAAACGCCATTAAATGCTAGTAAACGCTAGTAAAAATAGCTGGCGTTTACTAGCGTTTATTTTTTCGAATCGGGACTTTTCAATGGGTTACGGCCGATTGGAATAAAAAATTTCGTGTCTCCTCTCTGGCGCCCGCACTGGTTGTAAAAACCGGCGAACGCGCTCGTCCCGACGGCCATCGTCGCAGCGGAGTTCTCGAGGGATTGCGATTGTCATCCCGAGAACCATAGCCTGGATTTCTGCTCAGCGCAAGAAAATGTTGCCACGCTCTGGAATTCTCCAATCCCGGGCGCCCGAAGCCTGGACGGATGGCCGCCGAGCGTCCCGGCCACGCTCGGGCAGTGGCCAGGTCTTGCGTCTGGCTTGCCGTCAGGTCAGCCCGACGGCGCGCCAGCTCGGCCCGGGACTGGGGCTGACGGGTCCGCCGCCGATTAAGGTGTTCCCGCTCATGTCCCAGATCGAGGCCTGGCCACTGGTGTTCTGAAACAGGATGTCGGAGCCGCCGTCGGTTCCGATGGCGTGCCAGTTCGGCCCGGGATTGGGGCTCACCGGTCCGCCGCCCATTAACGTGTTCCCGTGCATTTCCCAGATCGAAACCTGGCCCGTGCTCTTGTTCTGGAAGAGGATGTCGGAAAATCCGTCGTGGTTGAAATCGCCGGTTCCGATCGCCTTCCAAGCCGGCCCGGGATTGGGGGTCACGGGCCCGCCGCCAATCGAGTTTGTTCCCGTCCATTTCCCAGATCGAGACCTGGCCGCTGCCGTGTTTTGAAACAGGATGTCGGAAGAGCCGTCGTGGTTGAAATCGCCGGTTCCGATCGCCTTCCAAGCCGGCCCCGGATTGGGGCGGCACGGGCCCGCCGCCGGTGAAGCTTGTTGCCGCTCATCTCCCAGATCGAGACTTGGCCGGTGCTCTTGTTCTGCCACAGGATGTCGTCGGAAAAGCCGCCGTCAGTGAAATCGCCCGTCCCGATCGCTTTCCAAGCCGGCCCTGGACTGGGTGTGACCGGTCCGCCGCCGATCAAGCTGTTCCCGTTCATGTCCCAGATCGAGGCCTGGCCGTTGGCGTTCTGCCACAGGATGTCGGAGAAGCTGTCGCCGTTGAAATCGCCGGTTCCGATCTCGGTCCAGCTCGGCCCGGGATTGGGGCTCACGGGCCCGCCGCCGACCAAGGTGCTCCCACTCATCTCCCAGATCGAGGCCTGGCCGCTCGTGTTCTGCCAAAGGAGGTCACCGGTGACCGGCGGGGGCGTCCCAGAGCCCGATGTAATAGAGCTGTTTGCAGTGGCCGACTTCCCGGCGTCGTCGGACACCTTGATGGTGAGGCCAGTCGTAACGGTCTGATCCGAGGATCCTGCCGCAGGCGTGAATAGCAGAGTGTCGAGCGCCGCCGTCACATCGGCGGCGTTGCCGCTGATCGTATACGCCCCGTGAGTTGGATCATAGCTTCCCCCGTTCAGGCTCGATAAGGATCCGTCGCCAGGGGACGACAGCGTCACAGTCAAAGATTCTTGGGCCTGTCCGGAGGTCGGATCGGTTATGCTGACGTCGGCGAAGGGGGCGATCACATCTCCGTCGCTGACGGTCTGATTCGCCACAACGCCATTGATCGTCAGAGACCCATCCGACACGACGTTGTCGATGACTGTCAACGTGATGTCCGGGAGCGTCGTTGATCCACTGTTGTTGGAGCTTATGGGGTGGAAGACGATGGTCTCGGTATGCACGCCCAGAGCGCCTGTGTCGGGCTCGATATCGCCCAACTCAAGGAATCCGCCGCCGAACGCGGATTCGCCGGTCAGAAATGTTCCGATCGATTGAATGAACGCCCCGTCAGTGGAGGTGACGGCGGCGCTTCCGGTCAGCGTGTCGCTATTGTCCTCGGGCGCGGCATTGTCGATCTCGATGTTGCCGCCATTCCAGCCGGCAGTGTTTTGATTGAGCGTTCCGAAATCGAGTGTCCAGTCGTTCCCGTCTTGTGTGAGAACGGCAGTGCCCAAGCTCGCGTCACTATTCGATAGGATCGGATCGGCGTAGTAATTGACGGTAACGTCCAAAACCGGCCTTACCTCGGGAAAGACCGCTTTGTCGGCCAAATCGCTGTCGTGCGTTGTGAAGCCGAAGAGCGGACTGCCGTCATTGATAAAATCAGTGCCGGGCGTCTCCCCAGTGGCGGTCACCGTTACCGTTCCGTCGCTTCCTGCCTCTATATCGCTGAGGGCGTTTTCGGCGGTAAATTGTCCGAGCGTTCCGTCACCCGTGGAAAGGCTATCGGTCAGATCGCCGGTGGCGATGTTCGCCACGTCGATGTTCATCGAGACAGACTGCCCGATATGAATCGTTCCAAAATCAAAAGAGGATGTCGGCGTTCCGTCGATCTCAAGCTCTGGAACCGCGGGCGCGTAGATCTTAATGCCGAGGTTCACGTTTACCGCCGTCGAGGCGCCATCGTAATCCACGACAACCGGCATGATTTCTGAGTAATCTCCGACCGCCGAAAAGGAAGCGGCGCCGATCTCTCCAGTCGCTGAGCTATTGTTGGGTCCAAGGAAGGCGATGTTCGAGAGAGAAAAATGGGAAGGGTTGTCTTCAGAGAGCGGCGGGTCGCTGCTCACGGATATCCGGTCAGGAGCGTCGCTAAACTCTGGATCGAGATTTCCGCCGTCGAAGGTCGCGGTGAAGGCGATGGGCTGCACCAATGGATCGTCCGCGCGCACCGCGACGAACTGGACGTCCGTCGGCGTGAGCGTCACCGTAGCGTCGTAGGTCGTTGTCTTGCCTGTTTCTGGATCCGTGATCGGCGCATCGACGGTCACGGTTTGGCTTCCAGAGCCAACTGCCTTTGGAGCTAGGGTTATGTCGGGTCCATCGGTTTCGAACGTCAGGCCATCGAACGATTGGTTTGGATCGAGCTGCAGCGTGACTTTGCTGCCGTCAGCCCCTTCCACCGTGAGCACATTATTCGCGCCTAACGTCGCTGCGCTGTCGCCGTTCGTGATGAAATCGTTCAGGTCGATTGTGTCTCCCTGAAGAAAATTAAGTATTGTCCCGGTAAAAGTCGATGGGTCGTCGATCTGCAGAATATCCCCTTCGCCCTCGTTAGCTTCATTTGGCTCAGCAAATTTAAAATTTTGAACGACGCCGCTAACATCATTGTTAGACTGAACGACGCATGTTTGACCCGATCCTATTTCACTTGTTATCTTTATAGTCTCGCTATCGTTGGCGATGTCTATCGTATCCCCTGACAGTTCAAACGGCGGGTATTCGATGATCTGTTGCGAGTCCCCCTTCAAAATCGTGATTGAACCGTCACTGGCGGTCTCGACGGTGACATCGTTTCCTGCAATTGCCGACGGCACAAGGAGCGACAAACCGTTCGTCCCCTCCGTGAGGCTCGCGAGCGCCGAGGTAGGGATGGTGATCGTGACGCCATCGAAGTCCAGTTGCTGAGTTGTTACCCCAGTCGAGGCGTCAGTCAGCGTCTGAGACGCCGAATTGGATCCCGACGATAGCGACAGTGTCGAATTGTCTGTTCCGTCAGTGGCTAGCGTAGAAGCGCCCGAAAGAGTAGTGTCGCCGTCGCTACTGGTGTCGGAAGCGCTGTACGTCGCGTCCCAGATTACATTGTTAGAAAAGTTCTCTGCGGCAGGGTCTGCGTCGATCGACACATTGATGGATTTGTCGATATTGCTTAGGCTGCGCCAGAATCGGTGACCGTCTCAGTAACGGCCTGAACGGGAGCCCCGCTTGCATTAAAAAAGCTAATCAACGCCGCTTTCATCTGGGCGTAATCCGTTGAAAGCGCTGTTGTGTCGGCTGAGAATTTCGCGGTTCCAAAGTCGGCTATCGAAGCTGCGGTATCGTCCAGCGTCTTGGTTAGGGAGTTGGCAAATGAACCTCCGACTGCCGCTCCTGCTAATCCCGACAAAATCTGGACCGAAGTAGTAACGAGCTGGCTAAATGAATTGACACTAGTTTTAATAGAGTTTAGAATAATCTTATCTTGCGCCGGGGTGATCTCGCCCGACAGTGTGCCGACTGACAGCGCTGTGCCAAAGCCGGAAAGGAACACTGATGTTGCCACCGCGCGAATGTGAAGTGGGGAAGGCTCTGGAGTGACTACCTCCACAATCCCCGCAAGGTCGCCAATAAAGGTTGCCGCGTCGGCTATAAGCTCGAGGCCGTCATCGGCAATCTCTTCTATATGATCTGTACGCAACTTCTCAATGTCCTGAGAGATTGCAACAGAATCAGTAAAAATTGCCAAGGCGAAGGTCCCCGCGGCTGCGGCATGCCCGACTGGCCCAGGAAACAAACCTGTGACCTCGGCTACAAACTGTATGCTGGCATTCTCGACCTTGAGAGCGCTTCTTGAGGTGAAAACACCGATCGCGAAGTCTGCTGCATCATGCAGTATTTCCCCAGCTTTGCCATGCAGTATTTCACCAAACACGCTTTCGGCCATCGAATATTCTCTTAGGATTGAGTTGCTTCCCGTCGAATATTTGTGTTTACGCGTAGGGAAAGCCGAAGATCGTGCCAAACGATCGGAAGTGCAGCCAACCGATCCCCGCCTTTGATGCACGCCGGGGGGATCAAAAGCACAGCCAATCTGCGGCGACCCGCTAAGGAGTTTTCTCCGAGCAATGCCAGATGATCTCTGTTCGTTCGGGCGAATAGATGTACAATCGCACCTGCGACAAAGACAACAATCCTAGGGTTGTATCCGGCTCGATGGTTCGCCTGGCGTTTGTGCTGGCGCAGGCTTGCCGCGCCTCGACTTAGACTTCGCTTCCGCGCTCGAGGGCGAGCGCGACCCCTTTAGCGCGCACGGGACCGCAACTCGTATACGGGCATGCGCGACTTCGGCCCCCGGTGAAAGCGATTGCTATCGCGTCATTCCTCCGATTGACTTCTTGATCATGAACGTTTAAGCGCACATTCGTTCTTGTTTGTGCACGGTGTCCGTATGACACTCGAATTCCCGCTCGCCCGGCGCGATGTCATCCTCGGCCGTCTGGCCCAGGGCCAATCCGTCGCGGCGGGGGCGCTGGCGCTCGAGTTCGAGGTCTCGGAGGACGCGATCCGCCGAGACTTGCGCGCCCTTGCTGCTGAGGGTCGATGCCGGCGGGTCTATGGCGGGGCGCTGCCCATGTCGAAGGCGACGGCGCCGATGGCGGCGCGGATGGAGGAAGCGCGCGACCGCAAACAGGCCCTCGCGCGCCGGGCGGCCTTGCTGGTCAAGCCGGGACAGTTCGTATTCCTCGACAGCGGCAGCACCAATTTGGCGCTCGTCTCCTGCCTGCCGGAGGATTTCGAACTGACGATCGCGACCAATTCGATCGACATCGCCGCCGCCGCCCTGCGGCGGTCCGATCTGCGCCTCATCATGGTCGGCGGCGCGGTCAATTCCGGCGTCGGCGGCTGCGTCGACGCGCCAGCGACGCTGAGCCTTATGCAGATGAACATCGATCTCGGCGTGCTCGGGGCCTGCGCGGTTTCCTTCGCGACCGGCCTCGGCGCCTACGATTTCTCCGACGCCGCATTCAAACGCACGCTCTTGGCGGCGAGCAGGAAGCGTCTCGTCCTCGCGACGAGCGAGAAGCTTGCCGCGCAGGCGCCCCATCGCGTCGCTGAATTGAAGGACATCGACGTGCTCGTCGTCGAGCACGATACGGATGCCGACGCGCTCGACAAATTCGCTGCAGCGGGTTGCGAGATCCTGATCGCGGAGCGACCCGCATGACCGTCGAGGCAGGAACGCCGGCGCCAGGAGTTTCAGTCTTGCTGAGCGCGGATAGGCCGGAAACACGGCTGGGGACGCGGCTCGCCTTTCTGGTGGCGGGGTTTGGCGTCGCCTCCTGGGCGCCGCTCGTTCCCTTCGTGAAGGAGCGGCTTCAAGTTGACGACGGCGTCTTGGGGCTGCTGCTGCTCTGTCTCGGCGTCGGGTCTATCGCGGCGATGCTCTTGACCGGCGTGCTGAGCGCCAGATACGGCAGTCGACCGATCATCCTGGCAGGCGGATTTCGGCCTTGCCGTGCTGCTGCCGGTGCTTGTTGTGGCGGGATCGCCGCTGTCGCTCGGCTTGACGCTTCTCGGGTTTGGCGCGGCGCTCGGCTCCCTCGATGTCGCGATGAATATTCATGGGGTCGAGGTCGAGCGCGCCGCGCGTCAGCCGCTCATGTCCGGCTTCCACGCCCTCTTCAGCGTCGGCGGTTTCGCAGGCGCGACAATGATGACATTTCTCCTCTCATCGAGAATAGCCCCGCTGGCGAGCACCTTGTCTGCGGCCGTGCTGATGGCCGTTGCGATGGCTTTTGCAGCTCCTCGTTTGCTGCGCGCCTCGCATTCGGAGAAGGCGCCTCTGATTGTCGCGCCGCGTGGCGTCGTTCTCCTGCTCGCGGCCTTGGCCTTCGTGATGTTCCTCGTCGAAGGCGCGATTCTCGACTGGAGCGCCTTGCTCGCCACCGGGAAAGGGCTCGTAAGCGAGGCGCGAGGCGGACTTGGCTACTCGATGTTCGCAATCGCCATGACAGTGGGACGGCTTAGCGGCGATTTCGTCACGGCGCGCGTCGGCGACCGGGCAATGTTGTTTTGGGGCGGCGTTGCTACCATGGCGGGCTTCGCGCTCGTGCTTTCCGCGCCGATCGCCTGGCTCGCCATGAGCGGGTTTCTGCTGATTGGCCTCGGAGCTTCGAACATCGTGCCGGTGCTGTTCCGCGGCGCTGGCGCGCAGCGGGCGATGCCGGCCGGCCTCGCCGTCGCGGCGATCACGACTGTAGGCTACGCGGGCGTTCTGGTTGGTCCAGCGGCGATTGGATTCGTCGCAAAATCGGTAGGCCTTCCATTTGCGTTCTGGCTGCTGGCGGCGCTTGTCGGCGCCGTCGTCTTGAGCGCGCGAACCGTCACGGGCTCGCCGGCCGAGAGCGTGCTCGGCAAGTGACCGGCGCCGCGAAGCCGCCTGGCGCGAGGCCGAAAGTACAACCGAGGGCGAGAACCCGCAGCCAATAAACGCCAATAAACGCCAATAAACGTCAATAAACGCTAGTAAACGTTAGTAAAATAGCTAGCGTTTACTAGCGTTTATTTTTCTGAATCGGGACTTTTCAATGACTTACGGCCGATTTAAATAAAAATAAATTTCCCTTTTCTATCTCAGGTTGCATATCAAACGTCCGAGCGGGTTTCCGCCTCGCCAACGGCTATCTCCAGTCCATTCTCTGACCCATGAACCGCCGGCGCGAGCCCTCGGGCGGCGGTCAATCTTGTCATTCCGCATCATAACATCGGTTTCTGCTTAAGGCAAGAAAATGTTCGGCCGTTTCGTAAATACGCTAGCCGCTCACGTCAGCTCGACGGCTCGCCAGCTCGGCCCGGGGCTGGGGCTGACGGGTCCGCCGCCGACTATCCTGTTGTCGCTCATGTCCCAGATCGAGGCTTGGCCGCTGGTGTTTTGAAACAGGATGTCGGAGCCGCCGTCGGTGCCGATGGCGCGCCAGTTCGGCCCGGGATTGGGGCTGACCGGTCCGCCGCCGATAAGCTTGTTCCCGCTCATCTCCCAGATCGAGACTTGGCCGGTGCTCGCGTTTTGAAACAGGATGTCATCGGAAAAGCCGTCGTCAGTGAAGTCGCCCGTTCCGATGGCATGCCAGCTCGGCCCCGGATTGGGGCTCACCGGTCCGCCGGCGACCAAGGTGCTCCCGTTCATTTCCCAGATCGAGACTTGGCCTGTGCTGGTATTCTGCCACAGGATGTCGGAAGAACCGTCTTTATTGAAATCGCCGGTCCCGATCGCTTTCCAAGCAGGCCCGGGATTGGGGCTCACGGGGCCGCCGCCGTTGATGCTGGTCCCGCTCATCTCAATTCAAGCCGAGCGGCGTGGTCTGCGAAATTGATGTCCCGTTGGCAGCTATTCAACAACAAATTTCAAACTAGGACGGTGGCCGAAATCGAGATCGAGCGCTCATTCTGTTGAAACGGCGTCGCGCCAGCGTGTGTTGATCCGGGGCGATCAGCACACGCAACGATCTCCAAGCCAGATGGGTGCTTATTTTCTGGGCCTTACTTTGGCGGCATTACACGCGCCTATTGTTTTCCATGGCAGCGGTCCCGGCTTACCGCGGCAGAATATTCGCGCCTCGCGCCATGCCGCAGCCGGCGTCGCGAGCGAACGCCAGCAAATAGAATTCTTGCCCAACGCATTCCGAGGCGCGCTCACAGCGACGCCGGAAAGACTTTCGACCATGGAAGCTCACGTGGATCCGTCCGAGACGGCGTCGAAGCCTATTGGCAAAGACGATCTGCAAACTCTGCCTCTAATGGAGGTCGAGAAAAAGCTGGGTTCGTCGCCGGATGGTCTGACCCAGGCCGACGCGCAAAAGCGGCTGACCCAATATGGGCCGAACGAGATCGCGGAGAAGAAGACCAACGAGATCCTGAAGTTCCTGTCCTATTTCTGGGGTCCGATCCCCTGGATGATCGAAGCGGCGGTGATCCTGTCGGCGGCGGCGCGGCATTGGCCGGACTTCGGCATCATCCTGCTTCTTCTTCTCGCCAACGCAATGGTCGGATTCTGGGAAGAGCATCAGGCCGGCAACGCCATCGCCGCTCTGAAGGCGACGCTGGCGATCAAGACCAGGGTGAAACGCGACGGGAAGTGGGTCAATCCGGCGGCGCGCGAACTTGTGCCCGGCGATTCCATCCGCTTGCGCCTGGGTGACATCGTGCCGGCCGACGCGCGCTTGCTGGATGGCGACGAGATCTCCGTCGACCAGTCGGCGCTGACCGGGGAATCCATGCCCGCCACGCGTAAGTCGGGCGACGCCGTCTTCTCGGGGTCGATCGTTCGTCGCGGCGAAATCGACGCGCTGGTCTACGCGACGGGCGGCAAAACCTATTTTGGCAAGACGGCGGAACTGGTGGAGACGGCGGTCACCGTCAGCCATTTCCAGAAAGCCGTGCTGAAGATCGGCAACTATCTGATTGTCCTCGCGCTGATCCTCGTGGCGGTCATCATCGGACTTGGAATCTACCGCGGCGAGCCGATCCTCACCGTGCTGCAGTTTGCGCTCGTGCTGACGGTGGCGGCGATCCCCGTGGCGATGCCGACGGTCTTGTCGGTGACGATGGCGGTCGGCGCGCGCCTGCTCGCCAAGAAACAAGCGATTGTCAGCAAACTGGTCGCGATCGAGGAATTGGCAGGCGTGGACGTGCTCTGCGCCGACAAGACCGGGACCTTGACGCAGAACAAGCTGACTCTCGGCGAACCGTTCTGTCTTGACGCCATCACCGCCGCTGACCTCATCCTCGCGGGCGCATTAGCGTCGCAAGCGGCGAACAACGACACGATCGATCTCGCGGTGCTTGGCGGCCTGAAGGACAAGCAGGCGCTGAAGCCGTATCAGGTCACACATTTCGTGCCCTTCGATCCCGTGCACAAGCGGACCGAGGCGACGGTCAAGGGCGCGAATGGAAAGACTTTCAAGGTGACCAAGGGCGCGCCGCAGGTGATCCTGGCGCTGTCGGCGAACGCGGCCGCGGTGAAGTCCGCCGTGGACAAGGCCGTCGACGACTTCGCCGCCCGCGGTTTTCGTGCGCTCGGCGTCGCGCGTGCGGAGAGTGACGGCGAATGGCGGCTTCTCGGCGTCCTGCCGCTGTTCGATCCGCCGCGCGAAGACGCCAAAGCCACCGTCGCGACGGCTTCTGAGATAGGCGTGAAGATCAAGATGGTGACCGGCGACGCGCTGGCGATCGCCCGCGAGATGGCCAAGACGCTGGGGATGGGCGCGAACATCCTCGATGCAAACACGCTCGGCGACGCCAAGACCGAGGAAACGGCGGCGGTGGCCAAGACCATCGAGGATGCGGACGGCTTCGCTCAGGTGTTCCCCGAACACAAATTTCATATTGTCGACGTGCTGCAGAAGCACGGCCACATCGTCGGCATGACAGGCGACGGCGTCAATGACGCTCCCGCGTTGAAGAAGGCCGACTGCGGGATCGCCGTCTCTGGTGCCACCGACGCTGCGCGGGCTGCGGCTTCCATCGTGCTGCTGACGCCGGGCCTCTCGGTGATCATCGAAGCGATCAAGGAAAGCCGCCGCATCTTTCAGCGGATGAACAGTTACGCCATCTATCGTATCGCCGAGACGCTGCGCGTTCTTCTGTTCATGACGCTGGCGATCGTCGTCTTCAAATTCTATCCCCTGACCGCAATCATGATCGTCATGTTGGCGCTGCTCAACGACGGCGCCATCCTGTCGATCGCCTATGACAATGTCATCTACCGGAACAAGCCCGAAGCGTGGGATATGCGTACGGTCCTGGGCATATCGACAGTTCTCGGCATTGTCGGCGTCATCTCCGCATTCGGCCTTTTCTATCTCGGCGAGCGCGTCTTCCATCTCGACCGCGCCCATATCCAAACGCTGATGTATCTCAAGCTGTCGGTGGCCGGTCATCTGACGATTTTCCTGACGCGCACGCGCGGTCCTTTCTGGTCCATACGCCCCGCTCGGATCTTATTGCTCGCGGTGCTCGGCACACAGACATTGGCGACCCTGATCGCGGTCTACGGGCTGTTCATGACGCCGCTAGGCTGGGGCTGGGCGTTGTTCGTCTGGGGCTACGCCCTGGTGTGGTTCCTCGTGAACGATCGCGTGAAGCTGATCGCTTACTGGGCCCTCGATCGGATCGCAGCTAAGTCCGCGCCGAATGTGCGACCGGATACAGCTCCGGCGCCGAAAGTCACGCCGAAGCCCGACGCAGGGCCGCAGACGCCCGCCGCTCCCCTTCAAGCCACGGGCTAAGGTACGAGTCGGCCGGCGCTGTCCAGTGTGTCGACAAGTCCGTTCGAGATGCCATCCCGAATGACCGGTTTTGCGCAGAGCGGCCGGTCGTCGAATTTGGACATGGGAGGAGTTGGCGCGGAAGCAACGCGGGGGCTTGGGACTTAGCGACCCGCGTCCAGCTACAACTCAAGCAGACCACGATTATGCCTGAAGTAATGCCCAGCCAAGTCGTTCTTGTCACCGAAAAATTCTTCGCGCATGTCACGAAGAGCATACCCGGCGAAGGACTGATACACTCGGGTCAACTCGACGGCTTGCAAGGGATCGTAAATCTCATTCGAGAAATCCCGTCTCAACTTATCAATGTTCCCACGGATCAATACGCCGACATGGTGCTTGCGATTGCAATTATCGAAGAACAAGGAAAATTTAGAATTGGTAGAGGAACAAGCTTTCCTATCCCAACGATAAAGAACGTAGACGTAGCAACGACACTGTACCGAGTTCTTTCGCAATGTCCCGATGAATTTCCACCAACTCATATAATTGAATTAATATTCGTAACAGATGCCGATCTTCGATACAGTATTTAGCAAGATATGGTCTGGATTAATAGGGCAGTAGCCCATGCAGAATGGAAGGCAGCGACCGTTCTCGCACGGGCAGCAATCGAGGCGCTTTTGCTCTGGCGGGTCAACGTGCCGCCGCCAATGGAAGCCGACATTCGTGCGGCGATCACAAGCGGGCTCAAAAAAGAAGTTTTGAGAGATAAGCCGTCGGATGACCGAGAAAGATGGTCCCTTTCACAATTCCTCGACGTCGCAAGGGAGCTTTCAATCATTAAGGAGAAGACTGTTTCGGCCGGACGTCTTTGTAACGACTATCGTAACCTCATCCATCCAGGCCGAGCCCTCCGGCTCGGCGAAAAATGCAACCGAGGAACTGCCCTCCTCGCCGTCGCCGCACTGGAGCACGTTGTGGCCGACCTCTCACTATAGCTTTAAGTATATCGATCAGTCCAATCGCAAAAACCATCGCGAAGAGGGTGCCCACAATGCGGCTCACTCCTACGATAGCAATATCCCCCCCGCGGGGGCAGAAGGGGATATAGCTAAAGCAGGCCCCAGCCACATTCTGGGCACCCCTTCGTTCCGGATTCTTTCATCAAAATGAGATGTCAAACAGCGTCGTCCGAAGAGTGTATTGGCCCGCGGTTTCTGGCGTCTCCCTGCGCTTCCAATCCGTCGTCGCTATTCCGAGCGCCGATGACTACCCGCAGTTAGACTTCCACGGGTTTGACGGGGGTCTGAGGAGTCGCAAAAAGCCCCGCGCGGGGAGATAGCCGCGCGGGGCGCAGGCGCGCCCCCTGTGGGAGGATTGGTCGCGTCGGAGTGCATTCTATAGTTGTTACAACCGCAATCAATTCGACATAAATGTGGATACATCGCGGCGAAAAGATGGCTGGCCTAAAGCATCGGGTGCGTAGCGTCCTTTTCGCGCTCGCAGTGACCGCTTCACGTCGATTTGCGACATCACCCCTCGACGTCTCAATTGCGCAAATGGCAGCCAGTCCCGACCGGATTGTGGGTGGTTCCAATCGATCGGGGCCTCCGTACGCTCCGCTTATTATTGTGCTAAGGCGGCTTGGGGAACCGAATGGCCGAAACACGCAAGCTCGCCGCGATCATGGCCGTCGACGTCGTCGGCTATTCCCGGCTAATGGGCGAGGATGAGGCCGGAACAGCGAGGGTCATTTGGGAGCATCGGGACGCGGCGCGACCGTTCGTGTCGGACAGGGGCGGGCGTATCGTCAAGACGATGGGCGACGGGCTGCTGCTGGAGTTTCCGTCCGTGGTCGACGCAGTTGCAGAGACTGATGGCCGAGCGAAACGCCGAAACGCCTGAGAGCAAGCGCATCGTCTATCGCGTCGGCGTCCATCTCGGGGACGTGCTGATCGAAGGCGAAGAAGGAGATCGGCAAGACTTCTCGGTGTTCGCTATGTACTCGAGGGCAGCGTTCGCAAAGTCGACAAGCGCGTGCGGATCACGGCTCAACTCATCGACGCAGCCGATGACGGCCATCTTTGGGCGGAGCGGTTCGATCGGGACTTGACCGACATTTTCGCCGTGCAGGATGATGTCACCGGGCGGATCGTCAGCGCGCTTTCGCTCCAGCGTTCGCCACGGATCGGAGCGCGCGCATTCCGGGCTCCGTCAGCAGTTAGAATCCTCTCCCGGGCTGCTCCAGCACGGCGTCGACTACGTGCTTCACGCTATTCTCGACTTCATTGTCGACGGCTACCTGCCGATCGTCGAGGCGATCGAGGAAGAGGTGCTTGAGACCGAGCAGCGCACGCTCGACGCCTTTCTCGAAAGGAGGAAATCGGCCGGCTATTCACTCTGCGTCGCGAGCTGATCCGCTTCCAGCGCGTGTTGGGGCCGATGCACGAGGTATGCAACAAGCTGACGCATGTCCCGCTTCCGGCGCTCGACCGGGAGGTGCGGCCCTATTTTCAGGACGTGCTCGATCACGTCCGACGCGTCGAGACGCGGGTTGGGGGCTTGCGCGAAATTCTCACCTCGGTGTTCGAGGCGGCCAATCTGCTTGAGCAGCAGCGGCAAGGGGTCATCACGCGCCAACTCGCCGCTTGGGCGGCGATCCTTGCGGTGCCGACGGCGATCGCCGGCATCTACGGCATGAATTTCGCCAACATGCCCGAGCTGAAGACGGATTATGGCTATTTCATCGTCCTCGGTGTCATCGCGCTGCTCTGCTCGGGACTGTACGTGCGGTTCAAGAAGGCGAGGCGGCTTTAGATGGACATCCTCCAGTAACCGAGTTTCCCGC
>CAVZJI010000033.1:0-182434 GCA_963775405.1 uncultured Alphaproteobacteria bacterium
TCCCGACAGCACAGATCGGCCGCCGCTCGCCAGGATACTCCGAACGAACGCTTGTCGCGCCGCACGTCGACGGTCTCGGGGGAGTTTGATGCTGATAGCAGCGCCAACCGAAACGAACTCGGGGGAGACCCGCGTCGCGGCGACGCCGGAGACGGTTAAGAAATTCGTCGGAGTCGGGGCGGAAGTTGCAATCGAACACGGCGCGGGTGCCAAAGCCGGGTTTCCAGACGCTGAGTATCAGTCGGCGGGCGCGCAACTCCTATCCACGGACGAAGCGCTTGGCGCCGATGTGGTGTTGAAGGTTCGCCGGCCGAACGCCAGCGAAGTCGCCCGTCTCAAGCGCGACGCGCTGGTCATCGCGACCATGGACCCGTACGGCCATCGCGACGCGATTGAGGCGATGGCGAACGCCGGGATCGCAGCCTTCGCAATGGAGCTCTTGCCGCGAATAACTCGCGCCCAGGTTATGGACGTGCTGTCGAGCCAAGCTAACCTGGCAGGCTATCGCGCGGTGGTAGACGCCGCGGCCGAATATGGCCGGGCCTTGCCGATGATGATCCCTCCAGCGGGCACGGTTACGGCCGCGAGGCTGTTCGTCATGGGCGTCGGCGTCGCCGGCCTGCAGGCGATCGCGACCGGTCGGCGCCTCGGCGCAGTGGTCACCGCCACCGACGTGCGTCCGGCGACCAGAGAGCAGGTCAAGTCGCTCGGGGCGAAATTTGTCGCCGTCGAAGACGAGGAGTTCAAGCAGGCCGAGACCGCGGGCGGCTATGCGAAGGAAATGTCCGATGCCTACAAGGCAAAGCAGGCCGACCTTATCGCCTCGCATATCGCCAAACAGGACATCGTCGTCACCACCGCGCTGATCCCCGGCCGCACTGCGCCGCGGCTTGTCAGCGCCGATATGGTGAAATCGATGCGCGCCGGCTCGGTCATCGTCGACCTCGCCGTCGAGCGCGGCGGAAATTGCGAGCTCTCGCGACTTGGCGAATTGGCGTTCAGCGACAATGGCGTCAAGATTGTGGCTATTCCAACGTCACGAAGGTCCCGGCCTCCGCTTCGGCGCTCTATGCGCGCAACCTTTACGCCTTCGTCGAAACGTTAATCGACAAAGCGACCAAATCGCTCGCGGTCGATTGGGACGATGAGTTGGTGAAGGCGACGTGCCTCACCCGCGGCGGCGCGATTGTTCACCCAAACTTCATACCGCAATAGACGCTTGTGCGCCCTTTGAGCGTCGGAGAGCCCGATGGACAACCTTGACGCTGCGATTGAAAAACTCCGAGCCGCTGCTGACGCCGCGCGGCAGGCTGCTCAGGCGGCGCAAGCCTACAGCGACCAGCTTGCCGCGGCTGGCCACGCCGCCTCTGGCGGCGCGATTGATCCGTTTGTGTTCCGGCTGGCGATATTCGCGATGGCGGTGTTTGTCGGCTATTATGTCGTCTGGTCGGTGACGCCGGCTCTGCATACGCCGCTGATGTCTGAGACCAACGCCATTTCCTCCGTCATCGTTGTCGGCGCCCTCCTCTCGGTCGGGGTCGCGGCGGTCGACAGCGGATCGGGATTTGCCCGCTTTGTCGGCTTTATCGCGCTTATCCTCGCCTCAATAAATATCTTCGGCGGGTTTCTCGTCACCGAGCGCATGCTGGCGATGTACAAGAAGAAGGGCTGAGGCCGCATGAACGCCAATTTCGCGGCCCTGCTCTATCTCGTCTCCGGCATTCTGTTCATTCTCGCGCTGCGCGGTCTCTCTTCGCCCGCGACCTCGCGGCAGGGCAATCGCTTCGGGATGATCGGCATGGGCGTCGCGGTCTTGACGACGCTGGCGGTTCGTCCGCCTTCGAGCGCGTTCTCCTGGCTGCTCATCATTCTTGGCGTCGCAATCGGCGGCGGCATCGGTGCATGGCGCGCGCGAACTGTGCAGATGACAGCCATGCCCCAGCTGGTGGCGATGTTCCATTCGCTGGTCGGCTTGGCCGCGGTGCTGGTCGCCGCTGGAGCGTTTTACGCGCCCGAGGCCTTCGGCATCGAAGAGGGCGACATCATTCACCCTGGCAGCATCATCGAGATGTCGCTCGGACTCGCCATCGGCGCCGTGACATTCACGGGGTCGATCATCGCTTTCCTGAAGCTCGATGGCCGCATGTCCGGCGCGCCTATCCTCTTGCCACAGCGACACGTCATCAATGGCGGACTTGGCGTCGCGCTCGTCGTTTTGATCGCGCTCTTCTACGCGACACAATCGCCGGCCTTTTTCTGGCTCATCACGCTCGTCTCGCTTGCGCTCGGAGTGTTGCTCATTGTTCCGATCGGCGGCGCGGACATGCCGGTCGTCATCTCGATGCTCAATTCCTATTCCGGCTGGGCGGCCGCGGGCATCGGCTTCACCCTCGGCAATCTGGCGCTCATCATCACCGGCGCGCTGGTCGGCTCCTCGGGCGCGATCCTGTCCTACATCATGTGCAAGGGCATGAACCGCTCTTTCATATCGGTCATCCTCGGCGGATGGGGCGGCGAGGTCGCCAGTGCAGCGGGCGCAACCGAGACCCGTCCGGTCAAGCAGGGTTCGGCCGAGGACGCGGCCTTCATGATGAAAAACGCGTCCAAGGTCATCGTCGTTCCGGGCTATGGCATGGCGGTCGCGCAGGCGCAGCACTCGCTGCGTGAGATGGCCGACATGCTCAAGAAGAACGGCGTCGAGGTCAAATACGCGATCCATCCTGTCGCCGGCCGCATGCCAGGCCACATGAATGTCCTGCTCGCCGAAGCGAACGTTCCCTACGACGAAGTATTTGAACTCGAGGACATCAACAGCGAGTTCCCGCAAGCCGATGTCGCTTATGTCATCGGCGCTAACGACGTCACCAATCCCGCCGCCAAAACCGACCCTAAGTCGCCCATTTACGGCATGCCCATTCTCGACGTCGACAAGGCGAAGACGGTTTTGTTCGTCAAACGCGGCATGGGCTCAGGCTACGCGGGCGTCGAGAACGAACTGTTCTTTCGCGACAACACGCTGATGCTCTTCGGCGACGCGAAGAAAATGACCGACGCGATTGTGAAAGCGCTCCAGCACTGAGCGTAGCGCAAGGGTCCTGCCTGTGCTTATCGCCATTGCGATCTGCGCCGCGCTCTACGCCGTCGTGTTCGTTGGCCTCTATGTCGGTCAGCGTAGAATCCTGTTTCGATGCGACGCCGCTGAGGTCGACCCGGCGACCCTCGGACTCAAGGCCAAGATCCTTCGTCTGAAGACCAAGGATGGGGAGAATCTGCTCGCGTGGAGCGTCCAACCCGCGCCTGGGCGACCCTTGATCCTCTATTTTCACGGCAACGCCGGCGGGCTCGACCTGCGCGTGGACCGCTTTCGCGCTATAGCCGAAGCAGGCATGGGGTTGCTGGCGATCGAATATCGCGGCTACGCCAGCTCAACTGGCTCTCCCAGCGAGCAAGGGCTCAAGCTCGACGGCGAAGCGGCTTACGCGGCGGCGATCGCGAGCGGCGTGGCGCTGGAGCGCATCGTCCTCCTCGGGGAGTCGCTTGGGTCTGGGGTCGCGGTCGCGCTCGCGGCGCGCCACAAGGTGGGGGCGCTCGTACTCGAACTCGCCCTATTCGTCGATCGTCGACGTCGCAGCAGCCGCATACTGGTTCGTCCCGGTTCGCGCATTGCTTCGCGATCCGTTCCGCAACGATTTGTTGATCGGCTCGGTCGAGGCGCCCACGCTGATCGTGCACGGGACCAGGGATGTTGTCGTGCCAATCCGCTTCGGCGAGAAACTGTTCGGGCTCGCCAATCCGCCGAAGGAGTTTTGGCGCGTCGAGGGGGCTGTCCATCTCGCGTTGGGCGAGCGCCTCGCTGACACGTTGGATTGGATCGCCCGAACGGTCGGATGATGGCTAGGGCGTCGCGTCCTTCGCCCTGGCGCGCCGTCGCCTACCGACCGACTGCAAAAGCGGGCGATGTTTGCTTGCTCCGCGCGTTTCGGCTATGCACCGCGCCCTTCATCAGGACCAAACGATCATGGGCGCCGCCGCGCGACCGGCAGGATCCGCGGCCGCGAGCAGCGCGCTCCGGCGCGAGATTGGCGCGACGCTTGCGCTTGGCTGGCCGATCATCCTCGCCAATCTTGCGATCAACGTGATGACCGTGACGGATTTCATCATGCTCGGGCGGCTTTCACCGCACGCGCTCGCCGCGGGATCGCTTGGCTTCTTTCTCTATCAGCCGCTGTTCCTCTTCGGCCTCGGCGTCGTCGGCGCGCTGTCTCCTATCGCCGCGTCCAAGATCGGCGCGGGCCAAGGCAAGGACTCGTTACGGCGCGCAACACACCAGGCGCTTATCTTTGCGATGTTCTATTCCGTCATCGTGTGGATTGCTCTCATCGGCGCGGGCCCGTTCCTGCTCGCGATCGGCGAGCCCGCGGACGTCGCTCGGGACGCCACGGTTTATCTGAGAGGATTCCAATGGGGTCTGGCGCCGAGCCTCGTATACTATGCGGCGCGGGCCGCGTTTTCAGCGCTCGAGCGTCCGCGCCCGCCGCTTATCGCCGGACTTCTGGCCGTCGCGTTCAACGCCCTCGCCAATTATGCGCTGATCTTCGGCAAACTCGGCATGCCGGCGCTTGGAATCATCGGCTCGGGCTTCGCCACGACCCTGTCGCAGACGCTGATGTGCGCCATTCTGCTCGCCGCGTCGCTGATCGAGTCGCGCCTGCGGGCATTGCAGCTCTTCGCGCTGCCCTGGCGCTTCGCCAAAACGGAGTTCGCGGCGCTTTGGCGGCTTGGCCTGCCGATCGGCGCAATGATCGTGGCCGAGGTTGGCGTGTTCGCAGCCGCGACGCTGGCCATGGGCCTTCTCAGCACCACGGCGATCGAGGCGCACACGATGGCGCTGCAGATCGCCTCGCTCGCCTTCATGGTTCCGCTCGGCCTGGGCCAGGCGGCAACTGTCAGGGTCGGCCTCGCCTACGGCGCGGGCGACGCCCGCGCGATCTCGCGCTCGGGATGGTCGGCGTTCGGTCTGACCACGTTGTTCGCCATCTTTTCTGCGGCGGCGATGATTGGCGCGCCCCGCCTCTTGATCGCGCCTTTCATCGACGTCGATGCGCCGGCCAACGCGGCGACGGTTGGGCTGGCGGTCGCGCTCCTTCGCATCGCCGCCCTCTTCCAGATCGTCGACTCAAGCCAGGTGGCGCTCGCCAACATGCTGCGTGGGCTGCACGATTCGCGCGCGCCGCTCATCATTGCGCTTCTCGGCTACTGGGCGATCGGCGCGCCGGTCGGCGTGGCCTTGGGATTCGCGACGCCGCTTGGTCCGGTCGGCATATGGATCGGACTTGCTGCCGGCCTGGCCGTCGTCGCCGTTCTTCTGTTGTTGCGCTGGGTCGGGAAAGAGCGCCGCGGCTTTGCGGTTTGACCCGACCCGTATGGGACAACTGGCGGAGGCCCTCAATTGCGTACGTTCCAGATTTCCGACTTCCGCGAACAGCAGCGTTACGGCGCAATCATCGCCGACAGAGTTTGGAACGCCTGGTGGAGAAATGCCGGCCGCCCAGTCGAGGACGTCGAACGCCACATGATGGAAATGGCGGACGAGCGTCCGCTGCCGATGACCGTCGTGGCCCACGATGACCACGGCTATCTCGGCTCTGCATTTCTCATTCGTTCCGACATGGAGGAACGGCCGCAATACAGCCCCTGGGTCGCTGCCGTGTGGGTGGAGGCCACCGAGCGGAGACGCGGCGTCGGCCGGGCGCTGATTGCGGCGGCTGCAAAGATCGCGGGCTCCCTCGACCATGGGGTCGTCTATATCTGTTGCCGGCCAGACCTGGAGGGATTTTACTCGAGGATCGGCTGGCGGGTCGTGGAACAGGCCGCCGGCGCAGAGCGCCTATCGATTCTGAAGCTCGATCTTGTAGCCAGAGCCGGCTGACTATCGCCCCACCCTCTTTCAAGGAGATGAGGGGCTCTTTTGACGGGCGATAGTCGTCCCACCAGTATGTTCGCTGCCACTGAGCAAGATCAACGCCGGTTTCCACGCCGCCCGGAGATTGCCTCCATGTCCCAGCACTCTGAGCCCCTCGTCCTCGATGTCGACACCGGCATCGACGATGCGTTTGCGCTTCTCTACGCCTGCGCCCATGACGGGGCGCAGATCCTCGGCGTCTCGACCGTGGTCGGCAACGTTTCTCTCGCAGCAGCGACACGCAATACGCGCGCAGTCCTCGCGCTTGTCGGGCGAGCGGATATCCCTGTCTGGCCAGGCGCGGCGACGGCCATGTCCATCGCGGTAAAGGATGCGAGCGAGATCCACGGCAAGACGGGCATTGGGCATGCGGTTCTGCCCGACCCGGACGAACCAGCAGACGCGCTGCACGCCGCGGATTCGATCATCGGCGCGGCGCGCTCGCATTCCGGGCGCCTCATCCTGTGCGCAACCGGGCCTTTGACCAATATCGCGCTCGCGGTCATGCGCGAGCCAGAGCTGCCGCGGCTCGTCAAGCGGTTCGTCATCATGGGCGGCGCCTATTCGGAGCCGGGCAATGTGACGCCCACGGCCGAATTCAATATCTGGCATGACGCCGAGGCGGCGCGCATCGTCTTTCACGCCTTTGGAGGCCCCGGCGCGGCGCCGGTGATCGCAGTCGGCCTCGACGTCACGCGCAAGACGATCATCGACGAGAGCGACATCGCGGCGATCGCTGCCCGCATCGCCGACAAGCCGCACGGAGCCAAGTTGACGCGCTTCCTCGAAGATGCGTCGCGCTTCTATTTCGAGCGCATGGAAAAAATGCTGGGCAAGCGCATTTTCACCATGCACGACCCGCTGGCGATCGCCGTGGCGCTCGATCCGGCGCTGGTCGAAACGCGCCAGGCGGCCGTCGACGTGGAGACCACGGGGCGATTGACGACCGGCGCCACGATCGTCGACTGGCGCGGCCAGTGGGGTCGCCTCGCCAATACCGAGGTCGCCGTCGCCGTCGACGCCGATCGCTTCCGGCGACTGTTCTTCGACGCGATGGTCCGTCTCGCGGACGGGGCAACGAAAGCTAGGACGTAGAAGTCGCCGATTGCCGAAGGGGCCCGCGAAGGCGCCCTTCGCACGCGAGCCGCAGCCGATCCCTTCAACGCTTCGGCCTCGCCGCTTGCGTTCTTGTCTCCTGTTGTTCTACCTTTGTTCTGAACTGGGCCGCAAGGCAATCTCTCCTTGCGCCCGCACGGGGAGCCCCGCTCTTGATCCGGCTCGAGTCGCGGTTCGCCGAATTGGCGGCAACGACAAATTTTTCGTTTCTGCGCGGAGCCTCGCATCCCGAGGAAATGGTCGCGCGCGCCGCCCAGCTTGGGCTCACAGGAATCGGGATCGCTGACCACAATTCGCTCGCCGGCGTCGTGCGCGCGCACACATTTGCGCGCGAGAACGTTGAGGCGATGGCGGGCGCGCGGGTCGTTCCAGGCGCACGGCTCGCATTCATCGACGGCGCGCCGGACACGCTCGTCTATCCGAAGGACCGCGCGGCTTATGGCCGGCTCTGCCGAATTCTGACCGAGGGCAACTTGCGTGCGCCCAAAGGCGAATGCTGGCTCATCCTCAAGGACCTGCTGGACCGCGGCGAGGGCCTTCAGGTCGTGGCGCTCCCTTCCTCTTCTCCAAAAGACGGCGGCAAGAACGTCTCTCTCCCACAAGGAGACAAGGAGAAGCTCGACTACAAGGAGGACGATGCTGTCGCGCTACTACGCGAGGCTTTTGGCAAGCGTCTGTGGATCGGCGCAAGCCTAACTTATGGCGCGGATATGCGCAGCGGACTGGCGCGGCGCGTTGCGCTCGCACGCTCTGTCGGCGCGCCATTGATCGCGACCAACGACGCGCTGATGCATGCGCCCGAGCGGCGGGCGCTCGCCGATGTCCTCACCTGCATCCGTGAGAAAACCACGCTCGAAGCAGCGGGCCTCCTCACGCAAGCCAACGCTGAGCGCCATCTCAAAGCTCCGCACGAAATGGCGCGGCTGTTCGTCTCGGCGCCGCAGGCCGTCGTCGAGACCATCCGCTTCCTCGACGGCCTCGCCTTCAGCCTTGACGAGCTCAAGCATTGCTATCCGGAAGAATTGCGCCAGGGCCATGCAACGCCCCAGGCGGCGCTCGAAGCCTTCACCTGGGAGGGGCAGAAATGCGCTATCCGGACGGCGTTCCGGAGCGCACGCGGGAAGCGCTGATATACGAACTTAAGCTGATCGCCTCGCTCAATTACGCGCCTTACTTCCTCACCGTGCATGACATCGTGCGCTTCGCGCGCTCGGAGGGAATCCTCTGTCAGGGCCGCGGCTCGGCGGCCAATTCCGCGGTCTGCTATTGCCTTCGGATCACCGAGGTCAATCCGGCGAACTTCGATCTCCTGTTCGAGCGCTTCATCTCGCCTGAGCGCAACGAGCCGCCGGACATCGACGTCGACTTTGAGCACGAGCGGCGCGAAGAGGTGATCCAATATATCTATGACCACTATGGGCGCGAGCGCGCCAGCCTTGCCGCCGCAGTGATCACCTATCGCACACGCTCGGCGATCCGCGAGACGGCCAAAGTCTTCAGCCTATCCGACGATGTCGTCGCTGCTCTTAACGGAAGCGCCTGGGGGCAGGAGAACGCGCCGATCGGCGAGGATCGCGTGCACGCGATTGGGCTCAATCCCGCTGATCCTACGCTCAAGCTCGCGCTCGAGATGGCGAAGGCGCTGACAGGTTTTCCACGCCATCTGACCCAGCACAGCGGCGGCTTTGTCATCACCCGCGACCGGCTCGACGAGGTCATCCCGGTGATGAACACGGCGATGGATAAGCGCACGATGGTCGAATGGGACAAGGACGATCTCGACGCGCTCGGCCTTCTCAAAGTCGACGTGCTCGCGCTTGGCATGCTGACGGCGCTGAGCAAAGGCTTCAAGCTTCTCGACAAACATTACGCAAAGCAGCTGACCCTGGGGAGCATTACGCCCGAGGAGGCGTGCGTCTACGCGATGATCCAGCGCGCCGACACGATCGGCGTGTTCCAGATCGAAAGCCGCGCGCAAATGTCGATGCTGCCGCGCCTCAAGCCAGCCAACTATTATGATCTCGTGATCGAAGTCGCGATTGTGCGTCCCGGCCCGATTCAGGGCGACATGGTGCACCCTTATCTGCGCCGCCGGCAGGGCCTCGAGGACGTCTCCTATCCCTCAAAGGAGCTTGAGGCGGTCCTGAGCAAGACGCTCGGCGTGCCGCTGTTCCAGGAGCAGGCGATGAAGATCGCCATCGTCGCCGCAGGCTTCACGCCCTCGGAAGCCGACCAATTGCGTCGCGCAATGGCGACATTTCGCCGATCAGGAACGATCCAGACGCTTCAAGAGAAGATGATCGAAGGCATGGTGGCCAACGGCTATCCGCGTGAGTTCGCCGAGCGTTGCTTTCACCAGATCGAGGGCTTCGGCGAATACGGCTTTCCCGAGAGCCATGCGGCAAGCTTCGCGCTTCTCGTTTACGATTCCTGCTGGATGAAATGCCGCTACCCCGATGTCTTCGTCGCGGCGATGCTGAACGCCCAGCCGCTTGGCTTCTACGCGCCCGCCCAACTCGTGCGCGATGCGCGCGAGCACGGGGTTGAAGTACGCGAAGTCGACGTGAATCTGTCCGATTGGGATTGCACGCTGGAGCCGCTCCCCTCTCCCCACAGGGCGTTCGAAAGAACGCCCGTCTCTCGACGGGCTATGGAGAGAGGGGTTGGGGGTGAGGGCATTCATCCCCGCCACGCCGAGATGGCGCCTCACATCTGCGCCACCCATGCGATGCGCTTGGGCCTCAGGCAGATCATCGGCGCCAAGGAAAAAGACATGCTCCGGCTCGTGGAGCGGCGTGGCGAGGCTTATGATTCGGTGCGCGACTTATGGCTGCGCAGCGGGTTGAGTTCGACCGTATTGGAGCGGCTTGCCGACGCTGACGCCTTCCGGTCGCTCGGCCTCGATCGACGGCAGGCTTTGTGGGCGGTGCGCGGCCTCGACCGGGTCGGCGACCAGGACGATCTGCCGCTATTCGCCAGCCGACCGGAGCGCGATGCGGAGCCTGACGCTCGACTGCCGCCGATGCCGCTCGGCGCGCATGTGGTGGAGGATTATCGGCGCTTGTCCTTGTCGCTCAAGGCTCATCCGGCCTCGTTCATGCGCGCGCGCTTGTCCGCGCGTGGAATCCTGCGTTCGGAAACGCTGCGCTCGGTCAAGAACGGCGAGCGCATCACGGTCGCTGGCCTCGTGCTGGTGCGCCAGCGGCCGGGCACCGCCGGGGGCGTCATCTTCATGACGCTCGAGGATGAGACGGGCGTCGCCAATATCATTGTCTGGCCGAAAGTCTTCGAACGCCTGCGCGCGATCGTGCTCGGCGCGCGCTTCGTCGCGGTAACCGGCAAGCTCCAGAGTGAGCAAGGGGTCATCCATATCGTCGCCGAGCGCATGAACGACCTGACGCCGATGCTTGGACTTCTGTCGGAGGCGGGCCCGACAATCGGCGCTCTTGCGCGCGCCGACGAGGCGCACCGAACGGAACCGACGGAGACCCGAAAGCGGCAAGGCAATCGCTTCGCTCAAGCCCCGCGCTTCGACAATCCGCGCGCGCCGCCCTCTCCGCCGATCGAGACAGTGGACATCGCCGTGGCGATGCCCGCGGGACGGAATTTCCGGTAACGCTCCCGCCCTGACCGCTCAAGGAGAAAACTTTACTCGATCCTACCTCTCGCCGCCAGCGGATGCGCCGCGAGGGCGCGGTCGATGGTGAGAAGCCTTAAGCCCTCGACCTGGCATTGCGCGAGCAGCATCCGGTCGAACGGATCGCGGGTCTTGGGCTCAGGCTCGACGGAGGCGAGTGCATGACGTTGATCGATCCCGACGATCTTTATGCCTAAGCCGTCAAGAAGCTCTGGCAGGGCGGCGCCGAGGCTTATCGAAAGCCTAAGTTTGCCAAGCCGGCATTTTATCGCGATCTCCCAAAGGCTCGCGGCGCTCAGATGGTGCTCGCTTCCGCCATCCCTCAACAACGCCGCGACAGCCACGGGCAGGCTGGCTGCGCCGTCCCCGATCAGAGCCAGGAAGATATGGGTGTCGAGCAAAAGCTTCATGCGTCCGAAGGCAACGGACGCAGGAGAAAATCCTCTGGCAGCGGATCGTCGAAACCATCGGCGATGAAGGCCACAATCTCTTCGACGCCGTGCTTCCGCTTGAATTCGTCAATTGCCCCCAGCCGCAGCCCTTTTCGCGGCCGGTGAGGCGTCAATTCGAGTATGGGTGAGCCGTTGCGCGTGACGAGGATCGTCTCGCCGCGCTCGACCTCTCGGGCGAGTTCGGTCAGGCGATTTTTCGCCTCGCGAATGGATACGGTCTTCATGCCTACTGTGTAGCTGCATGTGGCTACCCTGTCCAGTCCACGACTGGCCGAGACCCTTGCGGCTTGCCGCCGGGATTCCGACGCGTAATATGGGCCGCAGACAACAGGTCCCATCCATAGGGGCTATGAAGACGACCATAGAAATTTCGGACCCGCTCCTTCGTGAGGCTCGCAAGCTTGCCGAGCGCGAGGGGGTCACGTTGCGCGCGCTGGTGGAGCGAGGGCTTCGCCGCGTCGTGACCGAGACCAAGGCGGTCGCGCCGTTCAAGCTGCGCCGCGCCACCTTCAAGGGCAAGGGGCTGCAGGCCGACCTGCGCGGCGCGTCCTGGAGCAGGCTGCGCGATTTGGCCTATGAAGGTCGCGGGGCTTGATCGCCGTCGACCAATTTTCGTTGACGTCCGCGAGCCGAACCCTCTAGTCCCACCTTTCAAACCTCGAGAGCCTCATGGCGGCTTACGCGGGGCTGGCCTTTCTGTCGTTTCTCTGGGGCTCGTCCTTTCTTCTGATCAAGATCGCGTCGCGCGCCTTCGATCCGTTCTCGTTCGCGTTGGCGCGTGTGGGCGTGGCGGCGGCCACCATGCTGCTCACGAGCGTCCTTTCGGGCAAGGTCTGGCCCGGATCGCGACCTGGACTGTGGGCCAAACTTCTTGCGCTCGCGCTGATCGGACAGGTGATCCCCTTCCTGCTGCTCGGCAAAGCGGCGACGCTGACGACAAGCGCCGACATGGCGCTGATGATGGGCGCTCAGCCCATCTTCGTCTTCCTGTTCGGCCGTTTTCTAGAGCATTTTCCTGTCTGATTGATTCGCAGGGGATTCCCGAATTGGCTTGGTTCTGATTTATGCTTCTGGCCGGCGAAGGAGGCTGGCGTGCATGGCCAGATCCTTATCGGTTGACCTTCGCAGGCGTGTCGTTGGCGCGATTGAGGGGGGATTGTCGTGTCGGGCGGCGGCCGAGCGGTTTGGCGTCAACGCCTCGAGCGCGATCCGGTGGCGGGCCATGGAACGGCGCGAGGGCGATCTGGCGCCCAAGCGCCAGGGCGGCGACCGCCATTCGCAACGGATCGAGGCGCATGCCGGGCTGATCCTATCGGCCGTGGCCGCCAGGAGCGACATTACGCTTTCGGAACTGCGAGAACAGCTGAGGGAGCGCGGCGTCGCCGTCGCCATCGGCACACTCTGGCGGTTCTTCAAGCGTCGCAAGATCACGCGCAAAAAAAGTCGGCCCATGCCGCCGAACAGCGCCGCAGCGCGGTGAACGCGGGCCACGCGAGGCGTGGTTCGAAGGACAACTCGACCTCGATCCGACGCGGATCGTCTTCATCGACGAGACCGCCGCCAACACCAAGATGGCGCGCCTTTACGGTCGTGCGCCCAGAGGCGAGCGATGCCGCGCCGCCGTGCCCCATGGCCATTGGAAAACCACCACCTTCACCGCCTCTCTGCGTCACGACCGGATCGCTGCGCCCATGGTCCTCGACGGACCGATGAACGGGGAGGCCTTTCTCGCCTATGTCGAACAGGCGCTCGTTCCCGAGTTGCGGCCACGCGACATCGTGATCATGGACAATCTGCCCGCTCACAAGGTCCATGGCGTCAAACAGGCGATCGAGGCCGCCGGCGCGAGCCTGCGATACCTGCCGCCTTACAGCCCCGACTTCAATCCCATCGAAAGGGCCTTCGCCAAGCTCAAGGCCCTGCTGCGCGCCGCCGCCGCGCGAACCATCCCCGACCTCTGGCAAGCCATCGCCGACGCCCTTCGCCGCTTCTCCCCACAAGAATGCGCAAACTATCTCGCCGCCGCAGGTTATGATGCAACGTGAGCGGAAAATGTCTAGGATCGCAAGACCGCTGGACGTGGCTCGCCGCCTTGGGCCTTGCGCTCGGCTTCGCCGGGGTCGCCGTCACGTTCTGGTCGCCGGGAGCGCACAGCGGCGATCATTCCGTCCTGGGGCGCGCCTTCGCCCTGGCCGCAGGCATCTCCTATGGCACGGGCGCGATCATCTCCGGAGCCGCGACGAGGGAGATCGGCGCGGTCAGAGTGGTGACCGCTTCGATGACGATTTCGACGCTCGTGCTCACGACAATCGGGCTCGTGCTCGGAAGACCCTCGCCGCTCGCAACGCTCCTCCAGGCTCCGCTCGCGCCCATCCTCGCGATGGGCGCGCTCGGCGTGTTCAACACAGCGCTCGCCTATTACGTCTATTTCCGGCTCGTCAACAAGGAGGGACCGACCTTTGCGAGCCTCAACAACTACATCGTGCCCCTGATTGGCGTCGTCGGCGGCGCCGTCGCGCTCGCTGAACCCGTCGCATCCTCCGCCTGGGCGGGGCTGGCGCTGGTGTTGGGCGGCGTGGCTCTCACCGGCGCGTCGCTGCGGCCAGCGAAGGCGCGTTCGACCGGCGCGGCGACGAGCAGCGCGCGATCGAATTGAACGCGGTGACGCCTTCACCGCGGGCTCTGATCCGGATTCTATTTGCCTGATTTCTCGCTGACCCGCCGCACAGTCGTGGCTCCAAAAAATAGCAAACACAGCTACTGTTTTACATAATCATGCAGTTGATACTGAGATGGCGCAGGGCTCACGGGCTGACCCCGACGGGCGCTGCGGCAGGCGGACGATGGTCCAGAGCCCTGCGACGGGCTGAATATCATGGCGGCCGGACCTCTCGGCGCCGGGCGCCAAGTCCAGGAGCGAAAGCCGCGCCGTGGACAAGAAAATACACTCAAGCCTTTGAAAAGATGGAGTCGAAGCCAAAGGCGCCAACGAGCCGCGAAGGCCTCGCGAACGGATTCTTTGGCCGAGATCGCCTAGCGCTGGCCTTTAAGAGCATCGGCGAGCCGCGTCGTCGCCGACCCAGGCTCGAGCGGCTTAGGCTGGCTTTCATGCGGCGCCCAGGCTGCAAGCCATACGAGGTCGAAGGTCGCCCGCAGGCGCCCGTCCGGATCGGCGAAGCGCTCGGCGTAGACGGCGGCTGCGCGAAGGAGGACCTCGCGACGCAGCGGTTTGCGGCTGCGCGCATGCAGCGCGTTCGTGGCCCCCATAGCGCGCAGGTCGGCGAAAAGCGCGAACATGTCCGGGTAGCGTACGACTGCGCGATCGAGATCGACGACCGGCAGCGCTAACCCCGCGCGCTGCGCCAGGCCGCCAAGAGCGCGCACGTCGACGAAGGGCGCGACCCGCGGCGACGCGCCGCCGAGGACCTCGCTCTCGGCGATCGTCAGGCTTTGCCGCAACTCGGTCAGCGTCTCACCCCCGACCATCGCCACGATCAGGAGGCCATCGTCCCTCAACGCGCGCCGCATCTGAACCAGCGCGCCCGGCAGATCGTTCACCGTCTGCAGCGCGAGCAAGGAAACGCCGAGATCAAGACGGCCGTCCGCGGCCGGCAGGCGCTCAAGGTCGCCGACGCTCGGCAGAAAACCGCCGGTACCGAGGCTCGGCTTTGTCGGGGCGATCCGGATGACGCAATCGACCTGCCCAGCAGCCACAAGCGCGGCCGCCCCATGCGGACCGGGCGAACCGAAATCGGCGGTTAGGGCGAAGCGCCGTTTGACCACCGCCAGCCGATCGCGAAGGTCTTCGGCCGCCCTAGCCAGCAGGAAGTCCGCTTGAGCCTGCCCCTGGACCCGCGCCCAGGCGCGATCGAGGCGCCGATTGATCAGACCTCGATCGAATATCTGCGGCGGCGGACCCGGGTGGGACATAGGCGTTCCTTATCCGCCAGGCCGCCTCTCGCGCAAAGCTTCGGTTCGCGCTAACCTTCCGCCATGAATGCCCTTTCGTGGCTGGACTCGGACGAAGCACAAGGGCCGTCTTGGGCGCGCCGCGCCAGCGCGTTCGCCTTGCGCTTGGCTCAAGCCGCTCTCGACACGCTTTATCCCCCGACGTGCCTTGCTTGCCGCGCCGCGACAGATAGGCACGGGGCGCTATGCCCACGCTGCTGGAGCACGATGCGCTTTATCGAGCGCCCCTTTTGCGAGCGACTTGGCACGCCATTCGAGCATGACCTCGGTCAGGGTCTTATCTCGCCGCAGGCGATGGCCGACCCCCCGGCGTTCGGCCGGGCCCGGGCCGTGGCGCGCTTCGAGGACGGACCGGCCCGGACGCTCGTGCATCGGCTCAAATATTCCGACCGCGCCGAGCTCGCCGAGCCGATCGCGCGCTGGATGGCTCGCGCCGGCGCCGACGTCCTTGCCGACGCCGATCTCCTAACGCCGGTGCCGCTGCACGCCTTGCGGCTTTGGCGCCGCCGGTTCAACCAGGCCGCGGCGCTCGCGGCGGAGATCTCCCGCGAGACAGGCAAACCGTGCGATCTGAGCGCGCTTCGGCGCGTCAAAGCGACGCGGAGCCAGGTAGGCTTGAGCCGAACGCAAAGGGCCGAAAACGTCCAAGGCGCGTTCCGAATCGCCGAGGGCGCAAAGGTGCGGGGGCTCAATGTCGTGCTCGTCGACGATGTTTTAACCTCGGGCGCGACCGCCAACGCCGCCACCAGGGCGCTCTTGAGGGCTGGCGCGAAGCGGGTGGACGTGCTCGTATTCGCCCGAGTTGTTACCGGCGGTTGATTACCCATATAACAAAGCCAAATACGCGGAGTGATCCGCGAAGGGATGTCTCAGCGTGCCGCCGATCGTCATCTATACCAAGTCGAGTTGCCCCTACTGCCACTCCGCCAAGGCGTTGTTGCGCGCCAAGGCGGTTCCCTTCGAAGAAATCGGCGTTGACGGCGACCGCGCCGCCCAGGCGGCGATGGCCGCGAAGGCGCGCGGCCGGTGGACCGTGCCGCAGATTTTCATCGGCGACACGCATGTCGGAGGGTGCGACGATTTGCACGCGCTCGACACGGCAGGCAAGCTCGATGCGCTACTGGCTGGCTGAACAACAATGATCAAATACGCGCTCGGCTGCGCCGAAGGGCATGCGTTTGACAGCTGGTTCCCGGACAGCACCGCTTATGAGAAGCAACGTAAGCGGGGCTTCGTCGTCTGCCCCGAATGCGGCTCGACCCGGGTCGACAAAGCGATCATGGCCCCGGCGGTCGTCGGGGGCGAGCGCGCGACGGTCCAACCTGGCCCCGAGGTTGTGGTCGATGATCGACGCCGACAGGCGCGTGAATTCTTCCTCCACATGCGCCGCGAAATTGAGGCGAACACCGACGACGTCGGCGCCAAGTTCCCGCAGGTGGCGAGATCCATCCACCTCGGGGAGGAACCAGAGCGTGCGATTCGTGGTCGCGCGACCCTCGCGGAGGCCAAGTCATTGCTGGAGGACGGCATCGGCGTGCTGCCGATGCCGATGCTTGAGGACGAGCTCAATTAGTCTGGCCGCCGCGGCCGTCTATCCGCCCTGACGCCGGCCGCGTTTCGGATTGCGTACTGGCGATTGGCCGACTACTTCTCGTCGATGCGGAATTCCAGTGCCTCGACGACCGTCGTGCCGATCATCGTGCGCACCGAGATGCGGAAGGGAAACAGCACGTGGTCGCTGGCGATCGGCGCCAGCCAGACTTCCAGATCCTTGTTGTCGGCCATGAATATGGTCGCCGGTCGGTCGCGACTATGGCCGGATATCGGGACATAGCGGGCCGCGCAAACGACGACTGGGCCGTCGTAGCCCTTCGCCGACACCGAGCGCTCGCCGACATAAGAGAGGTTAATGTCGAACCGCGTATAGCCGTCGAAGATCGGAACCGTGCGGTTACACGCGGCGGGCGACAGGATCGGTCCAGAGGCCGGGGCCGGAAGGATGACCGCGCCGACTGGGTCGACGACGCCACGCTTGTCTCCGGGTCCAAGCGGAACTCGATCCGGCTTATCCTGGAATGGCGGCGAAATATCGATCCCGGTGACGGTGTTGCCAGCGAGCGCCATCCGAATCGTCCGCGTCATGCTCGAGCTTGAGGCGATGGTGGCGAAGCTCGCCGGCGACACATGGCCTTGGACGATCGCGCCCCTGCCGGCCGAGGCTCCGTGCGCGTTGGCGACGAAGAGCTTGGCGATACCGGTCACCTTCGCATCGCCCGCGATCGAGTAGCTGGTCGGGGTGAGGTCGGCGTAGAGGTTAACCGCGCCGATAGGAAGGCCAATCAACGACACGCGGTAGGTCGCGTGCAGCACGTCGGCGCGCGCGCCCGCGATCCAGACGAGCGCAGCCGTCATCCCGACGGCGGCCAGTCGCAGGCGGGCCTGAGGCGATCGCGGCGCCATCGTTTCGAATCTCCAGGTCGGGCGTTTGCAGCGCATTGCACGGCGATTGCGCTAAAATTCCGGCGCCGAGGCGGCAACTCAACAGGCAAGCCCGCATGAGCAAAAAAGTCATCCGCTGCCGCTGTCAAGACCTTGCGGCGGGCCCGCGCGCGGACTTAACATCCCCTCCATGGTCGAGACGGTCATATCCATCCGCGCGGCGCAACTCGGCGACGAGGGCGAAATCGCCACGGTGCATGACGCCGCGTGGCGCGAAGCCTATCGTGGCGTGATCCCAGGCCGGGAGCTCGAGCGTATGATCGCGCGTAGAGGCCCGGCCTGGTGGCGTCTCGCAATCGCGCGCCGGACGCCGCTATTGGTGCTGGAATTCGGCGATTCCGTCGTCGGCTATGTCAGCTACGGGCGCAATCGGGTGCCGGCGCTTGGCTACGGCGGCGAGATCTTCGAGCTTTACTTGGCGCCGGAATGCCAGGGCTGCGGCTTCGGGCGGCGTATGTTCGAAGCGGCGCGCAAGGATCTGGCGGGCCATGGACTCTCGAACCTCGTCGTCTGGGCGCTGGCGGACAACGACCGGGCAGTCGGGTTCTACCGCCGCCTGGGCGGCCGGGTTTTGCGCCGTGCGCGCGAGACCTTTGGCGGTCAGCAACGCGATCGAATCGCTTTCGGCTTTAGCTGAATGTTCGCTCCTCCTGTAAGACGGGAATGACGCGACGCCGATGTCGTCCATGACGGCGACTTGGGGCGGAGGCGATTCGGGAGGGCCACCGTGAACTTAAACGCTATATCGATCGGCAAGAACGCTCCCCACGATGTCAACGTGGTCATTGAGGTGCCGATTGGCGGCGAGCCGATCAAGTACGAGATGGACAAGGAAAGCGGCGCACTGCAGGTCGACCGGTTTCTCTACACCTCGATGCGCTACCCGGGAAATTACGGCTTTATCCCCCATACGCTCTCAGGCGACGGCGATCCCTGCGACGTAATCGTCGCCAATACGCGCGCGATCGTTCCCGGCGCGGTCATGAGCTGCAAGGTCGTCGGCGTCTTGATCATGGAGGACGAAGCAGGCGGCGACGAGAAGCTGCTGGCCGTGCCATCAGCGAAGCTTACCAAGCGCTACGCGCATGTGAACAATTACTCCGACCTGCCGTCAATCACGATTGAGCAAATCGAGCATTTTTTCGCCCATTACAAGGATCTGGAACCCAATAAGTGGGTTAAGATCGTTCGCTGGGGCGACGCAGACGAGGGACGCGCACTCGTCTTAGAGGGGATCGAGCGGGCCAAGAAGGCGGAGAGAGCCTGAAAGGCCGAGAGCTGAACGAAGCCGAGAGCGAAAGTAGAGCTGGCGCGAGGCCCGGCCTAAGGCAACCGATTACTCAAGGGAGGAGACAACATGCGCAAATACCTAGGACTGGCCGTGGCGGGGCTGGCGGTGGCCTTCGCGGCCCATGGCGCCGCGGCGGAGAAGCTCAAGATCGGCTTTTTGCCTGGGGTGGTCGATCCATTCTATCAGGTCATGCAGCTCGGCGTGGAGGCGGCGGCGAAGGACCTAGGCGCCGAGGTGGTCACGCAGATTCCGCCGACTTGGGGCGTCAGCGTTCAGACGCCGATCCTCGATTCGATGGTCGCACGAGGCGACCTCAAATACATCATCGTTGCGCCGACCGATAAGGATCAGATGGTCGGCCCGCTGAAGGCCGCTTCCGATGCAGGCATCAAGGTCATCACCGTCGATACGTTTCTCGGCGACGGCGACTACGTCAAGGGGCCCGTGAAGTTCCCGATCAGCTACATCGGCTCGGACAACGTCGAGGGTGGCCGCATCGCCGCGCGCGGGCTTGCCAAGGCGATCGGCGGCAAGGGAACCGTCTACATCAACTCGACCAACCCCAACGTCAGTTCCGTCGAGGGTCGCGAGAAGGGGTTCAAGGAGGCGATGACCAAAGACTACCCCGACGTCAAGGTGCTCGGCCCCGACTACAATCTGGACGATCCCAATAAGGCGGCGCAGCAGACGGCTGCAGTTCTGGCGCGTGAGCCCAATCTCGCCGGCGTGTTCGGCACAAACGTATTCAGCGCTCAGGGTGCGGGAACGGCGGTCGTCGACGCAAGCCTCGGCGGTCACGTTCAGGTCGTCGCCTATGACGCGACGAAGCTCGCCATCGAACTGATGGACAAGGGTGTCGTATCCCTGGTTTTGGCGCAGAAGCCGTTCGATATGGGTTATCTTGCCGTGATGTTCGCCCAGGCTGACGCCGCCGGCGTGACCAGCCTGCCGCGCCGCGTCGAGACCGGCTTCGCCATCATCGACAAGAACAACGTGAAAGACCCTGCGATCGCCCGCTTCATTTATTCGGTTCCGGGCAAGTAGCGCTGCTTCGCGTTTGATGGAGCGCGTTCCTTACATCCAACTCTCTTCCCAGAACCTTCTCCGGTGTACCGGAGAAGGAGCGCGACGCGCTGGATGAGGGCCTGCGGATGAGAGACTTGTGATCGAACGCGCCTCGAGGGTAACCCTCGCCCGAGCGCGCGCCGCCTCTCCGGGCGCCCGCACGCGCGCGCAGCGGCTCATTCTCTTCCTGAGCAACATCTGGGCATGGCTGTTCCTCGCGCTTCTCGTCCTGTTCTTCGTCGCCGCCGTGCCGCTGACGACCGGCGGCGCGGTCAATTTTCTCACCGTGCGCAACTCGCAGAACATTCTCGTCGCGATCATCCCAGTGCTGCTGCTCGGCCTCGGTCAGACCTTCGTCATCATCGCCGCCGGCATTGATCTCTCGGTGGGCTGGGTGATGAGCCTCGCCTCGGTGCTCTCGGCGCTGGCGCTGCGATCGGCGTTCGACGCCGGCGTCCCGCTCTTTCCCTCGGTCGTCATTGGCCTTATCGCCGCCGTCGCCGGCGCAGCTGCGGTCGGCCTCGTCAACGGCGTCATCATCGCAAAACTGAAGGTGCCGGCCTTCATCGTCACGCTCGGCACTTCGTTCATCGTGCGAGGAATCGCCTATCTAATGAGCGAGAACACGACCGTGATCGGCTTGCCGTCCGGCATCCGCGCCTACGGCAACGATGCGCTCCTCTACTACATCTCGGGCCAGGGCGGCGGGCTCTATTTCCTTGAGCGGCCGGAGGTGAGCGGCGAGCTCCAGCGCCGTATGGACGCCGTTCTGCCGTATCCGGTTCTGGTGACGGCGTTCGTCGTCGCCTGGGCGATTTTCCTGCTCCACCGAACGCAGTTCGGGCGGCATGTCTACGCCATCGGCGGCTCCATGGACGCCGCGGTGCGCAGCGGCGTCCCAGTCGATCGCCGCGTGATCGCGATCTACATCCTGTCGGCCGCGACCTCCGGGGTCGCCGGTTTCCTGTCGACCTTGCGCTTCACCGCGGGCTCGGCGGTGATCGGCGATCCGCTTCTCTTAAGCTCGATCGCCGCGGTCATCATCGGCGGAGTGAGCCTGTTCGGGGGCGCCGGAACCGTGATCGGCACGGTGATCGGCGCCCTCATCATCGCTGTCCTGACCACGGGGCTCGTGATGCTCAACGTTGAGGCTTTCTGGCAATTCATCGTGGTGGGAACGGTGGTCATTGTCGCGGTGCTGATCGACCAGTCGCGCGACCTCATCACCGGCCACGCGCGCGCAGGCGCGGCGCAATGAGCGAGCCGCTACTCTCCGTCCGCAACCTGACAAAAATCTTCGGCGGACTCGTGGCCGTCGACAACGTGAGTTTCGACGTCACGCGCGGCGAGGTGGTGGGTCTCTTAGGCGACAATGGCGCGGGCAAGTCGACGCTCATCAAATGCATCTCAGGTGTTCACGCAGCGGAGGACGGTGAGATCGTCTTCGATGGCGAAAGAGTTCAGTTCGCGAGCCCGATGGAGGCACGCCGCGCCGGGATCGAGACGATCTACCAGGACCTCGCGCTCGCCAACAATCTCGACGTCGGCGCCAACATCTTTCTAGGCCGCGAGGTCAAGACGCGCCGCCTCGGCGGTCTCTTCCAGACACTCGACGACAAGCATATGCGCGAGCAGTCGCGACAGACGCTCGAATTCGCTGCAGATCCGCTTTCCCAGTATGACCGCCCCGATTGAGAAGCTCTCGGGCGGCCAGCGCCAGGCGGTGGCGATCGCGCGCGCCGTCTATTGGGACGCGCGGCTCATGATCATGGACGAGCCGACCAACAATCTCGGCGTGCCCGAGCAGCACAAGGTGCTAGAGGTCATCCGCATGCTCAAGGGCCGCGGCGTACCGGTCATCCTGATCACCCATGTGATGCCCGACGCGCTTGCGGTCACCGACCGCATCATCGTCATGCACCGCGGCCGAAAAGTCGGCGAGAAAACCACCGCCCGCACCAACGCCGAGGAGCTGGTTCAATATATGGTTGGCGCGCGCGAGGACGCGCCGGCCTGAGGAGTCGGCCTCGGCCGGCGGATGTCAGCCTACGACACATCAGACAATTGACGCCAAACTTGAGCCGGCGTTACGGTCGCGCAAATCCAGCGCCGGGGACATTGGCGCGATAATTCGACAAAGAGGCTTGGCGCTTTGCCGTCGAATTGTTAGGCGCTCCCGGGGGCGACAGGATTTGAAGGGAGAACGCCATGTCGAAAGCCAAATTTGGATGGACAGAGCGAGGATCGCGTCTAGCGGGCGCGAGCGCGGTCGCCGCATGCGGGCTCGCGCTCACGACAAGCGCCGCCGCGGCGGCGGATTGCGGAGCCCTAGCCGGTAAAACCTTCGGCGACGCAACGATTACCGCGGCCACGAATGTGTCGCCGCCTTCGAGCGTGGTCGGTATGGATCCGCCGACCCCAGTGGCGGTGAACGCCTCGTTCTGCCGCATCCAAGGCTCGATCAAGCCGTCGTCCGACTCGAACATCGCCTTCGAGGTTTGGTTGCCGCCCCAGGCGGCCTGGAACAGCAAATATGAGGGGGTCGGCAACGGCGGGTTCGCTGGATCGCTGATCTACCCATCGATGGATTGGGCGCTGGAAGCGGGCTACGCGGTGTCGGGCACGACCACAGGCCACTCCGGCGGAAGTTTGGATGCAGGCTGGGCTCTCGGCCATCCCGAGAAGATCGTGGATTTCGGCTGGCGGGGGATCCATGAGACGGCCACAGTGTCCAAGGCGATCATCGAAGTCTATTACGGGAAAGCTCCGACACGCGCCTACTTCGCCGGCTGCTCGGACGGCGGCCGCGAAGCACTGATGGAAGCTCAGCGGTTTCCAAAAGATTATGACGGCATCGTCGCCGGCGCGCCGGCGAATTTCTGGACCAGGCTGCTGACCAATGGGGTTTGGACCGATGAGGCCCTTTCCGAGACGCCGGACAGCTGGATTTCGCCCGAGCAACTGTCGGTCGTATCGGACGCGGCGCTCAAAGCCTGCCATGGCGAAAACGGCGTTCTCGATGATCCCGCGGAGTGCCATTTCGACCCCTCGAACCTGCTGTGCAAGGCTGGCAAATCGAAGCAATGCCTCTCCGCGCCTCAGATTACGGCTCTGAAGAAGATCTATTCGGGCATGCAGGATGCCTCGGGCAAGTCGGTGTTTCCCGGCTACCCTCCAAGCGGCGAAGCTGGCCCTGTGGCCTGGACGCTGTGGCTTACCGGCGCTGATCCCAAGCGCGTCGAGGGGACGCTCATCTACGGCTTCGCGACCGGCTACTTCGCAGACATGGTGTTCGACAAGGCGGACTGGAATTTCCATGGTCAGAATCTCGCCGACGATCTCGCGCAGGCCCAGGAAAAGACGGGGCAAGCGCTCGACGCGGCGAACACGGATCTCAGCGCCTTTCGCGACGCGGGCGGCAAGCTCATCCAATATCACGGCTGGAACGACGCAGCGATTCCGGCGCCGAGCTCGATCGACTATTACGAGGATGTCGCCGCCAAGTTGGGCGGGATCGAGAAGACACAGTCCTTCTATCGACTGTTCATGGCGCCCGGCATGCAACACTGCGGCTTAGGTCTCGGGCCGAACGCGGTCGGCGGCGTCTTCGGATTGCCCTCGCCCGCCCATGACCCAGCGCACGACGTTGTGGACGCGCTCGCGCACTGGGTCGAGGACGGCGCGGCCCCGGACCGGATCATCGCAACGCTCTATCGCGACAACGACCCAAGCAAGGGGATCGTGGCACAGCGCCCGTGGTGCCCCCATCCGGCAGTCGCTCGTTTTTCCGGTCAGGGCTCTCGCACCGATGCGGCCAGTTACACCTGCATGGCCCCGGCGAAGTGACGACGTGGGGCGGAAACAATCCGCTGGCTCGAGGCTGAGGGCCGTAGCGTTCGGGAAGGAGCGCACGATGGCCCGTTCATGCGATGCCATCATCATCGGCGCGGGTCCGGCCGGCCTCGCCACGGCGGCGGCGCTCAAGATTCGGGGCGCCGACGCCGCGATCCTCGAAAAATCCGACGCAGTCGGCGCGGTCTGGCGGCGCCACTATGATCGGTTGCATCTGCACACGGATCGCGCCCGCTCCGGCCTGCCGGGCCTAGCCATACCGAAAGCTTACGGCCGCTACCCCTCGCGCGCTCACGTTGTCGAATATCTCGAGGCCTACGCGGCAAAGTTCGAACTGAAGCCAGTCTTCAACGCGCCTGTTCGCGAGGTGCGTCGCGATGGGCGGACATGGCGCGCCGAGGCGGGTGAGAACTCGCGAAGCGCGCCCATCGTCATCGTCGCAACCGGCTGGGCCGATTACCCCTACACGCCAACCTGGCCGGGCATGGACACGTTCGGCGGCCCGATCCTGCATTCGAGTCATTATCGCAATCCGGCCCCTTTCGCGGAGAAACGCGTGCTTGTTGTCGGCTATGGCAATTCCGGGGCGGAGATCGCCCTTGGCTTCGCTGAAGCCGGGGTTGAGGTGGCTCTCTCGGTCCGCAGCCCGGTCAATATCGTTCCGCGCGAGCTGTTCGGACTGCCGATCCTTGTCTTTCCCACCGCCGAACAATGGCTTCCGCCGCGCGTGGCCGACAGCATCAACGCGCCCTTCGTCCAATTGGCGATCGGCTCTATCGAAAAGCTCGGCCTGAAGCGCTCCGCCAAAGGGCCGATCCGTGCAATCAAGGAGGACGGGCGCGCGCCGGTTATCGACGTCGGCACGCTCGAGGCGATACGAGACGGACGGATCAAGCTTCGCGGCGACGTCGCAAGCTTCGCGCGCGAGAGCGTCAGCTTCAAGCAGTCGCTCGCCGAGCGCTTCGACGCCATCATTCTCGCGACCGGCTTCCGCCCCGACCTTCGCTCGCTGCTGCCGGACGCCAAGGGCGTGCTGAATGCAACAGGAGCGCCGCTCGTCAGCGGCCGAGCGACCGCGGAGCCTGGGCTTTTCTTCTGCGGCTCCATTCCCTCGGCGCTCGGGCAATTTCGGCAGATCGGCGTCGAGGCGACCCGCATCGCCCGCGCGGCGCAGGAGCAAATGAGCTAGGTCAGCACGGCGCGACGGAAGCCCTCAAGATAGCGCTCCCGTTCCGCCTCAAGCTTAATCGGCATCTCGCTACCGATCCACTCCAATGAGATATTGGGCTGAGCGCGGCGAAGCTCTTGCAACGCGGCCGCGGCGACCTCCCTCTGGCCGGACATCCCGGCAGAGGCGGCCAGCACGCGGTGGGCGCCAACGAAATCGGGCCGCTGGCGCGCGCCCTGGCGCGCGAGCCTTATCGCCTCCTCGTAGTTGCGTCCGATGTACTCCGCGTAGGAGGCGACGCCGAAATAGATCGCCGTCAACGGATCTCGCAGGCTCAAGCGCAACGCCCGGTCCGCCGCCGCGACGCGCTCCTCCCAACGCCCGCAATATGCGAGGGTGAGGCCGTAGTAGCCCTGGCCCAGGGAAAAATTCGGATTAAGGCGCAGCGCCTGCTCCAGCTCGGCCAGGGGCGTCGTCGAAACGCCTGGCGAGCAAATGAACGCATCCCAAAGCGAGGTGGGCCCAAGAATCTTCGCCGTCGGCTCGAAGCGCATCCAGCGCGTCGCGTTCCGCGTCCGGCGCCACGCTCGCCATGTCCCTCCAACCCAAGTGACCGCCCAGGACGCGATTGAACGCCCTGACGCCAAGCGCCTGGCCGTAGCTCGGATCGAGTGTGACGGCCTTATCCAACAAAGCCTCTGCGACCAGATTGTCCTGGCGCGTCACGCGCCACAGGTGGGAGAGCGCCCGCATCACGAGCTCCCACGCGTCCATGCTGTCTGGTAGCTTGCGTTGGGCGCGAAAATTCTCCGCAGCGTACAGCTGCGGTTCGATCGCGGCCACGATCGCCGCGGTGATCTCATCTTGAACCGCGAACACATCCGCGAGATCCCGGTCGTAACGCTCAGCCCAGATGTGGCTTCCGGTCGCCGTGTCGTTGAGCTGGGCGGTGATGCGTACCCGGCCGCCGCCCTTGCGCACGCTGCCCTCGAGCACGTAGCCGACGCCGAGTTCCTCAGCGACCTGCTTCATGTGGACGGACCTGCCCTTATAGGTGAAGGACGAATTGCGCGCGATGACGAAGAACCAGCGGAGCTTGGAGAGGGCGGTGATGATGTCCTCGCTGATGCCGTCGGCAAAATGCTCCTGTTCCGGATCACCGCTCATGTTCTGGAAGGGGAGCACCGCGATCGCAGCCTTGTCCGGCAGCGCGAGACGCGACGCCGTTTCGGCGCCGCCCGCCTTTCCCGCCATCGCGCTGCGGCTGCGTGTCAAACTGTAGACCCGCACGGGTCGCGCAACGTTCTTGAGCGCCTTCTCGCCGTGATCGGCGAAGGTCTCCGTTAAGCGGTCGCGCACTTGCTCGTGGGCCGCGCCGGAAAGGCAGACGCCGCCCGGCTCGCAGATCCCCTCGAGCCGCGCCGCGATATTGACGCCGTCGCCCATCAGATCGCCGTCGGCTTCCTCGACCACGTCGCCGAGGTGGACCCCGATGCGGAAGACGATGCGGCGGTCCTCGGGGACGCCGGCGTTGCGGTCGATCATGCCATTCTGGATCTCGAGCGCGCAGCGCACGGCCTCGACGACACTACGGAATTCGACGATCAGCCCGTCGCCGGTGCGCTTGACGACCCGGCCGTGATGGACGCCGACAGTCGGATCGATGAGATCACTGCGGAGCGCCCGGAGCCGCGCAAGAACACGCTCCTCGTCATCGCCGGCCAGCCGGCTAAAGCCGACAACGTCAGCGACGAGGATCGCCGCAAGCTTGCGGGTCTCGCTCATAGCGCGCCCCTCTGTTGGACGCAGACTATCACAATCGTCGCCCGTGGGCTCCAAAGACCAATCGTCGGAAGGCCTACCTCCTTTGCCCGGCGGTCGGTACCAGACTGACGCCGCTTGAAATAGCTCATCTTCCCCGCAGCGCGAGCGCGATCTGCACGATAGCGGCGATCAGCTCGAGCACGATCAGGATCACAATCGCCGCTTCCAGGCGCGTGGCGCGGTCGGCGTCGATAATGTCGGTCAGCGCCTGCGCGGTGTCGCCGATGACCTCGAGCTTGCGCTTCAAGACGTCGGCGCGCTCAGTGAGCTCGTATTCGTCAGCGAGGCGCGCATAGAGCCGTTCAAGCTCGGGGTGGTCCCACAGCACGTCCGGCTTCTCCTCGACCGCGACGCGGCCCGAGACGCGATGCTGAGCGAGCAACGCCTGGCCGATGAGCCGAAGCATGGCGCGGCGGCGGAACGGCGGCCGACCGGTCGCCGCGAGTTTTTCGGCGAACGGCTCGACCACGTCGAACACCGCATTGACCTCGCGCTCGTCGCGCGCCAGCGCCACGGTTTTGGCGAGCGCGTCAGCGATGACCAGAAAGCGCGGCGGCGACAGGTTCTTGATCTGGATCGGCCCGCTTGAGGACTTCTGCTCGTCGCTGTCGGGCGCGATTTCGAGCACCGCCGTTTCGTCGTCGCCCAGCGCCCTGAACCCGCTGACGCGCGATCGCAGTTTCGCCAGCAGATCCTCTTCCTCGAGCGGGCTTAAGCCAACCATCACCGCGACGCCGAAGCGGAACAAAGCCGCCATGCCCCGCTCGCCGACCCGGAAGGCGAGCGGCAGCGAGGAGATCATATCGGGCCGCTCGAGTCCGGCGGTGTCGATGCGCTCTCCGACAATGAGCGCGCGCGCGGTCAGCCGCATCGGAGCCGTCGCGTGCGAGACGTCGGTCATGGCCGCAGTCTACGGCGGCGCTCAATCCATCGCCAGCCGCCCTAACCCTCGCAGCCGCGCGACGCCGGACGCAGGCGCTGTCCGATCGCCCTCTTTCCCGATAGATTGCCGGGAAGCCTGCGCCGCACGAACAATGTTGAGGAGACCGAGCCATGGACAAAGGCGGCGAAGCCCGATGGCGGCTCGACGGCGTCCGGGTGGTCCGTTCGAGCGAACTCGACATCAACACGGCCCAGACGCCCGGCATGAATCGCGCCGCGGCGATTACTCACGCCCGCGCCGGAGCGGAGAAACTATGGGCTGGAACCGTCGTCATTCACCCGAAGGCCAAGACCGGGGCGCACCATCATGGGCCCGTGGAGAGCGTCATCTATGTGGTGAGCGGGCGCGCCCGCATGCGCTGGGGCGAACGGCTCGAGTTCATCGCCGAGGCCGGCCCGGGCGATTTCATCTACATTCCTCCCTTCGTCCCGCATCAGGAGATCAACGCCAGCGACGATGAACCGCTGTCCTGCGTGCTGGTGCGCAGCGGACAGGAGCCGGTGGTGGTCAACCTCGACTTGCCGAACGTCGAATCCAATCCGGAGCCGGTCGAGTGGGTCGACGACCTGCATCCGCCGAGCCGCGGGTGATTGGGTAGCGAACTGGTCCAAACCGGACGTTGGGCTCCTGAGCAGTCGTTGACCGAGGGCCGAGGTCGGCCCAAAGCTTTGACGACACGTGTCTTGCAGGCTCACATCTTTGCAACGCCGGCAGACGCGAGCCGAAACGGCTCGGAGGGACGCGCGCCAAGGTCCTAGGAACAAATACGTGAGCTCATTTCAAAAAATTTCTCTCACGCGATTTACCGCCGCCCATATCGAGGGTGTATGGCGTGGCGTCGACATGGTCGCGCGGGAAAGGAAGTACCTCGACAAATTGCAGGCAATTCCTCTGGAGGAAACTCGCGACCATCTAATGAAACAGATAGCTGAAGGCGACCCGTTCTTTGTCGCGATCGCATCGAAAGAAGTCGTGGGCTGGTGCGACATTCGGCGGCGTACAGGAATAGCCTCTCACGTCGGCCTTCTGAACACGGCGATTGTACCTCGTTTTGTGGTCAGGGGATTGGCCGGAAGCTGCTGTTGGCAGTCTTGAACGAAGCGAAGAAGACCGGCTTCGCGCGTATCGAGCTTTGGGCTCACAGCGACAACGCGCGGGCAATCGCCCTCTACGAGAAAGTTGGCTTTGTCAGAGAGGGCCTACTTCGTGCGGCCGGCGTCATAGACGGTAAATTTGTCGACAGCGTCGTCATGGCAATCATAGATGCTGACAACGCCGCTCGTGCATGCGCCACGAATTGACGTGAGAAGAAACAACCGGACACGGAGTGCAGAACAAAGTCCGCTTCCGCCACATCCGGACGGGCGCCGAGCACAAGATGCCGGCCACGAGAAGCCCGGGAATTCGACGTCCCCATATGTCGCCTACTGGCGCAGAACGGCAGGCGCGTCGCGGTCCAGCTACGACCAGAGCCGGCAGCTTTTCGTCCGAGGCGCCTTTGCTGAGCGCAAACGCGTATTCAGTCCGCTCGGGCGCCAGGCCGCAGCCCGCTGCGCCTGGCCAGGCATCTTTGATCCCTGGTGTTCCAAACCATGCCCTGAGGGCAGGTCGTGAGTTCTGTTTGATCATTCGGGCGATGAGCTGCTTCAGCGTTCCCGCCTGTTCCGGCTCCGCCCATCGCCGCATATGTCGCAGGCGCCGCCGCCACGCCGAAAAACAAGATGCCGCTCGAGAACGCCCAAGCGTATCCGCTCTTTTTTTTGCAAGAGCGAGGAAAGATGGGCATTGCAAAGATCCTTCACATTGCGATGAGCCGCCGTAAAGAAACACATCTGCGGGGAAATTATTCGGGTGCGCCTCGCCTCCCACGCGATCATGCTCTGGGGTGATCCATAAGATTTGGGGCAATAAAAATAGAAATGAATATTATGGCTTCTCAGTATTGAGAGTTCCCGGCCAACTCTCTGGGGCGCGCCGCAAAGCTGTCCCGCCCGTTTACGGCGAAGGGATCAGTTGCGCTTAAAGAGGCTTGGTCTGGGACCGTCGTTGACGTTGACTGCGGCCCCTACCGGCGCAGAACCGGATGCGCCTCGCGGGCCTGCCAGCCGGCGCGCTCGAGTTCCGGGACGAGATGCTCCTCCCGCGCAAAGCCGACGCAAAGGTAGGCGATAAACGTCCAGGCGCGTGGAACGTCGAGCGCGCCGGCGATCGCGTCCGGATCGAGGATCGACACCCAGCCGACGCCCAGGCCCCGGGCGCGTGCGGCGAGCCAGAACGTGTGCAGCGCGCAGACGGTCGAGTAGCGGCGCGTTTCGGTCATGGTGCGAGCGCCAAGACCGCGGCCCTGCTCCGTCGCCTCGTCGCAAAAGACCGCGAGCTGGATCGGCGCGTCGTTGAGCCCGGCGAGCTTAAGCCTGGCGTAAAGCGCCGCCCGCTCGCCGCCATAGGCAACGAGCGCATCGTGATTTGCGGCCTCGAAATTGGCTCGGATGGATGCGCGGTGCGCCTTGTCGTCGACCCGCACGAAGCGGGTGGGCTGACAATTGCCAACCGACGGGGCGAGCGCGGCGAGGTCGAAGAGCTCGGCCAGCGTCGCCTCGTCCGGCGCTTCCTCGGTCCGAAAATGGCGCACGTCGCGCCGCCAAGCGAGAAGCTCGTCGAAGGTCGCCCGGAATGCCGCGTTAAACTCGGGCGCTTCGCTGAGGGCATAGGCCAATTCCGCTTTTCGCCTCCTTTGTCCCCGAACGATCATCCCAGCTCGTCTGGCATAATGCGCAACAGGGGGATTCCGCAAAGAGAATTTCATGCTTTTTTCGCTTCCCCCGACATCTCGCGCGCGAGGGCGCGGCGCGCAGCGGCGCAGCGTCCCTTTGACGTGAGACCGGACCAGGCCCGACCATCGCATGGGTAGTTTTGCCAATTGCGCAGTTCGTTCGGGACTGGAAGGCTTGTCGTGTCCGGGCGGCGACGCCGTGCGACCACGGCTCAAGGGGTGTGCCGAACCCGTGACCGATCGGCGTGCGCGGCACAATCTCCCTGCCGCGCACGCTTTTGGTCATCGCCGTTCTGGTTGATAGAGAACTCCCAGTCCCAGGGCCTCGGAGCCTCAATTGTCATCGCCACCGCGGGATCAAGCCCGGGAAGCGATCCGCGGAATGAAAAATCTGGAGCCACGGCTCTGGATCACCGCGTCGCATAGCCCGTGTTCAACGGGAAACCGGCCTAATTCAGGTCCTGCAATTTCGGATAATTCACTCAATATTTCAAACTGTTAGAACGTCATCGAAAACAAATTCTTTCCGTTAAACAGAATTTTGGATATATTCTCTGTTTCGCCGCCTTCGCGGCGACGGAGAGCCCATGACCAAAGATCCTGCACCTCTGACGCCGACGCCTGACCTTCGAGCCCAACTCCGCGCGCGGCGAGAGAGCAGGGTCGCGCGGCGGGAGCGCTATTTCAACCTGATGGCGGCAGGCTATAGCTGCAGTCAGATCGCAAAAATGGTGCGGACCAGCGTCGCAACGGTCCGCCGTGAAATCGATCGAGCGCTCGCCGAACGGCGGCTCGACGCGCCGGAGCGTTTCGCTCAGGTGCAGGTCGCGCGAACTCGTGAAGGCGCTGAGGCTCGCCGAGGCCGCGATCGAGCTTGGCGAACTGAAGGCCGTCACGACCTATTTGCGGGTCGTTGCGGCGCTCGACCGCTATCACGGCCTGGCGGCCGGGAGCCCTCCGCCGCCTCGCCGATCGACCGCGGCCCCGCCCCTCGCCCTGCCGACCCCGCCCAAGGCGCTGACCTTCGCCGCCCCGCCGGCCGGCGACGAGTCAGACACTCTCGAAGAAGCGGCTCGAGACATAGCGGATCACATTTCACAATAACATCTTGGCAAACATTGGGCGCGGCCCGCGCCCTGTAGCTGGCGCGGCAACTCGAGTTGCAGAAAAAGTGGCCTAAGCCTCTGAAATCGCTTCGACGCGTGCAAACTGAAGCGGCCTCTCGCAATCTTATTCTTGCTTGCGCCGCGCTCAAACCGTCGCAGCCCCAAGAGCGCCGCGGCGGCGCCGCAAGGAAGACCGTCCGCCGCTATTGAACGCGCGATAGCCCCTTGATCGCGGCCAGAAAATCGATCTCGAATCGGGCGCGATCGACCGACATGCAGACTTGCGCATTGTAATGATGTTCGGCGGTGCGCCGGCGGTCGGCGACCGTCTGCCCGCGCGTGAGCGCGCCATTCAGCTCGACATCGACGAGCATGCCCTCCGTCTTCGCCAGGCTCGGATCTTCGGCGACCGCGACCGCCAGTGGATCGTGCAGTCCGCAGCCCTGAATCCCGGGATACATCGTCTTATAAGAACGTACGTAAAAATCGACCATGCGCATGAGAAGCTTCGCAGCCTCATCCCCTTCGCGGGCCACTTCGTCGATCATGTCGGTCGAGAGCAGCGTGGTCATGGTGACGTCCATGCCGACGAGCGTCACGTTCGCGCCGGCCTGAAGCACGATATGCGCCGCCTCGGGATCGTTGGCGAAATTCGCGTCCACCATCGGCGCCGCGGGCCCCTGAATGCCTGGATGGAAGATCGTCGACCCCATGACGACGATCTTGCGCAGGAGCTTGGCGATTTCGGGCGCCTTGACGAGCGCCAGCGCGATATTGGTCAGCGGTCCGACCGGGCACAGCACGATCTCCCCTGGGCTTTCTTTCGCCAGGCGAATGAAGAGATCGGCGGCGTGTTCTCCCGTTGCTCTTATCTTCGGCGGCGGGAGCTCAATATCGCCAATTCCGTTGGCGCCATGGACGTGATCGGCGCGGCGCACGTAGGGGTGAATGAGCGAACGCTCAACGCCCTTGGCGACCGGAATGTCCGGACGCTTGAGCAGCTCAAGGACCCGCAGCGTGTTCTCGGTCGCGATCGCCGTATCCGTGTTGCCGAAAGTCGTGGTGAGCGCCTCGAGCTTTATGCCGGGGCGGCGGGCGGCGTAAAAAATCGCCATCGCGTCGTCGATGCCGGTGTCCACGTCGATGATCATGCGGCAAGGCGGGGTCACGGGCGACGTCCTTCAGGCGCGAGCGGTGATGGTTTCGAGATAGGCCCCGCCTTTCCGGCGTCGATGGCTGACCGCCAGGACCGCGAGCGTCACGGCATAGGGCAGAATATCGGTCAGCTGGTTCGGCAGGCCTTGTCCTTGCAGGCGTACGGAGAGGGCGTCGGCGACGCCGAACAACACGCAGGCCAACGATGCCCAGAGCGGATGATTGCGCCCGAGCATGACTGCAACGACGGCGATCCAGCCCCGGCCGGCGCTCATGTCCTCCGAAAAGATGTCAACTCCGCCCAGCGAAAGTTGCGCGCCACCCAGGCCTGCCAGCGCCCCGGCGATCAGGACCGCGACGATCCGGTAGCGGTTGACGTCGACGCCCATAGCCTCGGCCGCGCTGGCGTCCTCGCCGACGCCGCGCAGCCGAAGACCGACGCTCGTCCGGAAGATCCCGACCGTCAGGACCGCGACGAAAATCCACCCCATCCAGGTAATCGCCGTCTGGCGGGAAAAGATCCAGCCGATCCATGGGGTCGCGTTGATGGCGTCGATCCGGATCTTGTCGAGGCCGACAATTCCAGGGTCGCTGAAAGTTCCGGACACGCCGAACATCTCGCGGAGAAGATAGGCGGTCAGCCCCGAGGCGAGCAAATTCATGCCGACGCAGATCACAACTGGATCGCCGCGGAAGACCGTCGCGCCATAGGCGAGGATCAGCGAGAAAGCGACCGTGGCTACGACCGCGACCGTGACGCCGGCCCAGGCGCTGCCAAGGAAATAGCTTCCGGCGACACCTGCAAACGCGCCCACCAGAAGCTGACCTTCCATCGCCATGTTGAAGACGCCGACCTGCCCACAAAGGACCCCGGCTAGGGTCGCCAGTAGGATCGGGGTCATCGCCTGCACGGCGGAATTGACCAGCGACGGAGTAATGAAACTCGTCATAGCGAACGCCGGGCGACGCTTTGGCGGATCGCCAGAAATAGGATGATAACCGCTTGCAGCACCATGGTCAGGACGCGCGGAGTTCGATGTCTCGCGTTGCATCGCGAAACCGCCGGTCTGAAGGGCGGCGAAAAAGACGCCGGCTCCAATCGCTCCCAGCGGCTCGCCGCCCGCGAGCAGCGCGGCCATCAGACCGGACCACGTGTAGCCCGGAGCGATAAGCGCACCGTCGTGAAAGCGGAATTGGGAGCCCAGTACGATGATCGCGCCCACCAAGCCCGCGACGGCGCCGCTCGCAAACATCACGCGCACCGTCTGCGAAGCGAGCCGAACCCCGCCGTAACCCGCGAAACGCGCGTTGAGCCCCCTCATCCTGAGTTCGTATCCACCGACCGTCTTGCGGTCATAAAAGACGGCCAGTACGGCGACAGCCGTCATCAAGATCAGCCCGATGTTCAACGGACCAAGGATCGTCGCCAGTCGGGCGGCTCGGGAAATCATCACGGTCTGCGCCAGGCCCGTCGTCATGTCGCGCAGAGGGAATCCGACAATGTAGGAGGTCAGCCCCACCGCGGGATAAGAAAGCAGGAGACTCGAAATCAGCATCGGCACGCCGAGGCGCGTCTCACCCCAGGCCGCGAGTGAGGCGTAGAGGCCCGACGCCAACATCGCCGCGACGATCGCGACGGCCGCGGCGATTGGCCCCGGCGCCGGAAGATAAAGCGGCGCGAGCGCCGCGACGAGGCCGCCGACCACGAGCTGTCCGTCCCCGCCAAGATTGATGAGGCCGCCGCGAAGCGGCAGGGCGGCGACCAGCGTCATGCCGACCAGCGGCACGGCCCAGTTCAGGGTGTCGGGCAGGTTCGTGGGCGCGAGCGCGCCGCGAAGGATCGCCCAATAGGCGGTCACCGGATTCCCGCCGGATGCGAGAATGAGAAGCGCGCCCACACCGACGCCGATCACAATCGCCAGCGGCGCCGCCGGAAATCGCGAAGGCCAGCGAAATGTCAAGGCACTCATGCGAGCGGAGCGCTCACGCCGCTTCGCGCGTTCGGCCAGCCATAAGGAAGCCGAGCGTTTCCTCGTCGGCATCGCCGCCCGGCATCTCAGCGAGAACGCGGCCGTCGAACATCACCAGGATGCTGTCGGAAAGCGCCATGATCTCGCTTAACTCAGCCGAGACGAGCAAGATGGCGCGACCTTTGTCGCGCTCTGCGATCAGAAGGCGATGGATGAAGTCAGTCGCGCCGACGTCGACCCCGCGCGTCGGCTGCTCGGCGATCAGCAGCGGACCGTCATGCGTGAGTTCCCGGGCGACGACCAGCTTCTGCAGGTTGCCGCCCGACAGCGAGCCTACCCGCTTGGCTTCGCCGCCGATCCGAACGTCGAAGCGCGCGATGAGGCGCTGTGCATGCGCTGCGAAAGCGCGATGGTCGAGAAGCCCGCGACGAGCGAGCGGCGGCGCGCGATGGAAGCCCATCGCCAAATTGTCCGCCGCCGAGGCTTCAAGCGCCGCGCCGGTCGCCGCGCGATCCTCCGGGATGTAGGCGAGGCCGGCCCGGCGGTGACGTTCGACGTCGGTCCGCGTGACGTCGTGGCCCGCAATTTCCACCCGGCCTTCGGCGGGCGGGCGCAAGCCCGCCAGCGCTTCGATGAGTTCGGTCTGGCCATTGCCTGCGACGCCGGCGATCCCAACGATTTCTCCAGCGCAGACGGCGAAGCTCACTCGGTCGACCGCCGGCCTGCCCGCGCCCCGCACCGTCAGCCCCTCAACCTTAAGCATGACGGCGCCAAGCTTCGCCGGGTCCTTCTCGACCATCAAATTGACTGCGCGACCTGTCATCGCGCGGACGATTTCGGACGGAGAGGTTTCGTTCGTCGCCATTGAAGCGGCCACGCGTCCGTCGCGGAGAATCGTCACGCGGTCGCCGATCGCCATGGCCTCATGCAGCTTATGGGTGACGAAGATGATTGTGCGGCCGTCGGCGGTCAGATTGCGGATCACGGCGAATAGCGCGTCGCGCTCCTGAGGCGTCAGCACCGCCGTGGGTTCGTCGAGGATCAGGATCCTTGCATCGCGATGGAGAGCCTTCAAAATCTCCACCCTTTGCCGCACGCCGACCGAGAGCCGCCCAACGATCGCCCCAGGGTCGACCCCGAGATGGTAGCGCTGCGCGAGCCCGCCAACTCTCGTGATCGCCGCGGCGCGATCGACGAAGCCGGCCCGCTGCGGCTCGCAGCCGTAGACCACGTTCTCCCAGACCGTCAGCGAATTGAAGAGCTTGAACGCCTGGTGGACCATGCTTACGCCTTCAGCGATGGCGTCGAGCGCGGAACGGTAGCGGACCTCCCTGCCCAGCAGCAGGATCCGTCCCTCGTCGGGCACCTGCATCCCGTAGAGGATCGACATCAAGGTCGATTTTCCGGCGCCGTTCTCGCCCATGACCACATGCACTTCGCCGCGCTCGACCGCGAGGTCGACATGGTCGTTGGCGACCAGCGAGCCATAGCGCTTGACGATGCCGATCGCCGCTAGCTCGGGCGCCATCGAACGGCGCCGCTCACTTGGCGAGTTTCATGGGGTCTTCGATCTTCAGCTTGCCCGAGACGATCTCGTCGCGGATCGCCTTCACCTTCTCGATGACATCAGGATATTTGGCGATGACGCAACCGGAATTGTCGACGCCCGGCTCGAGGCCGGTGAGCGTCATGCCGCCCTCGGAGAGGCCCAGCGCCACGACCTGCGGCTGGTCGCCCTTGAAGATGCCGGCGACGCCCTTCTCGATCACGACGTCAGTGCGCTTCTCGACATTGTCCATCACTAGCCCTGGGGCTTGCGGGCATTGGTTGGTGTCGACCCCGAAAGCCGCGGCTCCCGGCAGGTCGGCCATCGCCTTGAAAATGCCGCCGTTCGAGCCTGAAGCCGCCGCCAGGACGCGATCGACGTTGTCGGAGACCATCACGCTAGCGCGTTGCTGGCCCCGCGCCGGATCAGAAAATGGATTGTTTCCGCCAACCCAGAGGCTCGGCGCAATCGAAATGTCCGGTTTCGCATGCTTCGCGCCTTCGTCGAAGGCGTCGGTGTAGCGATGGATGAAAGGGATATCGAGCGCGCCGATGGCGCCGACCTTGCCGGTCTTGGTGGTCAGCGCGGCCTCGGCGCCCGCAAGGAAGCTCGGCTCGTATTCGCGAAAAACCGAGCAATAGATGTTCGAGCGCAGCGCCTTCGGACAGGTGTCAACGACAAGGAAACTCACTTTAGGATACGCGGCGGCGACGTCCGGCACGATGTCACCGAACTCGAAGCCGATTGCGACCACGACTTTCGCCCCTTCCTTAGCCGCCGCTTCCAGGTTCTGGCGCTGCGTCGTCGGATCGGCGCTCTCAAAGACCTTGGCGACTGCGCCCAGTTGAACCGCGATCTTCTCTGTTCCGACCTTTCCGAGCTTGAGAAAGTCGTTCACCCCTATCGGATTCGGGGACACATAGACGATCAGCGGCTTGTCGTCCGCTTTCGCCGCATGGGCCGTCACGATCATCGTCGCACCAGCCAGAAGCGCCCTAAGCCGCATCGTTCGCCCTCCAGACTTCTGGTGTTCTCACTGCACGATAGCCACTCGGCCGAAGACCGACAACCGCAATTGGCCGCATGATGGACAGAAAGCTTCGCGGGTGTGCTGCTTGTAAGGCTGGCGCCAAGGTTTGAAGTGGTCGAACTCGCGATCGTCGGGTCTCTTCGCGCATTGGGACGACGAGCGAAAAGACGATTGGCTGCATGGGATTGACGGCCCGAAACGCCGCACCCGCCGCCGGTCGGGGCTCGCGGGAAGCTCTGTCGAGGGTTCGCCGCCCGCTTGCCCGGAGTTGTGGTCATCCCGGAGGCCGGGAGGAAAACCTGCGCTAAGTTTTGAAATCGCTTCTTTCGCGCAAGGAAAGAGACGGCAAGCCCCCTTTCCGGTCGGTACAGCTCTTCGGCTCGAAAAAAATCCTAATGCAGACAAGGTTAAAGCGCCCGCACCCGGGCCTTCGCCGCTTTCTCCGTTACGAGCCGATTGCGAAGCGGCAGGCCGAACGCCTCGGATTCTATCTCGAATCTATCGCCCTTTTGCGTCTTCACCCCGTCGCTGAACGACAGGGTGGCGGTGCCGAAGAAGTGGACATGGATGTCGCCCGGGCGGCGAAACAAGCCATATTTGAAATGATGCGACTCGAGATTGGCGATCGAATGGGCCATATTCTGCTCGCCGGACAGAAATGGCTTTTCCCAGATGACTTCCTTGCCGCGCCGGATTCGCGACATGCCGTTGATGTCCGCGGGCAGATTGCCGACCAGCAATTCCGGGCCGACGCTCGCAGGCCTGAGCTTCGAATGCGCGAGCCAAAGATAGTTGTGCCGTTCGGTGATGTGATCGGAGAACTCGTTGCCGAGCGCGAAGCCGACACGAACCGGCAAACCGGCGTCATCGATGAGGTAGATGCCGACGATCTCCGGCTCTTCGCCGCCGTCAAGCGCGAAAGCCGGACTGTGCAAGTCGCCCTCCGGAGCGGCGAGGGATGAACCGTCGCCCTTGTAAAACCATTCCGGCTGCGCGCCGGTCTCGCTCATGCCCGGCTTGCCGCCGTCGAGGCCCATCTTGAACATGCGCATCGAGTTGGTGAGCTTGGACGGGTCCTCGAGATCCTTGTGCATCTTGTCGCGCCCTTCAGCCGAACCGAGATGCGTGAGACCGGTTCCGGTCACAATCACATGCGCGGGATCCTTGTGGTCAATCGGCGGGAGTACGCGTCGCTGCTTCAACGCCCGAGCGAGATCGACCGGCTTGCCAACCCCCCGGTCGGCGATGAGCTTACGAAGCGAGACGCCCTTGGCGATCGCCTGGCGCGCAAGGTCCAGCGTCGTGCGCGCGCCCTTGACCAACCGGCTCTCGCCGCGCGCGGTGACCGCCAGCGCTCGCTTGTCGCTCTCGTCGATGAATTGCGCCAGCCTCACACTTTTGCCCCTTCTTCTGCGCCGGAATTCAGGCGCGTTTCTATCAATTCAAAGATGCGGGGATCGGTGAAATTGCTCGCCGCGAATGTCGCGCCAGCCTCGATCAACGTTCGAGGATCAAGCGTGGTCATCATGCCCACCACGGCGAGGCCTGCGGCCGCCGCTGCGCGAACACCCGAAAGCGAGTCTTCGAAAGCGATCGAATGAGCCGCCAGCGCCCCGGTGCGCTCGAGCGCCGTTAAATAGGGCAAAGGATCGGGCTTCGGGCGCGCAAGCTCGCTGCCGATCACCAGGATCGGCAAACGCCGCCCAATTCCCAATGCTGCAAGAACCTTCTCGGCGTTGGCGCGCGGCGCGTTGGTGACGACAGCGCGTTTCAGCCCGCGCCGGTCGGCGAAGTCGAGCAGGGCGAGAGCGCCATGGACTGGCTCGAGCGCGCCCAAATTATCTCGGTAGTCCGCTTCCTTAGCGTCCAGCGCCGCGGCTTGCTCGAAGGGCGACAAGTGCGAGAGGTAACGGCTCGCGATCATGGCGTTGGAAGCGCCCATAATGTTCGCTGAATATTCGCGAATGATCGAGCACGATTCCGTGCGGCGCAAATACGCGTTGGAAGGCGACGAGGTGCCCGGGATCGCTATCCACAAGCGTCCCGTCAAGATCGAATAGGAGCGCGGTCTTCATAACGTCTCGAGTGCTCTGACTCGCGTCACATTTCAAACGTGGTGCGCGTCACATCGTCGCTCCGATTTGCCAGGGCGTAAACTCCGCGTCGCCATACCCTAAGGTTTCGGACTTCGTCCGCTCGCCCGATGCGACCGCCAGAACCTTATCGAATATCTCCTGGCCCTTGTCGGCGATCGAGACGCCATCAAGGACGTCGCCGCAATTGATGTCCATGTCCTCGATCATCCGGCGATAAACGTCATTGTTGGTGGCGAGTTTGACCGAGGGCGTCGGCTTGCAGCCGTAGGCCGAGCCGCGCCCGGTGGTGAAGCAGAGCACGTTGGCGCCGCCCGCGACTTGGCCCGTCGCCGACACGGGATCGTAACCCGGCGTATCCATGAACACGAAGCCCTTGGCGGTGACCGGCTGGGCATATTCATAGACTTCGTTCAGCGCAGTCGTGCCGCCCTTCGCGGCGGCGCCCAAGGATTTCTCTAGTATGGTCGTCAAGCCGCCGGCCTTGTTTCCGGGCGACGGATTGTTGTTCATTTCGCCGCCGTTGCGGGCGCAATAATCCTCCCACCAACGGATGCGCTCGACGAGCTTGTGGCCGATTTCCGGCGTCGCAGCCCGTCGCGTCAGCAAATGCTCCGCCCCATAGATCTCCGGCGTCTCCGAAAGAATCGCCGTGCCGCCATTGCGCACCAAAATATCGACCGCGGCCCCAAGCGCAGGATTGGCGGTAATGCCCGAGTAGCCGTCCGAACCGCCGCACTGGAGCGCAAGCGTCAACTCGCTTGCCGGCTCTGGCGTCCGTTCCACATTGTTGAGCGCAGGCAGCATGGCCCGGATATGGTCGACGCCGGCCGCGACCGTTTTGCGGGTTCCCCCCGTGGCCTGGATGGTCAGGCTGTGGAACGAGTTGCTTTCGACGATCCCATATTCCTCCTTCATGCGGCCGATCTGAAACACTTCGCAGCCGAGCCCAACCATCAAGGTCGCGCCAATGTTGGGGTTTCCGGCGTAACCCCATTGCGTGCGCATGAGTGCATCGAATCCCACGCCCTTGGCGGCGATGCCGCATCCCGTGCCGTGGACGAGCGCGATGACGCCGTCGACGTTCGGGTAGTCGGCGAGCATGTCTGAACGTTCGACCTCCTTCGCGATCAATCGCGCGACGGTCGCCGAGCAATTCACGGAAGTCAGGACCGCGAAATAGTTGCGTGTCCCAACCTTGCCGTTTGCACGTCGGATGCCCTGAAAGGTCGGCTGCTCCTCAACCGGCAAGATGTTCTCGAGCCGCGTGTCCTCGCCAAAATGATAGTCGCGCGCGAACTCTTTGATTGCGCAATTGTGCTCGTGCACCCACTCGCCCGGCGCGATCGGCTTGGAAGCGAAGCCAATGATCTGGCCGAACTTGCGGATTGGAGCGCCTTCCTCGACCGGGACGACCGCCATCTTGTGACCCTTCGGGACACGTTGGCGCGCGCTGACGCCTCCCGCCGGTTCAGCGCCGGCCGAAATGTCGTCGATCGCAATGATCACGTTGTCCGAGGGGTCGAGGCGCAGAGCGCGAGGTGTGGCCATGATAGTTGTCTACCTTCGAGGAGCTCGCCTTACGGGGAAAAAAGCTCTGGCTGCCGCTTTGCGAGAGCTTCAAGCCGCGCGGCAGTTATACTGAGGTGCCGCTTCATCGCGTCACGCGCCGCGTCCGCAGCCTCCGCCTCGATTGCAGCGGCGATCGCGGCGTGCTCGTTCATAGTCGCGCGAAGCTGCCCAGGCGGAGACATAGTCAGCCTGCGCGTTCTTTCCAGATGGACGCGCAGAGACTCGAGGACATCGCTGGCGCGCGCCATGTCCAAGCGAGCGGTCAATATCTGGTGGAACTCCACATCGAGCGCGTAAAACATTGCGTGATCCTTGGCGGCGACCGCCGCGACCTCCTGCCTGAGGTTGGCGGCGAGCGCGTCCTTGTCAGCGCGGCTCATCCGGCGAGCGGCCTCGGCCGCGATCTCACTTTCGAGCGCGCTGCGGATGAACAGGCGCTCGCGTGCGTCGTTGAGTGAGATTCGCGCCACGAACGAGCCGTGCTGCGGCTCCACGTCGACAAGACGATCATAGGCGAGGCGGCTTACGGCGGCGGAAACGGGAAAGCGGGAAACACGAAGTTTTTCGCACAAACCCGTCTTGTCGATCAAACTCCCGGGTTCGAGCGCGCCGGAGAGAATTGCTTCTTTCAGTTCGCCGTACACGGCGTCCGCCTTCGAATGGGCGCCCTTGGTCAAATTCTGCCCGCCGCTCAAAGCGAAGCGAGGCGCTTCGTTTGCTCCCGCTAACATGTTAGAGGCTAGAGAGGCGGCGCGGCCTCGTCAATCCTCCAAACGCCGCGCAACGAGGACGCCAATGCCGACAGTCAATTTGCGCGAAACGACGACGCTGCCCGCGGATCGCTTCGCCGGCGCTCTGGCCGCGCGCGTTTGGCGCCCCGATGTCAATGGCCCCTCAGTCGTCGCAATCAGGGAGGAGGGCGTGTTCGATATCAGCGCCGCGTTTCCGACTATGCGCGACCTGTGCGAGGCGCCCTTGCCGGCTGAGGCGCTTCGCGCGGCGGAAGGCCCACGCATCGGCGCTTTCAACGACATCCTGGCTCACACTCCGCCGGACAGTCGCGCCCCTGCGAGCCCGCATTTGCTCGCGCCTATCGACCTGCAGGCGATCAAGGCTGCCGGCGTCACCTTCGCGCAATCCCTGCTCGAGCGGGTGATCGAAGAGCGCGCGCGCGGCAGCCGCGAAGGCGCGGCTAAGGCGCGCGAAGAGATCGTGAGCGTGTTGGGCGATGATCTCAGCACTCTCAAGCCCGGCTCGCCCGCCGCGATGCAGCTCAAGGATGCGCTGGTCAAGGCCGGCGCCTGGTCGCAATATCTGGAAGTTGGCATCGGCGCCGACGCAGAGGTGTTCACCAAGAGCCAGCCGATGTCCGCCGTCGGATCAGGCGAGGACGCGGGATTCCACAGCGCCTCGCTTTGGAACAACCCCGAACCCGAGATCGCGCTCGCGGTGGCCTCCAGCGGCGCAATCGTCGGCGCGACGCTCGCCAACGACGTTAATCTGCGCGATTTCGAGGGACGCTCTGCGCTATTGCTCGGCAAGGCGAAGGACCAGAACGCCAGTTGCGCGATCGGCCCCTTCTTGCGCTTCTTCGACGCGACGTTCACGCTCCACGACGTGCGGCAGGCTACGGTCTCGCTCGTGGTCGAGGGTGAGGATGGCTTCCGGCTCGATGGCGGCTCGCCGATGGCCAAGATCAGCCGCGATCCGAGCGATCTCGCCCAGCAAACGATCGGCGCCAGCCACGCCTATCCGGACGGATTCGTGCTTCTGCTCGGGACGATGTTCGCTCCCGTCGCCGATCGCGACGCCCCGGGTATGGGTTTCACGCACAAGGCTGGCGATATCGTCACGATCAGCGCCGAAAAACTCGGCCGGCTCGTCAATCGCATGCGGCCATGCGAAGAATGCGAGCGCTGGACATTCGGCGTCGGCGCGCTGATGCGCAATCTCGCGCAGCGGGACTTGATTTAACCGCCCGCGCACCAGAAGGTTTGGTTGACAAGTTAGGGACACAGGATGGGCGCGCACCAAAACTATATCGCCGGAGAATGGGTGGACGGGTCGACGGTCACGCGCGACATTAACCCGTCGAACACAAACGACCTCGTCGGTGAGTACGCGCAGGCTGACGCCGCTCAGACGAACGCTGCGATCGAGGCCGCGCATGCCGCGTTTCCGGCCTGGTCGCGGACGACGCCGCAAGAGCGGCACGACATTCTTTTGCGCGCTTCGACTGAAATTCTCGCCCGCCGCGAAGAGCTCGGGCGCCTGCTTTCGCGCGAAGAAGGCAAGACGCTTGCGGAGGGTATCGGCGAGGCGACCCGGGCCGGCCAGATCTTCGACTTCTTCGCCGGCGAGGCGCTGCGGATTCCGGGCGAAAAATTCGCCAGCATTCGACCGAACATCGACATCGAGGTGACGCGCGAGCCGCTCGGGGTCATCGGCATCATCGCGCCCTGGAACTTCCCGCTCGCGATCCCATCCTGGAAGATCGCACCGGCGCTCGCCTACGGCAACACTATCCTCTTCAAGCCCGCCGACCTCGTACCCGGCTGCGCCCACGCTCTCTCTGAAATCATCGTGCGCGCCGGTGTTCCGAAGGGGGTGTTCAATCTGCTTGTCGGGCGGGGTTCGGTGGTCGGCCAAGCGATCCTCAATCACAAAAAAGTCGACGCGGTCACCTTTACGGGCTCAGTCGCCACCGGCGCCAAGGTCGCGGCCGCATGCGCCAGCGCCATGCGCCGGTTCCAGCTCGAAATGGGCGGCAAGAATCCGCTCGTCGTGCTTGCCGACGCCGACCTCAAGAACGCGATCGAATGTGCGGTCAACGGCGCCTATTTCTCGACGGGCCAGCGCTGCACAGCCTCGTCGCGCCTCATCGTCGAGGAGCCGATCTACCGGCGCTTCGCCGACGCGCTGACAGAGCGGATGCGTGCGCTCGTCGTTGACGATGCGCTGAAAACCGGAACCCATATCGGGCCGGTGGTCGACGCGTCCCAGTTCGAGCAGGATTTGTCCTACATCGGGATTGGCCAGGGCGAAGGCGCCAAGCTCGCGCTGGGCGGCGAGCGGCTCAATCGCGCCACGCCCGGATTTTACATGTCCCCCGCCCTCTTTCTCGACGCCGACAATAAGATGCGCATCTCGCGCGAGGAAATCTTCGGACCTATTTCAGCGATGATTCCCGCGCGCGATTACGATCACGCCTTGGCGATCGCCAACGACACCGATTTTGGTTTGTGCGCTGGCATCTGCACCACGAGCCTCAAGCACGCCTCGCATTTCAAGCGCAATGCCGAGGCGGGCATGACGATGGTCAACCTGCCGACGGCGGGCGTCGACTATCACGCGCCGTTCGGCGGCCGTAAGGCTTCGAACCTCGGCCCACGCGAACAGGGACGCTATGCGGCAGAGTTTTATACGACGGTGAAGACGGCTTATACGATGGCATGAAGGCCGGCAAAGGCGATCCGGGAGAAGACTGAGACGATGATCCTGATCTCCGGCGAGGCGCTGATCGATCTCATCCCCGATCCAATCAAGGCAAACGGGTACGATGCGGTGCTCGGGGGCTCGCCCTACAATGTCGCGATCGGACTCGGCGCCTTGGCGCGCGGACGGCGTTTGTTTCGCGGATTTCGGCCGACGGCAACGGCGAGGGGCTCGCCGCCTCGCTGGCCCAAAATGGCGTCGACCTCAGATACGTCGCCCGCGATGCGCGCCCAACCACGCTCGCCTTTGTCATGCGCGGCACCGCCAAGACGGGATCCCGCTATTCCTTCTACCTCGACGCGACCACCTTCGACGGCCCCTGGCCCTTTCCAACTGAATGGCCCACAAACGCCCGCCATTTGCACGTCGGCTCGATCGCTGCCGTCGATCCCCGCCATGGGCAGTCCGTCGTCGCCGCGCTGACAGCAGCGCGCCCGCACGCAACAATCAGCTTAGATCCAAATATCCGTCCTCTCGTGACTCCGGACCGCAACTCAGTGACACATCTCGTTGAGCGCGAAGCCTCGCTCGCGTATCTGGTCAAGGCAAGCCAGGAAGACCTCGAATGGCTCTATCCAGGCCGCGGCATTGACGAGAGCCTCGCTGCCTGGACGAAATCCGGTCCACGATTTTGTGTCGCGACACTTGGCGAACGCGGCGCCCTCGCCATGCTCGGCAAAGAGCAAATCGAGGTTCCTGCGCCGCGCGTCGAGGTCGTCGACACCGTCGGCGCCGGCGACAGCTTCATGTCCGCCCTACTGTCGGCGATGGACCGTGACCACGCGCTGGGCGCTGGGGCGCCAGCGCCCTCTCGAACGGAACTCGGGAGGTGGCTCCGCTTCGCGGCGACTGCCTCCGCGATCACCTGCACGCGCAAGGGCTCGGATCCGCCGACGCGCAAGGAAGTCGAAGCGGCGCTTGCGGCATGATTGGAATTTGCCGTAGGCCTCACTAAGTAAAGCGGCGAACGCGGCGAGCATTGCCGGCGTCAGCCGGGCGGTCTAAAATCCCAAGCGAACACTGATGGGAAGCAAGATTATGGCGTCGAGTGAGGCTTTGCCCGGTCCGCGCCGTCCGCGGCCATTGTCCCCGCATCTCAGCATCTATCGCCTGACCATGACGATGGCGATGTCGATCGCCCATCGCATCAGCGGCGCCGCGCTCTACGTTGGCGTCCTTCTGCTGGCCTGGTTTCTCATCGCTGCTTCGGCCGACGCTTCAAGTTTCGCCGTATTCTCCGATTTCATCGGCTCATTCATCGGGCGCCTTGTGCTGTTTGTCGTCACTTGGGCGCTCTTCCACCACCTCGTCGGGGGCGTTCGTCACATGATATGGGACGCTGGTTATGGCTTGGACGCGCCGTTACGCGATCAGATGGCGTGGGCGACGTTGATCGGAGGTTTTGCGCTGACGATCCTCGTTTGGGCCGTAGGCTTCGCGGTCCGGTAGGGAGCACCGCAATGGCCAATCATTCGAACGATCTGCGCACGCCCCTGGGCCGCGTCCGGTTTCTTGGCTCAGCGCGGACGGGAACGATGGACGCGTGGGTTATTCATCTGACCTCTGTAGCGCTCGTGCCGCTCACGCTTGGCTTCGTCTGGCTCATGCTGGAGCTCTTGAGCAAGGACTATAATGGCGTACGAGCGGAGCTCGCGAGCCCAATTTCGGCAATCCTGCTCTTGGCTTTCATCCTCGCCGGCATCATCCATATGGAACTCGGCATGCGCTCCATCATTGTCGACTATACCGGTGGCCGAACGCGAGCCTGGGCGTTGGCCGCCAACACTTGCTTCGCTGCGCTTCTAGCGGTGGCCTGCCTCTACGCGACGCTGCGAGTCGCCTTTACCTGAACAAACTTTAGAAGACGGACATCCATGGCTACCAGTGGCTCTTCCGCGCAGAGCGCGCCCGCGCTCGGGCGCAAGGCCTATCCGATCACCGACCACACGTTCGACGTTGTTGTGGTCGGCGCGGGCGGCGCCGGCTTGCGAGCAAGCGTCGGCTGCGCGCAAGCGGGCTTACGCACGGCGTGTATCTCAAAGGTCTTCCCAACCCGCTCGCACACCGTCGCAGCGCAGGGCGGCATTTCCGCTTCGCTCGGCAATATGGGGCCCGACGATTGGCGCTGGCACATGTACGACACCGTCAAGGGCGCTGACTGGCTCGGCGACCAAGACGCAATCGAGTATCTATGCCGCAACGCGCCGTCTGCGGTTTACGAACTCGACCATTGGGGCGTGCCGTTCTCGCGCACCGAAGAAGGAAAGATCTATCAACGCCCGTTCGGGGGCATGACGACCGATTATGGCAAGGGAATCGCACAGCGCACCTGCGCGGCCGCCGATCGCACCGGCCACGCCATCCTGCACACGCTCTACGGCCAGGCGCTAAAGGCAAAGTGCCAATTCTTCATCGAATATTTCGCCATCGACCTCATCCGGGACGCGGAGGGTGCGGTCCGCGGCGTCACCTGCCTCAAGCTGGACGACGGAACGATCCATCGCTTCCGCGCTCAGACCACCGTGCTGGCCACCGGCGGCTACGGCCGGGCTTATTTCTCAGCCACTTCGGCTCACACCTGCACCGGGGACGGCAACGCGATGGCGCTGCGCGCGGGCCTGCCGCTGCAGGATATGGAGTTCGTGCAGTTCCATCCGACCGGCATCTATGGGGCTGGCTGCCTCATCACCGAGGGCGCGCGCGGCGAAGGCGGATATCTCGTCAATTCGGAGGGCGAGCGCTTCATGGAGCGTCACGCGCCGTCCGCCAAGGACCTTGCTTCGCGCGACGTCGTTAGCCGGGCGATGACGCTGGAGATCCGTGAGGGCCGCGGCGTCGGCAAAGACAAAGATCACATCTACCTGCACCTCGACCACCTGGATCCCAAGGTGCTGCATGAGCGGCTGCCCGGCATTTCCGAGAGCGCCCAAATCTTCGCGGGCGTCGATCTGACCAAGGAGCCGATCCCTGTCCTGCCAACAGTGCACTACAATATGGGCGGCATCCCCACGAATTATCATGGCGAGGTCCTGACGAAGATCAACGGCGATCCCGACGCGATCGTCCGGGGACTGATGGCGCTCGGCGAAGCGGCGTGCGTGTCAGTGCATGGCGCAAACAGGCTTGGCTCCAACTCGCTGATCGACCTCGTCGTCTTCGGCCGCGCCGCTGGCTTACGCGCCGCCGAGATGCTTAAGCCTGGCGACAACCAATCCGAGCTCGCCAAGGACAGCGCCGATTTCGCGCTCTCGCGGCTCGACCAATTCCGCAACGCGAAGGGCAAGATCCCCACCGCGGAGCTGAGGCTCAATATGCAGCGCGTCATGCAGCAGAACTGCGCTGTGTTCCGCACCGGCGAAGTGCTCGCCGAAGGCAATGAAAAGATTCACGCCGCTTGGCGGAACGGCGCGGACGTCTCGGTGACGGATCGGTCGCTTATCTGGAACTCCGATCTCATCGAGACGCTGGAATACGACAATCTCATCGTGCAAGCCGTGGTGACGATGGAGGGCGCTTTAAATTGGCTGGAGAGCCGTGGCGCTCATGCGCGCGAGGATTACCCAAAGCGCGACGACGTCAATTGGATGAAGCACACGCTTGCTTGGATCGACCCTGACAAACAGACGGTGACGATCGACTACCGGCCAGTGCACACCTATACGATGAGCAACGACGTCGGTTATATCGAGCCGAAGGCGCGGGTGTACTGAGGCGGTTGGGAGACGCCCTGATGACGGCAAGGACCGACGACTACGACGCGATCATCCGAAGTCGTGCAACTGTACATTGACGGGTTCAACGACAACGACATCGGTAAGTTCAGAGAAGCGTTTCACGAAGAAGCTTGGATGTTCTATGTCAACTCCGACGGCGCCCTCTATCATCGTCCGATTTCCGAGAGCTTTGAAAAATGGGCGGCGCCGCCGAGCTCGGGAATCGTGGGCCGCTTCGTTTCGGTGACCCAAGTGGGCGACGCCGCGGCGGTCCAGCTCAGTTTTGATTTCGCCTCGGACAAGACGCAGGGGTGGATAGATTTTCATAACCTGTTGAGGATCAACGGTGTTTGGAAGATTACAAACAAGAGCGCAACGCATAGCAGCCGGTAGACCGCGATTGACGACATGTCTTGGTTGCACCATTGCTGCGACGTCTAGAGGTAGCGCCTATGGTCCAACTCACGCTCCCCGAAAACTCCCGCATGAAGCCGGGCAAGGCCTGGCCGAAGCCCGCCAATGCGAAGCGGACGACGGAGTTCCGCATCTATCGCTGGAACCCCGACGATGGCCTGAACCCGCGCATCGACACTTATTTCGTCGACCGGGACGATTGCGGGCCGATGGTTCTCGACGCACTCATCTGGATCAAGTCCAAGATCAATTCGACGCTGACCTTCCGCCGCTCGTGCCGCGAAGGCGTGTGCGGCTCCTGCGCGATGAACATCGACGGCTCCAATACGCTCGCCTGCACCCGCGGTATCGACGAGGTCGCGGCGCCTGTCACGATCTATCCGCTGCCGCATCAGGAGGTAATCAAGGATCTCGTGCCGGATCTGTCGGTTTTCTTCGCCCAGCACGCCTCGATCGAGCCCTGGCTCAAGACCGTCAGTCCGGCCCCAGAAAAGGAGTGGCTGCAATCGCCGGAGCAGCGATCGAAGCTCGACGGCCTGTACGAGTGCATCCTATGCGCGTGCTGCTCGACGTCCTGTCCAAGCTATTGGTGGAATGGCGACCGCTATCTAGGGCCGGCGGTCCTGTTGCAGGCGTATCGCTGGCTCATCGACTCCCGCGACGAAGCGCAAGGCGAGCGGCTGAACGATCTCGAGGACCCGTTCCGACTTTATCGCTGCCATACGATTATGAACTGCGCCCAGTCCTGCCCCAAGGGCCTGAACCCGGCCAAAGCGATCGTCCGCATCAAGGAGATGATGGTGGAGCGACGGTCGTGAAAAGGGCGGTTCGCCTCACGTCTTAACCTCGCGAAACTTGTCGTCCGAAGAAATGACGTCCGTCGCGCGCCGGCCCGGCAAATTCTCGATCGACTTGGCCGCCGCGCTACTTATCTTTTGTGTTTAAGTTGATCAGCGATAGCGGGTGGGCGTCACGTTTGGCGACCATGTCCTTGCTCGTCGCGGCGTATTTCTTGAAATGGTCCGTCTGCCGATGCGCTTCGAACGCCGCAGCGTCGTCGTAAACCTCAAAAATGAAAACGTGGTTCGGATCCTTTTGCGACACCGTGATGATGAAATCGCGACAGCCCGGTTCATGCACCGAGGCGGCGCCGTTTTCCTGTAGCGCGGCCAAGTAATTGTCGATTTGGCCCGGCGCGATGTCGACATCGACCGCATTGACGTAAGGGCGCGCCGGTTGCCCGAGCGCCCTGTCACTGCTGACTGGCGAAAGGACGCATAACGCGAGGGACAGCGCGAGACCGGCGCCAATCTCCCTGATTGACTTCAGCATGGCGATTTTCCTCCATAAGATCGTAGCCAGAGCCGTGCGAGGCAGCTTTCCAACGCCTTTCGGCGACCAAGACTGCCCTCTTGCCAATGCTCCGGCAAGGGATGGAATTGGGCTGAACAGGCTGTGCGCAGCCATCGCGGCGAATTTGCCGAACGTCGTTCGTCTAAACCAGCGCTGCGCGACTCCCGGCTGAGAATCGGCGGGCGAGGCGTGCGACGATGAGACTGAAGCAACGGCGCGCGGACTTTTTTGCAGTCTCGTATTTTGGTCGACGTCCGAGCTTTTCGAAAATGAGGCGGAAACGACACTGAGGAGGCCGGAATGACGAAGACAACATCGGCGAAAGAGACCAGTGCGCGAACAAGCAAGGATGTTTACGTGCGCGAGCGCCTTGGCACGCCGACCGACCTCAAGTCGGAGGCGACGCGGGACATCGCGGCCGCGCTGGCGGGGCTGCTGGCCGACGTCTTCGCTCTCTACATGAAGACCAAGAACTTTCACTGGCATATGAGCGGACCGCATTTCCGCGACTATCATCTGCTCTTGGACGAGCACGGCGACCAGATTTTCGCCATGACCGATCCGATGGCCGAGCGAGCGCGGAAGATCGGCGGTACGACCCTGCGCTCGGTCGGCGACATTTCCCGGCGCCAACGCCTTCTCGACAACGACGCCGAATATGTCGATCCGAAGGACATGCTGGCGGAGCTGCGCGACGACAATAAGAGCCTGACGACCAGCATGCGCTCGGTCCACAATGTCTGCGACGAGTATGGCGATGTCGCGACGGCAAGCCTGCTTGAAGTCTGGATCGACGAGACGGAGCGGCGGACGTGGTTCCTGTTCGAGGCTACCCGCGGCAGTCCCGGACAGAACGATTGAGCGAACGAGGCGACGCCGCGGGTGTGTTATCCAGCGAGGGCCATCCGGACTCCGCCCGCAGCGCTCGACCGCTGAGCAGCGTCGATCACCTGGGCGCACAGGATCGCCTGGTCGAGGTTGCTTTTCGCGCCTCCCGTCGCCGCAGCGAGAAAATCGGCGGCCACCCCGTCAAACCAATCGGGATGGTGCGACCCCTCCGATAGAGATGGCGGGCAGGACCAGCGGCGCTCATCTAAATTCGATTTCAAGACCACGGCGTCGCCAACGACACGGATCTCGCCGTCTTCACCGTCGATCTCTATTCCGTTCGACCGTTCGTCGGCGGCCCAGGTCAGAAAGATGTTGCTCACACCGGCAGCCGTATCCAGGTCAACGCTCGCCGTGTCCTCGAGCGGGTGCTCGTGGAAACGGCGCGTTTCAAGCTGCGCAGCAACCCCAACGGGAACGCCGGCCCAGCGCGCGACGCAATAGAGCGCATGCCATCCGTGATCGAACAGGATGCCGCCGCCCGCCATTGCGGGATCGACGCGCCAGTTTGCGACTCCATCCGCGCTCACCGCGATCGCCGGCTGGGTTCTGAGGGTGCGCCAGCGAACGCGTCGCACAGCCCCGATGACGCCATTGTCGATCAAAGCCGAGATGCTGCGGCAAATCGGCGCCTCGAGCCAATTGTGCACCGTGTGCACGACCCGCCCGGCCCGCGTTGCAGCGATAGCCACGCGCTCCGCGTCCTCGACTCGCGTGACCAGCGGCTTCTCGCTCAGCACATGGAGCCCCACACGAAGCGCGCGTTCGATCAGCGCCGCATGGCTGCCCGGCGGCGCGCAGATGTCCACGAAATCGAGTTTCTCGTCGGACAAGAGATCATCGACGGTCGGATGCCATCGGCTCCCCGGGACAGGCAGCAAGAAACGGGGCTCGGCGCGATTCGGCGGCGTCGGTCGCCGCGACGATCCTCGCATCCTCGCGGGCTCGCCAACCCGGCAAGTGGCCATTAGCCGCGACATTGCCGAAGCCGATGAACGCCCCTTTGAGCACTCGGGCCGCTCAGTCTAGGTTGAACCGGCGCGCAATCGCGGCGAACGATTGATCGAGAATGTCGACCCCGCGCAACGCTTCCTCTTCGGTGATGACCAAAGGCGGATTGATGCGAATGACGTTGGAATAAGACATGGTGATGAGGCCGCGCTCCAGCGCCTCATGGAAGAGCGCGCGGGTGATGGTCTTATCGAGCGGCGCCTTCGTCTTGCGATCGGCGACCATCTCGACGCCGATCAGGAGGCCTCGACCGCGCACATCGCCGATGAACTGGTACTTGTCCTGTAAGCGCTTGAGCGCCTCAAGCATTTTGGCGCCGACGCGCGCCGAATTCTCGACAAGCTTGTCTTCGAGGATCGCCTCGACCGCGCCGAGCCCCGCCGCGGCGGCGAGCGGGTTGCCGCCATAGCTGGACGAACTGCCGCTTGGCTCGCCGAAGGGCGCGGCCGACATGCGCTCGAGGGACGAGGCGACGGCGCTCAAGGGAAAGCCGCCGCCAATGCCCTTGCCGATGGTCATGATGTCGGGCTTCAGCCCGAAGTGATCGGAGGCCCACATCTTGCCCGTGCGGCCGAAGCCGACCAGAATTTCGTCGGCGATGAGAAGCGCGCCGGTCTCTCTCGCGATCTCGCGCACCGCGTGGATGAAGTCATCGGGCGGAATTACGTTGCCGGCCGTGCCCTGCATCGGCTCGATGATGATCGCCGCAAGCTCCCCTTGCGTGTCGTTCTTGATCACGTTGCGCAGGTGCTCGGCGCAAGCCACGCCGCAGGAGGGATGCTGCAGGTTGAAAGGGCAGCGGTAGCAATTCGCGTAAGGCGAATGATGCATTCCCGGCGGAAACGGCCCCTGATGGTTGCGATAGGCGCCGCCGAGCATGCCGATCACGCCCTGGCTCTTGCCATGGAAGCCGCCCCAGAAGCCGATGAACTCGAATTTCTTGGTGACCGACTTGGCGAGCCGGAACGCGGCCTCGACCGCCTCGGCGCCGCCCGAGAACAATTGCAGGTGTGTGATCCCTTCCGGCAGCAGCGAGGCCACGATCTTCAGGAAGCGCGCGCGAGCTTCGGTGGTGAAGCTGCCAAAAGTCGATCGTTCGAGCTGCTCCCTGAGGCGCTTGATGTAGTGAGGATGGCTATGGCCGACGCTGCCGACGGCGACGCCAGCGATGAAATCGAGATATTCGTTGCCGTCGACGTCGGTGATCGTGCAGCCCTCGGCGTGTTCGACGACGATCTGCGAGAAGAGCGCGATCGACTGCAGCCCCGGCGCCATGACCTTCGCCTCCTCGGCGAAGATCGCCTTGGACTTCGGGCCGGGGACGACGCGGCGTTTGAACGCGTTGTTCGGAGACGGAATTTCGTTCAACAGATCAATTCCTTGCTGAAGCGACCAAGCGAGGACGCCGCCGAAAGCGCTCGGTCAGGCGATCGGCGATCGCCTCCGCAGCGCGATCGCGGTAGAGCGCGTAGCTCGGCCACGCGTTGAGGTCGATGATCATCGGCTCGCCGTTGGCTTTGATAACCGCGTCGCCGCCGAAGACCTCCAGCCCGAGCGCTCCGGCCGCCTCGAGTTCAGCCTTGCTCAGGCGAGCCGGATCGAACGAATGACCCATCATCCCCTTGTCACGATGATAGAACCATTGGAACCAACTGGCGTCACTCCGGGCGTCATTCCAGACGCCGTAGAATTTGACCAGGTCGCCCGGCACGTGCTCCTGCGCGATAACAAAGGGAATGCCACGCTCGGCGAAGCGGCTCAGCGCGTCGCGCCATCCGACCTCTGACGCCGCGTAGAGGACGTCGTCGGTTTGAGTCGCGTGGAAATCGTAGCGCTTAACCCAGGCGCAGTCCGCCGGCCGCGGCTTGTTTGCGTCCGTGGCGACGACCCAACTGACGGGCGCTGACACACGATGGCGCGCGAACAGCTCGACCATGCGGTGGCGATAGGTGTTGCGAATGCCGGCCGGCGCGTTGACCACGATCGCGCCTGCCTTCTCCATCGCCGCCAAGCGATCCAGAACGGTCCCGCGCTCGCACATGACGAACAGGTTTGCCCCACGCGTTTCAACCACGGCGTCGGCGGCGACCAATTCAACGTTGAAGCCGCGCTCCGCCAAAGCCTCGCCGACGCGTCTCATGATCGCGGCGTCATCATCGATCCGCCCAGGCGAGTGGGCAGGCTCACGCAACACGCCCACACAGTTGAGACCCGTCCTCATGAGCCGGCGTTCTCACGCCAGCGGCCGAACCCAGCCTGCTCGGCCGCCTCCACGTCGTGCGCGCGGTCTATGTCGAACACGAGAGGCAGGACGACCCCATAGACAGGCCGCCCCCCGTCGACCAGCCATCTAAGATAGTCGCGCAGACGGTCAAAGCGCGCCAAGGGCTGCTCAAACGGACGGGCCGGAAGCCAGTACAGACCGGCCGTGACATGCGTGCCTCCATCGCCGCCGAGCCGAAGAACGCGCCCGCCCTCGTCCATCGCCGCCCACAACGGATTCTCGTCATCGACATGAGCGGTCAGGCCGAGCACGACTGCGTCATCCGGACAGCTGCCTGCGGAGCTTACAAAACGCTGAAAGGCGTCCACCGGCATAATGGCGTCGACCGTCGTGATGAGCGCCGGGGCGCCGGCAAGCCGGGCGGCGACAAGCTCAAAGCTGGCGTAAGACGACGGAGTTGTCCGCACAATCACGTCAAGATCAAAATCCTCACCATAGTGGCTAAGCCACCGCATACAATCGTCGCTCCCTTCGTTGATAATAATAGTCGCTCCGCGAACGTTGACGGCGCGAAAACGATCAAGAGCATGGCCGACCAGCGGTTGTCCGCCGACCGGCGTCATCGGCTTGCTGACGCGATAGCCATCAGCCCGCAGGCGTGTCCCATGCCCCGCAGCGATGATGCCTCCGCGGAGAGCGAGGGATTTTGCCATAGGGGTCATGTCAGGATGTCAAGAAGATCCGGCAACTCGGTCACAGAGCCGAGAACAGACCGGTCCGCCGCGCAGTCACGTTCAGCGGCCTGGACGTCTTCTGGAGCGATCCAGATGAAGCCGATGCCAGAGCGCCGCGCGCCCTCATAGTCGCGCCGTAGCGAATCGCCGACCATCACGGAGGTCTCCGGCGCGGCATGCAGCGCCGCGAGAGCGGCTTGGAAAATCGCCGGTTCGGGCTTCTCAGCGCCCACGCGCTGACTATCCGTCATGACCCCGAACAAGGGACTAAGACCCGAGCTCTCGCACACCGCTTCGAGATTGCCATAGAAGTTCGACACCACGCCAAGCCGATAGCGCTCGCCTAACGCCTCCAGGACCGGGCGGTTACGGGCGAAGGCGGCGGACATGTGGGACAGGAAGCGCGAAGCGACGCGCTGGCCGCGACCGGTATCGTTTCCTCCTTGCCCGGCTTCCGCGCGGCGCGAGAGTTCGGCTTCGAGATTGGCGGCCAACGAGTTGACTGTCTCCTTGAGGCCGGTTGTGGGTGCAAGCGCGCCAAGGAGCGCGTCATCGGCGGCATAAAAAGCCGGCGCGAAAGCTTCGGCGGAAAGGGCCAGTCCTTCGGCGCGATAGAGAGCGTAGAAGCGCTCCTTCCACGCCACCCCGTCCGAGTTGAGCGTGCCGCCAAAATCGAACAGCAACGTTTCGATCGCTTGCACTATGAGCGGCCGCCGCCCGCAACTTTTGCGCTTTTCGGCGCGCTCTACAGGAAGATCGAAACGCTCGCCGTCGATGAAAGCATTGCAGGCGTCCCGCGCGACGCTGTCGCGGAGCTGGCGAGGCGGGCTTTTCATATAGTAGGCCGAAGGCGCTTCGAGCGGGCCGCCGACGCCGCGCTCCAAACCCAGTTTGGCGCAGCGCAGCGCGTCGATAACGACACCGGCGCTGTTCGAGGAATCCTGCACCGACAGCCTGAGTTCGACCTCCAGCGGCGCGTCGCCGAAGCCCCGTCCCTCCAAGCGAATGAAGGCGATCTTATTGTCATGCTGCCAGGGAATGTAATCAGACGGACCAATGTGGATGTCCGCGTCGTCGAGCCGCTCGTCGAGCTGCGACTGAACGGATTCGGTCTTGGAAAACTTCTTCGACTTGAGCCGCTTGCGCTCGAGCATGTTGAGGAAGTCGGTGTTGCCCGCGGTGTTGAGCTGGTAGGTCCGGTCAAGCGCCACGCCGCGGTCGGCGAAGAGCCGAGCGAGCGAGCGATGGACGATGGTTGCACCCACCTGGCTTTTGATGTCGTCGCCAACAATGGGCAAGCCGGCGTCGCGGAACTTCTGCGACCATTCAGGGTCGGAGGCAAGGAAGACGGGCACGCAATTGACCATCGCGACGCCCGCTTCGAGGCAGGCTTGCGCGTAGTGCTCGACAGCCTTGTCAGATCCGACCGGCAGATAGCACAGCAACACCTCGGCGCCGGACTTGCGCAAAGCCTCAGCGATATCGGTTGGCTCGAGATCGGCCGGACGGAAGGCGACGTCGTCCTCGTAGTCCGCCATATGCGGCGCCACGCCGTCGAACTGGGGACCCATCTGAACGACCACGTTCGAAACCGGCAGCGAACTTTGGAAGACGCGCGTATTATTCGGCTTGGCGAAGATCGCCTCCTCCAGCGGCCGGCCGACTTTGCGGCGATCGACATCGAAAGCGGAGACGAACTCGACATCGCTGGCGCGATAACCGCCGATCGTCTGGCGCATAACGCCGTCGAGCGCCGCGTTGCGACGCGACCGGTAATACTCCACGCCTTGCACCAGCGCGCTGGCGCAATTGCCGACCCCCGCGATGGCGACCTTGATCTTTTTTTGCATTTGGTCAGAGATCTCCGTAATGCCCGCTCACTTGGTCAGCGAGATCCGCCCACAGGCGCAACGAAAACCTAATCCTTATATGACCGGACTGCGACAGCAAAGCCGGATTTTCATGTATGCGCACGGGTAATTTAGGTCGTCAGCGGCGCGCGAGAGCCGGGTGACCGGGCGCTTCACATGCCGAACGCGGGGGTGCGGCTATTGCCGCGCTTGAGATTGCGATAGCGGGCGAGCGCCCAAAGCGGGAAAAACTTCGAGTAGCCGTGATAGCGCAGATAGAAAACGCGCGGAAAACCCGTCGCCGTGTGGAACGGCTCATTCCAGAAACCGTCCTCGCCTTGGGTCGCGGCCAGATAGGCAATTCCGCGGATGACGGCAGGATGATCAGCTTCGCCCGCCGCCATGAGCCCGAGCAGCGCCCAGGCGGTCTGCGAGGCCGTGCTGGGCGCCGGTTCGTAACGTTTATAGTCGAGCCTGTAGCTGCTGCCGCTTTCCCCCCAGCCCCCGTCCGAATTCTGGATGCCCGAGAGCCACCCGACGGCGCGGCGGATAGGTTCCGATTGCGGATCCTGGCCGGCGATCGAGAGGGCGCACAGCGACGACCAGGTTCCGTAAATGTAATTCATGCCCCAGCGGCCGAACCAACTTCCGTCCTTCTCCTGATCGGCCAGGAGGGCGTCGATCCCGCGCGCCAAAACTGGGCTCGTCTCGCGCGTCTCGCCGAGCTGAGCAAGCATTGAAACGCAGCGCGCGGTGACGTCGGCGGTCGGCGGATCGAGCAGCGCGCCATGGTCGGCGAACGGGATGTGATTGAGATAGTGATAGGTGTTGTCGGCGTCGAAAGCGGCCCACGCACCGTTGCGGCTCTGCAGCCCCTCGATCCATTCGCGCGCCCGCGCGATGGCCGGCGAATGGGAATCGGTAGCTCCGGTTATACCGCCACGATCGGCGCGGTCCATCGCCATCGCCACCACTGCAGTGTCGTCCGTGTCGGGATAATGCGGATTGGCGTATTGGAACGCCCAACCTCCCGGCCGCACATCCGGACGTCGGACCGCCCAGTCGCCCTTGATGTCAAGCACTTGGAGCGGCGCCAGCCAATCGAGCGCCGCCCGCACCGGCTCGCCACCAGCTTCGCCTCCCGCCTCAAGCAGCGCATGGGCGGTGAGCGCGGTATCCCAGACCGGCGACAGGCAAGGCTGGCAATAGGCCTCGTCCTTGCCCACGACGAGCAGTTTCTCGATCGACCGGCGCGCCGCGACCAAATGAGGGTGGTCAGGCGGATAACCAAGCGCATCATACATCAGCACGGCGTTCGCCATCGCGGGATAGATCGCGCCGAGGCCTTCTTCGCCGTTAAGCCGCTCGGTCACGAAAGCCTCCGCCGCGTCGATCGCGTGGCGGCGTAGGGACGAAGGAAAGTAGGGCTCGACGCGCTTGAGCAGCCAGTCGATCGCGCCGAAGATTTTCACGCCTGCCCATGCCTGATGCGCGCCCTTCGGCCACTCGCGCACAGTTTCGGGCGGCGCGACGAACAGCTCCGGGATCGTGACGCCGCGCGGGTTGGCAGGGCGCGGCTTCAAGCGCTTGCAGCACGAGAAGCGGGACCATCACCGTGCGCGCCCAATACGAAACCTTGTCGATATGGAACGGAAACCAGCGCGGCAGGAGCATGATCTCGACCGGCATGGTCGGCACTCCGCGCCAGGGAATGGCGCCGTAGAGCGCGAGGAGGAAGCGGGTGAAGACATTGCTCTTCGCCGCGCCGCCATGGGCGAGGATGGCTTCGCGCGCACGGGCCATGTGCGCCGTCTCGGGATCGTCGCCGATCATCTTGAGCGCGAAATACGCCTTGACGCTGGCGCTCATATCGAACGGGCCGGCGTGAACAAGCGGCCAGCCGCCATGATCGCCCTGAATGCGCCGAAGATAGACGGCGATCAGGCGCTCGAGTTCAAGATCGGGCTTTTCGCCGCGAAAATGCCTGAGCAGAACGTATTCGGCCGGGATCGTCGCATCGGCCTCGAGTTCGAAACACCAATGGCCGTCCTCGTGCTGCTGGGCGAGCAATGCTTTCGCCGCGCGCGAGATGTGGCGCTCCAGCGCCTCCGGCGACGGCGGATCTTGAGTATGATCGAGGGCGATATTCATTGCGAAAGGCTCATAACGCGGCGGCGTCTTGGCGCACCCGCGCCCGAGGCGACGACGATTGAAGCGGCCTTATAGCCTGATCGCACCGCGCCTTCGATCGTGGCCGGCAGGCCGGTCTGGATCCAGTCGCCGGCGAGGACAACATTTGCCCATCGGGTGCGCGTGTCCGGCCGTTTGGCGTCCTGCGCCGGCGTGGCCGCGAAAGTCGCCCGCTTTTCCTTGACAATCTGCCAGGGCGGCACGTCGGGTGGCAGGCCAGTCAGCGCCGCCGCCTCGCGCCAAATCTCGGCCGCAAGCTCATCGCGCGGGCGGTCGATGAGTCGGTCGGCGTTGCTGATCGTAACCGAGAGCCGGTCCGGAAAAGCAAACAGCCACTCGATCTCAGCGTTGACGACGCCGAGGATCGCCGGTTGTCCGCGAGGCGGCGCGATCTGGAAATGGACATTGAGAATGCCGCGAAATTCATCCGGCGCAGTCAAGCCCGGAAGAAGGTCCTTCGCGATCCATGGCGGCACGCCGAGGATCACGGAATCATCCGCGCCAAGTTCCTGCTGCGCCCGGTCAAAGTCGAGCGCAACGGCGCGGTTATCCTCAAAACGGATCGCCCGAAGGCGGTCGCCAAAGCGAACCGCAGACCCTCGCGCGGAGAGAAACGCGAGCGCCGGATCGATGAAGCTACTGGCGAGGCCATGGGCGGCGAAGAGCGGGTGACAGGCCTTTCCCCCAGCGGCGAGGGTCTCCCGCAACAAGAGCCGCGGTGAGCGCCGCGGAGCTTTCGGCGGGATCTGTGTTCAGAGCCGACGTCAGCAGGGGACGCCAGAGCCGCTCGTAAAGCGGGCCCCCGCAGTCCATCGCCTCGCCGACTGTTGCGCTTCGCCCCTTCATGAACACGCCGAGCGGGGCGAGATATTCGCCGAGCGCTGTGCCGGGCACGCGCTTCTTCCGATCAAACAGCCACCACGGGATACGGCCTTCGCTGAGATCGAGCCGCCAGCGCTCGCCGCTCTTGAGGTCCGCGAAGTCGAAGGTCGCGGCGCCCGGATCGCGGAGCGTCTCGCGCGCGCCGATCCGATCGAGATAGTCCAGCGCCTGGTGATTGCCTGACAGCAGCAGATGATTGCCGTTATCGATAACGAGGCCAAGCGTCGGATCGAGATAGGATCGGCAACGACCGCCAGCGAACGACGCAGCCTCATGCACGATGACCATGGGCCCGAGGTCGACAAGGCGCACGGCGGCGCTCAAGCCCGCGATTCCTGCGCCGACGATGTGGACTACGCCCGCCGCTCACAGGATGCCATATCGGAGAAGCGCGCCAATCAGGCGAAGGCGGCTCGCCTTGGCCCGGCGCCGAGGCGGGGCGAAGCCCTCTTCGAGCATTCTGTCGAGGATCGAGCCATAGGCGACGGCCATCAGTCGCGGCGCCTTCACCGCCGCGCGCGGCGCCGACGCCATGATCGATTTGGCCTTCTCGAAATGCCCGCGAGCGCGCGCCGCCACCTCGACGCAGGCGCCGGCGAGCTTCGGATCGGCGGCGGCCGTTAAAGGCTCGTCGGTCTTCACTCCCGCAGCGTCAGCGCCTCGCGAGGCAGGTAGAGACGGCCGAGGCTTGCGTCCTCGTCGATATCGCGCAGGATATTGGTGAACTGGAGCGCGCGGCCAAGATGATGGGCAAGCGCGACGCCAGGTTCGTCGGTCAGGCCGAAAATGCGCACCGACAGCCGACCGACGGCGGACGCTACCCGATCGCAATAAAGGTCCAGCGTCGCCCAGTCCGGAGCGCGGATGTCCTGCTCAGCGTCCATCTCCATGCCGTCGATCACGGCGTCGAAATCCTCGCGCTTCAAATGATAGTCTTGCGCGTCGCCTCGGCGAGCGCGGCGAGGTGGGTCGGCGCGCTGTCCCGCGAACATCGCGGCGATGTCGGCGCGCCAATGCTCCAGTTTGGCTAAGCGCTCAGCCGCTGTCGCCGGCCCGCGGTCATCGGCGATGTCATCGACTTCACGACAGAAGCCATAAAGCGCGAACATCGCCTCGCGCTGCTTCTCCGGCAAAATGCGCATGGCGGAATAGAAGGAGCTATGCGCCGCAGGCGCCGCCTGCGAACTCATGCCGCCGCTTTCGCTCGCACCCCGACCGAGCGCATGACCGCGGAAGCAAGGAAACGCGCCGCGCCGAGCCCGCCGACAAGGGCAAAGCCAGCCTTGCCAAGGTGGACGCGCTCGCTCAACGGATCGCGGCTTTCGAGATCACGCGAGAGGCGGCGCGCGAGCGCGTGGATCGCCGCGATCTCAGCGCCAAGGCGCACGTCCCGAATCTGCGGGATGAGCGGCGCGCCGCGCGCCGCGAGTTCGCTCGCGCGGCGGGCGAGCTCAGCGAATGCGCTGCGTAGGGCTGGCGGCGCCTTCGGCGCGTCCAGCATCTCCACAGAGGCTCCGTGCGCGGAGAGCGTATCGAGCGGCAAATAGACACGATCGAGGCGCTTATAGTCCTCCGCGCAATCCTGCAGATGGTTGATGATCTGTAGCGCCGAACATAAGGCGTCGGAGGCCGGCCCACATCGACGGGTCTTCTTCGTGCACGTCGAGAACGAAACGGCCGACCGGCGCGGCGGACAACGCACAATAGTCCATGAGCTCCGACCAGTCGGCGTAGCGGTTCTTTCGCGCATCCAGCCGAAAGGCCTTGAGCAGATCCAAAGCATGCTTCGGGCTCAAGCCGGTCTTGGCAAGCTCAAGCCTCAGAGGCTCGGCCTCGTCAGCCGGCTTTCCGCGCCCGGTGAGCGCATCGTCGAGATCGTCGAGAAGTTCGAGCTTCGTCTCCGGCGTCAGAGTCGGATGATCCGCCACATCGTCGGCGGCGCGCACGAAGCGATAGAAGGCGAGAATCGGTCCGCGCCGCTGCTCGCTCAGCAGCCACGAGGCGACCGGAAAATTCTCGTCTCGGTGGCCCTTGCCCGAAAGCGCCTCTTTCACCGTCGTCACGCGCGCCCCGTCTCCCGCATCGGCGCTTGGAACCGACCCTTCCAGTAGCCGCCGCGCCCCCGCCAGTATTGTAGCGCGGAATCGAAGGTGAAGGCGACATAGGCCGCGGCGATCGCTGGCAGGGCGAGGCCGCCGACAAGGGGCCGTCCGTAAAGCCGAAGTATCGGCATGAGCGAAAGCGCCATCATCGCCCAGGCGAGCACGCCAGCGACTTGCGCCCCGCCCCGCGCGAAAACGGCGAACAGCGGCGGCGCGACATAGACAAGCGCCATCCCGCCGATGGCGCCAGCGAGGCGTACGAGGCGAATAACGCAATTCGGCAAAGGCCGAGCGCGACACCATCTGGCGGAATTCAGCGAAGCTGGAATAGGCGCGCAAGCTATCGACGCTCTCGGTTAGCCCAAGCCAGATAGGCCCCTGTCCTTTCATGAGCCCGCCAAGGGCGCAATCGTCGATGAGGGCGCCGCGTACGGCCTCGAGACCGCCGGCCGCATGAAGGGCCTCGCGCCGCACAAGCATGCAGCCGCCCGCCGCGGCCGCCGTGGCCTTGCGCGGATCATTCACCCAGGCGAACGGATAGAGCATCTGAAAGAAGAACACGAAGGCCGGCGCCAGCCAGCGCTCGGCCGCGCTTTCGCAGCGCAGCTTCACCATCAACGACGTCAGCACGCTGTTCTTCGCGCGAGCGATCGCGACCAGACGAGAAAGCACATGCGGCCGATAAGCGATGTCGGCGTCGGTGAACAGAACGAATTCAGGCTTCGCCGAGCTGGCCTCGACCTCGGTCAAGCCCTGCCGCATCGCCGCCAGCTTGCCGGTCCAGCCCGGAGGCGGCCCGGCTCCCGTGACGATTTCGAGCCGATCAACCGCACTGGCCGCCTTCGCCTCGGCCAGCGCGGCGGCGGCGGTGCCGTCCGTGCTCTGATCGTCAACCAGGACAACGGAAAACGGCCCAGGATAGTCCTGCCTCAAAAGCGAGCCGACGCTGCGAGCGATCATGTCCGCCTCATCGCGGGCCGGGATGATCGCGACGACGCTCGGCCACGCGTCCGGTTCGTTCCGCAGACGATCGGCGGCGCGGCGGAATCGTCGCGCTCGCGACACAACCAGAACGATCCCCTACCGAATAGGAGGTAAACCCAGATTGCGAGAGGAATGAGGGAGACGGCCACGACAATCATTTGAGATAGCCTTGGGAGCGAAACCAGGCGATCGCGTCGGCGAGACCCTCGCGATAGGGGCGCGAAACATAGCCCAACTCCCGCCGCGCCTTGGAATCATCGAAGAACATAAATGGCGCGCCATCCGCAAGCCGTCCATCGTGATGAACGGCTCGACGTCCGCGCAGGTTCGCCAGCACCTCCGCTCCGTAAGCTACGGGATAGAGCATTGTCCGCGGCAGCTTGAGCGTCGGCGCTCGCCGTCCGACAAGGCGGGCGATGTCGGCCAGCATGTCGGCGAGGTAAACATTGTCGCCGCCGAGAATATAGCGCTCGCCGATCCGCCCGGAATCGAGCGCGGCGAGGTGCCCGGCGGCGACGTCATCGACATGCGCGAGGTTGAGCCCGGTGTCGACGAAGGCCGGCATGTGACCCGACGCGGCCTCGACGATGATGCGGCCGGTCGGCGTCGGCCGCACGTCGCGCGGGCCAATCGGCGTCGACGGGTTGACGATGACCGCTGGCAATCCATCGCGCTGGATCATCGCCTCGACCAGACGCTCAGCCGCGACTTTGCTGCGCTTGTAGGCGCCGATGCCCTCGCCCTCCACGAGAGGCTATCCTCCGCCGGGGGCCGCCGTCCGTGAGCTTCAAAGTCGCGACGCTGCTGGTATAGACGATGCGCTCGACGCCAGCGCTGAGCGCCTCCTGCATGATGAGACGCGTTCCCTCGAGATTGTTGCGCTCGATCTCTTCCGGGTTTCGCGCCCAGAGCCGATAATCGGCGGCTGCGTGAAAGAGAAAGCGTGCGCCTTTCAGCGCCGCCGCCAATGAGGCGCGATCGCGGAGATCGCCCTCGCACAGAATGTCGGCCGGGTTGAGGTTGGTTCGCGGGCTCGATGGACGCACGAGCACGCGCAGACTGTGGCCGCGGGCCCTGAGCGCCGCCGCGATCGCGGAACCGAGAAAGCCGCTCGCGCCCGTGACCAGCACGGTCGAAGGAGCCCGCTCCGAGCGCTCTCTTCGCCTCCACAGCAATTGCGCCTGCCTCGCCGATCGGCTAGATGTCCGGCAAAGCAACGTTTTGTCCGCCTTCACGATCCATGCGTAAAGCTTACCAAATTGAGGCGCGATTATCGAAGCGCCCGCTCAATATTTCTTACCACAGCTGTTGATTGGAACGAAGCCGCGAAAGCTTTCAGCCGGAAATCCCTATCGCTTCCGCGCGCGATCATCCAAGTTTTGTTCGACGGTCGCATCGCAATTCTGGCGACGGCTTCCGGCGTCGCTGAATTACGCCGCGAACCTTCGTATAACAGATTGATATTGTTATATAGCGCGCAGTCCCGCCAGGGCCGAAGCGGGCGAATTTGAGCGGGCGGAACTAAACGGGGTCGTAACTCACTGAAAACGATGAAGAGGCTCGATTAGAAATGCCGTTAGAGCCGGCGCAGGGTCCCTACGGGCCCGCGCCTCAAGCCGCGCCGCGGCCAAGGTCACAGGACCAAGTTCGATGGCGGCAAGCTCAGGAGACCGGCCGGATCGGCGCTTTGGCCCACATGGATCTCGAACCGCCCCGGCTCCAGGATGCGCTCGAGGCTTTGGCCCACGAACGAGAGATCCTCGACCGGAAGGCGCCACGTCACATCCTTTCGCTGTCCCGCCGCAAGAACAGCCTTCTGCACGCCCTTAAGCTCCAGCAGCGGCCGAGCGACGCTCGCGACTGGATCGCGCACAAACAGGAACAGCGTGGCTTCGCCGTCCACCGCGCTCTCGTTTTGGACCGCTAGAGACACCTCGACCGTGTCGTCCGCTCTCACACGGGTCGGCTCGCAGCGAAGATCGCTAAGCGCAAAGCGGCTGTATGAGAGGCCATGGCCAAACGGAAATTGCGGCGTCGGCGGCACATCGAGATAGGTGCTTGAGTAATGCACTCCGGGAACATAGGGCCGGCCGGAAGGAAGCTCATTGTAGAAGATCGGGACCTGCCCGACATGGCGCGGCCAGCTCACCGGCATTCGTCCCGTCGGATTGAATTTCCCGATCAATACGTCGGCGATCGCGTGCCCTGCCTCGTGCCCAAGAAACCATGTAGCCAATACGGCGTCAGCCCGCTCGAACAGCCACGGCAGGGTGAGCGGCCGGCCTGAGGAGAGCGTCACGACGACACGTTTGCCAAGGTCGAGGATCGCTTCGGCGAGCGCACGCTGGCGACCTGGCAAGCCGAGGTCGACTCGGCTCGCGGCCTCTCCGCTCATCGCCGCGCTTTCGCCAAGGCAGAGCACGATGGCTTCGGCGCCGGCGCACAGACGACGGCGGCTGGTATCCCGTCAGTGTTTTCTCCTGCGATGTCGACTCCGGCGGCGTGATCGATCCGGCATTGCGGCAGAGCCGCCCTAAGCCCATCGAGGATGGACACAGCGTCCTCGGGTCGTCCCGCCGAAGCCCACGACCCCAACATCTCGCTGGGCGCCGCGGCCAAGGGGCCGATAATTGCGAGGCGTTTGATCTCGGGGGATAGCGGCAAGACCTCCGCGCGGTTACTCAAGAGCACGATCGCCCGTCGCGCCGCTTCTCGCGCCAGCACGCGGCGTTCGGCCCCTCTGGCCGGCTCAGGCCTTGTCGATCCGCGTCGATACGGATCATCGAAGAGGCCAAGGCGCTCCTTCAGTTTGAGCACGCGCCGCACGCTGGCGTCGATCGCGGCCATTGTTACGAGACCGCGCTCCAGCGCCTCGGGCAGGCACTGAACGTACGCGCCGCTCGTCATGTCGATGTCGACGCCAGCGTTGAGAGCGAGCGCCGCGGCCTCGACGAGGTCCACCACCACGCCATGATTGAGGAGCTCCGCGACAGCGTTGTAGTCGCTGATCAAGACACCCTCGAAGCCGACGAATTCCTCTGAGCCAGCCTTGCAGCAGCTTGGCGTTGGCGGTCATTGGCGCGCCAGCGACATCGATGAACGCCGGCATGATCGCCGCTGTTCCCGCAGCGACAGCCGCCGCAAACGGCGGCAGGTAAATCTCGTGCAGTGTCCACTCGGACACTTCCGCCGAGGCATATTCGCGACCGGCCGTCACGGCGCCATAGGCGCAGAGGTGTTTGGCAGTCGCAGCAAGGCTGTCCCCCGCCGCGAGATCGGGTCCCTGGAAACCCCGCGTCTTCGCCGCCGCCATTTGGGCCGCGACCCAGGTGTCTTCGCCCGAGCTCTCGATAATGCGTCCCCAGCGTGGATCGCGCGCCACGTCGAGCATCGGCGCAAAGGTCAAGGCGACGCCATCCTCCGTCGCCTCTTCGGCGGCGGCGCGCGCGGTTTTCTCCCAAAGGTCAGGGGCGAACTGGCAGGCTTCCGCCAGGGAAACGGGAAAAATCGTGTGGTGGCCGTGAATAACATCGAGGCCCATAAGCAAGGGGACGCCAAGGCGGGATTCTTCCACGGCGAGGCGCTGGACCGCGCGCGTCTCGTCTGCGCCCCAGAGATTGAGCAGGTTCCCGATCCGCCCGGTTCGAATCCCCTCCTGCAGATCGCGAAGCTCGCCGGGCCCGGTGACCACGCGCGACGAAGCGACCATGTTGAGCTGCCCGATTTTTTCCTCGACCATCATGGTCGCGAGCAACGTATCGATGCGTCCCATGCTCTTGCCTTATCCTCCGCCGCGAGCCGATGGTTCCGATCCGCGACCTTCTTTGGATCGGAACCAAGCTTCGCAAGCGGGGTCGTCCGATGCCACAGTCAACCCCGGGACCCCGAACTACCGCCAAGACGGCGAGGCTGGATCATGCGAAAATGAGCGGCGGGAGAGCGAATTCGATGGCGGAAGACAAAGAACCACCAAAGAGCGCGGAAAGCGCGGAGAGCGCAACGCTGGCCAGTCTATTCTCCGACGTGATCTGGATGGGTTCGGCCTTCTGGGTTTCGCGCCAGCGCAACAAACTTTTGGCGTTGGCCGGCGCGTTGATCGTGGTCGTCGGGACCACGGCCTATATGCAAATCAGGCTCAATTCCTGGAACCGTCCGTTTTACAATGCCCTGACCAATAAGGATATGCCCGCGTTCCTGTCGCAGCTAGTCGTCTTCGGCGAGTTGGCGGGAATACTACTCATCCTGAACGTGGCGCAGATGTGGCTCAACCAGAGCGCCAAAGTCGTTCTCCGCCAAGGCTTGGTGAACGATCTCCTGAATCAGTGGCTCAAACCGAAGCGCGCGTTCCGCCTGTCGAATTCGGGCCCGCTCGGCGCCAACCCCGACCAGCGTCTCCAGGCCGACGCCCAGCATCTGACCGATCTGTCCACCGACTTGGGCATTGGCCTTCTCCAGTCGAGCCTTCTTCTGCTCACGTTCGTCGGCGTCCTTTGGGGGCTCTCGAAAGGCCAGTTCCTACCGATCGCTGGCCGAGACTTCGCTCCGCCCGGCTATCTCGTATGGTGTGCGCTGGTCTACGCCGGCGCTGCTTCGTATGTGAGTTGGCGCGTCGGCCGCCCGCTGATCAATCTCAATGCCGAGCACTATGCGAGGGAGGCGGATTTTCGTTTCGCGCTTGTCCGGATAAACGAACACATCGACGGCATTACCCTCTACGGCGGCGAGGGCGATGAGAGAGAGCGCCTGAACGGGGTGTTCGGCAGCGTGCTCGACATTTCGCGGCGGATCGTCAGCGCCGTAACGCGGCTGACGTGGATTACCGCCGGCTATGGCTGGTTTACGATCATAGCGCCGATTCTAGTTGCGGCCCCAGCCTATTTCCGAAGCCACATAAGCTTCGGCGAACTGATGGTGATCGTCGGCGCCTTCAACCAGGTGCAAACGGCTCTTCGATGGTTCGTCGATAATTTCTCCAACCTTGCGGACTGGCGAGCGACGCTCTTGCGGGTAGCGCGATTTCGAAAGGCGATCTTGGGCATGGATGACCTCGGCCAGGCGGCGAGTTGCATCAAATTCGCCGAAGCCGATGACTCATCGATAAAGATCGACGATCTTCACGTCGCCTCCCCAGCTGGTTGCGTCATGCTGAGCGAACCGCATACGGACATGAACGCCAACGAGCGGGTCCTGATCGTTGGCGAAAATGGCGAAGAAAAAGCGTTACTGTTTCGCGCCATCGGCGGGTTGTGGCCATGGGGCAGCGGCCAGATCACCCATCCGGCGCGCAGCACGATCATGTTCATGCCGGTGCGAGCATATATCCCACCCGGCTCCCTTCGCGAGATCGTCGCCTATCCGCACCCGACCGAAGCCTATGATCATCCGACCGTTGTCAAGGCGCTCGCCGGGGTCGGACTGGAACACCTCGAGCCCCACCTCGACACCGTGGATCGATGGGACCGGGAATTGACCGACGACGAGAAGCAATGCCTCGCCTTCGCCCGGGTCGCTCTGCAAAGACCACGCTGGGTCGTGGTCAATGATGCGCTCGACCTCCTCGATCCGAAGTCACGCCAGCTTATCCGGACGCTCTTCTCCAAAGAATTGGCCGACGTCGGGTTAATCAACATCGGGCATGACCAGCCAGAAATCGGCTTCTACCCCCGCAAACTGCATCTCGTCGTGGATCCAAGCGGGCAGAAATTCGAGCCGGAACGCGAACACCCGATGGCTGACCCGCAGAAATCCAACGCCGAAACTCTTCCCGCCGAATAGACAGGTCTTCTATGCCGCATTCCACCAAAGCCAAGCCGCACCACAAGGAAGTCAAGCGGAAGGAGAAGCTGTCCGATGAGCATTTGCTCGATCTTGTTCAGCGCCAGACCTTCCTGTTTTTCTGGGACGGCGCGCAGCCAGCGAGCGGACTTGCGCGCGATCGCACGGGGCGGCTAACCGATCCGGCGGACGACATCGTCGCGACCGGTGGATCCGGCTTTGGCGTAATGGCCATGATCGTGGCGTGCGAGCGCGGATGGGTGACCCGGGCCGAGGCGCTCGCTCGCCTGTCCAAGGCGCTCGACTGCCTCGAGAGGGCGACTTGCTATCACGGTCTCTACCCCCACTTCATGCACGGCGATACAGGCGTCACGAAGCCGTTTAGCCGGAAGGACGACGGCGCCGATCTGGTCGAGAGCGCGTTCCTGTTTCAGGGGCTCCTGTGCGCCCGCGCGTATTTCGATCGCGATACCTCTGATGAGAAGCGCATTCGCGACCGCATCACCTACCTTTGGAGCGAGGCGGAGTGGGATTGGTACACCCAGGGCAATCGAATTGCGCTCACTTGGCACTGGAGCCCGACCAACGGCTTCGCGCTCAACCATCCTGTCCGCGGCTGGAACGAGTGCCTCATCGCTTATGTGCTGGCCGCTTCTGCGCCGCGCTATTCGATGGCCGCTGAAGCCTATCACGAAGGCTGGGTCCAGAGCCGTCAGTTCGTCAACGGACGCCACTTCGAAGGCGTGGAGCTGCCCCTTGGACCGGACTGGGGCGGACCGCTCTTCTTCACCCATTATTCCTTCTGCAGCATCGATCCGCGTGGACTGGGCGACGCTTACGCCGACTACTGGAAGCAGAACGTCGCTCACACGCGCATCAACTACACCTACTGCGTCCGCAACCCGCATGGGTACAAGGGTTACGGACCGAACTGCTGGGGTCTCACCGCCGGCAACTCGATCAAGGGCTATGACGCGCATTCGCCCAACAATGACAAGAGCGTCATCACGCCGAGCGCCGCGTTGGCGAGCTTCCCTTACGCCCCGACTGAGGCGATGGCCGCGCTGCGGCACCTTTACGACGATCTCGGGGACAAGATATGGGGTCGCTTCGGTTTTATCGACGGCTTCAGCGAGCAATCAAACTGGTATGCTGACAGTTACCTCGCGATCAGCCAGGGACCGATCGTCGTCATGATCGAGAACTATCGCAGCGGGCTTATCTGGAAGCTGTTCATGGGCATTCCGGAGATCCGCGAGGGGATGCGACGCCTTGGTTTCCGCAGTCCTCACTTCGTTTCAGCGGTGTCGTGACAGCGCTCGACGACTGGATAGATAAAGAAGCGCGCTTCGCCGCAGGCGCGATGTTGCGCGCGGTCTCAGCTACCGACTTGGTCAAGGAACGCCCGGGGTTTGGGCAGCGTGTCGCGCCGCGGCCGGGGTCGGTGCTGGCGTCGCCGGTCCCCGCCGCCTACGATCCAGACCCCGACTATTTCTTTCACTGGTTCCGGGATTCGGCGATTGTCATCGACGCGTTGCGCGTGGCCGAGGGACTTGAGGAGCGAATCGCCGTCGAGCGTTTGAGGGAGTTTGTCGGCTTTAATCGATCTCTGCGCGACGCCGACGGGCGGGACTTCATTCGGCATGGGTGCTTCCGGGAAAAGGTTCAGCCTTCCTTCCGGCAATATGTGCGGTCCGACGACGAGATCGCGGCGGTCTTCGGTGATGCGGTGCTGGCCGAAGCCCGCGTCAATCCGGACGGAACGCTTGATTTCACCCGTTGGGCGCGGCCCCAGACCGACGGACCGGCGCTTCAAGTCCTTGCGCTTATTCGTTGGCGCGACGCCCGGCTCGACCTGGAGAAGAATGTCCTAGCGGCAATGCTGGAGCTCGTGATCCGCGATCTTGACTTCATACGGGCGCGCGCCAGCGAGCGTTCGTTCGATATCTGGGAGGAGGAGTCCGGCTATCATTACTATACGCAGCTCGTGCAGTCCGAGGCGCTGGCTCGTGGCGCCGAGTGGGTTGAGGAAAACGGCGACGCTGCACGGGCGCACGCCTGTCGTTCCGCGGCGGACACACTCGCCTCGAGCCTGGGCGCCCTCTGGAGCGCGGAAGATGGCTATTACCGCTCAAGGATTGGAGTCGTCGGCGGGGTCCGGGAAAAGGTTCTCGATACAGCGGTCATCCTCGCCGTGCTGCATGCCGGACGCACGCAAGGAGCCCACAGCGTGCTTGACCCGAAGGCCCAAGCCACGCTGGCCGCGCTCGAAAATCTTTTCGACGCTGAATACGCCATCAACCGTGAGCGTCCGCCTGAGTGTGGACCAGCGATGGGGCGCTACGCGAACGACGCCTATTACGGCGGCAACCCCTGGTATCTTGCCACGCTCGCCGCGGCCGAGTTCCATTTCAGATTGGCGTTTGCGCTGCTGTCTGGCGCCGAGACGCCCGCGGCGAGCAAGAACGAACGCTTTCGGCGCCAACTCATCCCCGCGGATGGCGCCCCGGAGAGCCCGGGCTCCGCGGCGGCCGCTCTCAAACGCGGCGATATGTTCATGCGAACCGTGCAAGCGTACACTCCGGCCCGCGGCGATCTTTCGGAGCAATTCGATCGCACGACTGGCGCGCAGCTCTCGGCCAAGCATCTCGCCTGGAGCTATGCCGCCTTCATCACCGCCGCCGCGAGCCGCCGCCGGGCCGTCCAGGCCATTCGAGGCTGAGGTCCTTGCGCGACTTTCGCAAACCTGGCGTCACGATTCGCTTCCCGAATTGGCGGCGTAGCCCGAAGGCATGGCGAATCAGCATGTTGGCGTAGAGGCCGGGCCCGCTCGAATATATGCGCCAACCGCCATCGACCGCGATCGAGTTGGCTTTGACGCGCGCCCATTCGTCGCTCGCCTGATAGCGGTCCTGGAATGCCGCGTCGCTGCTGCTGAAATAAGCGTTCCGCTGCCTCAGCGACGCGTGCGGAAGCTCATCTGTCACCGCGATCGGATTGGCGACCAATAGCGCCTCCCACAGCGCGGCGAATTCACCGATGTCGCTCATCGCCTCGCCATAGCGCAGGTGTGAATGCGTATACATGAGCCCGATTTCGCGCCCAAAGAATGCCGCCGATTCCGCCCGCTGAAAGAACGTCTCTGGGCCGCCGTGGTAGACGATCGGCTTGTCCATGAGCCGGGCGCCGTCGGAAAAAAGAAGATGCTTTCGGATGAGGCTCAAGTGCTTGCGCGCCTGGGCCTGGGTGAACAGACCGCCGATTATGCTCTGCGTCATCGGCAGGAGCGAGTAGGCGAGGCCCGTTTGCTTGTCGCTTGGGTGGAGCAAGAGTTCGGGCTCGCCCCCTTCCGGCCGAAAGACGCCATAGCCGGCGACGATTCCGCCCCGGATGAGGTACGTGTTGAAGTCCTTTCGCACCAAGGCCGCAAGCGTGTCGAGCGCTTTCGCTTGGCTTGGCGAGCGCTTGGCTCGACGAAGGATTTCGGCGTAGCGGCGAAGCTGCTCGTAGAAGAGAACCACCGTCCAGGCGCTCGTCATCCAGTCGCGCTTCGCCGGGTCGACCGGCCGCAGCGAGTCGTTCCAGTCGCCGTTGCCATACCGAACGAGGTTCGTGCGCGGAATGAACCGCGCGCGGACGGTCTCGATCAGCTTTTCGATATGGGCGGTCACCGGATCGGCGTGCGCTGTCTTCTCGAAATTGTCCGTGCGGCGCCACGGGATCGTCTCATCGAGGAAGGCAAAATCGCCGGTGGCCTCAATATAGTCGCAGAGCGCTTTGAGCGGCCAGACGATGATGTCGCCGTGCGACTCCTTATCCTGCACCACGGAATAGGGTTCGAGCATGAACCATTGCGGCCAGTCGCCACTGTCCTCGTATTGCTGAGCAAATAAGATGCGCAGAATCTCTTCGACTTCCTGATCATGCTCCAGAGTCAGCAGGAGTTCGATCGAGCCCTGGCAGACGTCGCGGGTGCCCCACGCCCCGCCGGTATATTGTTCGAGACCGTGCGGCGCCGTAAGATGGATCATCGCGTCGTGCGCGAGCCAGGGAAAGACCGTGTCGACAGCGAGCGCGTCCGGAGAGTCCTTTGCGCTCTTCACTCGAACGCCGCGCGTGAGGTTGAGCCAGAAGCGATCGGCCGGCTTGAGCATCACCGCTTCGTCGACAGCCTCGGCATATTTTGACGAAAGCGCATCGGCCTGCTTCGCGTCCGTCATCGAGCCAACGACCGCGAACACGAATTCGTTCGTCGGCCGCGTTCGAATCGCGGCGTACCCGCCGCTTCGGCGTTTGCCGTCGGTGTAGAGCAGTTCGTCGCCGCCGATGGCTTCGACGCGTCCCGGCGTGCTCGTGACGAGCCGATAGACAGCTTCGGGATATTGCTGGCCCCAGCGGTCGTCCAGATCCGGCCGGAAAGTGAACCGCTTTCGCTTCGAGCCGATCTCAACACGGCCACCAGGACCAAATTCCTGCTCGCCAAGCACAAGATGACCGAAGACGAGGAAACGGCATCGTGGCCCCTCGACGGCAACGCGCCACTGCATGGCCGGCTCGTCGCCGCAAACGGTTGCGGAGACCGTGACGGTTCGCTCGCCCAGCCGGTAAATCCAGCGGCAATCGTTCAGGCCCATTTCGAAGGCGGAAGGGACGGTCAGCAACCGCCATCCCTCTTTCGTTTCCATCAGCATCCGCAACCCACTGGCGCGGGTGATGTTGTAGGGATCGCGCGAGACGGAAAAAAGCTTGTGGAATGACGTGTTGCCGATGGTGAGTTGAGCTCCGAACACGCCATGCATCCAGGCGGTCGCGCAAAGAATCCCCTCGTCCGGCAGCATTTCCTCGCCACTGCGCATCAAGGAACCGTGACGGCGCGCCACAACATTTTCCTTGTCGCGCAAAACGACGTGGCGGCTGTGCGTTCTTCCCGGAACAAAGAAAGACAAGAGCTGGTCGCCAGCCCGTTCGACATGCGTACGCCGCCGGTAGCGCGCTTTTATCGCTTTGCCGTCAAGCTTCTCCGCGACGGCGGAGCGGGCGCCGTGCAGCAAACTTCGCGGCGGCTCGGTCAGAGCGACATCTCGCCCCGCCCAGTCTTTGCTGGCGCGTTCGATGATCTCGACCTGGCTCAGGTCGGCGTCACTCGAGGCCGCCGGGTGGTCTGGCTCGAAGGAGCCAAAAAACGTCCAGGACGTCTCCCCGCCCGGCTCAAGCGCGACAGCCTTAGACTGGAGAGCCGCGCAAGCGGTTTCGTATTGAAGGCGTTCGGACGGCAGGCTCGTCCCGAATGGAACGCCGAGGTGATCGGCGTCGCGGTATGCAGGCCCCATGAGCTGGCGATAATCGGTCGCGAAGCCCTCGGCCCCTTCAAGACAGCCGTGAGCGGCCCACGGATACGCTCCTCCCTGCGACAGATTTTGCCTGCCCATCAGAACATGATTGAGGCGCGGATGATGCGCGACGTGGTGGTCGAGATACTGGCTGGCATAGGCCTCGTTGTTCATCAGGAAGCCCTGATCGCCGAGCCCGAGATCCTGGATGAAGACAGCGTCGCAGGGGAGCGCCTCGTCGCGGCGGTTGACGACCTCGAGGCGCCAGAACCACACGTTCAGGCGCGGATGCAGCCGGAGGGTGACACGATGGTTGACGCCGCTCCCCCGTCCTTCCCACACATAGCGGTCGTCGGAAGCGCCGACGCGAAGCCCAGCCTCGGGGCCGATCACGGGCAGGATCGCTGGTCGAAGTCCGCCCACGCGCAAATAGATACGCCCCATGCCGTTGGCGATCGGCAAGGCGAGCGTCTGATTGATGACGATGCGACGGTGCGCTTGCGTATGTTCAATGGCGAAGATCGCGCCTGCTGGCAGGAGGCTGATCGAAAGGCCGGCGCCGTTGGCGATCCGCAGAAGGTCGAGATCGTCTCGGCGCGGCGTCGTCAGGATCTCAATCGGCGAATCCATCATTTCCCCTCCCCCTGCGCTTACGCCTTCCCAACATCAGCCGGCCATGTGCTTCTGTAAATGGGCGCGGCGGCTCAAGGCTGCTTGGCCCGGGAATTTGATTTTAGCCGGTGGCGATCGCCATTGGGAGGTGTTTGACGGCCTGAAGGCCATCTCTGATCCGGACAACGCGCCGGGCGCCGGATGAACGTGGGCGGGAATTGCGCTATTGAGTCGCGAGGGTCTGGATGAAAAGCCGGCGGCGCCGTCAGGTGAGGTGATGGAAACAAAATTTCCAAGCTATTGGATGTGGTCTGAGGCCTTCGAGGCGCTTGCGCGCGCCGAGCGCATGCATCGGCAATTTTTTCCCCCCTCAGGCTCACGCTCCCCGGTCACCTGGGAGCCGCCGGTCGACATCCTCGAGACCGAACGCGCAGTGCTGGTGCTGGTCGCTCTGCCGGGAGTCGACTTCGAGGAGGTCAAGGCGGTCATCAGCCATGGCGAGTTGCTGATCTCGGGATCTCGAACCTATCCGGAGGAGATGCGGACCGCCGTCATCCACCGCCTTGAGCTGCCGCAAGGCCGATTTGAACGCCGCGTTCGTTTGCCTGCAGGGCGCTATAGCGCCATTCATCGGTCGGCCTCGAATGGCCACCTGCTCATCACGCTGGAAAAATCGGGAGCCTCCAATGGCTGACGCCACGACGGGCTCCGAAGAGACACTTGGCGCAGCGCCTTCGCCGCCGCTGCCGCCTGAGGCCCTGATCATCGTGCCGGTGCGAGGCATGGTGTTGTTTCCGGGAACCGTGTTGCCGATCACCCTCAGCCGCCCCCGGTCAGTGCTGGCGGCGCAGAGGGCGGTGAGGGAACAAAAGCCGGTCGGCATTGTGATGCAGCGCAACGCCGAGGTCGCCGATCCCCTTCCGGTCGATCTGCATCGAATGGGGACGGTCGCGAATATCGTGCGCTACATCACTGCGCCGGACGGCACCAATCATGTCATTTGCCAGGGAGAGCAACGGTTCCGAGTCGACGACTATCTGACCGGCTGGCCGTTCTTCGTCGCCAGGACGGAAAGGATTCCGGAGCCCAGTCCGACGTCAAACGAGATCGAGGCCCGTTTCGTTCATCTCAAGGGTCAGGCGATCGAGGCGATTCAGCTTCTGCCGCAAGCGCCCAACGAATTGTTGGCGACCATCCAGGGCGTCGATTCGCCGAGCGCGCTCGCCGATCTGGTGGCGACCTTCATGGACGCGACGCCGGACGAGAAGCAGGAGATCCTCGAGACGGTGGAAATCGGCGCCCGAATGGAGCGGGTCTCGCGATTGCTCGCGCACCGGATCGAGGTGCTGCGGCTGTCCCAGGAGATTGGCCGGGAAACGAAGGCCTCGCTCAACTCCCGCAACCGTGAGGTCCTGCTGCGCGAGCAGATGGCCGCGATCCAGCGCCAGCTTGGCGAAGCGGATGAGGGAAAGTCGGCCGAGATCGCCGAACTCGAGAAGGCGATCACCGACGCGCATATGCCAAAGGAGGTCGACGAGCAGGCGCGCAAGGAGCTGCGCAGGCTGCAGCGTATGCCCGAGGCCGCGGGCGAATACGGCATGGTCCGAACATATCTCGACTGGCTCGTGGACTTGCCGTGGGCGCTGCCCGAGGAGACGCCGATCGACATCGCCGCGGCGCGCAAAATCCTCGACGAGGACCATTTCGGGCTCGAGAAAATCAAGCGGCGGATCATCGAATATCTCGCCGTTCGCAAGCTCTCGCCGGACGGCAAAGCGCCGATCCTTTGCTTTGTCGGGCCTCCCGGAGTCGGCAAGACCTCGCTCGGTCAGTCGATCGCGCGCGCCATGAGCCGCAAGTTCGTCCGGGTCAGTCTCGGCGGCGTGCATGACGAAGCGGAGATCCGCGGCCACCGGCGCACCTATATCGGCGCTTTGCCCGGCAACATCATTCAGGCGATCCGCAAGGCCGGCGCCCGCGACTGCGTCATGATGCTTGACGAGATCGACAAGCTTGGTTCCGGCATTCAGGGCGACCCGGCTTCGGCGATGCTGGAGGTGCTCGATCCCGAGCAGAACAACACCTTCCGCGACAATTACCTCGCTGTGCCCTTCGACCTCAGCCGCGTCGTGTTTATCGCCACGGCGAATATGCTCGACACCGTTCCCGGCCCGCTTCGCGACCGCATGGAGATCATCAGCCTCTCCGGCTATACCGCGAGCGAAAAATTTCAGATCGCGCGTCGCTATCTTGTTCGACGCCAATTGAAGGCCAATGGCCTCAAGCCGGAACAAGTTGAGATCGCCGATGACGCGCTTAAGGGAATCATCGAGCGTTACACGCGGGAAGCTGGCGTTCGAAGCCTGGAGCGCGAGATCGGCCGGGTGCTGCGCCAATCCGCTATGCGGGTCGCGGAGGGAGAGACCGGGTCGATCACGATCACAGACGGGGATCTCTTAAGCATTCTAGGGCCACCGATATTCGAGGACGAGGTGGCAATGCGCACCAGCGTCCCCGGCGTGGCGACGGGGCTCGCGTGGACGCCGGTCGGCGGCGACATCCTGTTCATCGAGGCGACCGCCACTCCCGGCGGCGGACGGCTGATCCTCACCGGGCAACTGGGCGAAGTGATGAAGGAAAGCGCGCAAGCCGCGCTGAGCATTGTCAAGAACCGCGCTGCTTCTTACGGCATTGACCCGGCGCGATTCGAGAGGACCGACATTCATATCCACGTGCCGGCGGGCGCGACGCCGAAAGACGGCCCGAGCGCTGGCGTCGCGATGTTCATGGCGCTCGTCTCGCTCATGACCGACCGCACCATTCGCAGCGACACCGCGATGACCGGAGAGATCAGCCTCCGAGGGCTCGTGCTTCCAGTCGGCGGCATCAAGGAGAAAATCGTCGCCGCGCACAGGGCCGGACTGCGGCACATCATGTTGCCGGCGCGCAACCGCAAGGACTACGAAGACATTCCGGAGGAGGTCCGCCAGCAATTGACCTTCACCTGGCTCGAGCGGGTGGATGATGCGGTGGCCTCGGCCCTCGAGCCGGCGAAGGCCAAGGAGGCCGCTGATCCTGAGGCCGTTGCGCTCTCTTAGGAAGGTGCTCGTCGCCGCGCGCGAAGGACCGGCGCCGTGCTCTAGCAGCATTTTTACCGGCGCCCCTGAATGATTTCAGCGCGTTATGACCCCTTTTAGTTCCGCGCTCGCGTTTTTAGCCGCGAGCCATAGTTACAGATGATACTTGTATTTTTGATGTGGGCTTGCCGCTTGGGCGGAAATCAGGGCGCCGGCGCCCGTCGCCTGGCCGCCGCAACATCGGCTGTCGAGAGGGCGTCGGGGTAATCGTTGCCGAAATGCGTGCGGACATAGTTGACGACGTCCGCGACTTGCGCGTCGCTCATCATGGCTCCGATCGGCGGCATGTCTTTTAGTCCGCCAACCAGGACATCCAGCGCGTAGTCGCCTGAAGCGAGTTTCTCGTCCGCCGCGAGCGGCGGATAGCGTCCGGCGCCGGCGGCGCCTCTCCCGTCAGCCTGATGGCAGGCGGCGCAAACATGGCTGTAAAGCTCCGCCCCGCCCTGTTCGCCAAACTCCCACCCGTGGCTCATGGCGGGGCTTTTCGATGAAGCGTCGGCGGCCGCGACAGGCGAAGCCGTCATCGTCGCGACAATAAGCGCGATGAGGCGTCGCGCCGCAGGTTTCATGACGCGACCACACGCTTGTGCAGCCGCTGGATCGCATCCAGCGCTGAGAGGATGGCGCCCTCCTGCCAGGCTGGAATGTAGGAAGCGTGTTCGCCGGCCAGCACGATTCGGCCGTCGATCGCACACAGGTCGTTGTAATGGGCTTTTCGCGCTTCATCCGACCAGTCGCCCGCGCAGCCAAGGGTGAACGGGACCCGGCTCCAGGCGACCGAGACGCCGTTCTCGAATTCGGTCAGATATTGGGGATGAATCTGGGCGCCGAACTCAACCGCGCGCTTCACTCTCTCGGCCGGCGGCATCGCGGTGAATTCATAAGAGTTCGGCCCATCGAAGGTGTATCCGCCGAGCAGCACACCCTTGCCGCCGGCGTTGAAATTCGTGCTGGGATAAGAAATCTGGCGGATTGGCAAATCGGTGTAGCTGATCCCGCCGAAGATGTGCTCGTCCTCCTCCCAGAACCGGCGCGAGAACTGCAGCCCGAACTTCACTGCGGACGCATAAGGAACGGCGTCGATCGCGGCCTTCATGGGCGCGGACACGTTGACAGGGATCTGGCTCAGAATGCTCAGCGGCAGGGCGCATACGCACCAGTCGGCCTTGACCTCCTGAACTTCCTGAACCGTTCCGCCGACAACATCCTCAAACGCGACGGTGACGCCGCTGTCGTTCTGCTGGATGGCGATGACCTTCGCGCCGTATCGAATGCGATCCGGGATCTGCCGCGCAAACGCTTCGCCGATCCTTCCCATGCCGCCGACCGGCTGGAACATGGTGGTCTGAAAGTCGTAGAGCAGGAAGCTCTGCAGGCCCCGCCACAGGCGTGAGGTCAGAATATCGTGCAACCCGATCGGCTCGCCCGCGATCGGCGCCGCGCCGAGGCCGCCTCCGGAGTGCTTGGCATAGCCGCGGTGAGCCGCTGAATCCTCGCCCATCCGGTAGCGGAAGTCCTTGTCGAGCGCGCCGAGCGACCGCAGCGCTTCGAGCAGGATTGCCTGATCCTCCGTCGACACCGCGTCGTCGAGCGCCCCTTTCTTCGTCGCCTTGGCAAGGAGCTCGGCGACGCCGCCGTCGAAATCGGCCTTGATCTCCCGAATGCGCTGCGGCTTGCCGTCGAACGCGTTGGCTGAATGGAGATAGGCGTTGTGATTGAGCTGGATGAAGGGCTCGAGCGTCACCCCGAAACGGCGGCAATAGTCCAGGATTGCGTAATGATGGTACGGAATGCGCCATGGTCCGGGATTGAGATAGAGGCCCGGGTCGAATTCGCACTTCTGCGTCGCGCCGCCGAGTTCCGTGTAGACGTCGCCGCCTCTGAGCGACCAGTTCCGTCCGCCCGGACGGTCGTTGTATTCGAGGACGCTGACGCTGTAGCCCGCGTGCTGAAGTTCGATCGCCGCCGTCATTCCGGCGAGGCCAGCCCCCAAGATGATGACCGAGGCGCCCTTGGGATCGCCGTCGAGCTTGATCGGACCTCGGTACGGCGATTCCTCCGCATGTCCGAGGCGAGTCATCGCCTGGTAGGCCGCCGCTCCGCCGACGCTTGCGCCGATGATCTCAAACAATCTTCGCCGGCTAAGCGCCGGCGTGGCGTGATTCATCGTTCAGTCCAGTTTTCCATCCGAGGGGCGATTGTCGCATCGTCGAATGAGGCGCGCAAAGCGGCGAAAGTCAGGCGCTAGGGCCGTCCCTCAAGTTCGGCGAGAACCGTCGTGAGCGGCTTCGCATGCGCGAGCACGAGGTCCGCCGCCGCGCCGATGTCGTCGATCGACGCGTGCGGCAGTCCATTGGCCCGCGGGGCGCCGTCGCTGATCAGCGCGACGATGTTCTGGTCATCGGGATAAAGCGGCGGCTTGCCGTTGGCGGCGCGAAAGATCTCGATCTTGGGCAGGGTATCGCGCTTGAAACCCTCGACCAGGACAAGGTCGACGGGCTTGAGCAGCAGCAAGAGTTCGGCCAACGACGGTTCGGGCGCTCCGCGCAATTCCCGCATCAGCGCGACCCGATTGGCGGAAGCGACCAGCACTTCCTCCGCGCCGGCGGCGCGATGCTCATAAGAATCCTTGCCCGGTTGGTCGAGGTCGAAGTTGTGGTGGGCGTGCTTGATCGTCGAAATACTCAGTCCCCGGCGGTTGAGCTCGGGGATAAGCCTGACGATGAGCGTCGTCTTGCCCGCGCCGCTCCACCCGGCGAAGCCGATCGTGCGCATGGCCCGCAAATCCTTTCCGCCAGCCCGCCGATCGAGATCCAATCCCTGCCCTACGCCGATCGCTCAAAAGGCGATTTCGTCACCGAACGACTAAGCGAATTTTCGCGCCAGGCTGGTGCTGAATCCTTGCATCGCAATTGAACGCACACAGCTTTACGGCGCTTATTGCGGTCAGGGCTACGATGGTCCCAGCGATCATATCCACAAGATAATGGTCGCCCGAATGGGGCACAGATATGAGCATCATCAAGTTTAGGCAAACAGCCGCAGGAAATACGAAACGGATACCGCGGCAGGCAAAGGTAAATAATATCGCCATGATTGTGTGGAATGAGGGAAACGTCACCACTCCCTCATATTTCAGGACTTGAGCCGTGGGGGACGCGTGGAGGGCTCGGATCACGGGGGCGGGCTCCGGTTGAAAGCCCAAGGCGTCAGCCGGCCCGATCGCCGGGACGAACGTCGTAATGACGAGTGTCAACGCCATTGCGAACAAGAGTGACAGGAACAGCTCCGAGTTGCCTTTCCGAGGCTTCAGAATCGCCAGCGTTGGGATTATGATGAGCGGCTGCCAAGCGTAGCTGCTGTAAGCCCAGTTCGTTATTTGCAGAAGAAATGGACGCGCTTTGAGAAAGTTAGCCCAAGACAGCCAATCAAAACCGATTGCGGCGTCGGCGCGGGACAGCGCCGCATCCTGGAGAGGATAGCCAACGGCAATGCAATGATAAGTCAATTGAACCGAGAAAAGCACGAATATATAGTATAGATTGAGATAGAAAAGGACTTCAGTAGCCTTCGGAAGGCGCCCGAAGTAAGCAGAAAGAATGCAAACCGGAAGCGTCACTGCGGATAAGAGCAAGATCGGGAGGGAAGCCTCCCAGTGAATTGTGGTCCACAAGCTCCATATAAGAGCAACGATAACCAGACAAGCCGCGCCCAAAGCTGGGGCAATCTCGGGGATCCAATGGCTTTCCCATAATCGCTTTGTCAGCGTCAGTGGATCCACTGCGCTCGCACGACTTAATTGCGATAAGGTAACTGGGCCGGCGTCGTGCATCTTCGCTTTGGATCGCTTGATTTTTTCGCCAAATCGCGCGCCGGCCTCGGGATAGCGCAGCTCTCAGAGCAGTCTTCGACAATTGAATTACCGACGACTTACGCCATTCCCTCGGATGACTGAGAACTGCCCGATTGGCTACGATTTTGCCGTGGCGGCAGCCCTTCCGATGCGGCATCGGCGTCGTGGGCAAGCACCGGTCCGATGACTGGGGATCGCCCACCTTCCGACATCGCCGCGTGCGGGGTTATAGTGGCCCCGGGAGCCTGACATGACCGACGCCGCCGACGTCTTCGCCGCGTTCCGCTCCGAAATCGCGCCGCAGACGCCGCTCAGGAGCGCCATCACCGCCGCCTACCGAGTCCCCGAGCCTGAGTGCGTGCCGCCGTTGCTTAAGCTCGCGACCGCAAACGCGGACGAAGCGCTCCGCATCCGCACGCTCGCCCGTAGCCTCGTCGCCAAGCTCAGAGCGAAGACCCGCTCCAGCGGCGTCGAAGGCCTCATCCACGAATATTCGCTGTCGAGCCAGGAGGGAGTGGCGCTGATGTGCCTCGCCGAGGCGTTGCTGCGCATTCCCGACGCCGCGACGCGCGACGCGCTGATCCGCGACAAGCTCTCGCCCGGCGACTGGCGCGCGCATATCGGTCAGAGCCCCTCGCTGTTCGTCAACGCGGCCACCTGGGGCCTGGTGCTGACCGGCCGGCTGGTGACGACAACCAGCGAGCAGGGTCTGTCGGCGGCGCTGACGCGACTCATCGCTCGCAGCGGCGAGCCGATCATCCGCGCCGGCGTCGATGTGGCCATGCGGCTGATGGGCGAGCAGTTCGTCACCGGCCGGACGATCGACGAGGCGATCGGAAACAGCCGCGAACGCGAAGCGCGCGGCTTCACCTTCTCCTACGACATGCTGGGCGAGGCGGCGACCACCGCCGAGGACGCGGCGCGTTATCTCGACGAATACGAGCGCGCCGTCCACGCCATCGGCCGAGCCTCGCATCGCCGCGGCATCTACGAAGGCGCAGGCATCTCGATCAAGCTTTCGGCGCTCCACCCGCGCTATCAGCGCATCAAGCGCGCCCGCGTGATGAAGGAATTACTGCCGCGCGTGAAAGGGCTCGCGGCGCTCGCCAAATCCTACGACATCGGCTTCAACATCGACGCCGAGGAAGCCGATCGGCTCGATTTGTCGCTCGACATCCTGGAAGCCCTTGCCCTCGACCCGGATCTCAGAGGTTGGAACGGGCTTGGTTTCGTCATCCAAGCTTACGGCAAGCGCTGCGCGGCGGTCATCGACTGGCTGATCGATCTCGGCCGCCGTTCCGGCCGCCGCCTGATGATCCGCTTGGTCAAGGGCGCCTATTGGGATTCGGAGATCAAGCGGGCGCAGGTCGACGGCCTCGACGGCTTTCCGGTATTCACGCGCAAAATTTACACCGACGTGAGCTTTCTCGCCTGTGCGCGCAAATTGCTGGCGGCCCCGGACGCGGTCTATCCGCAATTCGCCACCCACAACGCCCAGACGCTCGCTTCGGCGCTCGTCTTCGCTGGGCCAGATTTCTATCGCGGCCAGTATGAATTCCAATGCCTGCACGGCATGGGCGAGCCGCTCTACGAGGAGGTGGTCGGCCGCGACAAGCTCAATCGTCCGTGCCGGGTTTACGCGCCGGTCGGCTCGCACGAGACCCTGCTTGCCTATCTGGTTCGCCGGCTGCTCGAGAACGGCGCCAACACCTCGTTCGTGAACCGCATCGCCGACGCGAGCGTGGCGATCGACGACCTTGTCGCCGATCCCGTTGAGGCCGCCCGCGCCATCCAACCGCTCGGAGCGGCGCACGACAAGATTGCGGCGCCCCGCGATCTCTATGCGCCGGATCGCGTCAACTCGCGCGGGCTTGATTTCTCTGACGAAGGACGCTTGGCCAAGCTCGCCGACAGATTGAAGGCAAGCGCCGGGACGGCCTGGCGCGCCTTTCCGCCAAGCGCCGCGGGTGACGAGCGGGGCGAGCGGGTCTTGAATCCCGCGAACCGGAGCGACGTGGTCGGCTTCACCCGGCATGCGCGCGCTGATGAAATCGCTGCGGCGCTCGAAATTGGCGATCGCGCAGCCCCCGCTTTCGCCGCAATCCCTCCGGCGGAGCGCGCCATCGTCCTGCGCCGCGCAGCCAACCTTCTCGAGGCGCGAAACGACTCGCTCATTGGCGTCATCGTGCGCGAAGCCGGCAAGTCCTACGCCAACGCAGTCGCCGAAGTGCGCGAAGCGGCCGACTTCCTGCGCTATTACGCGCACGAAGCGGCGCGCACGTTATTTCCCGACTCCCCTGCCCCGCTCGGCCTCGTCGTCTGCATCAGCCCCTGGAACTTTCCGCTCGCCATCTTCACGGGCCAAGTCGCCGCCGCGCTCGCGGCCGGCAATTCCGTCATCGCCAAGCCCGCCGAGGAGACGCCGCTTGTCGCCGCCGAAGCCGTGCGCATATTGCACGAAGCGGGAGTCCCGCGCGAAGCGTTGCAGCTGACGCCTGGCGCGGGCGAGGTCGGCGCGTCGCTGGTCGCCGATCCGCGCGTCCAGGGAATCGTGTTTACGGGCTCGACTCCGGTCGCGCGCCTGATCGAAAGGGAGCTCGCCGGGCGCCTTACACGGCGCGGCGCGCCCTTAGCCCTCATCGCCGAAACAGGCGGGCTCAATGCGATGGTGGTCGATTCGTCGGCGCTCGCCGAACAGGTCGTTGTCGACGTGCTGTCTTCCGCCTTCGACTCGGCTGGCCAGCGCTGTTCGGCTTTGCGCATTCTCTGCCTCCAGGACGATGTCGCGGACCGCATGCTCAAAATGCTGAGAGGCGCGATGGCCGAGCTCGAAGTCGGCGATCCGCGCCAACTCTCCGTCGACGTCGGCCCGGTCATCACCTCAGAGGCGCGCGATGTGATTTCAGGGCATATCGAGACAATGTCGCGCCGCGGCCACAAGGTGACGCAAACGCCGCTCGAAGAAGACGCCGCGCGCGGCACATTTGTCGCTCCAACGCTGATCGAGGTGAGCAGAATCGCCGATGTCGAGCGCGAGGTGTTCGGGCCGGTGCTGCACGTGCTGCGCTACAGGCGTGAGGCGCTCGACAAACTGATCGACGACATCAACGCCGCCGGCTACGGCCTTACCTTCGGCCTGCACACCCGCATCGACGAAACGATCGCGCGGGTCGTCGAACGCATCGAGGCCGGCAACATCTATATCAACCGCAACATTATCGGCGCGACGGTCGGCGTGCAGCCGTTCGGCGGCTCGAGGCTTTCCGGCACGGGCCCCAAAGCGGGCGGGCCGCTCTATCTCTCGCGCCTCGTCGCCGAGCCGGCCTTGAGTGCGCTGGACGGCGTGGCGGGCGGCGACGCGGCGATTGCCGGCATCCGCGCCTATAGCGACTGGCTTGGCGCGCATGGCCATGCCAGGGAGGCCGAGCGCTGCGTGGGAATGATGGCGCGCTCACCCCTCGGCGTGCGCGCCGAGCTCAGAGGCCCAGTCGGCGAGCGCAACGTCTATGTGCTTCGGCGGCGAGGGCGAATTGCGGCGGTAGCGGCGAGCGAAAGCGGCCTTCTGACCCAGATCGGCGCAATCCTGGCGACCGGAAATGACGCGGTGGTCACCGCTGCGCTCGCCGCGCGCGTCTTCTCGGGATTGCCGGCCGAACTCGCCCATCGGATCTCGCGTGTCGAGGATCCGCTCAGCGCGCCTGCCCTCGCCTTCGCCCTCCTTGAAGGCGAGGGCGCCGCGATGGTTGACGCCCTTCGCAAGCTCGCGAGCCGCCCCGGACCGATCGTGCGGCTGCAGGCGCTGTCGAGCGCCCGCCTCGCCGCCGGCGAGGACTACAACCTCGCCGACCTCGTCGAGGAATGCGCGATCGCCACCAACACCGCCGCAGCGGGCGGGAATGCGAGCCTGATGACGATCGGATAGGATGCATGAAGCGGAACCGGAGGGGCCCAAATGGCCGACGATCTTACGGACACTCAAATCGCGCTGCTCTGCGCCATCGAAGAGTATGACCACTCTGAATCTACCAGCGACAAGAAGCGCGACCTGGGGCGGCTCATCTCCGGGGGATACGTGCAGCCAACGGCGGATCATCCTGGCTCGGCTTTCGAGCTCACGGCCAAGGCTGTCGCGCTTCTCGGCGAGCGCGGCGCCGGGCTGAACGAGGCGTAAAGGCCGGCTCGCGGCAAGCCTCTCACGTCAGAGCAACCGGGAACTTGGCGCCCTGACGCCGCGCGCGTATGACCAGCCTCGCCCCCAATCGCTCAAATGAACCAACGGTGATCCAAGGTGCCTTTCAGCGTCGATCGCTTTCTGACCACGCATACCGGAAGTCTGCCGCGCCCGGACGACCTCGTTCAGATGATGTATGGCAAGGAAGAGGGCAAAGAAGTCGACATCGCGGCCTTGCATCAGCGCACGCGAACCGCCGTGCGGGAAGTCGTCGCCAAACAGCGGCGGGCGGAGGTCGACATCGTCAACGACGGGGAGATGTCGAAGCCGAGCTACGCGACTTACATCAAGGATCGACTGTCCGGATTCGGGGGGCTCGGGAACACGTTCGTCTATCAGGACCTCGTCGACTTCCCCAATATGGCGAAGCGCGTCTTCGGCGATCCTGGACGGTCGCGCAGAAAAACTCCGGCGTGCAACGGACCGATCGCCGTTTCCGACCCGGACGGCGTCCGCCGCGATACCGACAATTTGAGGGCAGCTGTGGGGGACGAGCCCGCTCAGCGGGCGTTCATGACGGCCGCGTCCCCTGGCGTCATATCCCTCTTCTTCCACAACGACTACTATCCGACCCAAAGCGCTTATCTCGAGGCGATCGCTGCGGCGATGAAGCCGGAATACGAGGCGATCGTCGCTGCTGGTTTCGATCTCCAGGTCGACTGCCCCGACTTGGGGATGGGCCGTCATATTCAGTACGCCAATCTCGAACTCAGCGAGTTTCGCAAGCGCGCCGGCGAACACGTCGAAGCGCTGAACGCCGCGTTGGCGAATATTCCCGCCGACCGGCTGCGGATGCACCTATGCTGGGGCAATTACGAAGGGCCGCATCACTGCGATGTCCCTCTTGCGGACATCGTCGACATCGTGTTGACCGCGCGACCAGCCATGTTGTCGCTGGAGGCGGCCAATCCTCGCCACGCGCATGAATTCGCGGTGTTCGAAAAGGTGAAGCTGCCTGAGGGCAAGGCGCTGATTCCGGGTGTGATCGAGTCGAAGTCGAATTTTATCGAACACCCCGAAGTGATCGCGAACCGGATCTCCAATTACGCCAAGCTGGTCGGCCGCGAAAATGTCATCGCCGGAAGCGATTGCGGCTACGGCACCTGGGTCGGTCAGGCCGCCGTCGATCCGGACATCGTCTGGGCGAAACTCGCGGCGCTGACGGAGGGCGCCCGCTTGGCGAGCCGGAGATTCTGGCCCTAAGCGAAGGGCTGAGCCGCGGATCAGTCACGCCGCAACCCATCTCGTCAAGAGCGTTATTGCCGGCTAGGCTCCGCCAGCGACGGACAAGTTGGAGGCATCACGATATGCGAGCGATCGGGTATCGCAAACCAAGCCCCGACCTTGACCATCTGGAGGCGTTCGATATCCCAAGGCCAAAGCCTGAGGGTCGCGACCTTCTCGTCGAGGTGCGCGCGGTTTCGGTCAATCCGGTCGATTACAAGGTCGCGAGTGGCGGCGGCCCGGGCGGCGGGGCTTCCGACGCGGGCGCAATCAAGGTGGTGGGCTACGACGCCGCCGGGATAGTCGCGGAAGCCGGCAGCGAGGCGAGACTCTTCAAGCCGGGCGATGAAGTGTTCTACGCGGGCAGTGTCGGGCGCCTGGGCGCGGACATGGAGTTTCATCTGGTCGACGAGCGGATCGTCGGGCGCAAGCCGCGGACGCTCGATTTCGCCGCCGCTGCGGCTTTGCCTTTGACGTCGATCACGGCCTGGGAGGCGATGTTCGACCGGCTCGATGTCGTAAAGCCCGTTCCCGGCGCAGCGCGCGCCATCCTGATCCTCGGCGGCGCCGGCGGCGTCGGTTCGATCGCCAGTCAGCTCGCGCGGCAATTGACCGATTTGACGATCGTCGCGACCGCGTCGCGGCCCGAGACGGCGCAATGGGCGAAGGACATGGGCGCCCATCATGTCATCGACCACAAAAAACCGCTTAAGCCTCAGATCGCGGCGCTCGGCGTCGGCAGTCCCGCTTTCATCTTCGCGACGGCGCCGATGGGGGGTCTCATCGCCGACCTCGCCGAATTGATCGCGCCGCAAGGACGCGTCGTTCTCATCAATGCCGAAGCGGCCGATCTTTTCGTCTTCAGGCCGAAGAGCGTGTCCATTCACTTTGAGCTCATGTTCACGCGGCCCTTGCTTCAGACCGCCGACATCGAGGAACAGCATAGACTCTTGAACGAGGTCGCCGATCTCGTCGATTCGGGCCGCGTTCGCTCGACCATGCGGGAGAACTACGGACGCATCGACGCCGCCAATCTCATGCGTGCGATGAACTTCCTCAAGTCGGGCCGCGCGATCGGCAAGATCGTGCTGGCGGGGTTTTGATCCCAGGGAACCGATGGGTAGCGAGACAATAAACGCTTGATGGCGTTGACGACGTTAGGCGGCATTGACACGATCAATGGATGCACTTCGAGATACTGGGCGAGATTTCCGGGATCGAAACGTTCGCCACAGGCGCCGGAATACGCGAGGTCGCGCGCCTGAGGCGGATATACGGCCGCGGCCGCTGGCGTAAACGCAAGGGGATCGTGCGGGTTCGGCTTTCCGATGGCTCAGTTCATGTCGCTGAGGTACGCTGGTACGAAGCCGCCGGAATCGGACGCAAGGAATTCAAGATCAAGTACCTACTTTGAAGAAGCACGAAGCCATGGCCAAGCCGCGGGCAAAACAACTGGTCGTCTGTATCGACAACGATGGCTACGCCGCGTCGCTCGAGAAGCGAAAGATTTATGTCGCGCTTCCAGATAGCGATGCCGAACAGCACGGACTGCTGCGGATTGTCGACGAGTCGGGCGATGACTATTTGTATCCGAAGGCATTGTTCCGTCTGATCGAGTTGCCGGACACCGTCAGGAAAGCGGTTCTGGCTGCAGCTTGACAACGTCAGGAGGAAGATTGCTCACGCCGCCTCGAGCGCCAAGCCTTGCGCCGCCTTGGCGATGCGCAGCCGTCCGCTGCGCACGAGGATGTTCACATGCGCGAGCGCCTCGCTGAAGGCGAAGACGAGCTGGTGCGGGTCCTCAATTTTGCGCCCGAAAATCACCGGCACGAGCTCAGCGACCGTCTGTGGTCCCTGTTTGCATGCCTCGAGAACGGCCATGCAACGCGCCTCATGGTGGGCGATAAGCTCGGCGGCGCGCGTGTGCAGGCCCACAAACGGCAGATTGTGGCCAGGCAGGACCAGCACGTCCTCCGGCAGCGTCGCCTTGAGCCTCTCGAGCGAGCGCAGGTAGGCGCCGAGGGGATCGCCTTCCGGATCCATCGCCTCGACGCTGACATTGGGCGAGATCTTGGCCAGCACCTGATCGCCGATAAGGACGAAATTATCGGCTTTCGAGTAGAGCATCACCTGCTCCGGCGAATGGCCGGCGCCGGTGATCACTTCAAATTCCCGTCCGCCTACCTTCACCCGCTCCTCGGCGATGAGACGGAGAAACGTCCTCGGGGGCGGGAAGACCATTCTCAAATATTGCATTCCGTTGCCGAGCAGGAGCTCCGTGCTTTCCTCCGTCAGTCCGTGCGAGCGGTAGAAACTGCGATAGGGCTCCGATCTCAGTCCCTGCGGGTCGAGACGAATATTGAGCGCGATCAGATATTCCGCCTCGCTCATCGCGAGCTGCAGGCCGAAGCGCTCGCAGAGCCAACCGGCGAGCCCGACGTGATCCGGGTGGAAATGGGTGGCGATGATCCGCGTCAGCTTGCGGCCCCGAAGCGGCCCAGCGAGCAGCGCCTCCCATGCGGCGCGCGAGGCCGCATTGTCGATTCCCGCGTCGACGAGCGCCAGCCCGTCGCCGTCTTCGATCAGATAGATGTTGACGTGATCGAGCCTAAACGGAAGGGGAAAGCGCGCCCACAACACGCCCGGACGAACCTCGATCGCTTCACCTGGTTTCGGCGGATCGGGGTTGGGAAACACAAGCGTCTCGGGCATTGCGCGATTTGACATCGTCTGCGTTCGTCCTTCGTATCCTGCCGCGAGTGAGATCAGCCGAGTGGCGAGAAGCGCGGCGCCCCGCCCGCCTCCAGTTCGCCATTCTGTCCGCGCCAGTAGAGCCCACGCGCCGCGTTGTGCGGATGGGCCGCAGCCTCGGCGAGGCTCAGCACAGGAGCGAAGCACGCATCGCTGCCCTCGAGCAGCGCGCGCCAATGCGCGCTCGGCTGGCTCACGAACAGCGCGCGCAACCGCGCCTTTAGCACTGGCCAAGCTGCGCGATCGTATTGCGCCTTCGGGTCGACATCCGCAAGACCGAGCTTATCGAGCAACAGCGTGTAGAATTGCGGCTCGAGCGCGCCGACGGAGACATACCGACCATCGGCGCAGGCATAGACGTCGTAGAACGGCGAGTCGTGGAACGCGCTCGGGCTTGGCCCGTCCAACATTCCGACCGCCCGCGCCGCAAGCGCGATGCCGCCTAAGCTCGCCACGACATCGGCGATCGAACAGTCGATCACGCAGCCCTTGCCGCTCCGCCCCGCAGCGAAGACTGCAGCCATTACTCCGAAAGCGAGCCCGAGCGCGCCGCCTCCGTCGCCGAGAACTGTCGGCGGGACGCCTGGCGCCTGCCCATCGCGGGCGGCGAGCGACAAGACGCCGCTGAGCGCCAGATAGTTGAGGTCATGGGCCGCGACTTGAGCGAGCGGACCGTCCTGTCCCCAGCCAGTCATGCGCCCATAGACCAGCCTAGGATTGCGTCTCGCGCAGTCGGCGGGGCCGAGTCCAAGGCGCTCCATAACGCCCGGCCGATTGCCCTCGATCAGGGCGTCGGCCGCCTCGATCAGCGTCAGCGCCTCCGCCACGGCTTCAGGAAGCTTCAGATTAAGGGGAACAACTCGCTTTCCCCGGCGCAGGGGACCGTCGGTGAGCGGCCGCTCCGGATCGCCGAGCTTGGCTTTGTCCGGGCGAACGACGGCGGCCACCTCGGCGCCGAGATCGGCCAGCATGCGGCCGGCCAGCGGCCCCGGACCAATCCCCTCGAACTCGACCACCTTCAGCCCGACAAGCGGATGCATCATGCGCTACCCCCGGGACAACTCTACACTGACACTCAATTGAGAAGCGAGCCGCTCCACCTACTCAAGACCGCTCCGGGAACAGCGCCTTCAGCCCCTGCGGCGAGGCCTCCGCAACGCCGCGCTCGGTGATGAGCCCCGTCACCAGCCGGGCCGGCGTGACGTCGAACGCCGGATTGGCGGCGTGTCCCCCTTCCGGCGCGATGCGCACGCGGGTGATCGCGCCGTCGTCGCTCCGGCCCTGGATGAAGTTGACTTCATCGGCGCTGCGCTCCTCGATCGGGATTTCCTTCACGCCATCGTGAACCGTCCAGTCGATGGTCGGTGACGGCAGCGCGACGTAGAACGGCACCGAATTGTCCCGCGCCGCAAGCGCCTTGAGGTAGGTGCCGATCTTGTTGCAGACGTCGCCATTGGCGGTCGTCCGGTCGGAGCCGACAATCACCATGTCGATCAGGGCGTGCTGCATGAGATGCCCGCCCGCATTGTCAACGATCAGGGTGTACGGCGCTCCGTGATGAGCGAGTTCCCAGGCGGTCAGCGAGGCGCCCTGATTGCGCGGGCGCGTCTCGTCGACATAGACGTGGACGCTCACGCCCTCCTCCATCGCCAGATAAATCGGCGCGGTCGCGGTGCCGTAATCGACCGTGGCCAGCCAACCCGCATTGCAATGGGTGAGGATGTTGACCGGCTCGCCCGATTTCTTGTTCGCCGCGAGCCGGCGAAGGATCTTGAGGCCGTGGCCGCCGATCGCACGATTGATCTCGACATCCTCGTCGGCGATTCGCTTGGCCTCAGCGTAAGCGGCGGCGGCGCGCGCCTGCGGGGCGAGGGGGCTAAGGTGCTTGCGAACCGCATCCAGCGCCCAGCGCAGATTGATCGCGGTCGGCCGGGTCGCGGCAAGCTTGCCGTGCGCGGCGTCGAGCGCGGCGTCGCTCGGATCCTCCCGCATGGCGAGCGCGAGCCCATAGGCCGCCGTCGCGCCGATCAGCGGCGCCCCACGCACCCACATGTCGCGGATCGCAGTGGCCGCGTCGGCGACGCTGCGCAGCGTCGCGACCTTGAACTCATGCGGCAGCCAGCGCTGGTCGATGACGTCGACGCTCGAACCGTCTTGATTGAGCCAGATCGTGCGGTATGGGCGTCCATCAACTTTCACCCGATCGTGCTCCTCTTTCCCGACCCCGGGTACAGGGGTCGCGGCGTCGATATCACAGTAGGCGAGCGCACGGAATTGAGCGGCGGCCCACGCTTGACCTCGCGGCGGAAGCGGGCATTGTCGCGTTCGTGAAAGATGTCGCCGCCTGGACCGCAGCCCTGAAACGCACTCAGCTTGCGTTCACATGACGCGGCGCTTCACTCTCGAAGCGGCGATGGATCTCGCCGCGCGTGCGGCCTGCGGCGCCGGCGCAAGCGAGGAGGCTGCGCTATCGCTGGCTCGCGCAACCGTTTCCGCCAATGCGCACGGCAAAGGTTCGAGCGGTTTCTCCCATCTCATGGATTATCTGTCCGCGCTGCGGGCGGGACGGATCGTCGGCGACGCCGAGCCGCTCATAACTTCGCCCGCTCCTGCCGCGATCCATTGCGACGCCAGAGGGGGGGTCGCGCAGGTCGGCTTCGACCGGGCCTTCGACGATCTTCGACGCCGAGCCGAAACCTTCGGGCTTGCGCTGTTCGCTCAGAGCAGCAGCTACACGACCGGCGAACTCGGCTACTACCCACGACGACTTGCCGAAGCGGGCCTCGTGGCGTTCGCCGCGACAAGCGGACCGGCGCTGATGACGGTCGCCGGCGCCAAGGCGCCCGTCTATTGTACGAACCCGATCGCCTTCGCCGCCCCGCTCGACGAAGGTCCGCCGCTGCTGATCGATCAGGCGTCCAGCGCGACCGCCTTTGTCCAGTTGAGGCGCTACGCCGAGCGCGGCGAGGCGTTGCCATCCGGCTGGGCGGTCGACACGGAAGGACAGCCAACCACCGATCCGAGCGCGGCGTTGCGCGGCGCGCTGCTCGCGTTTGGCGGCGCGCGCGGCGCCAATATCGCGCTCATGGTCGAGGTCATGGCTGCGGGGCTTGCAGGCGCGAACTGGGCCCTCGACGCGCCCTCATTCACCTCGGGCGACCGCTCGCCAGGCGCTGGCCTCCTTGTCATCGCCATCGCCCCCGCGCTGCTGGCGCCGGACTTTCCACATCGCCTCAGACTCCAGCTCGACCGCCTCGCCAAGCTTGGCGTTCATATTCCCGGACGACGCGCCGTCGCGGCCGAAATCGAACTGCCCGACGCGCTCGCCGCCGAGATCGAGCGCGCCGGGGCGCCTTGAAACCGCTCCGAGTGAAGGGCTAGAGAACCGACCCGACCGACGGCCAGGGAGTGAGAAATGGCGAAGCGATTGAGTCGAAGGCGCCTGCTTGGGACATTGGCGGGACTTCCGTTCCTGAACAGCCTGGCGCGCGGCGCCTCGGCTGCGGCCCAGCCGCAAGCGCGCGTCCGTCTCGGCGATCCCGCATGGCCGTCGGAAGCGAGCTGGGATCAACTCGATCGCGACGTGGGAGGACGCCTGATCAAGGTGCGCTCGCCGCTCGCCGACTGCGTCGGCGGAACGCCCGACGCCAATTGCGAGCAAGTGTTCAAGGAACTCAAGAATCCATACTACCTCGGCGACGAGGTCGGGCTCACCCAGTCGCTCGGCTGGGTCGGGGCGTGGACGTCGGAGCCAAGCGTCTACGCCGTCGCCGCCAAGACGACTCAGGATGTCGTCGCCGCGGTCAATTTCGCGCGCGCCAACAATCTGCGGCTGGTGGTGAAGGGCGGCGGCCACAGCTACCAGGGGACATCGAACGCCGCCGACTCGCTTCTCATCTGGACGCGCCACATGAACGCGATCACAACCCACGACGCCTTCGTCGGCGCCGGCTGCGAGGGCAGCGCGGAGCCGCAACCCGCTGTGTCGATCGAGCCGGGCGCAATCTGGGGACAAGCTTATGACGCGGTGACGACCAAGGGCGGCCGTTACGTCCAGGGCGGCGGCTGCCTGACGGTCGGGGTCGCCGGCATCATCCTGGGCGGAGGCTTCGGAAGCTTTTCGAAGGCCTATGGCACGGCGGCTGCGAGCCTGTTGGAGGCGGAAGTCGTGACTGCCGACGGCGACGTCAAAATCGCCAACACCTGCACGAATCCCGATCTCTTCTGGGCGCTGAAGGGCGGCGGCGGCGGCTTCGGCGTCGTCACCCGGGTTACTCTGCGCACGCACGCGCTGCCCGAATTTTTGGGCGCCGTCGCCGCGACCATACATGCGTCGTCCGACGAGGCCTACCGGCGCCTCATCTCGAAGGTTATCGAATTCTACGCGCAGGCGCTCTTCAATCCGCACTGGGGCGAAAAGATCCTGCATTGGGCGCGGCTACGTCATGATTTCGATGGTCTTGCAGGGGCTCACTCAGCAAGAGGCGGAGGCGACGTGGCGTCCGTTCTTCGATTGGGTGACGGCTTCCCCGCAGGACTTTACGCATCGTATCGGCCCCGCGGATCATCAGCGAGCCGGCGCGTCGTTTCTGGGACCCCTCGTTTCTCAAGCAAGCTCCAGGTTTCGTCACCTCGGACGATCGGCCCGGCGCACCGGCGGACAACATTTTCTGGGCCGGCGACGGCCACGAGGCGGGCGCGGTCTGGTACGCCTACCAATCCGCGTGGCTGCCCCAGTCGCTGCTCGCGGACGATCAGCGCGAGCGACTGGCCGACGCGCTTTTCGAGGCCGCCAAGCATCGCGGCGTTGCGCTTCATTGCAACAAGGGCATCGCGGGAGCGACCGCGGAAGCGATCGCCGCGACGAAGGATACAGCGATGAACCCAGCTGTCGTCGACGCCTTCGCGCTGGCGATCACCGGCGACTTCGGACAGCCCGCCTATCCCGGCGTTCCTGGACATGAGCCGGACGCAGCGGCCGCGCGGACCCAGGCTGAGGCCGTGGACAAGTCAATGAACGCAATCCTCAAGCTCCTGCCACGCGTCGGCTCCTATGTCTGGGAGACAGATTACTTCCAGCCGCATTGGCAGGAGGCGTTCTGGGGCGAAAACTACGACCGGCTTCTCGCGGTCAAGGCTAAATACGATCCGGACGGTCTCTTTTTCCTTCATCATGGCGTCGGCAGCGAGGACTGGAGCGCGGATGGATTCACGCGCGTGAACTGACGCCTCTCATCGCTGTCCCCGACACGAACTCCAAGGCGCGACCCACGAGACGCTCATGCCCTACACGCCTTCGCCCACGCGCTACGACAAAATGCTCTACAACCGCTGTGGCCGCAGCGGGCTGAAATTGCCGGCGATATCGCTGGGCTTGTGGCACAATTTCGGCTTCGGCAAGTCCGCCAATTCGATGCGCGCGATATGCCAGCGGGCGTTCGATCTTGGCGTCACCCATTTCGACCTCGCCAACAATTATGGGCCGCCGCCAGGCTCAGCCGAGCTTGCCTTCGGCGACATCCTGCGTGGCGACTTCCGAGGCTTTCGCGACGAACTCGTGATCTCCACCAAGGCCGGCTACGACATGTGGCCGGGGCCTTACGGCGAATGGGGCAGCCGCAAATACCTGCTCGCGAGCCTCGACCAGAGTCTCAAGCGCATGGGCCTCGACTATGTCGACATTTTCTATTCGCATCGCTTCGATCCCGAAACGCCGCTCGAGGAGACGATGGGCGCTCTCGATCATGCGGTTCGCCAAGGGAAGGCGCTTTACGCCGGCATTTCCTCCTACAATTCCCGCCGCACCAAGGAAGCGACCGCCATCCTCAAGCAGCTTGGCGCGCCCTGCCTCATCCATCAGCCCAGTTATTCAATGATCAACCGCTGGATCGAGGAAGATCGGCTGCTGGACACGCTCGAGGCCGAGGGCGTCGGCGCGATCGTCTTTTCTCCGCTCGCGCAAGGCCTGCTGACAGACAAATATCTGAATGGCGTGCCTGCCGGCAGCCGCGCTACTGAAAATCGCTTCCTCAAACAATCGATGCTCACGCCCGAGAACTCTTGAGCGCACCCGTCAGCTCGACGCCATCGCCAAGCAGCGCGGCCAGACGCTTGCGCAGATGGCGCTGGCCTGGACGCTCAGAGACAAGCGCGTGACGTCAGCGCTGATCGGCGCGAGCAGTCCCGAGCAAGTGACCGACAGCATCAAGTCGCTCGACAACCTGTCTTTCACGGCCGATGAACTTAAGGAGATCGATCGCTACGCGATCGAAGGCGGCGTGAATATCTGGCGCCAGTCCGCCGAGCTCAAAGCCTGAGTGGGCGGGTAACGGTCGCAACAACACGTAAAACAGCGTCTGGGGAGGAACCATATGCCGAAGCGCCCGCGCATCGGAGTCATCGGCTCGACGAACATGGATCTCACGACCACAGTCGCGCGCATGCCGGTTTGGGGCGAGACGGTCCTTGCGGCGCATTTCGAGACGAGCTTCGGAGGCAAGGGGGCCAACCAGGCGGTCGCCGCCGCCAAGCTTGGCGCCGAGGTCGTCATGGTCACCAATCTCGGCGACGACACGCTGGGCGACAGCGCGCTTAAGAATTTCGAGAGCTACGGGATCGACACGCATCACGTCCGGCGTATTGCAAACCAATCGACCGGCACGGCGACAATTCTGGTCGACGAGAAATCGGGCGACAATGCGATCCTGATCGTCGCCGGCGCCAACGGCGACCTGAGCTTGGCGGACGTCGACGCCGCGGCCGAGGGCCTCAAGCGCTGCGATCTCATCCTGCTGCAGCTCGAGATCCAGCTTGAAACCGCCTATGAAGCGATCCGCTTCGCGCGCAAGAACGGCGTGAGGACCGTGCTCAACCCGGCGCCCGCCCGTCGCAACCTCGACATGGACGTCGTCACGCAAGCGAGCTTCCTCATCCCCAACGAGACCGAGCTCGCCATCCTGACCGACATGGCCGTCGAGTCGGACGAGGAGGTTTCAGCCGCCGCGCAAAGCCTGGTCAAGCAGGGCGTCGAGACGGTCATCGTGACGCTTGGCGCGCGCGGTTCTCTGCTCGCAACCCGGGATGGCTCGCAGCGCATCGCCCCGGTCAAGGTTCAGGCCGTCGACACCACCGGCGCCGGCGACGCCTTCATTGGCAGCTTCGCCCGCTATTTCGCTGGCGGGCTCTCGCTCGAGGCGGCGCTCACCGAGGCGACGCGTTATTCCGCCTTCTCGGTCACCCGTCACGGGGCGCAAAAATCCTTTGCGACCGAGGCCGAGTTCGCAGCCTTCAGCGCCAAGCAGAGAATCTCCGGTTAGCGCCCAAAACGTCGACTGGCCCTGCTTTGCTTATTTGCATGCGCCGTGGTTGACTGATCGCTTAAGCTGCGCTTCGGCGGACGACGGCCGCTTGCTCCGCGGCGACGGCGAGGCCTCGTTCGGGCAATGAAACTGCGCCACGCTTTACTGTCAGCTGAACTATACCGGCCGGCGGCCTGCCGAACCGCCCGGGCGAAGCCGCTATGCGCGTAATCGTGCTTGGCGGCGGCGTGGTCGGCGTCACCGCCGCCTATCAGCTGCAGCGGGACGGCCACGAGGTCGTGGTCGTCGAGCGCAACAGCGAGGTCGCGGCTGGGGCGAGCTGGGGCAACGCCGGCATGATCGCGCCCGGCCATTCCTTCGTCTGGTCGTCGCCCCGCGCGCCGATCATCCTGGCCAAATCGCTCCTTTTGAAAGACCAGGCGCTGCGCTTCAAGCTTTCGGCCGATCCGCGCCTGTATGCCTGGACCTGGGGTTTCATCAAGGAATGCACCGCCGCCAAAGCGCGCCGCAACACGCTGCTCAAGCATCGTCTCGCCGCCTATTCGCAGAGCGTGCTGGACAGCGTCGTCGCCAGCGAGGGGATCGACTACGATCGCAGTCTCCGCGGCATCCTCTATCTGCACCGCAGCCAACAGGCGCTGGACGCGGGCGTCGAGCACATGAAGCTGCTTCAGTCGGACGGGCAGGTGATCAAGGTTCTCGACCGCGGCCAGGTGATCGCGCTCGAACCGGGGTTTGCGCACGCCAGCGGATAAGATCGCCGGCGCCATATTCTGCCCGACCGACGAGACCGGAGATTGCGCCAAATTCACCCGCGCCCTTGCCGGCTTGATCGTCAAGCGCGGCGGCGCGATCGTAACCGGCGCGACGGTCGGCATGCTTAAGACAGAGAGCGGCAAGGTCACAGTCGCGGAAACGAGCCTCGGCCCCTTCGTCGGCGACGTCTTTGTCCTGGCGCTAGGCGCGGAGAGCCCCATTCTCGCCCACGCTCTGGGCATCCGCCTGCCCATCTATCCGATCAAGGGCTATTCGCTGACGATTCCGATCGGCGCATCGCCTTCCCCGCCCAATATCGCCTGCGTCGACGAACACAATCTCGTCGCCATTTCGCGATTTGGCGAGCGACTGCGGGTCACCGCGACCGCCGAGTTCGCCGGCTATGACGCAAGCCACAAGCCATCCGACTTCGCCTTCATGAAGCGCGTGACGCAGGAGCTTTTTCCTAAAGGAGCCGAATACGATCGGGCGGGAATGTCGGCATGCCTGCGGCCGATGACGCCGAACAATCTGCCGCTCATCGGCCAACGGCGGTTCTCGAACCTGTTCCTCAATTGCGGCCACGGCCATATTGGTTGGACGATGTCGCACGGCTCGGCCCGGATCGCCGCCGACCTCATCGCCGGCCGCAAGCCAGCCATTCCGATGGACGGCCTGATGGCCGCCTGAAAGAAGCGAGCATAAAGCCATGTCTCCCGATCTTGCCGATCTCACCCCCTCCGTCATCGATCTCGGCGTCCTGCCGTCCGAACTCGACCAAGGGATCGCTTCGCGCGCGGCGATCGGCCTCGTGGTGCTGGCGACCGATCAGACGATGGAGCACGAGTTCCGCGTCCTCACGCATTTGCCGGGGGTCGCCGTCTACAAGTCGCGCGTCTTCAACGACGCCGAGATCCGGCCCGACACTTTGCGCGCCATCGGCCCGAGAATCGCGCCGAGCGTCGCGCTCATCCTGCCGGGGATTCCGCTTGACGTCGTGGCTTTCGGCTGCACGTCGGCGACGATGACCCTGAGCGAGGAAGCGGTGTTCGCCGAGATCCGGAGAGAGCGGCCGAACGTCGCCTGCACCACCCCGGTCACGGCCGCGCTTGCGGCCTTCCGTGCGCTCGGCGCCCGGTCTATCGGCCTGCTGACCCCCTACGCGCCTGAGATCAACGCTTCGCTCGTCGCCTATTTTCGCTCGCGCGGCGTCGAAGTCGGCGCCGTCGCCACATTCGACCGCCGTGACGATCGCGACGCCGCGCGCATCTCCGTCGCCTCGATCGAAGCGGCGGTCAAGCGCCTTGCCGCCGCGCCGCGGGTCGAAACGATCTTCGTCTCCTGCACGAGCCTCAGGGTGGCGGAATCCGCGGCCAATTTTGAGCGTCTCGCCGGGGTGCCCGTCACCTCCAGCAACCACGCCATGGCCTGGCACTGCCTGCGCCTCGCCGGCGTCGCCGACCAAGTGCCCGTCGGCGGCAGGCTGTTCGAACTCCAAACGTGAGTTTTGCTTCTCCCCTCGCCCGGCTTGAGTTCGCGACTGAAGCCGAGTTCGCAGCCTTCAGCGCCAGCCTGAATTGAGAGGCGTGGCGGCGTTCGGCTCGGACTACTTACGGACTTCCTTGCAGACATTCATGCGATGCGGATCGCCGGACAGCTCGCATTGAAATCCGCATTCGTAGTCGCCGCCGCTTTTCACCTGAATCGCCTTCATCCTCTCGATCGCCTGGTCTCGGCAGTAGCTGAATGTCTTGAAGCGCGGGGTCACGTCGAACCGGGTCCGGTCGGTGCGATCCGGATAGACGATCGCGGCCCACTCGCCGGGCGCATCGTCACATGCAGCGAGCATGAGAAAAGCCAGGAATAGTGGGCCTCGTATTCTGGCCTCTCCGATTCTCGTCATGGCTTTCTGCCGCCCTCCCTATGAACAGCTTGCCGCGCGCCGAGCGCTTCTGCAAGGCGAGGCCGTATTTCGTACGCCCCCTTCCATCGGGGCCATTCGGCTCACGCCTTGCCCGCGCTTGCCGCGGCCTTAGGGATGCGGCGGCAATCAAAACACGGGAGTTCGCGATGACCGAGGGAGTCATGGACAAGGTCCGCCTGGGCCGCACCGATCTCATGGTCACGCCGATCTGCTTCGGCACCTCGGGCCTCGGCGATATGCCCGACACCTATGGCTACGGCGTCGACGAAGCGCGCGCCATAGCGACGATCAGCGCCATTTTCGATGGGCCGGTCAATTTCATCGACACCTCGCGCATCTATGGGTTTGGCCGCAGCGAGGAGCGGATCGGCGCCGCCATTCGCGAGCGCGGCGGCCTGCCCCAGGGCTTCGTCGTCTCGACCAAGCTCGACCGCGATCCCGAGACCAACCGGTTCGACGCCGCGCAAGCGCGCCGCTCGCTCGAGCAAAGCTTGAAGACGCTGGGGATCGACCGCATCGACCTTCTGCATCTGCACGATCCCGAGCACGCCGACTCCTTCGACGAGGCGAGTGGCAAAGACGGCGCGCTCGGCGAACTGTTCCGCATCAAGGAGGAAGGCTTGGCGCGCGCCGTGGGGCTCGCCGCCGGCCCGGCCTCGATGATGATGCCGCTGCTCAGCGATTGGGATTTCGATGCGCTGATCACCCACAATCGCTTCACCCTCGCCAATCGTAGCGCCAACGACATGCTCGATCTCGCCGCGTCGAGGGGCATCGCCGTCCTCAACGCCGCGCCTTACGCCAGCGGCGTGCTCGCCAAGGGGTCGACCGTCTACCCGCGCTACGCCTATCAGGAGGCGTCGGAGGAAATGCTCGATCCGATCCGCAAGATCGAAGCGATCTGCATGCTGCACGGCGTGCCGCCGGGAGCGGCGGCGCTGCAATTCTCGATGCGCGATCCCCGGATCGCCTCGACCATCTGCGGCGTGACCAAGCCCGAGCGGGTCAAGCAGACGGTCAATTGGGCCCGCTTTCCAATTCCAGAGGAGGCATGGGCCGAATTGATGGCGCTGAGCTACGCGACCGAAGATCCTGAGGCGACGCGCGACTACAAGCTGGGGTAGGCCCGCTCCCTCACCAGACGGCCTTCAGGCTTTCGGCAGCCCTAAAAGCGATCTGCATGATTGTGAGCGTCGGATTGGCGCTGCCGGAGGAGGGAAACACGGCCCCGCTGGCGACGAAGATATTCGGAACTGTGTGACAGGCCAGGCGCGGAGTTACGACCGACGTGCGCGGGTCGACGCCCATGCGAGCCGTTCCGGCGGGATGGCGGGTATCGATGGTCTGGTCGATCAGATCATCCCGTTTCGGGTCGATCGACCAGACGAGAGGGCTCGTGGCGTGCAGAAAAGTGGATTGCCAGTACCGACGCGCACGCCCCAAAACCGAGCGAAGGGTGTGCTTGTCGACCTCCGTCTTCCGCCAGTCCAACTGCAGTATCGGCATGCCAAGCTCGTCGCGCTTCTTGGAGAGCGTGAGACGTGAGTCCCGGTTCGGAACTTGCTCAATCCTGGCGTCGACGAAAAGGTCCGTGGCTTGGCTGAAGTACATCTGCTTGTGCCAAACGCTCCAGTAGAGGGCCGGCGGCAGGCTGCGCAGGTCCTTCACCATCTCGGGCTTTGGCACAAGATCGAGGAACCGCCGCGCCTGAGCCGATTTTCCCAGATTGCGAACATAGTGATGGATCGAGAGCGCCTGAAACTCGCCACGAACTGTGACGTAGCCGCTCGCCGCTTGGTCTTCGCGCTGAGCGGCGGCCGTGGTTTCAAGGTGGAGGCCTCGACGGGTCGTGCCGCCGATGTGATAGCCGAAGACAAGATTGGTTCGCGTCCTGTCGACCGGCTCGATGCGGCCCACCTCGACTTTGAGGTGATCGATGAAGTATCGACCCAGCGCCTCGCATCCTGAAAACGCGCGACCCTCGGTTTGCGCGTCCAGCTCAAGCAAAAGCCTTGTTGTCTCGAATGTCCCGGCGGCAAAAACGAACCAGTCGGCCGTGACTTTCAGGAGCTTCCCGCTGAGACTCTTGGCCTCGACCCCCTTGAGGCGACCCGCTTCGGCGTCGAAGAGAAAGTTGAAGACGGTCGCATTGAGCCAGATCTCGGGGTTCTGCTTGGCGACCGCGTCTTCGAGATTGCGGACCACATTGCGCCGGCGAAAGGTCGGCCATTTCGACCACCTGGCGGTCATGTCCCCGCTCGCGGCAGGCAACGGGTCCGGACGCGACGGCGAGGAGGGCAACCTTCGTACGAGCTTTGATCCAAATGAAACAGGTGTTCGATATCGGGGACGAAACGGTCGAGTTCGGCCCGGTCGATCGGCCAAGCGCGCAAGCCGACGTAATCCCTCGGGCCCATGTCATGGGGCGCAAGCGGCATGATGCGCCCGCCCCAGGTGTTCGACGTCCCGCCCAGCGCACGCACCCGGCCGGCCAAGACATTCTCGTAAGGCGCGCCCACTTGCTCGAACGCGTTGAAGGCCTCGAATCGACTGGTCGGCTTCCGATCGCCGCTTTCGAGCACGATGACGCGCCGTCCAGATGCGCTCAGTCGCGACGCGGCAATCAAACCCGCAATGCCGCCGCCAATGACGCATACGTCGCATTTCTCGGTCGGCTGGCTGTCGTCCGAAGCGCTGAGATCGCGAATTATTCGAGCCTCGATGAAGTCAGTGCGGGAGGGGGGAGCAGACGCGAATGCTAATAATCGAGGCCCGTTTCGAAGGCAAATTGTCAAATCGGCTGGATAAGCCAGAAGGGCGCAATAGGCGCCCGCGCTGCTGGGCTTGCGCGTCTCTGGGGAATGGAGGGCGGCGCGATCACTTGACCTTTCCTCTCGGTTCCATGCACCAAAGCCGCCGCCGCGCCGGGCGAGTTCGGCGCGAATGGCCCTCTCGGGATCCGCCATGTTCGAAACCACCGTCGCCGGCAGCCTGCCGAAGCCCCTCTGGCTTGCGGAAACGGAAAAACTCTGGCCCGCATGGAGGCTCGAGGGCGCCGCCCTCGCAGCAGGCAAGATCGATGCCACTATCCTCGCGGTCAAACGGCAAGAGGACGCCGGCATCGACATCGTCAGCGACGGCGAGCAGGCGCGCATCCATTTCGTCCATGGCTTTCTCGCCAATCTCGACGGCATCGATTTTAACCGCCGGCAGACGATCGGCATCCGCGCCGACCGCTACAAGGCCGAGGTTCCGACCGTGACCGGCCCGATCCGCCGCAAGGGACCCGTGCACAAGCTCGAGGCGAGCGCCGCGCGCGCCCACACCAAGCGCAAGCTCAAGTTCACTTTGCCCGGCCCGATGACGATCGCCGACACCATCGCGGATGAGCATTACCGCGATCGCCCTGCCCTCGCCCACGCCTTCGCCGCGGCGCTGAACGAAGAGGCGCGCGAGCTCGAAAAGCTCGGAATCGACGTGGTGCAATTCGACGAGCCCGCCTTCAACGTCTACATGCGCGACGTCAAGGAATGGGGCGTCGCCGCGCTCGAACGCGCCGCGCAAGGGCTTCGATGCAGGACCGCTGTCCACATCTGCTACGGCTATGGCATCAAGGCGAACACCGACTGGAAAGCGACGCTCGGCGAGCATTGGCGCCAGTATGAGGAGACCTTCCCCGCTTTAGCTGCGAGCCGGATCGATCAGGTCTCGCTCGAGTGCCGCAATGCGCGCGTGCCCATCGAACTGATCGGGTTGCTCAAGGGCAAGGACGTGCTGGTCGGCTGCATCGACGTCGCGTCGAATATCGTCGAGACGCCGCAGGACGTCGCCGAGACCATCCGCGCGGCGCTGCCTCATGTCCCGCCGGAGCGGCTCTACCCTTGCACCAATTGCGGCATGGCGCCGATGTCGGCGGAGATCGCCTACGCCAAGCTCGCGGCGCTCGCGGCAGGCGCCGAACTCGCCCGCAAGGCCGTGTAGGCGCCCGTCCTTCAATCCGCCCGCAATTCCGTTCCGCGCGTTTCCGGCAGCGCGAGCGCGGCGAAAATCACGATGGCGTAGGCAATGGCCTGCGAAAATGCCGATCGCTGGGCCGAGCCCTATGGAGGCTGACACGACGCCGACCAGCACAGGAAAAAATGCGCCCAAGCCGCGGCCGAAATTGTAGCAGAAACCCTGGCCCGCCCCGCGCACGCTTGTCGGAAAGAGCTCGGTGAAAACCGGACCCATGCCGCTGAAAATGCCTGACGCGAAGAAGCCCAGCGGAAATCCCAGCACGAGCATCATCGAGTTCTGAGATCTGCATTTCCGTGTAGGCGACCGCGATCACCAAAGAGCCGATCGCGAAGATGAAGAAATTCTTCCGCCGGCCGATCATGTCGCTCCAATAGGCGCTGGCGATATAGCCGCACCACGAGCCGATGATGATGATCGCGAGATAGAAGCCGGAGCCAAGCACCGTGAGGTGGCGCTCGGTCCGCAGGAATGTCGGCAGGAAGGTGGTGATCGCGTAATAGCCGCCCTGGGCGCCGGCGGAGAGCGCGGCGCCGAGGATCGTGGTCGGCAAAAGTTCGCGCTGGAATATGGCCCACGGCCCGCGTCGCTCCGCCTTTTCGATCGCCGCTTTGAAGATCGCGGGCTCGCGGACTTTGGTGCGGATGTAGAACACCAGAAGCGCCGGCAGAATGCCGACAAAGAACAAATAGCGCCACGCTATCTCCTGCGGGAAGAGCTGGAAGATCACGGTGGCCAGGATTGCGGCCGCGCCCCAGCCCAAGGCCCACGCGCTCTGCACCGTGCCGACCGCCTTGCCGCGATCGGCGCCGCGAACCACTTCGCCCATCAACACCGAGCCTGCCGCCCATTCGCCCCCGAAGCCAAAACCCTGGAAGCCGCGCACGACAAGCAATTGCTCGAAATTCTGGGTGAAGCCGGACAGAAAGGTGAAGAACGCGAACCATGCGATCATGATGCTGAGCAGTCGCGCCCGGCCGACGCGGTCGGCGAACACGCCTGCGATCCAGCCGCCGAAGGCGGAAATCACCAAGGCGCTGGTCGCCAGCAATCCGGCCTGCCCCTTGGTGATGCTCCAGACCGCGATCAACGCCGGGATCACGAAACTGTAAATCTGCACATCGAGCGCATCGAGCGCCCAGCCGCCGAAGCACGCCCAGAACGCCCGGCGCTCATCCGCTCCAAGTTGGCGATACCAATCGAGCATGGCTCAGTATGAATGGATTCGCGGCCTGATCAAACCGGGCCGGCAGAGCCGTCATCGCGAGCCGTAGGCGTCGGAAGACGCCCGTCTCTCGACGGCTATGGCGAAGCGATCCAGGGATGAAGAGCCGGAGCGGCCGCTCTGGATCGCCGCGTCCGCTCACGCTCGGTCCTCGCGATGACGATTCTGTCCGAAGGCGCCCCGCCCTCACTTGCCCTTGAGCCGGTCGCGGATCGCCTGCGCCTTGGGTAGTTGCGCCTCGAACTCTGCCGCCCCTCGCTGCTGGCCCCCCGAACGCTCCGTCTCATACGCCGTCTCGATCTGCTGCGACCGCAGTCTCCGCCATTGCGGCGTCGTTCGTCCGGTCCGCGATCAGCATCATGGCGACACCCTGATTGCCGAAGCTCGCCGCCCAGCTCGAGCGGAACCCGCTCGCGCGTTCTTTCCTCCAGCGCGGCGCGAAAGGCCGCGACGGCCTCCTCGAGCCGCGCCGTCCCACTCTCCCGCTCGCCCAACGCCCGGAGCGCGTCGCCCAAACTGTCCTCGGTCGCCGCCCAGCCGAGCGGATCCCGCTCACGGGTTCTTTCCTCCAGCGCCGCACGGCAGGCCGCAACCGCCTCCTCGAGCCGCGCCGTCCCACTCTCCCGCTCCCCGAGCGTTCGGAGCGCGTTGCCAAGATTGCTTTGCGTCTGCGCCCAGTCGAGCGGAACTCGTTCGCGCGTCCTCTCCTCCAGCGCCGCGCGATAGGCCGCGACCGCCTCCTCGAGCCGCGCCGTCCCGCTCTCCCGTTCGCCGAGCGCTTCGAGCGCAATGCCGAGATTGTTCTGCGTCATCGCCCAGTTGCAGCGGCACGCGCTCGCGCGTCCGCTCCTCCAGCGCCGCCCGATAGGCCGCGACCGCCTCCTCGAGCCGCGCCGTCCCGCTCTCCCGCTCGCCGAACGCTGAAAGCGCATTGCCGAGATTGTTCTCGGTTGAGCGCCCAGTCGAGCGGAACCCGCTCGCGCGTTGCCTCCTCCAGCGCCGCGCGAAAGGCCGCGACCGCCTCCTCGAGCCGCGCCGTCCCGCTCTCCCGCTCGCCAAGCGCTAAGAGCGCATTGCCGAGATTGGTCTGCGTGTTCGCCCAGCTGAGCGGAACTCGTCGCGCGTGCCTTCCTCGAGAGCCGCGCGATAGGCCGCGATCGCCTCCTCGAGCCGCTCCGTCCCGCTCTCCCGCTCGCCGAGCGTCGCAAGCGCAATGCCGAGAGTCATCTCCGTCCCCGCCCAATCGAGCGGAACCCGCTCGCGCGTCCATTCCTCCAGCGCCGCGCGATAGGCCGCGACCGCCTCCTCGAGCCGCGCCGTCCCGCTCTCCCGCTCCCCGAGCGCCAGAGCGCATTGCCGAGATTCATCTCCGTCGCCGCCCAGTCGAGCGGAACTCGTTCGCGCGTTCTTTCCTCCAGCGCCGCGCGATCCGCTGCGACCGCCTCCTCCAGCCGCGTCCGTCCCGCTCTCCCGCTCGCCGAGCGTCGCAAGCGCATTGCCGAGATTGATCTGCGTCGCCGCCCAGTCGAGCGGGACCCGCTCACGTGTCCTCTCTTCCAGCGCCGCGTGATAAGCCTGCGACCGCCTCCTCCAGCTGCGCCGTCCCGCTCTCCCGCTCGCCGAGCGCCGCAAGGGCATTGCCGAGATTGTTCTGCGTCATTGCCCATTGGATCGGATTCCGCTCGCGTGTCAATTCCTCAAGCGCCGCGCGATAGGCCGCCACCGCTTGCTCGAGCCGCGCCGTCCCGCTCTCCCGCCCGCTGAGCCTCAAGAGCGCATTGCCGAGATTGATCTGCGTCACTGCCCAATCGAGTGGAACACGCTCGCGCGTTCTCTCTTCGAGCGCCGCGCGAAAGGCCGCGACCGCCTCCTCGAGCCGCGCCGTCCCGCTCTCTCGCTCGCCCGAGCCTAAAGAGCGCAACGCCGAGATTGTTCTGCGTCAGCGCCCAGTCGAGCGGAGCCCGCTCGCTGCGTCCTCTCTTCCAGCGCGGCGCGAAAGGCAGCGACCGCGTCATTGAGCCGCCCCGTCCCGCTCTCCCGCTCGCCGAGCCTCCGGAGCGCAATGCCGAGATCGTTCTCTGTCGCCGCCCAGTCGAGCGCCGCTTGCGAGCGCGGATATTCCACCAATACGCGTCCGTAAACCTCTATCGAGCTTTGCAGTGCGGCATTGTCGCCACGCTCGTCGCCTTGCCGCGAGAGCGCGCCGGCCTGCCGAAGCAGGTAGCCCCTTCGCTCGCTTGCATGTCCGTTCGGGACATACTCCGCGGCTTGGCCGAAGAGCTCCGCCGCCTCCTTGTAACGGCGTTCGGTGATCGCCACGTCGCCCTCGGTCGCGGTCGAACTCGCCGCGCCCAGCATTTGCGCATCCTCGGCGGCCTGCGCCTGTTCTTTCAGCTTGCGCGCCTCCTGGGCTGCTGCGATCTGCGCCTGTGTCGCCTCGTGCAACAGTTCATGCGCGCGGTCGAAATGACCGGCGTCGATTTCGGGCTTGGCTTGTTCCACAAGGGCGCGCGCGGTCGGATTGTCCGGGTTCAACGCGCCGAGCTGCGCCTGCAGTCGTTGATAGTCGCCGGCGACTTTGCTCAGCGCCTCGGCCAGCTTGTCGTCTGGAATGTTCGGGTCGTTGCCGACAATCTTCAGGAGCGTCTTAGTCGCGCTCTTGGTTACCCCGAGCGTCTCGCTAATTTTATCGAGATGTTCCTGTTGCGCCTCGGTTGCGCCTTTGACCGCAGCTTCCGTCGCCTGTTTGAGCTGTTCGGGGGTTAGCCCGAAGTTGCAGACGAGCGTGTTGTTATTGGCGTCACGCCCAGCGGCCACGCTGCAAGGCGCTGCGCCGACTGCGGCATCGGCCGCGGCGCGCGCTGGCGTTAACGGCAACGCGAGCGCTATCAGCGTGAGCCCTATCGCGGCTTGCCAGCCTCGACGCATGGCGCCACTCCTGTTGCGATCTGCGCATTGCCGTTGATAGTGATGGTGTTGCCCCTCGAGTCGCGCCCGGCCGCAATGCCGCCCGGCTGCGCGCATACGATCTTCGGGCCTTCGGGCGAGGACGCCTCGTGCGGCCGCAAATAAGTGAAGACGGCCCAGGCGCCGCCCGCGACCACGACCAAGCCTCCGCCGATCCAGGAGAGCGTCTTCTGGTTCTTAGAGGTCGAGAGGAACGACCACAGCCCGCCCATCTTAAGCCTGCTTCCCGCAAGACTGCCTGTATTTCAATCACCACGGACTCCGATTGGCAATCGACATTACAGCCGAAGACGCGAAGCATTCTGTGAGCCGCGTCACACAGCGCCGCGAAGCGCCAACAGCGCTGTAAGGCCTCTTCCAAGCCAGCGCGTGCTACGATGGCTCAGCATCGACGGCGATAGTCAGGGAGATTTGGCATGGAAGACCCAGAGATTCAAGCCGCTCTCGATCGCCACTGGGCCGCCTCCGACGCCAACGACTTTGAGACGGAGCACCAGATCTACCAAGAGGACGCGGTGCTCGAATATCCGCAATCGGGCGAGCGCATCCGCGGGCGGAAAAACATTCAGGCGTCGCGCGCCGTGCAGCCGAACCGGAAGCGCTTCAACGTGCGGCGGATCGTTGGCGCGGGTGATCTATGGGTCACCGAATATGTGCTCAGCTATGACGGGCGGCCCTCCTATACGGTCAGCATCATGGAGTTTCGCGACGGCAAGGTCATGCGCGAGACCCAGTATTTCGGCGATCCGTTCGAGCCAGGTCCGTCGCGTGCGCATCTGGTTGAGCGGATGACTTGAAGCGTGGCCGCCAAGGGCATGGGGGCGCGCCGCTCGCCCGCTCGGCGCTGCCGATCGACACCGCCGCGCTTGCCCGCTTTCTCATCGGCAAATTGTTGGTGCGGGAACTGCCCGAAGGCGCGGCAATCGGCCGCATTGTCGAGACGGAGGCCTATGTCATCGGCGACGCCGCCGGGCACGCTTATGGGGGCATGACGCCGCGCAATCGCTCGCTGTTTCTCGAGCGCGGACATGCGTATGTTTATCTCGCTTACGGCGTCTCTTTCATGCTCAATGTGTCAAGCGAGGCGTCCGGAACCGGCGCCGGCGTGCTCATTCGGGCGCTCGAGCCGGTCGAAGGCGTGGCGATCATGCGGCAAAATCGGGGCGTCGAGCGCTTGCGGGATCTCACGCGAGGTCCGGGCAGGCTCGCCCAGGCGCTCAAGATCGATCGTTCGCTCGATGGGCTCGATCTTTGCCAGGAAGGCCCGCTATGGCTGGCGCGCGGTGACCGCGGCGGGACGGGCGAGACGGAAATCGGAGAGAGCGTCAGGATCGGCATTTCGCGGGAAGCCGAGCGCGTTTTACGGTTCTACGTTCGGGGCAGTCCGTTCGTGAGCGGCGCGAGATCGCTCAATACGTGAGATTGAGGCGATCCCCCTCTCGCGGGCGGCGGTCGCCAGGACCCGCGATCACCGCCATTGCGGAAGCGGTAAAACAATATCTTGCAGAAAATCAGAAGTCGTGCTACAACAGTTCTTATTGGACCGGAAAAGGCTTGGCGTGGCGGAGCATCGGGCGGCAGAACGATTGTATGCAACCTGAGGCGCAGAAACGGGAATTTTTTTTGTTTAAATCGGGCGTAACCCATTGAAAAGTCCCAATTCCAAAAAATAAACGCTAGTAAACGCTAGCACTTTTACTAGCGTTTATGCGCGTTTACTAGCGTTTACTGGCTTTTATTGCCAGCCGAACGCAACCTTACATTGCAAAACCGCCATCGACGATGAAGGCCTGACCGGTGGCGAAGGCGCTCTCGTCGGAGGCGAGATAGACGGCGATCGCCGCGATCTCCTCAGGCCTGCCGAGCCGGCCCATCGGCTGCCGGTCGACGAAGGCCTGGCGCACCTTCCCGAGCGGCTCGCCGCTCGACTGGCTCAACGTCTCGATCCGGCCGTCGAGCGACGGGCTCTCAATCGTGCCCGGGCAGATGGCGTTGCAGCGTATCCCCTTGCGGATGAAGTCGGCCGCCACCGACTTGGTCAGGCCGATCACCGCGGCCTTCGAGGCGCCGTAGACGTAGCGGTTGGGGATGCCGCGCACCGACGAGGCGCCGGATGCGATATTGACGATCGAGCCCCTGCCCTTCTCCAGCATTCCCGGCAGAAAGGCGCGGATTAAGCGGTGCATCGACTTGACGTTGAGATCGAACGAGAAGTCCCAGTCGGCGTCCGAAGTGGTGAGGACCGTTCCGTGATGGACGAAGCCGGCGCAATTGAAGAGGACATCGATCGGGCCAACCTCTCGGGCGAGCGCTTCGACAGCCTCGTTCGAGCGGACGTCGAGCTTGCGCTTGTCGGCGTCGAGGCCTTCGAGGCCGGCGACGTCGATGTCGGTCGCGACGACGCGCGCCCCCTCGCGGGCAAAGGCCTCGGCCGTCGCGCGGCCGATGCCCGCCGCCGCCGCGGTCAGTAACGCTGCCTTGCCCGCCAATCGTCCCGCCATGTGGGCCGCTCCTTCCAATTTTGTTTGCCGCTGCCGTCGCGAGGGCCGCGGCGAGTTTCTAGGCGACATCGCGGCGGGTTCCTAGCCGGGACGGTTTTTGCCGCCGCGCTTCAGCATATTGCCAAGACGGGGATAACTGGCATAGACAGCAGCGCCGCTCGAGCAGCGCCGGAGGCGCGGCGTTGCTCGACGGGGCCGCAATAGCTCAGCTGGTAGAGCACGTCATTCGTAATGATGGGGTCGGGAGTTCGAAATCTCTCTTGCGGCACCAATGGCCTATCTCGTCGTCTAATGCCGTTCTCTGGGTTAGGCCACAGAGGATGCGGTCGTCTTGCGCCGAGCCAAAACGGTTTCGGGATGGGAACCAATGATGCCGGCGGAGGGTGATTTCGCATCCATTGTTCGCATGGAAGGCGTGCAGAAGCATTTCGGCGCGGTGCACGCGCTGCGCGACATCGATATCGCCATCGGGCGCAACGAAATCGTCGGGCTCATTGGCGACAACGGGGCGGGCAAATCCACTCTGATTAAGGTCTTGACCGGGGTGCTCCCGCCGACGTCGGGCAAGATTTTTGTCCGCGACCGTGAAATCCAGGCGAGCGAATACTCGGTCCGCATGGCTCACGATCTGTCGATCGAAACCGTCTATCAGGACAAGTCGCTCGCCGAGAAGCAGCCGCTTTGGCGCAATTTCTTCGTTGGCCGGCAGATCACGAACCGCTTTGGCTTCATTGACATCAAACGCCAGAAGGAAGTCGCGCGGCAGATCTTGATCGACGTCATCGGCTTCCGAGGCGTGGGAATCACCGTTAATTCAACCGTGTCCAATTTGTCAGGCGGCGAGCGTCAGGGCATCGCGATCGGCCGGGCGATGCATTACAACGCCGACCTCATCGTGCTCGACGAGCCGACGGCGGCGCTTGGAGTGGCCGAGGTCAGAAAAGTCGTCGACTTCGTACGCAAGATCAAAAGCTCCGGCCGCGCCTGCATCTATATCGAGCACAATCTCGCGCACGTGCATGAGGTCGCGGATCGGCTCGTCGTCCTCGACCGGGGTCGGGTGGTCTCCGAGATCAATCCCAAGGATATGACGGTGCCTGAACTCACCGAATATCTGATCGCGCTGCAGCACGAAGCGTAAGGAGCAAAGGAGATGGCTCACCGGTCAGGCGCGTCGATCCTCCAGCGCTTCGAGGCGCTGCCAATCATCATCGTCTTTGCCCTGCTCATCGTGCTTTTCATGTATGCGGCGCCGGAGGTCTTCCTCGCGCCTTACATCTACACCACCTTCCTCTCTACCTTGCCGCCGCTGATCCTTCTCGCCACCGGCCTCACGTTCGTTATCGCCGCCGGCGAAATCGACCTTTCCTTTCCCTCGATCATCGCCTTTTCCGGGTTCGTCTTCGCGCTCCTGTTCAAGGAATACGACCTCGGCTGGATAGCTGTGATCGCGGCGCTCGCATCCGGAGTTTTGGTCGGCTTCATCAACGGCCTCATCATCGCGAAGGTCGGCATTCCGGCGTTCATGACGACGCTCGGCACACAGTTCTTTTGGGCCGGCATGGCGACGGTGCTGTCGGGCGGCAAGTCTTACGCGCTGCGCGGAGCCGAAGACAGTTCCGTTTGGCGATGGATCGTCGGGCGCCCGTTCGCGAGCCTGACCGATATCGCCTGGCTTCAGCAGGTCTCGATCCAGGCGCTGTGGACCGCGATCATCGTCGGGTTCCTGTGGCTCATTCTCACCCGCCATCGCTTTGGCGAGCACACCTTGTTCATCGGCGATTCCAATGACGTCTCGCGCGTCGTCGGCATCGACGTCGACCGCGAGAAGATCAAGATTTTCACCCTCATGGGCTTTCTCGCCGCCTGCGCCGCGATCATGCTGACGCTCGAGAACAAGAACTACTTCGGCAATCAGGGCCAGGGCTATCTGTTGACGGCCATCGCCTCGGTGCTCATCGGCGGCACGTCGATCTTTGGCGGCCGGGCGACCATACTGGGTACGGTGTTCGGCTGTTTCATCATCGGGATGGTCGAAGCGGGCCTGGTCGCCTCGGGCCTCACTGGCGCCTGGGTGAGAACGGTCCAGGGGCTTATCTTCTTGGTTTCGATCATCTTCTACATGTATGCTGACGAACCGCACCGTCGGCGCGCTTTATTCGCAAATCTGCGATCGTTTGGGCGATTGGGCGGCATACGGACTTCTGGAGTGGGAGGGTTTCGCCGATAGAGGCCCGACGAAGCAGCAGAGAAACGAAATGCGCAGAACTCAGCCGGGGGCGCCGTCGCGTTCGGCGATTTGGCGATATAAGGACTTCTGAAGTGGGAGGGGTTCGCCGATAACGGCGGCCCGAAATAGGCAAGGGAGAAACGAACATGCGTATGGCTCATTTCCTTCTGACCGGCGTAGCCACGGTCGGGCTCGCTGTCGCCGCCACTGCGGCGTCGGCCGATCCGATCGGCAAAGGGCTCGTGATGTATATGCAGATGGGCGGCAATGCCGGCGACGGGGCGACGCTCGCGCGCCAGACCGGAGCCAAGGAAGCCGCCGAAGCGCTTGGCGTCGACTTGAAGTCGCAATTCTCGGCATGGGCGCCTGAGACGATGATCAACCAGTTCAAGGAAGCGATGGCCGCCAAGCCGAACTGCATCGAGATCATGGGTCACCCCGGCAGCACCGCCTTCCATGATCTCGTCAAGCAGGCCGTCGACCAAGGGATCGTCGTCACCTCCGGCAATTCGCCGCTGACCGACCTGCAGAAAGAGTTTGGGCCGAAGGGCTTCGGGTACGCCGGCGTCGATCTTTACGCCGGCGGCGTCCTGACCGCCAATGCGATGCTGGCGCAGGGCTTGAAATCGGGCGACCAGGCGATGGTTTACGGCGTGTTCAGCCAGGCCGAGCGCGGCCAGTCCGAGAAGGGCCTCGCCGACACGCTCGAGAAGGCTGGGCTTAAGGTGGACCGGCTCGAGATCACCCAGGAAGCCAACAGCGACATGTCGCTGGCCGTACCGGTTCTCGCAGCCTACATTCAGGCGCATCCGAACTTGAAGGCGATAGGCACGCAGCACGGCGGCGCGACTGGCGAGATGAAGGACATTCTGGAGAAGGCTGGCAAGAAGCCGGGCGACATCGTTGTCGGCGGCATCGACCTCGCTCCGTCGACCATCGACGGGCTCAAGTCCGGCGCCGTCAGCGCGACGCTCGACCAGCTCCTCTATATGCAGGGCTTCTTCCCGGTCGTGCAATGCGTGATGAGCGCCAAATACAAGATGCCGGGACTGTCGCTTAACACCGGCGCCGGCACCGTAACGCCAAAGACGATCGATGCGCTGACGAAGCTTATCGACGCCGGCATCCGCTGAGGCCGACCGTCCCGCCCGAAACGTAAAAAGCGGTTCGCGACCGCGGACGCCTGTGGGCGTCCGCGAAAGCGGGAGCGGCCTCTGGCGCTCGACGCGAACAGGGACGCCGGACTATGCCCTTCGTGTTCGTCTGAGACTTGGAGCACGTGAGCGCCATGTTCACTCTAGGCGTCGATTTCGGGACCAACTCGGTGCGCGCGCTTGTCGTCCGCTGTTCGAACGGCGCCGAGTTCGGCAGTCGGGTCGTCGACTATCCTTCCGGCGCGCAGGGCGTCCTGCTTGACGCCAAAGACGGCCTATTGGCGCGTCAGCGCCCCGCAGATTACCTGTTCGGCCTTGAGGAGAGCATCAAGGGCGCGCTCGCGGAAGCTGGGCGCAAACCGGGTTTCGACCGGTCGAAGGTGATCGGGATCGGCGTCAACTCGACTGGGTCAAGCCCAATTCCGGTCGACGACAAGAATCAGCCGCTGGCGTCGAGCGCCAAGTGGAAGAGTGACCTCAACGCGCAATGCTGGCTGTGGAAGGATCACACCAGTTGGCGCGAGGCGGCGAAAATCACCGAACTCAGCGCAAAGCTTCGCCCCCAGTACATTGCGAAATGCGGCGGGGTCTACTCCTCGGAGTGGTTTTGGGCCAAGCTCTGGCATTGCCTGAACGTCGCTCCCGAAACGTTCGGCGCTGCGTTCTCCTGGGTTGAGCTCGCCGACTGGATTCCCTCGGTGCTCGCCGGCGTCGTCGACCCACGATTGGTCAAACGAGGCGTCTGCGCCGCCGGTCACAAGGCTCTCTACTCCGACGATTGGGGCGGCCTTCCGGACAAGGAATTCCTCGGCGCGCTCGACCCGCGCCTCGCCGAACTTCGAGACCGCCTTTACCAAAAGGCATACGATGCAACCGAGCCGGCCGGCGCGCTGTGCTCCGAATGGGCGACGAAGCTCGGGCTCGCTCCAGGCATTCCGATCGCGATCGGAGAATTTGACGTTCACTATGGCGCGATCGGCTGCGGCGTGCGCGAGGGCGCGCTCGTCAAGGTGATCGGCACGTCAACCTGCGACTGCGCGGTCGTTTCGGCCGAAAAGCCGATCGCCGATATTCCAGGCATCTGCGGCATCGTGAAGGGCGCCATTCTGCCCGGTTTCTTCGGCATCGAAGCCGGCCAGTCCGCGGTCGGCGACATATTCAAATGGTGGGTCGAGGTCGTTTTGGGCGGAGACGCTGCGCTGCATGCGGAACTGACCGCAGAGGCCACGAAGCAGCGTCCGGGCCAATCCGGCCTGTTGGGGCTCGACTGGAATAACGGCAATCGGACCATTCTCGTCGACCAACGCCTCACCGGTTTGTTGCTCGGTCAGGATCTTTACACGACACGCGCCGATATCTACCGCGCTTTGATCGAGGCGACGGCATTCGGCACGCGCGCGATCATCGAGCGCCTCCGACAGTATGGCGTGCCTACGGACCAGGTTGTGTGCACCGGCGGAATTGCTGAGAAAAATCCGCTGCTCATGCAAATCTACGCCGACGTCACCGGCTGTGTCATGCAGGTCGCCGGCTCAAGTCAGACCTGCGCGCTGGGCTCCGCGATCGCTGCGGCCGTGTTGGCGGGCGCACACGCGGATTTCGCCAGCGCGGAGGCGGCGATGACGTCGTTAAAACCGGAGGCGTTCGAACCGATCGCCGAAAATCAGGCGATCTACGACCAACTTTACGCGCTGTACCGCGAGCTGCACGACAGTTTCGGCGGATTGAGCAAATCCGCCGATCTGTCGCAGGTCATGAAGACGCTGCTCGATATCAAATATGCGCAACGGGGGATGACCTCCGTTCAGCGCGGACCGCGCGCCGAGAGTTGGCCCACCAGAAGCGGCGGCCTGACTTCAGGCAAAGCCTCCATTCATTATGAGAAACTGAGACGACTATGATTAATCTCGCGAACCCTAAGATCTGGCTCGTTTGCGGCTCTCAGCATCTCTACGGCCCGGGGCCGCTCCAGCAGGTCGCGGCGCACGCGCAGGAGATCGCGAGCGCGCTTGCGGACTCGGCCAAGCTCCCGCTCAAAACCCAATTCAAAGCCCTGCTGACGACCCCGGACGAAATCGCCAAGCTTTGCCTTGACGCGAACTCCGATTCCGAACTGCGCCGGCCTCATCCTTTGGATGCACACGTTTTCGCCGTCGAAAATGTGGGTGCGCGGGCTGAACGCGCTTCAAAAACCGTTCGTCCATCTCCATACCCAGTTCAGTCGTGACCTGCCCTGGGACACGATCGACATGGACTTCATGAACCTGAACCAGTCCGCGCACGGCGACCGGGAGGCGGGCTTCATCCACACCCGCATGCGTCTCGCGCGCAAGGTCGTCGTCGGCCATTGGTCCGACCCGGAGGTCCAGGACCGCGTCGGCGCCTGGATGCGCGCGGCGCGCGCCTGGCACGATTGGCAGGGAGGGAAGTTTTGCCGGTTCGGCGACAACATGCGTCAGGTCGCGGTCACCGAGGGCGACAAGGTTGCGACCGAAATGAAGTTCGGGTTCGCGACCAACGGCTATGGCGTCGGCGATCTCGTGGCCCAGGTGAATGCGGTCTCAGACGCCAAGGTCAAGGCGCTGGCGGGTGAATATGAGAAGCGCTACGCCGTCGCGCCAGATTTGCGCAAGACGGGCGCCCGGCACGAATCTCTGCTCTACGGAGCGCGGCTCGAATTGGGCATGGGCGCCTTTCTGGAAGCCGGCGGCTTCAAGGGCTTCACGACCACGTTCGAAGATCTGCACGGGCTCAAGCAGCTCCCTGGCCTTGCGCCGCAGCGGCTGATGGCCGAGGGCTACGGCTTCGCAGGCGAAGGCGACTGGAAGACCGCCGCCCTGGTGCGCGCGATGAAGGTCATGGGCGACGGGCTGCCGGGCGGCACTTCGTTCATGGAGGACTACACCTATCATCTGTCGCCGGGCGGCCATCAGGTTCTTGGCTCGCACATGCTCGAGATCTGCCCGACGATCGCGGCGGGCAAGCCGAGGCTCGAGATTCATCCCCTTTCCATCGGCGGCAAGGAGGATCCGGTCCGCCTGGTGTTCGACGCGGCGAAAGGCCCGGCGCTCAACGCGAGCCTCATTGACCTCGGCTCCCGGTTCCGCCTGCTGGTGAACGAAGTGACCGCGGTCGACCACCCCGCCTTGCCGAAGTTGCCGGTCGCCCGCGCGGTGTGGGAATGCAAGCCCGACTTCAAGACGGCGTGCGCCGCCTGGATTCTGGCCGGCGGCGCGCATCACACGGGCTACAGCTACAGCGTGACCCGGGAGATGCTCGAGGACTTCGCCACGATCGCGGGAATCGAGTTGGCGGTGATCGGGCCGGAAACCACGATCACGAAGCTTCAAGCAGGACCTGCGCAACAACGACGTCTACTATTATCTTGCGCAGGGATTCCGCGCCTGAGCCGGAACGAGGCGATGTTCAAGGAACTCAAGCGTGAAGCCTACGAGGCCAATGTCGCCTTGCCACGGCATGGCCTCATCAACCTCACCTTCGGCAATGCGAGCGCGATCGATCGGGCGCGGGCCGCATTCGCGATCAAGCCGAGCGGGGTCGACTATGCGGCGCTGACGCCGGAGGACATGGTGGTTATCGATCTCGACGGGCGGAAGATCGAGGGCCGGCTCAACCCGTCATCGGACACGCCGACCCATCGTAGGTTGTTCCTTGCCTTTCCGAACATCGGCGGCGTCGTCCACACCCACTCATCGCACGCGACCGCGTTCGCGCAGGCCGGCCGGTCGATTCCGATCTTCGGCACGACCCATGCCGACTATTTCAACGGCGAGGCGCCGGTCACCCGCAAGATGACGGCGAACGAGATCGCCACGGACTACGAATGGGAGACCGGCAACGTCATCGTCGAAACAATGCGGAACCGCGATCCGGCCGATTTCCGGGCGTTCTCGTCAACCGGCATGCGCCATTCACCTGGGGGCCCAGCGTCGCCAAGGCGGTGGAGGACGCGGTCGCTCTCGAGTGCATCGCGCATATGGCGCTGATGTCGCTTCAGCTCGCGCCGAGCCTCGCGCCGATCGAGGAGGAGCTCCTGAACAAGCACTTCAAGCGCAAGCATGGCGCCGGCGCCTATTATGGGCAGACGCCCGACTTTTGAAGGCGATCGGCGAAGGGAATTGGCCGCGGCCAAGCCCAGCGCTAAAGCGTCGCGCATTCAGGCGGACCCGTCATTGCGAGAAGCGAAGCGACGAAGCAACCCAGAGAACGAAGTGCGCCCTGCGTTCCTCTGGATCGCGTCGCTCCGCTTCTCGCAATGACGGGTCCGCCTAAAGCGCCGGGCGCTAGTCTGGTCCTTCTGGCCCCCGGCTGCGCGGACGCCATTTTGGAGTCGGTTTCGTGCGATTCCAAGGGGTTGCGGCGCCATTCACGATCGTGTTGCGTTAATTACACAATATAGCAATGTTGTTTAGAACCCCCTGCCCTCTCGCAACCTCGCCACGTCAGGAGGTCAGGCGCTGCGACGGCAGGCAGAAACGTCAAACGCCGGCTCGATCGGCCTCCGCCGGCTTGCTCGCATCCAGACGCATCGTCAGATAGTCGGCGGCCAGGATCGGCGGATAACGCGCGACCTCTCCCTCCCCCACGCAGCTCGGAATTGTTTCGACCATCGCGTCCGGATTCGGATCGTAGAAAAAGGCGATCGAATACCGCTCTCGCGCGCTCCGATTGACGACGCGATGCGGGGTTGAAACATAGACGTCGTTGGTCCAGCGCATCAGGCAATCGCCGATATTGACGATGAAGGCGCCAGGGACGACCGGCGCTTCGATCCATTGTCCGGCGCGCGTGCGAACCTCGAGCCCACCGACGTCGTCGGTCGCGAGCAGCGTCAGGTTGCCGTAATCCGTGTGCGCCCCCGCGCCCGTCTGCGGGTCGGAGCCAGCGGGCGGCGCGCGGATAGTGCAGGAGCCGCAGCGTCGCCATCGGACGATCGAACTTGTCGTCGAAGAAATCGCGGCTGAGGCCAAGGTCGCTGGCGAACGCGCGATGCAATCGCCCGCCGAGCGCCGCGCAAGCGTCGTAGTAGGACAAGCAGCGTTTCGCGGAAACCCGGCACGCCGGGCCAGGCGTTGAGCGAGCGGAAGGGCAGTCCCGCGAGCAATTCGGGATCGTCCGCGGCGAGGTCGAGACCGACGTTGAAGGCCTCTTTCATGTCGGGTCCCCGGGCGGGGTCGAGCGCCTCGTGAAGGAGCCCGGAATAGCCTCGGTTGCCGCCAATTGACTCGATTGCGAGCTTCCGCTTGTCAGCGACGGGCAGCGCGAAGAAGGCGTGCGATTGGGCGAAGGCTTGGGCGATCAGCTCCGGGGCGACACCGTGGTTGACGACATAGAAGAAGCCCACGTCTCGGCACGCCGCGCCAACCTCTGCGGCGATCCTTTTCAGCGAGGCGCGATCGCCCTCGCCCGATGATCCGAGATCGATGATTGGCAATGTGTCTTGCATGATCCGCCACTCTCGATAAGACCGGTTCGCATGCTGGCCCATGCCGCTCATTCTCGCCTGGATACAACCAGAGCGCAAAACTCTCGCACACGAACCTCGCCTCCAAATTCAATCAGGCGACGGTTTCGATCGAAGAGACATTTGTTGTCGGCGCTCTCAAAGAAGTCGATTTCGCTGGCTACCGCAACCGCCATCAGTACCGACCAAAGAGCGACTTGGACGCACGACGTCTGAACTCCGGCGATCTCACTTGCTGCAGTGATCCTCAAATGCGATCTGAAAGGCCGTTTGACAGAGGCTTCATATGCCGTTCGCCGGATCGGGACCCCGCATGCTCACCCGTCTGCTATTCACGTTTGCTGCTCTAGCCCTGTTTCAAGATCTGGCGTTTCCCCAGTCGCAGGACATCCCTCCTGGGCTTGCGCCTCAGCCTGGCGCGTTGCTGTTGGGCAAGTACGCCGCGAAGGGCGTGCAGATCTACGTTTGTCGTGTCAAAGGGGCCGCAAACGAATGGGCCTTCAAGGCCCCTGAGGCCAAGCTTGTCGACGCGGAAGGCAGGCCGTTCGCCAAGCATTATGCCGGTCCTACCTGGGAAGCGCCCGACGGCTCCAAGGCCGTCGGCAAGGTCTTGGCGAACGAACCCGCGCCGAAAGCTGGCGCAATTCCCTGGCTGCTATTGTCTGCGGAATCCTCGGGGTCCGGCGCTCTTGCGGGCGTTCGTTTTGTCCAACGCCTCAATACCGCCGGCGGAGTCGCGCCGTCGGGCGCGTGTCCGACAGTCGGCGCCGAACAGCCTGTCGATTACACGGCCGATTACATCTTTTACAAGTAATCCGATTCGTGAAAGGCGCTACGCGCTTATCGGGAGCACGATTTCGAAGCGGATCCCCAGCGGGTCGCTAAGCCATTCATGACGGCCGCCGATATCTTTTGCTCAGCAATTGAATGAGGCGCATCCCGACGTGGCCAGCCTGGGCGGCGTCAAAACCCTCAGGAAATCCCACCCCATCGTCCTCGTAGACGAGCGTGAGGTCCCCTTTTTCGTCGGGGCGACAGGAGAGAGTGATCTTTGTCGGCAATCCCGTGGGATGAGCGTATTTCAACGAATTGGAAATCAGTTCAGCGGTGATAAGCGCCAGCGGCAAAGCTGTTTTCGCAGGCAAAGAACAATCCCGCGGACAGTCAAAAGAAAATGACGTTGCCTCCGGCGCCAGAGCGCCCCTGAGACGATCGCAAATCTCTTTTAGATACGCGCGTATCTGAACTGTTCCTGCCACGGTCGACTCACCGAGGAGGCGATGAAGTTTTCCGACGGTATCTATGCGGTCAGCAATTTCGAGAAGAAACGTCTGTGGATTCTGTACATGACCACTCCTTGCCCGCTGGCGAACGAGAGCGCTGATCATTTGCAGACTATTTGCGATTCGATGCTCGGCTTCTTCTCGATAAGCCAGAGGGCTCTCAGAGGTAGTAGTTGGCGCTTCCATGAGTGTCAGCATTGCAACCATCTCCTTCCCTTGGATACGGCAGAACTAAATCTATAGCAAGCGTTAATTCCTTATCAACTTACGCAAAGCAAGGAATTGCATCAGTATGGGTCTGATATACAATTGGCTATACCTTAGGAAAATACTCATCTTGAGCGCTTGACAAAAAAGGCTAACTATGAGTAAGTGACCCAAGGTGAGCAAACGCAGGCTTTTTCGGAAGGAGAGCACCATGTCGGCGGACCCTCGCGGCGAACGTCTTCAGATCATGCTGACGTTAGAGGAGCTTGCCGCTCTCGATCAGTGGCGATTTAGTCGTCACATGCCGAGCCGGGCTGCGGCGATTCGCGAGCTGTTACGCCGGGGATTATCGGCGGAGGGCTTCGACATTTCGGACGGAAAGACAAAATCCGCCGATTTCGGCGTGATTGTCGATCAGGGCGTGGTGTCAAGCAAAAAGAAGGGTTGAGGCGGCGGCTGCGCGGGAACGACGCTCGCGGCAATGGCGCGGCCGTCTCAAGATAATCGGCGCCGCCCAGATCCGGACCGGTTCGATCCGGCTCGCGTCGCCTTCGATGTGTCGTTTTTCGATGCCCAAACGCATCAGAGCTTTATGCGACGTGGCCTCGGTCACGCCGCGCGAGAGCCCGGCGTATATGGTCGAGCACGAGAAGGTGATCGTAGGGTTTGGCGAGCGCCGGACCGTCTTTGCAGATGCTTGCGGCGCGATCGACAGCTTTTTCGATCGACCCCGCCAGAATCACTTCTGCGGGGTGATTATGCTCTTTGATCCAGCGCCGTAGCGCAAAGCCGCTTCCTTCGGTCGCCATGTCGGCCAGGACAATCTCGATTTGTAAATTTGGCGTCGTCAATGCGCGCTTGGCTTCGTCGCCGTTCGACGCCTCGAAAACAGTAAAGCCGCATTCGCGCAAATATTCAGCCAACGGATGACGAACGATAATATCCCCTTCGACAAGAAGAACGACAGGAGAAGAAGATGTCATCAATCGCCCTCCTTTCGTCGTCTGTTACGCACCCGCTCAACCAGGGCGGTGGCGGTTTCGAAGAGGTCGTAGGGCTTGGCGACAATGGGTTCCGGCCATTTCCGATCATTGAAATAACCGGAAGTGACGATGACGATGACGATCGGATATTCCCGCCTAATACGGGCTGCGAGCTGAGCGCCGGTCATCGAACCCGGCATCAGATGATCCGTGAAGACCAAGTCTACCCATCCCCCGGCCGTCAGATAGCGCCAAGCCTCATCCGCTGTCGCGGCTTCCACTACTGATACGCCAAGCTCCCGGAGCGCTTCGGCCATAGCAAAACGAATAAGCGCCTCGTCCTCCACCACGAGTATCCGCGCAGGCGCCGATCCCGGCGCCGACTCGACCTGGCATTGTGGCATCCGTGACTCCCGGCCGAGGTCCAGAAATCCGGCAAGGCAAATGGTTCCGGCTTCCCACGCGAATTCAGCTATGCAACAGAACCAGACTGCATCAGATGCCCGAACCCAAATAAGGCTGCAAGAGCGCCTCGGCGGAACGCGCGCCGACAGTCGCCGGCTGCGTCGCGGGTTCCGCGACGATCCGCGCCTCACACGAGGTTTGAGGTCCCTTCACCATGAAAAGGGCACGGAGCGTGCTAGGATAGGCGATCCCGCCAGATCGGACCGCCTGACCGCCCATGTCCTCAGCCTTCACCGCGCGCGTCGTCCCGTCCATCGCGAGCATTGACGCGGCGGCGTGGGACGTCTGCGCCAATCCGCCGGGCCGCTCGTTTGAAGAGGCCGAGGGCGAACGGTTCAACCCGTTCATCGCCCACGCCTTCTTAGCAGCCCTCGAGGCGTCGGGCTCGGTTGGCGGCCGTTCCGGCTGGACGCCGGCGCACGTGGCGGTCGAGGACGCGGCGCGGACGCATGGTCGCCGCCGCGCCCTGCTACCTCAAGAGCCACAGTCAGGGCGAGTACGTCTTCGACCACGCCTGGGCCGACGCCTATGAGCGCGCCGGCGGCGACTATTATCCCAAGCTTCAGGTGGCCGTCCCGTTCACGCCGGTGACCGGACGCCGGCTTCTCGTCGCCGCCGACGCGCCCGAGGGCGCGCGCGACGCGCTGATCGGGGCGCTGGGCCAATTACGCAAACAGACCAAGACCTCGTCGATTCACGTCACCTTCCCGACCCTCGAAGACACCGAGCGGCTGTCCAAAGCCGGCTTTCTGATCCGCAATGGCGAGCAATTCCATTTCTCCTGCGACGGCTTCGCGAGTTTCGACGACTTCCTCGCTGCGTTGGCCTCGCGCAAGCGCAAGGCGATCAAGCGCGAGCGGCGCGACGCCCTGGACGGCGAAGTCACGATCGAGCCGCTGACCGGCTCGGCAATTCGGCCTGACCACTGGGACGCCTTCTTCAAGTTCTACATGCATACAGGCTCGCGAAAGTGGGGGCGTCCGTACCTGACCCGCGCTTTCTTCGAACTGATCGGCTCAACCCTCGCCGACCGCGTGCTTCTGGTGATGGCGCGCCGCAACGGACGGTATATCGCGGGCGCGATCAATTTCATCGGCGACGACGCGCTCTACGGCCGCAACTGGGGCGCAATCGAGCTCCGGCCGTTTCTGCATTTCGAGGTCTGCTACTATCAGGCGATCGACTTCGCGCTCGCGCGCGGATTGCGCCGCATCGAGGCGGGCGCCCAGGGCGAGCACAAGCTCGCGCGCGGCTACCGGCCGACCCTCACTTATTCGGCGCACGAATTCGCCGACGCGCGGCTTGCCCGGGCGATCGCCGACTATCTCGGACACGAGCGGGTCGCGGTCGAGCGCACGATCGCCCATTATGAGGAATACGCGCCCTTCCGCCGCGGCGACAGCGGCGAGCAAGGCGCCGAACGCCAGGGAGAATCTTTTGACGCCGAAGTATGATCCCGACAACATCTTCGCCAAGATCCTTCGAGGCGAGATGCCATGCGTCAAGGTCTACGAGGACGACGTGTCGTTCGCCTTCATGGACGTGATGCCGCGCGCCGATGGACATACGCTGGTCATCCCGAAGGCGCCCGCACGCACGCTTTTTGACCTCGACCCGAAGTATTGGCGCGCTTCATGCCGTCGGTGCAGAAGGTCGGGCGCGCGGTCATGGCCGGCATGAAGGCCGAGGGCCTGTTGCTCCAGCAATTCAACGAGCCGGCGAGCGGGCAGCAGGTCTTCCATCTGCATTTTCATCTTCTGCCGTGCTGGACTGGCGTGGCGATCCGACCGCCGGGCGGACCGTTCCAGAACGCCGAGGCGCTCAAGCCTTACGCGGAAAAGATCGTCGCGGCGCTGGCTGGCGTGTAAGCATTCGCCGGCCGCCTGCCGGCGCCCAACTCCGGACGCCGGCGCCTATGACCCATATGCACTATTTCCCGCTCGGCGCCGGCCTCGCGGCCGTCTTCTTCGCGATTCTGCTCGGCCTTCTGTTTTTCATCCAGATCAGGCTCTTGGGCCGCGCTTATTCGGCGCTGGGCCTCGATCCCCGCGTCGCGGCGTTGGTGCTGTTCGGCTCCCTGCTTGGCTCGTACATCAATCTGCCGCTGGTGCGACTGCCGGAGCAGCGCGTCGTGTCGCGGGAGGTGGTGGAAGTCTTCGGCGTGCCGTTTTTGGCCCCGGTTGCCGTCGATTGGCCAGGCACGATTCTCGCGATCAACGTCGGGGGCGCGGTGATTCCGATCCTGCTGTCGTTCTACCTGCTGATGCGCTACGACCTTTGGGGGCTCGCCGCAGTGGCGACAGCGATCGTCGCCTTCCTCGTCCATCGAATGGCGACGCCGATTCCGGGCGTGGGCATATCGGTCCCGACTTTTGCGCCGCCGCTGTTGGCGGCGGGGGTCGCGCTGCTTCTGTCGCGGCAATTCGCCGCGCCGCTCGCCTATATCGGGGGCAGCCTCGGCGTGCTCATCGGCGCCGATCTGCTTAATCTAGGCCAGCTGCGCAGCCTCGGCGCTCCCGTGGCCTCGATCGGCGGCGCCGGGACCTTCGACGGCATTTTCCTGACCGGGGTGATCGCCGTGCTGCTGGCGAGCCTCGTCGTTTAGCAAAGATTACCAAGAGGTTACCGATCTGTGGCGCATTTGCCACATTCGCCCACAAACGCTTGTCCAGGGCAAGAGTCAGGTAAACTCATGGGGATCGGAATCCTATAGTCCGGTCATCGAAATTGGCGGCGGGGTGACGCGTGTTGCGTATAGCGTCGCGCCACAAATGGAGACGACAACATGATGAATCGCTGGCTTAAGGGTGTCGCAATTGCGGCGCTGACCGCAGTCGGAGCGGTGGCTGCTCAGGCGGCTGACCTTCCGACCAGAAAAGAGGCTCCGGCGCCGGTGTTCGTGCCGCCTCCGTTTACCTGGACCGGGTTCTACATCGGTTTGAACGCCGGCGGCATTTGGCCCAGCGGCGGCCGCAGCGCGTCGATCTTTGACCCGGACTCCGCTTTTGATGGCGGCTTCATCGGCGCCGGGTTCCCGGGCGGTCTCGGATCGCAAAGCGCCGGATTCATCGGCGGCGGCCAGGCCGGTTACAATTGGCAGACGGGCGCCTTCGTGCTCGGCGTCGAAACTGACTTCGACGGAACGACCGTGAGCAAGTCTTTCAATAACGTCGGCACTCCCTTTGCCGGCGCGGGCGTTCCGGCGCTCCTCGCGGGCGACTTCTTGAGCGTGAACGGCAAGGCGAGCCTGAGCTGGCTCGGGACCACTCGCGCCCGCGTTGGCTTCGTCGCCACCCCTGACAACCGGCTGATGATCTACGCCACAGGCGGTGTCGCTTACGGCGGCGGGACCTCAAACTTCAGCGCCTTTGACTCGGTGACCGGCGCCTTCTGGAACGGCAGCCCCAGCACCACTCGCGTCGGCTGGACAATCGGCGGCGGTGTCGAATACGCGGTCACCAACAACATCACGATCAGGGGCGAATATCTGTATGCCGACCTCGGCAGCACCAGCTTCAGCAGCGTCGGAAATACCGCAGTTGCCGACTTCTTCCCGGGTACGGTCGTAAGCGGCAAACTCAGCTACAACGCCTCGATCTTCCGCGCGGGCGTGAACTACAAGTTCTGAGCTTAGCGTTTCGAACTGAACTGTTTTGGCCGGAGGAAAGGCGACTTTCCTCCGGCTTTTTTTTGCGCCTGTCTCATCAAATGCGGGGCCTGGACGTCTCGTGTCCGCGATCCTCAGCCGGCCAGCGGATCAGCGGCTGATTCGGCCGTGCTGGCGGAGCGCCCGCGATATCTATCCCGAGCGAAGAGCCTACCCTTAAGCCTCGATCAAGCGCTGGCTTCTGCTCTCGGCTGAATTGTTCAAGCGCCCGAGACAACACCCACGCCTGCCGAGAACCCTCCCGCTCTTGTGCGGCGGTCCCAGACCAAGTGCTTCGTCGGCCCGGCGGTCGACCGGCTCGGTCTCACGATTGGGCCGGTGAATTCTAAGCCGGTCAGCTTGAACGGCAAAGACGACAACCTTGCGGTTGGTGGCGGGTTGCTGGCGTTTTTGCCACACCGGGCCACAAATTTATGTCGATGGCGGATGCCCGGTGGACTCGCGTGGAGAGTTTGGACATTGTTATCGGCGGCGGGACGACGCGTGTAGCGCATGGCGTGGCGTCAGACACGGAGACGACAACATGATGAATCGCTGGCTTAAGGGTGTCGCAGTTGCGGCGCTGACCGCAGTCGGAGCGGTGGCTGCTCAGGCCGCAGACCTTCCGACCAGAAAAGAGGCTCCGGCGCCTGTGTTCGTGCCGCCTCCGTTTACCTGGACCGGCTTCTACATCGGCTTGAACGCGGGCGGCATCTGGCCAAGCGGTAGCCGCAACGCATCAATCTTCGACCCGGACGCCGCTTTTGATGGCGGCTTCCTGACCAGCTCCTTCCCGGGCGGTCTCGGATCGCAAAGCGCCGGATTCATCGGCGGCGGCCAGGCCGGCTACAATTGGCAGACCGGCGCCTTCGTGCTCGGCGTCGAAACCGACTTCGACGGGACGACCGTGAGCAAGAACGTCAACTTCACCAGCGCCCCCTTTGGCGGGCTTGGGCTCTTCGGGGGCGATGTCCTCAACGTGAACGCCAAGGCGAGCCTCGACTGGCTGGGAACGACGCGCGCCCGCGTCGGCTTCGTCGCCACGCCGGACAATCGCCTGATGATCTACGCCACCGGCGGCGTCGCCTACGGCGGCGGGAGCTCGCACTTCAATGTCTTCGACTCCGCGAACGGCCTCTTCTTCGCCGGCAGCCCGAGCTCTACGCGAGTCGGCTGGACGATAGGCGGCGGCGTCGAATACGCGGTCACCAATAACATCACGATCAGGGGCGAATATCTGTATGCCGACCTCGGCAGCAGCAACATCACGACGACCGGAAACGCGGCCGTGACCGAGTTCTTCCCGGGTTCGATTGCGACCGCCAAGTTCAGCTATAACGCGTCGATCTTCCGCGCGGGCGTGAACTACAAGTTCTAAGCCTCAGCGCATCGATCTAAACGGTTTTTTGGCCGGAGGAAGGGCGACTTCCCCCGGCTTTTTTTCGTCTGTCTCGCGTGACGCTCGGGTCCTAGAAACGCCAACCGCTGTCTCCTGCGGCTGATTCGGCCCGACGTGTGGCGCGGTCGCGACGATCTATCCAGTTTGAAGGGCCACTCTTAAGGCCCGGTCAAGCGGTTGCTTCTACTCTCGGTTGCATTGCTCGCGCCGAGACAACCTCATGGCTCCCCACAACGTTCCGGCCCTTGAGCTGCATTCGCTGACCAAGAGCTTCGGCCGACCCGCGGTCGATCGGCTCGATCTCACGATTGGGGCCGGCGAATTCTATGCTCTGCTCGGACCGAACGGGGCCGGAAAGACGACTACGTTGCGCTTAGTCGCGGGGCTCCTGCCCGCCGACGATGGCGACATCCGGATCTTCGGAATCGACGCCCGCCGTTTCCCCATCGAGGCCAAGCGCATCGTCGCCTGGCTGCCGGACGAACCGATGCTGTACGACAAACTCGACCCGCTCGAATATCTCGAATTCGTCGCAGGTCTTTGGTCGGTCGAGGCGCGACGCGCCAAGCGGCTTGCGGAAGAGTTGCTCGAAAGCCTGGGTCTTTGGCCCCATCGGCGCGATCGCTGTGAGGGATTTTCGCGCGGCATGAGGCAGAAGTTGGCGCTCGCGGGCGCCCTCATCCATGAGCCGCGGCTCCTGATGCTCGACGAGCCCCTGACCGGCCTCGACGCCGCCGCCGCGCGGCAGGTGAAGGATATCCTGACCGATCGCGTGCGCGCTGGCGCGACGATCATCATGACCACCCATATTCTCGAGGTCGCGGAGCGGCTCGCGGACCGAATCGGCATCATCGCGCGCGGCAAGATGATTGCGGAGGGGACGCTTGATGAGTTGCGCGCCAGCATTGGCGCGGGCGGGGCGACATTGGAGACGGTGTTCCTCGATTTGACCTCTCAGACCGGACGCGCCGCGTGATGCGGCGGCTGATTCGGCCTTTGGCTGCTTTTCCTCGTTTCGTCCTGCACGATTTGCGCCTGAGCGCGCGTAGTCTCGCGTCGATGTTCGGCTCGTTGTCGCTCCGCCGGCTGGCGGCTCTTATCGCGCTCGTGTTCGTGGGGCTTCACGTCGCGGCCTACCCGGTCGCCGGCTGGCTCATCCGCATTGAAGACGGCCCCGATGGCGTTGCGCGGGTTACGGCGATTCTCGCGAGCGGCGTCGCGCTCGTCCTTCCATGGATCATGGGCCAATCGATCGCGGACTTCACCCGCACGCTGTTCGGGCGCTCGGACCTCGAGTTGATCCTCGCCTCCCCTGTCGACGCTCATTCTCTGCTCGCCGCCCGCGCCTTGTCGATTTCGGTCGGGGCCGTCGCATCGGTCGTGCTGTTATTGGGGCCAGTCGCCGACGCCGCCGCTCTCCGCGGCCATCCGCATTGGCTGGCGCTCTATCCGACCCTGCTCGCCGCCGGGCTTGTCGGGACCGGCCTGGGGGTGATCGTCGCGATGGGCCTGTTTTTGGCGGCGGGTCCGCGACGCGCGCGCCTCTTCGGCCAGATCGCGGCGACAGGGGTTGGCGTCTCCGCCGTGCTCGGGGCGCAGGTTATCGCGATGTTGCCCGAGGGGATGCGAACGGCGATTCTCGCCGCCTTCGCGCCGCCTGCAAACGCGACGACGGCGCCGCACGGCCTCCTCTGGGCCCCTGTGCGCGCGGCGGCGGGCGACCCGCAAGCGCTGTTCATCTGGACAGCTTTCGGCGCCGTCATCTTTGCGCTCGCCTGCGTGTTGTTCGGCGAGCGCTTCGCGCGCGCGGCGATCGCCTCAGCGGGCGCGCCTGCGCACGCGGGGGTCGCAGCCAGGGGGACCTCGCGCTTCGGCGCGAGCGCCAGCACGGCCTTGCGCATCAAGGAGCGGCGCGTGGTTTGGCGCGATCCATGGCTCATGTCGCAGCTTCTTCTGCAGGCCGCCTACACGACTCCGCTTGCCGTCATTCTCTGGCGCGGCGGCGGTCCGACCGGCACAATCGGCGTCGCCTTCACGCCGGCGCTCGTCGTGATCGCCGCGCAACTCGCGGGCGCGCTTGTCCTGGATCGCGTTGTCGGCTGAAGACGCGCCGGATTTTCTCACGACCGCTCCCCTGCCGCGCGCCGTCATCGAGCGCGCCAAGATCGCCGCAATCGGCCAGCCGATCGCGCTCATTCTCACGCTTCCCCTTGCCGCATTGGCCTTCGCTTCGCCCTGGGCCGGGTTTTGCGCCCTTCTGTTCGGCGCCGGGGCGATCGCCTCGGCGGCGCTGGTCAATCTCTGGCGACAAGCCCCATCCCGTCGCGGCCTCGTGCTCCGTCGTCATTCCCAGTCGAAACTCGTCGGCATGATGGAGCACCTCGTCTCGATTCTCTGGGCGGTGGCGACGACCACCGCCGTGATCGGATCGTGGGTGACACTGGTTCCTCTCGCCGCCGTCGCCGCCGTCCTGGCGCTCAACCGAAAATGGGCGGCCGCGCCGGCGCGGAGCTGAGGCGATTCGCAGAGAGGCGCGTCTAGCGGCAGTTTTACCGGCGCCCCCTTATGTTTTCAGTGGGTTATGACCACGTTTAGTTCCGTCCCCAAAAAATCGGCCCGGCTTTGCGGCATTAACTAACACATTATGTTATTTATATAAAATTGCCTCGCTACCCAGAAGCAGACCGCTCTCGGTCGGGGGGACATCTGGTCTCGATCCCGTTGGGCGATGGCGACGACTATGGCCGTGATCGGCTCGTGGGCGGCGCTGGTCCCTCCCGCCGCGATAACCGCCGTCCTGGCGCTCAACCGGAAAGGGACGGCAAGTTGCGTTTTCCGTCCCCGCGGATCGCTTCGGCGCGCCTCAAGCCGGCTGCGGCTGGACAAATCGGCGCGCGCTCCCACATGCTGCAATGCGGCAGACGGCCTAACCCACGTCTCTTGTCCAGGCCCCGCTCGCCGCGTATGGATGGCGTTCCGGAATTCGTCAGTGGCTCGCGGGTTTTGGATGAGCCTGTCATCAGGCGAGCGCCATCGAGGCTTCGGCGAGAAGACAGGGGCGAGAAGGCAGGGGAATGAAGATCATTCTTGCTCAGCCACGCGGGTTTTGCGCCGGCGTTGTTCGGGCGATCGATATTGTGGAGCGGGCGTTGGCCAAGCATGGCGCTCCGGTCTACGTGCGCCATGAAATCGTCCACAATCGCCATGTGGTCGAATCGCTGAAGGCCAAGGGCGCGCGTTTTGTCGAGACCCTGAAGGATGTGCCGGCGGGCGCCATGACCATCTTCAGCGCCCACGGCGTCTCGCGAGACGTCGAGAACGAAGCCAAAGCGCGGGCGCTTCCGACCATCGACGCGACCTGTCCGCTGGTCACCAAGGTGCACAATCAGGGGCGCGGCTACATCGCCCGGGGTCGGGTGCTGGTGTTCATCGGTCACGACGGACATCCCGAAGTCGAAGGCACATTGGGTCAGATCGATGGCGCGGTTCACCTCGTCGAAGACGAAGACGATGTCGAGAAGCTGCCCATCGCAGTCGACACGCCGATCGCCTACATCACGCAGACGACGCTGAGCGTCGACGATACGCGCGGAATCATCGCCGCGTTGGTGCGTCGCTTCAGCGACGTCGTGGGTCCTGACGTTCGCGACATCTGCTACGCGACACAGAATTCGACAGACTGCCGTGCGCGAATTGTGCCAGGTCGCTGACGTCATCATCGTCGTCGGCGCCCGCAACAGTTCGAACTCCAACCGGCTGCGCGAGATTGGCGACGAGGTCGGGATTCCGAGCTATCTTGTCGCGGACAGCAGCGAAATCGACCCGGAATGGGTTCGCAACGCCGCTGTGGTCGGCGTGACTGCCGGCGCCTCTGCGCCTGAGGTCGTGGTCGAAGACGTGGTTCGAGCCTTATCGGCGCTCGCGCCGTCGGAAGTGTCGGTCCTCGACGGACCGGCCGAGACGGTGAGCTTCCGCCTGCCGGCGGAACTTCGGAATGAGCCCGTCGGTTAATTGGTTTTGTAAGGATAGCTCGTGGGCATACCCTTAAGGCAAATTGCAAGAGTCGGCGCCTATGTCGTTCGCCAGCATCTCGCTGGCCGCAAGCGCTATCCGCTCGTGTTGATGCTCGAGCCTTTGTTCCGGTGCAATCTCGCTTGCGCGGGTTGCGGCAAGATCGACTATCCCGACGCCATTCTCAACAAGCGCATCTCGGTGGAAGATGCGTTGGCCTCGGTCGACGAGTGCGGCGCGCCCGTGGTCGTCATGGCGGGCGGCGAGCCGCTGCTGCACAGAGATCTGGCAAAGATCGTCCAGGGCGTCATCGCACGCAAAAAATTTGCGATCGTGTGCACCAATGCGCTGCTGCTTGAAAAGAAGATCGATCAGTACAAGCCGAGTCCCTATTTCACCTGGTCGATCCATCTCGACGGCGACCAGGAAATGCATGACAGGTCCGTCTGCGAGCCTGGGGTCTACGACCGCGCGGTCAAGGCGCTCAAAACGGCCAAAGCAAAGGGCTTTCGCGTCACAATCAACTGCACCTTCTTCAATGATGCGGACCCTGCGCGCGTCGCCGCCTTCTTCGATACGGTGACCGAGCTCGGCGTCGACGGCATCACGGTGTCGCCGGGTTATGCCTACGAGCGCGCGCCCGACCAGAAGCATTTCCTCAACCGTTCCGCCACCAAGCAGCTGTTCCGGTCGATATTCGAGCGCGGCAATCAGGGCCGCAAATGGGCCTTCAACCAGTCGACCATGTTCCTCGACTTCCTGGCCGGCAACCAGGCCTATCATTGCACGCCCTGGGGCAATCCGACCCGCACCGTTTTCGGCTGGCAGAAGCCCTGCTATCTGCTCGGCGAAGGTTACACCAAGACCTTCAAGGAGCTGATGGACGACACGAATTGGGACGCGTACGGCACCGGCAACTATGAGAAATGCGCCGACTGCATGGTCCATAGCGGGTTCGAGGCGACGGCCGTGCGCGATACGGTGACGAAGCCTTGGAAAGCGGCGCGTGTCGCGCTCATGGGCGTCAAGACCACGGGCCCGATGGCGCCGGACATCCCGCTAGGGAGCCAGCGCGAGGCCGAGTACGTGTTCGACAAGAATGTCGCCCAGAAGCTGTCAGACATCCGCCGTTCCGAGGCCGAGGAAAAGGCCCGGAAGAAGGCTCCGGCAGCGCTTTAACGACTGAAACGCAGCCCTGCTGTCGGCGGCGAGAGCGCGCAGTCCCGCGAACTGGCCCGGAGAGCGGATAAGCTCTCCGATGACCGCGATAGCGTTGATCCGGCCATTGGAATCCACAGCCTTCAGCACGAGCGGCGGCAAGTCGCGTTCGGCGGGGTCGGCGACCGAGCGCAGAATCGCAAACGGAACCCGCTGCTTCAACGCATATTGGCCGGCGATCAGGCTTTCCATGTCGACCGCGGCCGCTTCTATCGCGCGGCGTAGTTCCGCCTTGGCGGCGATGGTCACGACCGGCGCGTCGGAGACAGCAAGGCGTTCCACGACAACGCCCGCGCCCGCGTCACGAAGGCGCTGCGCTAGCGACGCCGTGACGGCCTCGTCGGTTCTGACGGCGCCCTCATTTGAGACGATTTCCGAGCCGAGAATGAGGTCGCCGGGGCGGAGCCGCGGATCAAGCCCGCCGCACAGGCCCCAGCTGACCACGAGCGAAGGTTTGAGGCTCGCTGCTTCCGCGAGCCGGGCGCGCAAGGTCGGCGCGTCGCCACAGAGCGTCGTACGCCCGGGTCCCGCCAGGATCGACGCCTCGCGCTGCAATCCGCAAACGATCAGAGCGTTCGCGGACGATGGCAAGCGTCTACGCCGTTTGGCTGAACGGCTAGCCGGCCAACAAGGAAGCGGTCCGCTCGCGCAATGTCTTCACCAGCGCGTCCGCGCCGCCGCCGCCGGAGAGGATCGAGGCGAATTCGTCGCGACGGGTGGCGAGATCGCTGATCGTGCCATTCAGATACACGTCGATGATGCGGCCGCCGCGAACGAGATAGTTGATCTGAACGGTCCGGCCGCCAGGCTGGAGCAATTTGGTCTTGACGACTTCGCCGCCGCCCGAGGCGGGGCTCGTCTTCGGATCGACGACAAAGCTCTCGCCCGAATAGTCAGTCACCTGGTGAGCATAATCGGCGACGAGGAAACGGGCGAAGGCGTCGCGAACCGCGGCCTGCTGGGCGCCTGAGAACTTGCTCCAGGTAGGTCCCGTCGCCAGCCTCGCCATGGTCCCGATGTCAAAGGCCGATGTGATGGCGGGCGAGAAGCGACGGTCGCGTTCGCCAACGCTGAGCGATCCGGCCGCCTTGAGCGTCGGCATCAGCTGGCTGTAATAGGCCTCGATACGGCGAGCGGCCTGCGCCTCAGCCGGCGACGTGAACGCGCTTAGCGACAGAAGGGCGAGCATGGCCGCGATCAAAGGCGTCGACAGGCTCAGGCGAAATGGGAAGCGTTTCATTTGTCGGGGATTCCATCTGCTCGGACAGGCGGCCTTTCGGCCTCGCGAGTACATTGTTTGAGGGGCTCGCCAGCGCAAGCCCTGCGCCGGCTTCTACCGTCATTTTGTCAAATGAGTCGAGGCTTGCTCCGGCAGGGCGCATGGATTGGATGACCGCATCAAGTTTTTCAATGGCTTGTTCTTTCTCTCCGATAACCTCCCTGACGGCGCGGTTCCCGGCTGGGCGCGGGACATGCCTTCGACAGCCTGCTAGAAAGGCCACCTCACCTCAAAACAACAATCGGACATCGAGGGAATGAGATATTGCATCGTCGGCGCTGGATTCAGCGGCGCGGTCATCGGCCGCGCTCTCGCGCAAGCCGGACACGACGTTCTGGTAGTCGATGAGCGCCCGCATGTGGCGGGCAATTGCCATTCGAAGCGCGATTCCGAGACCGGCGTCATGACGCATGTCTACGGTCCCCACATTTTCCACACCGCCGACGAGCGCGTCTGGGCCTATGTTCAAGAATTCGGCGTCATGCGCCCCTATCGACACCGCGTGCAGGCCGTGAGCGGAGGATTGGTCTACTCGCTGCCGGTCAACCTCCTGACGATCAACCAATTCTTCCGCAAAGCCTTGGGGCCTCAAGAGGCGGCCGCTTTCGTCGCTTCGAAAACCCGGAAAATTCCCCAACCGGCCAATTTCGAGGAGCAGGCTCTCAGCATGATCGGGCCGGAGCTCTACGAGGCCTTCTTCCGCGGCTATACGCGAAAACAATGGGGCCTGGACCCCACCCGACTGCCCGCTTCGATCCTCAAACGTCTGCCTCTGCGCTTCAATTTTGACGATTCTTATTTCGCCCATCCTCATCAGGCGATGCCGGAGCGCGGTTACACGGAATTGGTCGCCGCCATTTTGAACACGCCCCGCCTCGAGTTGCGACTGGGCGCAAAATTCGAAGATTTGACCGAGCCGTTCGCCCATGTGGTCTACAGCGGCCCGATCGACCGCTATTTCGACCATAGTTTGGGCAGGCTAGGCTACCGCACCCTGGACTTCGAGGTCTTCAGGGCGAAAGGCGATTATCAGGGCGCAGCCGTCATCAATTACTGCGACGAGGCTACGCCCTTTACCCGAATAACGGAGCATAAACACTTCGCTCCGTGGGAAAAGGATCAAGTTGAAGGCACGATCTTGTACCGCGAATTCAGCCGCGTCCTGCGGCGCAAACGACATTCCGTATTATCCGATCCGCCAGACCGACGAAGAAGCAATGCTGAAGAAATACGTCGATCAGGCGATGGCTACCGCCGGCGTGACCTTCGTCGGCCGCCTTGGTTCTTATCGTTATCTGGATATGGATGTGACGATCGGTGAGGCGCTCATCGCAGCCGACGCGATGCTCGAACTCATCGCCGCAGGCGCCGATATTCCTGTATTCTTTGCGCCGCCGTTAGACCATTGAATAGGGACCAAGCGATCAGGGCGGAACCGATCTTGGTGTCAGTCGAGAAGACCAAGCATCTCTTTCTTTGGCGTCGATAACGCGAAGGCTATTCCTGAACATAAACCGTAAATTATCGTTCGACACTTCAGCCATGCAAATCTTCCACTCTGAATTGATAAGAAGACATCTCTAAATGATCTAAAGATAAATTTAAACGTATTCGTGGATAAGAAGCCATCGTATTTCAGATTAACAAAAAGTCTATTCCGATAAAACCAATGATACTGCGCTATTTTGTCGCGCTCTTGTTCTTTAAAAACACTTTGAGAGGCGTCCCCGGATTTTAAATGCTTCGTCTTGCTCTTCCCGACTTGATAAATCCTGGTGAATCGAGCGAGCCGGCGTGAATACTCGGTATCGTCACCCCAGATGAAGAACTCTTTCAAAGGAAGCCCGACCTTCCGCACCAAATCGACTGAAACGAGGAATGAAACGAAGGTAAGCGCACTCATTTCAAGTAGGCCGTCCGCCAAATAAAGGGCATACTGTGGCACGCAGTTCGTTCCGAGCCGCAAACTGATCGATTGGACATTGACGCTCTCGCCATTGAGGTCGACGATGTTCCCACCGAGAACGGCGTCCTCGCCGACAACAGCCGCTGCTGCGACCAGTTCCGCCACGGCCAACGAATCCGGTTCGCAATCGTCGTCCATCAGCCACATGTGAGTGCAAGGGAGAGAAAGGCAGGCGCGCATTCCGGCGTGAAAGCCGCCGGCGCCGCCGGTATTCTCTTCCAAGCGTATTGAATGAAAAGAATTATCGCGACGTGCGGCCTCGAATGCGAGCATGTCGCATGTCGGCTGGTCGGAAGCATTGTCGACGACCACGAGCTGACTGGCAGGGTAAGTCTGCGAATCAAGAGCGGCAAGACACCGTTTTAGGAGCGCTGGACGGTTCCGCGTTACGACGACTGCGGCTACAGTTATCACGAGGGGACGTCCTTGAACTATGAAAAGTTCGAAATTATTGTCCAGTGGCTCTGTTTTTTTCGGTGGCGTCCGGGTTTAGGCGAGGACGAACCATGTCCCCGCCCACCTTGTCAAGCATGCGCGCCGCGCGCTGCGCTGTAAGAAACGCGAATTTTTAGCATGAGAGTGAATGCGGCCCCGCCCCCGCGCCGGTGGCGATTTTCGGCTCGCTGCTGCGAAGCGGTTAGACCCCGCCAACCGAACGGAGCGCACCTACGGAGCCACGCAATCGGCGCCGGGATGAGAAATCGCCGCAAAGAAACGTCTCGTTAGGCCAATGTTTCAAAGATTTGAACTCGACATTGTCAAGTACCGAAACAGCAGAATCACGAAACCGATGAATGAATCCTATCCTGACAATGCTTGCCACCCTGCGTTTCGAACGCCTGTCGGCGAAGTCAAAAGCATAACGCTCTTGGACCAAGTCTGTTGGCTGACCTTTGGCGGCTCTGCAGCATGAGCCATGGGACCGCCTCGACGCCTACAAGGGCTGAGGCTGCCCCTCATAATTCTAAGCTCCCCCGTGAACGCGCTATTTCTATTTGTGACACGCTCGAAACGTTAGGAGACTTGCCAACGGACCCGACCGCGGCTTATTCGTCCACAGGGAGCGGCTCCCTGAAGTAAAATTTGAATTGGCTAAGTCACGTGGACTTACAAGCGCGGACCTGTGCTGGGTACGGGTTTCTTCCGGAGAGCGTCAACTGACCGTGAGCGCGTCCAAATATTTGTGAAATTGCGGACTAATGAAGCTTGACCCTGGGTTCGGCCCGACGGGAAAGGTTGCGCGCCACTGTGTCGAGCGCGGTCTTCGTGATCCCGTGCAGCGCCCGTTCGTGCATCTTGTAGAGGGAGCGGTACGCCCAGCGCGCCAGGATGCCTTCAATGAACAAATGGCCGCCGAGCGCGAGGTTCATCAAGTTGCCGACCGCGCCCATACGGCCGAACGACACCAGCGAGCCGAAGTCGCGGTAGACGAAGGGCTCCAGAGGCAACCCCTTCAAGCGCCGCCTCAACTGGCCGGCGAGGTGAGACGCTTCCTGGTGGGCGGCCTGGGCGCGGGGCGGGATCGGCGCGTCGAAGCCTGGGCTGGGGACTGCCGCGCAATCGCCGATGGCGAAGATGTCCGGATCTCGGGTGGTCGTCAGCGTCGCGTCGGTCACGAGCTGGTTGGCGCGATTGACTTCGAGCCCGTCGAGATGGGCGAGGACGTCCGGCCCCTTCACCCCGGCCGCCCAGACCGTAAGTTCGGCGGGAATGAACTCGCCGCTCGCGAGCTCGATCCCGTCCGCGCGCACCGCCGACACGCGCGCATTGGTGCGCACGTCGACGCCCATCTTCGTCAGGATCTTGAGCGTCGCGGTCGAGATTCGCTCGGGCAACGCGGGCAGAATTCGGCTCGCTCCCTCGATCAGAATGATGCGGATGTCCCGGTCCGGGTCGACCTGATCGAGGCCGTAGGCCACCATTTCGCGCGCGCTCTGGTAGAGCTCGGCGGCAAGCTCCGTGCCGGTGGCGCCCGCGCCGATGATGGCGACATGCAATTGCCCGGCCTGGATCGGCTCGCTCTGAGCCTGCGCGCGCAAGCCCGCATTGACGAGACGATGGTGAAAGCGCACCGCCTGTTCCGCGGTCTCCAGCGGAACGGCGAATTGCGCTGCGCCGCGCGTGCCAAAATCGTTGGTGACGCTGCCGATCGCGATGACCAGGGTATCATAGGGAATAGCGCGCGGAGCCGCGATCTCGCGGCCCTCCTCGTCGTGGGTCGCGCCGAGCCGCACCATCTTCGCGGCCCGGTCGAGCCCGATCATCTCGCCGAAATGATAGCGAAAGTGGTGCCAGTGCCCTTGAGCGAGGTAGTTGAGCTGGTGCTCCGAAGGATCCATGGCGCCGGCCGCCACCGAGTGCAGCAGCGGCTTCCACAGATGCGTGCGGCTGCGCTCGATCAGCGCGATATCGGCGAGTTTACGCTTGCCAAGCCGATCGCCGAGACGGGTGACAAGCTCGAGACCCGCAGCCCCGCCGCCAACGACGACGATTCTGTGCGGGTGATGGTCGTTGGGCGGCGGCATGAAATCCCGAGCCCTCCTGGCGCGCCGCCGGCAATCGAAGGACGAGCCCGAGTTCGTACTTCAATTTCGCCGGCTTTGGGGCGCATTAGGTAGCACGCTGAGGCGAAGACCCAAATGGGCGCGAATGGCGGGGCGTATTATACTCGGATTGGGGTCAGTCGCGCGCAAGGGGTCGAGAGGAGTTCGATCATGAGCAGCATCGAAGAGACGGTCCGTCGACGCGCCTATGAACTTTGGGAACAGGCAGGCCAGCCGGAAGGCCGAAGCGAGGAATTCTGGTTCGAGGCGATCGCCGAACTGGAGGGCAAGCCCCCGACCTTTGAGGAGAGGGTCGAGGCTCTTGGTCCCCCGATCGCCGAGCCGCCCGGATTTGCCGTCCGTTACGGCGTTCCGGTCGGCATGCCGGGGGAGCGCATCGTCGAGCAAGGGGTCGACGACGTAGGGCTCGAGAACCTGCTCATGCCGCGCTCGCCGAGAAGGGCCGACCGCTGAGCGCGGCGGTCCCACATTTGCCCCGATTAGGCCGAAATGACGGTGTTTGGAGTTGCGGAGCGAGAATTTGGACTCGCCTCGGCTGTCGAAATACGCGAAGTCTCGGTTGGTTAATAATTTAGAGGCTACTTCAAACGTCTGCGAATCACCCGGTTTCCGGTTTGCGTGGTCTGGCGCCCCTGAACGCCGAGCCGCGCCAACGCGGGTGGGAGACAACATAATGGCAGGCCCCAAAAGGCCGACAGGTTTGTTCAGAGCTTGCGTTTCGACTTGCGCGGTTTTCGCGTCGTCTTTTGGCGTGGTCCGCGCGGCGGACGTGACAAACTCGCAGCCCGCGCCGACTGACGCTCCTAACCCCTCCACTGGGTGGTATGTCAGGCTCGGAGCTATGGGCGTTCTCGACCGGAGTTCCTCGAACCTCTACTCGCAATCGATCGCCGGGATGATCGTTCCCGGAATTGGAACTGTGCCGGTGGGCGTCGGACCGCAGTTTCAAATTCCCGGGCTGGGGGCGAGCTATTCGAACTTCGCCGGCGTGTCCATCCAGGGCGGCTACTCCTTCACCCCGAACTGGTCGCTGGAGGTCGCAAGCGGATTTCCGATGTGGGCGACGGTCACCGTTAACGGATCCTCCCCTACCGGACCCCCCTCAGGCACGGTTCTCAGCAAATTGCTGCCGGCCTCCGTGCCGATAACCGGCGTCTATCATTTCACCCAGTTCGGGAGGTTCCAGCCTTATCTGGGGGCGGGGATCGCGCCGACCTTCGCGCTGGCGGTCCGAGACGGCTACAGCACCGGAGCTTACATACCAACCCGCGCTGGGCGTCGTCGTCCAGGGCGGCTTCGATTACATGCTCAACCAGCACTGGGGCGTCTTTGTCGATGCGAAGCAGGGCTTCGTGGGGGCGACGGGAAACTCGACAGGCGTCACCACGGCTCCGTCCCTGGGGCCAATATCAGGCACCATCAAAACCAACGCCCGGCCTGTCGCGTTCTCGGCCGGCCTCACCTATCACTTTTGACTCGTTGCTGTGGCTCGCCGCACCAGAGACAGGCGCTTGGCGCCTTCGTACGATCGTCGGCGGCAATTCCCCGCGGCGGATCATATTCGGACATAGGTCACTCGCCGCTCAACCGGCGCTGCGACTCGGTACGATATGGATGCGCGGGGTACACGCCCAGAATGCGCACTTCGCGCGAGAAGAACTTCAGTTCCTCCAGCGCTCGCGCGAGGGCAAGGTCCTGAGGGTGGCCGTCGACGTCGGCGAGGAACTGGGTCGCAGTGAACTCGCCGCCCTCCATGTAACTCTCGAGCTTGGTCATATTCACGCTGTTGGTGGCGAAGCCTCCGAGCGCCTTATAGAGCGCGGCGGGCACGTTGCGCACGCGAAAGACGAACGTCGACACCACCGGCCCTCCGCCCGCCGACGTCCAGCGTTCATCCCTCGACAGGACGACGAAGCGGGTCGTGTTGTGGCTCTCGTCCTCGACGTCTGAGGCCAGCGTCTTGAGGCCATAGATCTCGCCGGCGAGACGCGGCGCGAGCGCGGCGCGGCTCTTGTCCGCCCATTCCGCAACTTCGCGCGCCGCGCCGGCCGTATCGCCGGCGACGACCGGTTGAAGCTTGTGGCGACGGATGATGTTGCGGCACTGGCCGAGCGCATGCGTGTGGCTGTAGACGGTCTTCAGGTCCTCAATGCGCGCGCCTGGAACCGCCAACAGCTGAAAGTGGATCGGCAGAAACGTCTCGCCGACGATGTGCAGTCCGGACGCCGGCAGGAGCGCATGGATGTCAGTGACCCGCCCCGCGATCGAGTTCTCGATCGGGATCATGGCGAGTTCGGCCGCGCCGTCTTGTACGGCGGTGAACGCGTCCTCAAAGGTCGCGCAGGGCAGCGGATTGAGATCGGGAAAATTTTCGGCGCAGGCGATATGCGAATTGGCCCCGGGTTCTCCCTGATAGGCGATGGAATCCGTTGTCTTCATGCGTGTTTCCCAGGCGCGAGCATGACGCGCGCGCGTTCCAGATCCTCGGGCGCGTCAACGCCGAGCGGCGCGGTCTCGACGAGCGTGACGTCGATCCGCATGCCCGCTTCAAGCGCCCGCAATTGTTCGAGCTTCTCGCGCCGCTCAAGGGGCGAAGGAGGCGAGGCGACAAATCGCCTGAAGCGAATCGCGACGATAAGCGTAGAGACCGATGTGGTGCAGGAGGCGCCCGTCGCCCCAAGGCGCTCGCGCGCGGGTGAAATAGAGCGCCCTTAACCGGCTCGAATCGAGTTCGGTCGCGATCACCTTGACGACGTTGGGGTCGTCCTTCTCTTGCTCGCGCGTGATCGGCGTCGCGAGCGTCGCGATGTCGACCGCATGGTCGGCAAGCGGCGCGAGACAGGCGCGCACGACCGAAGGTTCGATGGTCGGCAGATCGCCCTGAATGTTGACCACGACATCGTGGACGCCGTCGGCGTCGACCAAGCCCAACGCCTCGAAAATGCGGTCGGACCCCGAAGGATGATCGGAACGGGTCATGACGGCCCTGCCGCCGGCCGAGGCGACCGCCTCCATGACGCGCGGATCGTCCGCCGCCACCCAGACTGGTCCCACGTCCGCCTCCATCGCCCGGCGCCAGACATGCAGGATCATCGGCGCGCCATGAATGTCGGCAAGGGGCTTTCCGGGAAGGCGGGTTGCGCTCATGCGCGCGGGGATGAGGACGATGGGGTTGGCCATCCGTTTCGATTAAGCCAAATTCGGGGCGCGACGGCTTATACGTGTTGCCAAGGCGAGCGCAAAGCGGCTAATCAACTGAGCAAAACAACCGTCCCGCCGGGCCCCCTAACCTCACTCCAGCTGACGAAAGTCCCTTCGCCTATGGACCACGTGAATGTGAACCGGTTCGCGCTCTCGGCGCTCGGGGCGGTGTTGTTCGTCATGCTGCTCACGGCCTTCAGCAATCTTCTCCTTTCGCCGCGAACGCCTAAGGTTCCCGGCTTCGCGCTGCCGACTTCTGGCCCTGCTATCGCGACTGCCGCAGGCGCCCAAGGCCGCGCCCGAAGAGCCTCTGCCGCCGCTGCTCGCCAAAGCCGACGTCAAAAAGGGCGAACAGGACGTCAAGATCTGCGAGACCTGCCACAATTTCAAGGAAGGCGCGGGCGCCAAGATCGGACCGGATCTGTGGAACGTGGTCGGGCGTCCGGTCGGATCGTTCCCGGGCTTCGTCTATTCCGAGGGGCTCAAGAAGATCGGCGGCGACTGGACCTACGAAAAGCTCAATGCCTGGATCACCGACCCGAAGGCGATGGCCCCGGGCACCAAGATGGCCTTCGCCGGCGAGAAAGACGCACAGAAGCGGGCCGACATCCTGGACTATCTGCACACGCTCGCCGACAAGCCGGTTCCGCTCCCGAAGTAAGGGGCGCCCGCCCGGCGCGCCTGGCCGCGTCGGACTTACGAGGCCGGTGACACAACCGGCGCGCGAGTTGGTTCCAAACAATTCCACACAAGATCAAATAGAACCCAGCTATTTTGCTTGGTTTTATTCGTCCGAAATCTGGACTTTTCAATGGGTTACAGCGGAAAAAAATAAGAAAAATTTCCCCCGGCTCACCTCGCGTCTGCGGTTGTGTAACCGCCCCAAAATCCTGCCGACACTCTCTCGGGGACAGACCATCGTGGACCACGACTTACAAAATTTGAGCGGCGATGAAGCGCGATATCGAGCTCCCTGAAACGGAAGTGCGCACCCCAGGTCAACGGGTTGCTCGGGCGGCCTGGGTAACCGCAAGCTCATCTACTCAGGCTGCGAACCTTGATGTGGGGGCTAGGGCTGCCGCCGAAGCTCGGCCGCCGCAATGGCCAAAGGCCTATTCAGTGAAGGCGCCTCATCGCCTTCGCAAACTGCCCTCGTTCCGGCACCAGCATGCGCCCAAACGCAATGAACTTGTGTTTCTGCTCAGCACTGAGAGTTGCGTACAAAGGTTTGGCCGCGTCGACCATCGTCTCGATCGTGGCTTGGCCCTGCGCGATCCGGTCCGCCTTCGCCAGGTTGCGGTCCATCGGCGACAAGCTGTCGCTTTGCTCCTTTTGCAGGGCGAGCACGCGCGCCTTGGCGCCGTCCTTGACGGCGGCTTCGAACGGCCCCCAAAGCGCGTCCTGGTCGGCGGACAGGTGAAGGCCGGTCTTCATGCTCTTGAGCTGGGTGTCGATACCCACCTCGGCCCAGTGCTGCACCTGCTCGGCATGCGTGGGCTGCTGATCGCTCTGCGCCGCGGCGGAAGCGGAGAGGACGGCCGCGGCAAGCGTCCCAAGGATAATGCGTTTCATCACGACGCCTCCTCGGCAGGGCCTTCTCTTATTTAGCCGCGCATAGGCTTAAAGTCACGGCCTTCGACTGCAACCGACTATGCGCTGCAGAACTCCAAGTGAGGCTGGCCTGCGGTGATGCCGCTCAAGCTTTTCAACGCCATCGAAATGAACTCGCTGTTTTAGCGGCGGAACAGATTCAGATATTTGAGGCGCAGCGCGGCATCGCCTAGCGAGGACGGCGTGTCGGGACTAGGGACAGCGGTGTCCCCTGCCAGGATGAAGCTAAAATCAGCGCCTTGGGTGACTTGGGCATTGCCGTGGCAGCCCATGCAGCCACCCATATTGACGCCGACGACGCTCTGCGGGTTCGATGCCGGCGTGAACACGTTCGGCGGCGGCAAGGGATTAGGCGGCGGCGAGGGCACGGCTGTCGGCGCGCCCGAGTTGGCGACGCGCCCCTGGAATTGCTGCAGCGTGTAATCGGTCTCGACCACAATGTCGGCCTGGAAGAAAATTTCGACCTTGCTGCGAACGTCTGCCACGCCAGTGGACCGGCGCCCGCTCCGAATTTCTGATTTTGGTCGGCAACATCGCGCTGGCCCGCCATTGCGGGCCAATTGAGTGCGATGAACTCTTGCCACGCGAAGGCCGCCGCTTGCTGCAGTGTAGCCGCCGGGCGCCCCCGCGATGTCGGATGGCAGCGTCGGGCTGACATTGATTGCAACCTGTCCCCGCGCGAGCCCTCCCGGCGCGAGACAGATGAACAGGCCCAGGCTAACGAGTTCAAGCGACCGCTTCATGGAGCGCTCCTCCCAGGGTAAAACCGAATTCTTCAGATAACGCTGAGCCAGCACGAACAGTAACAGTCTTCCAACCAGTTTCGAACCTGCGGCCTCCAGCGCGGAGGTTTTGTTCGCGTGATTGGCGTCTGAGCGGGAAGAAGTGAGCGAGGCGCCGGGGGGTCCTGGATATGTTACTCCCCCGACAAGACGCCGCAAGCTAGGCCGTGGACACCGGATCTTCAGGGCCCATAGGCTGGGGCTCACAAAGTCTCGGTGACCTTCTTGAGATGGGGCGGCTGGTCGGGGTCGCGGCCGCGTCGCCGCGCAACCACTTCGGCGACGCGGTAGAAGGCGTGAAGCGCCACGATCGGGGTCAGAAGCGGATGGCCGCCGTCAAGCGCGACGATTGTCGGCCAGCGCTCGTGCGGCTCCATGTCGACGATGAGCGGCGCCGCGCCGAACGCGGCGAGGCGGTCAAGCGTGTCGAAGAACCCCGGACGCGCGGCGTCCGCGGGCGCGAAGGCGAGGACGGGAAATCTCGGGCCAATGATCCCCGCAGGCCCATGCAGCACTTCGGCGGACGAGAAGGCTTCAGCGTGGATCGCCGAGGTTTCCTTAAGCTTGAGCGCAGCCTCCGCAGCGACGGCGTGGGTCGCGCCGCGCCCGACGACGAACAGGGACGAAGCTTGGGCCAGCGTCTCGATCGCTTCCGTCGCAGGCGGCGCGGCGCGACGATGAGTCCAGGATCGAAGGCAGCTTCGTAAGCGCAGCCAGAAGTTCGGCGTCGCCACTCCAATGCGCGACAAGAGAGGCGCCGGCGGTGAGCGCGGCGATCATCGACTTGGTCGCCGCCACCGAGCGCTCGGCGCCGGCGCACAACGGCAGTACCGCATTCGCCTCGCGCGCGAGCGGAGATGCCTCGTCGTTGACGAAGGCGATTGTCATCGCGTGGTGAGCCTTCGCCGTGCGCTGCATGGCGACGATATCGGGGCTCTGGCCCGACTGCGAGATGGCGATCGCGACTGCACCCCCAAGCTTGAGCGGCGCGTGATAGAGCGAGGCGATCGAGGGCCCGAGCGAAGCGCAAGCAAGCCCGAGCTTAAGCTCGAACAGGTGCTTGAGATAAAGCGCCGCGTGATCGGAGCTGCCACGAGCGACCGTCGCGACAAAGGGCGGCTTGCGCGCCCGCAAATCGGCCGCCAGCTCAGCGGTGAAGACCGCGTTGGCGGCCAGTTGGCGCCGCACGACCGCGCCGGTCTCCGCGATCTCCGCGGCCATGAAGGTCTCGCTCACCGCGTCGCTCCTTCCGCCCGCTGACGCGAACTCGGAGACAGGGTCAATTCGGCGACAAAATCAAACGTGTCGGAGCGATAAACGGAGCGAGTGAACTCGACGCACCGCCCGTCGGCGAGATACGCGATGCGCTGGATGTCGAGCGCAGCAGATCCTTCCGCGACCTCCAGCAACGCCGCTTCCGCAGGGCCGATGATAATTGCGCGCAACCGCTGAAGCGCGCGCACGGGACGGAAGCCGGCGCCCTCCAAAGCCGCGTAGAGCGAGTCTTCCATCCCTTGCGCGCGTTCGACGAAATGCAACGGCGCCGCGGCTCGATCGATCGCCATCGGGACGCCGTCGGCAAGGCGCAACCGCGCCAGTCGATAAACGCGCTGGCCCGGACCGATGCCGAGCATCATGACTTCTTCCGGCGTGGGCAGGAAGGCGCCTTCGTCGATCACCCGAGACGTCGCCGCGAGGCCGCGCAGCCGCATATCCTCAGTGAAGCTGGTCAAGCGCGACAGCGGTTGTTCGACATGCGGCGGATTGCGTCTGACGAACGTTCCGGCGCCGTGACGGTGAGCGAGAACGCCCTCGTCGATGAGACCGCCGATTGCCCGCCTCAGCGTGGTGCGCGATACGTTGAGCATCTCCGACAGCTCGCGCTCGCCCGGCAGAACGTCACTCTCCGAGAAACGGCCGGACAGGATTTCACGCTTCAACGCGGCGCTGACCACCTCAAATCGGGGGACGCGTTCGGCTTTGCTCCCTTTCGGATCCGGCATCCCTCAACGCTCCAGACAAGAGGTATACACGTTGACCGTGTTCCGATACAAGAGGGCCTAGAGTGGTATGCACATCGAAGCCAGGAAGGAAATCGGGCGACCGGGAACTTGCGAGCCCGGCCAGGCGCTCGGCCGTGGCTCCCGAAGGTCTAAGAATGTCGGGGCGCGGCCAGGTTCTGGCGCGGGCGCTGGCGCGGGACTAAGGTTCAATTCAATCGCAGGCATGAAACCTAGCGGATCAGGAGGAGAGCATGACAAAGACTATCGCTTGGAAGCGCGGCGCGATCGCGGTTGCGGCAATGCTTGCCGGGCTGGCCGTGGCTCAAGCCGGTTCGCTCAAAATCGAGAGCTGGCGCAACGACGACGCCGACATCTGGAACTCGAAGATCATCCCTGCCTTCAACAAGCACTATCCCGACATCAAGGTTGAGTTCGCGCCGTCCGCGCCGAAAGAATACAACGCCGCGCTCAACGCGCGCCTTGCGGGGGGAACCGCGGGCGACATTATCGCTTGCAGGCCGTTCGACGCCTCGCTCGATCTCTATGACAAGCACCAGATCGACAGCGTCAACGACCTCAAGGGCATGGCCAATTTTTCCGATGTCGCGAAGTCGGCCTGGACCACCGACGACGGCAAGACGACTTTCTGCGTGCCGATGGCCTCGGTCATCCACGGCTTCATCTACAATGAGGACGCCTTCAAGAAGATCGGCGCCGAGCCGCCGAAGACGATGGCCGAGTTCCACGCCATTCTCGACAAACTCAAGAAGGACGGGACATATACGCCGATCGTGTTGGGCACGGCCGATCAATGGGAGGCCGCGACGATGGGCTTCCAGAACATCGGGCCCAACTATTGGGACGGCGAAAAGGGTCGTCTGGCGCTGATCGCGGGCAAGGAGAAGTTCACCGATCCGGAATATGTTGCGGTGTTCAAGGAGCTCGCGAGCTGGGCGCCTTACATGGGCAATGGCTACCAGGCGCAGACCTATCCCGACAGCCAGAACCTTTTCTCGCTCGGCAAGGGCGCGATCTATCCGGCCGGCTCATGGGACATCTCGACCTTCCGCTCGCAGGCCAAGTTCCCGATGGGCGCCTTCCCGCCGCCGCTGCCGGCCGGCGATAAGGATTGCTACATTTCCGATCACACCGACATCGCCATGGGCGTGAACTCAGCCTCCAAGAACAAGGAGGACGCGAAGAAATTCCTGGAATGGCTGGCGACGCCGGAATTCGCGGCGCTCTACGCGAACGCCTTGCCGGGCTTCTTCCCGCTCAGCAAGGACGCGGTGAAGATCGACGACGATCTGGCGGCGACCATGGTCGGCTGGCGCAAGGACTGCAAGTCAACCATCCGCAATTCGTATCAGATCCTGTCGCGCGGCACGCCGAACCTCGAGAACGAACTTTGGAATGTGTCGGCGCAAGTCATCAACGGGGCGGAGAACTCCGGACGCGGCGGCCAAGCAGGTGCAGGACGGGCTGGACAAGTGGTATAAACCGCGACATGAAGTAGCCTTGAAGGCGACGATCGCCCAGGTGGGCTTCGCGCCCGTCCCTCTCATCCTGAGGAGCGCCACCCATGGCGGCGCTTCTCGAACGACATTTCCGGCGCGCGGCCGCGCCGGTGCGCCGACGAGCGTCCTTCGAGGCAGCTTCGGGGAGCCTAAGGACGAGGACAGAGGAGGACGCCACCCTTGGCGGAAGGCCGCAGCGCCTTCGTTCGCTTCTTGCCGCTCTGTGAGGGCAGCTCGGCGATGACGGCGAGCGCCGGTCGGAGAGCATGATGGCCGAACCGACCTCACAAGTCGTCGCGTCGATGCCCCGCGCGCGATTTGTGGCCCTGATGGCGTTGTTCCTCGGGCCTGCGGTCGCAGTTTACACGCTGTTCTCGATTTACCCGCTGATCGCGACGATGGGCCTGTCGACCTACACGAGCGACAGCGCTGGCGGATACCATTTCGCTGGACTGGCCAATTTTGTGACGCTGCTCACGGACTCGTTCTGGTCGAAGCCGTTCTGGAACGCGGCCAAAAACAATCTCATTTTCTTCTGCGTCCACATGGCTGTGCAGAATCCGATCGGGATCGCGCTCGCCGGCCTCTTGAGCCTGCCTGGCCTTAAACTCAAGGGACTCTATCGCACCATCATCTTCCTGCCGACGATGTTGTCCGTCGTCATCGTCGGCTTTGCCTGGAATCTGATCCTCTCGCCGCTTTGGGGCGTCGCGGAGGGCGCCTTGAAGGCGGTGGGCCTGGGAAGCCTGTTCGCGCCCTGGCTCGGCCTGCCTTCGACCGCGCTCATAACGTTGGCGTTGATCTCGGTCTGGCAATTCGTCGGCATTCCGCTGATGCTGATCTACGCCTCCCTCCTCAATATCCCCGATGAACTTGTCGACGCGGCGCGGGTCGACGGTCTCGGGCATTTTCGCATCTTCCTGCACATCAAGCTGCCGCTGGTGCTCCCGACGATCGGCCTCATCTCGGTTCTGACCTTCGTCGGCAACTTCAACGCGTTCGACCTCATCTATTCGGTCAAGGGAGCGCTGGCCGGGCCCAATTTCGCTTCCGATATTCTGGGCACATTTTTCTATCGCACTTTCTTCGGCAATCAGCTGCAGCTCGGCAATCCGACGATGGGGGCGGCGGTAGCGACCGTCATGTTCTTCATCATCCTTGCAGGCGTCTGCCTCTACCTCCTCTTCGTGCAGCGCCGCTTGCGGCGGTACGCGTTCTAGGGAGGCGCGCGATGGTCAAGCAGCGCTTCCAGATCTTTGGCGTCCACGCCATTCTGATCGCCTATTGCGCGCTCGCGCTCGGGCCGATTCTGCTCGTGGTGATGAACTCGTTCAAGACCCGCAACGCGATTTTCGGCGCGCCGCTCGCCCCGCCGACCTCCGCGACCTTTTCGCTCATCGGCTACATGAAGGTGTTCCACGCCTCGCATATCGGAACGTATTTCATGAATTCGCTGATCGTGACGGTCGTCAGCATGGCGCTCGTGCTGCTGTTCGGCGCGATGGCGGCCTGGGCGCTGACCGAATATAAATTTCGCGGCTCGACCGCGCTCGCCCTGTTTCTGTCGATCGGGATCATGGTCCCGATCCGTCTCGGCTCCGTCGCGATTCTCACCATGATGCGTGAGGCCGGCCTCAACGATACGCTGACTGCGCTCATTCTCGTCTATATCGCGCAAGGGCTGCCATTATCGATCTTCATCCTCAGCGAATTCATCCAGCAGATACCGAGGGACCTGCGCGACGCGGCGCGTTGCGACGGCGTGCCTGAGACGCGCATCTTCTTTGAGGTGATCGCGCCGCTGTTGAGGCCTGCGATCGCAACCGTCGCCGTATTCACCATCGTGCCGATCTGGAACGATTTGTGGTTCCCGCTCATCCTCACCTCATCGGACTCGACGCACACGATCACGCTCGGCGTGCAACAGTTCCTCGGCCAGTACATCACCGACTGGAATTCGGTCCTGGCAGCGCTGTCGATGGCGATCCTGCCGGTTGTCGCGATCTATGTGATTTTCTCCCGGCAGCTGATCAGCGGCCTCACCGCTGGCGCGGTCAAATAGGCGCGCCCCATGGCCGGACTCGACATCAAGGCGATCAACAAGAGCTACGGCTCCGCGCATGTGCTGAGCGACATCAATCTCGCGATCGAAGACGGCGAATTCCTCGTCCTGGTGGGTCCCTCGGGCTGCGGCAAATCCACGCTTCTGAGGATGATCGCTGGGCTCGACGCCCCGACCTCGGGCGATATTCGTATCGGCGGCAAACTCGTCAATGCGCTGGCGCCCGCCGAACGCAAGATCGCAATGGTGTTCCAATCCTACGCGCTCTATCCGCACATGGACGTGCGCAAGAACATGACCTTCGGCCTCAAGTTCACGGGGGTTAAGCCCGCGGAGCGCGAGCGCCGGGTCGCCGAGGCGGCGCGGATGCTGCGGCTCGAGGCGCTGCTGGGACGCTACCCCCGCGACCTCTCCGGCGGGCAGCGGCAGCGGGTGGCGATCGGCCGGGCGATTGTTCGCGAGCCCGACGTCTTCCTGTTTGATGAGCCGCTGTCCAATCTCGATGCAGCGCTGCGCGTCTCAACTCGGGTCGAGATCGCCCGCCTGCACCGGCTGTTGGGCGCGACGATGGTCTATGTCACCCACGACCAGATCGAAGCAATGACGCTCGCCGACCGTATTGTGGTGATGAACCACGGACGGATCGAGCAGGTCGGCAAGCCGCTTGAACTTTATTACTCGCCCGCAGACCTGTTTGTCGCTGGATTCATCGGCTCCCCGGCGATGAACTTCTTTCCGGCCCAGGTCGAAAGCATCGAGGACGGCAGGGCGCGGATCGCCGGCAACTCGCTCGCCCCATTCGTTCTCGACGCCGGACCACTCAAGCCCGGCGCAGCCGTGACCATCGGCGTGCGCCCCGAGCACCTGACCCCTGCCCCCGAAGGCGACTTCGCGACTGCCGGGGTCGTGGAGCTCGTCGAGCGGCTGGGTAAATCCTCGTACGCCCATGTGCGGCGCGCCGACGACAAGATGACAGTTGCCGAAATCCGCGGCCGGCGGACCCCGCCGCCCGGCGAACGGGTCCAGTTGTCCGCGCCTGCGGCGGATATTCATGTGTTCGACGCGGACGGTCGCCGGGTCACGACTGGAGCTTGAGCACCTCAGACATAGCGCCGACGCCAAGCGACCGAGGACCTCTCTTCCCGAGGTTCTTGCCGCACGACCGAGGCGTCTCGCCTATACCAAATCGAATATTTCAACCGAAAGACTGCGGGTCTTGACACCTGCTTCCGTTGCGTTATTGAACTGCGTTCACGGACCGGCATCTGTTAAATTCGACAGTAAGCTCGGTCCCTGGATGCAAAAACGGGACCCGTTTCGTGGGTTATGGGTCGAGACGGGTGCGCGACATGTCGACTTGGATTGCCTGTGATGACGGCCGCCAAGCTCGACGCGGAGCCGCGCGGAGGTAGCTCCGCTTGCCGTCGGCCGCGTTGCAAAAATCGGGCTGGGAACGGATCGTGGTCAAAAACTGCAATCAAATCGATGTCTCGCTGGGAGGTCGTTTGCGTGAAAAACGGACCTCCACCGGCTGGTCCCAAGAGCAACTGGCCGAGAAACTGCAAATAGATCCCAAGGATGTGTACGCGTACGAAACAGGCTCAAAACGGATCAGTGCGGATCGGTTGCTTCGTGTTTCCAAGGTCCTGGGCGTAAAGCCAATATATTTTTTCGGTTTTGACGATGACCATCGGCCAGTCAATCGGGATCGGGCGCTTTTGACTCTGCCTGATCAAGGACTGCGCCTGCACCGGGCGTTCATCAGCGTCAAAAACCCTGCCCTGCGCGAGGCCGTCGTCTCGCTGGTGGTTGAAATGGCGCGAAACGACACAGCTTTGTAGCGCAGTCGCGCGAACGACTGCGCTGCAAAGAAGCCGAAAACTTCGCTGGCGTGTTTGCGACGCCAGCGACCACCGGGTTACGCCGCGAACGCGAGCTCTCTTGGCCGGGGGGCCAGCTTTTTCGCCGGGAGTTCCAGGACCGAGCCTTGGATTCCGACCGCGTTGCGGATTGACTGCAACGGGCCTTCGCCGGTGTCGAACAGTCCCGCATAGCACATGATGTCGCCAATTCGGCAGGGCTTACCGATGATCTGGGGGTTGCAACCCGCCGCTCTGAGAACGCGGAAAATTCTGGCGTCAAACACTGAAACGATCTGAGTCAGACCGGCAATGATGGCCACTTCGCCAATGCCGGCCAGCAACTCTCCAAGCGCGAGATTGACGCCGGTCTTGCTACGCTCAGGCTGCCCGTCCGCCGCGACCGCGCAAATTCGAGAACTCTCCCAAATGGTCGCACTTTCGATGAACTCATCCTTGCCGAGTAAGCTCGGGAAGACATCGCGCAACATGTTTGGGCCAGTCGTTGGCAGCAGACGCAGAGATCCCCAATATTCTCCAGTATAAGGGTCTACAGATATTAAATAGAGTGGATTTTCATTGTCGAAAACATCCCGCTCACGCCCGTCTTTCACTGTTACTTCCCACCCGAGCCGGTCAGAAAACACGCTTGCCCTGTTGCGGAACATTGCATCCATCTCGTGCGGAAACAACGACGACCGCGTCCCCTCGATAACTTTCAACATCGCCAAATCTCCCTTTTTGCGAGACGGCCATGTTAACCACATCTTAAGAGGTTGCAATTCCTCTAGACTGTCGAGTTGACAAGCCCCGGAATCACCGCAGGGCCTTCTGTGGGATTACTCCGGTCGCAATCGCGACCGCTACGGCATGAGTCAAATTGATACAATTCAATTTATGCCGCGCAGTATCGAGATAGCTCTTAACACTGCCAAAAGATATGTTCAATATATCAGAAATATCCTGATAGGTTTTACCTCGCGCTGCCCAGATGAGACATTGTTCTTCTCGCTTTGACAATTTGACAGACGGAATAACTAATTTTAGATTGACACTGGCGGCTAAATCAACGAGAACCGAAATCAATTGAAGTTTTACCATATTACTTGTTTTGAATTCTTCCCATTCTTTCCTTGAATGGTTGCTTGAAAACGACACGACCGCGAAGGCGCCTCGTCGATTTCGCACCGGGATCGATACGCCATTTCGACCAACGCCGTAACTTAACGCATCCACGAAAAACGCTTGAACAACCGGGTCGTCGCTCACCAATTCATCCCAGTCAAACGGAAGCACCGCTTTGCTTCCCTTCGCCATGACCGGATCAATTAGGACGTACTGCTTCTCGAAGTAACGATGCTGCCAACGCACCGAGTATGTCACGATCGCGGCAAGCAGGCTCGCATCAGCGCTTTTATCGGGCGACAACCGTAAATAGGCTATGTGACAGACACCTATCTCGGCTGCTATCGTTTTTAGCGTTTCCTCCAGATCTTGCTCGGAATAGCCAAGTATCGTATCTGTTAGTTTTATCGCCGCCGAGTCGATCGTGAAGCTCATAGGCGCTAGCCATAGACGTCGAGAACTAGTTCTTGAGCGCGGCAGACAGAGCTTCGTCGCGAGCATAGTCGACGATTGATCCGACTGCCGGGTCAATTTTCCCGGTCACTTTTGCGCAGAGATCGATCAGATCGATGCAGATCGCCATCAGCCGACAGGCGTCGGAATGCGTCAGGCCGGCGGCCTCGCCGTTCGCCTTTGATGGTCTTGCCCGCTCGATTAGCATTGTCGGCTCTCTAGACATCCACCCCTCCCGCCCTAAATTGCAGCGTCGCCCCGTCACTTATCTAACATGAAACGGCCATGACAACCAACAAATATGTGGAGGCGGAATGGAGAACAAGGTCGGGCCACCTATAACACCGCCGTTTCCCTCCACGAGCAAGGCCATATTTTCAACAGAAAGTTTACACTCGACTGAAGATAGCGGCATGCGCCAGTTACACCAGATGAGCCCGCGATCTGAGGTCATTGACAAGAGAGCGGCGGCATAGCGTTCGCGCAATGATAGGCTTTCAATGGATCGAGGAAGTTGGCGGCGAGATCGTCGCCGCCGGCAAACGTCTGGAGGCGGTCGCTTATGGCCCACCGCCGGGCCAGGCGCCGACGATTGTCATGTTGCATGAGGGGCTCGGCTGCGCCGCGCTTTGGCGCGACTTCCCGGCAAAGCTCGCGGCCGCGACCGGTCATGGAGCGTTCGCCTATTCGCGCGCAGGCTATGGCGGGTCCGAGCGCATCGATCCGCCGCGTCCGCTCGACTACATGAGCCGCGAGGCACGGTTCAGCCTGCCAGCGGTGCTCGAGGCGATCGGGCTCGAACGCGGGATCCTGCTCGGGCATAGCGACGGCGCCTCAATTGCGGCGATCTATGCCGGCGAGCATGCGGATGAGCGGATCAAGGGCCTCATCCTGATGGCGCCCCACGTGTTCACCGAAGAGATGGGCCTCGCCTCAATCGCGGAAGCGCGGCGCGCCTACGAGACGGGCGATCTGCGCGCGAAGCTGTCGAAATATCACGCGCATGTCGACAGCGCCTTTTGCGGCTGGAACGGCGCCTGGCTCGATCCCGGGTTCAAGGCCTGGAATATCGAGGATGTGGTCCGCCGCTGGCGTGCGCCCGCGCTGCTCATCCAGGGCGTCGACGATCAATACGGAACGATGGCGCAAATCCGCGCCATCGAGGCCCGCTCGCCCGCCCCCGTCACGACCCTCATCCTTGAAGCCTGCCGCCATTCGCCGCAGATCGACCAGCCGGGGGCGACGCTCGACGCGATCGTTCAGTTCTGCGCCGAGGTCATGGCGGCGGAGGCGCCCTGAGCCCAACGAAACCGAGACTGCCGCCCCGACCGCTGACGCCTACGAGCGGGAGGCGCTCACCAGCACCGCGTCGGGCTTATAAAGCGCCGGGAACAGCCGCTTAAGGTGCGCGATCTTCGGCAGGTCGTTGTAGACGATGTACGGATAGCCCGGATTCTTGGCCAGGAAGTCCTGGTGATAATCCTCGGCGCGATAGAAGGTCTTTCCCGGCTCGATCGTGGTGACAATCGGCGTCGGGAACGCATGCGCCGAATTGAGCTGGACGATATAGGCCTTCGCTACCTGCGCCTGTTCATCGTTCATCGGAAAGACTGTCGAACGATATTGGGTGCCTTCGTCCGGGCCCTGGCGATTGAGCTCGGTCGGGTCATGCGCGACTGAGAAATAGACCTGCAGGATGCGCCCGTAGGTGATCTTGCGCGGATCGTAGGTGATCTGAACCAATTCCGCGTGACCGGTCGTGCCGCTCGAGGTCATGTCGTAATGCGCGGTCGCCTTGTCGCCGCCGGCATAGCCGGAGACAGCGTTGGTGACGCCGGCGACATGTTGAAAGACGCCCTGGACGCCCCAGAAACATCCCCCCGCAATCACCGCAACCTCGGACGCTTTGCCGCTCGCCTGCTCGTCGACAGCAGGCGTCGGAACGGCGCGCGCCTCTTCGGCGGTCGATCGTGTGACGAAGAAGGCAGCTGCGGAAAGGAGCCCGATAAGGATGAGCGCTGGAAAAGAGGAGCCTCTTTTGAAGGATGAGATCATGGGCTCAACTCCGTTGTTCGCAATACCAAATCATCATCAAAGCGAAAATCGCACAAGCCGCCACTGTGGCGTTCACGCGACAATGCACTTCATCTCACGCAGTCGTGTCATCACACTTATGACAGCCCGCTGTTCCTATGAACTTCGTTCGCGGCCCCGCCTTGTTACAGGGCGGAGCCCTCAACCAAAGGTAAACGCGTAAGCCTGCACGTCGGGATCAAGAAACTGGATCGTGAATGTGCGGTCCATGATTGGCCCGCTCTGACGAACGAGCTGGTAGAGCCGATGGTCAGTCACCACGCCCTCGCCGTCGGCGTTGACGTCAGCGCCGTGGCTTTCGCCTGGCGCTGCGCCGTCGACCGTCACGCGGAAGCGCACCGGCTTGCCATCGGCGCTCGGCCCCAGCACCAGGTGAAGATCGCGGGCATGGAAGCGAAACGAGATCGCGCCGTCCGTCTTGTTGAGGGTCGCGGACTGCCCGCCAATCGTCCAGTCGCCGGAGAGGCCCCAGTCGTTGAGCTGGTTGAGATCGCCGGTCGAATAGACATGGGGGCTTGTCGCCGACAGCGCCGCCTGGCGAGGCGAAATTCTCCGAGCGGGCAAAACCGATGTAAGTCTCGGGCGACTTGACGTCGGCCGCGTCGGAAGCGGCCTCGGCGCCCGTCGCGCTGACGGAAACGATGTCCGCGGGCAGGTTGCTCTTGCCGGCCTCGGCCAGGAGCTGCTGGATCACCTTCTCGGATTCGGCGTAGTCGCCCTCGCCGAAGAAGTGGTGGCGGATTTGGCCCTTGGCGTCGATGAAATAGTCCGCCGGCCAATATTCATTGTTGAAAGCCCGCCAGATCGCATAATCGTTGTCGATTGCGACCGGATAGTCGATCTTCAGCTTCTCGACAGCCTGTTTGACGTTGCCGATATTTTTCTCGAAGGCGAATTCCGGCGCGTGCACGCCGATCACCACGAGGCCCTGATCCTTGTACTTGTCGGCCCAGGCGCGGACATAAGGGATCGAGCGCAGGCAATTGATGCAGGAATAGGTCCAGAAGTCGACCAGCACCACCTTGCCCTTGAGCTGCTCGGGCGTGAGCGGCGGCGAGTTCAGCCACTCGACGGCGCCGGTGAGCGACGGCAGCGAGCCTTCGACCGGCAGAGCGTTGGCCGCGGGGGCTTCCGCCGCCTTCATCATCGCCGCCGGATTGCCGTTCATCGCCATGGTGGGGCTTGCGCTCATCATCATCGAGGATTGGCGCTCATCATCGCGCCGCCGCCCTCGGGCATCACGACCGAGGACGACGGCTCGGCAGCCGGCTTGCCGGTCATCGCCATCGTGGGCGCGTTGGCGCTCATCATCATCGACGGATTGGCGCTCATCATCGCGCCGCCGCCCTCGGGCATCACGACGAGGACGACGGCTCGGCGGCGACCTTCGCCGATGCTGGATGAATGCGGTCGACCAGGCTTTGCTCGAGCGACGCCGTGTTGGCGAGCGAGATCTGGGTCAGGAACCCGGTGTCGAGCCCAAAGAAGATCGCCACGACCGCGACCAGCACGGCGGCGCCGAGGCCGCGCCGCACCCATTCGCCGGCGCCGAGCGAACGCTTCATCGCGGTGAAGACCCGGCCGCCAATGAGCAGCGCCAACGCCAGCGACGTCGCCGCGCCCGCGGCATAGGCGAGCAGGAGGAAGGTCGTCTGGACGTTCGCGCCCTGCAGCGCCGCTCCGGTGAGAATGAGGCCGAGCACCGGCCCGGCGCACGGCGCCCAAAGCAGGCCGGTCGCGATGCCCAGCAGCAAGGAGGGCCAGACGCTTCCGCTTCTCGTTGCGGTCGGCGGATTCGGACAGGCGCCCGCCAAGCGCGACCAGGGGTCGCGTCAGGCGGTCGGAGAGTTCCGGAAAGAGCAGCGTGACGCCAAACAAAGCGAGCAGCGCGATCGCGATATAGCGCCCATATTCATTGGCCTGCACCGCCCAGCCGCCGCCGACCGCCGCCAGCGTCGCGACCACCGCGAAGGTGAGGCCCATGCCAAGCAGCATCGGCAAGCCACGGCGAAGGAACGGCTGGTCGGCGCGGGCGAACACGAACGGCAGCACCGGCAGGATGCAGGGGCTGGCGATGGTCAGCACCCCGCCGATATAGGCTAGCGCAAAGAGAAGCATCGGATCGCTTATCGCCTCAGGCGGTCGCCGGCTTGAAGGTGAGGGCCACGCCGTTCATGCAATAGCGCAGGCCGGTCGGCTTCGGTCCGTCATCGAAGACGTGGCCGAGATGGCCCTCGCATCGATGGCAGGCTCACGGCCGTGCGGCTCATGCCCCACGACTTGTCCGTGTGCTCGTCGACCGCCTTGTCCAGCGGCGCCCAGAAGCTCGGCCAGCCGGTGCCGCTGTCGAACTTCGTGGCGGACGAGAACAGGTCCGAACTACAGCCGGCGCAGGCGAAAATGCCCTTCCGCTCCTCATGCAGAAGCGGGCTGGTGAAAGGACGCTCGGTCCCTTCCTTGCGCAGGACCGCATATTGATCGGGCGTCAAAGTCGAGCGCCAGTCAGCGTCGGTGCGGACGATATGGGCCTCCTGGGCTCGCGCGCCCCGGGACGCCAAGAGATTTGCGCTCGCGATCGCGGCCAAGCCGCTCAGAGCCGTTCGACGCGTCAACATGCCTCAACCTCATCGATCTTGCGGGCCTGCGGGAGTCTTCCGTGCTCGCAACGCTATACGTCCAGAAAAGGGATCGGTTACAGGACGGGTTCAAAATTCTTTGAACCACGAGGCCGGGCCGCCCTAGGCAGCCGCGCCTCGCTCGGGAGTTGACCGGAGGCGGCCTGCCGCTCAATCATATTCCTATCGTCTCCAATCAACAAACCCGGGCCGCTCCATCATCACCGGCGTTGGTCTCGCTCGCCAAAGAGGAAACACCCCATGGCCGCCATTAATTCGGTCGTCGACCTTTCGATCGAAGGCGAAGTCGCGCTGGTCACGATCAATTCCCCGCCAGTGAACGCGTTGTCGCAAGCCGTCCGAGAGGGTCTCAAGCGCGGCGTCGAAGCGGCGGAAGCGAACGGCGCCGTCAAGGCCATCGTCATCATCTGCGACGGGCGGACGTTTATCGCCGGCGCCGACATTTCCGAATTCGGCAAGCCCCCTGCCCCGCCCAGCCTTCCCGAGGCGCTCGACGCGATGGAAAACGCGTCGAAGCCGGTCATCGCGGCGATCCACGGCACGGCGCTCGGCGGCGGGTTCGAGGTCGCGCTGACGGCGCATTACCGCATCGCCGTCCCATCGGCGAAATGCGGCCTGCCGGAGATCAAGCTCGGCATTATCCCTGGCGCCGGCGGCACCCAGCGCCTGCCCCGCCTCATCGGGGCCGAGAAGGCGCTGGACGTCATTCTGTCCGGAACGCCGTTTGGCGCGCGCGAGGCCAAGGAATGGGGCGTCGTCGACGAGCTCGCCGAGGAAGGAAAGCTGCGCGACTCTGCGTTCGCTTACGCCCGGCGCCTCATCGCCGAAAAGGCGCCCTTGAAGAAGGTGCGCGACCGATCGGACAAGGTCGAGCCGGCGCGCGGCCATCCCGAGATCTTCGAGGCCGTCCGCAAGGCCAATGCGAGAAAATACCGTGGCTTTGAGGCCTGGAAGAAGGCGATCGAGTCGGTCGAGAACGCGGTCAATCTGCCGTTCGACGAGGGCATGGCGAAGGAGCGCGCGATTTTCAGCGAGCTGGTCGTCACAAATCAGTCCAAGGCGCAGCGCTACGTCTTTTTCGCCGAGCGGCAGGCGGCGAAGGTCGCCGACATCCCCGCCGACACGCCGACGCGAAAGATCGCCAAGGTCGGCGTGATCGGCGCCGGCACCATGGGCGGCGGCATCTCGATGAATTTCCTGAGCGCCGGCATTCCCGTGACGATCGTCGAGACCTCGAAAGAGGCGCTCGACCGCGGCGTCTCGATCATGCGGCGGAACTACGAGAACACCGCCAAGAAGGGCCGCATGACGATGGCCGAGGTCGAGGAGCGGATGGGCAGGCTTAGCCCGACGCTCGACTTCAATGCGCTGGCCGACGCCGACCTCGTGATCGAAGCCGTGTTTGAGGACATGGACCTCAAGAAAAGCATTTTCGAGCGGCTCGACACGATCGCCAAGCCCGGCGCGATCCTGGCCTCCAACACCTCCTACCTCGACGTCGACGCAATCGGGGCGATGACCAAGCGGCCCGAGGACGTGCTCGGCACGCATTTCTTCTCGCCCGCCAACGTGATGCGCCTGCTCGAAATCGTGCGCGGCGAGAAGACGTCGAAATCCGTGCTCGCGACGATCACGCAGCTCGCGCCGAAGATCGGCAAGGTCCCCGTCGTCGTCGGCGTCGCCCATGGCTTCGTCGGCAACCGCATGCTGGCTCAGCGCCAGCGCGAGGCGCAGAAGCTCATTCTCGAAGGCGCGACGCCTTCGGACGTGGACCGGGTGCTCGTCGACTTCGGCCTGCCGATGGGGCCGTTCGCGATGAGCGATCTCGCCGGCCTCGACATCGGCTGGTCAGCGGCGACGTCGAAGCGCGCGTCGATCCGCGACATCCTGTGCGAAGAGGGCCGGCGCGGGCAGAAGACCGGCGCCGGTTTCTACGACTACGACGAAGCGCGCAACGCCAAACCCTCGGCAAAGGTCGAGGGGATCATCCGCGACTTCGCCAAATCGAAGGGAATCGAGCAGCGCAAGATCGGCGACGCCGAAATCCTCGAGCGCTGCATCTATCCGATGATCAACGAGGGCGCGAAAATCCTCGAAGAGGGCAAAGCGCAGCGCGCCTCCGACATCGACATCGTCTGGATCAACGGCTACGGCTGGCCGGTCTATCGCGGCGGCCCGATGTTCTACGCCGACACCATCGGATTGAAGACGGTGCTCGCCAAGCTCAAGGAATTTCAGGCCAAGTTCGGCGACGATTTCAAGCCGGCGGCGCTGTTGGAGAAGCTGGCGGCGGAGGGCGGGACGTTTACGAAGTCGTGACGCCAAGCGCCCTCATCCGACCGGCTTCGCCGGCCACCTTCTCCCCGAGGGAGAAGGGGTGCTGAACGGCGCCTTTCCTCGCGGAGAAGGGCTGGGCCAAACTCGTCGCGGCTCCCCTTCTCCCTCGGGGAGAAGGTGGCGCGCCGAAGGCGCGACGGATGAGGGCTGCCCCGCCGATGGATGACCGATGAAGACTGACGCAGGCGTCTCGTCGAACCAACGCTCCCGCGCTCGAACGATGCGCGGCGCGCCGACTGACGCCGAACTTCGCCTGTGGCGTCTTCTGCGCGATCGTCGCCTCAGCGGATTCAAGTTTCGCCGGCAGGTCCCGGTCGGCCCCTACATTGTCGACTTTCTTTGCGTTGGCGCTAAGCTGATCGTCGAAGCCGACGGCTCGCAGCACGCCGAAAGCCTTCGCGACAAGGCCCGAGACGCCTATCTGGAAAGCCAAGGGTGGAAGGTCCTTCGGTTCTGGAACAACGAGGTGTTGCAGAATCGCGAAGGGGTTCTGGAGACGATTTTCGCGCATGCAAGCAGACCCTCATCCGGCCCTTCGGGCCACCTTCTCCCCGAGGGAGAAGGGGCGCTGAACGCGCCTTCCCCGGGGACAGGGCTGGGCCGAACGTCAGTGCAGAAACCCTTCTCCCTCGGGGAGAAGGTGGCGCGCCGAAGGCGCGACGGATGAGGGCTAACCAATGAATCTAACACGCAGGAGATCCATCATGCGTGAAGCCGTCATCGTCTCGACCGCGCGTACGCCGATCGGCAAGGCCTATCGCGGCGCGTTCAACGACACGCAGGCCCAGACGCTGGGCGGCCATGCGATCGCGAACGCGCTTCAGCGCGCATCCGTCGATCCCGGCGAGGTCGACGACGTGGTGATGGGCGCAGCGATGCAGCAGGGCGCGCAAGGCGGCAATGTCGCGCGACAGGCGCTGCTGCGCGCCGGCCTTCCGACCAGCGTCGCCGGCATGTCGCTCGACCGGCAATGCGCTTCTGGCCTGATGGCGATCGCGACCGCGGCGAAGGAAATCATCGACGACGGCATGAGCGTCACCATTGGCGGCGGGCTTGAATCCATTTCGCTGGTCCAGAACGACAAGATGAACCGCTATCGCGCTCAAGATCCCTGGCTCGTCGAGCATCGCGACGACCTCTACATGAGCATGCTCGAGACGGCGGAGATCGTCGCGGAGCGATACCAGGTCACGCGGGCAGCGGCAGGACGAATACGCGCTGCAGTCGCAGCAAAGAACCGCCGCGGCGCAAGCCGCCGGCCGGTTCGACGCCGAGATCGCGCCCTTGGCCACCGTGATGAAGGTCGCCGACAAGGCGACCGGCGCCGTCTCGGACAAGCCGATCACCCTGAAGCAGGACGAAGGGCCGCGCGCCGACACGACCTTGGCTGGCCTTTCGGCGCTGAAGCCGGTGTTCGCCGACGGGCAGCGGGTCAAGGCCGGCTCGTTCATCACCGCCGGCAACGCCTCGCAACTGTCCGACGGCGCCAGCGCCTGCGTGTTGATGGACGCCAAGCTCGCGAGCCAGCGCAACCTCGAGCCGCTCGGGATCTATCGCGGCATCGCGGTCGCCGGCTGCGATCCGGACGAGATGGGCATCGGCCCCGTCTTCGCGGTGCCGAAGCTCCTCAAGGCGCATGGCCTCAAGGTGGACGACATCGACCTCTGGGAGCTCAACGAAGCGTTCGCGGTCCAGGTCATCTACTGCCGCGACCGGCTCGGCATCGACAACGACAAGCTCAACGTCGACGGCGGCGCGATCTCGGTCGGCCACCCCTATGGCATGAGCGGCGCGCGCATGACCGGTCACGCGCTGATCGAAGGCAAGCGGCGCGGCGCGCGCTATGTCGTCGTGACGATGTGCGTCGGCGGCGGCATGGGCGCGGCCGGACTGTTCGAAGTCGCCTGAACCTTACGGGCGACGCTCGCGTGGCCGAATCGAACCCCATGGCGCCGCTCGCGGCTTTTCGCGGGCAGAAGCCCCCGGCGCCGGCGTGGTTCGAGCGCGTGGTCGCGATCGAGCCCGAGCGGACGTTCGTCGCCATCGATGGCGCGCAGGTCGAGACCCTCGCCTGGGGCGAGCGCGGCAAGCCGGGCCTCATATTCCTGCACGGCGGAGCCGCCCACGGGGACTGGTGGAGCTTCATCGCCCCATTCTTCGCCCGCGAGCGGCGGGTCGTCGCGCCATCGTTCAGCGGCATGGGGCGTTCGGATTGGCGCCCGCTTATGATTTCCGCCAGTTCGTTCGCGAGGCGCGCGAAGCGGGGCGCGAGGCGGGCGCGTACGACGCCGGGCCGCCGGTTGTCGTCGGCCATTCCTTCGGCGGCCGCATCGCAGCCGGGCTCGCGCATGATTTCGGCGACGAGCTCGCCGCGGCGGTGATGGTCGATCCGCCCTTCTTCGCGCCGCAGAACCAGCGCAATCCATCTCCGCCCCGCGCAACAACGCGGGAGCATAGCGTCAGGCCCTCGCTCGAGGCGATCATCGCCCGCTTCCGTCTCGCCCCGCCGCAGGCCTGCGACAACCTGTTCATTCTCGACTTTATCGCGCGCCGCTCGGCGCGAAAGGCGGTCGACGCCGACGGCGCATCCGGGCTGGTCGCTCAGCTTCGACCCGCATTTCTGGGAGAAGTTCGGCCGGCTCGATCCGGTCGCGATGGTCAAGGGCGCGCGTTCGCCGCTCGCGATCATCCGCGGCGGCAAGTCGCAGCTCTTCCAGCCGGATGACGCGACCTATCTTCTGAGCCTCGTTGCGCCCGGCTCGCCTTATGTCGAGATCCCCGAGGCCGAGCATCACGTGATGATCGACCAGCCGCTGGCCTTTGTCGCAGCGCTGCGCGCGCTGCTCGCGGCGTGGCCGGCGGCGAAGGCGGGCTAGTCGCGCTTACTCCAGCCTGACCGTCACCACGTCCGACGCGCCCTTGGCGTCCGTCACCGACACGCGGGCGAAGCCGGCGCCGTTACGACGTGGCGGTTATTTTCGACTTAAGCTCGTCGGCGGCAGAAGCGGAGGATTTGCGACGCGAATGCGTTGCTGCGCCAAGTCCCGTGAAGGCGATGAGCATCATGACCCATGTAGCCGGTTCAGGGACGGCAGAGCCAAGCCGCACATCGGCGATGTTCAGGATCGTGCCAGCGGGATTTATGGAGTTGGAGATAGGACCGATCGGAGCGTCGTATGAATTTGAAAACGTAAGTTCGTTAAGAGCAAATGGCGGGTCGTCTATAGTAAATGTCAGCGCAATATGCTCGAATTGGCTCGACGCGGGTACCGAGATCTCTTTGAAGGTTCCAAGCTGAAAAACTGTATCGATTGGGCTCCCACCCTCTTGCTGAACGCCGAACACCAGCTCAGCTGGCGACGATGATTGATTTTGAACAAGAAACGAAAGAACATAGGTCCCGTTCGTCAGGGTGCTAAAGCGCTGGAAAAGATCAGCGCCTACCGGCAGACTTGCATAGTCCCCGGGTATTCCGGCAGACGCGGCTGCGCGGGTGATTCCGGCGTTCGTCCAATCTGACCAGGGCGTCAGGTTTGACCCGGTCCCGATGGGATCTTGAAAAGTACCGTCAAGAATAATGGAAGTGGCCGCGTGAGCGCATCCCACGAGCGAAACTGTAAGCGCGAAGCTGAGAGCTAAGACTTTGCTTTTTATGACCGTATCCTCTCAGGATCGAAATAACTTGTCTACAATGTTCTTAATGCCGCCGCCTGTCAACATGGCGTACGGGGAAACGATTTGCCCGGTTAATAGACCATTAGTTTCTCGATTTAGGGCGGGGGTGCGCCAGGATCACGGCTTACTCCAGCCTGACCGTCACCACGTCCGACGCGCCCTTGGCGTCCGTCACCGACACGCGGGCGAAACCGGCGCCGTCCGGATTCCAGGCCGATTGGCGCCTGATTTCGGCTTCGCCGACCGGCTCGCCGTTGACGAACCAGGTGAATGGGGGCGCGCCGCCGAGCGCCTTCAAAGCCAGCGGATGATCTGGGGCGCCCTCCTTGAGGCCGAGGTCGATGCGGGCGCCATCAGGCGGAAAAGCGATCTTAAGCGACGCCGCCTCCGGCGCGGACGACGTCTTGGGCGCGTCCTGGCGCAGCCGGCGTAAAGGCGGCGGGAGATCGGCGGTGACGTTCGCTCTCAAGACGCCCTTCGGCGCGGGTATTGACTCGATGCTCCGGCCCAGTCGCTCGAAGGCGTCGAACAGGATCGGCGCCGCCGCCTCGCGGCCGATCAGGCCAGCCGTTGGGCCATTGTCAGGCCGCCCGACCCAGACCGCGATCGTTGTCCTCCGGTCGAAGCCGATCGCCAGCGCGTCACGAAAGCCATAGGACGTGCCGGTCTTGAAGGCGATCCGGCCTTTGAGCGCGTTCGCGGGCGGCGGCGCGCCGCGCAAGATGTCCTCGATATAATAAGCCGCGACCGGATCGGTCACGCGGCGTTCTCCGATCACCGGCGGCTGTCCGTCGAGCCGCTCGATCATCGGGGGCGCCTCGCCGCCGCGCGCGAAGCCGGCGTAGAGCCGCGCGAGATCGGTCAGCGAAATCCCAAGCCCGCCAAGGCCGATGGCGAGGCCGATCGGGGTGTCCTTCGGCAGCGCGATCTCGGCGCCCGCGCTGTGCAGCCGGGCGAGGAACGTCGCCGGGCCGACGTCGGAAAGCAGCTCGACCGCCGGAAGGTTCAGCGACATTTGCAACGCCTTGCGCGCTGTCACCGCCCCCTCGTAGCCGAGATTGAAATTCTGCGGCGCGTAGGCCCCGTAGCGCATCGGCCGGTCAAACAGCCGCGTCTCCGGATGGGCGAGACCCTGCTCGAAAGCCAGCGCATAGATGAAGGGCTTGAGCGCCGAACCCGGCGAGCGGGGCGAGCGGGACATGTCGATCGCGCCGTCGCGCGAGGCATCGTTGTAATCGGCTGAGCCCACGCGGGCGCGAATCTCGCCGCTTGCATTGTCGACGACGACGATCGCCGCCGACAGTTTCGAGCCAAGGCGCGCGACGCTCTCTTTCGCCAGCGTCTCGAGCTTCGCCTGCAGGCGCGCGTCGATCGAAAGCTTGATGACTTTCGCTTGGCGGTCGGCGGCGACAGCCTCCTCGGCGGCGTGCGCGGCCAGCGCAGGGAACGCCAAGCGCGTTTCTGGAACCGGCTCGCGCTTCGCCGCCGCGGCATCGGCGGGCCCGATGATGCCGCGCGCCGCGACCCGGTCGAGCACGCGGTCCCGCGCGGCGCGCGCGATCTTAGGCGAACGATCCGGCTTGCGCGCTTCGGGGGATTGCGGCAGCGCGACCAGGAGCGCCGCCTCGGCAAGCGTGAGCCTCAACGGCTCCTTGCCGAAATAGGCGAGCGAGGCCGCGCGCACGCCCTCGAGATTGCCCCCGAAGGGAGCAATGGTGAGGTATCGATCGAGCGCGCCCTGCTTGCCGACCGCGCGTTCGATCTCGACTGCGCGCGCGATCTGCCTGAGCTTGGCGGCGATCGTGCGTTCGGGTCGCGGCTCGATCAGCCGCGCGACCTGCATCGGCAAGGTCGAGCCGCCCGACACGATATGGCCGAGCATCAGCCATTGCGCGCCGGCGCGAACAAGCGCGCGAAAGTCGACGCCGTCGTGTTGATAAAACCGGCCGTCCTCATAGGAGACAAGCATCGCGACATAACGGGGATCGACGTCATGCGTAGTAGCCGGCAAGCGCCAGCGCCCATCGGACAGAGTGAAGGGCCTGAGCAGCCGGCCGTCGCGATCGACGACGATCGTCGAGCCTTCGCTCGAAGCCGCAAGGTCGAGCGGACCGAGGCTTGCTGTATAGCGCGTCCAGGCGAAGGACGCGCCAACACCCGCCGCCCCTATGAGCGCTAGCGAGGCTGCGATGGAGATAAAGATGAGGCGGCGAAGATGTTGCGTCACGCCGCGCCCTCATCCGGTGAGACCCTCATCCGGCCCTTCGGGCCACCTTCTCCCCGGGGGAGAAGGGGTTCTTGCACTGACGTTCGGCCCAGCCCTGTCCCCCGAGGAAAGGAGGCGTTCAGCACCCCTTCTCCCCCGGGGAGAAGGTGGCCCGAAGGGCCGGATGAGGGCCCGCACCTCACTTCGCCTTCACCTCCAAATCGCCAAAGGCGGTGCGGCCGTAGCGTTCCGGGTCGTACATGTCTTCGGCGGTGGCCGGGGGGTAGATATAACGGCCGGGCGCAACGGCGCGCACGACATAGGCCATGGTGATAAAGGCCGACTGGCCGTCGGCGCGATCGAACGCCGCCACGAAACGATCGTCGCGATATTCGGTATGCGCGGGCTCGGCGTCCTTGCTGAGCCATGAGAACGCCTCGACCGAGCCGCCGTCGACCAGCGCCGGATTGTCGATCTCAAGTCCGGCAGGCAGCCGGTCGACGACGAGGAGCCGAGCGTAACGCGCTTGCGCCTCGGTGACTTTCAGCGACACCACGACGCGCTCGTTCTGCGCCATGCTTTGCAGCGCGTCGATCTTGGTCCCATCGAGTTTGTAGAACGACCGCTCGATCGCATAGCCCTTGGCGACCGCCGGGTCCGGTTCGATCGGCGCGCCCGAAACCGAAACGACGAGCTGCGCCAAGTTCTGTCCGGCGTTGGCGATAACGATCGATTGTCCGGGCAGCGCGGCGCCGCTCCAGCGGCGGTAAAGCGCGCCCTTGACCGGCTCGCCGTCGACGCGGAATTGCGCCAGGCTCGCATGGTCGGCGAGGCCCTCCGCGGCGAGCGTCATCCAGGTCATTTCCTGCGTGCTGAGAAACGAACGCTCGGCTCTTGCCTGTTCGAGAACCGCGCCGGCGCGCGCGATCGCGTCGCCCTGAATATTGCCAAGATTGGCCTCAGAGACGAGTGCGAGCACGGCCGCGGCGTCGCGCAGCCGCGAGCCATAATCGGGCCGCGAGCCCCCGTCGCGCTCGGCGTCGAGAGCCTTGAGCGCAGAGCCAAAGGCGCCGGCCGCGCGCGCCTGGTCGCCGAGCATCGCGAGCGCAGCCGCAAGCTGGGCCTTGGCGAGCGGACTCGTGAAGGCGTCGAGCTTGGCGTCGGTAAGGTAGCGCAGATCGCCGATGACGGGGCGCCCGTTGCGCGCAAGAACGTAGAGCGCATAGGCGATGGCCGCGGCATTATCCTTGTTCGGCTCCGGCGTGTTGGCGACCTCATTGCGCAGCCGGTCGAGCGCCTGCTCGAAGGCTTGCTGCGAGACGGCGAAATTACGCTCCCGTGCGCGCGTAAGGAAGTCAGTGACAAAGGCGTCGAGCCAGGCGTCCTCTCCATTGCTGTCGGCGCTCCACATGCCGAACGCGCCGCTCGCGCTCTGGCGACTGAGCTCGCGCTCGATCGCCTGTTTGATCCGTCCATCGAGATCCGGATCGACGCCGAGATGCTCGATCGACGCGAGACGGTTCACATAGAGCAAAGGCATGGCGACGCTGACAGTCTGCTCCGAACAGCCATAAGGGTAGCGTTGCAGCGCCGCCAGCAGCGCCGGCGCGTCGAGCGCCCCAAAGGGGAAGCCGAAATCGCGATCGAGCCGGTGCCGGGAATGAAATCGGCGAGGAGACCGCCCGAGATGGTCTGACTTGCGCCGCCCGGCAGAGGCGTCACCGTGCGCCGATACGAGTCGGGCGCGCCGGAGGCTATGCCGAGGCGGAAATGCTGGGTCAGGTCCGTCTTCGGGCCCGTGAGTCTCAAGTCAAGCTCGGCGACGCCAATGCCAGCCGCGGCAATCGGCATCGCCAAGGATTGGCGTTGATGCAGGTCGAGGCGCACCGCCTTTGTCATCGCGTCCGCGTCGGCGGTGAGCGGCCCGTGGATGTCGAGGTCGAGCTTATACTCGCCTGCGTCGCCCTCGACATTGTCGATGTCGATATGCATTTCGGAGCGGTCGCCGACGTTGAGGAAACGCGGCAGAGTTGCGGCGACAACGACCGAGTCGCGCACCGTCACATCGGCCTGCGCGGACCCGACCTTGTCCTTCGACCAGGCGACGGCGGTCAGCCGCACCGAACCATTGAACGCTGGCAGATCGAACGAGACGGACGCGGTCCCCTGGTCATCCACCTTGACGACGCCCGAGAACAAAGCGAGCGGCTCCTGCGTCGGCAGATTGCCTTCAACCCCGCCGCTCGAATCGCCGCCGATGTGGATGGCGCCAGCCTCGCCCTGCATGCCGTCGATCAGCATGCCCCAGAGATCGCGAATCTCGACCGGCAGCTTGCGCTGCCCAAAGAAGTAGGCGCTCGGATCCGGCGTCTTAAACCCGGTCAAATTGAGAATGCCGATGTCGACCGCCGAGACGGTCACGTGCGCTTCCTCGCCCGGCGCGAGGCCCGCGAGATGGATGGGCAGCGTCATCGATTGGCGCGGCCGCGTCAGCTGCGGCGCGTCGAGCTTGACGTCGAGCGCGTGCGAACCGCGATCGATGGCGAACCAAGCCAGCCCAAGCGCGCGGCCCGGCATGCGCTTCGCCCCAACGTCCAGCGGGCGATGGGTCAGCGCGACCGCGTAGGTGCCCGGGCCCCAGTCGCCGCCGACCGCAAACGGCACGACGTTGTCGCCGGACACAAGATCGACGTCGATGAAGCGCTCGATTTTGTCGCCGACCAGCGCGACGGTCGCCTTGCCGGCGAAGGCGGAGGCGATGCGCAATTTTGCCTCTTCGCCCGCCGTGTAATTCGTCTTGTCGAGGGTCACGACCACATTGTCGGGCGTATCGGCGCCGGCCGTTCCCGACCAGCCGACGTCGAAGGCGACGCTCGTCTCCTCGCCATCGAGCGTCTTGATGTCCAGCCGATGCGCGCCCCAGCCAACACGGCCGGAAAATTTGGCGGGCGCGTCGGCGCCGATGTCGATCGTCCCGCTCGCGATGCGCTTCGACGACTTGACGGACTCGTAGCTCCAATGGCCATCGGCGTTGAACCACTGATAGTCGTTGGTGACCTGATAGAGCGACCAGGCCGCGCCCTTGCGCGCGATGCGCACGCCGTCCGGCGCGATGGCGATCGCCTCGAACGTCGCGACGTCGCCGGCGCTCAACGACGCGTCGAAGTCTTTCTTAACCCCGACCGTTACGCCCTTTGACCGCACGGGCAGCACGAGCGTGCGCTCGACCGTCCGTCCGCCAGGCTCGCCCACGTCGACGATGAGCTTGGCTTGCAGCGGGCGCGTGCTCGCGCCTTCGGGCAATTCGACCGAAAGATCGGCATGACCCTTGTCGTCGGTCTGAACCTTGTCCGAAAACTGGTTCTCGATGGTGGTGAAATCGTCGTCGGCGAGGCCGGCGACATAGCCTGGAAAGCCGGCTAGCTCCGCGCCTTCGACGACCTGCAGCCGAATGGCGCCGGTGACATCGAGGCCGCTTGCCGGCGCGCCATAGAGAAACCGCGCGTCGAGCGAGAACTCGACCGGCTCGCCAGGAGCGATGACAGGCTTCGCCGGATGGAGAGTGAAATCGAGCCGCTCGGGAACGTAGTCCTGAAGCATGAACTCGACCCGGCCGATGCTGTCGCCCTTGGGATCGGCGTAAGCCTCGATCGACCACTTGCCCGCCGCCGAACCCGGCAGCAGCGGTATCGCATAAGCGCGCCCGCCGAGGCCCTGATCGGGTAAGGTCGCGCGTTTGTATTCGACGCCGTCCGGCCGTTTGACGACCAGCGTCAGCGGCAAGCCGGATTTCGCCACGCCCTTGGCGTCGCGCAAAAGCGCCGTGGCGAAAACGGTCTCGCCCGAACGATAGACGCCGCGCTCGGTATAGAGGAATGCGTCGAGTCCAACGGGTGGATCGCGGCCAGTCACGCCGCGGTCGCTGAGGTCGAAAGCGTTCCGAGCGAGGCTGAGGAAGCCGTAGTCGCCGGCGAGCGTGGCGACCAGGAGGCCGGGCGCCGAGCCGCCCTTGCCGCGGGAGAGTCCGGGATCGAAGTCGACCCGGCCGTCGGCGTCGGTCGTCTTCGTCGCCAGCACTTCGTTGTTCCGCGCAACGAGCCTGAGTTCGACGCCCGCGAGCGGCCCGGCGGAGCCAAGCGATTGCACCAGCGCATGCACGCCGTCGTCGCCGGAGATCGCGGTCAGGCCGAGGTCGGAAACCACCATCCATTGCGCGGCGAGTTGCACGCTGTCGTCCGCGTCTGGAGTGGTTGGGCTCGTCGCGCCCTTCCACGGCCGCGCGGTGACGATGTAGATTCCGGGCTCGAGCTTGCCGACGGCGTCGAGCACCGGAAAGTCGGTGACGACATCTTGGTTGAGCGCGGAGGCGACATCCATCGTCCCGCTCCAGACTTTCGCTCCATCCTCGGAGGCGATCTCGTCGGCGCGCGACGAGTCGATGGGTTTAAGAAAATCGTCGCGATTGACGGTCGTGAGCAAATTGCGGTCGCCGATGCGATAGACATCGATGGAGACTTTCGCCGTGTTGACGGTGACGAGCGGCGCGCCCTTTTGGCCCTGACGCGGCAAGACGTAAGCTCGGCCGGCGAAATGCGCCTGGGGCGAGCGGTCGCGCACGTAGATCTCGTAGTCGGCGGACTTCAGCAGCGACTCTCCAACCGCCGAGGGCAGGCCCTGGCGCAGCACGATCGCGTAGCGCTCGCCGTGCTTGAGGCCCTCGACGCAGATCTGCTGATCTTCGTTCGAGATGGCGGTGTCGGATGAACCGGACACGGCAACGTAAGGCGAAAAATCGGTCCTGCGCGCGAGCGGCTCGGAGAAGTTGAAGCAGACGCGTGGGAGGGCGGATTCGTTGTCGACCTTGTAGTCGAGAATGCGGAACCCGTGCTCAGCGCGCATCGCCTCGTAGGTTTTGCGCGCGTCGACCGAGTCGTGGCGGTCGAGCGAGGCCTTCAAGGCGTCGAGCGCGGGGCGCCATTGCTCGTGGCGAGCGAGCAGATCAGCGAGCATGGCGAGCGCCGTGGCCTGCGCCTCCGGCGTCGTCGAATGCTGATAGGCGGCATAAGCCGCAGTCGCGCCCTGGGTGACGACATCGTAGCGGTCATTCGCCTTGGCGTCGTCGGCCGCCGCCGCAAACCCAGCGTAAGCGAGCCAGTTGGCGGGATCCTTGGGCGCTGCTGTGATGGCGGCGCCGGCGAGTTTCTCGGCAGCGGCGAAGTCGCCGCCGGAGACAGCCCTGGCGGCCTCGGTCAGCAATTGCTGTGGCGTCTTGCCTTTGACCTGGGCTCCGACGGCCGCGGTCGCGACGCGCAATGTTTCGGTCAGACGCACAGCGTCGCTCGCCATATCCTCGCGGGCGAACGGCTTGGTTTCCGCCGCGTCGGCGGCGCCCACAAAAAGGACCAGAAGGACGGCGAACGAGCGCAGAGCGTGAAGCATGTCCAACCTTCAAATTGACTTGCCAGCGTCTCACCGCGAATTTAGCACAGTTGAAACGTCCTTTGCCAAACAGACTGGTGGATGGCCCGACGGGAGTGGTGCAGCCGCCGGTAAGCAAAATCTCAGTCCGCAAGTCCCATCACGAAAGCCAGCGCGGTGTTGAGCCGATTGAGGTCGCTTTCTTGGAGGCGACCGATGGACTGCCGTATCCGCGCTCTTCGAACCGTCACCGGCTTGTCGGTCATGATCTGGGAGCGCGCCCGCAAACCATTGTTGTCGCTCGGATCGATCGTGATGCGGAAATCCGGCGCCTCGACAATTTCAGAGGTCAGTTGGCAAATCACGACAGAGGCGCTGGTCTCTGGAAACGCGTCCGTCTGAACGATGACCGCCGGTCGAGGTTTTCCATAATCGCCGGCTGCGGCCACGATGACGACATCACCGCGTCTCATCGCCCGCTTGCCGATTGGGCGCATCGAATTCGGAGACGGCCTCAATCCAGCTCAGCGCCTCATCCTCACTGCCTGGGATAAGACGGGCGACCTGAGCAGCCACGCGCCGACGAACGGAGGTCAGGCGAGGATCGGGGATAACGATTCGCAGTTCGCGCAGGCCTCGCTTGCGCCGTCGCTCCCGCATTTGTCTCATCCGTTCGGCGGGGGCGGGCATCGGGGCTCCTCGGTTATTTAACGGAGTGTAACGCGTTACGGATCTTGACACAGTACGATGCGGGCTGGGGCCGCTATGCGTCCTCAGCCTTTCAACTTGATTTCGCTACGGGCCATCGCCTTCTATGGCTGATCAACCACCAAGCGTATGATCGAAAAGCGCCTCGCTCCCTGGCGCAATCTGGAGCGCCGATGAAACGAACGCCCATCTTCGTCGCCCTCGCACTGGCTTTCGGTCTTTTTTCTCCGCTTGCCTCGGCGCAAACGCCGCCCCCCGCCCCCTCCGTCGACGACGCCGCGATGGCGGCGCAGAAAGCGGCCTTCCTGGGCATGCCGGAAGCAACGCGCAAGGCTGCGCAGGAAGCGCTTGTCTGGCTTGGCCTCTACGTTGGCGTCAACGACGGCGAGTTCGGCAAGCGAACCCGGGACGCGATCCTCGCCTTCCAGGCGAGCCTCAAAGCGCCGGCCGATGGTGCGCTGTCGGCAGCTGAGCTCAAGGCCTTGCTGGCCACGGCTCAAAAGGCGCGGGAGGCAGTCGGGTTCCAGGTCACGAGCGACCCCAAGAGCGGCGCGAAGATCGGCGCGCCGCTCAAGCTCCTGAGCGCCCGAGGAGGCGCAAGGCTCGACTTCGCCTCGAACGCCGACGCTGACCTCGGCGCCCTCTACGCGCGTCTGTCCGCGGCGACGCCCACCCGCAAGATCGCCTACAAGGCTATCAAGCCCGACGCCTTCTTTGTCGTCTCGGGGCAGGACGGGCCGGTCAAGTTCTACACCCGCTTCGACAAGAACCCGAACGCGAACCCGCCAATCCGCGGTTTCACCTTCGCCTATCCGGCGTCGCAGACCGCCTCTCTCGACCGGGTCGCGATCGCCATCGCCAATTCATTCGAGCCGTTCCCGGGATCCGCGGCGGCGCCTGTGGCAAGCGCCGGGGCTAACGCCGCAGCGCCTCCCGCATCAAGCGCGGCTGCGCCCGCGGTCGTTCCGCAGCCGGCCGCGACCGCGCTCGTCGTCGCGCCCGGCGAGGCGCTGACCGCGCTTAAGGCAAACGACTGCTCAAATCCGACTATCGCCGGTAAGCCAGTGCGGATCGAGCGCGCCGACGCCGCGACGGGTCTCACGATGCTCGCCGGAGACTTCGCCGCGAGCGGCGAAGCGCCACGCTTTGGCGCGCCGGCGCAGGATCTGCTCATCCTTGGGTTCGCCGGAGAGCGCCTGGCGGCAAGCCCGGCCTCGTTTGCCGGCGGCGAGACGCAGCCGGTCGTCACCGCTGCTGTGGAAAGGAGCGCCGGCGGCGGACCGGTGTTCGATCGAAGCGGGGCGCTGGTCGGCCTCGTCGCCCCGATCGCCGGCGAGCCCAAGCGCGTCGCCGGCCTCGCCCTCGCGGCCCCGCACGCCCTGATCGCGTCAGAGGCGGTTCGCGCCTTCCTCGGCGCGCGGCGAACCCGCATCCGGGAGCGGCGTCCCGCTCAGCGCGGGCGATATCGCGGCGCGCGAGAGGAAGGCGCTCGTCGCCGTCTTCTGCCAGAAATAGGCGCGGCGGGCGCCCGCGCGCTCAGTGCGGGATAGTCGGAATCATGCCAGGGAAAACGTACTGCTGCAGCGCGACCAGCACGCCAAGGATCAGCGTCAGAATGATGCTGTGCCAGAAGGTGCGCGCGAACACGATCCCCTCGTGCCCGCGCAGATCCGTGACCGAGACGCCCGTCGCGATGTTCTGCGGCGAGATCATCTTGCCCATGACGCCGCCGGATGAGTTGGTCGCCGCGAACAGCACGGGATTGAGATCAAGCTGTTTCGCCGCCACCACCTGAAGGTTGCCGAACAGCGCGTTGCCCGATGTGTCGCTGCCTGAGAGGGCGACCGCCACCCAGCCGAGGAAGGGCGAGAGGATGACGAACAAATGCCCGACCGAGGCCACGCCGAGGCCGAGCGTATAGGCCATGCCGGAATAGTTCATGAGATAGGCGAGGCCGATAATGAGACAGACGGTCAGGATGGCGATCCAGGCCTGCTTGATGGTCCGGACGACGCACTGGAAAAAGTCCCCGACGCTCAGCTTGACCACGATCGCCGTGATGATCGCGGAGAGTAGAATCGCCGTTCCCGTTGCGAGAGGCTGGAAGGTCCACACTGCGCCGTAAGGCTTGTCGTTGTAGAGCGTGATCGAGATCGCCTTGTCGAGGCCGGGCCATGGGATCGCTTGTTGGCCGATTTTGAAGATCTCGAGGGTCGTCCACAAGATGACGACCGCAGTCACGATGAGCCAGGGCAGCCAGCCTTGCCACGGGCTCATGGCCGAACGCGTATGGAGGACATTCGCCCCGCCCTTCACCGCGAATTCCGGATCAGGCGCCGGCTTCCACGCCTGCAGGAACAGCAGCGTTACGATCAGCGAGCCGAGCGAGGCGAGGACGTCGGTCAACGCATAGTTGATGTAATTCGAGGCGATGAACTGACTGAGCGCGAATGAGCCGCCGGCGACCAGCAGCACGGGCCACAGCGCCTTCAGTGAGCGCACCCCGCCATAGAGGCCCATCACGTAGAAGGGCAGCAAAAGCGCGATGAACGGCAACTGGCGGCCGATCATGGCGCCAAGCGTCCCTGCGGGCAGGCCGGTGACTGCGCCTAGCGTCGTCACAGGAACGCCGAGCGCGCCAAAGGCCACCGGCGCCGTATTGAAGATCAACGTGAACACCAGCGCTTCGAGCGCCGGGAAGCCCACCAGGATGAGGAGCGACGACGTGATTGCGACTGGCGTTCCGAAGCCGGCAATGCCTTCCAGCAGCGCCCCGAAGCAGAAGCCGATCACCACCAGCACGACGCGGCGATCGTTCGGAAGATGGTTGAGAACCCACGCCCGAAAGGCGTCGAACCGCTTCGACTCCACCGCGATGTTGTAAAGAAGAAGCGCGTTGACCACGATCCACATGACCGGCCAGAGGGCGAACACGACGCCGTTGGCGACGGCCTTAAAGGCAAGAGAAGCGGGAAGGCTCCAAACTCCGATCGCGATGATCAGGCCGACGATCAGCCCCGCCAGCGAGGCTTGCCAGGCCGGTCGGCGCATCACGCCAAGCAACACGAGAACGGCCGCGACGGGCAGCGCCGCAACAATGAACGAAAGCGGCAGGCTGCCCGCGACCGGCGTGAGCAATTGTTTGAACATTTCTTATTCTCCCCAGCCCCGAGCGGACGCGCTTTGATCATTCCCCAAGCGCGACTCGGCCCCGCTGCTTTTCATAAGGCCCGTCGTAGCGGCGAATCAAGTTCCGTGCACCCCTCGAATTCTTTCCATATCGCCAGCGCTCAATCGCCTTAACGCCTCCAGGGACTTGCGCTAGCCGTCCATATCCCATTTCTCGGCGCTCGCGCCCGCGAGTTCGCGCACCCGTTGCTCGTCCGCCCCGAAGGCGCGCGCGTCGCCCTCGTAGACGATCCGGCCGTCGTCGAGCACATAGGCGCGATCGGCGATCTCGACCGCCGCGCGCACGTTCTGCTCGACCAGAAGCACCGAGACGCCTTCGCGCCGCGCCGCGACGACGATTTTGAACACGTCCTCGACAATCAAGGGCGCTAAGCCCTGCGAAGGCTCGTCGAGCATGAGGAGTTTGGGGTTCAAGATCAGGGCGCGGGCGATGGACAGCATCTCCTGCTCGCCGCCCGAGAGCTGCGCGCCCTTGTTCCCGCGACGCTCGGCGAGGCGCGGAAACGCCTCGTAGACACGGCTAACAGTCCATGGGCCGGGCCGCTGGACCGGAACCAGCAGGTTCTCGTCCACGGTCAGGTTGGCGAAGATGCGTCGCCCTTCCGGCACATAGCCGACGCCGGACCCAGCGATCCGGTAAGGGGGAAATCCGGTCATGTCCGCGCCGAACACCGCGACCTTGCCAGTGCGCGGGCGGTTGAGGCCGATCAGGGTGCGCAGCGTCGTCGTCTTCCCCGCGCCGTTGCGGCCGAGCAGCGTGACAATCTCGCCCTCGCGCACTTCGAGGCTCACGCCGTGGAGGATATGGCTCTTGCCATAAAAGGTGTGCAGATCCTCGGCCTGAAGCGCGATCATGCCGCAGCCTTGCCGAGATAGGCGGCCTGGACCTTTTCGCTGTCGGCGATCTCCTGCGGTGCGCCTTCGGCCAGCACCCGCCCCTCGGCAAGCACCATGATGCGATCAGCAAGGTTGAACACGACGCGCATGTCGTGCTCGATCAGCATGATCGTCAGCCCTTCCTGCCGATGCAGCCGTCGGATGAGCCGAGCGATGTCGTAGGTTTCCTGATCGCCCATGCCCGCCGTCGGCTCGTCGAGCATGAGCAGGCGGGGTCTTAGCGCAAGCGACATCATGATCTCGGCCGCCCGCTGGTCGCCATGTGAAAGCGCGCCGGCGCGCACCTTGGTCTTGTCGGCCAGTCCGCCCAGGCTCAGAAGCTCGTCGACGCGCGCCGCAACCGCCGCCCGCGCCTCCGCGCCAAGCCACGGCCGGAGACGATAGCCGGACGCCACCTCGACCGCGACGCGGATGTTGTCGGCGACCGAGAGCTCTGGAAAGATCTCGGTGATCTGGAAGGTGCGGGACATGCCGCGCCGCACCCGCTCGTCGGGAGCGAGCGCAGCAACGTCGCGCCCCTCGAACCGGATCGAGCCTGCGGTCGGCGCGAACAGGCCGCTGACCAGGTTGAAGAACGTCGTCTTGCCGGCGCCATTCGGACCGATGATCGCGCGCAGTTCGCCCGGCTCGATGGTCAACGACACGCCGTCGATGGCGACCAGGCTGCCAAAGCGCTTCGATGCGCCCTCGACCTGAAGCAAAGTCACGCCTTCGCTCCGCTGCGCAGCATGCCTAGAATTCCTCGCGGAAAGAAGCGCACGACCAGCACGAACACGAGGCCGATCACCGACATCCAGTTTTCGGTATGGCTCGAGACGTAGTCCTGCAGCGCGACGAAAACCGCGGCGCCGATCAGGGGGCCCCAGAACGAGCGCATGCCGCCTAGCACCGCCATGATGACGAAATTGCCGGACAGATCGAAGCGCAACGCCCGCGGATCGGTGAAGTTGTTGAGTAGGGCGTAGAGCGCGCCCGCCACACTGACGAAGAAACATGAGATCACGAACGAGAGCCACACGTGCCGCTCGATCGGCACGCCGAGAAAGCGCGCGCGCCGTTCGTTTTCGCGAATGGCGATCAGCGAGCGCCCGAAAGGCGAGTTGAGGAGCACCGCCATGGCGCCGACGCAGATCGCAAATATCGCGAGTGCGAAATAGTAGAACGCCTTGTCGTTCTGATAAATGTCGAGCTGGGCGAAGCCGAAGTTGATCGGCAGGCGATGCCAGCCGGTGAGCCCGTCGTCGCCGCCGGTCACCGCGTTCCAGCGGAAGGCGATGAAATAGAAGACCTGGCCGAAGGCGATCGTCACCATGGCGAAATAAACGCCGCGCAGCTTGACGATGAGCGCGCCGATGATCATCGCCGCGATCGTCGCGACGACGACGCCGAGCCCGATCGCCGGGATGGTGCCTGCGCCCAGATATTTGATCGCCATCGCCGTCCCATAGGCCCCAAGCCCGAAATAGGCGGCATGGCCGAACGAGAGGACCCCGGTGAAGCCGAGCAGGAAGTTGAGCGACATCGCCGCCAGCCCCATGACCACGATGCGGGTGGCGAGCTCGGTGTAGCCGCCGATCGCGCCCATCCAGAACGGCATGAACAAGAGCAGCAGGCAGACGGCGGCGTCGAAAGCGCGGGCGCGGGCGCCGCTCAATGCACCCTCCCCTCTTCGCCGAGCAGGCCGCGCGGCCGGACAAGCAGCACCAGGCCCATCATCACGTAGATCACGGCCTCGGTGGCGGAGGGAAAGTAGACCGCCGCCAACCCGGAGGCGACGCCGATCATCAAACCGCCAAGGAGCGTTCCAAGCAAACTGCCGAGGCCGCCGACGATGATCGCGACGAAGCTCGGCATGATGAGGTTGGCGCCGATGGTGGGCGAGAGACCCAAGAGGCCGGCCGCCAGCACGCCGGCGAGGCCGGCCATGTAGATGCCGATGCCGAAGTTGAGGCTGCGCAGCACCCTGACGTTGACGCCAAGCGTCGAGACCGTGTCGAGGTCGCGCGTGCCGGCGCGGATGCGCATGCCGAGGCGCGTGTATTTGAGCACCGCGAAGAGGCCGCCCACCGCCGCGGCAACGATGATCATCATGAAAACGCGGTAGCCGGTGAGGAAAAAGTACTGGCTTGACAGCGAGGTCATGAGCCACGTGGGGACCTGAAACGGGACACTCTGCGCGCCCCAGAAGAAGCGCGTCATGTCCTCAAAGATATAGGCGAGACCGAAGGTCAAGAGCAGGCTGTAGAGCGGGTCTTTTCCATAGAGCGGGCGGATCAATAGCCACTCGACGATGAGGCCGAGAGCCGCAGTCAGCGGGGGCGCGAGGATCAGCGCGCCCCAAAATCCGATATAGGGGATCAGCGTGTAGGCGAGATACGCGCCCAGCGCCAGAAATCCGCCGTGGGCGAAGTTGATGACGCCGCTGAGGTTGAGGATCAGCGACAGGCCGAGCGCCATCAGCGCATAAAACGCCCCGACGATCAGGCCGTTGAAGACGTTGAACAGGACGACCTGGGTCATGCGTCGGGATTCGCCGGTCGCCGCAAGGAGGGCGGCGGCGAACAGCCCTCTGCTCCTCGCGGGGAGCTCACGTTGGCCAGGTCATCTTGCAGCCGCTCTCCTTAAGCGAGCCAGCCACGTCGGCGCCGTTCACAACCGAGGTGACTTTGAACAAGTCGTCCGGCGCCGACCCTTGGGCCTGCGCTTCGCCGACGAATAGCGAAGACAGGAGCTGATTCTGGCCGGCGCGATAGAAGGCCGGGTTCGGTCCGAGCGCGATCTCGGGCGGCAGATGATAGTCCTGGAGCGCCTTCGCCGTCTCGACCGCCTTGAGCGAATTGGCCTTGGCGGCGGCGAGCGCGCAGGTCCAGACCGAGACGTAGCCGAACCAGGTCCGCGCGGTCGGCACGCGGCCGGCGCGTTTCTTGGTGGCTTCGACGAACTCGGCGACATGAGGCACACCGGGCTGGTTCCAGTACCATTCCATGACCCAGACGCCGATGCGCGCCTCAGGCGGCAGGCCTTCGAGCGGCTCCATCTCCTGATGCGCCCCGGCGAGATGAACCCTGTTTTGCAGCCCGAACTGAACCGCCTGTTTCATGGCGTTGAGCATGTCGTCGCCCGGGACCAGGAAGACGATGACGTCGGGGTTCGCCGCCTGCGCCTTGATGAGATAGGAGGAAAAGTCAACCGTGCCGAGCGGCGTCAAGTCGCCGCCCACTCTCTCGCCACCGAGGGCGGCGATCGCCTTGGTCATCGCCGCCTCCAGCGTATGGCCAAAGGCGTAGTCGGGCGTGATGTAATAGAACTTCTTGCCGAACTCCTTGACGAGCGCGCTTGCGACTGCGTTCGCCTCCATCTGCGTAGTGTTGCAGACGCGGAACACGTTCCAGTGGCAGCTCGCGCCGGTTACCGCGTCGGTGTGGCCGCCGGGCACAATATGCAGGATCCCCTTTTCGTTCGAGACTTGAGCCATCGCGAGGGCGAGCGCGGAGTTGTCGTTGCCGAGCAGGAAGTCGACCTTGTCGCTTTCGATCAGCTTGCGCGCCTTCATGACCGCAGTCCCGGCGTCGCCGCTAGTCGAATCCTCGACGATCAGCTCGACTGGACGGCCGAGGATGCCGCCCTTGGCGTTGATCTCGTCGATCGCCATTTGACAACCAATGAGCTCGTTTTTCCCGAGTGAAGCGACCGGGCCGGTCAGCGGATTGTCGAGCCCGATCCTGACGGCCTCGGCAGCCCGAGTGGAGATGACGAATGGCCCAGCAAATCGGGCGCCGGCGAGCGCCAGCCCCGACTTGACCAGCCTGCGACGGCTGATCCGCCGCGGATTGGCGTTGGCCATTTTTCCCTCCCAGATTCCAGCCGTCGGCTCAGCCGATTTTTCGGTCCCCACGCTTCGGCCGGTGCTTGATCTCGTGGCAGTTTTGCGGCCGCTCAGGTCGGCCAGGTCATCTTGCAGCCGCTCTCTTCCACCGTACCGGCGACGTCGGCCCCGCTAACGACCTTGGTGACCTTGAACAGATCGTCTGGCGCAGAGCCCTTGGCTTGCGCCTCACCGACGAACAGCGAGGCGAGCAGCTGATTTTGCCCGGCGCGGTAGAAGGCCGGATTCGGTCCGAGCGCTATTTCGGGCGGCAGATGAAAGTCCTGCAAGGCCTTCGCCATCTCGACCGCCTTGAGCGAATTGGCCTTGGCTGCGGCGAGCGCACAGGTCCAGACCGAGACGTAGCCGAACCAGGTGCGCGCGGTCGGCACGCGACCGGTGCGTTTCTTGATCGCCTCGACAAATTCGGCGACATGGGGCACGCCGGGCTGGTTCCAGTACCATTCCATGACCCAGACGCCGATCCGCGCTTCCGGCGAAAGGCCTTCCAACGGCTCCATCTCCTGCTGCGCGCCGGCGAGATGGACTTTGTTTTGCAATCCGAACTGCACCGCCTGCTTCATGGCGTTGAGCATGTCGTCGCCCTGAACCAGAAACACGATGACGTCGGGGTTCGCCGCCTGCGCCTTGATGAGATAGGACGAAAAGTCCACCGTGCCGAGCGGCGTCAGGTCGCCGCCCACTCTCTCGCCCCCGAGCGCCGCGATGGCCTTGATCATGCCGGCTTCGAGGGTATGGCCGAACGCGTAGTCGGGCGTGATGTAGTAGAACTTCTTGCCGAATTGCTTCACCAATGCGCTGGCGACGGCGTTCGCCTCCATCTGCGTGGTGTTGCAGACGCGGAACACGTTCCAGTGGCAGCTCGCGCCGGTGATCGCATCGGTGTGGCCGCCAGGGCAAATATGCAGGACCCCCTTTTCGTTCGAAACCTGCGCCATGGCGAGCGCCAGCGCCGAGTTCACGTTGCCGAGCAGGAAATCGACCTTGTCGCCTTCGATCAGCTTGCGCGCCTTCTGCACGGCCGTGCCGGCGTCGCCGCTCGACGAATCCTCGACAAGGAGTTCAACCGGACGGCCGAGAATGCCGCCCTTGGCGTTGATCTCGTCGAGCGCCGCCTGGCAGCCGACCAGTTCGTTCTTGCCTGGGCCGGCGTAGGTGCCGGTCAGCGGATTGTCGAGGCCGATCCTGACCGGGTCGGCGGCGCGGGCGGGGATGACAAACGGACTGGCGAATTGCGCGGCGGCGAGCGCCGCCCCGGATTTGACGAGGGTGCGGCGGCTTACTCGGGCGCGCCAATTGGAGTTGGGCAAAGTTCTCTCCCTTGTTCGAATGGCCGAACTCAAGCTTGGCGCGTGGCGCGCCAGCCCCACAATTTCGCGGTTTGTTGATCGTTCGGCACTTTGTACTTGCGCGGCTTAAGCCGTCAAGCCAAGCGCCGCAATCGGCGGGACTACCCATTGGTCCAATATGAATCCTGTACTGCCTGTTAATTACGACGAGTACCGGCGTCCAAGTGTCAACCGCCGAAGATCACCTTGCGGAAGCGGATGCTGGCGACGGTGAAATAGACGGCGCCGATGGCAAGCATCGCGACGAGCGGACGCCACACAAGGGTGATGTCGGCGCCGCGGAACAGCACCGCCTGGGCGAATTGCACGAAATGCGGCGTCGGGCTGATCGTCTGTATGAAATATTGCAGCCAGACCGGCATGCTTTCCATCGGCGTGGCGCTGCCCGAGAGCAATTGCGTCACCATCAGCACCGGCATGGCGAGCAAGCCGAACTGGCCCATGGTCGTGGCGAGGGTGCCAAGCAGGATACCGAGGGCCGCCACAACAAGCGCATAAATGGCCGCCCCGAGCAGGAACACCAGCAGCGACCCGGCGATCGGCGAGCCGATCCACCAGTGCACCACGAATTGCAACGACAGCATCGCCGCAATCAGGATGACGAGGCCGTTGGCGATCATCTTGGCGATCATGATCTCCGACGGCACGACCGGCATGACCAAGAGGTGCTCGACTGTGCCCTGCTCGCGCTCGCGGATCAGCGCCGCGCCGGTGAGGATGACCGTCAGCATCGTGATCTGGTTGATGACCTGGGTCATCGCAGAGAACCAAGCCGTCTTGAGGTTTGGGTTGAACGCTGCGCGCAACACAAGATTGATCGGGACGCCGGTCGAGCCTGCCCGGCCGCCGATGAACCGCTGGATCTCGGTTGCGATCGCCGTGTTGAGATAGCCGGCGCCGTTGCCGGCCTGCGCCACCGCCGTCGCGTCGACATTGATCTGGATGCCGGTCTTGCGCTGGGCGCGAATGTCGGCCTCGAAATTGGGCGGGATTTCGACGACGAACAGGAGCTTGCCCTGGTCCATCATCGGATCGATGTCGGAAGCGGTGATCT